>NZ_CP170560.1:0-1329580 GCF_042699995.1 Cnuibacter sp. UC19_7
AAACCTGCGTAAGTTATTCACCTGTCACCCCAAAGGTGCGGGAAAGCCGAAGAGCTTCCCGGCCTCACGTGGGACCAGATCCTCTCCGAAATCGAGGAAGCTCTTGAAGCTCTCGGTTCAGGGTCGTAGGATCGAAACCCGCCTCGCAAAGGCCAGTCGATTTGACAGGCCAAAACGAAGTGGTAAGGTAGAGAAGTTGCCCCGGAGCGACAGCCGAAAGGCCTGAAGTCGGGTGCGTCCGATCCTTGAGAACTCAACAGCGTGCACTATGTTCAATGCCAAATTACCTCGTTGTCTGGTTTAGGCCAGGCAGGAGATTCCTTTTGGATAACTAATGATTGTCAGTTGACAGTCTTTTAGTCAGATCAAGCTCGCTGCATGTCTGCCGTTTTCCCGGTGGCGTGTGGCAAACATTTTTTATGGAGAGTTTGATCCTGGCTCAGGACGAACGCTGGCGGCGTGCTTAACACATGCAAGTCGAACGGTGAAGGTGGAGCTTGCTCTGCTGGATCAGTGGCGAACGGGTGAGTAACACGTGAGCAATCTGCCCCGAACTCTGGGATAACCACGGGAAACCGTGGCTAATACTGGATATGTACCGCGATCGCATGGTCTGTGGTTGGAAAGATTTTTCGGTTCGGGATGAGCTCGCGGCCTATCAGCTTGTTGGTGAGGTAATGGCTCACCAAGGCGACGACGGGTAGCCGGCCTGAGAGGGTGACCGGCCACACTGGGACTGAGACACGGCCCAGACTCCTACGGGAGGCAGCAGTGGGGAATATTGCACAATGGGCGCAAGCCTGATGCAGCAACGCCGCGTGAGGGATGACGGCCTTCGGGTTGTAAACCTCTTTTAGTAGGGAAGAAGCGAAAGTGACGGTACCTGCAGAAAAAGCACCGGCTAACTACGTGCCAGCAGCCGCGGTAATACGTAGGGTGCAAGCGTTGTCCGGAATTATTGGGCGTAAAGAGCTCGTAGGCGGTTTGTCGCGTCTGCTGTGAAATCCCGAGGCTCAACCTCGGGCCTGCAGTGGGTACGGGCAGACTAGAGTGCGGTAGGGGAGAATGGAACTCCTGGTGTAGCGGTGGAATGCGCAGATATCAGGAAGAACACCGATGGCGAAGGCAGTTCTCTGGGCCGTAACTGACGCTGAGGAGCGAAAGCGTGGGGAGCGAACAGGATTAGATACCCTGGTAGTCCACGCCGTAAACGTTGGGCGCTAGATGTGGGGACCATTCCACGGTTTCCGTGTCGCAGCTAACGCATTAAGCGCCCCGCCTGGGGAGTACGGCCGCAAGGCTAAAACTCAAAGGAATTGACGGGGGCCCGCACAAGCGGCGGAGCATGCGGATTAATTCGATGCAACGCGAAGAACCTTACCAAGGCTTGACATACACGAGAACGGGCCAGAAATGGTCAACTCTTTGGACACTCGTGAACAGGTGGTGCATGGTTGTCGTCAGCTCGTGTCGTGAGATGTTGGGTTAAGTCCCGCAACGAGCGCAACCCTCGTTCTATGTTGCCAGCACGTGATGGTGGGAACTCATAGGAGACTGCCGGGGTCAACTCGGAGGAAGGTGGGGATGACGTCAAATCATCATGCCCCTTATGTCTTGGGCTTCACGCATGCTACAATGGCCGGTACAAAGGGCTGCGATACCGTAAGGTGGAGCGAATCCCAAAAAGCCGGTCTCAGTTCGGATTGAGGTCTGCAACTCGACCTCATGAAGTCGGAGTCGCTAGTAATCGCAGATCAGCAACGCTGCGGTGAATACGTTCCCGGGCCTTGTACACACCGCCCGTCAAGTCATGAAAGTCGGTAACACCCGAAGCCGGTGGCCTAACCCTTGTGGAGGGAGCCGTCGAAGGTGGGATCGGTGATTAGGACTAAGTCGTAACAAGGTAGCCGTACCGGAAGGTGCGGCTGGATCACCTCCTTTCTAAGGAGCATCTGGCACTTTCGGGTGTCCAGGCGCCAGATCGAGACCGACTGTGTCTCGCTGGTAGCTCATGGGTGGAACATTGACATAGGTGCTGCAGGATTCTGGCTGGTTCTAGTACGTCGCTTCGGCGACTGGAACGGATCGGCTAGGGGAGGGCAGCATGTGCACGCTGTTGGGTCCTGAGGGACCGGGCCGGCGCCTTCGGGTGTCGTTTCGAACCTCTGGACCCTTTCGTCATCTCCTTTGGGGGATGCGGAAGGGTACCGCCCGTACTTTGAGAACTACACAGTGGACGCGAGCATCTTAGATTCGAGCTTTCGGGCTCGAGTCACAGATCTGATTTATTAGATCATTGGTCAATCTCGGCATCTTCGGGTGTCGCGATCGATTCTAAAACTCATGTGATTTCAAGTTTCTAAGAGCAGACGGTGGATGCCTTGGCATCTGGAGCCGAAGAAGGACGTAGTAATCTGCGATAAGCCTCGGGGAGCTGATAAACGAGCTGTGATCCGAGGGTTTCCGAATGGGGAAACCCCGCCGGGCCCTTTGGGTGACCCGGTGACTCCCGCCTGAATATATAGGGCGGGTAGAGGGAACGTGGGGAAGTGAAACATCTCAGTACCCACAGGAAGAGAAAACAACAGTGATTCCGTTAGTAGTGGCGAGCGAACGCGGATCAGGCTAAACCGATCATGTGTGATAGCCGGCGGGCGTTGCATGGTCGGGGTTGTGGGACTCTCTTCACGATTCTGCCGGATCGTGGACGTGACAGGACGGTATAGGCGAACGGCATTGAAAGGCCGGTCAGAGAGGGTGCGAACCCCGTAGCCGAAATGCGTGTTCTGGCGTGGAGAGTATCCCAAGTAGCACGGGGCCCGAGAAATCCCGTGTGAATCTGTCAGGACCACCTGATAAGCCTAAATACTCCCAGATGACCGATAGCGGACAAGTACCGTGAGGGAAAGGTGAAAAGTACCCCGGGAGGGGAGTGAAATAGTACCTGAAACCGTCTGCTTACAAACCGTCGGAGCCTTCCTTGTGGGGGTGACGGCGTGCCTTTTGAAGAATGAGCCTGCGAGTTAGCGATATGTGGCGAGGTTAACCCGTGTGGGGTAGCCGTAGCGAAAGCGAGTCTTAATAGGGCGATTCAGTCGCATGTCCTAGACCCGAAGCGAAGTGATCTATCCATGGCCAGGCTGAAGCGACGGTAAGACGTCGTGGAGGGCCGAACCCACTTCAGTTGAAAATGGAGGGGATGAGCTGTGGATAGGGGTGAAAGGCCAATCAAACTTCGTGATAGCTGGTTCTCTCCGAAATGCATTTAGGTGCAGCGTTGCGTGTTTCTTGCCGGAGGTAGAGCTACTGGATGGCCGATGGGCCCCAAAAGGTTACTGACGTCAGCCAAACTCCGAATGCCGGTAAGTGAGAGCGCAGCAGTGAGACGGTGGGGGATAAGCTTCATCGTCGAGAGGGAAACAACCCAGACCACCAACTAAGGTCCCTAAGCGCGTGCTAAGTGGGAAAGGATGTGGAGTTGCACAGACAACCAGGAGGTTGGCTTAGAAGCAGCCACCCTTGAAAGAGTGCGTAATAGCTCACTGGTCAAGTGATTCCGCGCCGACAATGTAACGGGGCTCAAGCACGCCACCGAAGTTGTGGCATTGACATTAGTGGTAGGCCTTCGTGGTCCAGCCGTGTTGATGGGTAGGAGAGCGTCGTGTCGCGAGTGAAGCGGCGGGGTAACCCAGCCGTGGACGCGACACGAGTGAGAATGCAGGCATGAGTAGCGAAAGACGGGTGAGAAACCCGTCCTCCGAAAGACCAAGGGTTCCAGGGCCAGGCTAATCCGCCCTGGGTAAGTCGGGACCTAAGGCGAGGCCGACAGGCGTAGTCGATGGACAACGGGTTGATATTCCCGTACCGGCGAAGAACCGCCCCAATCAATCCAGTAGTGCTAAGAGTCCTAACCCGGACCACTGATCCCCTTCGGGGGTGATGGGACCGGTCTAACGCTCGACCCCGTGCTGGTGCGGTTAGCGTATTAACAGGTGTGACGCAGGAAGGTAGCCGTACCGGGCGATGGTTGTCCCGGTGTAAGGATGTAGGGCCAGAGATAGGCAAATCCGTCTCTGACATAGCCTGAGATCTGACGCATATCCCTCACGGGAGAATTCGGTGATCCTATGCTGCCAAGAAAAGCATCGACGCGAGGTTCCAGCCGCCCGTACCCCAAACCGACTCAGGTGGTCAGGTAGAGAATACCAAGGAGATCGAGAGAATCGTGGTTAAGGAACTCGGCAAAATGCCCCCGTAACTTCGGGAGAAGGGGGGCCGGACACGTGAACCCACTTGCTGGGGGAAGCGTTGAAGGCCGCAGAGACCAGTGGGAAGCGACTGTTTACTAAAAACACAGGTCCGTGCCAAGTCGCAAGACGATGTATACGGACTGACGCCTGCCCGGTGCTGGAAGGTTAAGAGGAACGGTTAGCCGTAAGGCGAAGCTGAGAATTTAAGCCCCAGTAAACGGCGGTGGTAACTATAACCATCCTAAGGTAGCGAAATTCCTTGTCGGGTAAGTTCCGACCTGCACGAATGGCGTAACGACTTCCCAGCTGTCTCAACCGCGAACTCGGCGAAATTGCACTACGAGTAAAGATGCTCGTTACGCGCAGCAGGACGGAAAGACCCCGTGACCTTTACTACAGCTTGGTATTGGTGTTCGGTGTGGCTTGTGTAGGATAGGTGGGAGACTATGAAGCGGACACGCCAGTGTTCGTGGAGTCAATGTTGAAATACCACTCTGGTCACTCTGGATATCTAACTACGGACCCTGATCGGGTCCTGGGACAGTGCCTGGTGGGTAGTTTAACTGGGGCGGTTGCCTCCCAAAAAGTAACGGAGGCGCCCAAAGGTTCCCTCAACCTGGTTGGCAATCAGGTGTCGAGTGTAAGTGCACAAGGGAGCTTGACTGTGAGACTGACAAGTCGAGCAGGGACGAAAGTCGGGACTAGTGATCCGGCAGTGGCTTGTGGAAGCGCTGTCGCTCAACGGATAAAAGGTACCTCGGGGATAACAGGCTGATCTTGCCCAAGAGTCCATATCGACGGCATGGTTTGGCACCTCGATGTCGGCTCGTCGCATCCTGGGGCTGGAGTAGGTCCCAAGGGTTGGGCTGTTCGCCCATTAAAGCGGTACGCGAGCTGGGTTTAGAACGTCGTGAGACAGTTCGGTCCCTATCCGCTGCGCGCGCAGGAAATTTGAAAGGATCTGACCCTAGTACGAGAGGACCGGGTTGGACGAACCTCTGGTGTGTCAGTTGTTCCGCCAGGAGCACCGCTGATTAGCTACGTTCGGGATGGATAACCGCTGAAAGCATCTAAGCGGGAAGCCGGCCTTGAGATGAGATTTCCATCCCCCTCGGGGGGAGAGGCTCCCAGCCAGACGACTGGGTTGATAGGCCGGATGTGGAAGCGAGGCAACTCGTGGAGCTGACCGGTACTAATAAGCCGATAACTTGACAATCACTACACACATGCCGTTTGCAAAGGCTGGCAAGTGTGGCTGCGATGCTCGCGTCTACTATGTGGTTCTCGATGTACGGTCGAGAACCAGACACCACACACTTCGTGTGGACTGTCTGAAACACACGGATACATCCATAGTGTTTCGGCGGCCATAGCGAGAGGGAAACGCCCGGCAACATTCCGAACCCGGAAGCTAAGCCTCTCAGCGCCGATGGTACTGCAGGGGCGACCCTGTGGGAGAGTAGGACACCGCCGGACTTACTTCGTTGAATGGCCACCCAGAGCTGGGTGGCCATTCACGTTTAAGGGCCCGTTCGAGGGCAACAGGAGGACATGCGCATGGCCGAGGACACCGCCGGACCCGCCGAGGGCGACGGAGCGCAGAAGCGCAGGCATTCGGTCCCTCCGGAGCGAGCCCGCCAGGCACGGGACGACAAGCGTCCCGCCGCGGGACGCCAGGGCCGCTCCAGCGGTTCTGACTCCGCCGGCGACGACTCGCGTCCGTCGCGAGGTCGTCCGTCGACCGGTCGACCTTCGGCTGCCTCGAAGCCGCGTTTCGGCGCGGGCGCGGCGCAGCGTCGCCCCCGCGACGATCAGGGTCGCCCCGGCGACTCCGATCGGCGTTCGCGCGACGGTCAGGGGCGTTCCGGTGACCGTGATCGCCGTCCCCGTGACGGTGATGCTCGTCCGAGCTACGGAGACCGCGACCGTGGCTCGCGTGACGGACAGGGCCGTGGCGGCTACGGTGACCGGCCTCGCCGCGAGGGTGACACGCGTCCGAGCTATGGGGACCGCGATCGTGGATCGCGTGATGGTCAGGGTCGCGGTGGCTACGGTGACCGGCCTCGGCGTGACGGTGACACGCGTCCGAGCTATGGGGACCGCGACCGTGGCTCGCGTGACGGACAGGGCCATGGCGGCTATGGCGACCGGCCTCGGCGTGACGGTGACACGCGTCCGAGCTACGGCGACCGCGGATCGCGTGAGGGGCGCCCCAGCTACGGCGATCGTGCTCCCCGCGACGGCCAGGGCCGCGGCGGCTACGGTGACCGGCCTCGTCGCGATGGTGACACCCGTCCGAGCTACGGCGATCGCGATCGCGGGTCGCGTGAGGGTCAGGGCCGTCCGAGCTACGGTGACCGGGATCGCGGACCTCGCGGCGGTCAGGGCCGTCCCGGCGGCGATCGCGGTCGCGGTGGGCGCGATGAGCAGCGTCTCTGGACGCGTGGGGGGAGCCCCGCGCGCGGCGACCGCAGCGCGTCGCGCTACGAGCCCCGTGAGCTGACCGAGGCCGAGCTCGAGGCGCGTGCGCTCCGCTCGGTGCGCACCCGCCACGACGACCCCGAGATCCCCGACGACGTGACGCCCCGCGACCTCGACAACGTGGCGCGCAACGAACTGAAGACCCTCAACAAGGAGAACGCGGAGGCCGTCGCCCGCCATCTGGTGATGACAGGACGCCTCATCGAAGAGGATCCGCAGCTGGCGCATCGGCACGCGATCTCGGCCTCGCGCCGGGCCGGGCGCATCCCCGTCGTGCGCGAGACGGTGGCGATCACCGCCTACAGCATCGGCGAGTACGCGATGGCGCTGCGCGAGCTGCGCACGTACCGCCGGCTCTCCGGCTCGAACGAGCAGCTCGCCCTGATGATCGACAGCGAGCGCGGGCTCGGGCGGCCCGACAAGGCTCTGGAGGAGGGGCGCGCCGTCGACCGGTCGACGCTCAGCACGGTGGCTCAGGTCGCCGTCTCGATCGCGATGTCCGGTGCGCGACTCGACCTGGGTGACGCGGAGGGGGCGCTCCACGAGCTGGAGATCCCACAGCTGGACCCGAACGTGGCGTACAGCTGGAGCCCCGACCTGTTCCACGCCTACGCGGAGGTGCTCGAGGAGCTCGGACGCGAGGGCGAGGCCGATCAGTGGCGCGAGCGTGCCGAGACGGCCGAGCGAGCCCTCACCGGCGAAGACGATACGGTCGACGTGTTCGAGGAGGAGCTCGACGAGGAGCTCGGAGTCGAGACCGACGACGAGGTCGAAGACGACGAGGCCGACGACGAGATCGAAGAGGAGACCGATGGGACTGTTCAGCCGGAGCTCGACGACTGAGGTGACGCCGCTCGACGGTGTCGACGTCGTCCTGGCCGACCTCGACGGGGTCGTCTATCAGGGACCGGATGCGATCCCCTTCGCGGCCGAGTCGCTCTCGCGGGCGCAGGCCTCGGGACTCGCCGTGGCATACATCACGAACAACGCGTCGCGCACCGACGCTCAGGTCGCGGAGCAGCTCTCGGGCTTCGGCCTCACGGTCGCCCCGCACGACGTCGTGACGTCGCCGCAGGCTGCCATGGGCATCCTCACCGGTCTCGTCGAACCGGGGTCGCGGATCCTGGTCGTGGGGGGAGTGGGGCTCACCAGCGAGGTCGAGAAGGCCGGGTTCTCCGTGGTCACGGAGGCGGCCGACGGACCCGCCGCGGTGGTGCAGGGCTTCGCGCCCGAGGTGGGCTGGAAGCAGCTCGCGCAGGCGAGCTTCGCGGTGAGCACGGGCATCCCGTGGGTCGCGACGAACACCGACTGGACCATCCCTGTGAAGGGCGGCATCGCGCCCGGGAACGGCACGCTCGTGTCGGCGGTGCACACCGCGACGGGCCGGCTGCCCGTGGTCGCGGGAAAGCCGGAGACACCGATCTTCGAGGCGGCGGTCTCGCGCTTCGGTGCGACCCTGCCTCTGTTCATCGGCGACCGCCTTGACACCGACATCCTCGGAGCGAAGCGCGCCGGCATCCGCGCCGTGCACGTGATGACGGGCATCGACCGGGCGAAGCAGCTGCTCGCCGCGCCCGCCGACTCGCGTCCGGACTACATCCTGGGCGACCTGCGCGAGCTCTTCGAGCCGTATCCGACGGTGCAGCTGTCGAAGGACGGCACCCGAGCCACGGTCGGCGGAGCCGTCGTGCAGCGCGACGGTCAGCGCGTCGCCGTGGTGAAGGAGGGAGCATCGTCCCTCGACCTCGTGCGCGCGGGCTGCGCGGTGATCTGGGGCTCGGGGATGGGCATCCACGTGCTCGACGTCGACGCGCGTCTGTACAGCTGATCGGATCCGCGGACACGTCAGCGGAGCGGGGTAGCCTGGACGGGTGACGATGGACGACCCCGACGAGAGCCGCTCCCTGCTGTCGCGCCTCAAGCTGATCGAGGAGCAGCCGCTCGACCAGCGCGCCGCCGCCTACGGTCAGCTCCACGACCAGCTCTCCGCCCGCCTCGAGGGCGGCGACGCGCGCGCAGACGGTTGACCGGAGTGTCGATGCGTCTCGATGCCGCCCTGGCGTCCCGTGGGCTCGCGCGTTCCCGCACGCAGGCCGCGCGCCTCATCGCCGACGGCTACGTGCGGGTGGGTGGCACTCCGGTGCTCAAGGCGTCGCATCCGGTAGCCGACGATGACGTGGTGAGCGTCGACGGCGTCGACCACTACGTGAGCCGTGGCGCCCACAAGCTGATCGCCGCGCTCGACGCCTTCGACGTCGATCCGGCGGGGCGCGTGGTGCTCGACGCGGGTGCATCGACGGGCGGGTTCACGCAGGTGCTGCTCGAGCGCGGAGCCCGGCACGTGCTGGCCGTCGACGTGGGCACCGACCAGCTCGACCCGATTCTGCGTCGCGACGAGCGGGTGACCGACATCCCCGGGGTCAACCTGCGTTACGCCACCGCGGAGCAGCTCGCCGCATCCGCCGGCGTCGACGAGCGGCCGTCGCTCGTCGTGGGCGACCTCTCGTTCATCTCGCTCACGCAGCTGCTCGAGCCGCTGCTCTCGATCGCGACCCCCGACGCCGACCTCGTGCTTCTGGTGAAGCCGCAGTTCGAGGTGGGGCGCACGGGAGTGCGCGAGGGCATCGTGCGCGACGCCACTCTGCGCGCCGACGCCGTCGCCGGTGTGCTGTGGGCAGCGCACGACCTCGGGCTCCGCACCGCCGGGCTCATCGAGTCGCCCATCGCCGGGGGAGCGGGCAACCGCGAGTACCTGGTGAGGTTCAGCCGTGAGTCGGGCACGCATCCGACAGAATGGATGGACACCGTGAACGAGTTGACAGGAGCAGCCCGTGGCTGACGCACGCTACTTCCTCGTGGTGCTCCACACCGGCCGCGAGGAGTCGATCGAGGCGGCCGAGCAGGTCGTCGGCCTCCTCCGCGACGCCGGGGTGATCCCCGTCATCTCGCCGTTCGGCGACGACGCCCACAGCGACGCGCTCGAGCGTCTGGGACCCTGCGTGGTGATCGGACACGGCGTGGCCGTGGAGGACATCGAGCTCGTCATCGTGCTGGGCGGCGACGGCACCATCCTCCGGGCCGCGGAACTGGTGCGCGGCACGGAGGTGCCGATCCTCGGTGTCAACCTCGGGCACGTGGGCTTCCTGGCGGAGGCTGAGCGCGAGGACCTCGTCGACACGGTCGAGACCGCGCTCCGTCGCGAGTACCAGGTCGAGGAGCGCGCCACGCTCTCGGTGCGGGTCAAGGTCGACTCCGAGGTCGTCTACGAGTCCTGGGCGCTCAACGAGGTCACGGTCGAGAAGGCGAGCCGCGAGCGGATGCTCGAGGTCGTCGTCGAGGTCGACGGGCGCCCGCTGTCGAGCTTCGGCTGCGACGGCATCGTGATGTCGACCCCCACCGGATCGACCGCGTACTCCTTCTCGGCCGGCGGGCCGATCGTGTGGCCGAGCGTGGATGCCCTTCTCATGGTGCCGCTGTCGGCGCACGCCCTGTTCGCGCGTCCGCTCGTGGTGGGGCCCGATTCGGCGCTCGCCGTCGAGGTGCTCGACCGCACCCAGGGCGGCGCCGTGCTGTGGAGCGACGGCCGCCGCATGGAGGAGCTGCCTCGGCGTGCCCGTGTGGTGGTCCGGCGTTCGCCGATCCCCGTGCGCCTCGCACGCCTGCACGAGGCGCCGTTCACCGATCGCCTGGTGCGCAAGTTCGATCTGCCGGTCAACGGCTGGAGGGGGCCGGTCGATCGTGATTGAGGAGATCGCGATCCGCGACCTCGGTGTGATCGACGAGGCCGTGCTGCCGCTCGGCCCCGGGTTCACGGCGGTGACGGGCGAGACCGGCGCCGGCAAGACGATGGTCGTGACCGCGCTCGGACTGCTGTTCGGTGCGCGCGCAGACAGCGCCACGGTGCGCTCCGGTGCGGCGCAGGCCTGGGTCGAGGGACGGCTGCTCGTTCCCGAGCAGGGGCCCGTCGCCGACCGCGTGCGCGAGGCCGGCGGCGACGTCGAGCCCGCGGGCGGAGGCGACGGCGAGCTGCTGATGTCGCGCTCGGTCGCCGCGGAGGGCCGCAGTCGTGCGGTCGTCGGCGGACGGTCGGCACCCGTGGGTGTGCTCGGCGACCTCGCAGAGCGCCTCATCGTGGTGCACGGGCAGTCCGACCAGCTGCGCCTGCGCGGTCAGAGCGCCCAGCGCGAGGCGCTTGACGCCTTCGGCGGCGCCTCGCTGGCCACGGCGCTCGCCTCGTACCGCGAGGCGTGGGCGAGCTGGCAGGCGCACAGTGCCGAGCTGGAGACGCTCGTCGCCGAGCGCGCCGTACGCCTCCGCGAGGCGGAGCAGCTGCGCGAGGCGCTCGACGAGATCGAGGCCGTGGCTCCGGAACCGGGCGAGGACGCCCGGCTCGCCGACGTGGCGGGCCGGCTCACGAACGTCGAGGATCTGCGTGTCGCCGCTACCGCCGCCCGCGATGCGCTCTCGAGCGATGCGTTCGACGAGCGTCCCGATGTGGTCTCGCTCATCGACTCGGCACGTCGCAGCCTCGCCCACGTGGTCGAGCACGATTCCGCGCTGGCGCCGATCGTCGAGGGCCTCGATTCCGCGAGCTACCAGCTCTCCGACCTCTCCACTCAGCTCGCCAGCTACGCCACGGCGCTCGAGACCGACGACCCGGGTGAGCTCGACCGCATCCAGGAGCGACGGGCGCAGCTGACCGCGCTTCAGCGCAAGTACGGGCCCGAGCTCGACGACGTGCTGCGCTTCGCCGAGCAGGGGCAGCCCCGGCTGCTCGAGCTCGACGGCGACAGCGACCGCATCGAGCAGCTGGCGTCGCTGGTCGACGACGAGGTCGCCGAGCTCGACCGCCGCGGGGCCGCGCTCTCGGAGGAGCGGCGCCGTGCGGCCGGGCTGCTGGGCGATCGTGTCTCGGAGGAGCTCAAAGCGCTCGCGATGGGCGCCTCCCGACTCGTGGTCGAGGTGACCGAGCGCGACGAGCCCGGATCGAGCGGGAAGGACGTCATCTCGTTCCTGCTGCAGTCGCACCAGGGCACCGAGCCGCGCGCCCTCGGCAAGGGTGCGTCGGGCGGCGAGCTGTCGCGCGTGATGCTGGCCATCGAGGTCGTGCTCGCCGAGGCCGACCCGGTGCCCACCTTCGTCTTCGACGAGGTCGACGCGGGTGTCGGAGGCGCGGCGGCCATCGAGATCGGCCGCCGGCTCGCGGAGCTGGCCCGCACATCCCAGGTCATCGTGGTGACCCACCTGGCCCAGGTGGCCGCCTTCGCGACCAACCACCTCCGGGTCGAGAAGGACTCCGACGGACCGATCACCGCCAGCAACGTGCGTCGGCTCGAGGGCGACGAGCGGCTCGCCGAGATGGCGCGCCTGCTCTCCGGCCTGCCCGACTCCGAATCCGGCCTGGCGCACGCCTCCGAGCTCATCGACACCGCACGCTCGCTCGCCGGGTGAGACACGGAGCGAACCGACGCCGTGACCCCCTCGACCGCTGTTAGGATGGAACCCCGTGGAAGACGATCTCGACACGGGTAGCTCGCACGACCGACCGACGCTGACGAAGCACATCTTCGTCACAGGGGGTGTCGTCTCCAGCCTCGGCAAGGGGCTCACCGCCGCGAGCCTCGGCAATCTCCTCACCGCGCGGGGTCTGCGCGTCGTGATGCAGAAGCTCGACCCGTACCTCAACGTCGATCCGGGCACGATGAACCCGTTCCAGCACGGCGAGGTGTTCGTCACCGACGACGGCGCCGAGACCGACCTCGACATCGGGCACTACGAGCGCTTTCTCGACATCGACCTCAGCCAGGCGGCGAACGTCACCACGGGGCAGATCTACTCCAGCGTGATCGCGAAGGAGCGCCGCGGCGAGTACCTCGGCGACACCGTCCAGGTCATCCCGCACATCACCGACGAGATCAAGCGCCGGATGCGCCTGCAGGCCGTCACCGACGACGCGCCCGACGTGATCATCACCGAGATCGGCGGCACCGTCGGCGACATCGAGAGCCAGCCGTTCATCGAGTCGGCGCGCCAGGTGCGCCACGAGCTCGGCCGGAAGAACGTATTCTTCGTGCACGTCTCGCTCGTGCCGTACATGAACGCGTCGGGTGAGCAGAAGACCAAGCCCACGCAGCACTCCGTCGCCGCTCTCCGCTCCATCGGCATCCAGCCGGATGCGCTGGTGCTGCGGAGCGACCGGCCGGTGTCGGAGGGCAACAAGCGGAAGATCGCCCTCATGTGCGACGTCGACGTCGAGGGCGTCGTCAACGCCGTCGACGTGCCGAGCATCTACGACATCCCGCGCATGCTGCACGACCAGGGCCTCGACGCGTACATCATCGACCACCTCGACCTCACGGCCGGCGATGTCGACTGGACGAGGTGGGAGCCCGTCCTCACGGCGGTGCACGAGCCCAAGCACGAGGTCACGATCGGCCTCGTCGGCAAGTACATCGACCTGCCCGACGCCTATCTCTCGGTGACCGAGGCGCTGCGCGCCGGCGGCTTCGCCCAGAGCACCAAGGTCAAGCTCAAGTGGATCCCGTCCGACGAGTGCCAGACACCCGAGGGCGCCGCGCGCGAGCTCGGCGACGTCGACGGCATCTGCGTGCCGGGCGGCTTCGGCGTGCGGGGCATCGAGGGCAAGCTCGGCGCGCTGCGCTTCGCCCGCGAGAACGGCATCCCCGCGCTCGGCCTGTGCCTGGGCCTCCAGTGCATGGTCATCGAGTACGCCAGGAACGTCGCCGGCCTCGAGGGGGCGTCCTCGAGCGAGTTCGACCCCGACACCGAGTTCCCGGTGATCGCCACGATGGCCGAGCAGGTCGACATCATCGCCGGCGGCGACCTGGGTGGCACCATGCGACTCGGCCTCTACGAGGCGAAGCTCGCCGAGGGCTCGATCGTCGAGGAGGTCTACGGCGCGCCCGCCGCGTCGGAGCGCCACCGCCACCGCTACGAGGTGAACAACGCGTACCGCGAGCAGATCGCGGAGGCCGGCCTGTGGTTCTCCGGCACCTCGCCCGACGGCCACCTCGTCGAGTACGTCGAGCTGCCGCGCGACGTGCACCCCTACTACGTCGCCACGCAGGCGCACCCCGAGCTGCGGTCGCGGCCCAGCCGTCCGCATCCGCTGTTCCGCGGTCTCGTCGGCGCCGCTCTCGACCGCCAGGAGTCGACCCGCCTCTTCCCGGTGCAGGACGCGTGATCGTGGACGAGCTGACCGACACGCCCGACCCGGCTCGCGTCACGTCGAGTGAGCTCGTCTTCCACGGCCGCGTCTGGGACGTGCGCAGCGACGAGTTCGAGTACGGCGACTCCACGCTGCGGCGCGACTACGTCGACCACACCGGCGCGGTGGCGATCATCGCGCTCGACGACCGCGACAGGGTGCTGCTGATCAAGCAGTACCGGCATCCCATCCGCACCCGCGAGTGGGAGCCGCCCGCGGGCCTGCTAGACGAGCCGGGGGAGCCGCCTCTCGCGGCCGCCCAGCGCGAGCTGAGCGAGGAGGCCGACCTCCAGGCCGACGAGTGGCACGTGCTCTCCGACTACGTCACGAGCCCGGGCGGCAACAACGAGGTCATCCGCGTGTACCTGGCCCGGTCGCTCTCCTCGACCGGAGCGGCCTTCGACCGGGAGGGCGAGGAGGCCGACATGGAGGTCGCCTGGCATCCGCTCGACGACGTGCTCGACGCCGTGCTCGCGAGCCGCGTGCAGAATCCCTCGCTCGTCGTCGGCGTGCTCGCCCTCGATGCCGCCCGCCGCCGCGACTGGTCGACGCTGCGCCCGGCGGATGCGCCGTGGCCGGCCTTCGAGCGCAGGCGCGGCTGACATGACCGGCGCCGTGCCGGCCGAGAGCCCGGCTCCCGGGTTCGATCCGGCGGTCGACGGCTTCCTGCGCCACATCACGGTGGAGCGCGGCCTGGCGGCGAACACCGTCATGGCCTATCGGCGCGACCTCGTCCGCTACCGGGAGTGGCTGGGCGCGGCGGGCCTCTCCTCACCCGCCGAGGTCACGGAGAGCGACGTGGGGCTCTTCGCGCAGTGGCTCCGGACGCCCGAGGGCGGCAGCCTCAGCGCGGCCTCTGTCGCGCGCATCCTGTCGTCGGTGCGGGCCCTCCACCGGTATCTCGCCGAGGAGGGCGCGGTCGAGGCCGACGTCACCCGCGAGGTCCGTCCGCCGAAGCTCGGCATGCGCCTGCCGAAGGCGATCTCGATCGAGCAGATGGAACGGCTGCTGCAGGCGCCGTCCTCGGAGGATCCGGTGGGGATCCGCGACCGGGCGCTGCTCGAGCTGCTCTACGCGACCGGGGCCCGCGTCTCGGAGCTCGTGGGGCTCGACGTCGACGACGTCGATGGCGGCGACATCATCCGTGTCACCGGCAAGGGCAGCAAGCAGCGGCTCGTGCCCGTGGGCCGGTACGCCCGGGAGGCTCTCGACACGTACCTCGTGCGCGTGCGGCCGGACTTCTCGACGCGAGGGCGGGCGACGCCGGCGCTGTTCCTCGGCATCCGCGGGCAGCGGCTCACCCGGCAGGGCGCCTGGCTCGTCATCCAGTCCGCCGCCCGGAAGGCGGATCTCGAGGCGCACGTGTCGCCGCACACCTTCCGCCACTCGTTCGCGACGCATCTGCTGCAGGGCGGGGCGGATGTGCGGGTGGTCCAGGATCTCCTCGGTCACTCGTCGGTCGCGACCACGCAGATCTACACCCACGTCACCGCCGACTCGCTGATCGACATGTACCAGACCGCGCATCCGAGGGCCCGGTGAGGGCGCGTCCGGCCGATCCCTCTCCGAGGTCGGGCCCGGGAAGGATCTGCACGGAGAGGATCTGGGAGAATGGCCCGATGACCGAGATCGCCCGTTACATCGACCACACCCTGCTGAAGCCCGAGGCCACCCACGACGACGTGGCGGCGCTCATCCGCGAGGCGGACGAGCTGGGCGTCTACTCGGTGTGCGTCTCGCCGTCGATGTTGCCGCTGACCTTCCCCGAGGGATCGCAGCTCAAGCTCGCGGTGGTCTGCGGGTTCCCGAGCGGCAAGCACCACTCGGCGGTGAAGGCCGCCGAGGCGGCGCTCGCCGTGGCCCAGGGCGCCGACGAGGTCGACATGGTCATCGACGTGGGCGCCGCCCGCGAGGGTCGGTTCGACGCTGTGGAGGCCGACATCCGCGCGGTGCGCGAGGCGATCCCCGCCGCCGTGCTCAAGGTCATCATCGAGTCCGCCGCCCTCACCGACGACCAGATCGTCGCGGTGAGCCGCGCAGCCGTGGCTGCGCAGGCCGACTTCGTGAAGACCTCGACGGGCTTCCACCCGGCGGGCGGGGCCTCCGTCGAGGCCGTCGCGCTCATGGCGAAGACGGTCGAGGGGAAGCTGGGCGTGAAGGCGTCGGGCGGGATCCGCTCGGCCGAGGACGCCGAGCGCATGATCGCCGCGGGCGCCACCCGGCTCGGCGTCTCGTCGTCGCGCCAGGTGCTGAGCGGGGCGGCCCCGGCCGCCTCCGGCTCCGGGTACTGACGGGTCGAGCGATATCGGGGCGGCGAAGCGCCGACCCGGCTCACGCCCGAAACAGCACCCCCTCGTTACAATCGACTCAGCCCGCCCGTGCACGGCGGGCGGATGAGGAGCATCGCCCGTGGCGGCACAGAACGCGACAGCGAAGGGCTCACGGCCCGACGCGCTCCCCGGCACCGACGTGCCCAGGATGGGCCCCACCGGCCGCCCCCTCCGGGAGTTCCCCGTCCCGGCGCCGCTGACCTCGCACGGTCCGGCCCGCATCATCGCGCTCTGCAACCAGAAGGGCGGCGTGGGCAAGACCACCACGAGCGTCAACGTGGGCGCGGCGCTCGCGGAGTACGGCCGCCGGGTGCTCGCCGTCGACTTCGACCCGCAGGGCGCGCTGTCGGCCGGTCTCGGCGTGGTGCCGCACGACACCCCCACCATCTACGACCTGCTGCTGGGCACGGTGAAGGATCCGTCCGAGGCCATCGTGTCGACGAGCGTGCCCGGGCTCGACATCATCCCGGCGAACATCGACCTGTCGGCCGCCGAGGTGCACCTCATCAACGAGGTGGCGCGCGAGTCGATCCTGGCGCGGGTGCTCCGCAAGGTCAGCGACCGCTACGACGTCATCCTCATCGACTGCCAGCCCTCGCTCGGCCTGCTCACGGTCAACGCGCTCACGGCCAGTCACGGCGTGCTCATCCCGCTCGAGTGCGAGTACTTCGCCCTCCGCGGTGTGGCGCTCCTCGTCGAGACCATCGAGAAGGTCACCGACCGGCTGAACCCCGCCCTCACGCTCGACGGAATCCTCGCCACCATGTACGACCCGCGCACGCTGCACTCGCGCGAGGTGCTCGAGCGCGTCGTCGAGACGTTCGGCGACAAGGTGTTCGAGACCGTCATCGGGCGCACGGTGAAGTTCCCGGATGCGACGGTCGCCGCGCGCCCGATCACCCAGTTCGCGCCCGAGCATCAGGCGGCGAAGTCCTACCAGCAGCTGGCGCGCGAGCTGGTCTTCCGTGGCGCGGTCGCCTAGCCCCTCGCGGCCGATCCCGCTCGACGAACCGGCCGCGCCGGGGTTCTCCCTGACCCTCGACAACTTCGAGGGCCCGTTCGACCTCCTGCTGTCGCTGATCTCGAAGCATGAGCTCGACATCACCGAGGTGTCGCTCTCGAAGGTGACCGACGAGTTCATCGCCTACCTGAAGGGGCTCGACTCGGCGGAGGAGCTCGATCGGGCCTCCGAGTTCCTGGTGGTCGCGGCCACCCTGCTCGACCTCAAGATCGTGGGGCTGCTGCCGCAGGGCGAGCTGGTCGACGCCGAGGACGTCGCGCTGCTCGAGGCCCGCGACCTGCTGTTCGCGCGCCTGCTGCAGTACCGCGCGTTCAAGGAGGTGTCGCAGTGGTTCGCTGCAGGGTTCGAGGCGGAGGCGACCCGGCGACCGCGGTCGGTGCGTCTCGACGAGCGGTATCGTGCGCGCACCCCCGAGCTCGTGTGGACTCTGACGCCCGACGACTTCGCGGCTCTGGCCGTGCTGGCGCTCACCCCGAAGGAGCCGCCCGTCGTCGGGCTGGAGCATCTTCACGCGCCGCTGGTGAGCATCCGGGAGCAGGCGGCTCACATCGTGGCCGTGCTCCGGTCGGGGGAGCAGACGAGCTTCCGCGAGCTGATCGCGGGCGTGGTGGAGAAAGGCGTGGTCGTGGCGCGGTTCCTCGCCGTGCTCGAGCTGTATCGCCACGCGGCGATCACGTTCGAGCAGCTGGAGCCCCTCGGCGAGCTCACCCTGCGGTGGAGCGCGCCGCACTGGAAGGACGAGAACCTGGCCAATCTGGGAGCCGACTATGACAGATGACGACCTCGACCCCTTCGAGCCCGAGACGGGCGCCGTCGCACCCGCCGTGCTCGACGTCGACCGCGCCGTCGAGGCGATCCTCATGATCGCCGACGAGCCGCAGAGCCTCGTCGCGCTCGCGACCGCGATCTCGCGTCCGGTCCCCGTGGTGCGGCAGGCGATCGAGCGGCTCGTCGACGACTACGACGGCACCGCGCCCGGGTCTGTGCGCCGTGGCTTCGAGCTGCGCGAGGTGGGCGGCGGCTGGCGGCTCTACGTCCGAGGGGAGTGGGACGATCTCGTCAGCGACTTCGTGCTCACGCAGAACCCGTCGAAGCTGTCGCAGGCGGCGCTCGAGACGCTCGCGGTGATCGCCTACAAGCAGCCGATCAGCAGGGGAGCGGTGGCCTCCATCCGCGCCGTGAACGTCGACTCGGTGGTGCGCACGCTGCTCAGCCGCGGACTCATCACCGAGGTGTCGACGCAGGCCGAGACCGGAGCGATCCTCTACGGCACCACCGATCTGCTCCTCACGCAGCTGGGTGTGAACTCGCTCGACGACCTGCCGCAGATCGCACCCCTGCTCGACGACGGCAGCGAAGGATTCGACGAGGTGATGGCACGATGAGCTCAGTTACCCCTTCGCCCTCCGAAGAGGGCGTGCGCCTGCAGAAGGCGATGGCCGCGGCCGGCGTGGCGTCGCGACGCGTGTCGGAGCAGATGATCCAGGAAGGACGCGTCGAGGTCAACGGCTCGATCGTCACCGAGCTCGGGACGCGCATCGACCCCCTCACCGACCAGGTGGCCGTCGACGGCGTCGCCGTGCAGCTCGACCCGGGCAAGCGCTACGTCATGCTCAACAAGCCGGTCGGCGTGGTGAGCTCGCTCGCCGACGAGCGCGGCCGGCCCGACCTCACCCGCTTCACCTCGCAGTTCGAGGAGCGGCTGTTCAACGTCGGGCGCCTCGACGCCGAGACCAGCGGGCTGCTCATCCTCACGAACGACGGGGAGCTCGCCCACGTGCTGGCGCATCCGTCGTTCGGCGTCGCGAAGACCTACATCGCCAAGGTCGAGGGGCGGGTGACTCCGCAGACCCTGACCAAGCTCACCAAGGGCATCGAGCTCGACGACGGCCCGATCGCCGCCGACCGTGCCCGTCTGCTCGACCACGACGCGCGTGGCCGCTCGATCGTCGAGGTCACCCTGCACTCCGGGCGCAACCGCATCGTGCGCCGCATGCTCGACGCGGTCGGACACCCCGTGGTCGAGCTGGTGCGGCGATCCTTCGGGCCGCTGCACCTCGGCACCCTCAAGGCGGGAGGGATGCGCGAGTTGACTAAGGTGGAGGTCGGCGAGCTGCTCAGTCTCTCGCGGGCCGGGACGAACGAGGAGTAGGTGTGGTCGACAGCCGCCTGACGGGTCCGGTGCGAGTCGTCGGAGTCGGGCTCCTCGGCACGAGCATCGCCCTGGGGCTCCGCGCGCGCGGGGTCGACGTCATCCTGTCGGATGCGTCGCCCACGAACGTGCGGATCGCCATCGACTACGGCGCGGGACGCGCGGCCGGCGAACTCGACGAACCGCAGCTGATCGTGGTGTGCGTGCCGCCCGACGTGACCGCCGACGTGATCGTGCGCGAGCTGTCGGCGTACCCCGGCGCGATCGTCACCGACGTGGCGAGCGTGAAGAAGCCGATCCTCGACGCCGTCGCCGCGGCAGGCGGCGACCTCACCCGGTACGTGGGCTCGCACCCGATGGCGGGTCGGGAGCGGGGTGGGCCGACCGCGGGACGCGCCGACCTGTTCCTCAACCGGCCCTGGGTCGTCGCCGGTCATCCGGCCATCTCGTACCAGACCGCCGCGGCGGTCGACGACCTCATCCTCGATCTCGGGGCGACGCTCATCGAGCTCGACGCCGAGACACACGACGCCGCCGTCGCGCTCGTCTCGCACGCGCCGCAGGTGGTGTCGAGCCTCATGGCCCGCCGACTGACCGGCGCCCCCGACGAAGCGGTCGACCTCGCGGGCGGGGGCATCCGCGACCTCACCAGGATCGCGGCCTCCGACCCGACGCTGTGGGTGCAGATCCTCGGAGCGAACGGGCGACTGGTCGCCTCCGTGCTGCGCGACCTGCGCGACGACCTCGATCAGATGATCGGTGCGCTCGACGAACCGGATGCGCCCGGGTCTCGCCGGGTCGTGGCCGAGCAGCTCGCGGGTGGCAACGCCGGCGTCGCGCGGCTGCCGGGCAAGCACGGGCAGAACCGGCGCTACACGTCGATGATCGTCATGGTCGACGACAAGCCGGGAGAGCTCGGCAGGCTGTTCGGTGAGCTGGGCGACATCGGGGTCAACATCGAGGACCTCCGGCTCGAGCACTCGCCCGAGGCTCAGGTGGGTCTGGCGGAGGTGTTCGTCGTGCCCGAGGCGTTCGACCCGGTGGTCGAAGAGCTTCAACGACGTGGATGGAGGATCGCAGGATGACGGACGGACCGAGAGAGCCTTCGGGTTCGGATGCTGCGGAGGCTTCGCCGTCGGCGGCTTCGGCTTCGGCTTCGGCGGCGCCGGGCGGACCGGCGCCGGTCGTGGTGGCGGTCGACGGGCCCGCGGGCAGCGGGAAGTCGAGCGTCAGCCGCGCGGCGGCGTACGCTCTCGGCTTCGGCTACCTCGACACCGGAGCCTGCTACCGCGCGCTCTCGTGGGCGGTGCTCGATGCCGGGATCGACGCGGCGGTCTCCGCCGACGTCGTCTCGGGCCTCGACTCGTTCGACTTCTCCATCGGCACCGACCCCGGCAACTACTTCGTGCTGGTGCGCGATGTCGACGTGACCGAGGCGATCCGCGAGCCCCGCGTGACGGGGGTCGTGAGCCTGATCGCCCGCGTGCCCGAGGTGCGCGACTGGCTCACGAGGCGGTTCCGCGGCATCATCCGCTCCACCCCGTTCGACGGGATCGTGGTGGAGGGGCGCGACATCACGACCGTCGTCGCACCGGATGCGTCCGTGCGGATCCTGCTCACCGCATCCGAAGAGGCTAGAATGGGTCGTCGCTCGAAGGAGCTGACCTCCGAATCGCCCGAGGCGGTGGGCGAGGCGCTCCGATCCCGCGATCGAGCGGACTCCCGTGTCGTCGACTTCATGACCGCGGCCGACGGGGTCACGACGCTCGACTCGACCGACCTCGACTTCGACCAGACCGTGGCAGCGGTGGTCGAGCTCGTGACGACCACGACCTCAAGGACAACCGATGGCTGACGACACCACCCCGTCCGGCTCCGACCCCGACCTGGGCGACGGACCTGACTTCGACGACGGAGTCGACGACGACCTGGCGGGTGCGCTCGCCGACGTCGACGACGAGCTCGCCGAGGCCCGCGCCTCCACGCTGCGCGCCTCGCTCGAGGAGTACGACCTCGACGAGGGCGACTACGACCTCCTCGAGCTCACCGAGGACTTCCCCGACGGACAGTTCTTCCTGCCCGCGCTCCCCGTGCTCGCGATCGTGGGGCGGCCGAACGTCGGCAAGTCCGCGCTCGTGAACCGCATCCTCGGCCGCCGCGAGGCCGTCGTGGAGGACACCCCGGGTGTGACCCGCGACCGCGTCTCGTACAAGGCCGAGTGGGCCGGACGCCGCTTCACCCTCGTCGACACCGGCGGCTGGGAGCCCGACGCGCGCGGCATCGACGCGGCCGTCGCAGCGCAGGCCGAGATCGCGATCGACCTCGCCGACGTCGTGCTCTTCGTGGTCGACGCCAACGTGGGCGCGACCGCCACCGACGAGCACGTCGTCCGTCTGCTGCGGCGCGCCAACAGGCCCGTCTTCCTCGCGGCGAACAAGGTCGACGACGTGCGGCAGGAGCCGAACGCAGCGGCGCTGTGGTCGCTCGGCCTCGGTGAGCCCTACCCGGTGTCGGCCCTGCACGGACGCGGTGTCGCCGACCTGCTCGACGTCATCATGGCGAAGATGCCCGAGGTGTCTGCCGTCGCGAAGCAGGAGGTGGGCGGGCCCCGGCGCGTCGCCATCCTCGGTCGGCCGAACGTCGGCAAGTCGTCGCTGCTCAACAAGGCGGCGGGCGAGGAGCGCGTGGTCGTCAACGAGCTGGCGGGCACCACCCGTGATCCCGTCGACGAGCAGATCGAACTTGCAGGGAAGGTGTGGACGTTCGTCGACACCGCCGGCATCCGCAAGCGTGTGCACCTGCAGCAGGGCGCCGACTTCTATGCGTCGCTGCGCACCACCGCCGCGCTCGAGAAGGCGGAGGTCGCGGTCGTCGTCCTCGACGTGACCGAGGCGATCAGCACGCAGGACCTCCGCATCATCGACCTGGTGCTCGAGTCGGGCCGTGCGCTCGTGCTCGCGTTCAACAAGTGGGATCTCCTCGACGACGAGCGCCGCCGGTACCTCGAGCGCGAGATCGAGCAGGATCTCCACCACGTCACGTGGGCTCCGCGCGTCAACATCTCGGCGCGCACCGGACGACACCTCGAGAAGCTCGTGCCCGCGCTCGAGACCGCGCTGGAGTCGTGGGACACCCGCATCCCCACGGGCAAGTTCAACGCGTTCCTCACCGAGCTGGTGGCGGCGCACCCGCACCCCGTGCGCGGTGGGAAGCAGCCGCGCATCCTGTTCGGCACGCAGGCCGCCACGCGGCCGCCGACCTTCGTGCTCTTCACCACCGGGTTCCTCGATCCGGGGTACCGCCGCTTCATCCAGCGCCGACTGCGCGAGGTGTACGGCTTCCAGGGCACGCCGATCGTGACGAACATGCGCGTGCGTGAGAAGCGCCCGCGCCGCTGACCTCTCCCTGATCCGTCACTTTCGGCTAGTGCGCTGGCGCGGCCCTAGCCGAAAGTGACGGATGGGTGAGGGTTGGGACGTCGGCGGCTCGTCGGCCGCCGACGGGCGGGATCAGAGGCCGAACGCGGCGCCCTGCTTCGCGGGGGCGCCGACGCCGGCCGGGGTCGCGGCGGCGGCCGCCTCGGCGTCGTCCTCCGCGGTCTTGCCGGTCCAGCGGTCCTCCGCGGCGACGTGCTCGTGCTGCCCGCCCTTCGCGCGAGCGGCGGCGACCATCTGGGCGTGCGTGGGCGGGTCGGACGGGACGTGCGCGGGACGCTTCGACTCGTTCTCCTTGCGGAGGGCGGGCACGATCTCCTCGGCCAGGATGTCGATCTGCTCGAGCACCGTCTTCAGCGGCAGACCGGCGTGGTCGATGAGGAACAGCTGGCGCTGGTAGTCGCCGACCTGGTCGCGCATCGCCGCGTAGCGGTCGATGACCTGCTGCGGGCTGCCCACCGTGAGAGGGGTCTCGCGGCTGAAGTCCTCGAGCGTGGGGCCGTGACCGTACACGGGAGCGTTGTCGAAGTACGGGCGGAACTCGTCGACCGCGGCCTGCGAGCTCTTGCGGGCGAAGAACTGCCCACCCAGCCCGACGATCGCCTGGTCGGCGGCGCCGTGGCCGTAGTGCTCGAAGCGCTGACGGTAGAAGTTCACCATCTGCTTCGTGTGCGTGATCGGCCAGAAGATGTTGTTGTGGAAGAAGCCGTCACCGTAGTACGCGGCCTGCTCCGCGATCTGCGGGCTGCGGATGCTGCCGTGCCAGACGAACGGCGCGACGCCGTCGAGCGGGCGCGGGGTCGCCGTGAAGCCCTGGAGGGGCGTGCGGAACTTGCCCGACCAGTCCACGACCTCCTCATCCCACAGACGGCGCAGGAGCGCGTAGTTCTCGACGGCGAGCTCGATGCCGTTGCGGATGTCCTGTCCGAACCACGGGTAGACGGGGCCGGTGTTGCCGCGGCCCATCATGAGGTCCATGCGGCCGTCGGAGATGACCTGGAGCATCGCGTAGTCCTCGGCGATCTTCACCGGGTCGTTGGTCGTGATGAGCGTGGTGCTCGTCGACAGGATGATGTTCTCGGTCGTGCCCGTCAGGTAGCCCAGCAGGGTGGTGGGGGACGAGGCGACGAACGGCGGGTTGTGGTGCTCGCCGGTCGCGAAGACGTCGAGGCCCGCCTGGTCGGCGTGCTGCGCGATGGTCAGCAGGGCCTTCACGCGCTCGGTGTCGTCGGGGGTGCGCCCGGTGGTGGGGTCGGTGGTCACATCGCTGACGGTGAAGATCCCGAACTGCATGGTCTCGGCCTTTCGCTCCAGATTCATGCATTTGCATGTACTCGCTCCAACAAGGGTAGCAGGCGAGGTATTCCCGGGGTTCGGCGGCTCGGGGATTCGGGGGTTCGGGGGTTCGTCAGCGGGTGATGCGCGGCCACCAGGGCGGCATCGTGTCGACGACATCGGCCGCGAACACCTCGACGTCGGTGCGGTCGGAGGCGGCCCACAGCTCGAGTGCACCGACCAGCCCGCCGGCGACGTGGGCGGCCAGCACGGCGGGGTCGTTCTGGAGCGCCAGGTCGTGACGGCGCCAGACCTCGACGGCGAGATCCGCCCTGGCGCGCATCCGCTCGCTCAGGGTGCGGCGGAAGCCCGCGTCGTTCGTCAGGGCGAACAGGCGGCGGTAGACGGGTCGGTTGTCGAGGATGTGCTGGAGCTCCTCGATCAGGGCGACGTCGTAGGCGCCGGCCACCGCATCCGCGGTGAGGTCGTCGAACGCCTCGGGGGAGCCGCCGACGTCGGCGAGGGAGTCGAGCATCCCTGCGAACACGTCTGACGCGAACGCTTCGATCGTCGGGTAGTGCCCGTAGAAGGTGGTGCGGTGCACGTCGGCTTCGCGGCAGAGCTGGGCGACGGTGATGTCGGCGAGGTCGTGCTCGGCCAGGAGGGTGAAGAGGGCGTCCTGGAGGGCCCGCGACGTGCGGGCGGCCCGGGGTTCGAGCGGGTTCTGTTGTCGAGCGCTGCTCACTGCTCGATTATGGCGTGCGCCGCGTCGAAGGGCGACCACCCCGTGCGCGGGTCACGCGCTGCGTGCGGCGGTGGCTCCGCCCTCCGACTGCGGTTTCGCCACGCTGGTGGCGTTTCGCCACGTGCATGCGTGTGGCGGAACGCCAAGGGTGTGGCGGAACGCGCGCGGGCGGCGGTCAGGGGAGGAGGTCGGCGCGATGCACGAGGCCGGCGGCGCCGACGAGGGGGCCCGCGTCGGAGAGCGCCGAGGGGACGACCTCGACGCCGCAGATGGTGGGGAAGGGGGCGACCTCGTCGATCCGCGAGCGGATGAGGTCGAAGAGGTCGGGCGTGACGCGCGAGAAGCCGCCGCCGATGGCGACCGCCTCGAGGTCGACGAGGGCGCAGACGGACGCGATCGCCTCGCCGATCGCGTCGGCGCAGCGCTCGACCGCGGCGACCGCGCGGGCGTCGCCGTCGGCGTAGTCGCGGGCGAGGTCCTCGCCGCGCTCGCCGGTCCAGCCGAGGCTCTGCGCGAACGCGACGGTGGCGGTGCCCGAGGCGACGCCCTCGAGCGTGACGCTGAGGTCGCGTCCCGCCTGTTCGTGCGTGCGGATCTGCACCTGTCCGATGTGGCCCGCGTTCCCCGTGCGGCCGGCGATGAGCTTGCCCTCGAGGATGAGCCCGCCGCCGATCCCGGTCGACACGATCATGCCCATGGCGTTGCGGCGGCCCTGCAGGGCGCCCGCCCACAGTTCGGCGAGCAGGATGCACGTGCCGTCGAGGCGCAGGGTGGTGGGCAGTCCGCTGGTCTCGGCGACGAGGTCGGCGAGCGGATATCCGCGCCAGGCGCCGAGGTTGATGGGGGAGACGGCTCCGCGCTCGAGGTCGATCGGTCCCGCGCTGCCGACGCCCGCGCCGACGAGGTCGGTCGCGGCGATGCCGTGGGCGCTCTGCGCTTCGGCGAGCGTCGCCCTGATGGCGTCGGCGACGGATGCGGCGAGCTGGTCGGAGTCGGATCCTGCACCGGTGGGGCGGCGGTGGCGTGTTCCCTCGACGAGGGTCGCGTCGTCGCGCACGAGGGCCGTTTCGACCTTCGTGCCTCCGACGTCGACTGCGAGAGCGAGCTGGGGCGTCTTCGTCACTGCGCTATTCCATCACAGATGACATCGATGACATGTGAGGAGAGCGCCGCGGAGGCCGTTCGGATACATCCCCGCGGCGCTTCTCGCTTGGGATTCTATGCAGACTCATGGGTTGAGTTCGAATCGAGGGGATGCCGCACCGGCGCGTCGTTATCGTCTTGAGACACTCGGTGCCGGAACACCAGGCGCGTCGGGTGCGCGTTCGGCGTGTGTCTTCGGGTGGGTCGCGGAGGCGCTATCATGGTCAAGTTGTCCGGCGAGAGTCGGGCGAAAGTCACGGGCTGTGGCGCAGCTTGGTAGCGCACTTGACTGGGGGTCAAGGGGTCGCAGGTTCAAATCCTGTCAGCCCGACAGAACGACGGAAGGGCCGCCCAATCGGGCGGCCCTTCCGTCGTGGTGGCGCGCTGTCCGGACGCGGAAGCTGTTCATGGGCCCACGCCGCGGAGAGGCTTCGCGAGTCGCGTTCAGAGGCGCGTGGAGGGCGCCGACGGGGAGCCAAGTCCTGTCAGCCCGACAGGAGAACCCTCGTGGATCGAACGACCTGCCAGGCCCTTCGTCTCGTCCGGACAAGCGGGGGGCTCCAAAGAGGCTCCGCTCATCCACACTCGTTGCCAAAATATCGGGATGGCGAACCACTATGACGACGACTTGTCAGTGCATCAAGGCCTGAACCTCATCCAAGAGTCAGACTCTGCAAAGCACCTGCTCGCTTATGGGATTCGGGCGATCCGGACAGCGGCGTTCATCGAAACGACGCGCGACCCGATCATGACGATGCTTTCCATTGGCGTCGAGAAGATGCTGAAACTGGGGCTGGGCCTCAGTCATTTGGCATCGAACCGAGTCTGGCTTCCCGTGTCGGTCCTCAAGAACGACTACCGGCACAACCTCATCAAGATGGAGGCTCTGCTGCGAGAAGAAATCCGAGACAACGTCGGGCGCGCGACACATCGCTACTTCGTGGACGAGGCGCTCGCCGCTGTGGACTCCGACCCGGTGTGGGCCCCTCTCGTTGCCGCATTGAACCGTTACGGGCAAGAGGGGCGCTTCTACTACCTAGACGCCCTTGCCGAGAATCCGCAACGAGAAGAGAGCCCGCAGGCATTCTGGGATGCCGCTGAGCGGGTGGCGCTCGAGAGCGAGCCCGAAATTAACGCTTACTTCCAGCGTATGATGACGGACTTATCGCTATCAGACGAGTTCTATCGGAGGTTGAACGCGCGGATAGCAGACAGCTTGCAGCGCTACTGGGACCTGGTTGCGATGGCCGGTGTTCAAGGTGTGTTCGGGGACAGGGGCTCAGGCTGGGGCCACGACTTCAAGAACGTCGGCCGTCAGGTCGCGGGCAGTTAGTTGTGGGGGATCGCGACATGGCCCTGCATCGGGCCATCGTCGTCGCTGCCCACAACGAGGTGCTGCTTAACCTCTTCAACGGGTTCGTCCCGCGCGTCCGTCGCGCGATGATCGAGATGCTTCGCCTCCGTCCCGTCCCCGACGAAGCGGCGGATCAGGGTGCCCACGCCGCAGTCCTCGCCGCCGTCGCCGATCGGCGTGCTGAGGACGCCGCGCGAGCGAGTCGGGCGCACCTGGACGCTCTGAAGGCGAGCGTCACCGGATCCGCCTAGGGCTGGGCCGGGTCCACCGGGTTCCGCAGCGCGGCCGCGAGGGCGATGTCGAGGGCGGAGCGCTGCGCATCCGGGGTCCAGCGCTCGGGGTCGCCGGCCGCCAGCACGGTGATCCCCTCGAGGGAGGCGCCGAGCGCCGCCGCGCGGACGGCGGCGGACTCGAGAGGGAGCCGCGTCGCGGCCTCGAGCAGGCGTGTGAGCCGCTCGACGAAGGCGCGGCTGTTGCGCACGTGCCGCTCACGGAGCACGGGATCGCCCAGCGCCGCGGCCAGGAAGGCGACCCAGGCGCGGGCCTCGGCGACACCGTCGTCGTCGAGGGCGAGCGCGCCGAGGGACACCGCGCGCACGGCGGCCGCCGGATCGGGGGCGTCGGCCTCGAGGGCATCCGCCCGGGCGCGCGTGCGCTCGTGCAGCACGTCGCGCGCGTGGAGGAGGAGCGCGCGCTTGTCGGGGAACGTGTGCAGCACGAGGCCCGTGCTGCATCCGGCGCGCGCGGCGACCGCCCGGAGCGTCAGTCCGGCGGGGCCTGACTCGGCAAGCGTCGTGAAGACCGCCTCGGAGAGACGCGCCCTCTGAGCGGGCTCGTCGCGCATCCGGGGCATGTCGGTAGCGTAACAGATGTTACGGTAACATTCGTGACGGAGAGGATCACCATGCCCTGGACCATCACCACGACCCCGTTCGACGACCTCGACGCAGACCGGCTCCGCCGCGCCCAGCGCGCGGAGCTCGACGCGAGGTACGGCTCCGACGACCACGAGCCCGGCGTCATGCCGTCCGCCGCCGATGTGCCCGTGTTCCTCGTGGCCCGAGACGAGGAGGGCTCCGCGATCGCCTGTGGCGGCTTGCGTCCGCTGCCCGACACGGTGCTCGGCCCCGGTGCGATCGAGATCAAGCGGATGTACACGGCGCCGGGCGCACGCGGGACCGGCGTGGCCACGGCGGTGCTCAGGGCGCTCGAGGAGGAGGCGCGGCGGCTCGGCGCGGCGCGGCTCGTCCTCGAGACGGGGACGGCGCAGCCCGACGCCGTCCGCTTCTACCAGCGCGAGGGCTACAGCCCGATCCCGCTCTTCGGCTCGTACGTCGGATCGGAGTACTCGGTCTGCTTCGGTCGAGACCTCGGTGACGGGCCGGTCGCCTGAACGATCGGCCCGCCGAGGAAGGGGCTCAGGCACCGAGGAGCGACGTGACCTTCTCGTAGAAGGGAGCGGGGTCCGACGCGAGCGACGCCTTCACCATCGCGGACCAGTCGTCGACGACGATCTCGATCGCACCCGACTCCAGGCCCGCAAGCGCAGCACGAGGGACCTCGCGCGGGTGGATCATCGGACCCTCGTAGCCCGCCATGATGTCGGTGTCGGCGGCGCCGAGGTGCACACCCTGCACCAGGGTGCCCTGCGCGGCCAGCTCGAGGCGGACCGCGTTCGTCATGTTCCACTCGGCCGCCTTCGCGACCGCGTAGCCACCCCCACGGGGGGCGGCGAACCACGACAGCGCCGAGAGCACGTTCACGATCGCGCCGCCGCCGTTCGCGGCGAGCACGGGGGAGAAGGTGCGGATGACGTCGAGCGTGCCCCAGAAGTGCGTGTCGAGCTCGCGACGGATGTCGGCGAGCTCGCCCGTCACGAGGGCCGCCCCGGTCGAGATGCCCGCGTTGTTCACGAGGATCGTGACATCGCCGGCGGACGCGGCCGCTGCGGTGATGGAGTCGTGGTCGAGGAGGTCGAGCGGGAGGGAGACCACCCGGGGGTCGTCGATGTCGAGGGTCTCGGGCCGGCGGGCGGTGGCGTAGACCTTCGCGGCCCCGCGGTCGAGGAGCTCGAGGACGAACTGGCGTCCGATGCCTCGGTTGGCTCCGGTGACGAGGGCGATCTGATCGGTGATGTTCATGGCTGCTACGGTAGAACTTGACGTTGACGTCAAGGGCAAGTCGGGGCGTCGCAGTGGCACGTCGACACCAGGAGAAGGGCGAGCGGATGCGCATCGGAGAGGTCGCGGAGCGCGCCGGCGTGAGCACGCGGGCGTTGCGATACTACGAGGAGCAGGGGCTCCTCTCCTCCGAGCGCACGCCCAGCGGGCAGCGCACGTACCCGGAGTCGGCGGTCGAGAAGGTGCAGCTCATCCAGCAGCTCTTCACCGCGGGGCTCCCGAGCCGCACGATCGTGCAGCTCATGCCGTGCATCGAGGCGGGCGTGAGCTCCTCCGAGGCGTTCGGGCTGCTGGCGGCCGAGCGGGATCGCATCACCGCCGCGATGGCCGACCTCGCCGCCGCGCGCGACGCGCTCGACCGCGTGATCGACATCGCCGTGCATCCCACACCCGAGCACTGCCCCGCGCTGCGCGAGCCGGCGTGGACGCCCTACCGGGCAGCCGGGTCGGCGCCGTCGGAGCAGCGCCCCGCCCTGGTCTGAAGGCCGCCAGTCCGCGGTGATCAGTCCGCAGCGACCCGGAGGGGCCGGCCGCTTGTGAGCGCGAGCAGCTCGGCGTAGCTGAGCGGGAAGACCGTGTGCGGGGTTCCGCCTGCCGCCCAGAGCACGTCGTACTCGGCGAGCGACTCATCGACGGCGGTCGGGATCGGCGCGGGATGACCGACCGGCGCGACGCCGCCGATCGGCTGACCGGTGAGCGCCTTCACGAGCTTGGCGGGGGCCATCGACACCGACTCGGCGCCGAGCTGCGTGGTGAGGAGGGCGGTGTCGACGCGGTGGCGGCCGCTCGTCATCACGAGGATGGGCTCGCCGTCGGCGAGGAACACCAGGCTCGAGGCGATCGCGCCGGCCTCGCAGCCGAGCGCGGCGGCGGCCTCGGCGGCCGTGCGCGTCGAATCGGGCAGCTCGCGGACCTCGCCCGCGAGCCCGGCGGCGCGCAGCTGCTCCTGGATGACGCGGCTGCGCTCGGGAAGGGTGTCGTCGGTCATGGAGCCACGGTATCGAACGGGAGTGCGCAGAAAAATGCAGGGGATGAGGTCCTTCGTCCACCATTGATGGACGAAGGACGTCATCCCCCGCATTCTTCGCGCTCACTTCTCACTCGACGAGCTTGCCCGCCACCGACACGTCGCGGATGAGGGCGGCGATCTCCTCGGGGATCGGCGGGATCGACTCGCGGGTGACCGTGCCGTCGGCCGACCACACGAGGTTCACCTGCATCTCCGGGTCGAGGTCGGGGTAGTCGGAGCGGTTGTGGCAGCCGCGGGTCTCGCGCCGCTCGAGAGCCGCCTGCAGCGTCGCCCGCGCGGCCAGTGCCGACGAGCGGAGGTCGAACGCGTGCGCGAGGTCCTGGTAGCCCGCGATGTCGGGGTGGACCCCGATGTCGCGCATCCGATGCTCGATGGCGTCGAGCTCGGCGAGGCCGGCGAGCAGACCCTCCTCGTCGCGGACGACGCCCGCGTGCTCCGTCATCGTGTTGCGGATGGCGCGCTGCAGCGCGCGCACGTTCTCCTCGCCGTCGGCGGCGAGGAGGTCGGCGATCTCCTGTCTGGCGAGGGCGACCGCGGAGGCCGAGCGCTTCTGGGAGGTGAGCTCGACCGAGTACGTCGCCGCGGCCTGGCCGACGATCCGCCCGAAGACGAGGAGCTCGATGAGCGAGTTGCCGCCCAGCCGGTTCGCGCCGTGCAGGCCGCTCGAGGCCTCGCCGATCGCGTAGAGGCCCGGCACGTCGGTGCGGTGGTCCTCCGGGCGCACCCAGACGCCGCCCATCGAGTAGTGAGCGGTGGGCGCGATCTCGATCGGCTCCTTCGTGATGTCGAGCATCTGCAGCTCGAGCATCGTCTGGTAGACGCGGGGGAGGCGCTTCATGATGGTCTCGCGAGGCAGGTGTGAGACGTCGAGCCAGACGCCGCCGTTCGGGGTGCCGCGTCCCTCCTTGATCTCGGTGTAGCAGGCCAGCGCGACGCGGTCGCGCGTCGAGAGCTCGAGTCGATCCGGGTCGTAGCGATGCATGAAGCGCTCGCCGAGGCCGTTGCGGAGGATGCCGCCCTCGCCTCGCGCCGCTTCGGAGATGAGGGTGCCGGCGGCGTTCTCTGGCTCGATGATGCCCGACGGATGGAACTGCACGAGCTCCGGATCGCGGAGCCGCGCTCCCGCCTCGACGGCGAGGCGGAACGAGTCGCCCGTGTTCTCGTCGCGACGTGAGGACGTGCGCCGCCAGATGCGGTTGTGGCCCCCGGCGGCGAGGATGACCGCATCCGCGTGGATGAGGTGGCGTGTGCCGTCGGTGAGGTCGAAGCCGTAGGCGCCGAACACGGCGCCGTCGTCGTTCGTGAGGATGCGCGTCACGTAGACGCTGTCGAGGATCGGGATATCGAGCTGAGCGGCCCGGTTCACGAGCGTGCGCTGGATCTCGAGCCCCGTGTAGTCGCCGGCGAACGCCGTGCGGCGGAAGGTGTGCGCGCCGAAGAAGCGCTGCGAGATCCGGCCGTCCTCCTCGCGGGCGAAGGGCATGCCGTAGCGCTCGAGGTCCTCGATGCCCCGGGCAGCGCCGGAGGTGACGATCTCGACCGTCCGGGGGTCGGCGAGGAAGTAGCTCTCCTTCATGGTGTCGGCGGCGTGCTGCTGCCAGGAGTCCTCCTCGTCCATGGTGCCGAGCGCCGCGTTGATGCCGCCGGCCGCGAGGGAGGTGTGCGCATCCGATCGAGGGCGCTTGCCGAGCACCAGCACGTCGATGCCCGCCTCGGCGAGCTCGATGGCCGCTCGGAGGCCGGAGCCCCCGGTCCCGATGACGAGGACGCTGGTGGACGTCTGTCGTTCGTATGAGGTCATGGGGACGACGGTAGGCGTCCACCGTCGATGACTCCAATGCATCTTTTGCTTTGGATCGATGCGGATAAGCTATTGAACATGAACCTGGAGCAGCTCAGGAGCTTCATCGAGGTCGCACGGACGGGGCACTTCACGAACGCAGCAGAGGAGCTCCACCTGGCGCAGCCGTCGCTGAGCCGGCAGATCGCCGCACTCGAGCGCGACCTCGGTGCACCGCTGCTCACGCGCGACCGTGCCGGCAGCCGGCTGACCGCGGCCGGCGAGGCGCTGCTGCCACTCGCCCGCCGGATGCTCGCCGACGCCGACAGGGTGCGGCACGACCTCGCCGAGCTCGCGGGGCTGCGTCGCGGGCGGGTGCGGCTCGGGGCGACGCCGACCCTCTGCATCAGCCTGGTCGCCGAGGTGCTCAGCACGTTCCACGCCGCGCATCCTGCGATCGAGCTGCACCTGTCGGAGCACGGCTCACGGCGGCTGCTCGACCAGCTCGCCGCCGGGGAGCTCGACCTCGCGCTCATCACCACCTCCGACCCCGCGGCGGCCGAGCGGTTCGCGGTGGGCCCGCTGCTCGTCGAGGAGCTCGTCGTCGTCTCGGCGGCGTCCGCGCCCGCCGTCACCACGCGGTCGAGCATCTCGCTCGCGGAGGTGGCGGCGCTGCCGCAGATCGTCTTCAGCTCGACGTACGACCTGCGCGGCGCGACCGATGCCGCCTTCGCCGCCGCGGGGCTGACCCCGGAGGTGGTGCTCGAAGGCGCCGAGATGGATGCGGTGCTGCGTTTCGCGGAGCGCGGGCTCGGCGTCGCGATCGTCCCGGCGATGGTGCTGCACGACCGGGCCGGGCTGCGGTCGGTGCGCCTTCGCGATCCGAAGCTCAGCCGCACCATCAGCCTCGCACGGCCCGTGGACGTCGAGCCCACGGCCGCCGTCGCGGTGATGCAGCGCACGGTCGCGAGCACGGCCCGCGCCTTCGCCGCCGGCGCCGGGGCGACGATGCGTCTCGCGTCCTGACCCGTCAGGAGATGCTGAGTCCTCCGCGACTCGCGGGGTGGGGTGGCGGTTCCGGCGGGGGCGCGGATCTAGTGTCGTCGCGTGTCGACCGCACCCGAGCTGCTCGACGACGCCGCGACGACGACGCCGGAGGCCGACGTCGTCGCATCAATGCGCGCCGCCGAGACCGCCCGACTGCGACGGGCGCGCCTGCGCACGCGCCTCCTCGTCGTGCTCGGCGTGATCGCCGCGCTCGTCATCGCCCGGGCCCTGGCGCCCGCGGGCTGGTTCTCGTGGATGGACGATCAGCTCGGCGACGGCGTCACCCTCGCCCTCAGCGTCGTCATCGAGTCGGTGCCGTTCGTGGTGCTCGGCATCCTGCTCTCCATCGTCGTCAGCGTCTGGCTCCCGCAGGGCCTCCTGGCGCGGCGCCTTCCGAAGAACCCGGTGCTCCGCCGACTCTGCCTGTCCCTCCTCGGGGTTCTGGTGCCGGTGTGCGAGTGCGGCAATCTGCCGCTCAGCCGCGGACTCATGCTCTCCGGGGTCGCCGTCGCCGACTCCGTCACCTTCCTGTTGGCGGCGCCGATCGTGAACCCGATCACGATCATCACGACGTACGAGGCGTTCGGCTGGTCCGACGGCATCCTCGTCACGCGCATCATCGGCGGGCTCGTGATCGCCAACCTCGTCGGGTGGATCTACAGCCTCCACGCCCGCCCGGAGCGCCTGCTGTCGTCGCGGTTCCGGATGCTCTGCGACGCGCCGACGACGCATTCCGGATCGCGGACCGGCCGGTCGCTGCGGATGTTCGCCGCCGAGTCGTCGTCGACGCTCCCCGCCCTGCTCATCGGATCCGGGGTGGCGGGCGCGATCCAGGTCGTGGTGCCGCGTTCGGTGCTGCTGACGGTGGGCACGAACCCCGTGCTCAGCGTGTTCGCGATGATGGCGCTCGCGTTCGTCGTCGCGATCTGCTCCAACGTCGACGCGTTCTTCGCGCTCTCGCTCGGCAACGCGGCGATGTCCGGGGCGATCGTCGCGTTCCTGCTGTTCGGGCCGATGATCGACGTGAAGATGCTCGCGCTCATGCGCACCACGTTCTCGCCGCGGCTCCTCGTCGGCGTGACGGCGTTGGTCGCCGCGTCGGTGGCCGTGATCGGGTTGGTGATGAACAGTGTCGGCTGATCGATTCGCCTCACGGTGGGTGGGGCTCGTGCTCGTCGCGCTCACGGCGGTGGCGACGCTGTGGTTGGCCGTGACCGGGCGTCTCGACCTCTACGTGCATCCGCGGTACACCGTGTTCGTGGTGGTGATGGCGCTCCTCGCGCTCGCGGCGGCGATCGGCGCCGCCGTGGTGCTCTCGTTCCGCGAGGGGGCGGACGCGCACGCCGGGCACGGGCACGCCGGCGAGCATGAGCGTGGAGACGGGCACGCCGGCGACGTGGACGGCGCTCCCCGCCGACGGGCCGGCACGAGGATCGCCGTCGTCACCGGGTCGGCGGCGCTCGTCGCGGTGTCGATCGTGGTGCTCGTCTTCGCGCCGCCCCGCACGCTCTCGGTCAGCGCGGCGGCCGCGCGCACCGACTCCACGGTCGGCGCGGTGCAGGGCGCGTCGGAGCCCTCCGGCGATCCGTCGGCCTACACCGTGAAGGACTGGTCGAACCTGCTGCGCCAGGGCCGCGACGACGAGGTCATCGGCCAGCGCGCCCAGCTCATCGGCTTCGTGCAGGCCGACCCCGACGATCCCGACTCCTTCGCGCTCTCCCGCTTCGTCATCACCTGCTGCGCCGTCGACGCGCGGCCGACGAGCGTGACCGTCTACTCGCCGGGCTGGTCCTCGACTCTCGGCGTCGGCGACTGGGCGAGCGTCGGCGGGACGTTCGCCGCGAACCCGAGCGTGCTCTCGATGTCGTCGGTCGCCCTCCTGCCCTCCTCGGTCGCCCCTGTCGGCCAGCCGTCGAATCCGTACCTGCAGTGAGACGCGATCGCAGGTTCGTCGTCGCGATGGCCGCCGTGCTCGGCTCGCTCGCCGTGATCGCCGGCGTGCTCGTCGTGGTGGGCGTGGTGAAGGGGCCGACGCTCACCGGGTCGCAGGTGAACCTCCGGGCCGCGGAAGCGGCATCCGGGCAGAAGCTCGTGCTCGCCTCCGACCAGGCGCTCGACGAGACGGTCGCGCCCAACGTGACGGTCGTGCCGGACGTGCCGGTCACGGTGTCGGTGCAGGGGACCACCGTGACCGTGCAGCTCGAGGCGCCGCTCTGGTACGCCACCGACTACACCGTCTCGGTGCGTGGGGTCGCGGGGGCCGTGGGCGGCGGACGGTCGGACTGGACCACGGGCCTCAGCACGCCCGATGTCTCCGACCTCCTCGTGCTCCGTCACGGCGCAGACGGCGACGAGATCGTCTCCGTCGGCGCGACGAGGGACGACGAGGTCGTGTACCGGGGCGACGGGATCGTCGCGTACGCGGCCACCGCCTCCGATCTCGCGGTCGTGCAGCGCGACGGGAGCACGGGGTCGGATGCGGTCACGGTCGTCCCTCGACAGGGCGGCGACCCCACCGTGCTGGCCTTCCCGGCGGCGGGGACGGTGACCAGCCTGCGAGCCTCGCCCGACGGGTCGATGCTCGGCCTCACCTACACGCAGCCGCAGACCGCCTTCACCGCCGCGGGGACCGACCTGCTGTTCACCTACGACCTGGCGCGGGGCGGCGGGCTGCCCGAGCTGGTCCCCGATGACCGGGGCGAGCAGATCTCGGCGGTGGACTGGGCGTTCGTGCCCGGGAGCGCGCAGCTGGTCGCGGTCACGCCGGGCGGCCGTCTGCTGAGGGTGGATGCGGTGGACGCGTTCACGGGACAGGCCGTCGCGACCGACGTGGGCTCGGCCGACGGCATCCGCGGCACGCTGCCCGGCACCGGGGGTGTGGTCGTCGACGACGGTGGTGCGCCGGCGGTGGTCACGGCGGACTCGGTCACGCCGGAGCCGTGGCGGCTCGACGGGAGCTCCCCGATGCAGGTGATCGTCGACGAGCAGGGCTCGACGCTCTCGGTGTCGCCGCAGGGTGCCCTCGTGCTCGACAGGGCGTCGGGGGAGACGTCGACCGTGGTGGCCGCGGGCGAGGGGATCACCGGGGTGTGCATCTCGAGGAACGGGCTCTACTCCGTGGTCACCACCAGCGGGGGCGAGACCGAGGTGGTCTCGCTCGCCGACGGCAGAGTGCTCCTCCGCGCAGAGGGCACCGACCCGAGCTGGTGCTGACGAGCCGCGCAGCCGCACCCGTGTGTCGCCCTGCGAGGGGTCGGGGGCGCCCTGTCGGGAGTGTGCGCCAGGATGGGAGCATGAGCTCGAGCGAGAACCTCCAGCCGGGCGAGCGGACGATGCTGCTCGACACGGCGGCGATGTACTTCCGCGCCTTCTACGGCGTGCCCGACACGGTGAAGGCACCCGACGGCGCCCCCGTCAACGCGGTGCGCGGGCTGCTCGACGCGATCGCGAAGCTCGTGACGACCTACCGTCCCACCCGCCTCATCGCCTGCTGGGACGACGACTGGCGTCCCGCCTGGCGTGTCGACCTCATCCCGTCGTACAAGACGCATCGCGTGGTCGAGCTCGTGCCGAGCGGCCCCGACGTCGAGGAGGTCCCCGACCTCCTCAGCCCCCAGGTGCCGGTGATCGTCGAGGCGCTCACCGCCCTCGGCATCCCGATCGTCGGCGCCACGGGCTACGAGGCCGACGACGTGATCGGCACGCTCGCGACCACCGCGTCGGGGCCGGTCGACATCGTCACGAGCGACCGCGACCTGTTCCAGCTCGTCGACGACGACCGCGGCATCCGCGTGATCAACACCGCCCGGGGCATGAGCAACATCGAGCTGGTGACCGACGCGGTGGTCGAGCAGCGCTACGGCATCACGGCTCGCCAGTACGCCGACTTCGCCACCCTCCGCGGAGATCCGTCCGACGGGCTTCCCGGGGTCGCCGGCATCGGCGAGAAGACGGCGGCCACGCTGCTGCGCGAGTACGTCGACCTCGAGGGGCTCGTGGCCGCGGCAGCTGATCCCTCGTCGAGCCTGACGAAGTCGCAGCGGGCGAAGATCGACGCAGCGGCCGACTACCTCCTCGTCGCGCCGACGGTCGTGAAGGTCGCCCGCGACCTCGATCTCGACCTCGACGACTCCGACGGGCGTCTGCGCGGCCTCGACGACGAGGCGCGGGCGACCGTCGCGGCGCTCGCCGAGCGCTGGGGGCTCGGGTCCTCGGTCGACCGCGTGGTCACCGCACTGGAAGGGGCAGCGGATGCCTGAGCAGGGACGGCCGCTCGAGGGCCTCGGGTTCCTCACCATCGGGCTCTTCGACCGCAACGATCCGGGGTCCGGTCACGAGAACACCCTCGAGCTCATCGAGCGGGGAGAGCAGCTCGGGTTCGACTCGGCCTGGCTGCGCCATCGGCACCTGCAGTACGGCATCTCCTCGCCCGTCGCGGTGATGGCGGCGGCCTCGCAGCGCACGTCGCGCATCCGACTCGGCACCGCGGTGACGCCCATCGGGGCCGAGAACCCGTTCCGGCTTGCCGAAGACCTCGCGACCGTCGACGTGCTGAGCGGCGGGAGGCTGAGCCCCGGCTTCAGCTCGGGCCCGCCCATGCGGTTCGACGACTACAAGGAGGCGATCTACCCGGACACCTGGCAGGTCGAAGACCTCGGCTACGACCGCCTGCTGCGTCTACGCTCCTTCCTGCGCGGCGACGAGGTGAGCCCGTTCTCGGGCCGCGAGGGCATCGAGGAGTACTCGTCCCGCGTCGAGCCGCACGCCCCGGGCCTCGCCGACCGGCTCTGGTACGGCGCCGGCAGCATGCGCAGCGCCACCTGGGCGGGCGAGAACGGGTTCCGCCTGCTCACCTCCAGCGTCGTCTCGAGCGAGCACGGCACCGACTTCGCCACCAACCAGGCCGAGCAGATCCTCGCGTACCGGGCGGCGCATCCGGACGCAGCGCGGGCTCGCGTGTCGCAGGGACTCGTGGTGATCCCCACCGACTCCGCGACCCCGTCGCAGGTGGAGCGCTACCGCGCGTACGCCGAGTCGCGGAACGCGCGCGTGGGCGTGCCCCAGGGGCCGCGGGGCATGCTCTTCGCCGCCGACATCGTGGGCACCTCGGCCGAGATCGCCGCGCGTCTGCAGGCGGATGCGGGCTACCGGCTCGCCGACGAGGTGGCGTTCGCGCTGCCCTTCAGCTTCGAGCGCGACGACTACGTGCAGCTGCTGAACGACATCGCCGGCACGCTCGGGCCGCTGCTCGGCTGGCGTCCCGCAGCCTGAGAGTGCCGGATGCTCGCGGGCCGTTCCGAGCATCCGCTGGTATTTTGAGAGCCCGGCGCGGGTGGTCCGCGCCCGCTGCGGCCGACACGCCGCCCCCACCCCCATGAGCTTCCCCTTCCATCGCCCCAACGACACCGGCCGGCTCTCGACCGGCACTCGCCGCGTGCGCACGGTCGTCGTCGTAGCCGCCGCGGCGGCGGCGTTCGCGCTCGTGTCGCTGACCGCGATCGTGCCACCCGGGCAGGCACCCGGCGCGGTGTCCGACCTGGCCGACGGATCGGGCGCCGACGGATCGGGCGTCGTGGGATCGGGCGCCGCCGGAGCGGGCGCCGCGGCGGCGGCGTCGCAGGGGGACGTGGTCATCGGTGTGGGCGACGGGCCGGGGCAGCAGACCATCTCCGTGCCGCAGAGCGTGGCGCAGGTGCTCGTCTCGCGCGACGGGTACTCCGGCACGACCGCGCTCGACAAGCTCCGGCAGAGCGGCACGAACCGCGACTGGGCCGAACTCGTGATGATCTTCGGCGGCTTCCCCCGCACCGAGTCGAACATCACCGTGATGCTGCGCTGGATGCGCCAGGAGAACGGTCCCGACGACTGGTGGCTGCGCAACAACCCCCTCAACAACGGGTGGGGATCGGGCGGCGGCAGCGGGCTGGGAAGCTACGCCAACCTCGTCATCGCCGCCGAGAACTGCGCCGAGGCGCTCCACGAGAACTCCGGCTACGCCGCGATCCTCGCCGGCTTCGAGTCATCGGCGCCCACCTCGCAGATCGAGTCGGCGATCTGGGCCTCGCCCTGGGCGAGCAGCCATTATGCCAACGGGGCGCACTGGTCGTCGTCGCCCGTCCCGCTCTACACCGCCCCCGCCGCCGCCTGGGGTTGAACCGCCCGGGGTCGAGCGGTCTCCGCCCACGTGGGGCCGGCGTCGGCCTCCCGTCTCGCCGCGTCTGGTGGACGCGCGGCTCGTAGGCTGGAGGCATGAGCGACAGCAGCGCCGACGACACCAGCCCCCTCGCGTCCCGACTCGGGCTCGGGCTGGCGGCGATCGGGCGGCCGGCGTACATCACGGTGGGGCGCGACGACGACCTCGGCGAGGGTGCCGACCGGTCGATCGAGGGGATGCGCGAACGCGCGCACGCGCTGCTCGACGCCGCGTGGTGGCTCGGCATCCGCTACATCGACGCCGCGCGGTCGTACGGGCACGCGGAGGAGTTCCTCGGGTCGTGGCTGGCCGCGCATCCGGGGCGTCGCGACGAGCTGACGATCGGGTCGAAGTGGGGCTACGAGTACGTCGGCGACTGGCGGATGGACGCCGATGTGCACGAGCGCAAGGAGCACAGCCTCGCCATGCTCGACCGGCAGTGGGGCGAGACCGTCGAGGCGCTCGGCACCGAGCCCGACGTGTACCTCATCCACTCGCTGACGCCCGACAGTCCCGCCCTCGGCGACGACGCGCTGCTGGCGCGGCTCGCGGAGATCGCCGACGGGGGAGTGCGCGTCGGGTTCTCGACCTCCGGGCCGTCGCAGGGTGAGGTGCTGCGAGCGGCGCTCGCGCGTCCGGATCTGCCGTTCACCGCTGTGCAGACGACGTGGAACCTGCTCGAGCAGTCGGCGGGAGAGGCGCTCGCCGCGGCGAACGACGCGCGCTGGCTGGTCGTCGTGAAGGAGTCGCTCGCCAACGGGCGGCTGACCCCCCGCGGCGACGAGCCCGCGGCGGAGGCGCTCGCGGCAGAGGATGGCCAGCCTCTCGACGGGCTCGCGATCGGCGCCGCGGTGTCGCACGCGTGGGCCGACATCGTGCTCACGGGCGCGGTCACACGGAGGCAGTTGCGCGAGAACCTCGGCGCGCGTGTGCCCGCCATCCCGGAGGAGCGGCTGGCCGAGCTCGCCGAGGACCCGGCGCGGTACTGGGCGGAGCGCACGGCCCGCGCCTGGAGCTGATGCGGGCGCTGTCCTGCGCGCCTGCGCGCGTGCGACCGGGTGCGGCGGGGTGCGGGTCCGGCGGGCGTGGTTTCGCGGCCTGTCTGGCGTCCCGCGTGCCCAATGGCTGCGCGAGACGCCAAAGAGGGCGCGAAAGCAGACGTGGTTGCGCTCGGGGTGGAGTTCGTGTGAGGATCGTCGGCGTCCATCCGACTAGTGAGGCTCCAGTGAAGATCGTCGACCGGTTCACGCCGCGCATCCCGCGCTGACCGACGTCGACTCGATCTCCGGCTCCGTCGTCAGCGCTTCCGCTGACAATCCGAGGAGCCTCATGCCCACCCATCACACCCCTTCCGTCGTGCTCGACCGCGTCTCGTTCGCGTGGCCCGACGGCGACATCGTCCTCGACGACCTCACCGCCGCATTCGGATCCGGACGCACCGGACTGATCGGCGACAACGGCTCGGGCAAGTCCACGCTCCTGCGGCTCGTCGCCGGGACGCTGCGGCCCAGCTCCGGCACAGTCGTCACGACGGGGTCGGTCGGCGTGCTGCCGCAGCGGCTCACGCTCCACACCGACGAGACGGTAGCGGCGCTGCTCGGGGTCGACGGCACCCTGGCGGCGCTGCGCGCCATCGAGTCCGGAGACGTCTCCGAGAGCCTCTTCGACGTGATCGGCGACGACTGGGACGTCGAGGCGCGTGCCGTCGCCGCGCTCGACGCGGTGGGCGTGCCCACCGATCTCGACCGCCGGGTGGGTGAGCTGAGCGGCGGCGAGGCCGTGCTCACGGCGCTGGCCGGTCTGAGGCTCGCCGCGCATCCGGTCGTGCTGCTCGACGAGCCGACGAACAACCTCGACCGCGAGGCACGGCAGCGCTTCGCCGAGAGCCTCGACGGCTGGCCCGGTGCGCTGATCGTAGTGAGTCACGATGTCGCGCTCCTCGACCGGATGGACGAGACCGCCGAGCTGCGCGCGGGCGACGTCGAGGTGTTCGGGGGCGGTTACACCGATTTCCGTGAGCACCTCGCGCGAGAGCAGGAGGCGGCCGAGCGCGCCCTCCGCGGGGCGGAGCAGACGCTGCGCGTGGAACGACGCCAGCGGATCGAGGCCGAGACCGCGCTGTCGCGTCGGGCCCGGTACGGGCGCACTGACTACGAGAACAAGCGGATGCCGAAGATCATCATGAACTCGCGGAAGAGCTTCGCCCAGGTCTCGGCCGGCAAGCTCCGCGGCAACCTCGACGATCGGGTCGAGGCGGCGAGGCGATCCGTCGACGAACAGGCGGCGCGGGTGCGCGACGACGACCGCATCCGCATCGACCTGCCCGACCCCGGGGTGCCCGCCTCCCGCAGCATCGCCACGTTCAAGGACGTGGCGACGGGACGAGAGACGATCGTGCGAGGTCCCGAGCGGATCGCGCTGGTGGGGCGGAACGGTGTGGGGAAGACGCGCCTGCTCGAGTCGCTCGTCTCGGGCGGAGCTACTGCCGGCGCAACGGTGGGCGCGCGCGCCGACACTGACCGCATCGGGTACCTGCCGCAGAGGCGCGATGAGCTCGTGGACTCCGACAGCGTGCTCGACAGCGTCCGCCGCCGGGCACCCGGGCGGACGCCCGGCGACGTGCGGGCCATGCTCGCCCGGCTGCTGCTGCGCGGCGATGTGGTCGACCGGGCGGTGGGCACGCTCTCTGGTGGCGAGCGGTTCCGGGTGGCGCTGGCCGGGCTGCTCGCGGCCGACCCGCCGCACCGGCTGCTCGTGCTCGACGAGCCCACGAACGACCTCGACCTGGCGAGCATCGACGTGCTCGTCGACGCGCTCGCGGCCTACCGTGGCGCGCTCCTCGTGGTGAGCCACGACGACGCCGTCCTCGGCCGGCTCGGCATCACGATGTGGCTCGAGCTGACCCCTGGCGGGCTCCGGGAGGGGCGCCCGGCCCACGGGTGACGGCGGCCCGCAGAGGGTGGGGGTCGCGCCCGCTGCGGGTTGCGCCCGCTGTGCGCGCCGTCACCGCTCCCTGGGCCCCGCCGCGCCGCTGCGCGGGCGCAACCCGTCACTCCGCCCGGGGCGGGCGCCCGTCGGGCCCGGGCGGGCGGGCGTCGGGTGCCGCGCGCCGGCCGGCGGCCAGCTGCCGCATGAGTCGCCCGCCTCCTGCCGTGAGAACAGGATGACCGCTGAAAGGTACGCTCACGCGGCACATGCAGCCGTATTCGCGTCGAACGTGCTCTCAGGCGACCTTTCTGCGGTGACGGCAGCGACGGGGTCAGGCGGCGGCGCGGGCGACGTCGTGCTCGATGATGTCGAAGCCGGTCTCGAGCTCGGAGCGGTCGACGGAGTGGACGTCGAAGTCGTGAGTGATCGTGTAGAGGTCGAGTCGGAGACGGGCGGCCTCACCGGGCGCCTTCTCGGCCGCGTGGTCGATGGCGGCGTGGAGGTGGCGCCGTCGGAGGATGAGCTCCCGGGTCCAGGTCGTGGTGGTCATGTCGTGCTCCTTCCATCCAGGTGAGACGACCGTAGGTCCGCACCCTGTCCGTCGGCTAGGGCGTGCCTCGGAGTCGCCGTCGTGTTTCCTTCCGTGACGACGTGAGCTCGCTCTGAGTTGGATTACCATGTCCCACACCAGCACGCAGATGGCGAGCCGGAGGTCGGGGGAGCCATGAGCGCGCAGGCGGTGATCGGCGGGCGCACGCGCAGGCTGCTCCGGGTCGCCGCGGTGGCCCTCGCGGTGCTCCTCCCGGCGACCGCGCTCGCGGTCGCGCAGCCGCCGTCGCCCGCCGTCGCGGCGACCTCCGGATGGCTGCACACCGACGGCGCCGCCATCAAGACCGAGGCGGGTCAGACGTACACGATCAAGGCGGTCGCCTGGTTCGGGATGGAGACGTCCAACTGCGCGCCGCACGGGCTCTGGTCGATCTCGCTCGACGCGGGCCTGGCGTCGATCGCGTCGATGGGCTTCAACACCATCCGCCTGCCCTTCTCGAACGAGTGCCTCGCGCAGTCGTCGAGCAACTCGATCAACTCCAGCGTCAATCCCGACCTCGTGTCGCTCACGCCCCTCCAGTTGATGGACACCGTGATCGCGAAGGCGAAGACCTACGGCCTCAGCGTCATCCTCGACCGTCACCGCCCCGACTCCGGCGCGCAGTCCGAGCTCTGGTACACCGACCGCTACAGCGAGAAGCAGTGGATCGCCGACTGGACGATGCTGGCCGACCGCTACAAGAACGACCCGACGGTGATCGGCGCCGACCTCCACAACGAGCCCCACGGCCAGGCGTGCTGGGGATGCGGCGACCCCGCCCGCGACTGGCAGGCCGCCGCCACCCGCGCCGGCGACGCGGTGCTCGCCGCCAATCCGAAGCTGCTCATCGTCGTGGAGGGCGTCGAACGCCAGGGCGACGGCTCGTCCACGTGGTGGGGCGGTGGGCTGGCGGATGCCGGGGCGAAGCCGGTCACGCTGAAGGTCGCCGGGCGCGTGGTGTACTCGCCGCACGACTACCCCTCGACCGTCTTCAACCAGACGTGGTTCCAGGCCGCCGACTATCCGGCGAACCTCGAGGGCGTGTGGGAGAGGAACTGGGGCTACCTCGTCGCGAAGGGCACGGCGCCCGTGCTGCTCGGCGAGTTCGGGACCAAGTACGAGACCGCCAGCGATCAGGCGTGGCTGAAGACCCTCGTCGGCTACCTGGGGAAGAAGGGCATCAGCTTCGCCTACTGGTCGTTCAACCCGAACAGCGGCGACACCGGCGGGCTCGTGACCGACGACTGGACCACGAAGCAGACCGCCAAGCTCGACGCGCTCGCACCCCTTCTCGGCCCCGGCAGCACCGTGACCCCGGCGCCCACCGCCACACCGAAGCCCACCGCCACCTCCGTCCCGAAGCCCACGGCCACGCCGAAGCCGAGCCCGACGCCGACCGCGACACCGAAGCCGACGACGAGCCCCGCACCCACGCCGAAGCCCACCGCGACGGCCACGCCGAAGCCCACGGCGACCCCGAAGCCGAGCCCGACGCCCACACCGAAGCCGACCACCACCCCCAAGCCCACGACGCCCCCCTCGGGCACGACGCTGACCGGGAAGTGGATGCTCCAGAGCGCCTGGGGCGAGGGCTACGTGGCCGAGATCGAGCTCACCGCGACCGCGAAGGCGTCAGGCTGGACCGCGACCTGGCCCGACACCTCCGCCACCTCCGTGGTGAACTCCTGGGGCATGGACTGCACCGTGAAGCCCAAGACGAGCATCACCTGCACGGGCAAGGACTGGGCCGGATCGCTGCAGCCGGGTCAGACGGTGCGCGTGGGTGTGCAGGTGGCCGCGCCGAAGGCGCCCACGTCGCCGAAGCTCACCGTCACCGCCCGCTGAGCCCGCCCCCGCCGGTGCCGCCACCGCCACCCGGACCCGTGCCCGTGTCCGCGGACGCGCTCACGCGATCCGACGGATGCGGCCGTCGACTGTCGTAGTCCTCGCGGGTCGCTGCGGACCCGTAGCCGTCGCCGCGCCAGCAGTGCACCGCGGCGATCGCCCCGGCGGCGACCACGATCATTCCGCCCATCATCACCATCACCATGCCGATCTCCTCCTCTGCGTCCAAACTGGCTTGACAATAGAATCCAATCGCGGGGCACGGGTCGGGTTCAAGACGCCGATCGGCCTCAGGTGGCCTCATTCCTGCGCGAGTTCACGTGCCGTGGATAGGTTTGACCCATGGCAAGCGAAGCCACCGTGCTCACCGTCGACGGACCCCACGGACCGCGGGAGGTGCGCATCTCGAGCCCGTCGCGCGTGCTCTGGCCCGAGCTCGGCATCACCAAGCTCGACCTGGCCCGCTACCTGGTCGACGTGGGGGAGGCGTTCGTCCGGGCCAACGGCGACCGACCGGTCTCGCTGCAGCGCTTCCCCGAGAACGTCGACGGCGAGGACTTCTTCTCGAAGAACCCGCCGCGCGGCACACCGGACTACGTGCGCTCGGTGACGGTGACGTATCCGAGCGCCCGCTCGCATCCGCAGCTCGTCATCGACGAACCGGCCGCGGCGGTCTGGGCCGCGCAGATGAACACGATCGTCTTCCATCCGTGGCCGTCGCGGGCGGAGGATCCCGACAACCCCGATCAGCTGCGAATCGACCTCGACCCTCAGCCGGGGACCGGGTTCGAGGAGGCCATCCCCGCGGCGCTCGCCCTGCGCGAGGTGCTCGCCGAAGCAGGGCTCATCGCGTTCGTCAAGACCTCCGGCAACCGGGGCCTCCACGTGTTCGCGCCCATCGAACCGGTGCGCGAGTTCCTCGACGTCCGTCACGCCGTCATCGGCGCCGCCCGCGAGCTCGAGCGGCGGATGCCGGACAAGGTCACCACGGCGTGGTGGAAGGAGGAGCGCGGGGAGCGCGTCTTCGTCGACTTCAACCAGGCCAACCGCGACCGCACGATCGCGGGCGCCTACAGTCCGCGGGCGCTGCCGCACGCCTCGGTGTCGTGCCCGATCACCTGGGACGAGCTCGAGACCGCCGATCCGAAGGCGTTCACGATCCTCACCGTGCCCGACCGGCTCCGCACCGTCGGCGACCCGTGGGCGGGCTTCTCCGACGAACCGGGCACCATCGACACCCTGTTCTCGTGGTGGGAGCGCGACCTCGAGAACGGGCTCGGCGAGCTGCCCTTCCCGCCCGACTACCCCAAGATGCCCGGCGAACCGCCCCGGGTGCAGCCGAGCCGGGCCAAGAAGCCCGCGGCCGACTGAACCGAGGGCGCCGGACTCAGCTCAGCACCTTCGACAGGTCGTACGCGACCGGACGATCGAGCTGCTCGAACGTGCACGAGCGCGGCTCCCGATCGGGCCGCCACCGGTCGAACTGCACGGTGTGACGGAACCGCATGCCCTCCATCTGGTCGTACCGCACCTCGAGCACACGCTCGGGTCGCAGCCGCACGAACGACACGTCCTTGCTCGCCGAGAATCGGCTGCGGTCGGTCTCGCCCTTCACCGCCTCGCCGGACTCGTCGCGCTCGACGTAGGGCTCCAGCTCGTCGACGAGCTCCTGCCTGCGCTTGTCGCTGAACGCCGAGGCGCCACCCACTCCTCTCAGCTCGCCGTCGGCGTCGTACAGCCCGAGCAGAAGCGACCCCACCCCTGAGCCGCTCTTGTGCACCCGGTACCCGATGAGCACGACGTCGGCCGTGCGGTGGTGCTTCGTCTTCAGCATCACGCGCTTGCCGGGGGCGTACGGGCTCGCGAGAGGCTTCGCGACCACGCCGTCGAGGCCGGCGCCCTCGAACTCGACGAGCCACCGACGCGCGGTCTCGACGTCGTCGGTGGTGCGCGAGACGTACAGCGGATGCGACAGCCTGCTCGAGAGCGACTCCAGCGCCGTCCTGCGCTCGGCGAACGGCCGCGAGGCGAGGTCGTCGTCGCCGAGGGCCAGCAGGTCGAAGGCGACGAAGGTCGCCGGGGTCTCGGCGGCGAGCTTCGTGACGCGACTGGCGGCGGGATGGATGCGCTGAGACAGCGTCTCCCAGTCGAGCCGCTCCGACCCGGGCTCGCCCGTGCGGACCACGATCTCGCCGTCGAGCACGCAGGGCACGTCGATCTGCTCGGCGAGCGCGGCCACCAGCTCGGGGAAGTACCGGGTGAGCGGCTTAGATCCGCGACTGCCGATCTCGACGCCGCCCGGATCGCCGGTGCCGTCGACGTAGGCGATGCCGCGGAAGCCGTCCCACTTCGGCTCGTAGGAGAGCCCGCCCGAGACGGAGCCCGGGTCGGGCACCCCGTCGACGGCCTTCGCGAGCATGGGGGCCACCTGGTTCGACGCCGAGACGAGCATGCTCCGATCCTGGCACGGGGTAACAATCCGTCGTACTCGTGCGGGCGGGGCCCGGCCTTTGCGACAGTGGACCGTCGAGATGACGACGGATCCGCGAGCACAGCGACGGATCCGACAGCACGGGAGGAGCGGCGATGGCCGACGAGGTGGGATTCGCCACGCAGCAGGTGCACGCGGGGGAGCGGCTGGACGGCGACAGCGCCGCCCGCATCACGCCCATCCACCTCACCGCGGGCTTCGTGTTCGACGACTTCGACCAGGCGCGCGATCGCTTCCACGGCGACGTGGAGGGATTCACCTACACGCGCCTCGGCAACCCGACGACAGCGGCGGTCGAGCGCAAGCTCGCGGCGCTGGAGCACGGTGTCGACGCGATCGCCGTCGCCAGCGGCCAGGCCGCCGTGACGGTCGCTCTCCTCGCCCTCCTCCGCTCGGGCGACCGCATCCTCGCCTCCCGCAGCATCTACGAGGGCTCGCGCGGCCTGTTCCGCGAGAACTTCGCGAACCTCGGCATCGGCGTCGACTTCGTCGACGACCCGCGCGACCTGGAGGAGTGGCGGGCGCGCATCCGCCCCACCACGCGTGTGCTGTTCGGCGAGTCGATCCCGAACCCGAAGAACGACGTGCTCGACATCTCGGGTGTGGCCGGGGTCGCGCACGACCACGGGCTCCCGCTCGTCGTCGACTCGACGCTCGCGACGCCCTACCTCGTGCGCCCCATCGACTTCGGCGCGGATGTCGTCGTGCACTCCACCAGCAAGTTCCTGGCCGGTCACGGGGCGTCGCTCGGCGGTGCCGTCGTCGACGGTGGCCGGCTCGACTGGGCGGCGCGGCCGGAGCTCTTCCCGCAGCTGACCTCTCCGGCGGCGGCCCTCGGCGGCCGCAGCTACGTCGAGCGCTTCGGCGACCGCGCGTTCGCGGAGTACGCCCGCTCGGTGGTCGCGGCCCGCTTCGGCCCCACGCTGTCGCCGCTGCACGCGTTCCTGCTGCAGCAGGGGATCGAGACGCTGTCGCTCCGCATCGAACGGCACTCCGAGAACGCGCTCCAGGTGGCGCGCTGGCTCGAGGAGCAGCCGGAGGTGGCGAGCGTCGACTACTCCGGCCTCGAGTCGAGCCCGTACCACGGGCTGGCGAAGCGCTACCTGCCGCGTGGGCAGGGCTCGGTGTTCGGCTTCACCCTCGCGGGCGGCGAGCCGGCCGCCCGGGCCGTTGTCAATGCGGTGACGCTGTTCTCGCGCATGACGCACCTCGGCGACGTGCGGTCGCTCATCCTGCACCCGGCGACGACCACGCACTCGCTGCTCAGCCGGGAGGAGCTGCACGCGAACGGCATCCATCCGGGGCTGCTGCGGCTCTCGGTCGGCATCGAGGACGTCGAGGACCTGCTGCAGGATCTTGCCCAGGCGCTCGCGGCGTCGCGTCGAGCACGGCTCGAGGTGGCCTGATGGCCAGACCGCAGCACTTCGGCTGGTTCTTCGCCCGCGGCTTCGGCCCCCAGGGCTGGGGCAACCCGGCGTGGGACTGGGGCTACCGGTGGACCGAGCCGCGTCTCTACCAGCACTCGATCCGCGAGCTCGAGCAGGCCGGGCTCGACCTCGTCATCATCGAGGATGCCCTCTCGCTCGGCACCCCCGAGACCGTCGACCTGCGGGTGCGCTCGGCGTACGGCGGCCCCAAGCACGACCCGCTGCTGCTCACCCCGTACCTCTTCGCGGCCACGGAGCGCATCGCGATCGCCCCCACCGTGAACGCCGGCGCCACCCCGCCTTATCTCGCCGCCCGGCAGTTCTCGACGCTCCAGCACCTGAGCTCGGGCCGCTTCGGCGTGAACGTGGTGACGGATGTGAAGAGCGCCCGGCACTTCGGCCTGCAGGAGATCGCCCACGACGCCGCCTACGACCGCGCCGAGGAGTGGCTCGCCGCCATCGAGCAGCTCTGGGGCAGCTGGGGTGAGGGTGCCTACATCGGCGACGCCGCGACGGGGCGCTTCGCCGACGGCACGCGCCTGGAGGCCACCGAGCACCGGGGAGAGTACTTCGACGTCACCGGCCCGCTCAACGCCCTGCCCACGGAGGAATCGCCCCTCATCGTGTCGCCCGGCGGCTCGGGGCGCGGGCTCGGGTTCGCGGGGGCGCACTCCGACGTGCAGCTGGCGCTGGCGCCGCTGAACCCGGAGAGCGTCCGCGCCTACCGGGAGCGTGTCCGCGGAGCCGCCGCCGTGGCGGGTCGCGATCCCGACCACATCAAGGTGCTCTTCGTGTTCAAGCCCGAGATCGTCTCGAGCAGCGAGGAGGCCGATCGTGTGGTGGCCGCGTCGGCGCATCCGACCGATGATCAGCTCGCCGCGATCATCCTCGGTCAGTCGAGCGACCTCGAGACCGACCTCACCGTGCTCGACCCGGATCGGCCCGTCGACCCTGCGATCTTCGGACAGCATGTGTCGCAGGGCTCGATCCGCGGCCTGCTCGGGCCCTACGAGTCGTTCGCCGACGCCACTCTCCGCCAGCTCGCGACGGCCAAGGCGCGCAAGGGGCGCATCTCCGACGGCTCGGGCTTCGTCGGCACGGCGGACGAGGTGGCCGACTTCATCGAGCGTCTGGGCGCCGAGGCCGACAACGACGGATTCATCTTCTCGGGAGACCTGCACCCGGTGACGATCCATCGCACACTCGACGAGCTCGTGCCGATCCTGCGGCGCCGCGGGGTGCTGCGACGCGACTACCCGTCGGGTGGCTCGCGGGCGGCGCTGCGGGAGTTCTAGCGCGGGGCGCTCACAGCAGGGGCAGCCTGCCGACGATCTTGTCGACGCGGTTCTTCGGCCCCACGACGCTGACCGCGTAGTACTCGAGGTCGCCGGCGTGCGACTCGGCCATCCCGGCCAGCCACTCGTCGTACACCCGCGTCGACTGCCCGAGCTCGGTCATGGCGGCGACGAAGACGCCGTCGGAGGCCTCGGCCTTCGCCCGGATCGTGGCGAGGGCGGCGGGCTCTCCCGCCAGCACACTGCATCCCGCCCAGGGCAGGCCCGGATGCGTGGAGCCGTCGGCGTCGACGGCGGCGGGGCCGAGGAGGCCGTCGACCTCCTTCGCGGTGGCCGCGGCGACGCAGATCGCCGCGTTCGCGGCGCGCCCCGCGGGGAGGGCGGTCGAGACCACGACGACCCACTTGAGCCGCGCGGACCGGGTGGGGGAGGCGGTGTCGATCTCGTCGGGCGCGAAGCCGATCGTGCTCATGGTCATCCTTCCGTCGATGCGATGAGAGACTAGGCAGACGGGCGGATGATCCCCAAACCGTCCGGACTTAATCCGGAGGAGGGTCGCGAATGCCTGACATCGACGAGGTGGATCTCGCCATCCTGCGCCTTCTCAGGTCGGATGCACGGATGACCAATCGCGAGGTCGCCGCGCGGGCCGGGGTGTCGCCCACCACCGCCCTCGATCGCACGAGAGCGCTGCGGGAGCGGGGCATCATCCGCGGCGCCGTCCTCGAGCTCGACCTCGCCGCGGTGGGAAGGGGCGTGCAGGCGCTCATCGCCGTGCGCATCCGCCCACCGTCGAGGCGCAACATCGAGGCGTTCCGCGATTGGGCGACGGCGCTCCCCGATGTCGTCGGCGTGTTCGTGACGTCGGGGGCGGAGGACTTCATCGTGCACGTGGCGGTGCCCGACAACGACAGCCTCTACGCCTTCGTCATCGACCGCCTCACGGAGCGGCCCGAGGTCGCCGACGTCCGCACGTCGGTGGTCTACGAGCACCTCGCGAATCGCGAGATCGAGCCGGTGACGACGGAGACGGTCAGGTCTCGACGACGGGGGTGAGCGCCTCGAGATCGTCCTCGATTCCGATGGGGACGACCTCGACTCGGCCGGCCAGACGGGCGCCCGCCCCCTGGAGGAGGCCCGCCTTGGCGCCGCCGAACGTCACCGTGAGGTCGGCGGGGAGGACCGCGTCGTCAGCGGCGCCCGTGTCGGGATGCACGCCGCTCGGAAGGTCGACCGCGACCACCGCGGTGCTCGAGGCGGCCCAGCGCGGCTCATCGAGCAGGGCGAGCACGACGGCGCGGCCGAGTCCCCGTAGCGAAGGATCAGGCGAGGTGCCGGTGCCGATGATGCCGTCGATCACGGCGTCGGCCGTGACCGCGGCCGCGACCGCACGACGGACGAGGTCCTCGTCCGATCCGCTCGCGCGGTCGAGCACGGTGGCGCCGGAGACCTCGGCGGCCCGACGGCCGCCTTCGTGCAGCCGGCTGCCGACGGGCACGACCGTCACCGAGGCTCCGCGCGACGCGAGCGCGGCGGCGGCGTAGAGCGCGTCGCCGCCGTTGTCGCCCGAGCCGACGAGCACGCAGACGTGCGCGGTGCGGAGCGAGCGGCCCGCCCCGACGATCAGCGCGGCCACCGCATCCGCGAGGCCCTCCGCCGCCCGGGCCATCAGCGGCTCGCCGGCCTCGAGATGAGCCCGCTCCGCCGATCTCACCTGTTCTGCGCTGTATCCGCGCACGCGGCCACCCCCTCGCCAGGAACCTCCCAGACAGGGGAAACATACTTGATCCTGCAACTGATCGCCGGGCACGCCACGGGCTCCCGGCTCGAGAGAAGCCGTGACGGCTTCACGACCCGACATCGACCGTCACCGCACCCGACGCAGCGGCCCCGCCCTCGTCGACAGCATCGCGCGCCCCCATCGCGGCGCGCCCTCGCACGTCAGGTGCCGTTCGACGGCGTGACATCCGAGGAACGATGCACCACACCCGACCCGAACCGCTTACCCTGCCCGCTCTGAACCGGGCCGATGCACGCCGCCACCGGCGCCGGCGTCGGCAGACCGTGACGGCCGCCGTGACCGGCGTCGCCGGCGCCGCCCTGCTCGTCGGGGTGGCCACCCTCGCCCATCCGATGTCCGCCCAGGCGCGGGGCGACGAGATCGTGACGACCAACGCCTCGACCGCCACGGTCGGGACCCAGCACTACACCACGCCGGAGGCCGGGGCCTCCATCGATCTGACGGCCAAGGCCAAGGAGACGGCCGACGCCCGTGCCGCCCTCGCCGTCGACCGCGGCACCTCGGTGCTGGCCAGCGTGACCGGCAAGATCGACACCGCACCCCTCGTCGCGTCGATCCACGCGCTGGCGAGCTACCAGTACCTCGACGCCACGACCGTGAACACCCTGTCGACCGCCGCCATCACCACGACGGCGGCCGCCGAGTCGGGTGCGCAGGCCGCGGATCAGGCCGCCGCGCAGGCCGCCGCCGACGCCGCCGCGGCGGCTCAGGCTCTCGCCGCCGCCAACACACCCGACGGTGCCAAGGACACGGCCCGGCAGATGGCCGCGTCGACCTACGGCTGGGGCGACTCCCAGTTCCAGTGCCTCGTCAACCTGTGGCAGAAGGAGTCGGGCTGGAACTACCAGGCCGAGAACGCCTCGAGCGGCGCCGCGGGCATCCCGCAGTCACTGCCGGGCAGCAAGATGGCCTCGTTCGGCGACGACTGGCAGACCAACGCGTCGACGCAGATCGCCTGGGGCCTCGACTACATCAAGCGCGGCTACGGCACCCCGTGCTCCGCCTGGTCGCATTCGCAGTCGGTCAACTGGTACTGATCGGGGCTCGCGGTCCACGATGGGGGAGTGGTCTCTCCTGTCGTGAAGGGCATCCGCCGCGGTGTCGCGTGGTTCTCGCGCACGCGGTTCTTCCGCCGCGTCGGTCCGCGTGTCATGCCGCCGCTCGAGCGCGCCATGGCGCGGCTCACCAGAGGCCGCGTGCAGATGAGCGGTCTGCTCGTCCCGTCGCTCGTGCTGCACACGATCGGCGCCCGCTCCGGGCAGCCGCGTGACGTGACGCTGATGTACGTGCCCGAGCCCGATGGTTCGATGCTCATCACCGGCAGCAACTTCGCGGCGTCGCAGCATCCGGCCTGGAGCAGCAACCTGCTGGCGCATCCGGAGGCCGCCGTGAGCGTGCGCGGACGACGCCTCCCGGTGCGGGCGACACTCGTGCCCGAGGAGGACCGCGAGGCGATCTGGCGGTACATCGAGCGGCAGTGGCCCGGCTACCGCGGGTACGAGAGGTCGTCCGGGCGGACGCTGAGGGTGTTCCGGCTGACGCCGCGCTGACCCCGCTACGCTGGAGACGTGGTCGGGGAGAGTGAGCTGGAGCGGATCGCGGCGGTCAGGCGGCTGGAGATCATCGGCTCGCCGCCGGAGGAGCGCTTCGACCGCATCACCCGACTGGCGCGCGAGATCTTCGACATGCCCGTCGCCGAGATCAACTTCCTCGACGAGGACACCCAGTTCACGAAGTCGCCCTTCTATCCGGATGCGACGCAGTACACGCCGAGGCCCGAGTCGTTCTGCGACGTCACGGTCCAGCAGTCCGAGCTGATCGTCGTGCCCGACGCCACGAAGGATGACCGCTTCTCGTCGCGCGTGACCGTGACCGGGCCCCGTCACATCCGCTTCTACGCCGGCCGGCCGATCTCGGTCGACTCGTCGGCCCGGGTCGGGACGCTGTGCCTGGTCGACACGCAGCCGCGCGAGTTCACGGCCGAGCAGCAGCGCCTCCTCGACGAGATGGGCTCGTGGGTCGAGCGCGAGCTGCGGGCGACGGCGGAGCTCGATCGCGCGGTGCTCGTGCAGCGCGCCCTGTTGCCCGGAGACGAGCGGGAGTGGCCGGGCTACGACCTCGCCGCGGTGAACCTGCCCTCCCTCGGGGTGGGCGGCGACTTCTACACCTGGCGCAGCGACGACGACCGCTTCGACTTCCTCATCGCCGACGTGATGGGCAAGGGCGCCGCGGGCGCGATCATGGCCGCGACCGTGCGGGCGACGGCGCTCGCGGTGGGCGACGCGCCTCCCGCCGAACTGCTCGCCGCCGTCGACGCGAGGCTCGCCGACGACTTCGAGCGCACCGGCACGTTCGCGACGGCCGTCGCGGGGCGACTCGACCTCTCCACCGGCGTGCTCACCTATGCGGATGCGGGCCACGGCCTCTCGGCGGTCGTGCGGGCCGACGGGCGTGAGCGGCTCGCCGCGACCGGACTCCCGCTCGGCATCTCGATCGGAGCCGGCTGGCGCACGGAGACGGTCGAGCTCGGCCCGGGCGACACTCTCGTGTCGGTGACCGACGGCGCCCTCGAGATCGGCGACGGCACGCTCGACACCCTCGACGACGTGCTCGGACTCGTCAGCTCGGCTCCGGGCGCGAGCGACGCCGCGGGGCAGCTCGTGGCACGGGTGCAGGAGGCGCGCTCGGTCGACGACGACGTGACCGCCCTCGTCCTGCGCCGCCGCGTCATCTGAGCGGACCGACCGACCCGGGCAGACGGCCGACCGCAGCAGGGCCCGACCGTGAAGACGGATGCTCAGTCGGGTGGCGCGATCGCCTTCGTGATCGTCCACACGTTGCGGGCGTCGACCCGCTCGAACGTCATCGTGTCGACGAGCGCCTCCACCAACGGCAGGCCGCGGCCGGATTCGGCGAACGCATCGGGCATCTCGCCGACCACCAGGGAGACGTGCCCCTTCTCGGCCGTATCGGAGAGCGTCGCGGTGATCCTGCCGTCGTCGGTCGAGAGGGTGAGGACGCACGTCACGCCCTGGCCCTCGCCGGCGTGCTGGATCACGTTCGAGGCCAGTTCGATCAGCGCCGTCTCGAAGGCCATCCGATCCATGTCGCCCACGTGGGGTGAGGCGGCCCAGACCCGCTCGACGAAGTCCTGCACGCCGTCGACGTCGTCGGGCGGGGAGGTGAACTCCAGGTCGTGGCGGTCAGACACCGTACGCCTCCGCGACCGACTCGTGCGGGGGCAGCACCTGGTCGACGTTCGAGAGCGCCAGCACCATCTGCACCTGCGCCGACGGCGACACGATCTTGAGGTCGCCTCCCGCCTGACGCGCGCTCTTCAGGCAGGCGATCAGGGCGCCGAGGCCCGACGAGTCCATGAACTGCACGCGGCTCATGTCGACGACGATCCGCGATCGCCCCGAGTCGATCGACCGCTTCACGGTCTCACGGAGCTCGGGGGCGGAGACCATGTTGAGCCTGCCGTCACCCCGCACGATCGCGATGTCGTCTCCGGCGTCCTCCGTCTTGAACTGCATGGCACCCCATCTCTCCCGAAATAGACTAGGGCGCATCCGGCCGAAAGGAATGCCATGACCCCCGCGGAGCGCGCCGTCGACGGCATCCTCACGCGCCATCCGTCGGTCCGCGTGGTGCTGAGCGACGCGGTCTTCAACGACGCGTACTACCACGCCGACGGGCCAGACGGCGGCACTCTCTACGTCAACGCCGAGTTCACCCCGTTCATCGCGGCTCACGCGAGCTGGAAGGGCACGGTCATCACCACGGAGGCCATGCCCGACTGACGGGAGGCGCTCGACTCGCCGTCTGTCAGGCGGCGACGGCGATCCGCGAGGCCTTGCGCTCGCGCGGTCGGCGGGCGTAGTCGCGGGAGCGCTGGCTCGACAGCGCCACGAGGATGAGGATCGACAGCGACAGCGACACCAGGTTCGTCGCGAGGTCGATCACAGCACCCGTCATGATCGCGGCGACGGCCGCCTGCACGATCGTGAGCACGCTCAAGGTCATCACGGCGATCCGGGCGATGTTGCTGCCGGCGAGCACCAGGATACCGAGGGCGAGCTCGACGACGAAGAACACGGCGAAGAGGGCGAGCAGGATCCAGAGCACCGTCTGCACCGTCTGAGGGTCGGCATCCTCCTGGATGTCGACGACGAGGGCGTCGCGGAAACCGAACCAGTTCAGCCACGCGCCGATCAGGGTCACGAGCGGGGTGAAGGCCTCGAGGATCACGACCACACCGCCGAACGTGGTCGGAGCGGGTCGCCGCACCCGCTTGTCGGGGGTGCCTGCGGTGGCGTCGGTGCCGGGGGTGGGCACGGGGAGTGTGGCCTGGGCGACGCCCTCCGGGCTGGTGTCGACCGCGGAGAGATCGATCACCGGCAGGTCGCCGTCGGTGACGATCTGGTCGCCGCCGCCGTTGCGCGAGTGGTAGCCGGTGGCGAAGTCCTTCAGCAGTCTCACCGCCACGGCCGGGTCGGCCTCGATGAGCGTGGCGACGATGTGATCGCGCTCGATGTCGGTGTTCTCCTCGATCTTGTGCGTGATCTGGAGGGTGAACAGCGAGAACCCGACCGCGCGATCGTAGGTGCCCGCCGCCAGCCACTCCACCCGATGGCCACCGGGCAGCAGCCAGCCGTCGGGGCACCGCCAGAACCGCACGTGGTGCCGCTTGGCGGGGTTGCCTGCCACCTCCTGCTGATACGCGAAGTCCTGGTTGCGGCCGAAGAGCATGAGCGGGCTCACCGGGGCCTCGTCGTAGCTGCGGCGCAGCAGCGTGGAGGCGACGATCCGCCCCGCGCTGCGCAGCGAGAGATCGTCGGCCCGGGTCCAGCCCGCGCGGATCATCGCGCTGTGCAGCTGCGCCTCGTCGCCGAGGAGAGCGAGGTTGACGGGGTCGCCGAGGAGCCCGTCGCTGGTGCGGGTGCGGCCGATGAAGTAGTTCGGCACGTAGATGTCGGTGAGGATGCGGTGCAGCCGCGGCAGGGCGATGTACGCGACGATCACCCAGAACAGCAGGTAGAACCAGATCTGCGCCCACCCGGTCGAGAAGCCCGACGTGAGCACGAGATAGGCGAGCCAGACGGAGGCGGCGCCCGCCACGATGAAGAAGACGTTGTCGAGCGCGGCGTTGACCGACCAGCGTCGGCGCCTCGGCTGCGCGGGGTTCGCCGAGTCGGGCATGTGCCCACGATAGCGGCACGACCCGACGTCACCGTCGAAAGGTACGCCCAGACGCGACTCGCGCCCGTACACGGGCTGTGGGCGCGGTGAGCGTACCTTTCGGCGCCCAGTGGGCGGAGTGCCTCCGGTCTCAGTCGGTGGAGGCGCGCACGGCCGGCATGGCGAGCCCCGCGGCGATGGTGATGACCGAGCAGCAGGCGACGGCGAGGAAGACCGCGGTGGAGGCACTGGTCACCGCGGCGGGATCGCGGTCGCTCGACGCGGAGGCTGCGAAGACGGCGTTGGCGAGGGCGCCGAACACGGCGACGCCGACGGCGCTGCCGACCGAGCGGGCGAACAGGTTGGCGCCCGTGATGACCCCGCGCTCCTCCCATCCGACGCTCGACTGCGCGGCGATGAGAGAGGGTGTGGCGGTGAGGCCGAAGCCCAGACCCGTGATGAAGCAGGCGATCGCCACGATCAGGAGGGACGGTGTAGAGGCGGTGGCGGCGAGCAGGACGGTTCCCGCGACCGAGATCGCCACGCCCAGCAGGATGGTGGGTTTGAAGCCGAGCCGGAGGTAGAGCCGGCCGGCCTGCGAGGCCGTGATCGGCCATCCGATGGTCAGCGACGCGAGCGCCAGTCCCGACAGGAGCGGGGTCACCCCGAGGGCGCCCTCGAGGTAGGTCGGCACGTATGACGTGAGACCGAGCAGCATCGCGCCGATCCCGAGCGAGATCAGCGTCGTGGTCGTGATCAAGGGGCGGGAGAAGATCGTCAACGGCAGCACGGGCTCGGGTGCGCGCCGTTCGACGACGACGAAGGCGATGAGGGCGAGTGCGGAGACCACGAAGGTCGCGACGCCCGGCACCGAGAGCCACGGCCAGGCCTGGTCGCCCTCGAGGAGTCCGAGGATGAGGGCCGACACCCCGACGGTGAGCAGGGCGGACCCGGTGTAGTCGATGCGGTGGCTGCGGCGCTCGACGCTCTCGTGGAACCGGCGGAACAGGAGCCACCCGGCGAGCAGGCAGAGCGGCACGTTGACGAAGAAGATCCACCGCCACGACACGAACTCCGAGAAGATGCCGCCGAGCGTCGGGCCGACGACGGAGGAGATGGCCCACACGCTCGCGATGTACCCCTGCACCCTGGCGCGCTCGGCGACGGTGTAGATGTCACCGGCGATGGTGATCGCCATGGGCTGGATGGCGCCCGCTCCGAGCCCCTGCAGGGCGCGGAAGGCGATGAGCGCGGGCATGCTCCACGCCACCCCGCAGAGCACCGAGCCGACCAGGAAGAGCGCGACCCCGAGGAGGATGATCGGCTTGCGGCCGACCGTGTCGGCGAGCTTGGCGTAGATGGGCACGGCCACGGCCTGGGTGAGCAGGTAGATCGAGAACAGCCACGGGAACTGCGCGAACCCGCCGAGGTCGGCCACGACCGAGGGCACCGCGGTGGCCAGGATGGTCGAGTCGATGGCGACGAGGCCTGTGCTCACCATGAGGGCGATGAGCACCGGTCCGCGCTTCGACCGGAATCCGACCCCGTCGGCGACGGTCGCGGTCACTCGGCGGCCAGAGTGACGCGGGTGACGTAGGGCAGCTCGATGCGCTCGCCCGCGAGCTCGGGGGTGGCCTGGATGAAGGCGTCGAGCTGCTCGCGGAGCACCGCCCTGCGCCCCTCGTCGAGCGCGATGACGTAGCTGCGCGAGAAGACGAGGTCGACGAGCTGCTCCCGGCCGAGGGTCGTCGAGAAGGGCAGCTCGACGTGGTCGTAGCGGAGCAGCGGGCCGGGGAGCGGCGGATCGATGCTGTGGTTCTCGTCGACGCCGGGGGCGGCTCCCATCAGCTCGCCCAGGTCGCGCACCCACGGCACGCTGTCGTCGCGGATGTTCCAGAGCAGCGCCAGCGTGCCGCCGGGCCGCAGCACACGGGCCACCTCGGCGGTCGCGCGGACGGGGTCGACCCAGTGCCACGCCTGCGCCACCGTGACCAGATCGGTGTCGGCGTCGGGCAGGGGGATGCTCTCCGCCGTGCCGGACAGCGCGGTGACGCCGGGGACGTTCTCGACGAGCCGGGCGCGCATGGCGTCGTCGGGCTCCACGGCGCGCACCCGGTCGAATCGGCCGGCGAGGGCGGACGTCAGCTTCCCCGTGCCGGCCCCCACGTCGACGACGTCGACGATCCTCCGTCGCAGCCGGCTGGAGGCGGACTCGACCACGAGGTCGAGCGCCTCGGCGGGGTACCCGGGGCGGCCGCGATCGTAGGCGTCGACGGCTCGTCCGAACGTGATCGCGTGCTCAGGGTCGCGCGCCATGGCTCCTCCTCGGTCGGGTCGGCGGATGCGCGGGCTCAGCCCTGCAGCATCAGGGCCGCGAGGACCTCCCCGATGACGACCGCGCTGTACGCGGGTCCGCGCGACGGCGCCTCGGGCAGGATCGACGTGTCGGCGATCCTCAGCCCCTTGACACCGTAGACCCGTCCGAGTCCATCGACCACCGCGCCCGGATCGGACGACGGGCCCATCGGTGCGCTCCCGCTGGCGTGCACGCTCGTGCCGAGACGGTCGAGGATCCACGTGTCGAGCGCGGTGTCGCTCTCGAGGGTGCGCGGACTGAGCCCCGTCACCCCCGCGGAGATCTGGGCGAACGCGTCCGACTCGTGGAGGGCCGATGCCTCGCGCACGGCCTCGCGAAGATCGGCGCGGTCGAGGGGGTCGTCGAGGTAGCGGTAGTCGATCGTGAACGACTCGCCGCTCTGCCCGGCCGGGGCGATCGTGCCGCGCGATCGTGCGCGCGACAGCGAGACGAGAGTGGTGAACGGCACCGTGTCGGCGGCGCGGCCGCCGAGGAGCACGGGAGTGGGCGCCAGGAGGGGCAGCAGCTCGGCCGACGCGGTGCGCGCGACGACGGCCATGGCGGTGGGGGAGTCGGTGGGGAGAAGGCGGCTCGGACGCCAGTCGAGCGCGACCTGGGGGTGGTCGCTGAACGCCGAGCCCACGCCGGGCGAGTCGTGCACCACCGCGATGTCCGCCCGCTCGAGCACCGCCGCCGGCCCGATGCCCGAGCGCATCAGCAGCTGCGGGGAACCGAACGCCCCGGCGCTCAGCACCACCTCGTCGGCTGCCACCCGATCGGCGATGCCGTCACGGACGAGGTCGACCCCTCGGGCATGTCCCGCCTCGACGACGACGCGCTGCACCGTGCCCTGGACCACCCGGGGACGACGTCTGCCCGCGTCGGACCCGGGCGCTCCGCCGAGGAGATAGCCGAGCGCGGTGTTCCAGCGCACCCCGTCGACGACGTCCATCGGCAGAGGCCCCACCCCCTCACCGTCGTCGAGGTTCGCATCGGGGATCCACCGCATCCCCCGCTCGAGGGCGGCTCGCGCGAACGCCGCCGCCACCGGATGCGTGGGTGCCGGCCGCGAGACCGGCGTGGGGCCGGCGTCGCCGTGGCGCGGGTCGGACCCGAAGTCGAGGTCGCGCTCGAGGCGGATCATCGCCGAGCGCACGACCTCGGGTGTCCACTCGGGCGCCCGCGCGCCCCATCGTGCCACGTCGGCCGCGGTGGGGCGCAGGAAGTACCCGCCGTTGGTCGTCGTCGAGCCGCCGGCGATCCGGCCGCGGATCACCGTGTAGTCGCGCCCCGAGGTCAGACGGGCGGGATGCGCCCAGGTGTCGGGATGCCGCGGGTCGGCCCCGCGCAGGCGACCCGCGTCGAGCAGGTCGCGGCCGAAGCCCGAAGGATCGGACGGGACGCGCCCCGCTTCGACGAGCACCACGTCCGCGCCGCCCTCGGCCAGCCTCGCGGCGAGGGGAGCGCCGGCCCCGCCGGCTCCCACGACGACGACGTCGGCGCGGATCATCCGCCGGTGCCGCCCCGCCCGCCCTCGGCGGCGGTGCCGAACGCCGTGTCGAGTGTGGCGAAGGTGCGCTCCATCACCTCGGCGAGGTCGCTGCCCTCGTGCTGCAGCCACTGCTCGTACGCGGCGATCGAGACCGCGAGGTAGGTCCAGGCGATGCCCTGCGGCTCCATCGCGTCGACAGGCTGACCCAGTCGCCGCGCGGCGAACTCGGCCACCACGGCGCGCCACGACGCGTAGCGGAGGGTGGAGTGCGCGACGAGGGTCGGCACGGTGAGGAGCAGCTCCATCCGCCGCCGGTGGTACGGCACCTCGATCTCGGGGAAGCGGTTGAACTCGATCACCGCGCTCCGGAGCGCCACGAGCAGCGGGACGTCGTCGGGGACGGCGTCGAGGGTGACGCGCATCCGCTCGACCAGCCCCTCGAAGTCGCCCCACGGCAGGTCGTTCTTGGAAGGGAAGTAGCGGAAGAACGTGCGGCGGCCGATGCCGGCCGCGGCGGCGATGTCGTCGACCGTCGTCTCGTCGAAGCCTCGGGTGACGAACAGCTCGAGAGCGATGTGGCTCAGCTCGGCCTGCGAGGTCGAGGGGCTCCGCCCTACTCGGGGAGCCTCGCCCGCGGGGCCCGTCAGTGCGCCCGGTTCGAGAATCACGCCAGACCTTTCATTCGGCACTCGGTGTCATTAGTATCGTCCTCACCGCAGGTCGTCGAGGATGTCGGCCTGAAGCCATGAGGAGGACTCCCATGAGTGAACGCGAAACAACCGCCGAGGTCGAGACCCTGGTCGAGGCCGATTCTCTGGTGGAAGAGGTCTCGATCGACGGGATGTGCGGCGTCTACTGATCCGCCATGGTATCCCTCGATCTCGATGCCGGATGGCGACTGCACCCGCAGGTCTCGGTGCGTCCTGAGCCTTTCGGCGCCCTCTTGTACCACTTCGGGACGAGGAAGCTCTCGTTCCTGAAGGACCGTACCCTCCTGGCGGTGGTCACCTCGCTCGACGAGGCGGCCACCGCCAGGGAGGCGTGCACCGCGGCCGGCGTCCCCGACGCCGACCTCCCCCGATATGCGCAGGCCCTCGGCACGCTGGTGGCGTCGTCGATGGTCGTGGAAAGGCAACGATGACGCTGCTCGACGCTCCCCGTCCATCCGCTCCCGCCGCTTCGACCCCGTCTCCGGGCCGGCTGGTCGACCTGTTCGAGTACGGCCTGGACTCGCCGATCTGCCTGACGTGGGAGTTGACGTACGCCTGCAACCTCAGCTGCGTGCACTGCCTGTCGTCGTCGGGCCGACGCGACCCGCGCGAGCTGTCGACAGCGGAGTGCAAGGCGGTGATCGACGAGCTCGAGCGGATGCAGGTATTCTACGTCAACATCGGCGGCGGCGAGCCCACCGTGCGCAGCGACTTCTGGGAGCTGCTCGACTACGCCACCGCGCACCACGTGGGGGTGAAGTTCTCGACCAACGGCGTGAAGATCGACAGGGCCGCAGCGGAGCGTCTGGCGGCGAACGACTACGTCGACGTGCAGATCTCGCTGGATGGGGCGACCGCCGAGGTCAACGACTACGTCCGGGGGCCGCGGTCGTACGAGACGGCGATGCGGGCGATGCAGAACCTGTCGGATGCGGGCATGAAGAACTTCAAGCTCTCGGTCGTCTGCACCCGCTACAACATCCCGCAGCTGGACGAGTTCAAGGCCATCGCCGACACCTATGGCGCGCAGCTGCGCTTGACCCGTCTGCGGCCCTCGGGTCGCGGGGCCGACACGTGGGACGACCTGCACCCCACGAAGGAGCAGCAGCGGGAGCTGTACGACTGGCTCGTCGCCCACGGCGACGGGGTGCTCACCGGTGACTCGTTCTTCCACCTCTCCGCCTACGGGAAGGCCCTGCCCGGGCTCAACCTGTGCGGCGCGGGCCGGGTGGTGTGCCTGATCGACCCGGTCGGCGACGTGTACGCCTGCCCGTTCGCGATCCACTCCGAGTTCCTGGCCGGCAACGTCCGCGAGGAGGGCGGGTTCACCGGCGTGTGGCGGCAGTCGGAGCTGTTCCAGCGGCTGCGGGCTCCGCAGTCGGGCGGCGCGTGCTCGTCGTGCCAGTTCTTCGACACGTGCAAGGGCGGATGCATGGCCGCGAAGTTCTTCACCGGGCTGCCGCTCGACGGGCCCGACCCCGAGTGCGTGCGCGGCTTCGGCGAGGAGCTGCTGGCCAAGCGCAAGCAGGACGACCTCGCGCCCCGCCCCGACGGGGACCACTCGCACCGCACGACCCGCGGACCCAGGAACACGGGCGTGATCACGACCGGGAAGAGCCGGAAGACGTCGATCACGCTCTCCATGACCCGACCGACGGCGCCGCCGGTCTCGGCCTGCGAGGAGAACCCCCTCGCAGGATTCACACCCGATATGTAAGGAGCGCATCCCATGGCAGGTCGTGTCGAAGGCAAGGTCGCCTTCATCACCGGCGCAGCACGAGGCCAGGGCCGCAGCCACGCGCTGCGGCTCGCCGAAGAGGGGGCCGACATCATCGCCGTCGACCTCGCCTCCCCGATCCCGAACATCGACTACCCGTCCTCCACCGAGGAGGACCTCGCCGAGACCGTCCGCCTCGTCGAGGCGCTCGACCGCCGCATCGTCGCGACGAAGACCGACGTGCGCGACCGCGACGCCATGCGGCTCGCGATCGAGAGCGGTGTCGGCCAGCTCGGCCGCCTCGACATCGTCGTCGCGAACGCCGGCATCTGCGTGATCGACGACTGGAAGGGCACCTCGGAGGAGGTGTGGGACCAGACGATCGGCACCAACCTCACCGGCGTCTGGAACACGGTGTCGCTGACCGCGCAGCACCTCATCGACGCCGGCGGCGGATCCATCATCATGACGAGCTCCGCGGCGGGCCTCAAGGGACTGCCGTTCCTCTCGGCGTACGTCGCGGCCAAGCACGGCGTCGTCGGACTCATGCGCGCCTATGCCACCGAGCTGGCGGAGTACAACGTGCGCGTCAACTCGGTGCATCCCACCGGGGTCGACACGCCGATGGGCACGCTCGGCGGCGGTAACTTCGGTCCGCTGCTCGAGGCGCACCCGAAGCTCGGCGGCATGCTGGCCAACCTGCTGCCCGTCGAGATCACCCAGCCGGTCGACATCTCGAACGCCGTGCTGTTCCTCGCCTCCGACGAGTCGAGGTACGTCACGAGCCTGACCATGACGGTCGACGCCGGCAACACCCAGTACTGACCGCGACCCGCGGCCAGCCGACCCGAGTATCGAGAACCGAACAGGGAAGGAGCACGCGATGGGGCGTGTAGAAGGGAAGGTCGCGTTTGTCACGGGCGCGGCACGAGGACAGGGGCGCAGCCACGCCCTCAGGTTGGCGCAGGAGGGCGCCGACATCATCGCCATCGACATCGAGGACCAGATCGACTCGGTCCCCTATGGGATGGCGACACCCGACGACATGGCCGAGACGGTGCGCCAGATCGAGGCGCTCGACCGACGCATCGTCGCCACGAAGGCCGACGTCCGGGACTTCGACGAGGTGAAGGCGGCCGTCGACGACGGCGTCGCCCAGCTCGGCCGACTCGACATCGTCGCCGCGAACGCCGGGATCGTCAGCTACGGTTCGGCCCTCGACCTGCCCGAGGAGACGTGGCAGGACATGATGGACGTCAACCTGACCGGTGTCTGGCACGCTGCGAAGGCGGCGATCCCTCACCTGAAGGCCGGCGGCGCCGGCGGGTCCATCGTGCTCACGAGCTCGGTGGCGGGGCTGAAGGGTCTGCCCGGGCTCGCGCACTACGTGTCGGCGAAGCACGGTGTGGTCGGATTGATGCGGACCCTTGCCCTCGAGCTGGCGCCCGACATGATCCGGGTCAACTCGGTGCATCCCACCAGCGTCAACACCGACATGATCCACAACGCCGCGACGTACGCGCTGTTCGCGCCGGATCTCCCCGAGTCGGAGAGGACAGCCGACAGTCTCGGCGACCGGTTCCAGACCATGAACGCGCTGCCGATCAAGTGGGTGGAGCCCGTCGACATCTCGAACGCGGTGCTGTTCCTCTCGAGCGACGAGGCCCGGTACATCACGGGCGTGACCCTCCCGGTCGACGCCGGCTCACTGGTGAAGTAGGAGGCGGGATCATGGCAGGAAGACTCGAAGGCAAGGTCGCCTTCATCACCGGAGCGGCCAGGGGGCAGGGGCGCAGCCACGCGCTGCGTCTGGCCCAGGAGGGTGCCGACATCATCGCGATCGACATCTGCGAGCGCATCCCCGAGAACACCTACGACCCGGCGACCGAGGAGGATCTCGCCGAGACGGTGCGGCAGGTGGAGGCGCTCGACCGTCGGATCGTGGCCTCCAAGGCGGACGTGCGCGACTTCGACCAGGTGAAGGGCGCCGTCGACGACGGGGTCGCTCAGCTGGGTCGGCTCGATGTCATCAGCGCCAACGCGGGGATCGCGGGGCGTCCGAACCGCTCGGAGGACATCCCGGACGACGAGTGGCGCAACATGATCGACATCAACCTCTCGGGGGTGTGGCGCACGGTCAAGGCCGCGGTCCCGCACATCAGGGCCGGAGGGAACGGCGGGTCGATCATCCTCACCAGCTCCGACGCGGGGCTGTTCCCCTACGAGAACATCTCGCACTACGTGTCGGCGAAGCACGGTGTGGTCGGCCTCATGCGCACGCTGGCGCTCGAGCTGGCGCCCGAGTTCATCCGCGTGAACAGCGTCCATCCGACCACGGTCGACACGCCGATGGTGCAGAACGAGGGCATCTACCGGCTCTTCCGGCCGGACCTGAGCGATCCGACGAAGGACGACTTCGCGGCCGCAGCCACGACGATGAACGCGCTCCCGATCCCGTGGGTCGAGGCTCTCGACATCTCGAACGCCGTGCTGTTCTTCGCCTCCGATGAATCTCGCTACGTGACCGGGGTCCCGCTCGCGGTCGATGCCGGGGCGGCGGTGAAGTGATGGGACGCGTCGAGGGCAAGGTCGCGTTCATCACGGGCGCGGCGCGCGGACAGGGGCGCAGCCACGCGCTGCGTCTGGCTCAGGAGGGCGCCGACATCATCGCGGTCGACGTCGCCGAGCCGTTGCCGGGGATGGAGCGCTTCTATCCGGGAGCGACGGAGGCGGATCTCGAGGAGACGGTGCGGCAGGTCGAGGCGCTCGACCGGCGGATCGTGGCGCGGAAGGCGGACGTGCGCGACTACGACGCGCTCGCAACCGCGCTCGACGAGGGCGTGGCCGAGCTGGGCCACGTCGACATCGTGTCGGCCAACGCGGGCGTGTTCACGTTCGGCGAGCAGTCGCAGCTGGTCACCGACGAGGAGTGGGAGCTCGTCAACGACATCAACGCGAAGGGGGTGTGGCACACCGCGAAGGCCGTCATCCCGCACCTGATCGAGCAGGGGACGGGCGGGTCGATCATCCTCACCTCGTCGACGGCGGGGCTCAAGGGCACACCCAACGTGGTGGCCTACACGGCGTCCAAGCACGCCGTGGTGGGCATCATGCGCACGCTCGCCCTCGAGCTGGCGCCGCACCGCATCCGTGTGAACACGGTGCATCCCACCGGGGTGGCGACGAACATGATCCTCAACGAGGCCACGTTCCTTCTGTTCATGCCGGATGTGGAGCATCCGACCCAGGAGCAGGCCGCGCCGATCTTCGCGTCGACCAACGCCCTGCCCGTGCCCTGGGTGGAGCCGGTCGACATCTCGAACGCCGTGCTGTTCCTCGCCTCCGACGAGGCGCGCTACGTCACGGGCACCGAGTTGAAGATCGACGCCGGCTACACGATCAAGTAGGGACGAGGGCCACAGGTGACCATGCAGGACACGACCGATCTGGCGGCCACCCGTGGTCGGATCGCCTCCCACCTCGTCGGTCGCGAGCGCGAGCTGGAGCTCACGTTCGCGGCCGTCGCGGCGGGGCGCGACATCGTGCTGGAGGGACCTCCCGGCACGAGCAAGACCACCATGCTCAAGGCGATCACCGACGAGTGGGGCATCCCGCTGCTCTTCGTCGAGGGCAACGCCGATCTCACTCCGGCGAAGCTAGTGGGGCACCACAACCCGGCGCGGGTTCTCCGCGAGGACTACAGTCCCGACAACTTCGTCGCGGGTCCGCTCGTGGAGGCGATGCAGAAGGGCGGCTTCCTCTACATCGAGGAGTTCAACCGTGCGCCGGAGGACACCCTGAACACGCTGCTCACCGCGATGGCCGACCGTCGCATCGAGGTGCCGCGGGTCGGGCTCATCGTGGCGGAGCCGACGTTCCGCGTGATCGCCTCGATGAACCCGTTCGACAACGTCGGCACCACGCGCCTCTCGACGAGCGTGTCGGACCGGCTCAACCGACTCGCGGTGGGCTACCAGGACGCCGAGGCCGAGGAGGGAATCGTGCGGCTGCGCACGGGCGCCTCGGGCGCGCTCGGCGAGCGCATGGTGTCGGATGCGGTCGCCGTCACGAGGGCCACCCGCGAGCATCCCGACATCCGTCAGGGCTCCAGCGTCCGGGGCGCCATCGACTGCCTCCTCGTCGCGCGTGAGCTCGCCGTCATCCGCGGGTTGACCGATCCCGCCGACGAGGGATACCCGCCGCTGTTCTACGACGCGATGGTCGTGTCGCTGTCGGGGCGCATCCATCCGGACGAGGCGGCGGAGACGACGCCGGAGCTGGTGCTGCGCGAGATCTGGGAGGACCGCTTCATCCTGAACCCCGCGGCGGCCGAGCCCGGCTGAAGAGCCGTCGAGGCCGATTCGCCGGTCACCCGGCGACGGCAGCACGAGAGCCGGACGTCGACGCCGCTGAAGCGGAAGCCCAAGCAGCTCGACGCCCCCCGACGCTCTTCGAGGCGAAGCCCGGCAGCGGCGGGTCGGTGCTCACCGCGCAACGCGAACGACCGGACGCGCGGGCGACGACGAAGCCGGGCACCGCGGCTCCCGGCGAGACCGACGAGCGTGGCGAGCTGGTGATGGCGGGCGAGCTCGAGCAGGTCGACGTGGATCCCGTCGTGCGCCGGCGGGCGCGGCAGATCGCCGCGCGTCTGTCGGTGCCGAGACCCCGCAGCGACCACACCGCGAGGCACGGCGCGGGCTCATTGGCCAGCGTGCCCTACCGTGGGGCGTCGGACGAGATCGACCTCGACCGCACCATCGAGGTGCTCGCCGAGCGGCCGGTCCCGGAGGACGACGACATCATCGTGCGCGACCGGGTGCTCACCCGGCGCGCGGTCGTGCTGGCGGTCGACGTGTCGGGGTCGATGAAGGGCGAACGGGTGCAGACGGCGGCGGCCACCGTCGGAGCGCTCGCGGCCGAGCTGCACCGGGACGCTCTCGGCGTGATCGCGTTCTGGTCCGACGCCGCCATCCTGCTGCCGGTCGGCCACGAGGTGAAGCCGATGGAGCTGCTCGACACGATGCTGCGCATCCCCGCCCGGGGGCTCACCAACGTCGCGTTCCCCCTCGAGCTCGCGGCCGGGCAGCTCGCGCGTGTGCCCGCCAGGGACGCCCGGGTGGTGCTGCTCAGCGACTGCGTGCACAACGCGGGACCGGATCCCCGCCCGTTCGCGGCACGTCTGCCGAGGCTCGACGTGCTGCTCGACACGACGGGGGAGAAGGACCTGGACCTCGGCCGCGAGCTGGCCGCGCTCGGTCGTGGTTCACTGCGAGCAGTGCGGTCGCACCGCGATGTGGCGCCCGCGCTCAGCGACCTCTTCCGGGAGGCGTGACAACGGATCGCGCATGGAGTACGGTTTTTTGGCACAGAGTGTCAAAACCCTGGACGATGTGACGAAGGCGATGGGGCCTCGAAAGGCAGGTAGGTCATGAACCCGTGGTTCGAGACGGTGGCGGAGGCGCAGCGTCGGGCGAAGAAGCGGCTGCCCTCCTCGGTGTACGGCGCGCTGGTCGCCGGGAGCGAGAAGGGGGTGACGATCGACGACAACCTCGCCGCGTTCAGCGAGCTCGGCTTCGCCCCGCACGTCGCGGGTCACAAGTCCGACCGCGACCTGTCGACGAGCGTGATGGGCATCGACATCTCGTTCCCCGTCATCATCTCGCCCACCGGAGTGCAGGCGGTGCACCCCGACGGCGAGGTCGCCGTCGCCCGGGCCGCCGCCGCCCGCGGCACGATCATGGGGCTGTCGTCGTTCGCCTCGAAGCCGGTCGAGGAGGTCGTGGCCGCCAACCCGAACACGTTCTTCCAGATGTACTGGACGGGCACCCGCGAGGCGATGATCCAGCGCATGGATCGCGCCCGCAAGGCCGGCGCGAAGGGGCTCATCGCCACCCTCGACTGGTCTTTCTCGAACGGCCGCGACTGGGGCAGCCCGGCGATCCCCGAGAAGCTGAACCTCAAGGCGATGGTCGACTTCGCGCCGAACGTGCTGCCGCACCCGAAGTGGCTGTGGACGTTCGTGAAGTCCGGTCGCCTCCCCGACCTCACGACGCCGAACCTCCAGGCGCCCGGCGGCGAGGCGCCGACGTTCTTCGGGGCGTACTACGAGTGGATGCAGACCCCGCCTCCCACCTGGGAGGACGTCGCCTGGCTGGCGAAGGAGTGGGGCGGCCCGTTCATGCTGAAGGGCGTGACCCGCGTCGACGACGCCAAGCGCGCCGTCGACGCCGGGGTCACCGCGATCTCGGTCTCGAACCACGGTGGCAACAACCTCGACACCACCCCGGCCACCATCCGGATGCTGCCGAGCGTCGCCGACGCGGTCGGAGACCAGATCGAGGTGCTCCTCGACGGGGGCGTGCGCCGCGGCAGCGACGTGGCCAAGGCGGTCGCGCTCGGCGCCCGCGCGGTCATGATCGGCCGCGCCTACCTCTGGGGTCTCGCGGCGAACGGCCAGGGCGGTGTCGAGAACGTGCTCGACATCATGCGCGGCGGCCTCGACTCGGCGGTGCTCGGCACCGCGCACCAGAGCGTGAAGGAGCTCGGGCCCGAGGACCTCGTGATCCCTCCCGGCTTCACCCGTACGCTCGGCGCCTCCGGAGCAGACGAGAGCGAGGGCTCTCCGGCGCGCAAGACCGGCCAGGCCCGCGCCGGTCAGCGCACTCAGAAGCCGCTCGCCCGGGCCGAGGCGGAGAGCGCCTGACGGCCGTGCTCGACCTCGCCCGCCTCGCCTGGCCCGAGGTGCCGCCGGCCGGGCTCGTGCTGGTGCCGATCGGCTCGACGGAGCAGCACGGGCCCCACCTGCCGTTCACCACCGACACGGTGATCGCGCAGGCGGTCGCCGCCGACCTGGCCGAGCGGTCGGGCGGCGTGCTCGCGCCACCGGTGGCGTACGGCGCGAGCGGAGAGCACCAGAGCTTCCGGGGCACGATCTCGATCGGCCACGAGGCTCTGGCCACGCTCGTCGTGGAGCTCATCCGGTCGCTGTCGACGTGGGCCGATCGGATCGTGCTGGTGAACGGGCACGGCGGCAACGTGCAGACCCTCCGCGAGGTGGTGCCGCGGATGCGCCGGGAGACCCATCGGGTCGCCTGGGTCCCCGCGGGCCTGCCGGGCGGCGACGCCCACGCCGGCCGGACGGAGACCTCGCTGATGCTGCATCTCCACCCCGCCGCGGTGCGCCTCGACCTGCTCGAGCCCGGTGCGACCGGCGACCTCGCGAGCCTCCTGCCCGCACTGCGGAGCGGCGGGGTGGCCGCCGTCTCGCCGAACGGGGTGCTGGGCGACCCGCGCGGCGCCTCCGCCGAGGAGGGAGCCGAGCTCTTCGAGGCGATCCGCGCCTCGGCCGAGCGGCGGCTGCGAGCCGACACCGTGGGTGCGGACGGCTGCCTGGCGGACGCATGAGTCCGCCGGAGCGGCTTCCCGACGGGTTGGTGGTCCGCCTCGGCCAGCGCGTCCGCGTCGAGGACGGCGGACGCGCTCTCGTGGGCGGCGCGCCCCTGCGCGTGATGTACCTCAAGCCCGGGGCGGTGCCGCTGCTCCGCGGGCGGGAGCTGAGGGTCGCGGATGCGCGGACCGCGGCGCTCGCCGACGTCCTCCTGGGGGCAGGGCTGGCCGATCCGGTCGCCGGGCGGATGGCGTCGGCGCCGGTCTCGGCGGCCGAGGTGACGTGGGTCGTCCCGGTGCGCGACCGCGCGGAGCAGCTCGATCGCCTCCTCCGCGCCCTGGGGTCGGAGTCGCCCGTCATCGTGGTCGACGACGCGTCGCGCGAGCCGGTCTCCGTCCGGCGTGTGGCGGAGCAGCATGGGGCACGCCTCGAGGCGCTGACGGTGAACGTCGGGCCGGCGGGGGCTCGCAACCACGGGCTGACGCGGGTGTGCACGCCCTTCGTCGCCTTCGTCGACTCCGACGCGGTGCCCGAGCCCGGCGCGCTCGAGCTCCTGCTGCGGCACTTCGCCGATCCGCGGGTGGCGCTCGTCGCCCCGCGGATCGTGGCCCTGCCGCATCCCCAGCCGACCGCGGTGGAGCGGTACGAGGACGCCCGTTCGTCGCTCGACCTCGGCGACCGGCCCGCGCTCGTGCGTCCGCGTTCGTGGGTGTCGTGGGTCTCGAGCACGTGCCTCGTGGGCCGTGTCGACCTGCTCGGCACGGGGTTCGGCGACGGGATGCGGGTGGCCGAGGACGTCGACCTCGCCTGGCGGCTCGACGCCGAGGGACACCGCGTGCGGTACGAACCGGCCGCCGTGGTCCGGCACGAGCACCGCGCTTCTCTGGTGCCCTGGCTGGCCCGGAAGGCGTTCTACGGCACCGGCGCGCATCCGCTCGCCGTCAGGCACCCCGAGGAGATCGCCCCGGCCGTGCTCGCCCCGTGGAGCGCGGCGATGCTCCTCGCGCTCCTCGCCCAGCGCCGCTGGTCGATCCCGGTGGCGCTGGGTATCGCCGCGGTGACCGTGGTCCGGCTCGCGCATCGGCTGCCGCAGAGCGCGCATCCGTTCGCCACCGCGTCGAGGCTCACCGCCGACGGCATCGGCGCCGCGCTCGTGCAGGCGATGGCGCTGCTGCTGCGGCACTGGTGGCCCGGGGTGGCGGTCGCGGCGATCGTCTCCCGCCGGGTGCGGCGTGCGGTGGCTGCGGCCGCCGTGGTCGACTCGCTGATCGAGTGGCGGCGGACACGATCGACCCTCGGGCCGGTGCGGTTCGCGGTGCTGCGTCGCCTCGACGACCTCGCGTACGGCGCGGGCGTCTGGTGGAGCGCGCTGCGCGGGGGGTCGATCGCCGCCCTGCGGCCGTCGTTCCGCTCCACGCCGCGAGGCTGACTACGCGGCGGAGGCCGCCCCGCGCGCGCGGCGCGCTTCGAGGCGCCGGAGGTGGTGCGCATGCCCACGGATGGTCACGAGGCCCGCGATCGTGACCCACACCAGGAACGGGAAGGTGGCGAAGGCGGTGACGCCCGGCCCGCCCGAGGAGAAGGGCGCGCTCGCGCTGGTCCCGCCGAACATCGACGGCACGACCGCCACGTTCGCGGCGGCGCACGCCCAGGCGACCCAGGCGGTCCAGCGGGGGAGAGCCCCCGAGGCGAAGCTGACGTAGCCGGCCGCGGCCACGACGAGGGCGGTGAGCACGCAGCCGATCGATCCGAACATGACGAGGTGCCCCTCGGTGAGTGCCCTGATGGCGGAGGGATCGGGCGTGGCGCCGATCGTGTCGAGGGCGGTGCCCGCATCCATCGCATCGCCTACCAGCGTGATGGCGACGAAGACGAGCCCCGCGCCGAACGACAGGTCGGCGATCCACTGCATGTCGTGGCGGGTGTGCGTGATCAGCTGGCGGAAGCTCGCCAGGAACACCACGAGGGCGGCCATGAGGAAGGTGTCGATGAAGATGACGGTGAGCGTGGCGTTCGCGGTCTCCGCGGTGAACGGCCCGAGCGCCGCTTCGTCATCGAGCTCGGGGCGGGTGCCGATCGTGGTGGTCTGCACCAGGAACTCGGCGATGGTGAGCACCGCCACCGTGATGGCGGAGATGCCCGTCCAGCGCCGCACATCGGGCTTCAGGGTCTCGGGACGCAGATCGGGCAGGATGCGGGGCACGGGCGCTCCTCGAGCTCGGGGACGCCTCCATTCTGGTGGCGGTGCGGCTCCACCCCTGTGCGGCAGGGCCGAGTGTGCTGGAATGGGAGGGTGACCCGGCGCTCCGCAGCCTCGCGCGTCGGGGGGCTCCTCGTCGCACTCGTCGTGCTGCTCGCGATGCAGGTCGGCGGTGCCCCCGCCCCCGCCACCGCGGCGACCGCCCTCGCTCCCACCGTCGTCCCCGCGGCCGCACCTGTCGGGCCGCTGCACACCTCCGGTTCGACGATCGTCGCCGCGAGCGGCCAGCCGTTCGTGATCAAGGCCGCCTCCTGGTTCGGCATGGAGACCTCGACCTGCTCTCCCCACGGGCTCTGGGCGATCACCCTCGACGAGGGCATGGCGCACCTCGCGTCGATGGGGTTCAACACCGTCCGGGTGCCTTTCTCGAACGAGTGCATCGAGGGCACCGTCACGACCTCGATCGGCCGCGAGCTCAACCCGAGCCTGGTGAACCTCTCGCCCCTGCAGCTGCTGGATGCGGTGGTCGCTGCGGCGGGCAGTCACGGGCTGTCCGTCATCCTCGACCGCCATCGGCCCGACTCGCAGGCCCAGTCCGGGCTCTGGTACACCGACCGCTTCCCCGAGTCGACCTGGATCGCGGACTGGCAGATGCTCGCCGCGCGCTACGCGGGAAACCCGACCGTGATCGGGGCCGATCTCCACAACGAGCCCCACGACGACGCCTGCTGGGCCTGCGGAGATCCGGCCGTCGACTGGCGGGCGGCGGCCGAGCGCGGCGGCGACGCCGTGCTCGCGGCGAACCCCGACCTCCTCATCATCGTGGAGGGGGTCGCGCGCTCCGAATCGGGCGATTACACCTGGTGGGGCGGCTCGCTCGCCGACGCGAGCGACGACCCGGTGCGCCTCGACGTGCCGCACCGCGTGGTGTACTCGCCCCACGAGTACCCGGCGTCGGTGTATCCGCAGCCGTGGTTCTCGGATCCGGACTACCCGGCCAACCTGCCCGGGGTCTGGAACTCGAGCTGGGGCTACCTGGTCGAGGACGGCATCGCGCCGGTCTTCGTCGGCGAGTTCGGCACCGGCTACACCACCGCGAGCGACCAGCAGTGGCTCTCCGCCTTCGTCCAGTACCTCGCGGGCACGGGCACCAGCTTCGGCTACTGGTCGTTCAACCCCGACAGCGGCGACACCGGGGGGCTCGTGGCCGACGACTGGAGGACTCCCGAGGCGGCGAAGCTCGCCGCGCTGGAGCCGCTCCTCGGCCCCTACGCGCCGCCCGTCCCGCGGGGCAGCATCCACGGGGCGGTGGTCCTCCGCACCATCCGCGGGCACGTCTGACGCGGCTCCCCGCCCGGATCCCCGCGCGACGATCTCCACCCTCACCCCACCCGGTCTCCACCCTGGGGTGGTGGGCCGCGGGCCGCCCGGCCGCGATCGTGGAGACATGATCCCGCAGAACCTCGTCAGCATCATCCTCGTCGTCGCCGCCCTCGTGTGGTTCAGCGTCAAGCAGACCACGTGGTCGCCGGTGAGCCCGGACCGTCTGTTCCGGGGTCCGCTGATCCTCGGCATCATCGGCGCGGTCATGGTCGTCTCGAACGGGCAGGCCGCCGCCTTCGACGCGACCGACATCGCGCTGCTGCTGCTCGAGCTGGTCGCGGGGGCGGTCGTCGGCGCGGTCATCGGGCTCGTCGCCCACCTCCGCCCGCTCTCGGCCGAGGGCCGACGCAGCTGGGAGGCGCGCAACACCCGCCGGCCCGGCGCCGTCGAGCCGCGGTTCGAGGCGAGGAACGGCTGGCTCGGGCTCACGCTCTGGCTCGCGTTGATCGCGGCGCGCATCGGCTTCACGTTCTGGGAGTCGTCGATGGGCGGCCACCTCGCGCAGGCCGGGGGCGTGATCCTGCTGCTGCTCGCCGCCAACCGGGCGGTGCGCTCCGCCGTCATCCTGTGGCGCGCTCCTCGAGTGCTGAGCGCGACTCGGGCATGATGCAGGAGTGAGCATCGCGGTCCCTCTCCCCGGCGGCGGCAGGAGCCCTCTCTCGAGGGTGCTGTCGCTCGTGGGCGTCGCGGCGGTGACGGTGGTCGTGGTCGTCCGCGCGCCCGCGACCCCGGCCTGGGCGCTGGTGGCCGCCGGCCTGGGGCTGGCTGGATGGGCGCTGCTCGCGCTGCTCCCGGCCCGCAGTCCGAGGGCTGCCCGTCGTGTCGCGCTCGCGGTCATGATCGTGGCCGGTGCGCTCGCCACCGTCCCGACCCAGGTCGTGGGCGCCGTGCCGCTCGTCGTGGGGCTGGTGGGGATCGTCGCCGACGTCGCGCTGCCGTGGTGGGCGGGCTTCCTGGCGGGACTCGTGGCGGCGACGCTCCTGGCCGGGATCACGCTCGTGGAGACCCCGCCGCCCGGGGTGATCGTGGGCGGCATCGCCTGCATCGTCCTCGGTCTGCTCATCGGCGTCACCCGTCGGCAGCAGGTCGACGCGCGGGTCGTGGAGGCGAGGCTCGCCGCCGAGCGCCTGGCGGTGCAGACGGAGCGGACGCGGTCGGCTGCGCTCGACGAGCGGGCCAGGATCGCGCGCGACCTCCACGACACCCTCGCCCATTCTCTCGGCGCGCTCGTCGTGCAGCTCGACGCCGTCGAGGCGCTCGCCGAGGCCGGGCGCACCGACGAGGTGCTCGCCCGTGCCCGATCCGCTCGCGCGCTCGCCGCAGAGGGGCTCGTCGAGGCGCGGCGAGCCGTGCAGACCCTGCGCGACGACACGGGTGAGCCCGTCGACGGTCGGGCGGTGGAGCAGCTGCTCGGCGACCTGGTCGAGGGTGAGCGCGCGCTCGGGACGGTCGTGTCGGCGAGGCTCGAGAGCGGGGGCGCGCGCCTCGAGCCCGCCGTGGCCGAGGTGCTGCGCCGCGCAGCGCAGGAGGCGCTCACCAATGCGAGGAAGCACGCCCCGGGTCGTCCTGTCGCCGTCACCCTCTCGCGGAGCGCCGCCGTCCTCGTCCTCGAGGTGTCGAATCCGCTGGCCGGTCCAGGCGATCCCGTCCGCGCGCTCGCGGGCACGGGCACGGGCGCGGGGATCGCGGGCATGCGCGAACGGGTCGCCGCTCTTCCCGGCTCGACCCTGCAGGTGGGCGCGGCCGACGGGCGGTTCCTCGTGAGGGTGGAGGTGCCGGTCTCGTGATCCGGATCGTCGTGGTCGACGACCAGGCCATCGTCCGCGACGGCCTGGTCACCGTGCTCGGGCTCATCGACGGGTTCGAGGTCGTGGGCGAGGCGGAGGACGGCGTCGCCGCTCTCGACCTGATCGGGCGGACGCTGCCCGACGTGGTGCTCATGGACCTGCGGATGCCGCGGCTCGACGGCGTCGCAGCGACCGAGCGTGTCGCGCGCGAGCATCCGGAGACCGCGGTCCTCGTGCTCACCACCTTCGCCGACGGCGACTCGGTGCAGGGAGCGCTGCGCGCCGGCGCTCGCGGGTACCTCACGAAGGACGCCGGACGCGAGCAGCTCGAGGCCGCGGTGCGGGCGGTCGCCTCGGGCCAGACGACGCTGTCGCCCCAGGTCCGCGAGGCGGTGCTCGGCTCTGCCCCCGTCGCGCGCGACCTCCGTCTGCGCGAGCGCTTCCCGAGCCTCACCGAACGGGAGGCCGAGGTGCTCGCGCTCATCGCCGAGGGGCGCACGAACGGCGAGATCGCCGCGCAGCTCTACCTCGGCGTGGCGACGGTGAAGAGCCACGTGAACGCCGTCTTCGCGAAGCTGCACGTCGAGAGCCGTGCACAGGCGGTGGCCGCGGCGCTGCATCGCTGAGCGCAGCGCGCGCCCGGGCCCAGCGGTGTGCGTGTCCGGGAGGTGGGCGTGGGTGCCCGCCCCCGGGCGGTCAGCGGCTGAGCACCTTCAGCACGCGCATCGCCCACCGTCGCCGGCCGATGGACGCCAGGCTCGCCTCACCGGCGCAGAAGCGCACGAAGAAGCGTCCGCCCCATCCGGTGTGCGAGATGATCCAGTGGATGAGCGCCGGCCGCCGCTCGAAGAGCTCCAGGAGGACCGCCCCGCCCCGCTGCTCGGGCTCGAGCACTCGGTCCACACGTTCGACGTAGTCGTCGAGTGCGTCCGGTCCGGTCTGCGCGGCCTGGGCGGCCGCCTCGCCCGCCCAGCGGCCTGAGCGCAGCGCGTAGGAGATTCCCTCCCGCGTCCACGGCTCGAGGAGCCCCGCGGTGTCGCCGGCGACGACGACCCTGCCGCGGACGACGGGGGAGCCCGCCTCCCGCCACTGCGTCAGGTGCCCCGACGAGTGGGCGGTGGGGGCGTCGGTCAGCCCGAGGTGCTGCTTCCAGCGCGCCAGGTACTCCCGTGTCTCCTCGGGCGCGCCCCGGCGTGCGATGACGCCGACCGCCAACCGGTCGCCCTTGGGAAAGAGCCACGCGTACGACCCGGGCTGCTCGCCCCAGTCGAGCAGCACCGCCTCGGGATCGCCGTCCCATCCGGCCGGCGTCTCGACGTCGTCCTCGAGCCCCAGATCGACCTCGCCCAGCCTCACGCCGACGTGGCGTCCGATCCGTCCGCCGGCCCCATCGCATCCGACGACGATGCGGGCGACGAGCGTGTCATCCGCCGTGCGCAGCGTCACCGTGCCGTCGCCCCGGTCGACGACCTCCCTCACACTGACCCCCGCACGGAACTCGGCCCCGGCCGAGACGGCGGCCGCGAGCAGGGCGGCGTCGAACGGCTCCCGATGCGTCATCCCGAGGAACGGGTCCGCCCGTTCCAGGACGGCGACCGAGCCGCGGTGCCGCGTGAAGGTCGCGCGGCGGATGTGCGTCTGCACCGTGTGCGCCGCCTCGGCGGGCACCTCGCGGCGCGAGACGCCGAGCAGCCCGCCGCCGCACGTCTTGTAGCGGGGGAAGCCGGAGCGGTCGACGATGAGCACCCGGGAGCCGGCCGTCGCCGCGGCGCGGGCGGCCGACGAGCCCGCCGGGCCGGCGCCGACGACGATGACGTCCCAGGGCCGGTCGGAGTCCATGAGCACAGGCTATAGTCCCGGCATGCGCTCGCTCGCCGACATCGCACCGGAGGGCATCCTGCTCGCGGGGGCGGGCAGGGCGATCCTCCTGCAGATCGCCGACCCGGCTGTCGGGCACGGTGTGGCGGCGCACTCGCAGTTCGTCGCGCATCCGATGCGACGGCTCACCGCGACCCTCACGTACATCTACGCGCTGTCGAACGGCGACGCCGACGACATCGCCGCGGTCCGTCGTGCGGTGAACCGCGCCCACGGCCTGGTTCGGAGCGCGCCGGGGGAGCGGCCCGCCTACAACGCGTTCGACCCCGAGGCGCAGCTGTGGGTCACGGCGACCCTCTACGACAGCGCCGTCTCGCTCTGGGAGAGGATCTTCGGCCCGCTCGACGAGACGGAGGCGGAGCGCGTGTACCAGCAGTACGCCGTGCTGGGCACGACGCTGCAGATGCCCGACGGGCTCTGGCCGGCCACCCGGGCCGACTTCGCCGAGTACTGGGCCGGCCGGTTGGAGCAGCTCGAGGTCGACCGCGACGTGAGGCGTGTGTCGGATGCACTGCTCACCGCCAGGAACGCCCCCGCGCCCGTGCGCGCGGCGATGCCCCTCATGCGGTTCGTCACCGCGGGGCTGCTGCCGGACCGCCTGCGCGAACCCTTCGGCTTCCGCTGGACCGACGAGCGTCAGCGACGGTTCGACCGCCTCCTCGATGGGATCGCGCCCGTCTACCGGGCGCTGCCCACCGCCGCGCGCCAGCTGCCGGAGAGGCGCTACCTCGCCGCGCTCAGACGCGACCGCGAATGGCGGCCCGGTCGCGCCGGCCGAGCGACCGCGCCGACCAGCGCCCCTCCCGGCGCTCGATCGCGATCGGATGCTCGAACGCCTCGCTGACCAGCTCGGTGGTGAGCACCGCGTCGGCCGGGCCCTGCGCCAGGACGCGCCCCTGCGCGAGGAGCGCCGCGTGGCTCGTCGTGACCGGCAGCTCCTCGAGGTGGTGGGTGACGAGCATCGAGGCGATCTGCGGGTGGGCGTCGCGCACCTCATCGAGCGTCTCGAGCAGGTTCTCGCGGGCGGCCACGTCGAGACCGGTCGACGGCTCGTCGAGCAGCAGGAGCTTCGGGTCGCTCATCAGCGCGCGGGCGATGAGAGTACGGCCGCGCTCGCCCTGCGAGAGGGTGGTCCACGGCTCGTCGGCCTTGCCCGCGAGGCCCAGCAGGTCGATGAGGTCGGCGGCCTTCGCCAGCTCGGCGGCGCTGGGCTCCCAGCGCATCACCGACTCGATGGTGCCCGTCACCCCGGTGAGCACGACCTCGCGGATGTGCAGTCCGGAGCCCAGCGGATGGCGAGGATCGACGTGGCCGATGTCGCGGCGGAGCGCCTGCAGCTCGACCCGGCCGAGCTGCCGCCCGAGCACGTGGACGGTGCCGCTGGTGGGGTGCTGGCGTGCGCCGCAGAGGCTCAGCAGGGTGCTCTTGCCCGCGCCGTTCGGGCCGATGAGAGCCCAGTGCTGGCCGGCCTCGACGGTGAGGTCGAGACCGTGCAGGATCGTCTTGCCCTGCCGCACGAAGCGGACGTCGTCGAGTCGCAGCACCTCGGTCATGCGGATTCCTGCCTCACGCGGCTCACGAGGTCTTTCCACGGGCCGGTCAGCCGGGTCTCGGCGACGGTCGCGTCGCGTTCCGCCGTCGCCTCCGCACCGACGTCGACCCGGATCGCGTAGACGTAGCGGTCGCTGCCGCCCGCGGCGGCGACCGCGTCGCCGGCATCCCACGGGCACGACTCGACGAGGGGCCACCAGATCGCGACGGACGAGCCGTCCGTCGCCGACACGGTCCATGTGCGGGTGAGGCCCGCCACACCGCCCGATCGCCGGACGGTGATCGTCAAAGACTCAGGAACGCTCATCCACGCCGACACCCACCTTCTCCCACGATCCTCGCACAGCTCGCGTCGCGGCGGAGCCCGCGCCGAAGCGGGCCGTCGCCGCCCGGACGGTGGCCTCGGCGAAGTCACGGAAGGTCGCCGTGGGTGGGAGCCCGCCCCGCGTCGCGGTGTCGTACCAGACCACCCCGGCCGTCTCCCACGACCGGCCGCCGAGCTCGACGGCTGCGAGCGCGAACGCGCGGTTGGGGATGCCGGAGTTCAGGTGCACGCCGCCGTTGTCGTCGGTGGTCTCGACGTAGTGCGCCATGTCGGCGGGCTGCGGGTCGCGGCCGAGCACGTCGTCGTCGTACGCCGTGCCCGGCTCGAGCATCGAGCGCAGGGCACGGCCCTGCACCGCGGGTGTGAAGAGGCCCTCGCCGATCAGCCACGAGGCCTGCGCCGCGGTCTGGCCGAGGGCATGTTGCTCGACCATCGCGCCCATCACGTCGGAGAACGACTCGTTCAGCGCGCCCGACTGGCCCTGGTACTCCAGCCCCGACGTGAACTGGGTCACCCCGTGGGCGAGTTCGTGCCCGATCACCGACAGCGACGCGGTGAAGCGCCCGAACACCTCGCCGTCGCCGTCGCCGAAGACCATGCGCGAGCCGTCCCAGAAGGCGTTGTCGTAGTCGTCGCCGTAGTGCACCGTGGCGTCGAGGGGGAGGCCCTCGCCGTCGATCGACGAGCGGCTGAACGCGTCGAGGAGGAAGGCGTGCGTGGCGCCGAGGCCGTCGTACGCCTCGTCGACGGCGATGTCACCGGTCGGGGGCTGCCCCTCGCGGCGCACGACGGTGCCGGGCAACCGTTCGGATCCGCGGGCATCGGCGATCGTGCGCCGCGGTCGGGATGACCCGGGCGGCGTGGACGCGGCCGCCGCCTCGGGACTCGGCGACGACAGGAGCGTGCTCCGGCGGCGTTCGTCGTGCAGCGGCGGCAGCTCGGCGAGCGCCCTCCGCGCGGCGACGACGGCGCGGTCGAGACCGGCGTCGTCGGCACGGGCGAGACGGGCCAGCAGGTACGGCGGGACGATGTGGCGGCGCATGTCGCGACTCTACGTCGCCCTCACGACATCGCCGCGATCAGCGGGCTCCGCCGGCGCGGACGAGGCAGACGAGAGCGGGCCGGGCATCCCACGACGGCACCTCGGCGAACCCGAGCCGCCGGTAGACGGCCAGCGCCGGAGCCCGCCACTCCCACACCGAGAGCCGGACGTCGCCGTCGGCACCGGCCACGACGGCCGAGAGCAGCGCCTCGGCGATCCGCTGCCCGCGGTGACCGGGATCGACCCACAGCCGCTTGATCTCGGTGCCCTCGGGGACGGACCTCGACACCACCACCCCCACGGCACGGTCGTCGTCGACCGCGAGGAGGACGTCATCCGCGTCGAAGGCGCGCGCGGGGTCCGTCACCTCGGCGGCGTAGCGCGGAGGGAGCGCGCCGTCGAAGTCGACCGGTTCGGCCAGCCCGCGCTCCGCCTTCTCCTGCTCCGTCTGGCGGAGGTACGCCTCGACGAGCGCGCCCACCGCCGCGGCGTCGCCCCCCGCGAGGTCGGCGGAGCGGATGCGGATCACCCGACCAGCCTAGGTGTCGGGGCCGCGCGTTACGCTCGGGGCATGCGCTACCTCATCGCCATGTACGCCTCGCCGCGGGTGCCCGCGCCCACCGACCGGCCGGACGCCGAATGGATGCGGGCGATGATCGCGTTCATGAAGCAGATCGACGTCGACCTGCGCGAGTCGGGCGAGCTCGTCGCCGACGCGGGGTTCGACCGACCGGGGTTCACCGTCACCGCCGATGCCGTGACCTCCGAGCCACTGGCGGACGGATCGCCGCTCATCGGGTTCTGGCTCGTCGATGTGGCGTCCGAGGAGCGCGCCGTCGAGATCGGGCGATCGATCGCCCACTGGTCGGGCGCCGTCGAGATCCGCCCCGTGGGGGCACCGCCCGAGCTCTGAGCGGGACAGGGTCAATTCAGCCCGCATCCGGCCCTGACGAGACCCGGCACAGCCCGCATCCGGATCAGGCGCGATCGGCGAGCAGGCTCCGCGCGGCCTCGACGACGAGAGCTCGCTCGTGGGTGAGCGCGAACCGGTAGTCGCCCTTCTCGTGGTGCGCCGGGTCGCTCTCGCGGGCGACGAGGGCGGCGGCGAAGTCGGCGGTCAGCACGACGATGTCCCACTCGTCGACGAGCGGATCGCCGTCGACGATGTCGTGCACCCGGGAGCCCGTCGCCAGGAGCGCCGGGGAGACGCCGCGCGCATAGACGATGACGAGGCCGCACTCGGCGGCGAGGTCGGTGTAGCGCTCCAGGGTCGACGGGCTGATGTTCGACGACTCCTGGAACGTTGCGAGCACTACGGCGGAGTCGCCCGAGGTGCGGGCACGAGCCTCGAGGAACACGCTCATCTGCACGAGCAGCTCGCGGTTCGACGGCTTCGTCTCGACCCGTGCACTCACCACCTCGTAGGGCGTGCGGGCCAGCGGCGCACTCGTCACGTGCGACGACCGCAGCGGGATGCCCGACAGCCTGCCCGCGTCGGGGACGTCCCGCATCGCGGCGCTGTACAGCCAGCCCTGCCCGTGGGTGGCGCCGAGCGCCCGCGCGGTCACGAGATGCTCGTCGGTCTCGATGCCCTCCGCGATCACGACGACGTCGCGACCGGCGAGATGCGCATCCAGGGCGCCCATGATCCGCGCGAGGTCGGCGCTGGGGCGGTCCTGAACGAGCCGCATGTCGAGCTTCACGATGTCGGGGTCGAGCAGGGGCAGCAGCGCGAGCGACGCGGCGTGGGCGCCGAGGTCGTCGACGGCGATGGCGTGTCCCGCGGCCCGGGCGGCGTCGGCCATCGCGAGCAGTTCGCCCGGACGGGCCAGGAGCGCACGCTCGGTCAGCTCGATGACGACCGGCTGTTCCGGCGGCATCCGCAGCATGAGCCCGGCCTCGAACGACGCGGGCTCGATGTTGATGAGCAGCGAGTGCGGCCGCCGGAACCCCTGCTCGCGGGCGGTGGCCAGGCTGGTGGCCCAGCACTCCGCGTCGAGCTCGAGGAGGTCGCCGCCGGATCGCGCCTCATCGAAGAAGCGGTGCGGCGGGATGAAGAAGTCGCCGCTCTGCATCCGGCTCAGCGCCTCGTACGCCACCGGTTCGCCCGTCGACAGGTCGACGACGGGCTGGAAGACCGTGGAGAGGGTCGCGTCGAGCATCCTCAGATCATGGCACGTCGGGATGACGCTGCCCGGTACCGCACGCGCATCCGTCCGACCTCGCCGCTCAGAACGCGTAGCGGATGGTGCAGGCGGGCAGCTCGCGTGCCACGATCGCGCGCAGCTCGGCCACGGCGGCCGCCTTCAGCGCCCGCTCGTACCGCACGTTGACGGCGCCGTTCTCGGAGACCTTCGTCTCCTGCCGCTCGGGCGTCCAGAGGAGGTCCTCCGCCCGCGGGTGCCACCGGAGGTTCACGTCGTGCAGGGCGGCGTTGTGGGTGAGGAGGATGACCTCGGCCTTCAGCTGGGCCTTCGCGGCCGGGCCGATCGTGTCGTCGATCTCCCTGAGCAGCTGGGTCCAGTCCTCTCGCCAGGTGGGGGTGAGGATGACGGGGGAGAGGTTGAGATGCACCTCGTAACCCGCCTCGACGAAGTCGTCGATCGCGGCGAGGCGCTCGCGGATGCTCGACGTGCGGATGTCGGTGACCTTCGCCGTCTCCTCCGGCATCACGGAGAAGCGGATGCGCACCCGGCCGAGCGGATCCCAGTCGAGGAGGTCGCGGTTGACGTGCTTCGTGGCGAACGACGCCTTCGCCGTCGGGCTCATCCGGAAGAGGTCGCAGAGGTCGCGGACGTTGTCGCTCACCCGCGCGTCGACGGAGCAGTCGCTGTTCTCGCCGATGTCGTACACCCACGACTCGTCGTCGCACTGGTTCGGTTCGCGCTTCGGACCCTGCTTGTTGATGTGCCGAGCCACGTGCCGGGTGATCTGCTCGATGTTGGCGAAGACCGTGATCGGGTTGCTGTACCCCTTCCGGCGGGGCACGTAGCAGTAGGCGCAGGCCATCGCACAGCCGTGGGCCGTGGACGGCGCGATGAAGTCGGCGGAGCGGCCGTTCGGCCGCGTGACGAGGCTCTTCTTCACCCCGAGGACGAGTGCCTCGGTCTTGATGCGCACCCAGCGCGACGCGTTCGCCTCGTCGCCGTGGAGCTCGGGGATCTGCCAGTGCGACGCGACCGGCACGATCGTCGCCTCCGGCCAGCGCGCGACGATCTCCTGCCCGCGGGGGAGCGCGAGTGCGGCCTCCTCGGCGTAGATGCGGCGCACCTCGAGCAGCGGGCGCGGCGGGCGAGCGGCGACGGGTCGTGGGGCGACGGGACGTGGGGCGTGGAAGGGTCGCACGGGGGCGACGCTACGCTCCACCCCCGACATCGCCCGCGCCGCTGCTGGTCGTGCCCTCGATCTCGTCGAGCTCGTCGAGCGCCTCCCGGGCACGGCGCAGGCGATCCGCCTCCGGCTCGTCCCACCAGGCCGGGCCGCGCTCGCCGAGCCCGTGCTTCGCCAGGCCCACCCGGTGTCGGGCGGCGGCCACCGCGTCCGTATCGCCCCGGCGAGACGCGATGCCGACGGCCGACCTCGCGCGCCCGAGATGCGACTTCAACGCATCGACGACCTCGGTGGGCAGGAGCGGATCGGTGCGCCGCCAGCGGCGCCCGTCGACCACGAGCCACCGCTCGTCGTCGGAGTCGGGCATCAGCAGGCGGCAGGGGGCGCTAGGACGCGGCGGTGTCGGTGCGCGTGAGCACGAAGACGGGGATCTCGCGGTCGGTGCGGACCTGGTAGTCGGCGTAGTCGGGGTACGCGGCGACGGCGCGCTCCCACCACACCGCCTTCTCGTCGCCGGTGACCTCGCGGGCGAGGTAGTCGTGGCGCTCGGCGCCGTCCTGCAGCTCGACGTGCGGGTTCGCGACGATGTTGTAGTACCAGACCGGGTTCTTCGGCGCGCCGCCGAGCGACGCGACCGCGGCGTACTCGCCGTCGTGCTCCACGCGCATGAGGGGCGTCTTGCGCAGCTTGCCCGATCGGGCGCCGACGGTGGTCAGCACGATCACGGGCATCCCACGCAGGTCGGTGGCCTTCGTGCCACCCGAGGCCTCGTACTCCTCGGCCTGCCTGCGGGCCCAGTCGCTCGTTCCGGGTGCGTACTCTCCAGTCAGTGGCATGACTCGATGCTAGGCGCTCCCGGCGACACTCCGCTGAAGGAGGTCAGCGCTTTCGCCCACCGCGCGCAGGCTGCTCGGGACGCAGGCGGATGAGCCGCTGCGGGCCGTCCTCGTCGAGCTCGGCGACGTCGTCGCGCGAGGTGAGGAAGTCGGTGAACGAGCGGTAGCCGAGCGGCTTCTCGTTGAACGACGGGTCCATCCGTCGCATCTGGTTCTTCACCGCGCCGGTGTTGAGCCACTCGTCGGCGTCGCCCTTGGCGTGCCCGATCTGCAGCGCGCGCACGAGCAGCTCGGTCGCGACGGTCTGCGGGTCCACGTCGTCGGCGGGCTCCGGCTCGTCGTCGGCGGCGTCCTCGGCATGCGAGAAGAGGGGGACGGCGGGCGCCTTGCGCTTGCCGGCGGACTTCGCACGGGACGAGTCGCTCGACTCCTTGTCCGCGTCGGTGTCGCCCCCGCCCTGCTCGTCACGACGGGCCGCGCTGGCGGCCGCTGTGGTCGCCGCCACCTTCTCGACGCCGGGGAGGGAGTCGTAGTCCTCGAACTCGTCGACCGCGGCGGCGAGCGACGTGCTGGTCGACCCCGCCACCCCGATGCCCACGACGAAGCGGCCGAGGCGCTTCGTCTTCTGGGCCAGGGCGATGTAGTCGGAGTCGCCGGCGACGATGATGACGTGGGTGAGGTCGGGCAGCCGGAAGAGGTCCTCCACGACGTCGACCGCGAGGCGGATGTCGGCCCCGTTCTTCGTGCCGCGGGTGGTGGTCGTGAACAGCTGCGTGAGGTCGACCGCGCGCGACATCAGCTGGCGCTGGTAGCTCGAGTTGACCGACGCGGACCAGTCGGCGTACGCCCGGTTGACGACGATGGTGCCGAACGAGGCGGCGAAGTCGATGATGGCGCTGAAGTCGACGGTCGCCGCCCGCACACGCGCCGCCACGTCCTTGTCGGCGTTCGGGTCGGAGGCGCGGAAGTCGCGGACCCCGTCGCGCTGGAACGCATTGCGCCCGTGGAGCTGCTGATACCGCGAGATGACGATGTTGTCGAAGTCGATGTAGAGCCCCACACGGGCGTCGGTCGGTTCGGTCATCGTGCGCTCCTCGCCGGCGTCGGATGCGCCGTGTCGTCCGTTCCAGTCTGGTGCGTCGTGCGGGGCTGCGCCAATCCTTCCCCTCTCGGCGTTCGCATCGGGTGCCCCACCGTCGTGTCCGATTCCCGCTAGATAGCGTCGGTGGGACGTGTGAGGATGCAGGCATGGACTTCTCGGAGCGGTACCGCATCATCCACGCCAGGGATGCACGTTTCGACGGGCAGTTCATCACCGCCGTGCGCTCCACCGGCATCTACTGCCGCCCGAGCTGCCCCGCGCGGACGCCGAAGGAGGCGAACGTCACCTTCTACGAGACGAGCGCCGCCGCGCACGAGGCGGGCTACCGCGCCTGCAAGCGCTGCCTGCCCGAGGCGGTGCCGGGTACGCCCGCGTGGAACCTGCGCGACGACCTCGCCGGGCGGGCGATGCGGCTGATCGCCGACGGCGTCGTCGAGCGCGAGGGCGTCGGCGGTCTGTCGCGCCGCCTCGGCTACTCCGAGCGACACGTGACGCGCGTGCTCTCCGAACAGCTCGGGGCCGGGCCGCTCGCGCTCGCCCGAGCACACCGGGCACAGGCGGCGCGCACTCTGCTCACGTCGACCGGGCTCAGCATGGCCGAGGTGGCCTTCGCGGCCGGCTTCGCCTCCATCCGCCAGTTCAACGACACGGTGTCTGAGGTGTTCGAGCAGACCCCGTCGCAGCTTCGGGCGCGCTACGCGTCCACCGGCGATCAGCCGGGCGGCAGCGTGCGGTTGACGCTGCCGGCGCGCGAGCCGTTCGACGCGGCGGGTGTGTTCGCATGGCTGGCCGCGCGGGCGATCCCCGGTGTCGAGATCGCGACGGCCGACTCCTACACACGGTCGCTCGCCCTGCCCGGCGGGCCGGCCTGGTTCACCGTCACCGCGGCGCGGGGCGGAGTGACGCTCGACGCGCACCTCTCGACGCTCGCCGACCTGTCGACCCTCGTCGCGCGGGTGCGGCGGCTGTTCGACCTCGACGCCGATCCCGTCGCCGTCGATGCCGCGCTCACCGATGCCGCGCTGGCCGATGCCGACACGCGCGACTCGGGCGGATCGGCGCTCGCCGCCGCCGTGCGGTCGAACCCCGGCATCCGCCTGCCCGGGACGGTCGATCCGTCGGAGATGCTTGTGCGGGCGATGGTGGGCCAGCAGATCAGCGTCGCCGCGGCCCGGACCCACCTCGGTCGGCTCACCGCCGTGGCCGGGCGTCCCCTCGGCATGGAGGGCGGACCCGAGCTGCTGTTCCCCGATCCCGCGGCCATCGCCGAGCATGCGGATGCGGTCACCGGCCCGCGCGCTCGGCTGGCCGCCCTGCGGGGCGCGGCGGAGGCGATGGCGTCGGGCGATCTCGTGCTGACGAGCGGCGACGGCGCCGCCGAGCAGCGCGCCGCGCTCCTGGCGATGCCCGGGATCGGCCCGTGGACGGCGGGCTACGTCGCCATGCGCGTGCTCGGCGCGCCCGACGTCCTCCTCACGGGCGACGTCGCGCTGCGCACGGGCGCGGCGGCGCTCGGGGCGCCGTCCGCGCCGCGCGAGCTCGCCGCGTGGGCGGAGCGCTTCGCGCCCTGGCGCTCGTACCTGTCGCTGCACCTGTGGCGGGCCGCGCTCGCGGCCGCCGGCGAGCCGCGCCCCCGCCCCGCGCGGTCTGCGCCGGAGCCCGCGTCTCCGCCGCCGGGTCCTTCCTCGGCCCCCGTCACCCCGACGCCTGCGACTCCGACCCCACCACCCGGGAGGCGGCGCGACCCGCATCCGGCGTCACCGCATCCGCGCACCACCCGCCCTCTCACCAAGGAGTCCCGATGACCCTCGTCAGCCAGTTCGTCGCCACCCCCGACGGAGCGTTCGGCATCCTCGCCGACGAGGACGGCCGGGTCGTCGCCTCCGGATGGACGGACGAGACCGACGCGCTCCTCGCCCGGCTGACGCCCTTCGCGCGCGAGACCGACGTGGTGGCGGGTGTCACCTCGGCGGCGTCCGCAGTCGAGGCGTACTACTCGGGAGACGTCGCCGCGATCGACGACGTGCCGGTCGCCCAGAGCGGCGGCGATTTCCACGTGCACGCGTGGCAGGGCCTCCGCGGCATCGCCCCGGGCAGCCCGCTCACCTACGCGCAGTTCGCCGCCGCCCTGGGCAGGCCCTCAGCCGTGCGGGCCGCGGCGAGCGCGTGCGCCCGCAACGCGCCGGCGCTCTTCGTCCCATGCCACCGCGTGCTGCGCACCGACGGCACGATGGGCGGATTCGCGTGGGGCATCCCGGTGAAGCGCTCCCTCCTCGCCCGCGAGGCCGCGGCGCGCCCCTCCGCCGACTAGCGAGTTCCCGCCCCGCGATCGCCCGCGAGGGGGCGGCATCTCGCCGTTCGGCGAGGCGCGTGAGGCCCCGGTGCACCGAGCGGCGAGTTCCGGCCCTGCCAGCGCCCTTGAGTGGGCGGGATGTCGCCATTCGATGAGGCGGGTGGGCGCCGTGTGGGGCTGGTGCGGGTTGCGACCGCTCAGCGTCGCCTCACCCCTCCCTGGGCGGCCTGAGCGCGCTGAGCGGGCGCAACCCGCGCGGCGCTTTCCCGTGCTGCGGCGCGACGCACAGCGAACGGCGAGAACCCGCCCCTTCAGCGTGTGTCAGAGGGCGGGTTCTCGCCGTTCGGCGAAGTGCGCGAGCGCGTGCGCCGCGCGGCGTGGGCCGCGCGGCCTCAGGAGCCCGCGAGCAGCTCGCGGACGCGGGGGATGACCACGGTGCCGTACAGCTCGATGCTGCGCATCAGCGCCTCGTGGGGGAGGCCGCCGTTGCCGTACTTGAGGTCGAAGCGGCCGAGGCCCAGCGTGCGCGCGGTCGCCGCGATCCGCTGCGCGACCGACTCGGGCGACCCGACGTAGAGCGACCCGGTCGTGGCCTCCTCGTCGTAGTGCTCGCGGGTCACGGGCGGCCAGCCGCGCTCGGCGCCGAGCTTGCCGAAGTGACGCTCGTAGTACGGCCACAGCTCCTCGCGGGCCTGCTCATCGGTCTCGGCGATGTGACCGGGGGAGTGCACGCCGACGGGCAGCGCCTCGCCGCCCAGCTGCTCGACCGCCCGGTGGTAGAGGTCGACGTACGGCGCGAAGCGCGCGGGAGCACCGCCGATGATCGCGAGCATGAGGCCGAAGCCGTAGCGTGCGGTCCGCACGACCGACTCGGGGCTGCCGCCCACGCCGATCCAGGTGCGCAGCGTCCCGTTCTCGATCGGGGGATAGACGGCCGGCTGCCCCTCGCGCACACGAGCGAAGCGGTCGAGCTTCTCCTCGAAGAGCCGCTCGTAGTCGGCCAGGTCGAACCCGAAGAGCGGGAAGGACTCGGTGAACGACCCCCGCCCGAGGATGACCTCGGCGCGCCCGTTCGAGAGGGCGTCGACCTCGCTGAAACGCTGGAACACCCGGATGGGGTCATCCGAGCTGAGCACGGTCACCGCCGATCCGAGGCGGATGCGCTCGGTGCGCGCCGCGATGGCGGCCAGCACGACCTCGGGGCTCGAGACGGCGAAGTCCTCACGGTGGTGCTCGCCGAGCCCGATGAAGTCGACGCCCACCGAGTCGGCCAGCACGGCCTGCTCCACGAGGTTGCGCAGCACCTGCGCGTGGCTGAGCGGCTCTCCGGCCGCGTCGAACGTCACGTCTCCGAACGTGTCCAGCCCGAGCTCGATGTCCATGGTCTCCCCGATCTGTCCCAGGTGGTGCGCGATTCATGCACCTGCATGTAACGGTAACCCGGATGCGCCTCCCGCGATTCCCGGGAGCCTGTCGACCATAATGGTGCCGACGGAGGGAGCGGCGATGGCGGGCATCGTGACGGTGGGGTACGACGGGTCGGACGCCGCGCGCGTCGCGCTCGACTGGGCGCTGCGCTACGCCGAGCGGGCCGGGCTCGGGGTCGACGTGGTCTACGTCGCCGACACCTCGTGGGACTCGCCGTCGTTCACGGCGGCCGAGCGGCTGAAGGACCAGGGCGAGCTCGTGCTGGCGTCCGACTCGTTCCATGCCGCCTCCAAGGCGCCGCACGTCACCGTGACGAGCCGCGTGCTCACCGGCCGCCCCGTCGACGTGCTCACCGAGGCTTCGCGCGAGTCGGCGATGCTCGTGGTCGGCACCTACCGCAAGGACGCGTACGAACGCCTCACCACCTCCGCCGTCGGGGTCAAGGTGGTCGCCGGGGCGAGCGTGCCGGTCGTGGTGGTGCCGCAGACCTCGCCCGGCTCGCGTCGCGGCGTCGTGGTGGGCATCGACGGAGCCGAGCCCAGCGGACGGCTCGTCGAGGCCGCCGCCCTCCAGGCCGAGCTGCTCGGGGAACCGCTGCAGATCGTGAGCGCGTGGACCCTGCCGCCCATGTCGGCGCCCGAGTTCACCGACACCACCGACCTCTACGACGCGCTCGAGGCGCGGGCCCGCGAGATCGTCGACGAGGCGGTCACCGCGGCGCAGGCCGCGCATCCGTCGCTCGCGGTCTCGGGCGACGTCGAGCTCGACTCCCCGGTGGCGGCGCTCACCCGTGCCGCGAAGGATGCGGCGCTCCTCGTGCTCGCGACGCACGGTCGGCACGGCCTCAGCCGCTTCCTCCTCGGCTCGGTCACGCACGACGTGGTGCTGCACGCGACCAGCCCGCTGATGGTGCTGCGCTCGGCGGCTCTCCAGGGGGCCTGAGGCCCGGTTCCAGCGGAACCCGCTATCGTCGTCGGGTGCCTGAGAGTCCCGCCGCCCAGACGCCCTACGAGGTGCTCGGTGTGCCGGCCGGTGCGTCCGACGACGAGCTCAAGCGCGCCTATCGTCGGCTGCTTCGCGAGACGCATCCCGACACCGGGGGCGAGGCGGCCCGCTTCGTGCTCGTGCAGCGGGCGTGGGAGCGCGTGGGCACGCCCGAGCTCCGTGCCGCCTACGACCGCGGCGCCGGTGCGCGCACGTCGTCCCCCGAGCCCACGAGCTACGCCGCCGGGGCGCGGGGGAGCGGCAGCACCGCGCGCCGCCCCGCCAGCTCGACGGTGCGCGCCCGCACCTACGGCCATCCGGGCGGGCAGGAACGCGAGGTGTACCTCTCGCTGATGCGCGAGTGGGTCGGCCGCGGGGTCCGTCTCGACGACCCGTACGACCCCGGTCTGGTGCAGCGCGCGCCACGCGAGATCCGCGGGTGGCTGGCGAAGGCGATCGCCGAGGAGACGACCTCGGCCATCGTCGGCGATCTCGGCGTCGGCTTCACGATCTGGAACAACGTCCTCACCGGCCGTTCCATCGACGGCGTGGGCGAGACGATCGACCACATCGTCCTCGGACCCTCCGGCCTCTACGCCGTCCAGTCGGAGGACTGGGGCACCCCGGTGCGCCTGAAGAAGGACGACCTCGTGGGCGAGGGCATCCCGTCCGGATACGAACCGCTCCATCAGCTCCGCGGCGCGGCGCGCTCCTTGGGGCGCTCGCTGGGAGTCCGCTTCACGGGCCTCGTCATCGTGGTGCCCGACGACGACCTCGAGGTGCACGCCGCGGTGGTCGACCGCGGCAGGCTCGCCGGCGCCGCGGTGGTGCGGCGGGCGGCGCTGCCGCAGCTGCTCCGCGACGGCACGGGCGGCACCAGGGAGAGCATCGACAGGGTCTTCGATCTCCGCACCCGGCTGCAGCAGTCCCTCCGCCTCGCCTGACCGCGCTGCGGTCAGAGGGTGAGCAGGCCCGTCAGGGGGTGAGCAGGATCTTCCCGATGTGGCCAGACGACTCCATCAGCCGGTGCGCCTCGGCCGCGTCGGCGAGCGGGAACCGCGCACCGGTGACGGGCCGGAGCACGCCGCTCTCGAACAGCGGCCAGACGTTCTCGCCGACGCTCGCCACGATCTCCGCCCGCTCCTCCAGGGGCCGGGCCCGGAGGCTCGTCGATCGGATGGTGCCGCGCTTCCGCATGAGCGCGCCGAAGTCGAGCTCGGCCGAGCCGGATTCGGCGCTCGCGATGTTCGCGATCCGCCCGTTCACGCGCAGCGCCGCGATGTTGCGGGCGAGGTACGAGCCGCCCACCAGGTCGAGGATGACGTCCGCCCCGCCCTCCACGGTCATCCGCTCGACGAAGTCCTCCATCGTGTAGTCGATGAGGATGTCAGCGCCGAGACCCCGGCAGGCCGCGAGCTTCTCCTCGCTCGACGCGGTGACGGCCACCCGGGCTCCGAACGCACGACCGAGCTGCACGGCCATCGTGCCGACGCCGCTCGATCCACCGTGCACGAGGAGCGTCTCGCCGGCGCAGAGGCCCGCGAGCAGGAACACGTTCGACCAGACGGTGCACACGGTCTCCATGAGCCCCGCCGCGTCGACGAGGCCGACTCGCTCGGGGACAGGGAGCGCGAGCGAGCCGTCGACCACGACCTCCTCGGCGTATCCGCCGCCGGGCAGCAGGGCGCACACCTCGTCGCCCACCGCATGGCCCGAGCGGTCGCCCGCCCAGGTGACCGTTCCGGAGACCTCGAGCCCGGGCCAGTGCGGAGCGCCCTCGGGAGACGGGTAGAGTCCGCGGCGCTGGAGCACGTCGGCGCGGTTGACGCCCGCGGCGGCGACGTCGATCACGATGTCGTTCTCGCCCGGCTCGGGCCGCTCCACCTCCGCGAGCTCGAGGGCGGATGCACTTCCAGGGGTTTCGACGACGACGGCCTTCACGCCCCCTACGTTACGACCGCTCGCGCCGCTGTCGCTCGGAGTCCGTCCAGGGCCCGGGGAGACGGTGGTGCTAGACCGGGATCATGGACTCCACCGATCCCCAGTTGACCGCCCTGCTCGACACCGTCCCCGTCCCCGCGGGTGCCGACATCCGCACCGAGCGCGTCCCGTACGACCACGACGGTGTCGCGCTGGAGGGGTTCCTGGCGTGGGACGCGGCGGCGGAGGGCTCCCGCCCGGCCGTGCTCGTCGTGCACGACTGGAACGGCGAGGGCGACTACGTGCGCACGCGAGCGCTCATGCTGGCCCGGCTGGGGTACGTGGCGTTCGCCGCCGACGTGTACGGCGCCGGCATCCGCCCCGAGGGAGACGACGCGGCCGCCGTAGCGCAGTCGTACTACCGCGACCTCCCGCTGATGCGGGCGCGGGTGGCCGCGGGCTTCGCGGTGCTGCGCGACGACGCGCGGGTCGACCCGTCGCGGATCGCGGTGATCGGCTACTGCTTCGGTGGATCCGCCGCCCTCGAGTTCGCGCGGACCGGAGCCGACGTGCGCGGCGTGGTGTCGTTCCACGGATCGCTCATCGCGCACACGCCGGCCGACGTGGCGCGCCTCGCGTCGCCGCTGCTGGTGCTCACCGGCGGATCCGACCCCGTCGTCCCCGACAGCGCCCTCGTGGCGTTCCAGGACGAGCTGCGCACCCGTGACGACCTCGACTGGCAGGTGGTGACCTACAGCGGTGCGCCGCACGCGTTCACGCGGCCCGGGTCGCCCGCGTACCGTCCTGACGCCGATCGGCGCAGCTGGGCGGCCATGCGCACGTTCCTCGACGAGGTGATGGCCTGACGCGGATGCCGAACGCGGCGCCCGGGGGTTCCGTCCGGCCCCGCTTCGGATGGACACTGTACACATCGAGAGGAGACGGCATGCTCACGGTGACCGACACCTTCCAGGGGTTCAGCGTCGACGACCTGGAGGCGGCCAGGATGTTCTACGCCGACCGCCTCGGATTCGACGCGACGCTCGGCGACATGGGCCTCGAGATCGTCCTGCCCGGCGGCAGGAGCGTCTTCGTCTACGCGAAGGACGACCACGAGCCCGCCACGTTCACGGTGCTCAACCTCGCGGTGCCCGACATCGACCGCGCGGTCGAGGAGCTGGCCGCCGCGGGCGTCGAGCTGGAGCGCTACGACGGGCTGCCGCAGGACGAGAAGGGCGTGATGCGCGGCAGGGCGGCGGGCATGGGGCCCGACATCGCGTGGTTCACCGACCCCGCGGGGAACGTCCTCTCGGTGCTCGCGGACTGACGACCGAGAGTCGGCTGACGACCGAGAGTCGGCTGACGACCGAGAATCGGCTGACGGGGGCGATCAGTCGGCGGCGGCGTCGACGATGTCGTCGTACTCGTGGTGGCGCTTCACCCAGGCGGCCACGAAGGGGCACTGCGGCGTGATCCGCAGCCCGGCGTCGCGGGTGTCGGCCAGCGCGGCGGCGACCAGCTCGCTGCCGAGACCCTGCCCCTCGTAGGCCGGGTCGACGATGGTGTGGGTGAACACCCGCGAACCGTCGGCGTCGGCGTAGTACGCCGTGCCGGCGTCGGCGCCGTCGACCGTGATGACGTACCGGTGCTTCTCGGGCTGGTGCTCGACCTCGCGACTCATGGCCTCAGCCTACGACGGGCGCGTCGGCCGGCCACACCCCGGAGGTGCCCCGGCGGTGGCTGCCCAGCAGATGGGTGTCGACGATCCCGATCGCCTCCATCAGGGCGAACATCGTCGTCGGGCCCACGAAGACGAACCCCTCGGCGCGCAGCGCCTTCGCGAGAGCCTTCGACTCGGCGCTCGTGGTGGGGATCTCGTCGAACGACACGGGCGCCGGCGTGACGACGGGCTGGAACGACCAGACGAAGTCGGCCAGGCCGCCGCGCTCGCGGAGCGCGACGGTGGCCCGGGCGTTGGTGAGAGTGGCGAGGATCTTCGCGCGGTTGCGCACGATGCCGGCGTCGCCCATCAGCCGTGCGATGTCGGCGTCGTCGTACCCTGCGACCGTGTCGGGGTCGAAGCCGTCGAACGCCGCCCGGAACGCGGGACGCTTCCGGAGGATGGTCGCCCACGACAGACCGGACTGGAACGCCTCGAGGCTGAGGCGCTCGAACACGCCCCGCTCGTCGCGCACGGGCATGCCCCACTCGGTGTCGTAGTACTCCCGCAGCAGCGGGTCGACGGCCGCCCAGGCGGGGCGGGTGAGGCCGTCGTCGCCGACGACGAGGGGGGAGGGGGTCGGGGCCGCGTCCGTCATGGCAATAGTATGGAAGGGTCCACTGACAGGAGGGTTGCTCATGCTGGCTATCGCGGCGATCGGATGCGTCATCCTGTTCATGGGCGGGATGTACCTGATGGGCCTCTTCTCCGACGCCTTCACGTTCTTCGGCGGCATCCTCCTGGTCTCGCTCGCGCTCTTCATCGCGATCAGCGTCATCCCGGCCCAGCGGCACAAGAAGCAGAAGTCCTGACGTCTCCGGGCCCGCTCTCCATCGCCGAGGCGGCGGAGCTCGTCGGCGTCTCCGCTCACACGCTGCGCTACTACGAGCGCGAGGGACTTCTACGCGACCCCGTCGCCCGCTCCTCGGCGACGCACCGTCGCTACGACGAGGCCGACATCGGCTGGCTCCGCTTCATCACGAGGCTGCGCGCTTCCGCGATGCCCATCGCCCGCATCAAGCAGTACACGCTGCTCGCGCGACAGGGCGACGACACCACCGAGGCACGCCTGGAACTCCTCCGCACGCACCGTGCCGAGGTGGTGGCGCAGCTGGAGGAGATCCAGCACTCGCTCGAGGTCATCGACGCGAAGATCGAACACTACGAGCAGTCGCTGTAGCTACGAACAGTCGCTGTAGCTACGAGCAGTCGCTGCAGCTGCGAGGAGTCGCCGGAGCGACGAGCGACCGCGGCGGCGCGGCATCCGCTCAGGCGGCGATGCCGCGCTTGTCGAGCGAGTCCTGCACGATCGTGAGGCCCGACAGCCCGGGCATCTTCGCGATGTGAGCGTCGATCCTGGCGGCCTCCTTGCGGCCGTCGGGGCCGCCCATGAGGTGGCTCATCACGTGGAAGACCTCGTCGTCGGTCATGACGCCCGAGCCCACCGGGCCCCACGCCTTCGACAGCGCGAAGCGCGCGATGACCTGCGCCTTGCGGCTCTTGGCGAGACGGTCGCGGGCCTGCGTGGCGTAGAACGCCACGTGGCGCGCCTCCTGCTTGGCGATGCGGCGCAGCAGCTCGGCGAGCACGGGGTGACCCTCGAGATCGGCGAGCCGGTTGTACGCGGCGACGGCCGACCACTCGTTGGCGGCTCCCCACACCATGTGCACGGCGATGAAGTCCTTGCCGATGAGGTTGCCGAGGAGGGCCTGCTTCACCGGGTCGAGGCGGTCCTTCCAACCGAGCTTCAGCCGGGTGGACTTCAGCTCGTCGTAGTCGACGACGATGCCGTGCATCTTGAGCACCGCGGCCAGCGCCTCACCGTGCCAGAACTCCTCGCGGTTCCACATGGTCATGAAGGCGGTGACGTCGACGTCCTTGTGCGACGGGGTCACCAGCAGATCGCGGAGGTAGCAGACCGTGTGGTACTCGATGTCGCACATGTAGCGGAGACTGCGGAGCGTCGACTCGGGCAGCGGGTCGTCGCGGAAGGACTCGAAGTCGAGGTCCTGCCACGTCACCTTCTCGGAGGTGGTGGTGTAGCGGTCGATGTCGAAGGCCATGCGCGGTGTCGGGCCTCGCGCTCGTCAGGCGCGGGTCCGATCTCCTTTCTCGGGATCTGATGCCTGGGTGGGGTGACCGGGCATCATGCTCAGGGTAGCCGCGCGCGCCTGCGACTTCGTGAACGTGCGGTTCCAGTCCTCCACCGTCCACTTCATTCGTTGCGCGTGCCGATACAGTTCGGTGTCGGGGTTCACCACGTGGGCGTTTCCCAGCAGCTGCAGCCAGGCGACGTCGGCGTGGCTGTCGCCGTAGCCGTACGACTGGGTGAGGTTCATGCCGTGCTCGCGCGCGTACTCGCGAAGCCACGCGGCACGGGCCTCGTCGACCAGCGGGGGCCGCTCGAGGTAGCCGGTGAGCACGCCGTCGACCGAGTGCATCTTGCCGGCGACCACGTCGTCGAAGTACTGCGCGAACGGCGCGGCGGCCGACTCGTCGGCCCCGGTGACGAGCACGGTGCGGTGACCGGCGGCGCGGTGCTGCGCGACGCGCGCCAGCGCATCCGACAGACCGCGGCTGCGCATCGCGTCGCCGAAGCTGCCGTCGACCAGGCGCTGCACGTCGTCGACGCGGAGGCCCCGGTAGCGGCGCATGAGGGTGCGGATGAACTCGCCGCGCTCCCGTCGCTCGGCGCGGAGGTAGCTCGGCACGGCGAGGAGCAGGCTCGCGAACTCGCCCGGCCAGGCCGCCTTGGGGATGAGGCCGGAGCGGATCCAGAGGTACTGCTCGACGAGGTTCGACTCGACGACGGTGCCCTCGAAGTCGAAGACGGCGAGCACGTCGCTGCGCACCGGCAGGGCGCGCTTGGTGCGCTCGCGCGCTCCCTTGCGCACCGCGAACGCCTTGGTGAGTCCGGTGATCGACGGGAAGTGCACGTTCTGGAAGTAGTCGTGCCAGTCGATCTCGGCGACGTCGAAGCGCGCATCCTCGGGGGTGCCCTCGGGGAGCGACTCGAGCAGCTCGCGGGTGTTGCGGTCGTCGAAGATCAGCTCGGTCTGCACGTAGGCGCGGTACAGGTCGGAGAAGTACCGCAGCAGGTCGAGACCGCGCTGGCGCTTGTCGAGCGAGGCCGTCCAGCGGCGGGTGCGCTTGGTGGAGGGGAGCCGCGCCACGGTGTCGTCGAGGGTGCTCGTGAGGCGCTCCTGCAGGCGCAGGTTGCGCTCCAGCCGCCGACCGCCGGGGAAGTTCCACGACGGCACGGCGATGTCGCCGTTCTCGCTCGGCATCGGGTTCTTGGTGAAGAACTCGTTGACGTTCTCGTACATCTCGTGGAACGGCAGCGGGTTCCGACCGCCCGAGGTGACGTGGTAGTACCGCGGCTCGTCGATCTCGGCCGGGCGCAGAGCCGCGGCGATGATCGCGTTGACCACGAAGTCGACGGGGATCACGTCGAGCACCGAGTCGGGGACGCCGGGGAACTCGGGCAGCTGGCCTCGGCCGTAGGCGAGGATGAGCGGGTCGGCGACCTTGAAGCCATCGAGCCAGCCGGGGTGCGGATGGCGCAGGGCGCTCTCGATGATCGACGGACGCACGAGCGACAGGCGGTGCCCGGCCTCGCCCCACTTCTCCTCGGCGACGCGCTCGGCGAACGCCTTGGTCAGCGTGTACACGTCGGTCCAGCCCAGGCTCTCGGCCCGGATGCGGCCGTGGTCGACGAGGCGCTTGGTCACCCACTCGACGCGGGCCTCCTCGGCGGCCTTCGCCACCGCCTGGGGCCCGACCTTGCCGTGCTGGGCACGGGCCTTCGCGAGGAAGCCGCGGAGCACCTCGGGCTGGCGTGACGCCATCTCGACCCGGCGACGGGCCGACTTGGCGGCGTAGTTCTCGGCGCGCCAGTCGATGACGTGCTCGAGCTTGCGCTCGGGGGCGATGCCCTTGCGCATCCCGCCCACGTAGGCGGTCGACACGTGCACGACATGCGGGTCGGATCCGCTGGCCAGGAGCGCGCCGTAGAGCCCGGTGGCGCCGTCGACGTTGGTCTGGAACGCCTCGTCGATGGGCGGGTCGAACGACACCGTCGAGGCGCTGTGGAGCACCACGTCGATGTCGCCGGGGAGCGTGCCGGGGTGGGCGAGGTCGCCGGGGATGACGGTGACCCGCTCGGCGACGAGACGCGCGGCCTCCTCCTCTCCGACGCGCTCACGCCACGCGCGGAACACGGGCTTCTTCAGCAGCGTCGCGAGCCGTGTCTCGCCCGTGGTGCGCGACTTGGGGCGGATGAGGAGGGAGATCCGGGTGTCGGGGTGGCTCGAGAGGAGGCGTTCCAGCACCGCCTGGCCGACGAAGCCGGTGGATCCGGTGAGCAGGACGTGAGCGGAGCCGAGAGAGGCGCCCGTGGAGGTGTCGTCGGTCATCCGTGGTTCTTTCCGTGTCGGAGGGAGGCGGCCGCGCGGCCGAGGGAGCGGGCGGCGGTGGGCACGAGCCCGACCCCGCCGGTCGCCGCGCGGACGCGAGCGTGGGTGATGAGCCCCAGGCCCTTCAGCCCGGGGAGGAGGTCGACGCGGGCGTCGAGCTCGGCGGCGGTGGGGGCGTCGACGACCGAGTCGAAGAAGGTCGCCGTGGACTCGGGGCGCAGATCGCGCGCCCCGATCGGCCAGTCGAGACGGGAGAGGGCTCGGCGGGCCAGCGACCGGGCGCGCCTGGAGCGGGCGAGGCGGTCGTCGGCGTCCTTCTCGACGAAGACGAGGTGGCGCCGCTTCACGGCGAGGATCCGCTCGACGAGAGAGAGGAGCTCCGGATGCGGATCGGCCGCGGCGATGTTGCGGTACGCCGCCTCGCTGAGCCTGTCGTCGATGGCGACGGTCGCGAGGTGCACGCCGACCACGTCGGGCCCGATGGCGTTCGCCCGGAACGACTCGACGATCGGTGTCGCGCGCTCGACGATCTCGCGCAGCACGGCACGGCCCCGCGCGTGGTCGAGCTGGTCGCGCGGATCGACGCCGTGCGCCTCGGCGACCGCGCCGAGCGCGTCGGAGATCCAGAACTTCTCGAACGCCCAGGTGGTGAGGAACGCGGTGACCCTGGCGTCCTTGTGGGTGGGCGTGACCAGCACGTTGCGCAGGTAGCTGAGCGTCGCGCGCTCGACCTCGCGGAGGTAGGACAGCATCTGGACGCTGAGGGCGCTGAGCCGGCGCTCCTGGAACGAGTCCAGGTCGAGCGACGAGCGATAGGTGCCCACCGCGGTCCGTGCGAACTCGCGCACGTCGAAGTCGCCATCGGCATCCAGGGGGATGACAGGAGCGGTCTCGTCAGGCACTTCGGTCCTCAGCAGCGGCGGTCGGCAAGGGGGGAGTTCGCGCAGGAGCGAACGACGCTACGCACTCCGTAGCGTATCCTAAGGACCATGGCGACGGCTCTGGTGACGGGTGGGACGTCGGGCATCGGCGCAGCGTTCGCGAAGGCGCTCGCGCTCCGCGGATACGACATGGTGCTGGTCGCCCGCAACGAGGAGCGACTGGCCGCGACGGCCCTCGCGCTCGAGGCGTACGGGGTCTCCGTCGAGACGATCTCGGCCGATCTGGCGGTGCGCGCCGACGTCGATCGAGTGGCCGCCCGGCTCGAGGACGACGAGCATCCCATCGACATGCTGGTGAACAACGCCGGCTTCGGGCTGCACGCCTCCCTCATCGACCGCGACACCCGTGTGCACGAGCAGGCGTTCGCCGTGATGTGCCTCGCCGTGCTCGTCCTCGGCGGCGCGGCCGCCCGGGCGATGTCGAAGCGGCACCGGGGCACGATCGTCGTGGTCTCGAGCGTGGCGGGCACGATCGCCACCGGCAACTACTCGGCGGTCAAGGCCTGGACCACCGCCTACGCCGAGGGGCTGGCCGTCGAGCTCAAGCGCACCGGTGTGCAGGTGACCGCCCTCCTCCCCGGCTGGGTGCGCACCGAGTTCCACGAGCGGGCCGGCATCCGCACCACCTCGATCCCCGACCAGCTCTGGCTCGACGCCGACGACCTCGTCGATGAGGCGCTCCGCGACGTCGCCAGGGGCAAGGTCATCTCCGTCCCCTCCGCACGCTTCAAGCTGCTGATGTTCTTCACGAGGCATCTCCCGCGCGCCACCATCCGATGGATCTCGGGCAACATCTCGCGCAGCCGCAGCCGTCCTGTGGAAGGCTGAGGTCGCATGAGCAAGTACTCCCATCTGCTCCGTCTGCCGAAGGACCGCTTCACCTCCGGCGTGATGGCCGGGTTCCGGTTCGTCGCCCAGCGCATGCTGCTGAAGCCCGTCGTCTGGTCGATCACCGACGTCACCGTCGTCGGCCGGGAGAACCTCAAGGGCTTCAACGGGGCCTTCGTCGTCGTGGCGAACCACTCGAGCCATCTCGACGCGCCGCTCATCATGGGTTCGCTGCCGCAGCGGCTCGCGCGCTACCTGGCCGCCGGTGCCGCCGCCGACTACTTCTTCGACGTGTGGTGGCGGCGCGGGCTCACCGCGCTGTTCTTCAACGCGTTCCCGATCGACCGCACCGGCACCGCCGAGCGCAAGGGCGTCTCGAAGAAGCTCCTCGGCCGCGGCGTGCCGCTCCTGGTGTTCCCCGAGGGCACCCGGTCGAAGACCGGCGAGATGGGCGACTTCAAGCCCGGTGCCGCGGGGCTGTCGATGCTCTGCGACGTGCCGATCATCCCGATCGCGCTCGTCGGTGCCAGCGACGCGATGCCGCGCGGCCGCAACTGGCCCAAGCCCGGCCGACCTCCGGTCACCGTCGTCCTCGGTGCGCCGATGTCCGCTGCGCCCGGCGAGAACGCCGAGCAGTTCTCCGCCAGGATCGCCCAGGAGGTGCGCCGCCTCCACGCGTCGCGCTCCTCCGACGGCGACCTCGGCTACGACACCTCCGAGAAGGGAGCCGCATGACCGGCGTCAAGCACATGAAGTGGTGGGGTTGGGGAGTCGAGGGAGTCGGCTTCCACTGGCAGGACAAGCCGGCCTTCCGACCGTTCGTGCAGAAGGCCGTGGCTCTCGACGTCAAGGTCCCGCCGTCGAAGCCGATGGCGTTCGAGGACCTCACCGTCCCCGCGCCCGTCCTCGCGGACGAGCTCCGCGAGACGCTGGAGCGCATCGTCGGGCTGGGCTACTCGCTCACCGACGACGAGTCGCGCGTGGTGCACACCTTCGGCAAGAGCATCCGCGACCTGCTGCGCATCCGCCGCAACGAGCTGGGCCGCGTGCCCGACGTCGTGGTGTACCCGGCCGACGAGGCCCAGGTGCAGGGTGTGGTCGACGCCGCGGCCGAGGCGGGCGCGGTCATCATCCCCTTCGGCGGCGGCAGCAACATCGCCGGCAGCCTCGAGCCGATCCCGGGCGAGAAGCGCACGGTCATCTCGCTCGACATGGGCCGCCTCAACCGCGTGCTCGAGATCGACGAGTACTCCGGTCTCGCGCGCATCCAGGCCGGCGCCCTGGGCCCCGACCTCGAGGAGCAGCTGAACTCGAAGGGCTGGACCCTCGGGCACTTCCCCGACAGCTTCACCCACTCCACTCTCGGCGGCTGGGTCGCCACCCGCTCGTCGGGCATGCAGTCCGACAAGTACGGCGACATCGCCGACATCGCCCGCGGTCTGCGGATGGTGCGCCCCGGCGAGCTCGTCGTGCTGCGTCCTCTCCCGTCGACCTCCACCGGTCCGAGCGTGCGCGAGATGATCATCGGCTCGGAGGGGCGCCTCGGCGTCATCACCGAGGTCTGGGTCAACGTCCACCGCACGCCCGCTGTGCGCGAGGTGCAGGCCTACTTCTTCCCCACCTGGGACGCCGGCCTCGCCGCCATGCACGAGATCGCCGAGAGCGATGCGGCCCCGTCGATCACCCGTGTGTCGGATGCGCGCGAGAGCGGATTCTCGCTGGCCACACGCAAGGAGTCGAAGGGCTTCAGCGCGGTCGCGCAGAACACGCTCATGAACGTGCTGAAGCGCCGCGGCTGGAACCTCGACGACATGTGCCTGTCGTTCATCGGCTACGAGGGCACCTCCAAGCACGTCTCGTACGAGAAGCGGCTCGTCGGCTCGATCGTCCGGAAGCACGGCGGCATCGGCGTCGGCAAGGGACCGGGTGCGCTGTACGACCAGAAGAAGTTCGACACCCCCTACCTGCGCGACTTCCTGCTCGACCGCGGCGCGGCCGCCGACGTGTCGGAGACGGCCGCCCCCTGGTCGAAGCTCAAGTCGGTCTACGACAACACGATCGCCGCGGCGAACCGCGCCTACGATGAGCTCGGCGTGCACGGCTGGATCATGTGCCACCTCTCGCACTCGTATCACTCGGGCGCGTGCCTGTACTTCACCTTCGCGTTCAAGCACGACGAGAACCCGGTGGCGCAGTACCAGGTCGTGAAGGACGCCATCCAGCAGTCGTTCGTCGACTCGGGCGCGACGCTGTCGCACCACCACGCCGTGGGCCTCGAGCACGCGCCGTGGATGGAGGAGGACATCTCCGCCGGCGGCGTGCACCTCATGCAGGCGCTGTTCGACGCGGCCGACCCGCAGAACATGCTCAACCCGGGCAAGATCATCAGCCGGGGCTTCCACGCGGAGCCGGGGGAGGCCTCCGTCGTGACGCCGTCGTCCGAGACCGGCGCGTCCGCCTCGGCGCCCGCCGCTCCGGCTCGGAAGCCCGCTGCTACGAAGAAGGCGGCTCCGGCGAAGGACTCGGTTCCGGCTCCGGCTCCGGCTCCGGCGAAGGAGTCGACCCCGGAGTCAGTGCCGGCCACAGCAGAGTGAGGAGGTCGTCGGCCCAGGTCTCGTCCGGCTCGCGCCCGCGGATGACCTGGCCGACGGCCGATCCCAGCAGCACGCTCACGACGAACTTCACGTCGAGGCCCTGACGCAGCTCGCCTGCGGCGACACGCTCCTCGAGGAACGCGACGAGCGCGTGGCTGCGCATCCGGATCATCAGCCGCAGCTGCTCGGTGAACGGGGCGTCGTCGTCGACGAGGATCGCGGCGACGGTGCCCCGCCCGACGATGTCCTGCACCCGCACCCGCGCCTGGCCGAGCAGCCAGTGCAGGGTGTCGTAGGTCGACAGCCCGGTCGGGAGGGTGACCTCGGTGGTCGCGGCGTCGATCGCGGCGGCCAGCAGGGCGGCGCGGTCCTCGTACCGGCGGTAGATCGTCGTCTTCGCGACCCCCGACCGCTGGCTGACCGACTCGACGGTCACCGCCGACGGCCCACGATCGCGCAGGAGGGCGAGCGTCGACTCGACGATCCGCGCATCGGCGTCCCTCGGATCCCGACCCTGCATCCCTCCATCATGCCATCCGCGCCGGAGCGGATCCGGTGAACGCCGGCCGGGTGGAGCACCGGGCGCAGGACGGCGTCAGGCGGTGGCGAGGCCCCGGTCGACCATCTCCAGCACCTGGTCGGTGGCGTAGTCGACCATCCGCTCGTCGAGGCCGCGGAGCGGGCCGTCGATGACGAGCATCCCCAGGCCGTGCACGGTCGCCCAGGCCACGAACTCGGCGCCCGGACGCCGCTCTGCGGGCATGACCCCGGCCGCCACGAGGCGGTCGAGCGCGCGCCCGACGATCTGGAACGGGGTCAGGCCGGTGGCGCCCGCCTTGGCCGGGGAGTCGGCCTTCGACAGGTCGTCGGGCACGGTGAAGGCCGCGCGGAAGAGGCCGGGCTGCTCGCGGGCGAACGCGACGTAGCCGTATCCGACGGCGGAGAGCTCCACCCGGGCGCGGATCCGCTCGTCGTCGGCGCCGGCAGCGAGCGCGTCGCGCGAGGTCCTCGCCGCGACCTCCGCCTCGATGCGATCGGCGACGAGGCCGAGGCACACGTCGGAGACGGCGTGCAGCAGGGCCTCCCGGTCGGCGAAATGGCGGTACGCGGCGTTGGGGGACACCCCGGCACGTCTGGTCGCCTCGCGCAGCACCACCGCATCCGGCCCGCCCTCGCGCGCCATGTCGACACCCGCGGCCAGCAGGGCGCCACGCAGGTCGCCGTGGCGATAGGTGGTGCGGGCCCCGTCGCCCCCGTCGGTCATGTGGACAGCGTACGCATCGACGGGCGGCGCGGGCGCAGGATCACGCTGCGACGTCGGAGTCGGAGTCGGCGATCGCGTTCAGCACGAGCACAGCCGAGTCGTTCGCGCCGATCGCGTACTCGTTCGTCTCGTCCTCCGAGCAGAGCTGGCCGGTCGCGATCTCCTCGATCGATGACACCAGCGCGCGTGCACGCTGCAGCCGCATCTCGAGCTCGGCGATGAGCACACCGCGCTCGGCCTGGGCTGCGACGAGCGAGTCGCTGAGCCGCTCGCGGTCCTCGAGCGAGATCGCGGAGTCGGAGAGGGCGCGGTCGCGCTCGTCGGCGAGGGTGCCGATCTCGTCGCGCGCCTCCTTCAGCTGTGCCTCGAGGTCGGCGATCCGCGTCTTGGCGGTGTCCAGCGCGTCCGGATCGGGCATACCGGTCGCGGCGTCGGCCGACACGTGAGAGGAGGCGCGAACGGGGTCGATGGCGTCGACCGAGCCGACGAGGTCGGTGGAGTCGATGCCCTCGAGGTCCTCGTCGGAGATCGCGGGCACCGGGGCGGGTGCGGCGACCGGGGCGTCGGCGGATGCGGTGTCGGCGGGCGCGGCGTCGGCGGGGCTGCTGCCGCTCGAGCGGAGCGCGGTGAGCTGGGCCTCGTGCGAGGTGCGCATCTGCTGCAGCTGGGCCTCGTGCCCGGCGCGCATGCTGCCGACCTCGGTCTCGTGGCGGGCCTCGAGGTCGGCCAGCTTCTGGTCGTACTCGGTGCGGAGGGAGTCGACGGAGCCCTGCATCTCGGCCAGTCGGGCGGCGCCGGTGGTCTGCTCGGCCTCGAGCTCGGCGGCGTGCGACGCCCGGAGCTGGTCGAGGGCGTCGGCGTGCTCGGCGCGCAGACGCTCGATCTCGCCGGCATAGCCCGCGGCAGCGGACTCGGAGGCGTTGGCGTGCTCCTGCTGCGTCGCCAGCAGCAGTGCCGCGTGCTCGGCGGCGGTGGCCTCGAGCGTGGCGGCGTGTGCGGCGTGCAGCCCCGCGACCTCGGTCTCGAGGGCGGCGATGCGGGCGGCGCTCTCGTCGCCCATCCGGCCGACTGTCGCTGCGTGCTCGTTGCGCAGGGCGTCGAGCTCGGTCACCCGCTGGTTCTCGAGCCGCGCGGTCTCGGCGGCGAGGTGATCGCGGAGCGCGGTCGTGTCGGCCTCGAGCTGCGCGCGGAGAGCTGCCGTGTCGGCGTCGTACCGGGTGCGGAGGTCGGCCAGCTCGGCCTCGCGCTGTGCCAGTGTGGCGGACGTGGCCGCCAGCCGCTGCTCGGTGTCGGCCAGACGTGCCGCGGTGTCGTCGAGCGTGGCCTGCGTCTGCGCGAGGCGCTGCTCGGCCTCCTCACGGGCGCCGTCGCGCGAACGTCGGTCGTCGAACACGAGCCCGAGCTGCGAGCGGATGATCTCGAGCGGATCCTCCGACTCCACCTCGTCGATCGGCGCGGGAGGCTCATAGGCCGGGCGCGCCGTCGGGTCGATGAAGTGATGGCGGTAGAGGTCGTCGATCGCGCTCTCGTAGCGGGCCCGGAACTCCGGGGTACCGATCTTCAGGGAGGCGCCGACGAACGACAGCGCGGTGCGGTCGCGTCCCGTCAGCGTGTACGCCTCGGGCTGCCGCGGTGCACCGCCGGGAGAGCCTCCCGGGGTACTGCCGGGTGTTCCGCCCGCGGCGGGGCCGGCGGCGCCCTCCTGCGGGGGCGCAGGGGCGACCGCCACCGCGGCGGGCCGTTCGGGCTCGCCGTCGGGGGTGATCCCCAGTGCTTCGTAGTCGTTCGACGTGGCGTCGGACATGATCCTCCAGGCCAGGTGGGCGTCGGGTGAGGTCGTCTTCTCAGGGTACCGGGGGCAGGGCTCGGCCGCGTAGCCTCTCGAGCTCTCTCCGGTCTCGTTTGGTGGGCCGTCCCGCCCCGCGGTCGCGGAGCCCGAGGAACCCGGCGAACTCCTTCGGCGGGCGCTCCGGGGAGCGGTCCTCGTAGGCCGCGGCGGCGAGCGGCGCCGAGACGCGCTTCACGAGGAGCTCCTTCGCGACGAGCACGCGGTCGAAGCCCTCGATGCGGATGCGCACCTCGTCTCCCACACGGACCGCCTGCGCCGCCTTCGCGCTCTGACCGTTGAGCCTGACGTGTCCGGCCCGGCACGCCTGCGTGGCGATCGAGCGGGTCTTGTAGACGCGCACGGCCCACAGCCAGCTGTCGATGCGCACGCTCCCGGACATGCCCGACAGCTTAGGCACAGCAGCCTGGAGGAACGCGGAGTAGGGAGGACATGTGACCGTCGTCATCGCCTTCCTCGCCAACATCCTCGTCGCCGTCGCGAAGACCTTCGCCGCCGCCGTGACGGGCTCCGCCTCGTTGCTGGCGGAGGCTGCGCACTCCTGGGCGGATGCGGGGAACGAGATCTTCCTGCTCGTCGCCGACCGCCGGTCGAGACGCCCGAAGGACGGCGCGCATCCGCTCGGATACGGGCGGGAGGCGTTCCTCTGGTCGCTGTTCGCCGCGGTCGGCGTCTTCACCGTGGGCGCGGTGGTCTCGGTGATGCACGGGGTGCAGGAGCTGTTCGCGCCCGAGCCGGAGGCGGCGTCGTCGTACCTCATCGGCTACATCGTGCTGGGCGTCTCGGCGCTGCTCGAGGGCACCTCGTTCCTCCAGTCCGTCATGCAGGTGCGGCGTGGGGCGGGAAGAACGCGCAGGCGGCCGCTCGACTATGTGCTGAACAGCTCCGATACGACGCTCCGGGCGGTGTTCTTCGAGGACTTCGCCGCGCTCATCGGGCTCGCCATCGCCGCGTTGGCGCTGCTGCTCCACCAGGTCACCGGGGTCGCCGCGTACGACGCGGCCGGGTCGATCCTCATCGGACTGCTGCTCGGAGCCGTGGCGATCGTGCTGATCAACCGCAACTTCCGCCTGCTGATCGGGTGGCAGCCCGGGCCGGCCCTCATGGACCGGATGGGCAGGCTGCTCCTCGCGCAGCCCGAGATCCAACGCGTGACGTATCTGCACCTCGAGTTCGTCGGGCCGCAGCGCGTCTACCTGGTCGCGGCGGTCGACATCGTGGGCGACAGCCCCGAACCCCGGGTCGCCGTGGCGCTCGCGCGCATCGCCCGCGAGGTCGAGGAGGACGAGGCGATCGAGACCGCCGTGCTCACGCTCTCCGCCCCCGACGCCCCCGACCTCGACTTCGGTCGCGACGAGTAGCGCCCTGCGGGCTGGCTCCCGGCTTGCGCCGAACGGCGAGAAGGCGCCCCTTCGCGGCGCTGGAAAGGGCCGCTTCTCGCCGTTCGGCGAGGTCCGCCCGCCCGAGGCCGCCGCGCGGTGCGCCGCGTAGGCTGAGGCGGTGCAGCCGACCACCCCGCCCACGCTCCCCGAGACGGCCCCGCAGCTGCCGCATCCGTTCGACCCCGACGGGGCGTTCGACGCGATCTCGGCGTGGGCCGCCGCCGGCGGACGGCCGCTCTACCCGGCGCAGGAGGAATCGCTCGTCGCCATCGTGTCGGGCGAGAACGTGATCCTCTCGACACCCACCGGCACGGGGAAGTCGCTCGTCGCGCTCGCCGCCCACGCGGTCGCGCTGTCGCAGGGGATGCGCACGTACTACACCGCGCCCATCAAGGCTCTCGTGTCGGAGAAGTTCTTCGCGCTCGTCGACGTGTTCGGCGCCGCGAACGTGGGCATGGTCACGGGCGACTCCGCCGTCAACGCGGATGCGCCCATCGTCTGCGCGACGGCCGAGATCGTGGCGAACCTCGCCCTCCGGCAGGGCGAGGCGAGCGACGTCGCGCAGGTCGTGATGGACGAGTTCCACTTCTACGCCGACCCCGATCGGGGCTGGGCCTGGCAGGTGCCGATCCTCGCGCTGCCGCGCGCGCAGTTCGTGCTCATGTCGGCCACCCTGGGTGAGGTCGACTGGCTGGCCGCCGACCTGTCCCGCCGCACCGGGCGCGAGACCGCGGTGATCACGGGCGTCGAACGGCCGGTGCCGCTGAGCTACGACTACGCGACCAGCCCCATCCAGGAGACCGTCGAGCGGTTGCTGCAGTCCGATCTCGCCCCCGTCTACATCGTGCACTTCTCCCAGCTCGCCGCGGTGGAGCGGGCACAGGCGCTGTCGAGCATCACAGTGGCCCCGAAGTCGGTGCGCGAGCAGATCGCCGAGATCATCGGCCCGTTCCGCTTCACGACCGCGTTCGGCAAGACCCTGTCGAGGCTGCTGCGCCTCGGCATCGGCGTGCACCACGCCGGCATGCTGCCCAAGTACCGGCGGCTCGTCGAGCGGCTCGCCCAGCAGGGCCTCCTGCGTGTGATCTGCGGGACCGACACGCTCGGCGTCGGGATCAACGTCCCCATCCGCACCGTGCTGCTGTCGGGCCTGTCGAAGTTCGACGGTGTCCGGATGCGCCAGCTCACCGCCCGCGAGTTCCACCAGATCGCCGGGCGCGCGGGCCGCGCGGGCTACGACACCGCCGGACTCGTGGTGGTGCAGGCCCCCGAGCATGAGACCGAGAACCTCAAGGCGCTGCAGAAGATCGGCGACGATCCGAAGAAGCGGCGGAAGCTCATCCGCAAGAAGGCGCCCGAGGGGTTCGTCTCGTGGGGACAGCCCAGCTTCGAGAAGCTCATCGACGCGCCGCCCGAGCGCCTCACCTCGTCGATGACGGTCACGCACGCCATGGTGCTCTCCGCGATCGCCCGCGGGGGAGACGTCGTGGGCACGATGCGCGGCCTCCTCGAGCAGAACCACGAGCCGCGGGCGCGCCAACGCGAGCTGATCCGGCAGGCGCTCGCGATCTACCGCACCCTCCTCGCCGCTGACGTGGTCGAGCGGGTCGTCGACCCCGACACGGGCGAGACGATCGTGCGGCTCACGGTCGACCTGCAGCCCGACTTCGCGTTGAACCAGGTGCTGTCGCCGTTCGCGCTCGCCGTGTTCGAGCTGCTCGACCCCGAGGATCCGGGCTACGCGCTCGACGTGGTGAGCGTGGTGGAGGCGATCCTCGAGGATCCGCGGCCCATCCTCAACGCGCAGGAGTCGCAGGCGCGCGGCGAGGCCGTCGCCGCGATGAAGGCCGAGGGCATCGAGTACGAGGAGCGGATGGCGCTGCTCGAGCAGATCACCTACCCGAAGCCCCTCGCCGATCTGCTCTCCGAGGCGTTCGACACGTACCGGCGCTCGCAGCCGTGGGTGGGCGACACCGAGCTGCGCCCGAAGTCGGTCGTGCGCGACATGTACGAGCGGGCGATGTCGTTCGGCGAGTACGTCGCCTACTACCGCCTCCCGCGCTCGGAGGGACTCGTGCTGCGCTACCTCTCCGACGCCTACCGGGTGCTCCGTCAGACCCTGCCCGACGACGCCAAGACCGAGGACGTGCGCGACATCATCGAGTGGCTCGGCGAGCTGGTGCGCCAGACCGACTCGAGCGTGCTCGACGAGTGGGAGGCGCTCGCGGCGGGGCTCGCGGCCCCGAGCGCACGCAGCGACGCGCCGATCGTGCCGCCGGCGCCGCGCACGCTCACGTCGAACGTGCGGGCGTTCCGCATCCTGGTGCGCAACGAGCTGTTCCGGCGTGTGCAGCTGGCGGCGCGCGAGGCGTGGAGCGAGCTCGGCGAGCTCGACTCCCTATCCGGATGGGATGCGGAGCGCTGGGAGGACGCCCTCGCCGACTACTTCGACGAGTACGACTCGATCGGCACGGGTCCGGCCGCGCGGTCGTCGGCGCTCCTCGTGATCGAGGAGTTGCCGGGCGAGTGGCGGGTGCAGCAGATCCTCGACGACCCCGACGGCGACCACGACTGGCGCATCACGGGCACCGTCGACCTCGCCGAGAGCGACGAGCTCGGCACCGCCGCCCTCCGCATCACCGCCGTCGCCCGGGTGTGATCCGCCCAGCGTCCGGACGAGCTGGGGGTGCGAGTCAGGGCGTGACGAGGTGGGGGAGCTGCCAGTCCCAGGCGAGGGCGGCGAGGCGGAGGCCCGCGGTGAGGAGGAAGCCGGCGCCCATCGCGGCGATCATGGGGGCGCGCATCCGCCACACCGCCCAGACGCCGAGGGCGCCGACGGCCGCCGCCGAGGCGTAGACGCTCGAGGTGAGCACCGTCGGGACGACGCCGGTGAGCAGGTCGCGGGTGATGCCTCCGCCGACCGCGGTCAGCGTGCCGAGGATGACGGTGACGAGGCCGTTCGAGCCGTGGTCGACCGCCTTCTCCGCTCCCGTGACGGCGAACAGGGCGAGCCCGAGCGCATCCGCCACCGAGATCACGGACTCGGGCAGCACAGCGCCCGACGCCACTCCGCCGAGAGCGAGCGCCGACCCGCCCAGCGCGGCGACCAGCCGCGACGGCGACCGGAACGCGAACGGGGGAGTGTCTCCGAGCAGCAGGTCGCGCAGGATGCCGCCGACGGTGCTCGAGGCGAGGCCCACCACGATGATGCCGAACACGTCGAGCCCGGCCAGCGCGGCCAGGCGTGCCCCCTCGAATGCGAACAGCAGCGTCGCGACGATGTCGGCGACGGTGAACGCCGTCGTGGCGGCGCGGCTGCGGGCCGCCGCCACGCGGGCCACCCGCCCGGTCGAGGGGGCGCTCACGCCCGCACCCACCGCGTGAGGAGCACCGAACCCGCCGCGAGCACATGCTCGAGCCGGAGCGAGGTGGGCGACGCGCTGCCCCGCGCGATCCGTGGGCCGGCCCCGCCCTCGAGCAGCGGCGAGACCGTCAGGCACAGCTCGTCGACCGCACCGGCGTCGATGAAGGCGCCGAACAGCGACGGACCGCCCTCGCAGAGGATCTGGTGGAGGCCCCGCTCGGCGAGGTCGGCGACCACCCGGCCGGGCTCGACCCGCTCCTCACCGGCGACGACGAGGTCGGCGACCTCGGCGAGCCGATCCCTCGCCTCCTGTGGCGAGGTCGCGACGGTGTACACGATCGGACGCTCGGGCGCCTTGGTGAAGAGGTCGTCGGCCGGATCGAGGTCGAGCGAGCCGCTCACCACGGCCATGACCGGATGCGCGGGCAGCCCCGCCGCGTCCCGCCACTCCCGCATGGGGTCGGGTGTGACGAGCGCGCCGTAGCCCTCCTTGCGCACGGTGCCCGCTGCGGCGAGCACGACGTCGGAGAGGCCGCGAAGGGTGTCGAAGACGGCCTTGTCGGCGTCGCCGCCGAGTCCGCCGGAGAGCCCGGAGACGGTCGCCGAGCCGTCGACGCTCGCGATGAAGTTCACGCGCACCGTGGTGCGGCCGCGGACGATCGGTGCGTAGCGGGCCACGATCGCGGCGTGGTCGAGCGCCGACCCGGACGGCTCGAGCGGGACGATGTCGGTCATGGCGGCTCCTGATGGTCGGCGGCGGCGGGACGGGACGGTGGTCTGGACGGGTGAGCGGTCGGGACGGGTGGTCGGCGGCGGTGGGAGGGTGGTCGGCGGCGGCGGCGGCGGCGGCGGTCGGGACGGCGGCGGTCGGGACGGGTGGTCGGCGGTGGTAGGCGGCGGTAGGCGGTGGCGGTGGGTTGGCGGTAGGCGGTGGCGTGGGGCGTCAGACGTTGTGCACGGGGTTCGCGGGTTCGCGCAGCCCCAGCACGGCCTCCATCATGCGAGCGGCGGCGACGGAGGCGCGCACGTCGTGCATCCGCAGGACGCGGGCGCCGAGCATCGCGCACACGGTGGCCGCCACGATCGAGCCCTCGAGCCGCTCCGACTTCGGCGCGTCGATGCTCTCGCCGACGAAGTCCTTGTTCGACACGGCGGCCAGCGTGGGAAGCCCGAGCGAGGTGATCTCGGCCATCCGCCGGGTGAGCTCGAGCGTCTGCACGGTGTTCTTGTTGAGGTCGTGCCCCGGGTCGATGAACAGCCTCGCCTCGGGGATTCCCGCGTCGACCGCCCTCTGCACGCGCTCCTCGAGGAAGCGGCGCACCTCGCCGGCCACGTCGTCGTAGTGGGGCCGCGGGTACTCGGTGCGGGGAGCTGCGAGGCTGTGGGTGAGCACGAGCGAGGCCCCGGATGCGGCGACCACCGCGGCCATGTCGGGGTCGCTGAGCCCGGTGGTGTCGTTGACCACACCCGCGCCGGCCCGGATGCAGGCCTCCGCGACGTCGGCGCGGAAGGTGTCGACCGAGATGACCACGTCGGATCGCGCGGCCACGCGTTCCACCACCGGCAGGACACGGTCGAGCTCCTCCGCGGCCGGGATCTCGGGCCCCGGGGCGAACTTCGCGCCGCCGATGTCGACCCAGTCGGCACCCTGCTCGGCGGCGTCGACCGCGGCCTGCACGGCCGCCTCGAGCGCGAAGGTGGCGCCCTGGTCGAAGAAGGAGTCCGGTGTCCGGTTGACGATCGCCATGACCGCGATGCGCTGCGAGAAGTCGATGGTCCTCCGCCCCATCTGGCGGACGGGGTGGACGAGCGGAGGCAGCTGCATGCGGTCATTCTCGTCGATGCCGGTGTCTCCGCGTGACGGAGGGATGGGGCACCTCACCTCTCCATGAGAGGCTGGGATCATGGTGACCCTGCCGTCAGGCTTCCCACGTGATCCCGGAGACGCCTGGGTGGAGGGTCCCGATGGGCGCCGCTTCTGGGGCCGCTTCGGTGCCGCGGGACTGCTCGTGCATCACCCCCGCGCCGGTGTGCTGCTGCAGCACCGAGCGGAGTGGAGCCACCACGGCGGCACGTGGGGTCTCCCCGGGGGAGCCCGTCACGAGGGCGAGGACGCCGTCGCGGGCGCGCTTCGCGAGGCCCACGAGGAGGCCGGCGTCCCGGTCGACGACCTGCGGCTGGCGTTCAGCTCGGTGCTCGACCTGGGCTTCTGGTCGTACGTCACCGTGGCGGTCGAGGCCGTGGAGCTGTTCGAGCCCACCATCGGCGACGCCGAGAGCCTCGAGCTGCGCTGGGTGCCGGCGGACGAGGTCGAGGCCCTTCCGCTCCATCCCGGGTTCGCCGCCTCGTGGCCGGCGCTCGCGCCGAGGCTGGCGCATCCGTCGACCCTCGTCGTCGACGCCGCGAACGTGGTCGGATCGCGCCCCGACGGCTGGTGGCGCGACCGCCCGGGAGCCGCGGAGCGCCTGCTCGAGCGGCTCGCCCGGCTGGCCGAGCACGGCGTTCCGGCCGAGGTGCTCGGCGGGACGCAGCCGGGCGTGATCTGGGCGCGGATCGTCGTGGTGCTCGAGGGGAAGGCCTCGTCCGCCGCCGATCCCGAGGAGCTCGCCGCACCCCGTTCGAGCGTGCGAGTGGTCCGCGCGCCGGGGTCCGGCGACGACACGATCGTCGAGGTGGCGGCGGCCGAGCCCGGCGCCGTCGTGGTGACGGCCGACCGCGAGCTCGCCGCCCGCGTCGAGGCCGCGGGGGCGCGGGTCGTGGGACCGAGCGTGCTGCTGGGGCTGCTCGACGCGCTCGACTCCGAGGGCTGAGGCTCCGATCGTCGTCCTTCGTCACGGCATGCGGTGAAGCCCCGCCGTTGACGGGTTCGGTTCTCGTCTTCCGTGATGAACGTCGGGCTCATACCGACGCCGGCGTCGTCGGGTTCGCGTAGTCTGCCTGGACCATGACGCTCTCGCTCGATCCAGTCGCCGCGGGCTCGGCCGCCGGCTGCGCAAGCTCGGCCGCCGGCTGCGCAAGCTCGGCCGCCGGCTGCGCAAGCTCGTCCGCGGGCTCCGCGGGCTCCGCGGGCGCGGCCGCGCCGCTCGAGCACGAGTACCGGCCGGCCCACGAGGTCGACCTCCGCGCCACCCTGCTCCCGCACCGCCGAGGCAGGCACGACCCGGCCACCGTCTTCGCCGACGACGGCGTCTGGCTCGCCTTCCGCACCGAGGAGGGTGCCGCGACCGTGCGCCTCACCCGCAGCACCACCGGTATCCGGATGCAGGCGTGGGGCCCCGGAGCCGCATCGGCGCTCGACTCGATCCCCGCCCTGCTCGGGGCCGACGACGACTGGTCCGAGCTCGATGCGGAGGCGCATCCGCTCGTCGCCGAGGCGCGACACCGGTACCCGGGCCTCCGGCTCACCCGGTCGCAGCGCATCGTCGACGCCCTGGCGGCCGCGGTGATCGAGCAGAAGATCACGTCGACCGAGGCGTTCCGCGCCTGGCGGATGCTCGTCACGAAGCACGGCGAACCGGCCCCCGGCCCCGCCCCCGAGCGGATGCGCGTGCCGCCGTCGGCCGAGGGCTGGCACCGCATCCCGTCGTGGGACTGGCATCGCGCCGGGGTCGACCCCCGCCGCTCACGGACCGTCGTCGAGGCGACCGCCCGGGGCGCCGCGCTCCAGCGCCTCGCCGCGCGCGAGGGCGCCGAGGCGCAACGGCTGCTCGAGACGTTCTCGGGCATCGGGGTGTGGACGAGCGCCGAGATCGTGCAGCGCACACACGGCGATCCGGATGCGGTGAGCTTCGGCGACTACCACCTGTCGAAGACGATCGGCTTCGCCCTGGTGGGCGAGGAGCTCGACGACGACGGGCTCGCCGAGCTGCTCGAGCCCTGGGCGGGCCACCGCCAGCGGGTGGTGCGCCTGGTGCTCGCGACCGGGATCGCCCGGCCCCGCCATGGTGCGCGCATCACGATCCAGGATCACCGCGATCACTGACTCGCCGGGCAGCTTCAGCGCAGCGCGTGCGGTCAGCGCGGCGTGCATCCACTCAGCGCAGCGCGTGCGGTCAGCGCGACGCGCATCCACTCAGCGCAGCGCGCGCGGTCAGCGCGGAGCTCGTCCGCTCAGTACCAGTGCGGCGAGCGCGACTGCCACTTCGACCAGGCCGAGCACGGCGTGCCGTAGGCGCGCGAGATGTACGACAGGCCCCAGTTGATCTGCGTGGCGGCGTTGGTCTGCCAGTCCGCTCCGGCGGTCGCCATCTTCGTCGCCGGCAGCGACTGGGGGATGCCGTAGGCGCCGCTCGACTCGTTGAGCGCGTTGGCGCGCCATCCGGACTCGCCGGTCCACAGCGAGACGAGGCAGCTGAACTGGTCGCCACCCCAGCCCCACGCGCCCATCTGGCTGGCGGCGTACGCCTGGGCCTGCGACGGGCTCATGATCGAGTCGCTGCCGGGCACCCACGCCGATCCCGGATCGTCGTCGTATCCGCCCGCCGCGGCCGCGGCGGCGGCAGCGGCCTGCGCATCGGCGACACCCTGCTGGTAGTCCTTCTCGGTCTGGGCGGTGGTGTCCTTGAGGGTCGCGAGCTGCTCGTAGAGCGTGTTGCTGGTCGCCTGCGCCTCGGCGAGCTTCGACTCGGCCGCCACCTGTGCGGCCTGGGCCGACTGCAGCCGTGTCGACGCCTCGTCGGCGAGCTGCGAGCGCTCCGTCTCGGCGACAGACGCCTGCTCGGTGAGCGCCTGCGACGTGTTCTCAGCGGCGACGGCGGCGTCGCGGATGCCCGTGGTGGTCTGCGTCAGCTGGCTCATGGTGCCGAGCTGGTAGAGCAGGTCGTCGCTGCCCGCGGAGCCGTCGAGGAAGAGGGTCATGGTCGAGTCGCCGCCCTGGCGGTACAGGTGCGACACCAGCTGCCCGACCTGCTGCTTGGCCTGTGCCGCCTTGGCCGCGGCCGCGGTGGCCTGCGTCTGCAGCGAGTCGGCCAGGGAGGTCGCGGACTGCAGGTCGGCCTGAGCCTTGAGATACTCCTGCCCGCGGGCGAACGCCTCCTGCTGGAGCTGGGCGGTCTGGCTCTCGAGCCCCGAGATGAGAGAGGTGATGTTGTCGACCTCGGCCTGCTTGGTGGCCTCGTTGGCCTTGGCGGCCTGGACCTCATCCCAGCTGGGGTAGTCGGCACGGGGAGCGCTGGGCTGCACGGCGCCGGCGGCCGCGAACGGGCTCGCGACGAGGGCCGCAGCGACAGCGGCGGCCACTCCGAGTCGGGCGACACGGGCTCTCATGCATTCGATGGTATGTGACGAGAGTGAAAGAAGTAAGAACATCGGCGCGCGTCACTCCACTAGCATCCAGACATGATCGAGGGGATCACCATGGGCTGGAGCGAGTTCGCCGTCGCGTCGGCGGGGGCTGCGGGGGCGCTCGCGGGGCTGCTCATCGTGGCGATCTCGGTGAACATCAAGGAGATCATCGCCGAGGCGGTCCTGCCCGTGCGGGCGGGCGCGACGGTGGCGTCGGTGGTGGCGATCCTGATCGGGTCGCTGCTCGTGCTGCTGCCCGCGCAACCTGCGCCTGTCCTCGGACTCGAGCTGCTGGCCGTGGTGCTGTCCTGCGCCGCCTTCCAGCTGCGCGCGTCGCGGGCGCTCCTCCGCCACGGCGAGCACGGGCCGCGCGGCTCGCTCCCGGCGAAGATCGTGCTCACCCTCGCTCAGCTCGTGCCCTTCCTCCTGGGAGCCCTGCTCGTGTGCGTCGGCCAGCCGTCGGGGATGTACTGGGTCGCCGCGGGCTTCCTCATCATGTTCGTCGTGGCGATCGTGAACGCCTGGGTGCTGATGGTGGAGATCCTGCGCTGAGGACTCCTCCCGGCGAACTCACCGGACGTATTTCCTTCTGTGTCACAGAAAATTTCACCTACAACGGAATAATGATGATTCTGGATGCATTCGCATACATGAGGACGGCCACGTCCCATTCCAGAACACAGGAGGAGACACCATGACCGACACCATCGAGATCCCCGGCTACAAGGCCGGCACCTGGACCGTCGACCCCTCGCACAGCGAGGTGTCCTTCAGCGTCCGTCACCTGCTCATCAGCAAGGTCAAGGGCCACTTCAAGACCTTCAGCGCCACCTTCGTGACCGGTGAGAACCCGCTCGACACCAAGGTCACCGCGACCGCCGACGTCGCCTCGATCGACACCAAGGACGAGAACCGCGACGGCCACCTGCGCACCAACGACTTCTTCGACGCCCCCACCCACCCGCAGCTGACCTTCGTGTCGACCGGCGTGCGCAAGGAGGGCGACGACTGGAAGGTCGACGGCGACCTGACCATCAAGGGCGTCACCAAGCCCGTCACCTTCGACTTCGAGTTCGGCGGCTTCGGCCAGGACGCCTACGGCAACTACAAGGCCGGCTTCGAGGCCACCACGAAGATCAACCGCAACGACTTCGGCGTGAGCTGGAACGCTCCGCTCGAGACCGGTGGCGTTCTCGTCGGCGACGAGGTCACCATCACGCTCGACATCCAGGCGGCTCTCCAGGCCTGAGTCCTGCCACCGCGGCGGTGACCTCGGTCGCCGCCGTTCCGCGAGGCGGCGAATCCTGCACACGCGGGCCCATCGGGGTCTGTGTCCACAGGATCCGCCGCCTTGCTGCATTCCGGGCGTCGGACGGCGACACTCGTCGCCATGACCTCCGCACTCCCGTCTCCTCCCGCCCCCTCTCGTTCCCGAGTCACGCCCGCTCTGCGTCGGCCGGGGGGCGAGCTCCCGCTCCGGATCGAGGGCGAGTTGGGCTATCGGCCCACCGGCAGTCTCGTGCTGGTGGTGGAACGCGGCAGGGGGAGCCTGATGCGCGCCGACCTCCCCACCCCCGGCGGCGATGCGGGCGACGAGCTCGGTCGCGCGCTGGCGGGTCCGCTCGCGCGCGAGCGGTTCGCCGAGCGGGTGGTGCCCGTCGTGTTCGCGCCGGCCTTCGTCGACACCGAGGGCGCGTGGGCTCACGCCGTCACCGCTGAACGCGTCGCGATCCACCTCGGTCGCGCCGGGTTCGTGGTGCTGCCCGGTCTCGTCGTCGCCGGCGAGCAGTGGTCGCCCCTCGACCGCGTTCAGTGGCTCCCGCTCCGGAGCGGTGTCGAGAGCGTGGTCGGTGGCGACGTCTCCGCTGACAGCGCGGCATCGGCCGTGCCGCACCCTGCGCCGCTCGCGCGCCAGAGAGCGGCCTGGGCCGGGCTGGCGGCCGCGACGCCGAGCGCAGTCCTCGCCGTCGGGCGGATGCTCCGGGCACTCGCCCCCGCACCGTCGACCGCGGCCGTCGAGTCGGCTGCGCCGCGGCTGTCCGACGTGGAGCTCGTCGCCGTCGCCCACGCGCTCGACGACGCACTCGTCCGCGATCAGGTCGTGGCGCGGGTGCTCGGCGATCTCCCCGGCTGGTGGCCCGCCGAGAGCTGTCCGCCCCTGGGGCCTGCGGAGCGAGCCCGGCTGACGGAGGCCGTCGTGCTGTTGAGACGGGCGGCGTCGCTCGCTCCGGAGAGCCTCCTGCCGCCGGTGCTCACGGTCGCGGCGCTCTTCGAACAGGCGGTCGGTCGAGCCGCGTGCGCGCGACTGCTGCTGGGAGCCGCCCTGGAGCAGGACCGCGACTACGCGCTCGCAGGTCTCATCGCCCGCCTCGCCGCGGCCGGCCAGAGGCCGCACCCCGACGAGAGGCCGGCGAGCCCGACCGTCACAGCACCTGCCACGCCCGGGTCAGCACGTCGCGGAGGATCTGCTCGATCTCGTCGAACTCCGGCTGTCCGATCGTCAGCGGGGGAGCGAGTTGGATGACGGGGTCGCCACGATCGTCGGCGCGGCAGTACAGACCCGCGTCGAACAGCTCCCGCGAGAGGAACCCGCGCAGCAGCCGCTCCGACTCGTCGGCGTCGAAGGTCTCGCGTGTGGCCTTGTCCTTCACGAGCTCGATGCCGAAGAAGTACCCGTCGCCTCGGACGTCGCCGACGATCGGCAGGTCGTGCAGGCGTTCCAGCGTCGACCGGAAGGCAGGCGACAGCTCCCGCACCCTGCCGTTGAGGTCCTCCTCCTCGAACAGGTCGAGGTTCTCGAGGGCGACCGCGGCCGACACCGGGTGGCCGGCGAAGGTGTATCCGTGAGCGAACGAGGCCTGTCCGGTCGCGAACGGCTCGTAGATGCGCTCGCTGACGATGGTCGCCCCGATGGGGGAGTAGCCGCTCGTCATCGCCTTCGCGCAGGTGATCATGTCGGGCACGTAGTCGTAGGCGTCGCACGCGAACCACTCGCCGATGCGGCCGAAGGCGCAGATCACCTCGTCGCTGACGAGCAGCACGTCGTGGCGGTCGCAGATCTCGCGCACCCGCTGGAAGTAGCCGGGCGGCGGCGGGAAGCACCCGCCGGAGTTCTGCACGGGCTCCAGGAAGACCGCGGCCACCGTGTCGGCACCCTCGAAGAGGATCATCTCCTCGATCCGATCGGCGGCCCACCTCCCGTAGTCGTCGAGAGTGCCGGTGTAACCCGACTCGGACGCCCGGTAGAAGTTCGTGTTCGGCACCCGGAAGCCGCCGGGCGCGACGGGCTCGAAGGGCTGCTTCATGGCCGGGATGCCCGTGATGGCGAGCGCGCCGTGCGGAGTGCCGTGGTAGGCGACGGCCCTCGAGATCACCTTGTGCTTCCCCGGCCGCCCGACCAGGCGCCAGTACTGCTTCGCCAGCTTCAACGCGGTCTCGACGGCTTCCCCGCCACCGGTCGAGAAGAAGACGCGGTTCAGGTCGCCCGGGGCGTAGTGGGCCAGCCTCTCCGCCAGCTCGATGGCCGACGGATGCGCGTACGACCAGATCGGGAAGAACGCCAGCTGTTCCGCCTGACGGGCGGCCGCCTCGGCGAGACGACGTCGGCCGTGCCCGGCGTTGACGACGAACAGCCCCGACAGGCCGTCGATGTACCGCTTGCCCCTCGAGTCCCAGATGTGGTGGCCCTCGCCGCGCACGATGATGGGCACACCCGTCTCCGAGTCGAACGCCGACTGCCGCGCGAAGTGCATCCAGAGGTGGTCGCGCGCCTTCGCGTGGAGGGTCTCGGTGTCGTCGTCGGCCTGGGTCATCTCGTCTCCCGTCGTCTCCCGCGATTCTGCCCGCCGGGCGCGTCGCGCTCAAGCATCTCGCCCCTCGCCGACGGTGTACCGTGGCCGGATGGCGGAGCTGAGGTGCCTCTCCGCGGAGGCGGGATACACGGTGATCGCCGCGCTCCCAGCGGTGGTCCTGCTCCCGGCCGAGGCCGAGGGATCGGTGGTCGACGCGGTGTGGCGGGCCTGTACCGCCGCCGATACCACCCTCGAGCGGGTCGTCTCGAGCATTCCGATGCGTGGCGGGGTCGAGTCGTTCCTCGTGCTCTGGCTGCCCGAGACGTCGACGCATCGCGCGGAGGCATCCGACGGGCGCACCGGGTCGGCGAGGGTGATCGCGGTGGCGCGCGGATCGGCGGCCGCCGACATCCGTTCGCCGGGCGGGGCCCGCCGGTTCGGCTCGGCCGGTGCGCTGCCCTGGCGTATGGCAGAGTTCGACGACGTCGACTCGATCGTGGCGGGCCGGCTGCCTCCGCTGCCGGAGTCGCACCCTGTCGTGCCGCTTCTCGCGCATCCGGTCGGCCGGGTGGTGGTGTCCGCCTCCACCGTCTACTGGACGGCGGACTCGCAGCCGGAGCCGGCGGGCGGGCTCGACGACGAGACGGTCATCACCCGCACGAGGCCACGCCCGGAGACGGCGGTCGTCGAGACCGTGCTCACGGAGGGTCCCCTCGAACGGCCCGTCCGCTTCCGCGTGACGCTGCCCGACGGCGAGCGCGAGCTCGATCGCCCGCTCGTCGTCGGCCGCCGACCGCGGCCGCGGCCGGGGTCGGATCCCGCGTCGCCGGGTACGGTCGAGCTCGTCGCCGTGCCCTCTCCGAGCGGCGTCGTGTCCTCCAGCCACGTGGAGATCGCCCGTGCCGGATCGACCGCCGTGGTCACCGACCTCCGGTCCACCAACGGCACCACCGTCACGCTGGGCGACGGCACCAGGGTCCGTCTCCGCCAGGGCGACTCGGTGGCGGTCGCCGCGTCGGCTAGTGTCGACATCGGCGATGGAGTCATCCTCCGCATCACCCCGATCGATGAGGCGTCGCCGGGGCACACGCCCCCAGACCCTCCGACAGCTTCCCGGGAGTTCACCAGGTGACCCAGATCGGCCGCACCACCGCTCGCGTCAGCGTCACGAAGGACGGCGCGCAGCCCCGGCGGCTCGTGCTGTCGTGGGCGGCACAGACCGACACCGGCAACAAGCGCCAGGTCAACGAGGACAGCGTCATCTCGGGTCTGCCGGTCTTCGCTGTGGCCGACGGCATGGGCGGTCACTCGGCGGGCGACGTGGCCTCCAAGGCCGTCGTCGAGCGTCTCTCCGAGCTCCGCGAGTCGGTGGTCACCCCTCTCCAGATCGAGGCTGCCCTCGACCTCGCGCTCACCGACATCGATCGTGTGGGAGACGAGTCCGCCCTGGGCACCGGCACCACGGTGACGGGCGTCGCGCTCGCCGACGGCGACGAGGGCCTCGAGTGGGTCGTGTTCAACATCGGCGACTCGCGGGTCTACTCCTTCCGCGAGGGGCTGCTCGAGCAGATCACGCGCGACCACTCCGTCGTGCAGGAGCTCATCGACGCGGGCCTCATCACCCCCGACCAGGCGGAGCACCACCCCGACAGCAACGTCATCACCCGCGCGATCGGGTTCCACGAGAAGCCCGTCCCCGACTACGTCACCGTGCCGATCGTGGCGGGCCAGCGGCTCCTGCTCTGCTCCGACGGGCTCACCAAGGAGCTCACCGACTACGGCATCCGGCACTACCTCTCGACCGCGAAGACGGCCGAGAGCGCGGCCTCCGAGCTGGTCGCCGCCTCGCTGGCCAACGGCGGTCGCGACAACGTGACCGTCGTGGTCATCGACGTCGAGTCGGATGAGGCGATGGGCGACGCCGAGCCGCCGCGAGGCTGAGCGTGGCCAGGAGACTCCCGTCGCCACCGCCGACCCTCCCCGGCTTCACCGCCGTGCGGGTGCTCGGCTCCGGTGGATTCGCCGACGTCTACCTCTTCGAGCAGACGATGCCCCGGCGGCAGGTCGCCGTGAAGGTGATGCTCCCCGAGGCCGTCGACGACGCGGTCCGCCGGATGTTCCGGGCGGAGGCCGACCTCATGGCTCGGCTGAGCGCGCATCCGTCGATCCTCACCGTGTACGAGGCCGGGGTCTCGGGCGACGGCCGACCGTATCTGGTGATGGAGCTGTGCTCCTCCTCGCTCGGCCAGCGCTACCGATCGGCGCCGCTCCCCGTCGCCGAGGTGCTGCGCATCGGCGTGAAGATCGCCGGCGCACTGCACACCGCGCACCAGGAGGGCATCCTGCACCGCGACGTGAAGCCGTCGAACATCCTCGTCACGGCCTACGGCGCGCCCGTCCTCTCCGACTTCGGCATCGCCTCCACGACGCGCTCGTCGCACCTCGGTGAGGCCGTCGGGCTCACGATCCCGTGGTCGGCGCCCGAGGTGGTGTCGGAGGAGACGACAGGAACCGTCGCCTCCGAGGTGTGGTCGCTCGGCGCCACGCTCTACTCGCTGCTCGCCGGGCGGTCGCCGTTCGAGGAGCCGGGGCGGAGCCTCCCGCCGGGAGAGCTTGCACGCCGGATCATGCGCGCCAAGCCCGCCCCCCTCGGTCGAGACGACGTGCCCGAGGCACTCGAGCGATGCCTCGTCCGCACCCTGTCGAAGAACCCGGCGTCGCGTCCCGCGTCCGCTCTCGAGCTGCTGCGCGAGCTGCAGTCGATCGAGACGTCCCTCGGGCTGTCGCAGACGGTGGCCGAGGTCGCCGTCGCGGAGTGGGCGACCGACTACTCCCGCGACGTCGACGAACGCACCGCCCTCAGCGCGCCCCAGCCCGCTGCCGCATCCTTGACCTCACGTCGTCGACGTCGCCACGCCACGGCTCCCTCGGTGGGCGCTTCAGCGCACTCGCGGTCGCACGACTCCGACCGCACGCACGTCGCCCAGGGGCGGACGGCACCTCGGTCCCGTCGCGGCCCGCTGCTCCTCGGCGGGGCCGCGCTCGCGGTCGTTGTCCTCGCCGTCGGCGGGGTGCTCCTCGCGCAGCAGGCCGCGCAGCCGGCCATCCCGCGGGTCGGCGAGATCACCTCCCGCGCCGACGGCGACCGGCTCGTGTTCAGCTGGGCGGACCCCGGCCTCTCCTCCCAGGACAGCTACCGCGTCGCCACCCGCGACGGCGTGACCTCGGTGCAGCGCTCCGCCGAGTTCTCCGCCGACGCGACGGCCGGCGGCCGGATCTGCATCTCGGTCACCGTGCTGCGGGCGGGGCGTGCGGGCGAGCCGAGCGCCGAGAAGTGCGCCTCCGCACCATGAGCGGCACGATCGGCTCGGGGCGGATCGCCGGCTGGATCGCGGCGCACCGCTCGACCACGGCGACTCTGGTGAGCGGCGGGACGATCGCGGCGCTCGTCGCCGTGGTGTCCGTCGTCTCGACGGGGTTCGTGGCTCAGCAGGTCGACCTCCACGACGGCACCGTCTGGGTGACGAGCGACACGCATCACGCCGCAGGCCGGGCCAACCCTCTGGTGGGCGAGCTCAACGGCCTGGTGCCGCTCGGGGCGGGTTCTCTCGACGTCGACCAGAGCGGATCCACGGTCGTGGTGGCCGACCGGGGCGACGGTGAAGGGCGTCTGGTCGACACCGCGGCGATGACCGCCGACCAGTCGTTCCCGCTGCCCGCGGGGGAGGCGTCGATTCTGCTGAGCGGCGACAGGGCCATCGTCTGGTCTCCGGAGTCGGGGTCGGCGTGGTCGACGACCGTCGCCGCGCTGCCCGCGTTCGATCCCGATGCCACCGCCGACGTCACGGTCGGCCCGAACGGCGCCATGGCGGCGTGGCAGGGCCGCCTCTCGGCGGTGTCGCCGGCGACCGGCTACGTGTACTCCACGTCAGGCGGCGAGGAGCAGACCTCGACGTCGATCGACCTCGCCGCCGACGCCGACGTCGTGATGACGGCCACCGACGCCGGCTGGGTCGTCTTCGACCGCAGCACCGATCGGTTGATCAGCCCCGCGGGCACGGTCCAGGTCGAGATCGACGACCCGGCGAGCGCCGTCCTCCAGCAGGCCGGCGAGGGCCGCCAGGGCGTGCTCCTCGCCACGCGCACCGCGTTGGTCCGAGTCGATCCGGCGTCGGGGGCGACGACCACGCTGTCGCAGGGGCACGAGGGCACACCCGCCGCCCCGCTGGAGACCGGCGGATGCACCTACGCCGCGTGGTCCGACGGCACGGGGTGGACCGACTGCGGCGCATCCCAGGCAGCAGCCCAGGGCTCCCCGGCCGCGCAGGGTTCCGTGGCCGCTCCCCGCGACACCGCGTTCGAGGGCATGAGCTCCGAGTCGCGCCTGGCGTTCCGCACGAACGGCGACGGGGGAGTGCTGCTGAACGACCGCACGTCCGGTCGCGCCTGGGACGTCACCCGCGACAACGCGGTCATCGACGACTGGGACGACCTGCTCGACACCACCACGAACGACCCGCAGCAGGACGACAGGGTGACCGACGCGCCCGAGACTCCCGATCCCGTGCAGCAGCCCCCGGTCGCGGTCGATGACGACCTCGGGGCGAGGGCGGGCCGAGCCCAGGTGCTGCCGGTGCTGCTCAACGACTACGACGTGAACGGCGACGTCCTCGTCATCGACGACGTCACGGTCCCCGACGGCGTCGACTGGCGGGTCGACATCATCGACGACGGCCAGCAGCTGCAGCTCACGCTGCCGTCCACGTCCACCGGTACGCTCGCCTTCGGGTACGGGATCTCCGACGGCCGGGGCGGGACGGCCAGGGCGACGGCCACCGTCACCGTGCGCGCCCCCGGGGAGAACTCGCCGCCCGTGCAGGTGCGCCGGACGACCCTCGACGTGGCGCTCGGCGCCCGGGCCACGACCGACATCCGCGGCGACTGGTACGACCCCGACGGCGACCCGTTCTACCTCGCCTCGGCGGGGACGCCGCCGCCCGACTCGGTCACGTTCCGACCCGAGGGGCAGGTGACCTACCTCGACTCCGGCACGTCGACCGGCGCCCGTGACATCTCCCTGGTCGTCAGCGACGGTCTCGCCACCACCGCGGGCACGATCCCGGTGGTCGTGCACGATCCCGCCGACGTGGCCCTCGTCGCCGAGGGCTTCGTCGTGCCGCTGCACGTCGGCGTCGAGGAGACGATCGAGCCCCTCACGCACATCAGGGGAGGGTCGGATGCGCTCCGCCTCACCTCGGTGGGGGTGCGCGACGGCGTCGCGGTCGACGCCGACTACGTCAAGGGCTCGGTGCGTCTCACCGCCTCGTCCGCCGGCACCTTCCTGCTCGACTACTCGGTGGCCGACGGCGCACGGACCGCCACGGGCACGATCCGACTCCAGGTCACCGCGCTGCCCGACGCGAACAGCGCTCCGGTCACCGTGCCCCACGCGTCGTACGTGCGCCAGGGCAGCAGCGTCGAGGTCGACGTCCTCGCCGGCGACTACGACCCGGCCGGCGCGGTGCTCATCGTCACGTCGGCGGGTCCCGCTCCCGATCCCGCGGTGCAGGTGGAGGTCCTCGAGCAGCGCATCATCCGGGTGACCCTCACCGGTCCGCTCACGGCGGGATCGGTGTCGTTCCCGTACACGGTGAGCAACGGGCTCGCCTCCACCATCGGCTCGGTCACCGTCGTCGAGGTGACGCCGCCGGCCATCCGGCAGCCCCCGGTCGCGGTGGCCGACATCGCGTCCGTGCGCGTCGGCGACGTCGTCGACATCCCCGTGCTCGACAACGACAGTCAGCCCGACGGCGACCAGCTCACGCTGCACCCCGATCTCGCCCGGCCGCTGTCGGCCGGCTCGGGCCTGCTCTTCGTCTCCGGTTCGGTGCTCCGCTACCTCGCCCCCTCGACGCCGGGCGAGTACACCGCGGAGTACCGCGTCGACGCCCCCGACGGGCAGTGGGCGACGGCTCAGGTGACCATCCGCGTGCGCGAGTCGGATGCGGCGTCGAACTCCGCGCCCGTTCCCGCCCGCATCACGGCGCGGGTGCTGGCGGGCGAGACCGTCCGCATCCCTATCCCGCTCACCGGCATCGATCCCGACGGCGACTCCGTCCAGTTCGCCGGGGTCGACTCGACGCCCCAGAAGGGGACGATCGTCGCCACGGGTGCGTCATGGATCGACTACACGGCGGGCGACTACTCCGCGGGCACCGACTCGTTCGGCTACACCGTGGTCGACGGCCTCGGCGCGAGGGCGAGCGGCACCATCCGCGTCGGGATCTCGCCGCGAGCAGACGGCGCGCGCTCGCCGGTCGCCACGCCCGACGCGGTCGCGGTGCGGCCGGGGCGCACGGTGCTCGTGCCCGTGCTCACCAACGACTCCGATCCCGACGGCAGCCCGCTGAGCCTCGTCCGTGTCTCGGCGCAGGACGGCGCGGCCACCGCCTCCGTGTCGGGCGACCTCGTGGTGATCTCGGCACCGACGACCCCCGGACGGTACGGCTTCGTCTACGACATCGAGAACCAGCGCGGCGGCACGAGCTCCACGTTCGTCACCGCCGACGTCACGCCGGACGCACCCCTCGCCCGGCCCGTCGTGTCCGACACCGTGCTGACCCTCGACGACATCGCGGGCCGCGACACCGTCGACGTCGACGTGCTGGCTAACGTCTTCTTCGCGGAGGGGCCGGCGACGCAGCTGGGTCTGAGCGTCGGCGACGGCTACGGGTCCGCGGCGTCGGTCACGTCCGATCATCGTCTCCGCGTCGACGTGCGAGAGCAGCGGCAGATCATCCCGTTCACGGTCGCACACCCCGACGATCCGTCGATCACCGCATCCGGCTTCGTCTGGGTGCCCGGCACACGCGACGCCCTCCCGCAGCTGCGCTCCGGAGCGCCGGCGCTCGTCGTCCAGAGCGGGGCCGAGCTGCGCATCCCGCTCGCCGAGCAGGTGGTGGTCGCCGGCGGCGGCAGCCCGCGCATCACCGACCCGAACACGGTCCGCGCCACCCACGCCGACGGATCGTCGCTGGTGTCCGGCGACGCGACCCTCGTGTACCGCAGCGCGGCCGACTACTTCGGCCCCGCCTCGATCTCCTTCGAGGTCGCCGACGGCACGGGGCCGGATGCGCGGCGCGCGACGCTCGTGCTCCCCATCACGGTCAGGCCCGCCACCAACCAGCCGCCCGTCTTCGACGGCGCGGTGATCGAGTTCGAACCCGGCCAGCAGAAGACCATCGACCTCACGAAGCTGACGACCTACCCGTATCCGGGCGCCGGCAACCTGCTGAGCTACCGCGTGCTGGGCGACGCCCCGCCCGGCTTCGGCTACTCCCTCTCCGGCACGACCCTGACGATGACGGCCGACCCGTCGGCCCGGCGAGGAGCCGCGGGTTCGCTCTCGATCGGCGTGGCCGACAAGCAGAGCGAGGGGCGCTCGGGCCGCATCGACGTGTCGGTCGTCGCCTCGACCCGACCGCTGGCGGTGCTCGGCGCCGACTCCGTGATCGCGCCGCGCGGCGGCACCACGACGGTCGACGTGCTGGCCAACGATCGGGCGGGCAACCCGTTCCCCGACGTGCCCCTCCAGGTCGTCGCCGTCCGGGGCACCGACTCCGCCGCGCTCCCGCCGGGTGTCTCGGTGGCGACGTCGCCCGACAGGGCCTCGCTCTCGGTCGCGGTGGCGGGCGACGCCGCTCCCGGCGACCTGACCCTGCAGTACCAGGTGGCCGATGCGACGCAGGATCCGTCCCGGTTCGTCTGGAGCACGGTGCGCGTGTCGATCCAGGACCGTCCTGCCCCGGTCACCGGTCTCGTGGTCACGGGCTTCGCAGACCGCGAGGTCGACGTGTCGTTCGCCCCCGGGGCGGCCAACAACTCGCCGATCTCCGGGTTCGTCGCCACCGCGACCACGTCGTCGGGTGCGTCGGTCTCGACCACCTGCGCCACCACCCGGTGCGCCGTGCGCACCCCGGGGAACGGATCGGCGTCCGCCGTCCGGATCTCGGTCTCCGCGCAGAACGGCATCGGCCTGTCCGACCCGACGACGCTCGGTCCGCTCGTCTGGTCCGACGTGCTCCCCGGCCCGCCGAGCGCGCTCGTGCTCACGCCGGGAGACGGCTCGATCGCGGCCTCGTGGAACCCCGCCGTCGTGCCCGGGGGCGGCTCGCCGGTCTCGGCCTACGAGGTGAGGGTCGACGGACGGCTCGCGCAGACCCTGGCGGCGTGCGCGTCCGCCTGCAGCACCACCCTCGGCGGGGTGCCCAACGGGGTGTCGACGACCGTCACCGTGACGGCCAAGAACGACGCGTATCCGGCGCTGGCGGTCTGGTCCGGCAGCGAGGTGAGCGCCACCACCACCCCCTTCGGTCCTCCGATCGCGGCGAGCGTGTCGGCCGGCGCGGAGACGGGCGCCGCCGGGCGCGACGTCGTCGTGGGCTGGTCGGGCTTCGGTGACAACGGCAACCCGGTGACGGGCTACGTCGTCCAGCTCCTGCGCGGCGGCACGGGTGTGCCGCAGGGGGCGCAGGCGTGCTCGGTCTCGAACGGACGCGTGTCGCTGCCGACCGTGGGCGGCGACGTGCTCGCTCAGCAGCAGAGCGGTGCTCCGGGCTCGGTGCGCTTCGCCTCGCTCGACTCGTCGAGCGCCGACTACTCGGTCGTCGTGTGGGGCTGGAACGCGGCCGGATGCACGCCCTCGGCCGTGCAGACCGTGTCGGTGTACCCGCGGCCGGGTGTCCCCTCGGCCTCCACGACCATGGTGCAGGACGGATCGACGCGCGACGCCTACGTCACCGTGTCGGGCGACGGGTCGCGCTTCCGCATCCAGCGCGTCGATGCCTCGGGCGCCCCCGTCGGCGACCCGGCCGACTTCTCGGGCGCGGGCTTCCCGCGCACCCTCATCGGCGGCGCGTTCGGCGAGGTGCTGCGCTTCCGCCTGCAGGCCTGCTCGGTCTGGTCGACGGTGCAGCTGTGTGGCGACTGGTCGGGGCCGTTCGCCGCCCCCGAGCCGTCGCTGACCTTCGACCTCGACCCCGATCCGCAGCTCATCGGCGACACCTTCTCCTGGGTCAACCCGCCCGCCAACGGCTCACTCGCCGCCACCTTCCTCTGCGGCCGCAGCGGGTCGACGGCGACCGCGGCCGCGGCCGGCACGACCTGCACCGCGCCGCCGGGTGTCGGAGCACCCTGGCTCGAGGTCACCGTGGCCGGGCACTCGTACACCGTCTCCGGATCGAAGGGATGAGCATGACCATGACACCCGAGCAGGCCACGCGGTTCGCCGACGTGTTCGCCCGTCTGGCGGCGAACGTCGAACAGGCGCTGCAGGGCAAGCCCCACGTCGTCCGGCTCTCCCTCGTCGCCCTGCTCTCGGAGGGTCACCTGCTGCTGGAGGACGCGCCGGGCACGGGCAAGACGTCGTTGGCGCGCGCGATCGCCGAGAGCGTGCGGGGCACCTCGAGCCGCATCCAATTCACGCCCGACCTCCTGCCCGGTGACATCACGGGGGTCTCGGTGTACGACCAGAGCGCGCGCGCCTTCGAGTTCCGGCCGGGGCCGGTGTTCGCCACCGTGCTGCTGGCCGACGAGATCAACCGCGCCTCCCCGAAGACGCAGTCCGCGTTGCTCGAGGTCATGGAGGAGGGGCGCGTCACGGTCGACGGCCGGTCGCATCCGGTGGGCGACCCGTTCATGGTCATCGCCACGCAGAACCCCGTCGAGCAGGCAGGCACCTACCGGCTCCCCGAGGCGCAGCTCGATCGCTTCCTCATCAAGACCTCGATCGGCTATCCCGACCACGCCACGACCCTCCGCATCCTGGAGGGCTCGATCGAGCGCGCCCACTCGACCACCCTGCCCGCCATCATCACGAGCGAGGGGGTGACGGTGCTCGCCGCCGAGGCGCGCACCGCGCACGTCGACCCGTCGATCAACGACTACATCGTGCGGCTGGTGCAGGCCACGCGCGACGCGCCCGAGACGCGGCTCGGCGCGAGCGTGCGTGCCGCTCTCGCCCTGTCGCGCGCCGCGCGGACGTACGCCGCCTCCTCCGGGCGCCACTACGTCGTGCCCGACGACGTGAAGTCGTTGGCTGAGCCGGTGCTGGCCCATCGGCTCCTGCTCGATCCGGAGGCGGAGTTCGACGGCGTCTCCGCGTCGAGCCTCATCGGGCAGCTGCTGCTCGAGGTGGCCCCACCTGGAGAGCCGACGGCCGCATGAGAAGGCTCCCGGTCGCGGTCTCCGCCGGGGGATGGGCGGTGCTCGTCGGCGGGCTCGCCGGTCTCGTCGCGGGTCTGCTGCTGGGTTGGACCGAGCTCGTCGTGATCGGCACCGCGTGTCTCGTGCTGGCGCTCGTCTGCGCGCTCCTGCTGCTGGGGCGGCGTGCCGGACGGATGGAGATCTCGGTCGCCGAGCGGCACGTGGTCGCGGGCGCGCACGCGACGGTGTCCGTGACGGTGCACAACACGACCTCGCGGCGGCTCCGCGCGACCGAGGCCGAGCTGCCGGTCGGCGAGCGGATCGAGTCGCTCGCGCTCCCGGGTGTGCCCGCGGGGGGCGACGCCGCCGCCTCGGTGGTGGTGCAGACCCTCCGACGCGGCGTGCTGAGGCTGGGGCCGGTACGGGTGGTCCGCCGCGATCCGCTCGGGCTGGCGCGTCGAGAGGTGTCACGGTCGGATGCACGTGACCTGTACGTGCATCCGCAGACCGTCGACCTCGCCGTGGCGTCGACCGGTCTGCTCCGCGACCTCGAGGGGCTCGCGTCGCACGACCTCACCGACAGCGACATGGCGTTCCACACCCTGCGCGAGTATGTCCCCGGCGACGACCGCCGTCACATCCACTGGCGGAGCACGGCGAAGACCGGCTCGTTCATGGTGCGGCAGTTCGAGCAGACCCGGCGCAGCCACCTCGTGGTCGCGCTGTCGACGCGCCCCGGCGACTACGCGAGCGAGGAGGAGTTCGAGCTCGCGGTGAGCATCGCCGCCTCGATCGGCGTGCGGGCCGTCCGCGACGCCACGACGGTGAGCGTGCTCGCCTCGACCGGATCGGCGCGGACCGTGTCGCTCACGGTGCGCACGCCGCGCGACCTGCTCGACGATCTCAGCGTCGTCCATCCGGTCTCCGGTGCGCCCGGACCGGCGCGGATCACGCGGGGGATCGCCGAGTCGGGGAGCGGGGCATCCGTCGTGCTCCTGGTCTGCGGGTCCACGGTCACCACCCGCGACCTGCGGTCGGCCGCCGCCGCGCTGCCGCCCGAGGTCGAGGTGGTCGGGCTCGTGGCCGATCCGGAGGCGAACGCCTCGATCGTGCCGTTCGACGGCATCCGCGTCGCTCGCATCGGCTACCTCGATGACCTCGTGCGCGCCCTCGCGCGGATGGCGGCGACGTGACCGTGCTCCGGCCCTCAGGCGCGGGCTCGTCGCGCCGTGGCACATCCCCTCCGACCGCGACAGCCGCGACCGCGTCGGGCGCGTTTCCGTCCTCGCCGCGCGCTCCGTCACGATCGTCGTCGTCTCAGGCCCGGCGGCACGTCACCGCGCTGCTCGTGCTGGTGCTCGTGGCGATCGGCGCCGCCGCGTGGTGGCCGGTGTACGCCGCCCCCTCGTTCCTGCTCTGCGCGGGTTGCGCCCTCGTCGCCGGTGCCGTCGTGGCGGCCGTGGGAGCGGCGGCGCGATGGCGCCCGCACATCGTGCTGCTCGCCGTCGTGGGTGCCTGGCTCGTGCTGGGTGTGCCGCTCGCCGTACCGACGCGGGCGCTCTGGGGCATGCTGCCCACGCCGCAGGGGCTTCTCGACCTGATCACGGGCACGGCCACCGGCTGGCGAGCGCTGCTCACGATCGCGCCGCCCGTGGGCGACTTCCAGGCGCTCCTCGTCCCGGTCTTCGTCCTCGTCCTCGCCTCCGCCGCGTCGGCGGTGTCGCTCGCCCTCCGCTCGACGCGACCGGTCGTCGCCCTGCTCCCGCCCGTCGTCGTCCTCGTCGCCGGGCTCGCGTTCGGCGACGGCGATGCGCTGGCGCCGCTCGCCCTCGGCGGGGCTTTCGCCCTCGTGGCGCTGCTCGCCCTCGCGATGCAGGGGAGCGGATCGGTGAGCCGCGTCCTGCTGGCCGGGGTGCTGGTGCTCGCGACGGTGGCGGCCGGCGTCGGCGCGGGCGCCCTGGTCGCGGGGGGACCGCGGGCGACTGTGCGCGACGCGGTGCCGCAACCGTTCGACCCAAGCCGCCTCGACAGCCCGCTGAGCGGGTTCCGTGCCGATGTCGCCGGTCCGGGGGCGGACGAGGTGCGCCTCCACGTGCCGTCGTCGTTGGCGGGCAGGCTCGTGTCGATCGCGAGGATGGACGACTACGACGGCGTGGTCTACCGGGTCGGGAGCCCCACTGACGCGGCGACGCTGTTCTCGCGGGTCCCCGGGACGATCGCCCCCGCGGGCCCGGCTGAAAGCGAGTACTCGATCACCGTCGACGCTGAGACCGGCGTCTGGGTGCCGCTCCCCGGCGCTCCGTCGACGCTGGAGTTCGGCGACGGCACATCGGACGCGGGGGTCCCCGCCACCGACCCTGCGGCGGTCGATCCGCAGGATCGGCTCTACTACAGCCCGGCCCTCGAGACCGCGGCCGTGAGCACCGGGCTGGAGGCGGGCACGTCCTACCGCGTCGACTCGACCCTGATCGACGAGGTCGCCGAGCCCACCGACCTCGCCCCGGGAGGGGCGGCGGTGCCGTCCACAGCGGCGCCGTCGGAGGTGGCCTCCTGGGCGGCCGACCACGCGGATGCGGGCGCCACCTCCGGCGAGCGGCTGGCGTCGGTGGTCGACGCGCTCCGCCAGGGCTACGTGAGCCACGGGCAGGCGGGCGAGCCGTTCAGCCGATCCGGGCACGGAGCGGATCGGATCGCCGAGCTCCTCACCGCCACACCGATGCTCGGCGACGACGAGCAGTACGCGGTCGCCGGGGCTCTCCTGGCGCAGCAGGCGGGGTTCCCGTCCCGGGTGGCCATCGGCTACCGGATCCCGCAGGGCGACGGCCGGGCCGACTCGATCGGGGTCGCCGGCCGCGACACGGTCGCGTGGGTCGAGGTCCTCGACGCGCAGCGCGGCTGGGTCGCGATCGACGTGACGCCGCTGCCGCGTCCCGTCCCCGACGACGCCGATCAGCAGCAGTCGACGACCGTGCAGCCGCCTCGTGTGGTGCCGCCGAGCTCGAGCGACGAGAACGTCCCGCCCGACACGACGACCAGCCAGCCCACCGACCGCGACGAGCCGCAGCGGGATGCGCTCGTCGAGCTGCTGTGGGCGATCGCGGCGTGGACCGGCCTCAGCCTGGCCGTGCTCGCGGTGCTGCTCGCCCCGTTCCTCGCCGTCGTCGCGGCGAAGAGGGTGCGCCGGTCGCGTCGGCGCCGACGGGGTGGACCGCGCGACAGGGCCGCCGGCGCGTGGTCCGAGATCCGCGATGCCGGGGTGGATGCGCGGGTCCTCACCCGACGCGAGCCGTCGTCTCGTGCGGCGACCCGCAGCGAGACGGCTGCGGAGCTCGGCAGCCCCGGCGCCCTCGACGTCGCCGCGCTCGTCGACCGCGCCCAGTTCGCCCCCGACCTCCCCGCCACCGACGACCTCGACCGTATCTGGGCGCAGGTCGACGAGGAGCGGAGGCGGATCGTCCGCACGGGCGGCCGGTGGCCCCGGCTGCGGGCGGCGATCTCGCTCCGATCGTTGCGCACGTATCATGGCAAGGGCGGAAGGCGGACGAGCGAGTGAAGTGCAGGACCTGCGGCATGACCCTGACCGAGGGCGCCTTGCTCTGCGGCGAATGCGGCACCTCGGCTCTCGCTCCGGCTCCGACCCTCGGCGACACCGCGCGCTACGACCGGCGGGCGCTGCGTCGCTCCATCGCCGCTCAGGCGGCGCAGGCGGGTCGTGCGACGGGCGTCGTGCCCCCGCCGAGCACGCCGCGGCACGCTGAGCTGCCCACCACCGTGATCCCCACGGTCACGGGCTCGGCCGAGGCCGCCGACAGCTCGGCAGCCCCCGCGGCCTCTGTGTCCGCCGCACCGGCTCCGTCCGCTCCCACGACGGGTGCCGTGGACCCCGGCGTGTACAGCCTGGCGTTCAGCACCGGCGACACCGTCCGGGTGTCCGGTCACGGGTTGGTGGGCCGCAACCCCACGCCCGCGGAGGGTGAGTCGTTCGACTACCTCGTGCAGATCGTCGACCCGGACCGCAGCATGTCGAAGACCCACCTCGAGTTCGGCGTGGGCGATGACGGGTTCTGGATTGTCGACCGCGGATCGGCCAACGGCACCCGCATCGTGGAGGGGCAGGAGGTCGTCGACCTCGACCCGGGTCTCCGCGTGACGATCTACCGCGGCCTGCGCGTCGAGCTCGGTGACCAGTTCTTCGACCTGCACTGAGGTTCGACGTGCAGTGAGGTTCGACCTGCACTGAGGTTCGACCTGCACTGAGGTTCGACGTGCTGTGAGGTTCGACGTGCGCTGAGGCGAGGTGTGCGCGTCCCGCTCACGCACAGCCGGGCGGATGCTCGGATCACTCCACAGATCGACTCCCGGCCGCCCGCGAGCGGGCTCGATCGGCTTCACTCGAGCCATGCATCCCACGTCAGTCCGGGGCTCCCGCTTCCTGTCGTCCTCCGCTCACAGCGCGCTGTCGGTGCCTGCGGGGGAGCACGTGCTCCTCGTCGCCGTGGCGGCGGTGGCACGCGCGTTCCTCCGGGCGCGCCTCGTGCGTCACATCGTCTCGGGCGGCGCGGCCGCGCTCGAGACCGACACTCCTCGCGCATGGTTCGATCACGCGCGGCTCGCCATCTCCGCCCGTCGAGGTTCGCGCGGCGAGCGCCTGACCGTGCTCGACTCGCGGGGCTCGCCTGAGCTCACGGTCGAGGTCGTCCCGCCCGGCGCCCTCCAGGGCGGTCGAGCGTGCACGGTCATCGTCATCGACTGTCCGCCGCTGGCCGAGGTACGGCGCCCCGGGGGCCCGGTGCTGACGGTGGAGTGCGACTTCCTGTCGGCTCCGTCCGCGGCGGGATGGTTCACCCCGTCGCGACGAGAGCCGGCACGGATGGCTCAGACCTCGGCAGAGACGCGGATGGTACCCACAGGGAGGCCGCCGCCGGTGACGAGCAGGTCGAGACCGGCGCGCACCCGGGCGACCGCATCCGAGGCGACCGCACCGCGGCGCTCGAGCAGCGTGAGCGCGACGAGCGACGCCGCCCGGAGGCTGCCGTCGAGCATCTTCACCGCCACGGCCGTGCCGTCCTCGGCCGCCATCACCATCACGCCCTCGGCGCCGAGCTTCGCGAGCACGCCGAGCTCGTCGATCACCACGGTGTTCGCGCGACCGGGGCCGTCGATGGCCCAGCCGTTCGCGAGCACGCTCGCCGTGAGGCGGGCCGCCGATCCGTCGCGGGCCGACCGCACACGGCCGATGCCTCGCGCCAGCGCGGTCAGCGACATCGCGTGCACCGGGGCGCCGCATCCGTCGATGCCGGTGTGCACGATCGGCTCGCCGGTGAAGGAGGTGACGGTCTCGCGCACGCGCTCCTGCAGAGGGTGGTCGAGGTCGAGGTACGACCCCACGTCCCACCCGGAGTGCACGCAGGCGAGCAGCATGGCGGCGTGCTTGCCCGAGCAGTTCATGAACACGCGACGCGGTCCGCCCTCCAGGGCGGCCGCCGAGCGGGCGACCGAGTCGCCGGGCCAGTCCGGCGGGCAGCCGAGCGCGCTCTCGGGGAGCCCGGCGAGGCGCAGGACCGACTCGACCACCTCGACGTGCTGCGGCGTCCCGGCGTGCGATGCGGTGGCGAGCACCGTCTGCACCGGATCGAGCTCGATCCCGGTGTCGAGCGCGGCGATCGCCTGGAACGGCTTCATGCACGAACGCGGGTACACCGCGATGCCGGGCGACCCGAGCTCGGTCAGCACCGAGCCATCCGGGCCCACGACCACGGCCGATCCCGCGTGCCGCGACTCCACGAAGCCGCTGCGCTCGAGCACGGCGAGCTCGACCGACTCCTCGAGGGTCGCGGTGCCGAGGGGACGGGTCGCAGCGTGCTCGTGGGCCGGGTCGGCGTGCCGACCGCTCATGCGCGGTCGAGGGTCGCGAAGCCCTCCTCGAGCACGTCGAGGGCGTCGTTCAGCAGAGCGTCGCTCGCGGCGAGCGAGGGGAGGAAACGGAGGACGTTGCCGTAGGTGCCCGCGTTGAGGATGAGCACACCCTGCGAGGCGGCGTGCGCGACCAGCGAGTTGACGGCCTCGGGGTTCGGCTCGCGGCCGGAGTCGGCGGTCCCGGGCTTCACGAGCTCGATCGCGACCATGGCCCCGACACCGCGGATGTCGCCGATGATCTCGTAGCGCTCCTGCAGGGCGCTCAGCCGGCTCTTCAGCACACGCTCGATGCGGTCGGCCTCGGCGAGCAGACCGCCGGCGTCGATCTGCTCGAACACGGCGATCGCCGCCGCGGCCGCGACCGGGTTGCCGCCGAACGTGCCGCCGAGCCCGCCGGGCTGGGCGGAGTCCATGATCTCGGCGCGCCCAGTGACACCCGCGAGCGGGAGGCCGCCCGCGATGCCCTTGGCCGACAGCACCATGTCGGGCACCAGCCCGAAGTGCTCGCTGGCGAACCAGCGTCCGGTGCGGGCCATGCCGCTCTGGATCTCGTCGGCGATGAAGACGATCCCGTTCGCCGTGCACCACTCCTGCAGGGCGGGCAGATAGCCCTCGGCCGGGACGACGAAGCCGCCCTCGCCCTGGATGGGCTCCACCACGAGGCAGGCCAGGTCGGCGGCGCCGACCGTCTTCTCGAGGTACCCGATCGTGCGGGCGGCGGCGTCGGCTCCGGAGAGCCCGTCGTGGTACGGGTACGAGTTCGGCGCGCGGTGCACGCTGCCGCCGAGCGGGCCGAAGCCGGCGCCGTACGGCATGGCCTTGTAGTTCATGGCCATCGTGAGGTTCGTGCGCCCGTGGTACGCGTGGTCGAGCACGGCGACGCCGCTGCGACCGGTGTGCTTGCGGGCGATCTTGACACCGTTCTCCACGGCCTCCGCGCCGGAGTTGACGAGCACGGTGCGCTTGACGAAGTCGCCGGGTGTCTTCTCGGCGAGCAGCTCGGCGACACGCACGTACTCCTCGTACGGGGTCACGGTGAAGAGCGTATGGATGACATCCTGCAGCTGAGCGGCCGCGGCCGCCACGACGTGCTCCTCCGCGTGACCGACGGTGGTGACGCCGATGCCGGCGCCCAGGTCGATGAACTGGTTGCCGTCGACGTCGACCAGGATGGCGCCGGACGCCTTCGCCACGTAGATCGGCAGCGCCGCACCCACGCCCGGAGGCACCACGGCCAGACGTCGGGCGTGAAGCTCCTGCGACCGGGGACCGGGGATGGCCGTGACGATCTTCCGCTCCTGCGTGACCGCGGCGACGGGGGCTTCGATGGTGTCTGTCATGAGGCTCGATCGTAGTCGGGCGCCCTCCGAGCCGAGGGCTAGTCTGAGCGCGTGAACCGTGAACATCACTACAGCGTCGATGCGGAATGGCTTGGCAATAGGGGGACGGGCACGTCCGCGTACCGCGAGTACGGGCGCACGAGCATCGTCCGTGCCGAGGCGAAGCATCCCATCGAGGCCTCCGCCGACCGCACGTTCCACGGCGACGCCGACCGCTGGAACCCCGAGGAGCTCCTCCTCGCGGCGCTCGCGGAATGCCACATGCTCTCGTTCCTCCACGTCGCCGTGCTGCACGGCGTGGTGGTCACGGGCTACACCGACCACGCGGAGGGGGTCATGGTGCAGGAGGGCGAGGGCGGCCGGTTCGTCTCGGCCACCCTGCATCCCGTCGTCGAGGTCTCCTCGGCGGTCACCGATGAGGAGATGAAGCGCCTGCACCACGAGGCCGCCGAGAAGTGCTTCATCGCGAACTCGATGAACTTCCCCGTCGAGCACGAGCCCTCGCTCGTCCGCCGCTGACGGCCCGTCGCAGCGAGGAGCAGATCGATGAGCAGGCCGACCGCAGCGCAGCAGAGGTTCGTCCTGGTCGTCGCCATCCTGGCGTCGTTCGTCTCCTTCCTCGACGGCACCGTCGTCAACGTCGCGCTGCCCGCCATCGACCGCGAGCTCGGGGGAGGGCTCGCCGCGCAGCAGTGGGTCGTCGACGCCTACCTGCTCACACTCGGCGCTGCGATCCTGCTCGCGGGAAGTCTCTCCGACGTCTTCGGCCGCCGGAAGGTGCTCGCCGCGGGCCTCGTCGGATTCGGCGTCACCTCGCTGGTCTGCGCGCTCGCGCCGACGGTCGAGGTGCTCATCGTCGCGCGTGGGCTCCAGGGCATCGCGGGCGCGCTGCTCGTGCCGAGCTCCCTCGCCATCATCATCGCGACGTTCGAGGGGCCGGCCGAATCGAAGGCCATCGGCACCTGGACCGCCTGGACCAGCACCGCGAACCTGGCCGGCCCCGTGCTCGGCGGTGTGCTCGTCGATCTCCTCTCATGGCGGCTGGTGTTCGGGATCAACATCCTGCCGATCGCCCTCACCCTGTTCCTCCTGAGGCGACTGCCCGCCGACAGACCACGCGAGGAGGGCAGCCGCGTCGACGTCACGGGCGCGATCCTGGGCGTCCTCGGTCTCGGCCTGCCGGTGTTCGCCCTCATCGAGCAGTCGCGGTTCGGGTGGGGGTCGCCGGTCGTCTGGGTGCCGCTCGTCGTCGGCCTGGCCGCCTTCGCAGTGTTCCTGGTGTGGGAGTCGCGGGCGAAGGCTCCGATGCTGCCGCTCGACCTCTTCCGCGCCCGCAACTTCTCGGCGGGCAACCTCGCGACCTTCTTCATCTACGGCGCCCTGTCGCTCGGGTTCTTCGTCGTCGCGGTGTTCCTGCAGCAGGTCGCCGGGTACAGCGCGACCTTCGCGGGGCTGGCGGCCATCCCCTCGACCGTGCTGCTCATCGCGCTCTCCACCCTCTTCGGCTCCCTGTCGGGCCGACTCGGCCCGCGGCTCTTCATGACCGTGGGACCGCTCATCGCCGGCGTCGGGTACCTGCTCATGCTGCGGGTCGACGCGTCGGCGGACTACCTCACACAGGTGCTGCCGGCCATCGCCGTCACCGGTCTCGGCATGACCATCACGGTCGCGCCGCTCACGTCCGCCATCCTCGGCGCCGTCCACGCGGGCCGGTCGGGCATCGCCTCGGCGGTGAACAACGCGGTCTCGCGTGTGGCGGGGCTGATCGCCATCGCGTTGACCAGCCTGATCGTCGGATCTCAGCTCGACCTCGACGGCTTCCACCGCGTGGCGATCGTCACCGCGGCGCTCTTCGCGGCGGGCGGCCTGATCTCCCTGGTGGGCATCCGCAACCCCCGTTCCCAGGCGGCGGCCAGCTGACGGCAAGGCGCAGCGGCGAGACTGTCGCGGCGGCGGATCACGTAGTCTGTCGCAGTCCCCCTCCCCAGACCTTCAGAGGACTCATGCGCCGCCTTCCTGTGACAATGACCGCGACCCTCGCCACGGCGGCCGCGGCTGCCCTGCTCCTGGCGGGATGCTCGTCCAGCCCCGATCCGGCCGAGAGCTCCGCGACCGCCGCCGCGCCGACGCCCGGCACCGCGAGCTGCGCCGACTCGGGCAGCGCCTCGAACTCGGTCACCGTCACGGGCGACTTCGGCGCCGCGCCGACGACCGCGTTCACCGGGCCGTACACGATCGACACCACCGAGCGCACGATCATCACGAAGGGCGACGGCGACGAGCTGGCAGCCGGCGACATGGCCACCGTCGACTTCACCATCTACAACGGCAGCACGGGCGACAAGGTGTTCTCCACGTTCGACCAGGGCTCCACGCCCCTCCAGCTGACGGTCGACGAGTCCCAGTTCATCGTCGGCGTGGTGCGCGCGGTCAACTGCGCGCCGGTCGGCTCGCGCGTCGCGGCGGTCATCCCGCCCGCCGACGGCTTCGGCACCAACGGCAACAGCTCCCTGGGGATCGGCGCCACCGACTCCATGGTGATGGTCGCCGACATCGAGCAGCTCGTCCCGTCGCGCGCCGACGGCCAGGACCAGCCCGCGCAGGACGGCTTCCCCACGGTGGCGCTCGACGACACCGGCAAGCCCACGATCACCATCCCGCAGGCCGACGCCCCCGCCGACCTCCAGCTCGAGGTGCTGAAGAAGGGCGACGGCCAGACCGTCGCCGACGGCGACACCGTGACAGTGCAGTACCAGGGCGTGATCTGGCGCACCGGTGAGGTCTTCGACCAGAGCTGGGGCCGTGGGCCCTCGTCGTTCCAGACCTCGGGTGTCGTCCCGGGCTTCAAGCAGGCGCTCGTCGGGCAGACGGTCGGCTCGCAGGTGCTCGTCGTGATCCCGCCGGCACTCGGCTACGGCGACCAGGGCAACTCGGCGGCCGGCATCCAGGGCACCGACACGCTCGTGTTCGTCGTCGACATCCTCGCCGCCGACACCCCGCGCAGCTAGACCTAGGTTCCGACCATGCGCCACGTCGAGGTGGTTCCGGCCTACCGATCGAGGGGGCGGAGCCACCTCGACGCGGCGAAACGGGAGAAGATGGTGCCCATGCAGCGTGTTCTTCTCCTGGGGTCCACAGGATCGATCGGAACGCAGGCGCTCGACGTCATCCGCGCGAACCCCGAGCGGTTCGAGGTCGTCGGGCTCGCCGCGGGGCGCAACCGCGAACTGCTCGATGAGCAGGCCGCCGAGTTCTCCGTCGATGAGACGGCGCTCGGAGCCGACGACGCCGAGCGGCTGGTCCGGTCGGTCGAGGCCGACGTCGTCCTGAACGGGATCACCGGTTCGATCGGGCTCGGCCCCACCCTCGCGGCGCTCGAGGTCGGCGCGACCCTCGCTCTGGCCAACAAGGAGAGCCTGATCGTCGGCGGCGACCTCGTGACGCGCCTCGCGCGTCCCGGCCAGATCGTGCCCGTCGACTCAGAGCACTCCGCGATCGCGCAGGCGCTCCGCTCGGGCACGCATGCGGAGGTGTCGCGTCTGGTGCTCACGGCGTCCGGCGGGCCCTTCCGCGGGCGCAGCCGCGAGTCGCTGCGCGACGTCACGCCGGCCCAGGCGCTCGCGCATCCGACCTGGGACATGGGCCTCGTCGTCACCACCAACTCCGCCACCCTGGTGAACAAGGGCCTCGAGGTGATCGAGGCGCACCTGCTGTTCGACGTGCCGTACGCCGACATCGCCGTCACCGTGCATCCGCAGTCGATCGTGCACTCGATGGTCGAGTTCACCGACGGGTCGACCATAGCCCAGGCCTCGCCGCCCGACATGCGGCTGCCGATCTCCCTCGGGCTCGACTGGCCGAACCGTGTGCCCGGCGTGGGTGCGCCCCTCGACTGGACCACCGCCCAGAGCTGGACGTTCGAGCCGCTCGACGACGAGGCGTTCCCCTCGGTCGCGCTGGCGAAGGAGGTGGGACGCGCCGGAGGCGGCTTCCCGGCTGTCTTCAACGCGGCCAACGAGCAGGCCGTGCGCGCGTTCCACGATGAGCGGATCGGGTTCCTCGACATCCTCGACACGGTGCGCCGCGTGGTCGACGAGCACAGCGAGGACGGCGGGGAGATCACCCGCGAGTCGCTGCTGGCCACCGAGACCTGGGCGCGCCGCGAGGCGGATCGGCTGATCGACTCGGTCTCCTAGCCGGCACATGGTCCGCATCCAGCCCCCGGTCAGCGTGGTGTCGGAGGCGGACTGTATCGTCCTCGTGTGGAATCCGTCCTCCAGTTCGTGCTCGGCGTCGCGATCATCGCCGTCGGTGTAGCACTGTCGATCGGTCTCCACGAGGTGGGTCACCTGGTCCCGGCCAAGCTGTTCGGCATCAAGGTCACCCAGTACATGGTGGGCTTCGGGCCGACGATCTTCTCGCGACGCAAGGGTGAGACGGAGTACGGCCTCAAGGCGGTGCCCCTCGGCGGCTACGTCGCCATGGTGGGCATGTTCCCGCCGCGCAAGGGCGGCGCCGCCACCGCGCAGAGCACCGGCTTCTTCCAGTCGATGATCCAGGATGCGCGGCAGCAGTCGGCCGAGTCGGTGGGCGACGACCACGACCGCGCGTTCTACCGCAAGCCCGTGTGGCAGCGCATCATCGTCATGCTCGGCGGCCCGTTCATGAACTTCGTGCTCGCCATCGTGTTCTTCGCGATCACGGTGTGCGTGTTCGGCACCGTGCAGTCGTCCACCACGATCGGCAGCGTCTCCGCGTGCGTGCTGCCGGCCACGAGCGAGCGGCAGACCTGCGAGGACGGCGACACCCCGTCGCCGGGGGCCGCGGCCGGCATCAAGCCCGGCGACCGCCTCGTCAGCGTCGCCGGCACCCCCATCGACAGCTGGGCGCAGTCGACGTCGATCATCCAGCAGTCGGCCGGAGACACCGTCCCCGTGGTCGTCGAGCGCGACGGCCAGCAGGTCACGCTCTCGGTGACGCCGCTCCTCACCGAGCGCTACGTCACAGACGACCAGGGCGCCGTCGTCAAGGGCTCCGACGGTCAGCCCGAGACGCAGAAGGTGGGCTTCGTCGGCATCGGGCCGGCCAGCCAGCTCGTGCAGCAGCCCATCACCGCGGTGTTCCCGCTCATGGGGCAGACCATCGGCAACACGGTCAACCTCGTGCTCAACCTCCCGCAGCGCCTGGTCGACGTGGCCAACGCCGCGTTCGGGTCGGGCGAGCGCGATCCGAACGGTCCGATCAGCGTGGTCGGGGTGGGGCGTGTGGCAGGCGAGATCGCCACGATCGACGAGATCCCACTCGCCAGCAAGGCGGCGACCTTCCTCGGCATGCTGGGGTCGCTCAACATCGCCCTCGGCGTAATCAACCTGGTGCCGCTCACGCCGCTCGACGGCGGGCACGTCGCCGCGGCGATCTGGGAGGCCATCAAGCGCGGCTTCGCCAAACTGCGCCGCAAGCCCGACCCGGGCCCCGTCGACGCCGCGAAGCTCATGCCGCTCACGTTCGCCGTGGTCATCGTGTTCATCGGCATGTCTGCCCTGCTCATCTACGCCGACATCGTGAAGCCCATCAACATCCTCGGCTGACGTACTCCCCGGGGAGTACGACAGCGTCCGCCTCCGGGGCGACGACATGGCGGTGACCCCTCGCTACGATCGGCACATGCGTCCCCTCAGCTTTGCCTCCGGGTTCGAGGGAGGAGGGCGCGGGGAGCACACGTTCGGCGGACGAGGACCGGTGTCGCCGCGCGCGACCCTGCTGCTGCCCGTGGTGGTGTCCCTCGTCATCGGCGTGGGCGGCACGGTCTTCCAGCTCGGCTGGGCGCGGATGTGGGGGGCCGCGGTCTGGTGGCATCCGGTCCTCGCGCTCGCCTTCGCCGTCGCCGGTCCGCTGCTGCTCCTCGCCGCCCGTCGCCTCCCCGGCCCGACGGTCGCGGCCGTGCTCGCGGTCACCGTCGCCGACGTGCTCGTGCAGCCCCACGTCGTGGCGCCTTTCGCCGCGGCCGCGTTCTCGATCGTCCTCGCGCTGGCGCGGGGAGCGCGGCTCTGGGCCTTCGCATCGGTCGCCGGCGCCTGGCTGGCCGGCCTCGCGGGGCTCTCGCTGATCGGTGCCGAGTGGCCGCCGCCGCGGCTCGTCGCCACCACCGTCGGTCTCATCGTCGCGCTCGGCGCCGGGGAGTTCCTGCGCACGAGGCGGCAGCGCATCCTGGAACGTCAGACGCTCTGGCAGCGACGCCGCGAGGATGCCGCGGCCGAGGAGCGCGTGCGCATCGCCCGGGAGCTGCACGACGTGCTCGCGCACTCGCTGTCGCAGATCAGCGTGCAGGCCGGCGTGGGGCTGCATCTGCTCGACGCTCAGCCGGAGCAGGCCCGTACGGCGTTGGAGAGCATCCGCGCCACCAGCCGGACCGCGCTCGACGAGGTGCGGAGTGTGCTGGGGGTGCTGCGCGCCGACGATCCCGACCGCGCTGCGACGGTCGGCGATGTCGGCTCCCCGGGGGCGGGCCGGGCGCCTCAACCCGGGCTCGCGAGCCTGCCGGGCCTCGTCGCGTCGGTCGCGACCCCCACCCTGACGACGTCGTTCGAGGGCGACACCGAGGTCGACCTCCCGCCGGCCACCCAGTCCGCGCTGTACCGCATCGCCCAGGAGTCGCTGACCAACGCGGTGCGGCACGCGCAGGCGACGACGGTGGTCGTGCGGCTCGACGCCCGCCCGGATGCGGTCGAGCTGACGGTGACCGATGACGGTCTCGGCCTCCGCGACGCCGACCCGGGCCGCGGCATGTTGGGGATGCGTGAGCGCGCCGAGCTGCTCGGCGGCACGCTCGCAGTCCAGCCGACCGAGGGCGGCGGCACGACCGTCCGTGCCGTCATCCCGAGAGGACGCCCATGATCCGCGTCGTGATCGCCGACGATCAGCAGCTCATCCGCGGCGGCTTCCGCGCCCTGCTCGAGAACGAGCCCGACATGACGGTCGTGGGGGAGGCGGCGACCGGCCGCTCCGCGGTCGACGTGGTCCGCGAGACGCAGCCCGATGTGGTGCTCATGGACATCCGGATGCCCGACGGCGACGGCATCGAGGCCACCTCCACGATCACCGCGAACCCCGCCCTGGCGGCCACGCGCATCGTGGTGGTGACCACGTTCGAGCTCGACGAGTACGTCGTCGACGCGATCCGCGCCGGAGCCTCCGGCTTCCTGGTGAAGGACACCGAGCCCGTCGAGCTGATCCGGGCCGTCCGGGTGGTGGCCTCGGGCGACGCCCTGCTCTCGCCGAGCGTCACCCGGCGGCTGCTCGAGCGCGTCGCCCCCGCACTGGCGCCCATGACGGGAGGCGCGCTGGGCGAGCTCACCGAGCGCGAGCGCGAGGTGCTCGCCCTCGTCGGCCAGGGGCTCACCAACGACGAGGTCGCGGGCCGGCTGTTCCTCAGCCCGCTCACCGCGAAGACGCACGTGTCGCGGATCATGTCGAAGCTCGGCGCGCGCGACCGGGTGCACCTCGTCGTGACGGCCTACGAGTCGGGGCTCGTGCGGCCGGGCATGCGCCCGGGGGAGTAGCGCCGATTCGTCCCGGCGGCGGATTCGCGCCCGACCGTCACACGCGAGTGTGGAGGTGCGGTCGCTCCGGCCGCACCGTCGAAGGGATCCACCGTGTCCGCACTGCTCACCACCGTCTCCGCTGCAGGGCCCATCGCCCACCACTGGAGTTTCGGACCAGGCCCGTGGCTGTTCATCCTCGTCCCGCTGTTCTGGTTCCTCGTTCTCGGGCTCGTGTTCGCGCTCGTCGGCCGGCGTCGCTGGCGGCGTCACGGCCCGATGTCGACTCGCAGCGCCGAAGCGACCCTGGCGGAGCGCTTCGCGCAGGGCGACATCGAGGAGGTCGAGTACCGCGCTCGACTCGAGGTGCTCCGGGCGAATCGGGCGTCCTGAACGCCGGGCGGATGCGGGTGTCCGGGGCCCGCATCCGCCCGCCTCGTCCGCCCCTCACCAGAGGGAACGGGCGCTGACCGCTCGCCCAGAGAACGGATCTAGACTGGCGTCGTGGCTGCCATCAACGTCGGGATCCCCCAGATCCCCGAGACCCTCGCCCCCCGTCGCAAGTCCCGTCAGATCAAGGTCGGGAAGGTCCTCGTCGGCGGAGACGCACCCGTGAGCGTGCAGTCGATGACCACCACGCCCACCACGAACATCAACGCGACCCTGCAGCAGATCGCCGAGCTCACCGCGTCCGGCTGCGACATCGTGCGTGTGGCGGTGCCCTCGCGCGACGACGCCGAGGCGCTGCCGATCATCGCCAAGAAGAGCCAGATCCCGGTCATCGCCGACATCCACTTCCAGCCGAACTACGTGTTCGCCGCGATCGACGCAGGCTGCGCCGCCGTCCGCGTGAACCCCGGCAACATCCGCAAGTTCGACGATCAGGTCGGCAAGATCGCCGCCGCCGCCAAGGCCGCGGGCGTCAGCCTCCGCATCGGCGTCAACGCCGGCTCGCTCGAGCCGTCGCTGCTCGCGAAGTACGGCAAGGCCACCCCCGAGGCCCTCGTCGAGAGCGCCGTGTGGGAGGCGTCGCTGTTCGAGGAGCACGACTTCCACGACTTCAAGATCTCGGTCAAGCACAACGACCCCGTCGTGATGGTCAAGGCCTACCGTCAGCTCGCCGAGCGGGGCGACTGGCCCCTGCACCTCGGCGTCACCGAGGCCGGCCCCGCGTTCCAGGGCACCATCAAGAGTGCCACCGCGTTCGGCATCCTCCTCTCGGAGGGCATCGGCGACACGATCCGCGTCTCCCTCTCGGCTCCGCCGGCCGAGGAGGTGAAGGTGGGGCTGCAGATCCTGCAGTCGCTCAACCTGCGCGAGCGCAAGCTCGAGATCGTCTCCTGCCCGTCCTGCGGCCGCGCCCAGGTCGACGTCTACACGCTCGCGAACGACGTCACCGAGGGGCTGCAGGGCATGACCGTTCCGCTCCGCGTCGCCGTCATGGGCTGCGTCGTGAACGGCCCCGGCGAGGCCCGCGAGGCCGACCTCGGCGTCGCCTCCGGCAACGGGAAGGGCCAGATCTTCGTCAAGGGCGAGGTCATCAAGACCGTCCCCGAGGCCGAGATCGTCGCCACCCTCATCGCCGAGGCCAACCGCCTCGCCGTCGAGATGCCCGCCTCCGCCGTCGGCACCCCCGAGGTCGTCACCGCCTGACCCCCGCCCGGGCGGCCTCCCCGGCCGTGTCGGCGCCGCTGACGCGGGTTCTGCCCGCTCAGCGCTGTGAGGGGCCCGCCCCGCCGCTCCCTTCGTGCGGGGGCAACCCGCATCAACCTTCGGCCCGAGCCTGAGGACTCCGTGTGGGTGGGGCCGCCGCGGGTGATGCGGGTTCCGCCCCTCCAGCGCCGCGGCGGGGCCTGCCACGCCCCGTATCCGCGTTTCGCAGGCGCAACCCGCCTCATGGCCGCACGCGCCGTCCCCGGCGGTCGTGCGCGTGGCCGGCGCAGCCTGCCTCGCAATCGCAACACGACACTCCATCCCCCGCCGCGACGAGTGCGGCGCTGCGGGTTCCGCCCGCCCCAGTCGCTGTCGGGGCCGATACAGGCAGCTGCGAGCTCTAAGCGGGCGCAACCCGCCCCGCACCGCGGATTTCCGCTGAGGCGCCGGTCTCGGCTCCTCGCCGGCCAGCCGACCGAAAGGCCGCACGGGGTGCGGGTTCCGCCGCTGTCGCACCGCGGCGGGGCCTGGCGGGCCCCGTGCGCACGTTCGGCGGGTGCAACCCGCGCCGCGGGCTCAGTGCGATCGGCGGTGCCCGTCTCGACGAACGATGTCGAGAATCGCCTCGAGGCAGCGCTCCCAGTCGTAGCAGACGTCCCAGTAGGTGAAGCGGAGCACGATGTACCCCTGGGACGCGGCCTCGCGGTCGCGTCGGCGGTCCTCTTGGAAGCCCGCTGGTGTCCCATGGGTCTGGTACCCGTCAACCTCGATGATGAGGCGATCTCCGACGAGCAGGTCCACCCGCCCGAGCCCCGGGATCCACACCTGCGAGCGCACCTTGACCCGTCGGTACCGCAGCCCCAACCGGACCTTCGTCTCGAGCCCGGACTGTGCCGATCCATCAGTCAGGGTGAGGAGGTCCCGGTGCCTCTGAGGCAGCGGAGTGAGAGCGTCGAGAAGCTGCGACCGTGTCATCAGTCCACGGTTGAGCACCGAGTCGAGCGTGGCGACGGCGTCGAACATGGACTGGCAGCGGACAGCACAGGCGACTGCCGCGGGCACAGTGTCGACGGCGGCCTCGGCAAGCGGCAGCACGAGCCGATGGACCCGCATACCATCGGCGGAGAGACGCGCACGCTTCGCCGTCGTCCGGAGATGGATCGAGTCGTCATGGAGGACCCAGACGCCCGACCTCGCGAGTAGGCTCAGACAGCTGAGCCTCCCGCCCGCCCGAATCGCGGCGACCGCCGCGCTGTCGGCGTTCTCGAGCGCGACCCACCCTTTGCGGATGCGCGTGAGGTCGCCGCGCCTGATCGCTGCGTCGATCGCCCGGGGGTGATGCCCGTCCGCGATGAGGACGACGCGTGAGCAGATCCCGCCGAGCCGAGACAGGCGTTCGAGGAGCATCGCCACAGGCTGGCGCGAACATCCTCGCCGCGGGTCCGCGCCCGGGCAACTGTGGAGAAAGACGCGCCGCTCCCCGCCTGTGCAGGAGCGGCCACACCCTCAGTGCGACGGGGTCAGCTGCCCGAGAGGACGGGGCATCCGTCGACGCCCTGGACGCACGTGCTCACGGAGAACCCGATGAGGCCCGTCGCCGACAGTGCCCACAGCAGCGCCACCGCGAACACGATCGCGCTCGCCGCGACCACCACCCCCACGATCGCGAGGGTGTCTCCGCTGCCGTGGGCTCTCGCCCGGAGCAGGGCGATGATGCTCACGATGAGTCCGAGGGCGGGTGCCACGACCGCGAGGGTGAGGCCCACGGTGCCCAGCACCGTCGTCCCAGCCGGAGTCGACACCTCTGCGACGTCGGTGGAGTGCTGCATCTCCCTGTCCTTCTCGACCACGGGGTCAGTATCCGTACGACACGGAGGCCGAGAGCACGCCCGCGATCGCGGAGACGATGCCGATGATGAGGCCGAGCACCATCACGATGATCGACACGATGATGCCCCAGCGGGCGAGGGCGTTGCGGTAGCCGGCGCGCTTCGACTGGTTCATCGCCACGATGCTGAGGATGAGGCCGACCAGCGGGATCACGAACGCGAGGATGAAGCCGACGATGCTGAGGGTGCGACCGGGGTCGCCGGCGACGGCGCCACCGGGCGCGGGCGAGGCAGGGGGCATGGGCGCGTACTGGTTCTGGGACATGGCAGGGTCTCCTTGATCTCATCCGACCGAAGGTGACTATAGCTCATGTCCGCGTGAGCGGAACAGCATGGCCGGTGCCACAATGGGCAGCGTGTCGAACCCGCCGCTCCCGCGCCGTGCCAGCGGCCGGCCGCGCGCGTCGTCGAAGGAGATGCTCGAGGAGGCGGCGGCCGAGCTGTTCGTCGAGAACACGTACGAGCGCACGACCATCGAGCAGATCGCGCAGCGTGCCGGGGTGAGCCGCAACACGTTCTTCAACTACTTCGCCTCGAAGAGCGACCTGCTGTGGGCCCGGCTCGACGATGGCGTCGACCTCCTCGCGGAGCGTCTCGCCGAGGCGTCGACGCATCCGATCGACCCGTACGACGCGGTGGAGCGCTCCATCGCCCAGACCCTGGAGGGCCTCGCGCGGGGCCCGGCGCCGCTGGTGCTCACCCAGTACGAGGTGATGGGGGTCGACGACGACCTCCGCGCCGGCGGACTGGCGCGAGCACTGCGCCATGCCGAGGTGATCGAGCGCTTCCTGGCCTCGCGCCTGGGCCCCGGATCCCCGTCGGCGCGCGCCATCTCGCTCGCGGTGGTGGGCGCCACCGCCGCAGCCGTGGGGGAGTGGGCGACCGCCGGACCGGGCCGTGAGGGCCCGGGCGCCTACGCGGTCGTCGCCGTGCATCCGGTGCTGACAGGATTCCGGTCGGCCGACGCATCCGCGGGAGACGGAATCGAGCCCCCGGAGGTCGTGGAAGGCCTGTAGAATCTCCTCTCGACGACGTCGATCCGGCCATCACCGGGGAGTCTCCGGAAGAACGGCGAGAGCTCAGTAGAACCGGGCGGGCGGGCCCGACACAGCCCAGACGAGCGGCCAGACGCAGAAGCACGAGCACCAGTACCACGCACGACGCAGACGCCCTGGCAAGCGAGGTGGTACCGCGGATGCGGAGCGCAGCTCCGGGTTCGTCCTCGTGGAAGAGCCTTCCAGTGGAGAACCATGGTCTACCCCAAGTCCGACCCTGCCGACTTCGCCCCCGAGCACGGCGAGGCCAGCGAGCTCGCGTCGAGCGTCGTGCCGTCACCGCACTTCCCGACGATAGAAGACGGCGTCCTCGCGTTCTGGCGCAAGGACGACACCTTCCGCGCCTCCATCGCGAACCGCGAGGGTCGCGACGAGTGGGTCTTCTACGACGGCCCGCCCTTCGCCAACGGACTGCCTCACTACGGGCACCTCCTCACGGGCTACGCGAAGGACGTCTTCCCGCGCTTCCAGACGATGCGCGGGCACCGCGTCGACCGTCGCTTCGGCTGGGACACGCACGGCCTGCCCGCCGAGCTCGAGGCGATGAAGCAGCTCGGCATCACCGAGAAGAGCCAGATCGAGGAGATGGGCGTCGAGGTCTTCAACGCCGCCTCGCGCCGGTCCGTGCTGCAGTACACCCGCGAGTGGCGCGACTACGTCACGCGCCAGGCGCGCTGGGTCGACTTCGACAACGACTACAAGACCCTCGACACGACCTTCATGGAGAGCGTGCTCTGGGCCTTCAAGCGGCTCTACGACAAGGGCCTCGCCTACGAGGGCTACCGCGTGCTCCCGTACTGCTGGAAGGACGAGACCCCGCTCTCGAACCACGAGCTGCGGATGGACGACGACGTCTACAAGATGCGCCAGGACCAGACGGTCACGGTGACCTTCCCCCTCATCGGTACGAAGGCCGAGGCGCTGGGCCTCACCGCCGTGCGCGCCCTGGCGTGGACGACGACGCCGTGGACGCTGCCCACGAACCTGGCGCTCGCGGTCGGCCCCGACATCGAGTACTCCGTCGTCCCCAGCGGCCCGAACGGCACGCCCGACGCCGAGGTGCATGGGCGCGCTGGAGCTGGGAGCGATGATCCGGTGGGTCGTCGCCGCGACGCCAGCGCCGACGAAGCTGCGCTTCGTCGGTTGGGCGAGAACACCGAGGTGCTCGGCGCCGAGTACCTCCTCGCCTCCGACCTCGTCGGCGGCTACGCGAAGGACCTCGGCTACGACTCGGCCGACGAGGCGCGCGCCGCCGTCAGCCGCACGGTCCGCGGCCGCGACCTCGAGGGTGTGGAGTACGCCCGCCTCTGGGACTACTACGCCGACGTCGAGAGGTGGGGCACGCAGAACGCGTGGCGCATCCTCGTCGCCGACTACGTGTCGACCACCGACGGCACGGGCATCGTGCATCAGGCTCCCGCCTACGGCGAGGAGGACCAGCGGGTCTGCGAGGCGGCCGGCATCCCGGTCATCATCTCCGTCGACGACGGCGGGCGGTTCCTCAGCACGGTGCGCGACGTCGAGGGCATGCACGTGTTCGACGCGAACAAGCCGCTCACCCAGATGCTCAAGGCCGACGGCCGCCTGATCCGCCAGGCGAGCTACGAGCACAGCTACCCGCACTGCTGGCGCTGCCGCAATCCGCTCATCTACAAGGCGGTCTCCAGCTGGTTCGTGCGTGTCACGGAGTTCCGCGACCGCATGGAGCAGCTCAACCAGGAGATCGAGTGGGTTCCCGAGAACGTCAAGGACGGGCAGTTCGGCAAGTGGGTCTCCGGCGCCCGTGATTGGTCGATCTCGCGCAACCGGTACTGGGGCTCGCCCATCCCGGTGTGGAAGAGCGACGACCCCAACCACCCCCGTATCGACGTGTACGGGTCGCTCGAGGAGCTCGAGCGCGACTTCGGCACGCTGCCGCGCAACCGCGACGGCGAGCCCGACCTGCACCGCCCGTTCATCGACGAGCTCACCCGCCCGAACCCCGACGACCCCACCGGGCGGTCGACGATGCGCCGCATCGACGACGTCTTCGACGTCTGGTTCGACTCCGGCTCGATGCCGTTCGCGCAGGTGCACTACCCGTTCGAGAACGAGGAGTGGTTCGCCACCCACAGCCCGGCCGACTTCATCGTCGAGTACATCGGGCAGACGCGCGGCTGGTTCTACGTCATGCACGCGCTCTCCACCGCGCTGTTCGACCGCCCGGCGTTCAAGAACGTGATCAGCCACGGCATCGTGCTCGGCAGCGACGGGCAGAAGATGTCGAAGTCGCTGCGCAACTACCCCGACGTCAACGAGGTCTTCGACCGCGACGGGTCGGATGCGATGCGCTGGTTCCTCATGTCGTCGAGCGTGCTGCGTGGCGGCAACCTCATCGTCACCGAGGAGGGCATCCGCCAGGGCGTGCGCGAGCTGCTGCTCCCGCTGTGGAGCACGTACTACTTCTTCACCCTCTACGCGAACAGCGCGGGCGAGGGGCACCGGGGGTACGAGGCCGAGTGGCGCACCGACTCCACCGACGTGCTCGACCGCTACCTGCTGGCGAAGACCCGCGAGCTGGTGCACGACGTGACCCGCGACCTCGAGGGCCTCGATGCGACGCTCGCCTCGGCGAAGCTCCGCGACTTCGCCGATGTGCTCACCAACTGGTACGTGCGCCGCTCGCGCGACCGGTTCTGGGAGGGCAGCGACACGGCCGCCTTCGACACCCTCTACACCGTGCTCGAGACCGTGCTGCGGGTGGCGTCGCCGCTCGTGCCGCTCGTGGCGGAGCAGATGTGGAAGGGCCTCACCGGTGGCCGGAGCGTGCACCTCGCCGACTGGCCGAACGAGAACGCCTACCCCGCCGATCCGGGTCTCGTGCACGCGATGGATGCCGTGCGCGGCATCTCCTCCACGGTGCTGTCGCTGCGCAAACAGCACGGCCTCCGTGTGCGCCTGCCGCTGGCCCGGCTCACGGTCGTGGTCGAGAACGCGGCGAGCCTGGCGCAGTTCGACGGCATCCTCCGCGACGAGCTCAACGTCAAGGAGGTGACGCTCGTCGAGCTGCAGGACACCAGCGCCGCCGAGTTCGGGATCACCTCCCGCCTCACGGTGAACGCCCGCGCCGCCGGTCCGCGCTTGGGCAAGCAGGTGCAGCAGGCCATCAAGGCCGCCCGCGACGGCGAGTGGACCGAGCAGAACGGCGTGGTCTCCGCCGGCGGCATCGAGCTGCAGGAGGGCGAGTACGAGCTGGTGCTCGAGACCGGCGCCGCCTCCAGCGGGTCGGCGCTCGCGCTGCTGTCCGCGGGCGGCTTCGTTCTGCTCGACACGGCGACCACGCCCGATCTCGAGGCCGAGGGCCTCGCGCGCGACGTCATCCGGGCCGTGCAGGATGCGCGCAAGTCGGCCGGGTTCGACGTCAGCGACCGCATCGTGCTCGACCTGGTCTTCTTCGACGAGGCGGATGCGCGTGCCGTGAGCAGCGCATCCGGCGTCGTCGACGTGGCGGCCGAGACGCTCGCCACGAACTACGCGATCTACTCGCCCGACGAGGTGCCCGCGCTCCGCGAGCACTCGTCCGCGCTGGCGTCGGAGTGGCTGCCCGGTGTGGTGGCGTTCGCGCCCGAGCACTTCGTGAGGATCCCCGAGAACACCTACGCGAACGCGGGCGAGTTCGTCGTCGCCGTGGGTCGCGTGAAGAGGAGCGCCGATGTCTGACCACGACGGATTCGACGACCACGACGGTCTCGAGGAGCACGACGGTCTCGACGACCGCCTCCAGCCCGGATCGGACGAGCTCGAGCAGCTCGACCCCGAGGACCTCGACCCGGAGGAGCTCGCGGAGCTCGCCGAGGAGCGCGAGGCCGAGCGCGTGGCCGCCCGCCTCGAGGAGGCCGGCGAGGACGCCCCCGACGAGTTCGTCGACGAGGGCGACGCCGTCTACGACGCACTCCTCGCCCGTCTCGGCGAGGCCGCCCCGCAGCCCCGCCTGCACGCCACGCGGCGGGCGGTCGAGCTGCTCGGCGACCCGCACCGGGCGTACCCGATCATCCACATCACGGGCACGAACGGGAAGACCTCGACGAGCCGCATCGCCGAGAGCCTCCTCCGCGCTCTCGGGCTTCGCACGGGCCTGTTCACGAGCCCCCACCTGGTGCGGGTCAACGAGCGGATCGTGGTCGACGGCACGCCGATCTCGAACGAGGCGCTCGCCTCGAACTGGCGCGACATCGAGCCGTTCCTCGCCATCGTCGACGGCGAGCTCACCGGGGCCGGCGAGCCGCCGCTGACGTACTTCGAGGCGCTCACCGTCCTCGCCTACGCCTCCTTCGCCGAGGCGCCGGTCGACGTGGCCGTGGTCGAGGTCGGGATGGGAGGGGAGTGGGACTCCACGAACGTCGCCGACGGCCAGGTCGCCGTGTTCACGCCGATCTCGCTCGACCACACCGACCGTCTCGGGACGACGGTGGCGGAGATCGCCCGCACGAAGTCGGGCATCGTCAAGCCCGCGGCTCAGGTCGTGTCGGCCGCCCAGCACGACGACGCGCTCACCGAGCTGCGCCGGGCCGCCGAGCTCACCGAGTCGACCTTCGCGCTCGAGGGCGACCGCTTCGCGCTGGAGGAGTCGTCGGTGGCGGTCGGCGGACAGCTGGTCAGCATCCGCGGTCTCGCCGGCCGCTACGACGAGGTCTTCCTGCCGCTCTACGGCACCCACCAGGGCCACAACGCCGCGGTGGCGGTCGCGGCCGTCGAGTCGTTCCTCGGCGGCGGATCGCAGCGGATCGCCGACGACGTGATCGCCGAGGGCCTGGGCCAGGTGACGTCGCCCGGTCGGCTCCAGCTCGTGGGCACCGAGCCGACCGTGCTCGTCGATGCCGCCCACAACCCCGGCGGTGCCGAGGCGCTCGCGCAGGCCGTGGGGGAGTACTTCACCTTCGGTCGAGTGATCGTCGTGCTGGCGGTGCTGCAGGGCAAGGACGTCGAGGGGATCGTGCGCGCGCTCGACCCGATCGCGGCCGAGTTCGTGATCACCTCCTCCGCGAGCGAGCGCGCGATCGATCCCGACGAGCTCGCGGCCACGGTCGTGCGGATCGTCGGCGCCGACCGTGTCAGCGTGCAGCCCGATCTCGAGTCCGCCCTCGACGAGGCGCGCGACCTCGCCGATGATGCCGAGCAGGGCGCTGTGCTGGTCACGGGATCCATCACGCTCGTCGGCGACGCCATCTCGATCGCGGAACGCGGGGGCTGGAAGCCGTGAGATCCGACTCGGTCAGGCAGATGCTGGCCTCGATCGTGCTCGGGTTCGAGGCAGTGATGTTCTTCTTCGCCGCCCTCGTGGTCTTCGGTCTGAAGGCCCTTCCACCGGCCCCGGCACTGATCGGGGGCGCGGCGGTGTGCGTCGCGCTGCTCCTGAACGCCGTGCTGGTGCGATACCGGTGGGGTTACTGGCTCGGCTGGGTGATGCAGGGCGTGATCGCCGCGACCACGTTCCTGGTGCCGCTCATGGGTGTGGTCGCCGTGATCTTCATCGGCATCTGGGTCTACGTGATGGTCGTGGGCGCCCGCATCGATCGGCAGAAGGCGGCTAGGGTCGAGGGGGAACATCCGCCGGAACCGGTGGAGGAAGGATGAACGTGAACGTCAGTGCTGAAGAGACCCTCGTCCTGGTCAAGCCGGATGGCGTGGCCCGCAATCTCACGGGGGAGATCCTGCGCCGCATCGAGGCGAAGGGGTATCAGCTCGTCGACATCAAGGTCGTCCAGGCCGATCGCGACCTCCTGGCCGCGCACTACGAAGAGCACGTGGGGAAGCCGTTCTACGAGCCCCTCGTGGAGTTCATGGAGTCGGGCCCGATCGTGGCCATCCGCGTCGCGGGCAACCGTGTCATCGAGGGCTTCCGCTCGCTTGCCGGCACCACCGACCCCACCTCGGCCGCTCCCGGCACGATCCGCGGCGACCTCGCTCGCGACTGGGGACTGAAGGTGCAGCAGAACCTCGTGCACGGCAGCGACTCGCCCGAGTCGGCCGCACGCGAGCTCGCGCTCTGGTTCTGAGCGCTCTGAAACGGGCCTGAGCGCCTCGAACCGGCGCTGGTCCTGACGCGAGCGGTCGGGCAGGATGACCGTATGGCACTGCTCGATCGCTTCGCCGGACCTCACGAGGCCTACCGCGTCGGCTTCTATCGCGGCGGCGATCACGACTTCGACGTCCGCATCCTCCTCGGCATGGCCGCCTACGGGGCCACCGAGCCGGGCGAGGTGCTGACGACGATCGCCGGCATCGCCGACAACGACCATCAGGGCTGGTTCGACGCCTGGAACGACCTCGGGCGCCGGTTGACGGTCGCGGCCGACGCGGCTGCGGCCGCCGCGCACCTCGAGAGTGCCTCGCGCCTCTACCTCCGTGCGTCCTCGTACCTGGGCACGGCCCTGCACGGGGTCGACGCGCTCGCCGACCAGTCCGCGCTGCTGCCCGTCTTCCGTGCGCAGCAGACCGCGTGGAACGCGTTCATCGACGCCACGTCGGTGACGACCGAGCGACTCTCGATCCCGCTCGGCGACGTCACGATGTCCGCGGTGCTGTTCTCGCCGAGCGACGACGGCGCCCCTCGGCCCACCCTCGTCATGGTGAACGGCAGCGACGGTGCCACCAGCGACCTGTGGGCGTGCGGCATCGCAGGTGGCCTGGCCCGGGGCTACCGCGTGCTCGTCTTCGACGGGCCCGGTCAGCAGACGCTGCTGTTCGAGCACGGGATCCCGTTCCGTCCGGACTGGGAGGCGGTCGTGACCCCGGTCGTCGACACCCTGCTCGCCCGCGACGACGTCGACCCCGATCGGCTCGCGCTGTACGGCATCAGTCAGGCGGGGTACTGGGTACCCCGCACGCTCGCGTTCGAGCACCGCTTCGCCGCGGCGATCGCCGACCCGGGTGTCGTCGACGTCTCCGAGTCCTGGCTGTCGCACTTCCCGAAGAGCATGGTCGCGCTCCTCGACCGGGGCGAGAAGGAGAAGTTCGACCACGAGATGGAGCTCGGGATGCGGTTCGCCGGCGGACTCGCCGCCAGCTGGTCGTTCCGCGCCCGCCCCTACGGCACGCAGGGCTACTTCGACACCATGACGGAGGTGCGGAAGTACACGATCACCGCCGAGCTGGCGGCACAGATCACCACGCCGCTCTTCATCACGTCACCCGACGGGGAACAGTTCTGGCCCGGTCAGTCCGAGCGCCTCGCGGAGCTCACGCCGACGGTGTCGACCCTCTGCCGCTTCACCAGCGCCGAGGGCGGCGACCATCACTGCCAGCCCCTCGCGCGCCAGCTCACCGACCAGCGCATGTACGACTGGCTCGACGAGCGCCTCGCCTGACGACGGGCGGGCGAGCGGGAGCTCGCTCAGCTGTAGAGGAGGATCGTGGTGATCGCGTCGAGTCGCAGCTGAGCGATGAGGACGATGGCGAGGTAGCTCAGCAGCACCAGCGTCCAGGTCCAGGGATAGAAGACGCGGACGGCGTTCTGGAAGCCGCCGAGGCGTCCGAAGCGGCCCTCCTTGATGTTGTACGCCGTGACGTAGAAGAACATCGGGATGACCACCGACCAGGTGAGCATGCAGTACGGGCAGAGCGTGCCGAGCACGTAGATGCTCTGGATCATCAGCCAGATCACGAAGGTCAGCGCCAGAGCGAACCCGAGGTTGAACAGCAGCCAGAACCATCGCGCGTAGCGGGCTCCGGCGAGGATGCCCACGCCCACCACGATCGGCGCCACGAAGCACGCCACGCCGATGATCGGGTTCGGGAAGCCGAACAGCGACCCCTGCCAGCTCGCCATGTTCGGTCCGCAGGTGACCAGGGGCGAGATGTTGCAGGTGGGGTTGTACGCCGGATCGATGAGCGTCTGGATCCTCTCGAGCGTGAGGTCGAACGCCGCATAGAAGCCGATCGCCCCGGTGATGATGAGGAAGATCGCCAACCCGATCGGGCGACGGGTGGCGGTCGAGGATGCGGGCACGCCGCGATTATGGCACGCCGTCACGCGAGCGGACTGAGCGCGCCCGGTGCCCGCTTCACGGCCCCGGAGGGAATGCGTGCGATAATGGGGCCGCGGGACGCAAGGCCTCTACAGGGCCGGTCCCACGAGGCTTATCGGGCCGCGCATCCGGATAGACCGGGTGACATGCCCGACACGACACAACGAGAGTTCGGAGCCACGAGGCCGGCGAATGGAGCCGGGAACTTCGGCTTCGCCAGAGAGTACCTGCCGGTGAGGCGTGACCTCGCGGCTGGTGAGGAGTGCGCCAGAGATGGTGGAGAACGATTCGAACAACGGTGATTCAGGACAGTCGGAGGAGAAGGGGAGGAAGCGGAGGCTCTTCGGTGTGCGGCGCAACACGCGCCGTGTGCAGCAGCCCGGCCTGACGGCCGACGCGACCCCCGCATCCCACCGACTCGACGACGGCGGCGACACGGCGGAGGCGCTCAGCGCCCCGATCGCGAGCGAGGTGGCCGCTGAGGTGGCCACTGAGCTTCCCGTCCAGGAGCCCGCCTCAGCTTCTGTCGACGCTGCGGTCTCCGATGCTGCAGCGACCGTCGACGAGGCACGGGGTCACGCGGCTCAGGGAGCCGACCCGACATCCGCGTCCGTGGATGCCGATGTGGTCTTCGACGAGCACGAGGACGAGCCGGGTCTCGACCCGTTCATCCCGGGGGCGCACGCGCCGGCCTCGGCGTCGGCCCCGGTCGCGCCGCGTGCGATCAGCACGACGTCCCTCATCTTCCAGGCGCCCGATCTGCCGGACCTGCCCGAACTCCCGCAGCGCCCCGAGGCCGACGACGAGCGCGAGCCCGGTGTGCGCCGCCGGTCGCGTCGTCGCTCCGGCGACGACGGCCGCTCCAGCGAGGATGGTCGCCCCGGCGAGGCCGGGCGCGAGCGCGAGCCGCGCGAGCCGCGTCAGCGTCCCCAGCGCGAGCCCGAGCTCATCACCGAGCCGCAGAAGGTCAAGGGCTCCACCCGCCTCGAGGCCAAGAAGCAGCGTCGCCGCGACGGCCGCGACGCGAGCCGCCGCCGTCCGGTGATCACCGAGGCCGAGTTCCTCGCCCGCCGCGAGGCCGTCGATCGGGTGATGGTGGTCCGCTCGAAGGCCGACCGCATCCAGATCGGCGTCCTGGAGGACGGCGTGCTCGTCGAGCACTACGTCGCCCGCTCGCAGGAGGCGTCGCTGATCGGCAACGTCTACCTCGGCAAGGTCCAGAACGTGCTCCCCAGCATGGAGGCCGCCTTCGTCGACATCGGGCGCGGCCGCAACGCCGTCCTGTACTCGGGCGAGGTCGACTGGGACGCCGCCGCCGAGAACACCGGCGCCGGCGGCAACCAGCCCCGGCGCATCGAGCTCGCGCTGAAGTCCGGCGACACCGTCCTGGTGCAGGTCACCAAGGATCCGGTGGGCCACAAGGGCGCACGCCTCACGAGCCAGATCTCCCTGCCCGGGCGTTACCTCGTGTACGTGCCCAACGGCTCGATGAACGGCATCTCGCGCAAGCTCCCCGACACCGAGCGTGCGCGACTCAAGCGCATCCTCAAGGAGGTGCTCCCCGAGAACCAGGGCGTCATCGTGCGCACCGCGGCCGAGGGCGCCACCGAGGAGCAGCTGACGCTCGACGTCAACCGCCTCATCGCCCAGTGGGAGGACGTGAGCACCCGCTCCGCGAAGCAGCAGGCTCCGGCGCTGCTGCACTCCGAGCCCGACCTCCTCATCAAGATCATCCGCGACGTCTTCAACGAGGACTTCCACAAGCTCGTCATCGCCGGAGACGACGCGCGGTTCACGATCGAGAACTACCTGCGCGCCGTCGCCCCCGACCTCCTCGACCGCGTCGAGAGCTACGAGGGCGAGAAGGATGCGTTCGACGAGTACCGCATCTCGGAGCAGATCGAGAAGGCCCTCGACCGCAAGGTGTGGCTGCCCTCGGGTGGATCCCTCGTCATCGACCGCACCGAGGCGATGACCGTCGTCGACGTCAACACCGGCAAGTTCGTCGGATCGGGCGGCAACCTCGAGGAGACCGTCACGAAGAACAACCTCGAGGCGGCCGAGGAGATCGTGCGCCAGCTCCGGCTGCGCGACATCGGCGGCATCATCGTGGTCGACTTCATCGACATGGTGCTCGAGTCGAACCGCGACCTCGTGCTGCGTCGCCTGGTCGAGTGCCTGTCGCGCGACCGCACCAAGCACCAGGTCGCCGAGGTGACCTCGCTCGGCCTCGTGCAGATGACCCGCAAGAAGCTCGGGCTCGGTCTCCTCGAGTCGTTCAGCGAGCCCTGCGACGTCTGCGCCGGCCGCGGCATCGTCGTGCACCACGACCCGGTGGTCAAGCACAGGCAGTCGAGCAACGGCGGCAACGGGGGCAACGGCGGGTCGAACGGCGGCGGCCAGAACAACGGCGGTCGTCGCGGCCGCGGGGGCTCCGGCAACGGCGGATCGTCCTCCGCCTCGTCGCAGGCGGGGAGCGTCTCCGGCAACGGCGGCACCCACACGATCACCCCGGGTGCGAAGAACGCGCTCGCGAAGATCGCCGCCTCCACTCTCGGCCACCCCGCGGGCAGCGACCCGCTCGAGGAGGGTGGCGCCCCGCAGGCGGCCGATGTCGCCGACGGATCGGCGCAGTCCGCCGCCGAGACGATCGACCCGCAGTCGGGAGCCTCGCAGGGCGACGCGCAGTCCGGGACCGACCAGTCCACGTCGGATGCGCCGGGCCGTTCGCGCCGCCGTCGCGGCCGCGGACAGCGTTCTGAGGAGCGCGCTCCCCAGGGCGGTCGCGACTCCCAGGGCCAGGACGACCGGTCCCAGGCCGACTCGTCGGTCGAGCGCGTCGACGACGAGTCCAGCGACCGCTCCGTGACCGCGGTCGTGGTCGAGGAGACCGAGGTCGTGATCGAGGAGGTCGAGGTCGCCATCCTCGACATCCCGCTCCCGAAGCCCGAACGCGCTCCGCGCACCGACCCGGCCGAGGCGAGCCAGCTCCTCGACGCCGTGCTCGAGGCTCTGCCCGCTCCGAAGCAGCCCGGTCAGGGCCGGGGTCGCAGCCGTCGCGTGAGCACGGCCGCGGTCACCGCGCCCGCCGCCGAGCAGCAGGACTAGCGTCACCCACGTCGACCAGCGAGAAGCGGCCCTTCCCGAGCCCCGGGGAAGGCCGCTTCTCGCCGTTCGGCGGCTTCTCCGCCCCGCGGCCCCGCGGACGCGTTCAGCGCGCCGGGCGCGTCCCGGCGTGCCGCACGGTGTCGCGATCACGGCCCTTCACCCGCAGCCCGCTGTCGCGCAGCCGGACCACGAGGTCGCGGTAGTCCACCGGATGCGCCCCGGCCGCCACGAGGTCGTCGTAGCGCTCCTCGGGCACGTCGTAGTGGTCGAGGTCGAAGCTCCGCGGCGGCAGACCGGCGCGTTCGGCGAAGGCGTGCAGCTCGGCGAGCGACGCGTCGCTCACGAGGTGCCCCCACAGCCGCCCGTGCGCGGGCCAGGACGGACGGTCGATGAGCACGGTCACAGAGGCCAGTATCGCACCCGCCGCGTTTGACCGGCCCGCAGCCATCAGGTAGAGTTGACCGCTGGTGTGCGCGGGCGACCCTTCGCCCGCCAGACACCAATGTCTTCCAAGCGCCGCACGTGAGCGCTTCGAGAAATCCCAACAGTGAGGTACGTGAAGTGGTTTACGCAGTTGTGCGCGCCGGCGGCCGGCAGGAAAAGGTCGAGGTCGGCTCGGTCGTCACCCTCGACCGTGTGAAGGCCCGAGAGAACGGCACCATCGAGCTCCCCGCGGTGCTCCTGGTCGACGGTGAGAACATCACCTCCGACGCCGCTGCGCTCGCCAAGGTCGTCGTCACCGCCGAGGTCCTGGGCGACCTCCGCGGCCCGAAGATCGTCATCCAGAAGTTCAAGAACAAGACCGGGTACAAGAAGCGCCAGGGCCACCGCCAGGAGCTCACCCGCGTCAAGGTCACCGGAATCAAGTAAGGAACAGGGCAGATGGCACACAAGAAGGGTGCGAGCTCCACTCGCAACGGTCGCGACTCCAACGCCCAGCGTCTCGGCGTGAAGCGCTTCGGCGGCCAGGTCGTCGGCGCCGGTGAGATCATCGTCCGCCAGCGCGGAACCCACTTCCACCCCGGCGTGAACGTCGGCCGTGGTGGCGACGACACGCTGTTCGCCCTCACCGCGGGCTCGGTCGAGTTCGGTGCGAAGGGCGGCCGCAAGGTCGTCAACATCGTGGCTGCGGCCGAGTAGGTCCAGCGCAGCAGAGCATGCGAGACGAGGGGCGGGCGTGATGCCCGCCCCTCGTCGTCGTTTCCACCCCTCCCCATCCCGAACCGCCACCCGAGAGGAACGATCGTGGTCACCTTCGTCGACACCGTGACGCTGCACCTTCGTGCCGGAGACGGCGGCAACGGCTGCGTGTCCGTCCGCCGCGAGAAGTTCAAGCCGCTGGCCGGGCCCGATGGCGGCAACGGCGGCAACGGGGGCGACATCGTCCTGGTCAGCGACCCGCAGACGACGACGCTGCTCGGGTACCACCGGCATCCGCACCGCACCTCGCCGAGCGGAGGGTTCGGCATGGGCGACAACCGCAGCGGCGCCGACGGCGAGCTCGTCGAGCTCCCCGTCCCCGTGGGCACCGTGGTGAAGTCGCCCTCGGGCGAGGAGATCGCCGACCTGTCCGAGCCCGGCATGCGCTTCGTCGCGGCCGAGGGCGGGCACGGCGGACTCGGCAACGCCGCGCTGGCGAACCCGAAGCGCAAGGCGCCGGGCTTCGCGCTCCTCGGCACGCCCGGATGGCAGGGCGACCTCGTCCTCGAGCTCAAGACCGTGGCCGACGTGGCGCTCGTGGGCTTCCCGTCCGCGGGAAAGTCGAGCCTCGTCGCGGCGCTCTCGGCGGCGAAGCCGAAGATCGCCGACTACCCGTTCACCACGCTCCACCCGAACCTCGGCGTCGTGCAGGCCGGTTCCGTCCGCTACACGATCGCCGACGTACCCGGTCTCATCGAGGGCGCGAGCGAGGGCAAGGGCCTCGGGCTCGAGTTCCTGCGCCACGTCGAGCGCTGCAGCGCGCTGCTGCACGTGCTCGACTGCGCCACGCTCGAGCCGGGTCGCGACCCGATCAGCGACCTCGACGTCATCCTCGCCGAGCTCGCGGCGTATCCGGTGCCCGAGGGGCAGGTTCCCCTGCTGGAGCGTCCGCAGATGATCGCGCTCAACAAGATCGACGTGCCCGAGGGGCGAGAGCTCGCCGACATGGTCCGCCCCGATCTCGAGGCCCGCGGATACCGTGTCTTCGAGATCTCAACGGTGAGCCACGAGGGCCTGCGTCCGCTGTCGTTCGCCCTCGCTGAGGTGGTCGAATCGGCTCGCGTCGTCGCGGCCGAGCAGCCCGAGCGTCCGCGGATCGTGCTGCGTCCGAAGGCCGTCGACGACTCCGGGTTCACCGTGCGCGTCGAGGGCGGCACGTACGGTCCGGTGTACCGCATCCTCGGGGCCAAGCCCGAGCGCTGGGTGGCGCAGACCGACTTCGCGAACGACGAGGCCGTCGGCTTCCTCGCCGACCGCCTCAACAAGCTCGGCGTCGAGGACCAGCTGTTCCGCGCCGGCGCTCAGGCCGGCTCCACCGTCGTCATCGGCGAGGGCAACGGCGTGGTCTTCGACTGGGAGCCCACCCTCACCTCCACGGCCGAGCTCATCACGAGCCCCCGCGGAACCGATGCCAGGCTCGACGACAACCGCCGCCGCACCAACGTGCAGCGGCGCGAGGAATACCACGACCTCATGGACGCCCGTGCCGAGGCCCGCGCCGAGCTCGTGCGCGAGAAGGAAGCCGGCCTCTGGGCCGACGACGCCGCCGGCGACGGACCGGACGACGAGGAGTCCGGGCGGTGACGCGCGAGCCCGTGAGGCTCCGTTCCGGGATCGCGGAGGCGCGCCGGGTCGTCGTCAAGGTGGGCTCCTCGTCGATCTCCGGCCCCAACGTGGGCCAGATCGAGCCCCTCGTCGATGCGCTGGTCGGCTCCTACGGGCGTGGCACCGAGGTCGTCCTGGTCTCGTCGGGGGCGATCGCGACCGGCATCCCGTACCTCCAGCTCGAGGGCAGGCCCGACGACCTGGCCACTCAGCAGGCGGCGGCCGCCGTGGGGCAGAACGTCCTCATCTACCGCTACCAGGAGAGCCTGCGGCGCTACGGTATCGTGGCCGGGCAGGTGCTGCTCACCGCGGGCGACCTCGAGAACCCCACGCACCGCAGCAACGCCCAGCGGGCCATGGAGCGCCTGCTCGGCCTCCGCATCCTCCCCATCGTCAACGAGAACGACACCGTGGCGACCCACGAGATCCGCTTCGGCGACAACGACCGCCTCGCGGCCCTGGTGTCGCAGCTGATCGGCGCGGATGTGCTGGTCCTGCTCTCCGACGTCGACGCGCTCTACACGCGGCCTCCGCACGAGCCCGGGGCGGTGAAGATCGAGCATGTGCCGTTCGGCGACGACCTCGCCGGCGTCACCTTCGGCGCGGCCGGATCCGGTGTCGGCACCGGGGGAGCGGGTACGAAGGTGTCGGCCGCCCGGCTCGCCGCCGCGTCCGGCACGGGTGTGCTCGTCACCTCGACCGCGCTCGTCGCCGACGCGCTGTCCGGCGCCGAGGTCGGTACGTGGTTCGAGCCGGGCGACCGCCCGGCGCATCCGACGTCGGGGTCCGTCTCGCTGGTCCGCTGAGCCGCGTCTGGTCGCTTCGACACCGATTCGCGGTGAGCCCGGAGTATATCCAGGGACTCCGGTGGAATCGGTGTCGAGGTGACGGCCGCAGGGGCCGACGGAGGCCCGCAGCGTCCCGCGTAGAATTCGAGGATGCCCGACGCTCCCGTCCTCGCACCCGTCGACGTCGCCGCCTTCGACGCCAAGCTCGCCGACTCCCGCGCCGCCTCGCGCGTGCTCGCCACGGCCACGACGCAGCAGAAGGACGCCGCTCTCGAGGCGATCGCCGCCTCGATCGAGACGGCGGCCGCCCGCATCGTCCCCGCCAACGAGCTCGACCTCGGGCGGGGCCGCGAGAACGGGCTGTCGCAGGGCATGCTCGACCGTCTGCGCCTCGACGAGACGCGACTCGCCTCGCTCGCCGCCGCCGTGCGGGAGGTCATCACCCTGGTCGACCCGGTGGGGGAGTCGGTCCGCGGTCGAGCCCTCCCCAACGGACTGCGGATCGACCAGGTGCGTGTGCCCCTCGGCGTCGTCGGCGCGATCTACGAGGCGCGCCCCAACGTCACCGTCGACATCGCGGCGCTCGCGCTGAAGAGCGGCAACGCGGCCGTGCTGCGCGGTGGTTCGGCGGCGGAGGAGACCAACCGGGTGCTCGTCGAGCTGCTGCAGGATGCGGTGGAGTCGGCCGGTCTGCCCCGCGCGAGCGTGCAGACGGTCGACGAGTTCGGGCGCGACGGCGCGCGGGCGCTCATGCGCGCCCGCGGCGCGGTCGACGTGCTGATCCCTCGTGGCAGCGCCGGACTCATCGAGACCGTCGTCACCGAGTCGACGGTCCCCGTGATCGAGACCGGGGCGGGCGTGGTGCACGTGTTCCTCGACGAGTCGGCCGACGAGTCGTGGGCGGTCGACATCGTGCACAACGCCAAGGTGCAGCGTCCGAGCGTCTGCAACGCGCTCGAGACGCTCCTCGTGCACGAGGCCGCGGCCGATCGCCTGCTGGCGCCCGTGCTGGGCCGCCTCCGCCAGGCGGGCGCCACCATCCACGGCGACGACGCCGTGCGCGAGCGGTTCGCGGATGCGGTGCCCGCCGATGACGAGGACTGGGCCACCGAGTACATGAGCCTCGATCTGGCCGTGCGCGTGGTGCGCGACCTCGAGGAGGCCATGGACCACATCCGCACCTACTCGACGCACCACACCGAGTCGATCATCACGAACGACCTGCGGAACGCCGAGCGCTTCCTCGCGGAGGTCGACTCGGCGGTCGTGATGGTCAACGCCTCCACGCGCTTCACCGACGGCGGCGAGTTCGGCTTCGGCGCCGAGGTCGGCATCTCGACCCAGAAGCTGCACGCTCGCGGCCCGATGGGGCTGCCCGAGCTGACGAGCACCAAGTGGCTCGTGCGCGGATCGGGGCAATCGCGGGCCTGAGCCCTTCCCGAGCGGCGTCCGCACGGCGGGACCGGCGCACACGGTATCGTAGAGGGGACGTCCGCGACAGCGGGCGGTGAAGTCAACAGCAGGAGAGTCGATGTCTGTTCTGGCCAGTGTGCTCGCGGCGACCGAGGGTCACGTCGAGCTGCCCTTCCCGCCCATCGTCTTCGCGCTGATCGCGGTGGTGTTCTTCGCCGTCGCCGGTTTCATCACCTGGAGCTACCGCGATGTCGCCAACCGTCACGCCGCGAAGGCGGCGAAGTGGGCGTCGACGCACGACGTGCACGGCCAGCCCGACCGCACGGGTGCCGACCACTGACGCTCTGAGAGCATGACGGCCCGCAGGCCGCGCATCGGTGTGATGGGCGGCACGTTCGACCCCATCCACCACGGTCACCTCGTGGCTGCCAGTGAGGTCGCGACCGGTCTCGACCTCGACGAGGTCGTCTTCGTCCCGACCGGACGCCCCTGGCACAAGGAGCCCGCCGCGCCGGCGGAGCACCGCTACCTGATGACGGTGATCGCCACCGCGTCCAATCCTCGCTTCACCGTGAGCCGCGTCGACATCGACCGAGGCGGCACCACCTACACGATCGACACCCTCCGCGACCTCCAAGCCGAGCGCCCGGATGCCGAGCTCTACTTCATCTCCGGCGCCGATGCGATCGCCCAGATCCTGAGCTGGAAGGACGCCGACGAGCTCTGGGGACTCGCCCGTTTCGTGGCGGTCTCCCGGCCCGGTCACACCTTCGCCATTTCGTCTTTGCCGGAGCACGACGTAAGCTATTTGGAAGTTCCGGCGCTCGCCATCTCCTCGACAGACTGTCGGGCCCGGGTTGGCCGGAATTTTCCGGTGTGGTATTTGGTACCCGACGGTGTCGTTCAGTACATCACCAAGCACCACCTATATCGGAGTGTTGAATGAGTTTGCCGCACGATGAGCAGCCGCTGACCCGGCGTCAGCTGCGCGAGATGGAACGCCAGAAGCCTCGCAAGGAACGCGAGGCCGATGCGCGCGCCTCCGAAGAGGCCGAGGCCGCCCGCAAGGCGCAGGCCGAGCGCGAGGCCCAGGAGAGCGCTGCCCGCGATCAGGTGGAGCAGGAGCAGGCGGCTCCTCAGCAGGCCGCCGCCCAGGCGCCCGAGGCTGCGCAGCCCGTCGCCCAGGAGCCCGACTCCTCGACGGTCGCGATGCCGGTGGCCGCGCAGGCCGACGACGAGCCGGTCGAGCCCGAGATCGTCTCCTCTCCCGACGACAGCGTCGACGACTCCGAGCCGTCCGATCGGGGTGAGCCCGTCATCGACGTCGTGGCGATCTCCGAGCCGATCGTGGTCGAGCCGCTGTCCGCCGACGAGTCGGCGCGCGAGCGCGACGCCGTCGTCGAGGAGATGGTGATCGACGTCCCGATCGCCGCCACTGTCGACCCGGCCCAGGAGGCCGCGGCGCACCTCGACGGTGTCGCCGACGACGACCAGCTTGCTCCCCGCTTCCAGGGCGGCACCGCTGCCCGTCCTGCGCCGGCTCCCGACCAGCCCGCTTTCGACGACCTGATCTCCGCGCGCAACGCCGCAGCGGCGAACTCGATCTCGACCACCAGCGCGCTGGTGCTCCCCGCGGTGCCCGGGAGCTCCGACGTGGGCACCGCGCTCGACGAGACGGGTGAGGTCATCATCACGGGGTCGATCGACCTCCCGCCGAGCTTCGGCTCGATGGGGGCGCCCGCCTCCGGCATCGAGGCCCACGACCTCGACTCCCTGATCGATCGGGCCGAGGCCGACCAGCAGCGTTCCGACGTGGCGCCGGTCAGCGCCGCGCGTGCCATCAGCACCAACACCGGGGCCACGTCGCTCATCACGCCGCCGAAGCGCGCCCGGGCCAACGCTCCGGTCGTGCTCGCCGTCACCGCTGCGGTGCTCGCGGTGGGCGTGATCGGTCTGCTGCTGTCGGTCTTCGTCTTCAAGCTGTTCTGAACCTCGTGACAGCTACTCCGAACTCCGTCGAACTCGCACGACTGGCCGCCGAGGCGGCCGACTCGAAGCAGGCCGACGACCTCGTCGCCCTCGACGTCTCCGGTCCGCTGCCGCTGACCGACGTGTTCGTGCTCGCCTCCGGGCGCAACGAGCGCAACGTCATCGCCATCGCCGAGGAGATCCAGGATCGCCTCGCTGAGGCGGGCGTCAAGGCGATCCGCCGCGAGGGCCTCAGTGAGGGCCGCTGGGTCCTGCTCGACTTCGGCGACATCGTGGTGCACGTCTTCCACGAGGAGGACCGCCTGTACTACTCCCTGGAGCGCCTCTGGAAGGACTGCCCGGTGATCCCGCTGCACGTGGCCGCCGGTTCGCAATCCGAGTCCGAGGTGTAGTAAGCTTTCAGGGTTGCTCCGGCCGGTCCGGGGCGAAGTTCGGGCCTGTGGCGCAGTTGGTAGCGCACCTGCATGGCATGCAGGGGGTCAGGGGTTCGAATCCCCTCAGGTCCACCAATCCGAGCCACGGCCCAGCCGTGAACAGTCGAGAAGCCCCCGCCAGTCGGGGGCTTTCTCATTCTCCCCGGCGGCGCTCCGTTGCTCAGGCGCGCGACTCGAGGTGGCGCTGCATGCGTTCGAGGATTCTCGCCCGGAAGGGAAGCCTTGCGGCGGCCTTCAGTGGAGAGAGGCCGTGCACCGACTCCGTCGTGAAGTCGGGATCGGGCTGCTCGAACCACAGGTCGTAGATCGGCGCCAGGTCTTCGTCCGGGTACTTCATGCCGAGCACCTCCAGGAAGGGCAGACGGCGGTTGTCGTCGACGGCGTTCACGTCGGCGCCGCGCTCGATCAGGCGGCGGGCGAGCAGCGCATCCGCTGCGACGTCGTGCTGGACCTGGCCGAACAGCACATGGAGGACGGTCGTCCCGTCCGCACCCCGCCCGCCGAGGGGGCAGCCCCGGTCGAGCAGGAAGTTCGTGATCTCGTAGCGCGACGGGAGGTCCTTGTTGCCGAGCGCCATCATGACGAGACTCCGGCCGTCGGAGGAGAGTACTCCCACGTCCGCCGGGTCGAAGATCGTGTAGAAGGCGGCTGCCGGCTTCATCCGGGCCGTGAGGAACACATCCATCACTCGTAACCTAGGGCCCGCGCGCCACGGCGTCGACCCCGCGGATCAGGCGGAGTGCGCGGTGAGGTAGTCCTCCAGCAGGGCGATGGCGGCCTCGGGCGGGACGGTCGTCGGCTCGGTGAGCAGGTGGAGGGCCAGGCCGTCGAGGAAGGCGTGGAGCTCGGCGGCCGGGCGGGCGAGCCCCACCTCGGCGGCCACCGCCTCGCACGCTCGCCGGACATCGCCATGCAGGGTGGACGCGGTGTCGCGCAGCCGTGGCTCGGTCAGTGCCAGCACCATGAGCTGCAGCTGGGCGGTGAGCTCGAGCCGGCGAGCCGCATCGAGGGGGAGCAGCTCGGAGAGGACGGCGACGCCGAGGGGGATACCCGACCCGGAGAGGCTCCTGACGCGCTCGGTCGCGCGCGAACGGATCAGCTCGAGACAGTAGAGGCGGAGCGCGTGCTGGGTGGGGAACGCGCGACGCAGCGACGCCGCGGCGAGGCCCGCCTCGGCGGCGACCCTGCGCACCGAGAGCGCGGTGAGTCCGTCCCGCTCGAGCACGGCGAACGCCGCGGCCGCGATCTCGCGGTCGCGTTCCTCGTGGTCGATCAGGCGCGGCATCGGATCAGGCCTGAGCGGGGGCCCGGCGGGGCCAGATCGTGTAGCTGACCGCCCAGAGCGTGTCGATCGCCACGATGAACCCGAGGACGGGGAACAGCCCGTTCAACTCGGCCGTGCGGTCGGGGTCGCCGACCAGCCAGATCAGGGCGAGCAGGATGCCGCCGGCGATCGCAGCGGCGAGCATCGTCAGCGCGACATCGCGCCAGCACGCCCGCGTGTACGCCCACCCGGTGAGCTTGGGTGGCAGCGAGACCTTGTCGACGAGGTGAGCCACGCGGGCGTCGGCCCAGGCGATCATCCGGTGCCCGTAGGCGACGGAGATCCCGATGTAGAGGGCCGCCAATCCGTGATGCCAGGATGCGGTGCCGCCTCCGAGGAGGTCGATGGTCACCAGGGTCAGCAGGATGGCGTCGATCACCGGCGCCGCGACGAGCAGAGCTGCTCCCAGCCGGCGTCTCCGAAGGACGTACCGGGCACCGAGGCCCGCCACGACGGCGAGCCAGAACCCGACCTCGCACGCCACGATCGCGAGCAGCACCATGTGCATCTCCCTCTTTGTTAGTACGACTGTACTCAATCCTCGTCAAGGAAAGAAGTCGGATGTTGACAATCGAACACTAGCGATATATCGTTAATGCATCGCGACACGATCGCGATGTTCAGAACTTCGACACATCACTCGAAAGGAGATGCCACCATGCGTAGCATCCACGATCCCCAGTTCGGCGGCTTCGGTCGTCGTCAGCACGGCCGAGGCCCGTCCTTCCCCGAGCGCGATCCGCGCGGTCACGGCTTCGGCCCCGGCGGCTTCGGTCCCGGCGGCCCCGGCTTCGGTGCGGGCGGCTTCGGTCCCGGTTTCGGCCCGCGCGGCCCCCGTCGCGCCGGCCGCGGCGACGTCCGCGCCGCCATCCTGTCCCTCCTTGCGGAGGCCCCGTCGAACGGCTACGGCCTCATCAAGGCGATCGCCGAGAAGACCGACGGCGTCTGGCGCCCGAGCCCCGGCTCGGTGTACCCCACGCTGCAGCAGCTGGTCGACGAGGAGCTCATCGAGGCGCGCGGCGAGGGCCGCCGCACCGAGTTCGAGCTCACCGAGTCGGGCAAGGCCTACGTGGCCGAGCACGACGACGAGCTGAAGCAGGCCTGGCAGCAGGCGTCAGCCGGCCGTTCGGCCGTCGACGCCTCCTTCCACGAGAGCGTCGGCAAGCTGTTCGGCGTCGTCCAGCAGTTCCGCTTCGCCGCCACCGAGGATCAGCGCGCTGCAGCCGTCGAGAAGATGGACGAGGCACGCCGCGCCCTGTACCTGATCCTCGCCGACTGATCTCAGCGGTCCAAAGCAGCGCACCCCGGTCCGTCCGGGGTGCGCTGCTTAAGCAGTTCTCCCGATGCCCACCGCCCTCCTCAGAGACGATCCTCGATCGAGTCGGATCACACCGGCTCAGAATCCACGGAGGAGACGACCATGCAGATCGGCGAGTACTCGTTCCCGCACCTCTACCAGGCGGAGGAGGAGCAATTCACCCGAGAGCTCGAGTGGCGACGGGTCGCCGCCGAGCGTGCGGCGGAGGCGAGCACGGAGGCCGAGGCGCGGGCCACGGGTTCGGCTCGGCACGCGAGCCGGCGGGTGAGCACGCTCCGCCGTCTGCTGTCGCACCCCGGTGGCACGATGTAGGGATGCAGACCAGCCGCGCCCTCATCGGGAGGGAACACGATCTCGACGCTCTGCGCTCGATGGTGGCCTCCCTCGACGGGTCGGCCGGTCCGGTGCAGGTGGTCGTGCTGGCGGGGGAGGCGGGCATCGGCAAGACCCGTCTGGTGAGCGAGTTCCTCGCGGAGGGCAAGGGGGCCGGCGCCTCGGATGCCATCATCGCCCGAGGGCAGTGCATCGACCTCCACCGCGACGCTCCTCCCTACGCGCCGGTTCGGTCCATCCTCCGATCCGTCATCGCCCAGGTCGGAGCCGAGGGGATCGTCGAGGCCGCCGGACCCTCTGTCGGAGCGCTCGCCCTCCTCGTCCCAGAGATCGCCGATCACGCGTCGGTCGGGGTCGCCGAGGGCGCCGACCGACTGTTCGATGCGGTCGCCGTGCTGCTGACCACGCTCTCGATCGAGCGTCCGCTGGTGCTCGTGGTCGAAGACCTGCACTGGGCCGATCAGGCCTCGCTCGCCCTGCTCCGCTACCTGGTGCGGGCGGGAGAGGCAGCGCGCATCCTGCTTGTCGTCACGGTCCGCAGCGATGAGCTCGGCGGTGCCGGCGCGGTGCGCGGGTGGCTCGCCGACCTGGAGCGGCTGCCGAGCGTGCGCCGTCGCACCCTGTCGCGACTCTCGAGGCGGCAGGTGAGGGAGCTGGCCCAGTCGCTGCACGCCGCTCCACTCTCGTCGAGCGACGTCACCCGGGTGTACGAGCGGTCGGAGGGCGTCCCCTTCTATGTCGAGGAGCTCGTCTGCTCCGGGGCGTTCGCTGCACACTCCGACTATCCCGAGACGCTCCGCGACGTCCTGCTGGCCCGGTACGAGACCCTCGGCGACTCCACCCAGCGCCTGGTCCGTGTGCTCTCGGCCGGCGGCGACCGGGTGGGCCACGACGTGCTCGAGACCGTGCTCGCCGTCTGGCCGGGCTTCGCCGACGCCGAGGTCGTCGACGCCGCGGTGAGGGAGGCGGTCGCGTCGGGTCTGGTCGAGATCGACGGCGACGCCTACGCGTTCCGGCACGCGCTGGTGTGCGAGGCGGTCCATGGCGAACTGCTGCCCGGAGAGCGGGTACGCTTCCACACCGCCTACGCGCGCGCCCTCGAGGCGGTCGCAGCCGACCGCGACGTCGATCCCAGCGCACTGTCGTACCACTGGCTCGCGGCGCACGACCTCCCCGCCGCGTTCACCGCGGCGATCGCGGCCATGGCCCGCGCCAGGGCGGCGTTCGCCTTCGCCGCCGCCGCCCGCATGGGCGAGCGTGCGCTCGATCTATGGGACACCGTGCCCGATGCAGAGGAGCGCGCCGGTCGCAGCAGGGAGCAGCTGCTGGCCGAGACCGCCTACAACCACCGCAACGCGGGCGAGAGCGAACGCGCGATCGCTCTCATCGACGAGGCGATCTCCGGCACGCACGACGCCGAGCCCGAGCGGATGGCGCGACTCCTGCGCGACAAGGCCTCCTTCCTCGCCAACCTGGGTCAGCCCGGCTCGATCGACCTGCTCGAGCGCGCGGTCGATCTCGTCGCCGACCGGCCGACCAGCGTCGTGCGCGCGAACGTCCTCGGCGAGCTCGCCGCGCGCCTGATGCTCGCCGCCCGCTTCGACGAGGCGGTCCGGATCGCCCAGCGCGCCTACGACGATGCCGCCGCCGTCGAGTCGCCCGCGCGCATGTCGGTCGCCTCGAACATCCGCGGCAACTCCCGATTGGCCCTCGGCGAGATCGAACTGGGGATCGCCGACCTGCTCGAGGCCGGGCGGCTGGCCGAGCGGGAGTCGACCGACTCGGCGCGCATCCGGTTCTGGGTCAACCTCTCCGACGCCTACCACGTGCTGGGCCGCTACGACGATGCGCTCCGGGTCGCCGAAGAGGGCGTGATCGGTGCCCGGGCTCGCGGGGTGGAGCGCACCTCAGGCGTGATCCTGCTGGCGAACACGGTCGCTCCGCTCGTGGCCACAGGGCGCATCGAGGAGGCCGAGCGGGCGCTGGCCCGGGCCATGGAGCTCGATCCGCCGATCGGGTTCTCGGCGCACCTCATCCGCCACTCGCTGCAGCTCCTGGTGTGGCGCGGGGAGGTGGAGGCGGCAGCGGCGACGCTCCAGTCGTCCCGCGCGCAGCTCGACCTCCAGGCGCGCATCGACGCGCAGTCCCGGCTCGAGCTCGCGGCGATCGCCGGCGAGGTCGCTCTCGAAGACGGAGATCTGGTCTCCGCGTGGCGCGAGGTGCAGATCCTCCTCGAGCCGGATCACCGGGCCTTCCCGGCCTACGACCTGCCGCTCGCGCTCGTCGCGGCCCGGGTGCTCGGTGAGGCGTCCGCTCGCGGTGTCGACGTCGGTCCGCCCGATGCCGCCGACCGTGTGCTCGCCGCCGTCGACGAGCTGCACTGGTGGCCCACGGCGCCCGTCCATCGGGCGCTCGCGGCCGCCGAGATCGCGTTCGACGACCTCGACCTGTGGCGTGCGGCGGCCTCGGCAGCCGACGCCCCCACCACCCCTCTCCAGCAGCGCGCGCGTGCCCGTGCCAGGCTGGCGTCCCTCCGCGCCAGACGAGCCGGGGGCGCCGACCGCACGACTGCGGTGACCGGCGCCGCGGATGCCGCAGACCTGGCCGCGCGCGCGGGGATGGCGGGCATCGCCTCCGAGATGGCCGCGCTGCGCACACGGCTCCGCAGCGGATCCGGCGCCTCCGCCGACCCCGACGCGCTCACTGAGCGCGAGCGCGACGTGCTCGAGCTCCTCAGCCACGGGGCGAGCAACCGCGAGATCGCCGCGCGCCTGTTCATCAGCGCGAAGACGGTGAGCGTGCACGTGTCGAACATCCTGCGCAAGACCGGCGCCGCCTCCCGTACCGAAGCCGTCTACCTCGCGGGTCGCCGGCGCTGAGCGAAGGCTCCGCGTCCTGGCCCCGCGGCCACGTCGCACGACAGGATGAACGCATGATCTCGATCGAACTGGCCAGGGCGCTCCGCACCGCCGGGCTGCGCTGGCATCCCGTGTCGGGCGACCGCTTCCTGATCGAGTCGAGCGCGGCCGAACCCGGTGACGGTGCCGACGTCTTCACCGTGAGCGAGATGACGGTCGACGTGCACCACTTCCCGACGGGCAGCCAGATCGGCTTCAACGGCACCACGGAATGGGCGCTCGACTCCGTCGACCTCACCGACACCCTCTGGCTCCCCCGGGAGGACCAGCTGCGCGCGCTCCTTCGCGACGGCTTCGTGTCGCTGGCGGTCGTGCGCGACGAGGCGGAGCCCGACGTCTACGAGGTCCGTGCGAGCATCCTCGGCGTCGATCGCGTCTTCGCTGCGGCCACCGCGGAGGATGCCTACGGTGAGGCGCTGCTCGACCTCATCGTTCAGAGCCTCGTGGGCGAGCCCGAGTCGGTGCTCCCGCCTAGGGTGGAAGGATGACCGTTCCCTCCATCCCCGACGTCACACTCAACAACGGCACCGCCATCCCTCAGCTGGGATTCGGTGTCTTCAAGGTCGATCCCGACAAGACCTCCCGCATCGTCACCGACGCGCTCGAGGTCGGCTATCGGCACATCGACACGGCGAAGATCTACCAGAACGAGGAGGGCGTCGGCCACGCGATCGCCGAGTCCGGCGTCGCCCGCGACGAGCTCTTCATCACCACCAAGCTCTGGAACAGCGACCAGGCCGACGCGGAAGGCGCGTTCGAGAAGAGCCTCGCCCGGCTGCGTCTCGACTACGTCGACCTGTACCTCATCCACTGGCCCACGCCCGAGCAGGGCCGCTACGTCGAGGCCTGGAAGGCCCTCGAACGCATCGCGGCGTCCGGTCGGGCGAAGGCGATCGGCGTGTCGAACTTCCAGGTCGAGCACCTGCAGCGTCTCCTCGACGAGACGCAGATCGTCCCGGCGGTGAACCAGGTCGAGCTCCACGTCGACTTCCAGCAGCGTGAGCTGCGCGAGTTCGGTGCCGCCCACGGCATCGTCACCGAGGCCTGGGGTCCGCTCGGTCAGGGCAAGATCAACGACTCGCCCGAGCTCGCCGCGATCGCGGAGGCGCACGGCAAGAGCGTCCCGCAGACGATCCTCCGGTGGCACATCCAGATCGGGAACGTCGTCATCCCGAAGAGCAACCAGCGCGAGCGCATGGCGCAGAACATCGACGTGTTCGACTTCGAGCTGTCCGAGGCCGAGCTGGCGACCATCGCCGGTCTCGACCGCGGCGAGGACGGCCGCAACGGCAGCCACCCGCTCTCGGTGAACTGAGCCGAGCGTCCCGGTCAGCTCGCGGCGGCGGGGGAGTGCTCCCGCCGCCGCGGGAACCAGGGCACGATCGGCGAGGTGACGCGGCGGTAGTCGGCGTACTCCGGGTACTTCGAGAGCGTGATGCTCTCGGTGAAGGCCGTCGAGCCGATGAAGAGCAGGGTGAGCAGCGCCGCCCCGACGACGGTCCACTCAAGCAGCGTGCCCGCGGCGACGGCGCCGAAGAGGAACACCACCCACCACTGCGCCTGCTCGAAGAAGAAGTTCGGGTGGCGCGACCACCGGAACAGCCCGGTCTGCAGGAAGCGGGGACTCGGTGCCCGGCCGGCCGCGCTCTCGGCCGCCTTCCACCGGTGGAAGTCCCACTGCTGCTGATCGGCGATCGTCTCGCCGGCGAGGAACGCCACGAACACGACGGCGAGCACGACGTCGAGCGCCCCGAAGGGTGTGCCCGTGTGCTGCAGCGCCGTGAACGCGGGCAACGTGATGAGCAGCAGCAGCACGTTCTGGTACACGGTGATGAAGAACAGATTGAACAGCTGGAACTGCCAGGGGCGCATCCGCTCCCGCAGCACCGCCCAGCGGTAGTCCTCGCCGCCGGGCGCGTAGCCGCCCTTCCGAGCGAAGTTGAACGTGAGCCGGACGCCCCACAGGGTGACGAGCACAGCCATGAGGACGAGGCGCGGATCCATGGCGGAGAAGGCCGCGAACACCCAGACGTAGGCGACGGGGACGATCGACCAGATGCGGTCCACCCACGATGTGTCGCGTGTGATGAGCGACAGCACCCAGACCGCGAGGCAAGTGCCAGCGAAGATCCAGAGGCACACGACGAGCGCTTCCATGGTCGGCAGTCTAGGTGCGACTCTCGGCGTGCGCGCGGACAATTCGCGGTTCGGGCGCATCCTCGATCCACTACGCTGGACGGGAGCGTAAGGAGGGCGACGACCATGGCAGACGACGCGAACGACGAGAAGACCACGCGCATCCCGGTCGCGCCGATCACGGGCGACACCACGTTGTCGCTGTCCGGCGAGTTCGCGGCCCAGCTGGCCGCGCTCGAGGGTGGCGTCACCAACGAGGAGCTCGACTCCATCGCCGCGCTGCCTTCGGGCAGCGCGCTGCTGATCGTCCGGCGCGGCCCGAACTCCGGGGCCCGGTTCCTGCTCGACACCGACACCACCACCGTCGGCCGCCACCCCAACGCCGACATCTTCCTCGACGACGTGACCGTGTCGCGTCGTCACGCCGAGCTGACCAGGCACGGGCACGGATTCCGTGTGCGCGACCTCGGTTCGCTCAACGGAACGTACGTCGAGGGCGTGCGGGTCGACGAGGCCCTGCTCGAAGACGGTGCCGAGGTCCAGTTCGGCAAGTTCCGTCTCACGTTCTACCCATCGCGCATCGACGTGGTGGCCGCCGCGGGCGAGTAGTGCCCGCCGCAGCACGTCCCAGTTCCGCTGGGCGCAGCACGTCCGTGCCCGCGCAGGGTCCCCTTCTCGGCATCGGGCAGGTGCTCGCGAAGCTCTCGGGCGAGTTCCCCGACGTCTCGGGCTCCAAGCTCCGCTTCCTCGAGGAGCGCGGCCTGGTGCACCCCGCCCGCACCCCCTCGGGCTACCGCAAGTTCTCCGCCGCCGACGTCAGCCGCCTCCGTCTCATCCTGAGCATGCAGCGCGACTGCTACCTCCCGCTGGCGGTCATCAAGGACTACCTCGCCGACGTCGACGCCGGGCTCAACCCGCCGATGCCCGGCGCCGCCCTGCCCGGCGGCCCCTCGATCCTGCCCGGCGGTCGGCGCTTCAGCCGCGACGAGCTCACCCGCGAGGCGGGGGCGACGCCGATGCTCGTGCAGGATGCGTTCACCGCGAACGTGATCGCGCCCGCCGATTCGTACGGCGAGGAGAGCCTGGCCGTGCTGAAGGCGCTCGTGCAGCTGCAGCGGAGCGGGATCGAGCCGCGGCACCTGCGCGGCTTCCGGCAGGCCGCAGAGCGCGAGCTGTCGCTCATCGAGAGCGCGCTGATGCCCGTCGCGAAGCGACGCGATCCGCAGAGCAGGGCCAAGGTCGCCGAGCTGGCGCTCGAGATCGCGGGCCAGCTCGAGGTCGTGCGGAGCTCACTGATCCGGGCGGCCCTCGGCCGCATCGTGCCCTGATCCGGGTGCCGAGCTCACAGATGGAGTGCGACACGCCGAACGCACTCGGACGGATGTCTTTGCTCCGGGGTGCAGCGGAAGCTACCGTGGGTGAAGACACATCGACGGATGCGGGTCGTTCTTCACGGCCGAATGACGGAAGGCGCTGATGAGCGAGTCAACCCAGAGCGACGGTTCTCGCTACGACCTCGGCCTCCTGTTCACCGACGGTCTGCCCGATCTCGACGACGCCAGCGGATATCGCGGCGCCGTCGCCGCCCGCGCCGCGGGCATCACGTACCGCCAGCTCGACTACTGGGCGCGCACCGGGCTCGTCGAGCCCACCGTGCGCGGCGCCGCGGGCTCCGGAACGCAGCGCCTCTACGGGTTCCGCGACATCCTCGTGCTCAAGCTCGTGAAGCGCCTTCTCGACACCGGTATCTCGCTGCAGCAGATCCGCACCGCGATCAACCAGCTGCGCGAGTCCGGCATCAACGACCTGGCGCAGACGACGCTCATGAGCGACGGCGCCAGCGTGTACCTCTGCACCTCGAACGACGAGGTCATCGACCTCGTCAGCCGCGGACAGGGCGTCTTCGGCATCGCCGTGGGCAAGGTCCTCCGTGAGGTCGAGACCAGCCTGGTCCAGATCGAACCCGGCGTCGCCGACCCCATGGACGAGCTCGCCGCCCGCCGAGCCGCCCGCAAGATCTCCTAGCCCGCCCGGCTCCCGCCCCGCGCGCGCCGCCTGACGGCGCAGCGGGTGCCTCAACGCGCTTTCGCCATGCTCTTTGGAGTTTCGCCACGCGCATGCATGTGGCGAAACTCCAAGAGCATGGCGAAACCGAGGTCGGACTCCCGTAGCGGGGAGAGACGCGGGGCGGGTCAGGCCTTCGCGTCGGCGTACTCGCCCACGCGGCCCGTGCGCATGACGCGCTCGAGGAGGAGGTCGAAGTTGCGCGCCATCTCCTGGGCGCCCTCGCCGGGCCAGACGTGCAGCGGCTTCGCGGCGCCCTGCGCCTGCTGCAGCGACGTGCGCTCGGGCAGCTGGGGCGAGAGGACGAGCGGGCCGAACATGTCGCGCAGCTCCTTGATGCGGAACTGGTGCTCGAGGGACTGGGACCGCACGCGGTTGACGATGATGCCGAGCGGCTGCAGGCGCGGCGAGAGACCGCGGCGGATCTCCTCGATCGCGCGCAGCGCGCGGTCGGCGGCGGCTACCGAGAAGAGCCCGGGCTCGGTCACGACCGACACGCGGTCGGACGCCGCCCACGCGGTCCGGGTGAGCGCGTTCAGCGACGGAGCGCAGTCGATGAGCACGAGGTCGTACTCCGACTCGACGGTCGCGAGAGCCTCCTCGAGCTTCCAGATGTCGCGGATGCTCGGGTGCGGTCCGTCGAAGTTCAGGGCGGAGGGGCTGCCGATGAGGACGTCGATCTTTCCGCCACGGTCCTTGGTCCACCCGCTCGGGGCGATCGCGGAGCGCACGACCTTCTCTTTCGGAGAGGCCAGGACGTCGGCGATGTTGCCGTGCCCGGAGGTCCGGATGTCCATTCCGGTCGAGACGTCCGACTGGGGATCGAGGTCGACGACGAGAGTGCGGAGACCCTTGCTGAACGCTGCAGATGCCAGTCCGAGCGTCACCGTGGTCTTGCCCACACCCCCCTTGAGGGAGGAGACGCTGAGTACATGCACAGTCCTTTACGTTACCTTCACTAGGCTTGGAGAACCTAACCGTTCCCTGGACGCGGTCCGTGCGGCAGCGGTGACCACTCTCGACTCGGCGCGTCTCTCCCCACGGATCGGCGCGTCCTGGCGACGCGTCCTTGACGAAGAGGTGCAGATGTTCTCGAAGATCCTGGTGGCCAATCGTGGCGAGATCGCGATTCGGGCGTTTCGTGCGGCGAACGAGTTGGGTGCGGCGACGGTGGCGGTGTTCCCGTATGAGGACCGCAACTCGATGCACCGGTTGAAGGCGGATGAGGCGTACCAGATCGGGGAGCCGGGCCATCCGGTGCGGGCGTACCTGGACGTCAGCGAGATCATCCGGGTGGCGCTGCTGTCGGGGGCGGACGCGATCTACCCCGGCTACGGCTTCCTGAGCGAGAACCCGGAGCTCGCGGCGGCCGCGGCGGCGAACGGGATCACGTTCATCGGTCCGGCGTCGACCGTGCTCGAGATGGCGGGGAACAAGGTCACCGCGAAGGAGCACGCGATCGCCGCGGGTGTCCCGGTGCTGAAGTCCACGCCGGCGTCGCGCGACATCGAGGAGCTGCTGGCGGGCGCGGAGGAGGTCGGGTTCCCGATCTTCGCGAAGGCGGTCGCGGGTGGCGGCGGGCGCGGGATGCGCCGGGTCGAGACCCGTGAGGAGCTCCGCCCCGCGCTGGAGGCCGCGATGAGGGAGGCCGACAGCGCGTTCGGGGATCCGACGATGTTCTTGGAGCAGGCGGTGCTGCGTCCGCGGCATATCGAGGTGCAGATCCTGGCGGATGCGGTGGGCACGACGCTGCATCTGTTCGAGCGGGACTGCTCGGTGCAGCGCCGTAACCAGAAGGTGGTGGAGATCGCGCCGGCGCCGAACATCTCGGAGGAGCTGCGTGCGGCTCTGCATCGGGATGCGATCGCGTTCGCCCGGTCGATCGGGTACGTGAACGCGGGCACGGTGGAGTTCCTGGTCGACACGGCGGGGGAGCGGGCCGGGGAGCACGTGTTCATCGAGATGAACCCGCGCATCCAGGTCGAGCACACGGTGACCGAGGAGGTCACCGACGTCGACCTCGTGCAGTCGCAGATGCTCATCGCCTCGGGCAGCACCCTCGCGGAGATGGGGTTGTCGCAGGACACGATCCGTCTGCATGGGGCGGCGTTGCAGTGCCGGATCACGACGGAGGATCCGACGGACAACTTCCGTCCCGACACTGGCCGCATCACGGCATACCGTTCCCCGGGCGGGGCCGGCGTGCGTCTGGATGGCGGCACGGTGGAGGTGGGCGTGCAGATCAGTCCACACTTCGACAGCATGCTGGCGAAGATGTCGTGCCGGGGTCGCGACTTCCCGGCCGCCGTCCGTCGCGCTCGTCGCGGTCTGGCCGAGTTCCGCATCCGGGGCGTGTCGACGAACATCCCGTTCCTGCAGGCCGTGCTGGATGATCCGGCCTTCGCCGCGGGGGACCTGTCCACGTCGTTCATCGAGGAGCGGCCGTGGCTGGTGCGGGGCCGCGCGTCGAAGGATCGTGGCACGAAGATCCTGAACTGGCTGACGGATGTGACGGTGAACCAGCCGAACGGCGCTCCGGCGACGACGGTGCATCCGGTCGACAAGCTCCCGGAGATCGACCTCACCGCCGCGGCCCCCGCCGGGTCCCGGCAGCGCCTGCTCGAGCTGGGCCCCGCGGGCTTCGCGGCGGCGCTCCGCGCGCAGACCGCTCTCGCGGTGACGGAGACGACGATGCGCGACGCGCACCAGTCCCTCCTGGCCACCCGGGTGCGGACGAAGGACCTCGTCGCCGTCGCTCCGTACGTCGCGCGGATGACGCCGGGGCTGTTGAGCATGGAGGCGTGGGGCGGGGCGACCTACGACGTCGCGCTGCGGTTCCTCGGTGAGGACCCGTGGGAGCGGCTCGCCGCGCTGCGTGAGGCGCTGCCGAACATCGCGATCCAGATGCTCCTCCGCGGCCGCAACACAGTCGGCTACACCCCGTACCCGACGGAGGTGACCGATGCGTTCGTCGCCGAGGCCGCGTCCACCGGGATCGACGTCTTCCGCATCTTCGACGCCCTCAACGACGTGAAGCAGATGCGTCCCGCGATCGACGCCGTCCTGGCCACCGGCACCACGGTCGCGGAGGTGGCGGTCTGCTACACCGGCGACCTCCTCGACCCGGGCGAGGACCTCTACACACTCGACTACTACCTGCGCCTGGCGGAACAGATCGTCGATGCCGGCGCGCACATCCTCGCCATCAAGGACATGGCCGGGCTTCTGCGCCCCGCCGCGGCGGCGACGCTGGTGACGGCGTTCCGCGACCGCTTCGACCTCCCGGTGCACGTGCACACCCACGACACCGCCGGCGGGCAGCTCGCCACCCTCCTCGCCGCCTCCGCCGCGGGCGCGGACGCGGTCGACGTCGCCGCCGCCCCCATGTCCGGCACCACGAGCCAACCCAGCGCCTCCGCCCTGGTCGCCGCCCTGGCCCACACCGAGCGCGACACGGGCCTCGACCTGAAGGCCGTGTCGGATCTCGAGCCGTACTGGGAGGCGGTCCGGAAGGTCTACGCCCCCTTCGAGTCCGGCCTGCCCGGCCCGACGGGACGGGTCTACCGGCACGAGATCCCGGGCGGGCAGCTGTCGAACCTCCGGCAGCAGGCCATCGCCCTCGGTCTCGCGGATGACTTCGAGCTGATCGAGGACCTCTACGCCGCCGCGAACGAGATCCTCGGCCGCATCCCCAAGGTCACACCCTCCTCGAAGGTCGTCGGCGACCTCGCCCTGCACCTGGCCGCGGTGAAGGCCGACCCGAAGGACTTCGCCGAGAACCCGCAGAACTACGACATCCCCGACTCCGTGATCGGGTTCATGGCCGGGGAGCTCGGTGAACTGCCCGGCGGATGGCCCGAGCCGTTCCGCACCAAGGTCCTCCAGGGCCGCGACGTCAAGGTCGGCGTCACCCCGATCAGCGACGACGACCGCGAGCAGCTGAGCTCCTCCGCAGACGCAGCGACGCGGCGCCAGACCCTCAACCGGCTCCTGTTCCCCGCCCCCACCCGCGCGTTCGAATCCGCGCGCGACATGTTCGGCGACCTGTCGGTCGTCGACACCGTCGACTACCTCTACGGCCTCCGGCAGGGCGAGGAGCACGTCGTCGACATCGACAAGGGCGTCAAGCTCTACGTCGGCCTCGAAGCCATCTCCGAGCCCGACGACAGGGGCATGCGCACCGTGATGACCACCCTCAACGGGCAACTGCGCCCGGTGTTCGTCCGCGACCGGGCCGTGACCGTCGAGACCAAGCAGGCCGAGAAGGCCGACCCCGCCCAGCCCGGGCAGGTCCCCGCCCCGTTCTCGGGCGTGGTGACCCTGAAGGTCGCGGCAGGTGATACCGTCGCGGCGGGCCAGGCCATCGCCACCATCGAGGCGATGAAGATGGAAGCCGCCATCACCACCCCGGTCGGTGGCACGGTGTCCCGCCTGGCCATCCCCACCACCCAGCAAGTCGACGCCGGCGACCTCCTCGTCGTCATCAGCCCCAGCGCCTGACCGCGCCCAGCACAGCAAGGAGCGAACGCGATGAGCGTCCGTGAGATCCGCATCTTCGGCGACCCCGTCCTCAAGACGGTGTCCGCCCCCGTCGACGTCATCGACGACGGCGTCCGCCAGCTCGTCGGAGACCTCCTCGACAGCGTCAAGGTGCCCGGGCGGGCGGGGGTCGCGGCGTCGCAGATCGGCGTCAACCTCCGGGCGTTCAGCTACAACGTCGACGGGCAGGTCGGCTACGTGCTGAACCCCGTGCTCGTCGAGACCTCGGGGGAGCCTGAGCTCATGGACGAGGGCTGCCTCTCCGTGCCCGACCTGTGGTTCAAGACCAGCCGGTATCCGTACGCCAAGGTGCGCGGCATCGACCTCGACGGCAACGAGATCGAGGTCGAGGGCACGGGAGTGCTCGCGCAGGCGCTCCAGCACGAGACCGACCACCTCGACGGCCTGCTCTACCTCGACAGGCTCGACAAGCCCACGCGCCGCGAGGCGATGCGCCAGGTCCGCGAGTCCTCCTGGTTCTGAGCCCAGGCTCTTCCGTTTCGCCACATCCCTGGCGTCTCGCCACGCGCATGCGGGTGGCGAGACGCCAGGAAGGTGGCGAAACGGACTGAGGGGCTAGAGCACCAGGGACTGGCCCTGCGTGGCGGGGGCCGCGTCGTAGATGGCGTCGATGGTCGCGGCGTAGTCCTTCACGATGACGGCCCGCTTGATCGAGAGCTTCGGCGTGAGGTGACCGCTGGCCTCGGTGAGATCGTTCTCGAGGATGACGAACTTGCGGATGGACTCTGCGCGCGACACGAGCTTGTTGGCCTCGTCGATCGCGCGCTGGATCTCGGCGAGCACGGCCGGGTTCTGCGCCGCCTCGGTCACCGTCATGTCGGACCGCTGCCCGTTGTTGCCGAGCCACACCGGCAGCATCTCGGTGTCGAGCGTGACGAGCGCCGAGATGAACGGACGCTTGTCGCCGACGACGACCACCTGCCCGACGAGCGGGTTCGAGCGGATCGGGTCCTCGAGCGCCGCGGGAGCGACGTTCTTCCCGCCGGCGGTGACGATGATCTCCTTCTTGCGGCCGGTGATCGTGAGGAACCCGTCGGCGTCGAGCGAGCCGAGATCGCCGGTCTTGAACCACTCGCCGTCCATGACCTCGGCCGTCGCCTCGGGGTTCTGCCAGTAGCCGCCGAAGACGTTGATGCCCTTGACGTGGATCTCGCCGTCGTCGGCCAGGCGCAGCCCCACACCCGGGAGGGCAGGGCCGACAGTGCCGATCTTGAAGCGGTCGACGAGGTTCACGGTGGCCGGTGCGGTGGTCTCCGTGAGGCCGTAGCCCTCGAGGATCTTGACGCCGAGGCTCCGGTAGAAGTGCCCGAGGTGGTGGCCGAGCGGCGCCGATCCGGACACCGCGTACTCGACGCGGCCGCCGAGCGCGGCCCGCAGCTTCGCGAACACCAGCCGGTCGAAGAGCGCGAACCGGAGCTTGAGCCCCAGCGGCACCTTTCCGGCATCGAGCGCCTCGGAGTGGGCGACCGCGGTCTCGGCGGCCTTCCGGAAGATCTTGCCCTTGCCGCCCGACTCGGCCTTCTGCTCGGCCGAGTTGTAGACCTTCTCGAACACGCGGGGGACCGCGAGGAGGAACGTCGGCTTGAACGAGCCGAGGGCCTCGAGCAGCTTCTTCGTGTCGGCCTGGTGGCCCACCTTCACGCCGGCGTGCACGCTCATCACCGAGATGAAGCGCGCGAACACGTGCGCCGTGGTGATGAACAGCACGGTGGAGGCGCCGGGCTTGACGACCTCCGACATCGCGACGGCGGCGTTCCGCGACAGCTCGACGAAGTTCGAGTGCGTGAGGATGCAGCCCTTCGGCCGTCCCATCGTGCCCGAGGTGTAGATGAGCGTGGCGAGGTCGGAGCCCTTGGCCAGCCGTCGACGCCGCTCGACCTCCTCGTCGGGCACGTCGACGCCGGAGGCGGCGAGCTTGTCGAGGTCGCCGAGCTCGACCTGCCAGACGGTCGTGACCGCCGGCAGGTCGGGACGCACCTCGTCGAAGCGGGCGAAGTGCTCCGCCGTCTCGACGATCATCGCGGTGGCGCCCGAGTCGCTGAGGTTCCACGCCACCTGCGTCGGCGACGACGTCTCGTAGATCGGCACGAGGACCGCACCGGTGAACCAGGTCGCGAAGTCGATCACCGACCACTCGTAACGTGTGCGGCACATCAGGCCGATCTTGTCGCCCGGCTGGATGCCTGCGGCGATGAGGCCCTTGGCCACCGCCGTGACGCGGGCGAGGAACTCGGCCGACGTGATGTCGCGCCAACCCGCGCCGTCGGGGACGGCGAACAGCGGCGCGTCGGGGGAGAGGCGTACGCGCTCGACCAGCAGGTCGGTGCAGTTCGCCTCGGGGTCGGCCGTCACCACGGCCGGAGTCGAGTACTCCTTCACGGCAGCTCCTTCGGTACCGTCGTCGATCAATTCCCTTACACTCTACTTGGCGCGCTCGGGCCCCGTCGGCGGGGCGGAGACCATCCACAGCGACAGCACTCTCTGAGCGCCCCCGACCGTCCGGAAGCAACAAGGAGTGGCATGCGCGCGATCGGGATCGACATCGGGGGCACCAAGATCGCCGGAGCCGTCGTCGACGAGCTCGGCACGATCCTCGCCCAGGACCGTCGCCCCACCAGCGCCTCCGAGCCGCAGGTCATCGAGGACACCGTGGTCGACATGGTGCGCGAGCTCGAGCGCGACCACGACATCCAGACCGTGGGCGTCGCTGCGGCGGGCTTCATCGACGCGGCGCAGTCGGTCGTCTACTACGCCCCCAACATCAACTGGCGGCACGAGCCCTTCCGCGAGAAGCTCGAGGCCCGGCTGAACAAGCACATCCTCATCGAGAACGACGCCAACGCCGCCGGATGGGCCGAGTTCCGCTTCGGCGCGGGCCGTCTGGTGAGCGACATGGTCACGCTCACGATCGGCACGGGTGTCGGCGGCGCGATCGTCTCGGGCGACCGCCTGTTCCGCGGAGGATTCGGCGCCGCGGGCGAGATCGGACACCTCCGTGTCGTGCCCGGCGGTCTGCCCTGCGGATGCGGTGCACACGGCTGCATCGAACAGTACGGCTCCGGTAGGGCGTTGCAGCGCATGGCGAACGAGCTCGCCGACGCCGGCGGCATCGGGCAGGCTCTCGCCGCCCGTCGTGCACGGCACGGGACCCTCGACGGCGCCGACATCGCCGAGCTGATCCAGGCCGGCGACCCCGGGGCCCTCGCCGCGCTGCGCCAGCTCGGCGGGTGGATCGGACAGGCCGCTGCGAGCCTGGCCGCGGTGCTCGATCCGCAGATGTTCGTCATCGGCGGTGGTGTCGCCCAGTCCGGCGACCTCCTGCTCGACCCCATCCGTCAGGCCTTCCTCGAGACCCTCCCGGCGCGCGGCTACCATCCCGAGCCCGAGTTCCGCATCGCGGAGCTCGTCAACGACGCCGGGGTGGTCGGCGCCGCCGACCTCGCCCGTGGACTGGCCGAGGTGCACTGAGCCCGATGTTCTACTTCCTGGTCAAGCTGCTGCTCGCCGGCCCCGTGCTGAAGACGTTCTTCCGCCCGTGGGTGATCGGCTACGAGAACATCCCCACCAAGGGCGCGGCGATCCTCGCGAGCAACCACCTCTCGTTCAGCGACTCGGTGTTCCTCCCGACGATGGTCGATCGGCACGTCGCGTTCCTGGCCAAGAGCGATTACTTCACCAAGCGCGGGCCGGCGGGCCTCCTCATGCGACTGTTCTTCAACGCCGCGGGGCAGCTGCCGATCGATCGCTCGGGTGGCAAGGCCTCGGAGGCGTCGCTCAACACCGGGCTCAAGGTGCTGGCCAAGGGCGAGCTCCTCGGCATCTACCCCGAGGGCACACGCAGCCCCGACGGCAAGATGTACCGCGGCCGCACCGGCGTGGCCCGCATGGTGCTCGAGGCCCACGTCCCGATAATCCCGATCGTCATGGTCGACACCGAGAAGGTGATGCCGCTGCACTCGAAGCTGCCGCGCATCCGCCGCGTCGGCATCATCATCGGGAAGCCGCTCGACTTCTCGCGCTTCGAGGGTCTCGAGTCCGACCGGTTCATCCTGCGGAGCGTGACCGATGAGATCATGTACGAGCTGCATCGCATGAGCGGGCAGGAATACTCCGACGTCTACGCTTCTTCAGTCAAGGAGAAGCGGACGCGCAAGCGCTGACGCCAACAGGAACAGGAACGAGAACAGTGGTAGATCCGACCGAGATCATCGTCGAAGCAGATGAGGCAGTGATCGAGGGTCTCGACTATTGGCGCTCCCTTCCTGTCAAGCAGCAGCCGCAGTGGCCCGACACCGCCGCCATGGAGGCCGTCGGTCGCGAGCTCGCGACGATGCCGCCCCTGGTGTTCGCGGGCGAGGCCGACAACCTGCGTTCGCGCCTCGCCGAGGCCGCACGCGGCCAGGCGTTCCTGCTGCAGGGCGGCGACTGCGCCGAGACGTTCGCCGGGGCCACCGCCGACAAGATCCGTGATCGTGTCAAGACCATCCTCCAGATGGCGGTCGTGCTCACCTACGGTGCGTCGATGCCGGTCATCAAGATGGGCCGCATGGCGGGGCAGTTCGCGAAGCCGCGCTCGAGCGACACCGAGACCCGCGACGGCGTGACCCTGCCTGCCTACCGCGGCGACGTGGTGAACGGCTACGACTTCACGCCCGAGTCGCGTGCGGCCGATCCCGGTCGGGTGCTTCAGGGTTACCACGTCGCTGCGTCGACGCTGAACCTCATCCGTGCGTTCACCCAGGGCGGGTTCGCGGATCTGCGCCAGGTCCACATGTGGAACAAGGGCTTCACCTCCAACCCGGCGAACGTGCGTTACGAGCAGCTCGCGGGCGAGATCGACCGTGCGGTGAAGTTCATGGTGGCGTGCGGAGCCGACTTCGAGGCGCTCAAGCGCACCGAGTTCTTCGTCAGCCACGAGGCGCTGCTGCTCGACTACGAGCGCCCGCTCACGCGCATCGACTCCCGCACGGGGCTGCCCTACGACACGAGCGGCCACTTCGTGTGGATCGGCGAGCGCACCCGCGACCTCGACGGCGCGCACGTCGACTTCCTCTCGCGGGTGCGCAACCCGATCGGGGTGAAGCTCGGGCCGACGACGTCCGCCGACGACATGCTGCGGCTCATCGACAAGCTCGACCCGCAGCGCGAGCCGGGCCGGCTCACCTTCATCACCCGCATGGGTGCCGGAAAGATCCGCGACGCGCTGCCGCCGCTGCTCGAGGCGGTCAAGGGCAGCGACGCGCTGCCGCTCTGGGTCACCGACCCGATGCACGGCAACGGCCTCACCACGCCGAACGGTTACAAGACCCGTCGCTTCGACGACGTGGTCGACGAGGTGAAGGGCTTCTTCGAGGCGCACCGCGCGGCGGGCACGTACCCCGGCGGCATCCACGTCGAGCTCACCGGCGACGACGTCACCGAGTGCCTGGGCGGCTCGGAGCAGATCGACGAGGCGACGCTGGCGACCCGGTACGAGTCGCTCTGCGACCCGCGACTCAACCACATGCAGTCGCTCGAGCTCGCGTTCCTCGTCGCCGAGGAGCTGAAGGCCACGGGCAGCGCGCGCTGAGCGCCTCCGCCTGAACGACGAACGGCCCGAACGGCGAACGGCCCGTCCCCTCGAGGGACGGGCCGTTCGCCGTCCGTCATGGTCAGCCGGATGCGGTGATGCCCAGGTTGACCTCGGTGCCCTTCTTGACCGAGGTGCCCACCGAGGGCGACACCGACTGCACCTTCGTCAGCACGTTCGGGATCGCGTCCCAGAAGACCGAGTAGACCGCCTTGAGCCCGACGTCCTGCAGGGCCTGCTTCGCCTCGTCGCGCGTCATGCCCTGTACGTCCGGGACGGGGACGGGGGCCGGGCCGCGCGACACGTCGAGCACGACGGTGTCGCCGGGGCGCACCGGATCGGTCTGCACGGTCGCCCGGTAGACGGAGCCCTCGGGGACGTCCTCGTTGTAGTCCTGAGCGCCCTCCGAGGCGACGAGGCCCACGGCCCCGAGCGCGGCCTTCGCCTGGTCGAGCGTCTGCCCGGTGACGTCGGGCACGGCGCCGAGCGAGACCACGAGGTCGACAGTCTGCTGCTCGCCGTACTCCGGGCCGAGGGCGGCACCCGAGGGATCGGTCGCCGCGATGACCTCGCCCGAGGCCACCTCCGCGGAGAACTGCAGGCTCGACTTCCCGACCGTGAAGCCCGCCGCGGTGATGGCGTTCTGGGCGTCGCGCTCGGACATGCCCGCGAGATCGGGCACGGGCAGCATCGCCGGGCCGCTCGAGACGATCACGTCGACGGCGGACCCGTTGCGGATGCTCGTGCCCCCCGAAGGGTTCGTGTCGATGACGGTGCCGGCGGCGACCGTTGGGCTCGTCGACTGACTCTGACTCGGGACCAGGCCCAACTCCTCCAGCTGCGCCACGGCATCCTCTGGCGCCGAGCCGGCGAGGCTCGGGATCGTGGTCATCGACCCGGGCCCGGCGGAGTACCACCAGCCGGTGCCGCCGACTCCGGCCGCGATGACGAGCACCGCGACGAGCAGCCACCAGCCCCGCACGCGGCGCCGCCGCGCCTTGCGCGCGACCAGCTGCACCGTCGCCTCGGGACCGGCGGCCTCGGCGGCGGCCTCGTCGGGCGGTACGGAGGGGGCGGTGAAGACGGTGGTGGAGCGATCGTCGGGCGCGGGGCCCCAGGGCCTCCGGCGGCAGGAGCATCGTGCGCTGCGAGGCGGTGCCGGCGTGGCGGACGATGCCGAGCCCCTCCTCGACCTCGCGCAGCCTGTCGAGCATCTCCTTGGCGTCGGCCGGCCGCTCCTCGGGATCCTTCACCGTCGCCCAGAGGATGAGGTCGTCGAGCCCCTCGGGGATCTCGGGATTCGCGGAGCTCGGCACGGGCATCGGGTCGTTGGCGTGCTTGAAGGCGATCTGCATCGGCTGGTCGCCGGTGAAGGGCTGGGTACCGACGAGCATCTCGGAGAACATGATGCCCGCGGCGTAGACGTCGCTCCTGGTGTCGGCGACCCCCCGGGTCAGCAGCTCGGGGGAGAGGTACGCGATGGTGCCGAGCAGAGCCTGGCCCGTGGCCGTGTTGGCGGTGGCCGCCCGAGCGAGGCCGAAGTCGCCGATCTTGATGCGGCCGTCGTCGGCGAGCAGCACGTTCTCGGGCTTGAGGTCGCGGTGCACGATGCCGGCCTTGTGCGCCGCCGCGAGCCCGCCGAGCACCGCATCCATCACGTCGACCGCCTGGTCGATGCCGAGGCGACCCCGCTCGCGGAGCAGGTCGCGCAGCGTCATGCCGGGGAGGTACTCCATGACGAGGTACGCCATGTCGGAGTCCTGGCCCTGGTCGAACACGTTCACGACGTTCGGATGCGCCAGTCGCGCCGCGGAGCGCGCCTCGCGGACGAAACGCTCACGGAAGACCTCGTCGTCGGCCAGGTGGCCGTGCATGACCTTGATCGCCACTCGGCGGTCGAGACGCAGATCGGTGGCGACGTAGACGGTGGCCATGCCCCCGCGGGCGATGCGCGACTTCACCTGGTATCGGCCGTCGATGAGTCGGCCGAGCATGGGGTCGGTCGTCGCGCTCGTCACGCTGGAAGTCTAGGTTCCAGCCTGGCCGGAACCCGGGAACGACCCCGGAACGTCGCCTCTGCGGAGGGATCTTCCACCCATTCTTTATCGATTCGTGACGCACGAGGATTCTCGCCGTCGGCCTCGCACGTGATTGTCTGTACTCGTGACCGATCCGTCCACCTCGTCCTGGCTCACCGTTCCCGACCTCGTGGAGGAGCTGGGCCTGTCGCAGAGCCGAGTCCGCCGCCTCATCGAGGAGCGCGTGCTCGTCGCCGTGCGTCGGGAGGGCAAGCTCGTCGTGCCCGCCGCGTTCCTCCGTGACGGCGAGCCCCTGCACGAGCTCAAGGGCACCGTGGTGGTGCTCGGCGACAGCGGCTTCGACGACGAGGGCATCGTCGAGTGGCTGCTGGCCGACAACGACACCATCGGCGTCCCGCCCATCGAGGCGCTCCGCGCCGGCCGCAAGACCGAGGTGCGCCGGGTGGCGCAGGCGCTCGCGCTCTGACCCCTCCGGGGGCTCAGCCCCCGGCCCCGCGGCCGCCCCGCTCGGGGTTCGGCGTCAACGGGCCCGGCGTCACGCGACGCGGTCGGTGATCCGTCGTGCCAGGCCCACCAGGGCCTCGCGCGTCTCGTCGTCGAGCGCGAGGTCGCCGAGGTTCTCGAGCGCGAGGGCCACGTTGCCCTCGATCAGGCGCTCGGCCTCGTCGAGGGCGCCGGCCTCGCGCATCGTCTGCTGCAGCATCCGCACCTGCGACTCGTCGAGGTCGGGGTCGCCGAGCAGCTCGTCGACGAGCCGCCGCGCCGACTCGGACAGGCGCGCTCGCGTGTACGCCACGAGAAGCGTGCGCTTGCCCTCGCGCAGGTCGTCGCCGCTGGGCTTGCCCGTCACCTCCGCGTCGCCGAAGACTCCGAGCACGTCGTCGCGCAGCTGGAAAGCGATGCCGAGCGGCAGGCCGACGTCGCGCAGGCCCTCCACCAGCGAGGTGCGACCGCCGGCCGCGGAGGCGCCGATCGCCAGTGGCGCCTCGACGCTGTACTTCGCCGACTTGTAGATCATCACGCGCTCGGCACGACGGACGGGGGAGAGGTCGCTCGGAGCTCGCCAGGCGCGCTCCTCCATGATGTCGAGGTACTGCCCGAGCGTGACCTCGGTGCGCATGAGGTCGAACGCCTGCCGGGCGCCACGGGCGTGGGTGTCGGGCAGCATCGCCAGCGCGCCGGAGACGAGCTCGTCGCTCCACGCCAGGAGCAGGTCGCCGAGGAGGATGGCGGCCCCCTCGCCGAAGCCCGCGGCATCCCCCTCCCAGGAGGAGTCGCGATGCACCGACTCGAACCGACGGTGCGCGGCGGGCATCCCGCGGCGGGTGTCGGAGCGGTCGATGATGTCGTCGTGCACGAGCGCCGCCGCGTGGAAGAGCTCGAGGCCCGCGCAGAGGTCGACGACGGCCGGAGAGAGCTCGGCGGAGAGGCCTCCGGCCGCTCGCCAGCCCCAGTAGCAGAACTGCGCTCGGAAGCGCTTCCCACCGCTGAGAAGATCCCGGGAGAAGGTGTCGAACGGGGCGAGCTCAGGAGCGATCTGACGGAGGATGAGGGAGCGCGATTCGAGAAATCCCACGATTCGTGCGTCGACCTGATCGACCAGGCGCGGGCTTTGGTTCACGCGCCTAGCCTAGCCAGACCGTGCGCACTAGAATCACGAGTATCACGCACCGGTCAAGAGCCTGAAGGTGAACGCACGATGCCGCTTTCCGAGCAAGAGCAGAGACTCCTCGATGAGATGGAGCGCAGTCTCTACCGCAATGACGCCGATTTCGTCTCGGCGGTCAGCGGCAGAGGCCGCGTCAACTACGGCGCCCTCGTGCTGGGCATCCTCGTCGCCATCCTCGGACTGGGCATCGTCATCGCCGGCGTGATCCTGCAGCAGCCGCTCGTCGGGCTGCTCGGCTTCGTCGCCATGTTCGGCGGCGTGCTGCTGGCGCTGCGCCGCACCAAGCGCGCGGGCAAGGCGTCGTCCTCCACTCCCTTCCCCTCCACTCCCACCTCCTCCGCCACCCAGGGCGGGTCGCGTGGGTTCATGGACAAGCTCGGCGACCGTTGGGAGCGCCGCGAGGGAGACGACCGGGGCGAATAGCTCTCCACCCCGCTCCACTCGGATGAGACCGGCCTTCGGGCCGGTCTTTTTTGTGCCCTCGGAGGGGTCTTTTCGACATTTTTCCTCCACTTCCCTCCACGCGCATTTTGCCGCATGATTCCGGGCTTCTCGACACGCCCAAGACGCGTACTTGAGCGTATTCCTGGAGTTTGTGGAGGGTAGTGGAGTAAAGTGGAGTCCAAGCCCACCAGTCCTGGCCGGAGAGAAGTGAGGGGAGACGTGTTCCTTGGTACGTACTCCCCACGCCTCGACGAGAAGGGGCGGATCATCCTGCCTGCCAAGTTCCGCGACGAACTGGCCGGGGGAGTGGTCATGACCCGCGGGCAGGAGAACTGCATCTACGTGTTCTCGACCCGCGAGTTCGAGAACCTCCACGAGAAGATCCGTCAGGCGCCGGTCACCAGCAAGCAGGCCCGTGACTACCTCCGCGTGTTCCTCTCCGGTGCGAGCGCCGAGACGCCCGACAAGCAGAACCGCATCACCGTCCCCGCGCCCCTGCGGGCCTACGCCGGCCTCGACCGCGAGCTCGTGGTCATCGGTGCCGGCACGCGCGCCGAGATCTGGAACGCCGACGCCTGGAACGCCTACCTGGCCGAGCAGGAAGCCGCGTTCTCGTCCACCGAGGAGGAGGTGATCCCCGGACTGTTCTGACCCGTCTGTCGTGACTCCCAGCTGTTCGACGCCCTGACGCACTTCCCCAGCGCCAGGTCCCGAACGGATGGGGATCAGGACAGACGGCCGGACCGCAGGGCACGCCATGGACGATCTCTCCCGCATCCACACCCCCGTGCTCCTCGAGCGCACCCTCGAGCTGCTCGCCCCGGCGCTGCAGCACGAGGGAGCCGTCGTGGTCGACGCCACCCTCGGCCTCGGCGGCCACTCCGAGGCGCTGCTCGAGGCGCATCCGACCGTGCACCTCGTCGGCCTCGACCGCGACACCGCAGCCCTCGACCTCGCCGGGCGCCGGCTCGAGCGCTTCTCGGCGCGCACCGACCTGGTGCACGCCGTCTACGACGAGCTGCCCGAGGTGCTCGACGAGCTCGGCATCGGGGCGGTCGACGGCATCCTCTTCGACCTCGGTGTCTCGTCGATGCAGCTCGACGAGGCGGACCGCGGCTTCGCCTACTCGAAGGACGCACCCCTCGACATGCGGATGGACCCGACGACGGGCCCGACAGCCGCCGAGGTGCTCGCCACGTACTCGGAGGGCGACCTCAAGCGCATCTTCCGCGACTACGGCGAGGAGCGACTCGCCGACAGGTACGCCCGGGCCATCGTGACCGAGCGTCAGAGCGGGCCCATCGACCGCTCCGGTCGTCTGGTCGACATCCTCAGCGCGGCGACGCCGGCGCGGTTCCGGGATGCGGGTCACCCGGCCAAGCGCGTCTTCCAGGCGCTGCGGATCGAGGTCAACCAGGAGCTCTCGGTGCTCGAACGGGCGATCCCGGCCGGCGTCGATGCGTTGGCCGTGCACGGCCGCATCGTCGTGCTCGCCTACCAGTCGCTCGAGGACCGCATCGTCAAGCGCGAGCTGCAGAGGCGGTCGACCTCCACGGCTCCCGCCGGCCTCCCGGTCGAGCTGCCCGAGCACGCACCCGAGCTGAGGCTCCTGGTCCGCGGCGCCGAGCTCGCCGACGACGAGGAGCGCGCCCGCAACTCCCGTTCCACCCCCGTCCGGCTCCGCGCAGCGGAGCGCCTGAGGAGAGCAGCATGAGCCAGCCCGCCCGCAGTCACATGGTGCGGCCCACCGCCCTGCGCGGCTCGGCGGCGCCCGTGCTCGACGAGGAGCTCGATCTCGAGACGCCCAGCACGACGCGGCGCGCCGACGGCCGCACCGAGTCGCCCCGGCCTCGGTTCCACGTCGTCACCTCGCGGGCGCAGCGCCGCCGCCGTCCGAAGATCGCCTACGCCGCCGTCGTGATCGGCGGTGTGCTCGCGATCGTGATCACGCAGCTGATGCTGTCGGTGGGCCTCTCGCAGGGTGCGTACGAGATCGAGTCGCTGCAGTCCTCGCAGAAGGAGCTCGACCGCACGAACCAGACGCTGTCGGAGCAGATGGACAAGCTGTCCTCCCCGCAGAACCTCGCCTCGCAGGCCGAGACGCTCGGCATGGTCTCGAACAGCGCTCCGGTCTACCTGCGGCTCTCCGACGGCGCGGTGCTCGGATCGCCCTCGCCCGCGGCGGCCACCGGCACGGTGACCGGCGGCGGCAACCTCATCGCCAACTCGCTGCTCAACCCGCCGGCGGCCGCGACGTCCGACGCTGGCGCGTCGGCGCCGGCCTCGGGCTCGACCGACGTACCGTGGTCGGGAACGCTGCCGTCACCGACCACCCACTGAACCCGCTCCCGCCCGCACGTCCCCCAGGAGGATCCAGGTGATCGCTGTCAGCCGCTCCACACGAAGGAGGACGGCTCTCGCCGTGCTCGCGGTGGTGGCGCTGGTGGGGGTGTTCATCGTGCGCCTGGTGTCGATCCAGATCGTGCAGGCCGACGAGCTGAACGCGCAGGCCTTCGACAAGCTCTCCGCCCAGACCGAGACCTACGGGCTCCGCGGAGACATCACCGACTCCGACGGCACGGTCCTCGCCACCACGGTGCTCACCTACGACGTGACGGTCGCGCCTAACCAGGTGGTCGACCTCGAGAAGACCGACGACGCGGGCAACACCACGACCGTGACCCCGCGGGAGATCGCCGAGAAGATCGCCGCGATCACCGGGCTGTCGGCCGATGACGTGTACGCGACGTTCACCGCCGATCCCACGTCGAACTTCGCGTACGTGGTGAAGGGCATCAGCGTCGACCAGTTCCGGGCCATCCGCGACCTCGGCGTCGACTGGCTCTACTACTCCTCGGTGCCCAAGCGCACGTACCCCAACGGGGCGGTCGCGGGCAGCGTGGTGGGCTTCGTGGGCAGCGACGGCACCGGTCAGGCCGGCGTCGAGCAGCTCGATCAGACGTGCCTCGCCGGCACGGACGGAGTGCAGACGTACCTCCGTTCGGGCGACAACGGCGGGGTCGCCATCCCCGGCAGCACCGAGACCACCGTCCAGGCGCAGGACGGCGGCACGGTGGTGCTGACCCTCGACAGCGACCTGCAGTACTTCGCGCAGCAGACGCTCGCCGCGCGTGTGCAGGAGGTACAGGGCGCGTGGGGCACGGTCGTGGTGCAGGAGGTGAAGACCGGCAAGCTGCTGGCCGTCGCCGACTACCCGAGCGTCGACCCGAACAACGTCGACGGCACCGATCCCACGGAGCGCGGCTCGATCGCCTTCCAGGCGCCGTTCGAGCCGGGCTCGACCTTCAAGGCGCTCACCGCGGCCTCCCTGGTCGACTCGGGCACGGCCGATGTCGGAACGCGCGTCGAGGCCCCCTACATCTACACCGACTCGAACGGCGCCTCGACGAAGGACAGCGAGTTCCACACCGATCCGCTCCGTCTCACCCTGGCGGGCGTCATCCAGGAGTCGTCGAACACCGGTACGGCGATGCTCGGCGAGCAGATGAGTGCCCAGCAGCGCTACGACTACATGATGAAGTTCCACCTGGGCCAGGCCAGCGAGGTCGGCTTCCCGGCCGAGTCGGGAGGCATCATCCACCCCTGGGACGAGTGGGACGACCAGACCAACATGACGACCACGTTCGGCCAGGGGCTCTCGACCACGGCCGTGCAGGTGGCGAGCATGTACCAGGCGCTCGGCAACGGCGGCGTCCGGCTGCCCGTCCAGCTCGTCGAGGGCTGCAAGCAGGCCGACGGCTCGATGACCGACGTTCCCACCGGCTCGAGCGAGCAGGTGGTCTCCCCGCAGGCGGCGAGCGACACGGTCCACATGCTCGAGACCGTGGTCACCGGCGGCTACGCGTCGAAGGATCTCACGATCCCCGGCTACCGCGTCGCGGCCAAGACGGGTACCGCCCAGATGAGCGACGGCAACGGCGCCTACGGGTCGAGCTATATCACGTCGCTGGCGGGTCTGGCACCGGCCGACGACCCGCAGTACGTCGTTTCGGTGACCATCGCCAAGCCTGTTACCGTGGAGTCTGCTCTGGCGGCCGCGCCGGTCTTCCAGAAGATCATGTCGCAGGTCCTCAAGGAGCACCGGGTCCAGCCGTCCACCGTGCCGGCTCCCGACCTCCCCACCACCTACTGACCGAGCGACTCGAGGAGATCATGACCGATCGGATCCCTTCGGCGCTCCGGCCCGAGCATCCGATTCCGCGGTCCCTGTCGCAACTGGTCGAGGAGGCGGGCTTCGACGCCGCCGGCCTCGTGGGCGACGTGGAGGTGACGGGCGTCTCGCTGTCGTCGAAGGACGTCGCGCCCGGCGACCTCTACGCCGCGCTGCCCGGTCTCCGCCACCACGGGGCGAGCTTCGCCGCGGATGCGGCCGCCTCCGGCGCCGTCGCCGTGCTCACCGACCCCGCCGGGGCCGCCCTGGCCGGGGAGTCCGGCCTGCCCGTCCTCGTGACGCCCGAGCCCCGTGCGGCGCTCGGCGAGGTGGCGGCGTGGGTGTACCGCACCCGCATCGACCCGCCGACGGTGTTCGGCGTGACCGGTACCAACGGCAAGACCAGCGTCGCGTACCTCGTCGAGGCCGTGCTGCGCCAGCTCGGCGTGGTCGCGGGCCTCTCGACGACCGCGGAGCGGCGGATCGGCGACGACACGATCGCCAGCAAGCTCACCACCCCGGAGGCCACCGAGATCCACGCCATGCTGGCGCGGATGCGCGAGGCCGACGTGCGCGCGGTGGTGCTCGAGGTGTCGGCGCAGGCCGTGACCCAGCACCGCGTCGACGGGATCGTCTTCGATGTGGCGGGCTTCACGAACCTCACCCACGACCATCTCGACGACTACTCCTCCATGGAGGAGTACTTCGAGGCCAAGCGGGCGCTGTTCGACCCCGACCGCGCGCGGCGCGGCGTCGCGATCGTCGACGGCGGGTACGGCCGGCGGCTCGCCGACGAGTCCCGCATCCCGATGGCCACCATCGGCACGCGGCCCGACGTCGAGGCGGAGTGGAGCCTGACGGTCGACGACGCGACGGAGGACGCGACGTCGTTCACGCTCGTCGCCCCCGATCGCCGCACCCTCTCCACGAGCGTTCCGCTGCTGGGCGCATTCATGGCCTCGAACGCCGCGCTCGCCCTGGTCATGCTCGTCGAGGCGGGCTTCGACCTCGACGCGATCGCCCACGTGCTCGAGCGCGACGGCGGCATCGACGTCTACATCCCGGGCCGGGCCGAGAAGGTGTCGGGCGACCGCGGCCCCACGGTCTACGTCGACTACGGTCACACCCCCGACGGGTTCACGGTCATGCTCGAGTCGATGCGCCGCGTCGCCACGGGCCGCGTCGTCATGGTGTTCGGCGCCGACGGCGACCGCGACACGACCAAACGCGAGGAGATGGGCGCCATCGCGGCGAGGCTCGCCGATGTCGTCGTCATCACCGACTTCAATCCCCGCTACGAGGATCCTGCGGCCATCCGCCGCGCCCTCATCGCAGGCGCCACGGCGGCCGTGCCCGCGCGGGAGATCCACGAGATCGCCGATCCCCGAGCCGCGCTGCGCGCCGCACTCGACCTCGCGGCCGAGAACGACATCGTGCTGTACGCCGGCCCCGGACACGAGGACTACCACGAGGTCGCGGGGGAGCGGATCCCGTACTCCGCCCGCGACGACGCGCGTCGCGCGCTGCAGGAACGAGGCTGGCTCTGACATGCTCGAACTGACCCTCACCGACGTCGCCGACATCCTCGGCGGCCGTCTGGTGCTCACCGGATCCGCGGCCGAGGCCGGATGGACGCCCGACTCGGTCGTGTCCGGCACCGTCGACACCGACTCGCGCCTGATCGGCCCGGGCGACGTCTTCGTCGCCAAGCGCGGCGAGGCCGATGACGGTCACCGCTTCGTGCCGAACGCGGTCGAGGCCGGCGCCACGCTCGTCATCGTCGAGCACGAGTCCGACGTGGCCGTGCCGCAGATCGTCGTCGCCGACAGCGTCGACGCCCTCGGGGTGTTCGCGACCGAGGTCGTGCGTCGTGTCCGCGCACGGGGGCGGCTGAAGATCGTGGGCATCACCGGCTCCAACGGCAAGACCACGACCAAGAACCTGCTCCGCTCGATCCTCGAGCGTGTGGGCGAGACCGTCGCCCCGCGCGACTCGTTCAACAACGAGGTCGGCGCCCCGCTGACGATGCTGAAGCTCACCGACGACACGCGCTACCTCGTCGCCGAGATGGGCGCGAGCGGCCGGGGCGAGATCACGCGGCTGATCCGCATGGCCAAGCCCGACGTGGGCGTCGTGCTCATGGTCGGCCTGGCGCACGCGGGCGAGTTCGGCGGCATCGAGGCCACGCAGATCACGAAGACCGAGATGGTCAAGGACCTCGAGCCGGGCGACGTCGCCGTGCTCAACGTCGACGACCCGCGCGTCGCGAGCATGGCCGAGAAGACCGCCGCCCGCGTGCGGTGGTTCGGCCTCGGCGATCGCGCGGAGGTGCGCGCCACCGACATCGAGGCGACCGCGCTCGGCACCGGCTTCACCCTGCACCTGCCCGACGGCTCCTCCGCTCCGGTGCGCTTCGGCGTGCTCGGGGAGCACCACGTCATGAACGCCCTGGCGGCCGCCGCCTCGGCCCACGAGCTCGGCGTGCCCCTGGAGGTGATCGTGGCCGGCCTCGAGTCGGTCACGCGCGCCGAGCGCTGGCGCATGGAGGTCATGGGCGGCGGCGACGGAGTGGTCGTCATCAACGACGCCTACAACGCGAGCCCCGATTCGATGGCCTCCGCCCTCAAGACCCTCGCCCAGATCGCCCGTCCCGACCAGCGCACCATCGCCGTGCTCGGCGAGATGAGCGAGCTCGGTCCCTACGCCGTCGAGGAGCACGACCGCATCGGCCGCCTCGTGGTGCGCCTCAACATCGAGCGGCTGTACGTGGTCGGCGAGGGGGCGCGCGCGCTCCACCTCGCCGCGAACCACGAGGGCTCATGGGACGGCGAGGCTGTCTTCGCGGCCACCGCCGACGAGGCCTTCGACCTCATCCAGGCGGATGCGCGCGAGGGCGACGTGATCCTGGTCAAGTCCTCCAACTCGGCCGGCCTGCGCTTCCTCGGCGACCGGCTCGCGGAGGCCCACTCGTGATCACCCTGCTGCTCGCCGCCTCGCTGTCGCTGGCGTTCTCCCTGTTCATGACCCCCGTGTTCATCCGCATCTTCAAGCGGTTCGCCTGGGGCCAGTTCATCAACGTCGACACCCCCGAGTCGCACTACGTCAAGCGCGGGACGCCCACCATGGGCGGCATCGTGATCATCATCGCGACGCTCTTCGGCTACTTCGTCTCGGCCATGTTCACGCAGGAGCCGCCGACGGTGTCGGGTCTGCTGGTGCTGTTCCTCATGACCGGGCTCGGTGTGGTCGGCTTCATCGACGACTTCCTCAAGGTGCGCAAGGAGCGGAGCCTCGGCCTCGGCCCGATCGCGAAGATCGTGGGCCAGGTCGTCGTGGGCGTGGTGTTCGCGCTGCTCGCGATCCAGTTCCCGAACGCTCGCGGCGAGACGCCGGCCTCGACGAGCATCTCGTTCATCCGCGACCTGCCGTTCGACTTCCTGTCGTGGGGTGCGGTCATCGGCGTGATCGTGTTCGTGATCTGGATCGGCCTCATCGTCATCTCCACCTCGAACGCGGTGAACCTCACCGACGGCCTCGACGGACTGGCGCCCGGCTCGAGCATCCTCGCCATCGGGTCGTTCATCATCATCGGCTTCTGGCAGTTCAACCAGTCGTGCTCGAACGTGAACATCGACCCCGACGTGCTGTACAAGTGCTACGACGTCCGCGACCCGCTCGACCTCGCGGTCGTCGCGGCGACCGTCGTCGGCGCCCTGATCGGCTTCCTCTGGTGGAACACGAACCCGGCGCAGATCTTCCTCGGCGACACCGGCTCGCTCGCGCTCGGCGGCGCCCTCGCCGCGCTGGCGATCCTCGCCCAGACCGAGCTGCTCCTGGTCTTCATCGGCGGCATCTTCGTCCTCGTCGCAGGCCAGGTGGCCGTGCAGCTGACCTACTTCAAGCTCACCAAGGGCAAGCGCATCTGGCGGGCGAGCCCCCTCCATCACCACTTCGAGATGAAGGGCTGGGCCGAGGTCACCATCGTCGTGCGCTTCTGGATCATCGCGGGGCTGTTCGTCGCCGCGGCGGTCGGGTCGTTCTACCTCGAGTGGCTGTCCAGCTGATGGCGGCCCCGCTCGACGAGCTCACCAGCTGGCACGCCGACTGGAGCGGCCTCAAGGTCGCGGTCCTGGGCCTCGGCATGACCGGGTTCTCTGTCGCCGACACGCTCACCGAGCTGCAGGCAGACGTGCTCGTGGTCGCCGAGAAGGCGAAGCAGGAGTACCGCGACCTGATCCCGGTGATCGGCGCCCGCCTCGAGCTGGCCCCCGCGGGGGAGGTGCCGGAGGCTCTGCGCGGCTTCGAGCCCGACCTCGTCGTGGCCTCGCCCGGCTACCACCCCGACGACCCGTTGCGGGTCTGGGCGGATGAGCACGGCATCCCGGTCTGGGGCGACGTCGAGCTGGCCTGGCGGCTGCGCGACAAGGTCGGCCGTCCCGCCGACTGGATCGCGGTCACCGGGACCAACGGCAAGACCACGACCGTGCAGCTCACCGCGGCGATGCTGCTGGCCGGAGGCAAACGCGTCGCGCCCTGCGGCAACATCGGCATCCCGGTGCTCGACGCCATCCGCGACCCCGAGGGCTTCGACGTGCTCGTGGTCGAGCTGTCGAGCTACCAGCTGCACTCGCTCCACTCGATGTCGCCGTACTCGGCGGTGTGCCTCAACATCGCCGAGGACCATCTGGACTGGCACGGCTCCATGGAGGCCTACGCAGCCGCGAAGGCGAAGGTGTACGAGCGCACGCAGGTGGCGTGCGTCTACAACAAGGCCGACGAGCGCACGCTCCGCATGGTCGAGGAGGCCGACGTGGTGGAGGGCGCGCGTGCCGTCGGCTTCGACCTCGGCACTCCCGGGCCGAGCGACTTCGGCGTGGTCGACGGCATCCTCTGCGACCGGGCCTTCCTCGCCGAGCGCCGCGACTCCGCGCTCGAGATCGCCACGATCGACGAGCTGCGGGCGCGCGGACTAGGGGCGCCGCACACCGTCGCCGACGTGCTGGCCGCCTCGGCGCTGGCCCGCAGCTACGGCGTCTCCGTCGACGCCATCCGCCAGGCACTCGCCGCGTTCTCGCTCGACCGGCACCGCATCGAGCATGTCGTGACCGCCGGAAGGGTGACCTGGGTCGACGACTCGAAGGCCACCAACCCGCACGCGGCCGGCGCCTCGCTGACCGCGTATCCGTCGATCGTCTGGATCGTCGGCGGCCTGCTCAAGGGTGCCGACATCGACCCGCTGATCGCCTCCTCGGCGGCGCGGGTGCGTGCCGCCGTGGTCATCGGGGTCGAGCGCGACGAGGTGCTCGCCTCATTCGCACGACACGCGCCCGACCTTCCCGTGTTCGAGGTCGCTCACGATGAGACTGAGGATGTGATGGCCGAGGCCGTCGCCCTGGCGGCCGCTGCGGCGTCTCCAGGCGACGTGGTGCTCCTCGCACCGGCCGCGGCGTCCATGGACCAGTTCGCCGACTACGCCGATCGCGGCGACCGTTTCGCCGCCGCGGTGAGAGCGCACACCGAGAACCACCCGGGAGGCCTGCAGGATGACGTCGGAGAGCCTCCCCTCGAGTAGCGCAGCCGGCGGTCGCGCCCGGACGGCGCGCATCCGTCTGGGCGAGGTCGTCACGGCCGAGTCGGGCAACTACTTCCTGCTCCTCGGCACGACGCTGTTCCTGGTGCTGCTGGGCCTGGTGATGGTGCTCTCGTCGAGCTCGATCGACTCGTACACGGCCCGCCAGGGCTTCTTCGGGGTGTTCTGGAAGCAGGGACTGTTCGCCCTCATCGGCATCCCGCTCATGCTCGTCGTGTCGCGCGTCCCCCTCCGCTTCTGGAAGCGCTGGGCGTGGGTGGGCCTCGCGGCTGCGCTGGCGGTGCAGATGCTCGTCTTCACGCCGCTCGGCGACGAGGTCGGCGGCAACCTCAACTGGATCGCGATCGGCGGCTACACGTTCCAGCCGTCCGAGCTCGTGAAGCTCGCGCTCGTGATCTGGCTCGGGATGATCATGGCCAAGAAGGAGACCCTGCTCTCGCGGTGGGGTCACCTGATGATCCCGGTCTTCCCTATGACCGCGCTCGCCCTCGGCCTGGTGCTGATCGGCGGCGACCTCGGCACGGTGATGATCATGGCCGGGCTGGTGCTCGGGGGCCTGTTCTTCGCCGGCGTCAAGCTGCGGATGCTGGCTGTGCCCATCCTGGTCGGCGCCATGGTCGCGATCGTGGTGGCGTTCTCGAGCCAGAGCCGATCCGACCGCATCGCGTCCTTCCTCAGCGGGACGAACGCCGACTACCAGGGTGTCGACTGGCAGACCCAGCACGGCGAATGGGCGCTGGCCGGCGGCAATCTCTTCGGCGTGGGGCTCGGCAACTCGAAGGCGAAGTGGTCGTGGCTGCCCGCGGCCGACAACGACTACATCTTCGCGATCATCGGCGAGGAGCTCGGGCTGGTGGGCGCCGTGGTGGTGCTCATCCTCTTCGTCGCCCTGGCCATCGCCTTCGTGCGGATCATCCGCTCGACCCACGACATGTTCTCGCGTGTGGTCACCGGTGCCGTGATGGTGTGGCTGATCGGCCAGGCGTTCGTCAACATCGCGGTCGTGCTCGGTCTGCTCCCGGTGCTCGGCGTGCCGCTTCCGCTCATCTCCTCCGGAGGATCGGCTCTGCTGACGAGTCTCGCGGCCATAGGCATCGTGCTGTCGATCGCGCGAGAGGTCGGCCGCGACGCGCGGGTGGGGCTCGGAGCATGACCACGTACCTCCTCGCCGGTGGAGGCACCGCGGGTCATGTGAACCCGCTGCTCGCCACCGCCGACGCCCTGCGGGCCGCCGAGGCCGACGCCGAGGTCCTCGTGCTCGGCACCGCCGAGGGCCTCGAGGCCAGGCTGGTGCCCGAGCGCGGCTACGAGCTGCTCACCATCCCGAAGCTGCCGTTCCCTCGCCGGCCCAACAGCGCCGCCGTGGCCTTTCCCGCCCGGTTCCGCGAGACGCTCCGGCAGGTGCGACGCCTCATCGAGGATCGCGGGGTCGATCTCGTCGCCGGCTTCGGCGGATACGCGTCGGCGCCGACCTACCTGGGGGCGCGTGCGGCAAAACGGCCCCTGGTCATCCACGAGGGCAACGCCCGGCCGGGCCTCGCCAACCGCCTGGGCGCCCGGTACACGCCCCACGTCACGACGACCTTCTCGAACACGCCGCTCCGGAACGCCACCCTCGTCGGGATGCCGCTGCGGCGGGAGGTCACCGCGCTCAGCGACCCCGCGGCGAAGAGCGCCGCCGCCGCGGAGGCCGCGCGCACCTTCGGCCTCGACCCGACGCGTCCGACGCTCCTCGTCACCGGCGGCTCGCTGGGCGCCCGCCGGATCAACGCCGCCGTCCACGCGAACGCGCGCGCGGTCGTCGACGCCGGTTGGAACGTGCTCCACATCGCCGGCGCCCGCACCGAGGTCGCCGACCCCGGCGTGCCCGGCTACGCCTTCATGACGTACTGCGATCGGATGGACCTCGCGCTCGCCCTCGCCGACTTCGCCGTCTCGCGGGCCGGGGCCTCGACGGTCTGCGAACTGGCCGTCGTCGGGCTGCCGTCGGTGCTCGTGCCGTACGCCGTCGGCAACGGCGAGCAGCGGTTCAACGCACGGGACCTCGTCTCAGCGGGCGGTGCTAGCATCATCGCCGATTCCGAGTTCACCGCCGACCGGTTCCGGGAGTCGGTCCTCCCGACCCTCGCCGATCGCGACAGGGTCGACGACATGGCCGTGCGAGCCTCCTCCGTCGGCATCCCCGACGGCGACAGGCGGCTCGCGGAGATCATCCGGTCGGCCGCGCACGACGCGCGAACCACCACGAAGCCCTGAGGGAGCGCCACCCGTGATCAAGCCCGACCTCGACATCCCGATCCCCGACGAGCTCGGAGCGGTGCACTTCGTGGGCATCGGCGGCTCCGGAATGAACGGGATCGCCCGCCTGTACAAGGCCGCGGGCATGACGGTCACCGGCTCCGACCGCACCGACTCCGCGTACGCCGAGAAGCTGCGCGCGCTGGGCATCCCGGTCGCCGTCGGACATGATGCCGCGAACGTCGGCGCCGCCGACACGCTGGTCTTCACCGGGGCGCTGTGGCCCGACAACCCCGAGTACCTCGAGGCGAGGGAGCGCGGCCTCACGATCCTGCACCGGTCGCAGGCGCTCGCGTGGCTCGCCAACCGGCGGCGGCTCGTCGCGGTCGCGGGCGCGCACGGCAAGACCACCTCGACCGGCATGATCGTGACGGGTCTGCTGGGGCTCGACCAGGATCCCGGCTACGTCAACGGCGGCACGATCTCGGCGCTCGGCACGAGCTCCGCCGCGGGCAGCGGCGAGCTGTTCGTGGTCGAGGCCGACGAGTCCGACGGCTCGTTCCTGCTCTACGACACCGCGGTGGCGCTCATCACGAACGTCGACCCCGACCACCTCGACCACTACGGGTCGGTCGAGGCGGTGGAGGACGCCTTCGTCCGCTTCGCCGACGCGGCCTCCGAGCTGGTCGTGATCTCGAGCGACGACGCGGGAGCCCAGCGTGTGCGCTCCCGAATGTCGCATCCGCAGGTCATCACGTTCGGCGAGGCGGAGGACGCCGACGTCCGCGTGGTCGACGTGGTGACCGACGGACCCGTCGCCTTCACGCTCGTGCACCAGGGGGCGACCGCCTCGGCCACGCTGGCCGTGCCCGGGCGTCACAACGCCGTCAACGCCGCCGGGGCCGTCGCCGTGCTCATCGGGCTCGGGTTCGGCCTCGCCGAATCGCTCGACGCGGTCGCCGACTTCGGCGGCACCGGCCGGCGGTTCGAGCTCCACGGCACGGTGGGCGGCGTCAGCGTCTACGACGACTACGCGCACCACCCGACCGAGGTCGACGCCGCGCTCACGGCGGCCCGTACGGTGGTCGGCGATGGCCGGATCATCGCCGTGCACCAGCCGCACCTGTACAGCCGCACGCAGCTCATGGCCGGCGAGTTCGCCGAGACGCTCGAGCGCACCGCCGACTACACGATCGTCCTGGCGGTCTGCGGCGCCCGCGAGGATCCGGTGCCCGGGGTGACCGGCGAGCTCGTCTCGGAGCGCTTCCACGACCCGGAGAAGGTCGTCTACATCGACGACTGGCAGCGGGCGGCGGAGGCACTGGCCGCCTACGCGAAGCCCGGCGACTTCGCCGTCACGCTGGGCTGTGGCGACGTCAACCTCATCGTGCCGCAGCTGCTCGCGTCGCTGGAGAAGGCCGCGAGCCCGCAGTGAGACGTCCCCCCGGTCTGACCCCGCCCCCGGCGCCTCCGCCGTCGTCGCCGACACCGGAGGCGGCTCCGGCGCGAGGCAAGCGGCCCAAGCCCGAGCCTGCCCCGGCCCCGGCGAGCGACAGCTCGACGACGGCGCGCCAGGGCCGTGGGCGGCCTGCGACGCCGAGGCCCTCGCGCGCCGCCGACGAGCACCTGACCGAGCCCATCGTCCTCGAGCGCTCCGCTCTGCGGGGTGGCGCGCGCACGGCGACTCCCGCCGAGACCGCTCCCGCTGCTCCGAAACCCGACCGGCCTGAGCCGGACGGCCGCGACCCGGGTCGGAGCAGCGCCTCGCAGCTCCGCCAGGCGGTGCGCGCACGGCGCCGTTACGAGCGACGGGAGGCGCGACGCTTCACGCAGTGGAGCCGACGCCGCCGGATCTCGTGGCTCGTCGGGCTCGGCCTCGCCGTCGGACTCGTGGTGGTCGCCCTGCTCGCCGCATACTCGCCGCTCCTCAGCGTGCGCACCATCGAGGTGACGGGGACGTCGCGCCTCGACCCGGCGACGATCGAGGCGGCCGTGTCCGATCAGATGGGCAGGCCGCTCGCACTCGTCGACGAGGGCGCCATCCGCGAGGAGCTGTCGCAGTTCCCCCTGATCAAGTCGTTCGCCGTCGAGGCGCTGCCGCCGTCGGGCCTGGGGATCCGGATCGTCGAGCGCACCCCGGTCGCACAGGTGCAGTCGGCCTCGGGATGGGACGTCGTCGACCCGGCCGGCGTGGTCGTCCAGTCGTCGCCGCAGCCCGTGCCCGGGTACCCGGTGTACGACCTCGCCGGCACGCAGCTGGGCGGGGCGGCCTTCGCCGCCGCGGGAACGGCTCTCGCCTCGCTCCCGCCCGACCTGCTCGCCCAGGTCACGAACGCGACGGCGGCGACGCCCGACAGCATCACCTTCACCTTCGGCACCGCCGGTCAGCGCGTGGTCTGGGGGAGTGCGGAGAAGTCCGCGCTCAAGACGCTCATCCTCCAGCGGCTCATCGCCACCCAGGATCCGAGCCGGGCCGTGGAGTACGACGTGTCCAGTCCGGAGAGTCCGGTGATCCGGGGCGGATGATCGCCGACACGCGGGCGGGTTGTGGCCGTCCGCGTCCCGGGTGACCTACCGTCATCCCTAGGAAATATCTACTCGGAATAACTTTAAGTTTCTACCTGAACTTTAAGGTTTGCTGCGGAGGCCGGACGTGACTTCAAACCAGAACTACCTCGCTGTGATCAAGGTCGTCGGCATCGGGGGCGGCGGCGTCAACGCGGTGAACCGGATGATCGAGCTCGGCCTCCGGGGAGTCGAGTTCATCGCCATCAACACCGATGCCCAGGCGCTCCTCATGAGCGATGCCGACGTCAAGCTCGACGTGGGCCGCGAGATCACCCGGGGGCTCGGTGCCGGCGCCGACCCCGAGGTCGGTCGTCGCGCTGCCGAGGATCACGCCGAGGAGATCGAGGAGGCGCTGGCCGGCGCCGACATGGTCTTCGTCACGGCGGGCGAGGGCGGCGGCACCGGCACCGGCGGCGCCCCCGTGGTCGCCCGCATCGCCAAGTCGATCGGCGCCCTGACCATCGGTGTCGTCACGAAGCCGTTCGGGTTCGAGGGCAAGCGCCGCCAGGCGCAGGCCGAGGCCGGCGTCGCCACGCTGAAGAACGAGGTCGACACCCTCATCGTCGTGCCGAACGACCGCCTGCTCGAGATCAGCGACCGCGGCATCAGCATGCTCGAGGCGTTCTCCACCGCCGACCAGGTCCTCCTGGCCGGTGTGCAGGGCATCACCGACCTCATCACCACCCCCGGCCTCATCAACCTCGACTTCGCCGACGTGAAGTCGGTCATGCAGGGCGCGGGCTCGGCCCTCATGGGCATCGGCTCCTCGCGAGGCGCCGACCGCGCCATCAAGGCCGCCGAGCTGGCCGTCGCGTCCCCGCTGCTCGAGGCGAGCATCGACGGCGCCCGCGGCGTCCTGCTCTCCATCCAGGGCGGATCGAACCTCGGCATCTTCGAGATCAACGACGCAGCGAAGCTCGTGCAGGATGCGGTGCACGCCGAGGCGAACATCATCTTCGGTGCCGTCATCGACGACACCCTCGGCGACGAGGTGCGCGTGACCGTGATCGCCGCCGGCTTCGACGGCGGAGAGCCGCAGCCGGTCGTGGAGGGTCGCCGCAGCTTCGTGGCCAGCGACGACTCCGACTCGTACGGATCCGACACGGCGTCGACCTCGTCGCTCCGTCGCGACCAGCGCGCCGAGCAGTCGAACGAGGAGAAGGCCACCTGGTCGGCCGCATCCCCCGAACTCGGCTACACGAGCGCCGTGGCGCTCGACCCGGCCTCGGAGGACGACGACGCCGACCTCGACGTCCCCGACTTCCTCAAGTGACGTCGAGGTCTCCTCGGTGACCCCCGGGCTTCCCGAGCGGCTCGACGACATCGCAGAGCGCATCCATTCGGCGTGCCGCAGCGCCGGTCGCGATCCGGTGGAGGTCACGCTCATCGCGGTGACGAAGTTCCACCCGGCCGGGATCATCCGCGACCTGGTGTCGCTGGGGCTCCACGACATGGGCGAGAACAGGCACCAGGAGGCGCGCGAGAAGGCGGCCGAGCTCGCCGACCTCGACATCACCTGGCACTTCGTCGGTCAGCTGCAGCGCAAGAAGGCGAAGCAGGTGAGGGAGTACGCCTCGGTGATCCACTCCGTCGACCGTGCAGAGCTCGTGGGCGCGCTGTCGTCGGAGGAGTCGACGGTCGGCTGCTTCGTGCAGGTGAACCTCACCGACGACCCCGAGCGCGGGGGAGTGCGCCCCGAGGGTCTGCTGACGCTCGCCGAGAGCGTGCTCGAGGCGCCCGGCCTCGACCTCCTCGGCGTCATGGCGGTCGCCCCGCTCGATGAGGAGCCGGCCCGCGCGTTCGAACGGCTCAGGACGCTCTCCGACGACGTCCGCGGCTTGGATCCGCGCGCGTCGAAGATCTCCGCCGGCATGACGCACGACTTCCCCGAGGCGATCGCCGCAGGCGCGACACACCTCCGCATCGGGACGGCAATCACGGGAAACCGACCGACTCGCGATTAATCTTGCGGTCAAGCCGACTTACGCAACCGGAGGTTCACATGGCCAACCCGCTCCGCAAGACCATGGTCTACCTGGGTCTCGCAGACGAAGAACTCGAGTACGAGACCCCCGCCGCTCCGGCCGCGCCGGTCGCTCCCGTTCCTCAGCCGCAGCCCCAGGCGCAGGCCGCCCCGAGCGCGGCACCGTCGCAGACGCGTGCGCCTGTGACCCCCCTCCGCAAGAACACGCACTCCCACTCTCACCAGAAGAATGCGGCCCCGGCAGACATGAACGAGATCCTCACCGTCCACCCGAAGCAGTACCGCGACGCTCAGGTGATCGCCGAGAACTTCCGCGAGGGGATCCCGGTCATCATCAACCTGTCGCAGATGACCGATGCCGACGCACGCCGTCTCATCGACTTCGCCGGTGGTCTCTCGCAGGGCCTCTACGGCAAGATCGAGCGTGTGACGAGCAAGGTGTTCCTGCTCTCGCCGGCGCACGTCGCCGTCTCCGGTGACAGCGGCCAGGAGGCCCGCACCGAGTCGTCGTTCTTCGTCCAGCAGGCCTGATCCGGTCGGCCGAGGCGCCGCCCGCACGACGTACCGCTCGACACGAGTTGATCCCAGACAGGACATAATCACAGCGTGGGTTCTCTCGTCGCCATCATCGCGACCGTCGCGTACTTCCTCCTCCTGCTGTACTTCTTCACCATGTGGGGGCGGTTCGTCCTCGACCTGGTGCGGACGGTCCGGCGCGGCTGGCGACCTCGCGGCGCTCTGCTCGTGGTCGCCGAGGTGGTCTACACGGTCACCGATCCGCCCATCCGGTTCTTCCGCAGGATCATCCCGCCGCTTCGGCTCGGCGGGGTCGCGCTCGACTTCGGTTGGTCGATCGTGATGCTGATCGTGATCATCCTGATGTCGGTGGCCGGGTTCCTTCGAGGCGTCTGAGACCCGTTGTATCCTGGAGCGTCAGCACGGCCCGCAGTCAGGCCGTTCACAAGACGTTTGTCGTGAATGTTGCTACGGTTAGCAACGCGTTATCACTGTCCCGACAGGCAACCCTGTTCGTCAAGTACTGAAGGTGGAAGACCATGGCGTTGACTCCGGAAGATGTCGTCAACAAGCGATTCTCACAGACCAAGTTCCGTGAGGGCTACGACCAGGACGAGGTCGACGACTTCCTCGACGAGGTCGTCGTCGAGCTGCGTCGCCTGACGCAGGAGAACGAGGAGCTCAAGGCCCGCCTCGCCGCTGCGGGCGAGGGCGCCCCCGTCGAGGCTCCTGCCGCCGAGACCGCTCCGGCCCCCGTCGCGGCTCAGGTCGAGACCCCCGCTCCCGTGCCGGCCCCCGTCGCCGCGCCGGCTGCTCCCGCTGCCGAGGCCGACGACGAGTCGGTCAGCACCACCAACCTCCTCCAGCTGGCGCGTCGTCTCCACGACGAGCACGTCAAGGAGGGCGCCGAGAAGCGCGACGCGCTCATCGCCGAGGGTCACGCCACCGCCGCGCGCATCGTGGCCGAGGCCGAGACCAAGCAGCGCAACGAGATGGCTCGCCTCAACCAGGAGAAGGCCGCCGTCGAGCACCGCATCGACGAGCTGCGCACCTTCGAGAAGGACTACCGCTCGGGCCTGAAGTCGTACATCGAGGAGCAGCTCAACGAGCTCACCTCGAAGGACGCCGACAAGAGCCCGGCGCCCTCCTCCAGCTTCAGCGGCTTTGGAGGCTGACGCTTCGAAAGGGCGTCCCCGGGTCCTGATCGTCCTCGTCCTCGTCGCCGCAGGCGCGTTGGCGCTCGATCAGCTCGCGAAGTACCTCGTCGTACAGAACCTCGAATTGGGTGAGGTCGTCCCCGTGGTGGGCGACCTCATCCAATTTCGTTTCGTGAAGAACTCGGGCGCCGCCTTCTCGATCGGAAACGCGTACACCTGGATCTTCTCGATCCTCGCGGCCGCTGTGACGGTGTTCATCATCTGGTTCGCACGGCGCATCCGCTCGTTCGCCTGGGCCGTGGTCTTCGGGCTGCTGCTCGGCGGAACGCTGGGCAACCTGTACGACCGGCTGTTCCGTGAGCCCGGCTTCGGTGTGGGGCACGTCGTCGACTTCATCACCATCCCGCTGCTGCCCGCGATCTTCAACCTCGCCGACGTGGCCATCTGCTGCGCGATGGGGCTGTTCATCATCCTCACGATCCGCGGCGTCGGGCTCGACGGGCGCAAGTCCGGCGAGCGCAAGCACGACGGGTCGGAGTCGGAGCAGCCCGCCGACGAGCAGGTCTGACGTGGAGTCGCGAACCCTGCCGGTGCCCGACGGGCTCGACGGCCAGCGCGTCGACGCCGGGCTGGCGAAGCTGCTCGGATTCTCCCGATCGTTCGCGGCCGAGGTCGCCGACGCCGGGGGAGTGAGCCTCGACGGCCGGACGGTGGGGAAGTCCGATCGACTGCGTCGCGACGGCTGGCTGTCGGTCGAGTGGAGCCCGCGCGAGGAGCCCCGCGTGATCCCCGTCCTGGTGCCCGACCTCGACATCGTGTACGACGACGACGACATCGTCGTGATCGACAAGCCCGTCGGCGTGGCCGCGCATCCGTCGGTCGGCTGGGAGGGCCCCACCGTCCTCGGCGCCCTGGCGGGGGCAGGCTTCCGCATCGCCACGTCGGGCGCTCCTGAACGGGCCGGCATCGTGCATCGACTGGATGCGGGCACCAGCGGCCTCATGGTGGTCGCCAAGTCGGAGACTGCCTACACCTGGCTGAAGCGGGCCTTCCACGACCGCACCGTCGAGAAGATCTACCACGCGCTCGTGCAGGGGCACCCCGACCCCACCGCCGGGACGATCGACGCCCCCATCGGGCGGCACCCGCGGTCCGACTGGAAGTTCGCGGTCGTGGCCGACGGGAAGCCGTCGGTGACGCACTACGAGACCATCGAGGCGTTCCGCGCGGCGACCCTGCTCGAGGTGCACCTGGAGACCGGGCGTACGCACCAGATCCGGGTGCACATGGCCGCCCAGCGGCATCCCTGCGTGGGCGACGCGATGTACGGCGCCGACCCGGTGCTCTCCGAGCGGGTGGGCCTCTCGAGGCAGTGGCTGCACGCCGAGCGGCTGGGCTTCATCCACCCCGCGAGCCGGGAGTACGTCGAGTTCGAGACCGGGTATCCGGCCGACCTGCAGCACGCGCTCGACGTGATCGCGGCGGGCTGAGAGCCCGTCTCGACCGTGGTCGGCGCGGCCCCGACCACGCCGCCGTCGGGGCGTTTAGACTGTTCGAACCGACAACACGAGCCGGAGATCACGTGCCTTCGTCGACCGATTCCTTTGTGCATCTGCACGTCCACAGCGAGTACTCGATGCTCGATGGAGCGGCTCGCGTCAAACCCCTGATCCAGGCCGCCGTCGAGCAGGGCATGCCCGCCGTCGCCGTCACCGACCACGGCAACATGTTCGGCGCTTTCGACTTCTGGAGGACGGCGACCGAGGCCGGCATCAAGCCCATCATCGGCACCGAGGCGTACCTCACCCCGGGCACGCACCGCAGCGACAAGACGCGCATCCGCTGGGGCAACGGCGGGGGAGACGATGTCTCCGGCGCCGGCGCGTACACCCACATGACGCTCCTCTCCGCGAGCACGGAGGGGATGCACAACCTCTTCCGGTTGTCGTCGCTGGCGTCGATCGAGGGCTACTACTTCAAGCCGCGCATGGACCGCGAGCTGCTGTCGCAGTACGGCAAGGGCATCATCGCGACCACGGGTTGCCCGTCGGGCGAGATCCAGACCAGGCTCCGCCTCGGGCAGTACGAGGAGGCCAAGAAGGCCGCGGCAGACTTCCGCGACATCTTCGGCAAGGAGAACTTCTTCTGCGAGATCATGGACCACGGTCTCGAGATCGAACGCCGGATCATGACCGACCTCATCCGGCTCGCCAAGGAGCTCGACCTCCCGCTCGTCGCCACGAACGACCTCCACTACACGCATGCGCACGACGCCAAGAGCCACGCGGCGCTGCTCTGCGTGCAGTCCGGGTCGACGCTGTCCGACCCGAACCGCTTCAAGTTCGACGCCGACGAGTTCTACCTGAAGACCCCGGCCGAGATGCGGTCGCTGTTCCGTGACTATCCGGAGGCGTGCGACAACACGCTGCTCATCGCCGAGCGCTGCGACGTGAAGTTCGACACCAGCGCCAACTACATGCCCCGCTTCCCCGTCCCCGAGGGCGAGACCGAGGCGTCGTGGTTCGACAAGGAGGTCGAGAAGGGCCTCCTCGAGCGCTACCCCGACGGCGTGACCGACGCGGTGCGCAAGCAGGCCGACTACGAGAAGGGCGTCATCACCCAGATGGGCTTCCCGGGGTACTTCCTCGTGGTGGCCGACTTCATCAACTGGTCGAAGCGCAACGGCATCCGCGTCGGCCCCGGCCGCGGTTCGGGCGCCGGATCGATGGCGGCGTACGCCATGAAGATCACCGACCTCGACCCGCTGCAGCACGGCCTCATCTTCGAGCGGTTCCTCAACCCCGACCGCGTCTCCATGCCCGACTTCGACGTCGACTTCGACGAGCGTCGGCGCGGTGAGGTCATCAAGTACGTCACCGAGAAGTACGGCGAGGAGCGCGTCGCCCAGATCGTCACCTACGGCACGATCAAGGCGAAGCAGGCGCTGAAGGACTCCTCTCGAGTGCTCGGCTTCCCGTTCGGCATGGGCGAGAAGCTCACCAAGGCGATGCCGCCCGCGATCATGGGCAAGGACATCCCGCTCTCCGGGATCGTCGACAAGGACCACCCGCGCTACAAGGAGGCCGGCGACGTTCGGGCCATCCTCGAGACCGACCCCGAGGCGCGCACCGTCTTCGACACCGCTCTCGGGATCGAGAACCTGAAGCGGCAGTGGGGTGTCCACGCGGCGGGTGTCATCATGTCGAGCGATCCGCTGATCGACATCATCCCGATCATGAAGCGGGAGCAGGACGGCCAGATCGTCACCCAGTTCGACTATCCGGCCGCGGAGTCGCTCGGCCTGATCAAGATGGACTTCCTGGGTCTCCGCAACCTGACGATCATCGACGACGCGCTCGACAACATCGAGTCGAATCGCGGGTTCCGTCCGGTGCTCGAAGACCTCGCGCTCGACGACCAGAAGGCCTACGAACTCCTGTCCCGAGGCGACACGCTCGGCGTCTTCCAGCTCGACGGCGGGCCCATGCGGTCGCTGCTGAGGTTGATGAAGCCCGACAACTTCGAGGACATCTCCGCGGTCATCGCGCTGTACCGCCCGGGCCCCATGGGCGCGAACTCGCACACCAACTACGCTCTCCGCAAGAACGGCCTGCAGGACATCACGCCGATCCACCCGGAGCTCGAGGAGCCGCTGCGCGACATCCTCGACACCAGCTACGGCCTCATCATCTACCAGGAGCAGGTGATGGCGATCGCGCAGCGGGTCGCCGGGTTCTCCCTCGGACAGGCCGACATCCTCCGCCGCGCGATGGGCAAGAAGAAGAAGTCCGAGCTCGACAAGCAGTACGAGGGCTTCTCCGGCGGCATGATCGCGAACGGGTTCTCCGAGGACGCGATCAAGATGCTGTGGGACATCCTGCTGCCGTTCTCCGACTACGCGTTCAACAAGGCGCACTCCGCCGCCTACGGCGTGCTCTCGTACTGGACGGCGTACCTCAAGGCGCACTACCCGGCCGAGTACATGGCAGCGCTGCTCACCAGCGTGGGCGACGCCAAGGACAAGCTCGCCATGTACCTCAACGAGTGCCGCCGGATGGGGATCAAGGTCCTCCCGCCCGACGTCAACTCCTCGATCGGCTTCTTCGCCGCGGTCGGGTCCGACATCCGGTTCGGCCTGGGAGCCGTCCGCAACGTGGGGATGAACGTGGTCGCCGCGATCCGCGAGGCGCGCGAGAAGAAGGGTGCGTTCGAGTCGTTCGGCGACTTCCTCAAGAAGCTGCCCCTGACCGCGCTCAACAAGCGGACCGTGGAGTCGCTCATCAAGGCCGGCGCGTTCGACTCGCTCGGCGCCACCCGGCGTGCGCTCATCGAAGTGCATGAGGGCATGATCGACGCCGCAGTGGGCGAGAAGCGCGCCGAGGCGAACGGCCAGGTGGGCTTCGACTTCGCCGACCTGTGGGACGAGCCGCAGGCCGAGCACGCGATCCCCGAGCGGCCGGAATGGGCCAAGCGCGACAAGCTGGCCTTCGAGCGCGAGATGCTCGGCCTGTACGTGTCCGACCATCCGCTCGCCGGTCTCGAGCTCGAACTGGCGAAGCAGGCGTCGACGTCGATCCTCGACCTGCTCGAGAGCGAGCACACCCAGGACGGCGACCAGGTCACCGTCGCGGGGCTCATCACGAGCGTGCAGCATCGTGTGGCGCGCAACAGCGGCAACCAGTACGGCATGATCCAGATCGAGGACTTCGCGGGCGAGATCACCGCGATGTTCATGGGCAAGGCGTACCAGGAGTTCGGTCCCGCGCTCACGGCCGACACGATCGTGGTCGTCCGCGGTCGAGTGAGCATGCGCGACGACGGCATGAACCTGCACGCGTACAGCCTGTTCCAGCCCAACCTCGGCGAGCGCGGGTCGAGTGGCCCGCTGCAGATCTCGATGTCGGAGGCGAGGGCGACGACCGAGACCGTCCAGGCGCTCGGCGACGTCCTCATCCGCCACGCCGGCGACACCGAGGTGCGGCTGAAGCTCGTGAAGGCCGACAACGTGCGGGTGTTCGAGGTGCCGTACCCCGTCTCGGTGACCGCCGACCTCTTCGGCGAGCTGAAGTCGCTGCTCGGCCCCCACTGCCTCACCTGACGCCCCCCTGATCCGTCACTTTCGGCTAGTGCGGCACGCTCGCACCAGCCGAAAGTGACGGATCAGGGAGGGGAGGGGCTGCTCAGGCGGGCGGACTAGGCTTGGATGCCGTGATCCGCATCATCGACCTCCGTGGCCAGACGCCCTCCCGCAGCGATCTCGCCCGGCTCGTGCCGCGCGCCGCGACCGACGTGTCGGCCGCGCACGCCGCCGCTGCCGAGCTGGTCGAGGAGGTGCGGTCCGACGGGCTGACCGCCCTGCAGCGGCAGGCGGAGCGGTTCGACGGCGTGGTGCCCGGCTCGGTGCGTGTGCCCGAGGAGGACATCCGGGCCGCGGTCGCCGCGCTCGAGCCCCAGGTGCGGGTGGCGCTCGACGAGGCCATCGCCCGTGTCCGCCGCGCGACGGCCGCGCAGGTGCCTCCGCCGGCCCGCACCGAGCTCGGCGAGGGCGCCGTCGTCGAGCAGCGCTGGCAGCCGGTCGAGCGCGTGGGCCTCTACGTGCCCGGCGGCAAGGCCGTGTACCCGTCGAGCGTCGTCATGAACGTCGTCCCCGCGCAGACGGCGGGCGTGGGCAGCATCGCACTCGCGTCGCCGCCGCAGCGCGACTTCGGCGGTCAGGTGCACCCGACGATCCTCGGTGCCGCGGGGCTCCTCGGCATCGACGAGGTGTACGCCATGGGCGGCGCCGGCGCGATCGGTGCGCTGGCCCACGGCGTGGCCGAGATCGGTCTCGAGCCCGTGCAGGTCATCACCGGTCCGGGCAACGTCTACGTCGCCGCGGCGAAGCGCGTCGTGCGCGGCACCGCGGGCATCGACTCCGAGGCCGGGCCCACCGAGATCCTCGTCATCGCCGACGGCACGGCCGACGCCGGCTTCGTCGCCGCCGACCTCGTCAGCCAGGCCGAGCACGACGAGCTCGCGGCCGCGGTGCTCGTCACCGACTCCGCCGAGCTCGCCGACCGTGTCATCGACGAGCTCCGCACGGCGGCCGCCGGGACCACCCACGCGGAGCGCGTCGGCATCGCGCTCGGCGGCCCGCAGTCGGCGATCATCCTCGTCGACGACCTGGCCACCGCCGCGACCGTGAGCGACGCCTACGGTCCCGAGCACCTCGAGATCCAGACCGCCGATCCGGATGCGACGCTCGCGTCGATCCACAACGCCGGCGCGATCTTCCTCGGCGCCTACTCCCCGGTGAGCCTCGGCGACTACCTCGCGGGGTCGAACCACGTGCTCCCCACCGGCGGGCAGTCCCGGTTCTCGTCGGGTCTGGGCGCCTACACGTTCCTGCGGCCCCAGCAGGTGGTGCGTTACGACCGCGAGGCGCTCGAGACCGTCGCCGGCGACATCCGCTCCCTGTCCGATGCCGAGAACCTGCCCGCGCACGGCGACGCCGTAGCGGCCCGCTTCGCCCAGGGCTGAGCCCGACCGAGCGGGTTCCGCCACCCGATAGCCTGGAGGTGTCATGTACTGCCCCTACTGCCGCCATCCCGATTCGCGCGTCGTCGACTCCCGCACGACCGACGACGGCCAGGCCATCCGACGCCGTCGCCAGTGCCCCGAGTGCGGTCGCCGCTTCAGCACGACCGAGACCGCCAGCCTCGGCGTGATCAAGCGCTCCGGCGTGGTCGAGCCCTTCTCGCGCGAGAAGATCGTCAGCGGCGTGCGCAAGGCCTGCCAGGGCCGGCCGGTCACCGACGCCGACCTGGCCGTGCTCGCCCAGCGGGTCGAGGAGATCGTGCGCCAGAGCGGCGCCGCCCAGATCGACGCCAACGACATCGGCCTGGCCATCCTGCAGCCCCTCCGCGAGCTCGACGAGGTGGCCTACCTGCGCTTCGCGAGCGTGTACCAGGGCTTCGACACCCTCGACGACTTCGAGGCCGCGATCACCCTGCTGCGTGCCGAGCACGCCGACCGCCCCGAGCGCTCCGCCGGTCTCGCCGAGTAGCGCCCGTGTACGAGCTGCTGTTCCGCACCGTCCTGACGAGGATGGACCCGGAGGACGCCCATCACCTCGCGATGCGGGTCATCCGCGCCATCCCGCGGCTGCGGCTCGACCGTCTGGTGCACCGATTCACCTCGGCCGACGTCGACCTGTCGGTCAAGGCCCTGGGGCTCACCTTCCCCACGCCGTTCGGCGTGGCTGCCGGCTTCGACAAAGACGGGACGGCCATCGACGGCCTCGCCGCGCTCGGCTTCGGTCACGTCGAGGTCGGCACGATCACGGCTCGCCCTCAGCCCGGCAACGACCGCCCGCGCCTGTTCCGGCTCATCCCCGATCGCGCGGTCATCAACCGGATGGGGTTCAACAACCGTGGCGCCGCCGCAGCGTCCCTGAGGCTGGCACGCACCAAGCACAGCGGGGCAGGCCGCGCGATCATCGGTGTGAACATCGGCAAGAGCCGGGTGGTCTCGGTCGACGACGCCGTCGCCGACTACGTGCAGAGCGCTCGGGCTCTGGCGCCCATCGCCGACTACCTCGTGGTCAACGTCTCCTCGCCCAACACGCCGGGCCTGCGCGGCCTGCAGGAGCTCGACCTCCTGGCGCCGCTGCTCGAGGCGGTCAAGGCGGAGGCACGGAGCACACCCCTCCTGGTCAAGATCGCGCCCGATCTCACCGACGAGCAGATCGACCGGATCGCCGGCCTCGCCGTCTCGCTCGGTCTCGACGGCATCATCGCCACCAACACGACGCTGTCGCGTGAAGGCTTGCGGACACCGGCCTCCCGCGTCGAGGCGATCGGAGCCGGCGGACTCTCCGGCGCTCCGCTGGCCGAGCGCTCCCTCGCGGTGCTGAAGCGCATCCGCACGGTCGTGCCGCGCGAGTTCTGCGTGATCTCGGTCGGCGGCGTCGACACGGCGTACGACGTCGAGCAGCGTCTGCGCGCCGGGGCCACCCTGGTGCAGGGCTACACCGCGTTCCTCTACCGGGGCCCGCTGTGGGCGAAGCAGATCAACGTCGGTCTCGCGCGTCTGGCGCGCACCCGCACGGAGAAGTAGCGCTCTCGCTGCCTCGTCGACCTCTCGCGTGGTCAGTGGCCCCGCGAAAGGTCAGGAAGGCAGCGAGACCAGGATCAGCTCGGGTAGTCGCCGCGCTTGACCTGCGGCTTCGGCAGGCGCAGTCGGCGGAACTGCAGCGCGCGCATGGTCGCGTACCAGCGCAGGCCGCGCTCGACCTTGTCGGCGCCGAACTTCTCGCGCACGGCTCGCATGACGCGCCAGCCGAGGAAGAGGCAGTCGAGGATCACGATGCCGATGAAGGCGTAGAGCGCCAGCATCGTGTACGCCTGGAGGTCGGGGATCGGCACGATCGTCGCGATGAGCACGAGGAACATGACGGGGATGAGGAACTCGCCCAGGCTCCAACGCGCGTCGACCCAGTCGCGCACGAACCTGCGCTGAGGGCCGCGGTCGCGGACGGGCATGTACTTCTCTTCGCCGTTGGCCATGCCCACGCGGGCCCGGTCGCGCAGCTCCTGCTGCTTGCGGCGGGCCTCCTTCGCGGCCTCCTTGCGGTCGCCCGGAACGAGCGGGCGCTTGTTGGCGGCCTCGCGCTCCTTGCGGCTCGGGGTCGCGTGACCCTTGCCCGAGCCCGGCGTCTCTGCCGGGGTCTCGATCGTCTCGTCGACGGTCGTCTTCGTCTTAGCCACTTCGAATCCTCGTCCTGTGCGGTCTCTTAAGATTACCCGCATGACACTGAGCACTCCCAGGAAGGATCCCGCGGCGCTGTCCGAGGGCGAGAAGGCGGTCGTCGAGGCCGTGCAGGCGGCGCTGCCGCAGAGCATCGCCGACCTCGGCGGGCTGGTGCGCATCCCGTCGGTCTCGTGGTCCGCGTTCGACCCGGCCGAGGTGCAGCGCAGCGCCGAGGCCGTCGTCGGGCTGCTGTCCGGGACGGGCTTCTTCGAGAGCGTCGACATCCTGCGCGCCCCCACGCCGTCCGGCGAGCTGGGGCAGCCCGCGGTGCTCGCGACACGCCCCGCGCGCGGCGACGCTCCCACCGTGCTGCTCTACGCCCACCACGACGTGCAGCCGCCCGGACGTGACGAGGACTGGGACACGCCGCCCTTCGAGCCCACCGTCCGCGGCGACCGCCTGTACGGCAGGGGAGCGGCCGACGACAAGGCGGGCGTCATGGCCCACGTGGCGGCCGTCCGGGCGTTCGTCGAGACCGGCGGCACCGAGTCCGACCTCGGCGTGGTCGTCTTCATCGAGGGGGAGGAGGAGTTCGGATCGGCCTCCTTCGGCGCCTTCCTCGAGCAGAACCGCGACCGGCTCGCCGCCGATGTCATCGTGGTCGCCGACTCCGACAACTGGGACACGTCCACGCCGTCGCTCACCGTGAGCCTCCGCGGCAACGTGACATTCCGGCTCACGGTCTCCACTCTCGGCCACGCCTCGCACTCGGGCATGTACGGGGGAGCGGCGCCCGACGCCATGCTCGCCGCCGCCCGGCTGATCGACTCGTTCTACGACGCCGACGGTGCCGTCGCGGTCGAGGGCCTCACCGCGCATCCGATGGAGGTGCCCGAACTGTCGGAGGAGCACTTCAGCACCGATGCCGCGCTGCTCGATGGCGTGACCCCGGTCGGGACCGGGCCCGTGCTCGAGCGGCTCTGGGCCAAGCCCGCGCTCACCGTCACGGGCATCGACGCCCCGGATGTGGTCAACGCGTCGAACACGCTGCTCCCGTCGGTCTCCATCCGGGTCAGCTGCCGCGTCGCCCCTGGCCAGGACGCCCAGGACGCCTTCGAGGCGCTCGCCGCCCACATCCGCTCGCACGCCCCGTTCGGCGCGCACACCGAGATCACCGAGGTGAGCACCGGCCAGCCCTTCCTCGTCGACACGTCCGGCTGGGCCGTGGCCCTCGCCGAGCAGACGATGGCGGATGCGTGGGGCGCCTCGCCCAAGGAGGTGGGTGTGGGCGGGTCGATCCCCTTCATCGCCGACCTCGTGCGCGCGTTCCCCGAGGCACAGATCCTCGTGACCGGCGTCGAGGACCCCGACACCAGGGCGCACAGCCCCAACGAGTCGCTGCACCTCGGCGTGTTCAAGCGGGCGATCACCACCGAGGCGCTCCTGCTGCATCGCCTCGCCGCCGGCGCCCGCGGATGAGCGGGCGTGCGGACCGCGTCCGCGAGTCGGGAATGATCCGGCGGACACCCGGGTTCACAGGTTTAGACTTCATCTACGTTTCGACCGGAAGGACGTCCCGATGAGCGACACGACCCTCACCACCGACGTGGCCGCGCCCGCCCACGCCGTGCAGTTGACCAAGACCGCCGGCGACAAGGTGCGCAGCCTCCTCGAGCAGGAGGGGCGCGACGACCTGCGCCTCCGGGTGGCCGTCCAGCCCGGTGGCTGCTCGGGCCTCATCTACCAGCTCTACTTCGACGAGCGGATGCTCGACGGCGACGGAGTGGTCGACTTCGACGGCGTCGAGGTCGTCGTCGACAAGATGAGCGTCCCCTACCTCGAGGGCGCGACCATCGACTTCGAGGACACCATCCAGAAGCAGGGCTTCACCATCGACAACCCCAATGCCTCGGGGTCGTGCGCCTGCGGCGACTCGTTCCACTGAGCGAACTTTATCTTCGACGAGAGGCCGTCTCCTTCGGGAGGCGGCCTTTCCGCATCCTGGCGCGGAACCGCGGGCATCTGCGCAGGGTCGGCGGCGATCGCGGACTGTAGCACCCGCGTGGCCGTGACTGCGACCCCTTCGACGAACCAGTAGGCTTGTCGGAGGTCACATACACTTCTGGTGTAGCTTCCCGAAAGGTCACTGGTGCGCTCGAAACGACGTCTCAGATGGGCTGCGATCCCGGTTGCAGCGGTCATGGCGTTCATCCTTGCCGGATGTACGCAGGAGCAGATGCAGGGATGGCTGCCGACTGAGCCGGGGACGACGAACAACGTCGACCGCGTCATCGGCCTCTGGGTGACCTCGTGGATCGTCCTGCTCGTCGTGGGTGTCGTCACGTGGGGCCTCACCATCTGGGCGATCGTGGTCTACCGGCGTCGCAAGGGCCAGACCGGCCTCCCGACGCAGCTCCGCTACAACATGCCGATCGAGATCTTCTACACGATCGTGCCGCTCATCCTGGTGCTCGGCTTCTTCGCCTTCACCGCGCAGGACCAGAGCGCCATCGAGGCGAAGTACGACAACCCGGATGAGGTCATCCAGGTCTACGGCAAGCAGTGGGCGTGGGACTTCAACTACATCAGCCAGGACGCCTACTCGCCCGGCATCCAGGGCCAGCCGAATCCCGACGACGCGAACGGATCGCTCGTCGAGTCCGAGATCCCGACCCTGTACCTGCCCGTGGGCAAGAAGATCGAGATCCAGCTCGACTCGCGCGACGTCATCCACTCCTTCTGGGTGATCGACTTCCTCTACAAGAAGGACATGCTGCCGGGCAAGACGAACTACATGTACGTCACCCCCGAGCGTGAGGGCACCTTCGCCGGCAAGTGCGCCGAGCTCTGCGGCGAGTACCACTCGATGATGCTCTTCAACGTGAAGGTCGTCTCGCAGCAGGAGTACGACGACTACATCCAGTCGCTGAAGGACGCCGGCCAGTCCGGGATCCTCGGGCCGGAGTACAACCGCAACGACAACCTCCCCGGGATCGGTACGCCGGCGAAGGAAGAGACCCCCGAGGCCGCTGCGGTCTCGAACGCAGGATAGGAGCGGCAGCAGTGACTGCGACAGTAGCCGTATCTCCGGCGGGCGTCAGCGCCCGCCCGGGCCGCGAACGCAAGGGCGGCGTCGTGGTGCGGTGGATCACCACCACCGACCACAAGACCATCGGGTACCTGTACCTGATCACCTCGTTCCTGTTCTTCTGCCTCGGCGGTGTGATGGCCCTGGTCATCCGCGCCCAGCTGTTCGAGCCGGGCCTCGAGCTGGTGGCCACGAAGGACCAGTACAACCAGCTCTTCACGATGCACGGCACGATCATGCTGCTGATGTTCGCGACCCCGCTGTTCGCGGGCTTCGCCAACGTGATCATGCCGCTGCAGATCGGCGCACCCGACGTCGCGTTCCCGCGACTGAACGCGCTGGCCTTCTGGTTCTTCTCGTTCGGATCGCTGATCGCGGTCGCCGGATTCCTCACCCCGCAGGGTGCCGCGTCGTTCGGATGGTTCGCCTACGCGCCTCTGTCGTCGACGACGTTCACACCGGGCGATGGAGGAAACCTCTGGGTGTTCGGCCTGGGCCTCAGCGGCTTCGGCACGATCCTCGGCGCGGTGAACTTCATCACCACGATCATCACGATGCGTGCCCCCGGCATGACCATGTTCCGCATGCCGATCTTCACCTGGAACATCCTGGTGACGTCGATCCTCGTGCTCATGGCGTTCCCCGTGCTGGCCGCCGCGCTCTTCGCGCTGGGCGCCGACCGCGTCTTCGGCGCGCACATCTACGATGCGGCGAACGGCGGTGTGCTCCTCTGGCAGCATCTGTTCTGGTTCTTCGGCCATCCCGAGGTGTACATCATCGCGCTGCCGTTCTTCGGCATCGTCTCCGAGGTGTTCCCGGTCTTCAGCCGCAAGCCGATCTTCGGGTACAAGACCCTCATCTACGCGACCATCTCGATCGCGGCGCTCTCCGTCACCGTGTGGGCTCACCACATGTACGTGACCGGCTCGGTGCTGCTGCCGTGGTTCGCGCTCATGACGATGCTCATCGCGGTGCCGACGGGTGTGAAGATCTTCAACTGGATCGGCACCATGTGGCGCGGGTCGGTGACGTTCGAGACACCCATGATCTGGGCGATCGGCTTCCTCATCACGTTCACGTTCGGTGGTCTCACCGGTGTGATCCTGGCGTCGCCGCCGCTCGACTTCCATGTCTCCGACACCTACTTCGTCGTGGCGCACTTCCACTACGTGGTGTTCGGGACGGTCGTGTTCGCGATGTTCTCGGGCTTCTACTTCTGGTGGCCGAAGTGGACCGGCAAGATGCTCAACGAGCGCCTGGGCCACTGGCACTTCTGGCTGCTGTTCATCGGCTTCCACACGACGTTCCTCATCCAGCACTGGCTGGGCGTCATCGGCATGCCGCGTCGTTACGCGACGTACCAGCCGGAGGACGGGTTCACCTGGATGAACCAGCTCTCGACCATCGGCGCGTTCATCCTCGCTGTGTCGCTGATCCCGTTCTTCCTGAACGTGTACATCACCGCACGCCGTGCACCGAAGGTCACCGTGAACGACCCGTGGGGCTACGGCCGCTCGCTCGAGTGGGCGACGTCCTGCCCGCCGCCGCGGCACAACTTCACGTCGATCCCGCGCATCCGTTCGGAGTCGCCGGCGTTCGACCTCAACCACCCCGAGGCCGGCATCCCGGTCGGCGTGGGCCCGGCGAAGGACGCCCCCGACGCCCCGACCTACGACATCGCGAAAGGCGAGGTGAAGTAGCGCCATGCGCGTCAACACCAACCTCTTCTGGATCCTCACGGTCTTCATGATCCTGGCGGGATCGGTCTACACCGGCTGGTCGCTCCTCGAGACGAACGCGGTCGAGTGGGTCGGCACGGTCGCGATCTTCCTGACCGGCATCCTCTCCGCGTTCCTCGCGTTCTACCTGCGCCTGGTGCACCGTTCGCAGGGCACCGAGCTGCCGGAGGACCGTCTCGACGCCAACATCGACGACGGCGACCCCGAGGTCGGCTTCTTCAGCCCCTGGAGCTGGTGGCCGCTCGTGCTCGGGTTCTCCTGCGCGATGCTCGTGCTCGGCCTTGCGGTCGGCGTGTGGATCGCCTTCATCGGTGTGGTCGTGCTGATCGTCGCGATCGTCGGCTGGACCTTCGAGTACTACCGCGGGTACTTCGCCCGCTGAGCTTCCGCGCTCGCGCCTCAGGGCCCTCACGCTTCGCGTGGGGGTCCTTTGCGTTGTGTGCGCGTGTGCGCGTGCGGTCGTCGCGTGCCGTTTTCAGGACGTACGTCGCTTCTCAGGGTGATCCGTCCTGAGTAGGGGCGGATGCGCGTCCTGCTCCTGAATAAGGGCGATGACAGGGGAGTTGGACGTGCCCTTCTGATGGGCCGTGGCCTGCCTCTGCGGGTGGTTGCTGTCGAGGCTGTTCGCGGCGCTGGTGCCTGGCCGAGAGGTGGTTCGGTATGGGTGGTCGCTTCGTCTGGTGGGGCAACTCCGGAGATTTGCTGGGACACGCGGGGTTGGGACCGGAGTTGGCTCGGGGGAGGGTGAATCTCCGGAGTTGGCTCAGCCCCCCTCGCGAGTGCACCCGGGAAGAGCGGTTGCAGCGGATGGGGTGCCGCGGTTCTTGGGGGTGCTCGGAATCCGTGCATCCCGGAGACGTGAGCGTTCTCTGTGGATGGTTGCTGTCGAGGCTGTTCTCGGTGCTGGTGCCTGCCGCGAGGTGTTTCGAAATGGGTGGCCGCCGTGTGCTCTGGGGTAACTCCGGAGACTCGGCGGGACACACCGGGTGTGCGCCGGAGTTGGCGCGGGGGAGGGTGAATCTCCGGAGTTGGCTCAGCCCCCTCGCGAGTGCACCCGGGAAGAGCGGTTGCACGCGGGCAGCAGCCGCGGCTTCTGGGGGTGCTCGGGCTACGCGGTGCCGCCACGCCTGCCGCGCGGGGCCGAGTACACCCGGAAAGAGCGGTTGCACGGGGCGGGGAGTCGCGGTTTCTGGGGGTGCTCGGGCTACGCGGTGCCGCCACGTGCGCCGCGCGGGCCAAGTACACCCGGAGAGAGCGGTTGCACGGGGGAAGCAGCCGCGGCTTCTGGGGGTATTCGGGCCCGGGTGGGGCGACACAACGGGAGAGGGGCCCCGCAGCAGCGCTGCGGGGCCCCTCTGAGCCGGTGGGCGGGCGGGACCCTAGTGGGAGTCGCCGTGGCCCGACTCGAGCTCCTTGCTCGTGACGGGCGCGATGCGGTCCTCGAAGAACCAGCGGGACATGCCGGCCCGGAGGCGCTGGGCGCCCGCGATCTTGCCCTGCGCGTTCGGGCGGACCATGAGCGGCTGGTAGACCTCGTAATCGGTGAGGCGCCAGCGCTCGTAGTCGTCGAGCTGCTCGTGCACCTCGATGTACTCGCCGCCGGGGAGGCGGACGATGCGGCCCGACTCGAAGCCGTGCAGCACGATCTCGCGGTCCTTCTTCTGCAGGGCGAGGCAGACGCGCTTCGTGATGAAGTACGCGACGAACGGGCCGAGCACCGCCCATGCCTGGCAGACGTGGATGACGCCCTCGATCGACAGCTGGAAGTGCGTGGCGATGAGGTCGGAGGACGCCGCACCCCAGAGCGCCGCGTAGAACGTCACGCCGGCCGCGCCGATGGCGGTGCGGGTGGGAGCGTTGCGCGGACGGTCGAGGATGTGGTGCTCGCGCTTGTCGCCGGCGACCCAGCCCTCGACGAAGGGGTAGATCGCGACGAGGGCGAGCAGCAGGACGAGCGCGATCACCGGGATGATGATGTTGAACGACCAGGTGTGGTCGAGCCACACGAACTCGAGGCCCGGCGGGATCAGTCGCAGCGCACCGTCGGCGAAGCCGATGTACCAGTCGGGCTGGGTACCCGCCGACACGGGGGATGGGTCGTACGGGCCGTAGTTCCAGATCGGGTTGATCGTGAACAGCGACGCGATGAGCACGATGACGCCGAAGACCAGGAAGAAGAAGCCGCCGGCCTTCGCCGCGTACACGGGGAGGATCGGGTAGCCGATCACGTTCTTCTCGGTCTTGCCCGGGCCGGCGTACTGCGTGTGCTTGTGCACGACGACGAACACGAGGTGCAACGCGAGCATCGCGACCAGGATGGCCGGGAGCAGCAGGATGTGCAGTGTGTACAGGCGGCCGACGATCGCGGTGCCCGGGAACTCGCCGCCGAAGAGGAGGAACGAGATCCAGGTGCCGACGAACGGCAGGCCCTTGATCAGGCCGTCGATGATGCGGAGGCCGTTGCCCGAGAGCAGGTCGTCGGGGAGCGAGTAGCCGGTGAAGCCCTCGGCCATCGCCAGGACGAACAGCACGAAGCCGATCATCCAGTTGAGCTCGCGCGGCTTGCGGAACGCGCCCGTGAAGAACACGCGCAGCATGTGGAGGCCGATGGCCGCGATGAACAGCAGCGCCGCCCAGTGGTGGATCTGACGCACCAGCAGACCGCCGCGCACCTCGAACGAGATGTGGAGCGCCGAGTCCATGGCGGCGGACATCTCCATGCCCTTGAGGGGCACGAAGGCGCCGTTGTAGACGACCTCGGCCATGGAGGCCTGGAAGAAGAACGTCAGGAACGTCCCCGAGAGCACGATGACGACGAAGCTGTAGAGCGCCACTTCACCGAGCATGAACGACCAGTGGTCGGGGAAGATCTTGCGCCCGAACTCCTTGACGACCGCCGAGATGGTGGTGCGCTCGTCGAGGTAGTTGGCCGCGGCGCCGACGAATCCGCCGGGTCTAGCGGGAGGACGGACCGACGAACCGGGCGCGGCAGGCGCGTCGCCCGTGCTCGAGGGCCTCTCGATGGTGCTGGTCATGAACGCTCCCAGAAGCTAGGTCCGACGGGCTCGTGGAAATCGCTCGACGCCACCAGGTACCCGTCAGCGTCGACCTCGATCGGCAGCTGGGGAAGCGGACGCTTCGCGGGCCCGAAGATGACCGCGGCCTCGTTCTTCACATCGAACGTGGACTGGTGGCACGGGCAGAGGAGGTGGTGCGTCTGCTGCTCGTACAGCGCCACGGGGCAGCCGACGTGCGTGCAGATCTTCGAGTAGGCCACGATTCCCTGGTAGGACCAGTTCTCGCGTCCGGGGCTGATGTTGAGGTCGGCGGGGTTCAGACGCATGAGCAGGACGGCGGCCTTGGCCTTCTGCTCGAGACGGTCGTGCTCCTCGTTGAGGCCCTCGGGGATGATGTGGAACACCGAGCCGATGGTCACATCCGACGCCTTCACCGGCGCGCCGGTGGGGTCGAGGGTGAGGCGGGTGCCCTTCTTCCACATGGTGTGGCTGAGCAGCTCGACCGGATTCTCGTTCTGCGGAGCGAGACCGCGGAAGAGGACGATGCCGGGCAGCGGGAACGCGAGCAGCGCACCGATGAGGCTGTTGCGGATGAGGGTGCGGCGGCCGAAGCCCGATTCCTCGTCAGCCTCCTTGAAGATCTCGACCGCGCGCTCACGCGTCTCCGCCGAACCCTGGACGGGGTGGCGGATGTCGATGCCCTCCTTGTCGGCCATCAGGGCCTTGCCCCAGTGGACGGCGGCGAGGCCGATGCCGAACAGCGCCAGCGCGGAGCCGAGGCCGATGAACAGCGTGTTGAGGCGGAGCGCTTCGGTGCTGCCGTCCTCGATCGGGAACGCCATGTACGCCGCGATCGCGAAGATGCTGCCTGCGATCGACAGGTAGAACATCGTGTAGACCTGGCGCTGTGCGCGCTTGTTGGCCTTCGGATCGGTGTCGGTGACGCGGAGGCGGTGCGGCGGCTCGCCCGGGTTCTGGAAGTCGGAGCCCGCGACGGCGGTGCCTGCGGACGCGCGGTCCCTCGTGTCGACGGCAGACGATCCCGAAGTGGAATCCACTTCGCTCAGCTCGTCATGTGCCATTGCCTACCCCTTCGAAGATTGCTGTGTGGTTGTTCACGGATGCGGGTCTCAGTTGGACTTCGCCGTGAGCCAGACCATGATGCCGATGACGGCGGCCAGACCGAAGATCCAGATGAACAGACCCTCGGCGACCGGGCCCAGGTTCCCGAGCTCGAAGCCACCGGGCGAGGGGTTGTTCTGGATGTACTTCAGGTAGGTGATGATGTCGCGCTTGTCTTCGGGCGAGATGTTGTTGTCGTTGAAGACGGGCATGTTCTGCGGGCCGGTGAGCATGGCCTCGTAGATGTGCGACGGGAGCACACCGGTGAGCTCGGGGGCGAACTTGCCCTCCGTGAGCGCACCGCCGGCGCCGGCGACGTTGTGGCACATGGCGCAGTTGATGCGGAACAGCTCGCCACCGTGGGTGGCGTCGCCGTCGGCCTGCAGGAGGCTCTCGTCGGGGATCGACGGGCCGGGGGAGAGCGAGGCGACGTACGCGGCGAGGGCCGCGACCTGGTCGTCGGTGAACTGGACGGGCTTCTCCATGGCCTGCGGGCCCTGCATGGCCATCGGCATGCGGCCGGTGCCCACCTGGAAGTCGACGGCGGCCGAGCCGACGCCGAGGAGGGCGGGCCCGTTGGCGGTGCCCTCGAGGGAGAGGCCGTGGCAGGTGGCGCAGTTCGCGGCGAAGAGCTTCTGGCCCTCGTCGACCGTCTCCTGGCTCGCCGCGCTCGTGTCGGCCGAGGCGCTGGACGTGCTGCTGAACAGCGCGTACCCGCCTCCGGTGGCGACGAGTCCGATCGCGATCAGCAGCACCGTCGCCAGGGGGTGGCGTCTGCCGGCTTTCCTGCTCGTGCGAGCCATTCTCTCTACTCTCTCTGGACTGCGTTCGGGTGCGCGCTGGGGTCGAGCCGACGCGCTATTTCAAGACGTAGATGACCAGGAAGAGGCCGATCCACACCACGTCGACGAAGTGCCAGTAGTACGACACGACGATGATGCGGGTGGCCTCCTTGTGGCCGAAGTTCTTCACCGCGAACACGCTGCCGAGCATGAGGAGCATCGCGAGCAGACCGCCCGTGACGTGCAGGGCGTGGAACCCGGTGGTGAGGTAGAAGGCCGAGCCGTAGGCGTTTCCGTCGATGGTGACGCCCTCGCTGACCAGCGTGGCGTACTCGAGCACCTGGCCGCAGACGAAGATCGCGCCGAAGACGTAGGTGAGGAACAGCCACTCGGTGAGGCCCCAGTTCCAGGGCTTCCAGCTGGTGCGCTTCACCTGGCCGCGCTCGGCGGCGAACACGGCGAACTGGCACCAGAACGAGCTGATCACGAGGATGATCGTGTTCACGAGGGCGAACGGCACGTTGAGCGTGTCGGCCATCTGGCCCCACGCGTCGGGGTTCGTCGACCGCAGGGTGAAGTAGATGGCGAACAGGCCGGCGAAGAACATGACCTCGCTGCCCAACCACACGATCGTTCCGACCGCCACGGTGTTGGGCCGCTGCACCAGCGGAACTCCCGGAGTTCTGGTCATAGAGCTGCTCGTCACAGATCCATTATGTCCGATATTCACAGCTGGTTTTCGCAATCGGCGTACCCGAGGTCAGTATCCGGCGGACCTTCCGGCGTGTCTGGGAGTCCCCAATAGGATCGCTGCATGGCGCACTCCTTCACCTGGCCTGAGACCATCGCTCGACTGCTCGCCGGAGAGGACCTCTCCATCTCCGAGGCGACGTGGGCGATGAACGCCGTGATGGAGGGCGACGTGACCGACGCGCAGCTCGCCGGGTTCCTCGTGGCGCTCCGCGCGAAGGGGGAGACGGTCGACGAGATCGTGGGCTTCCGCGACGCGATCCTCGACCACGCGCTGCCCATCTCGGTCGACCCGATGGCCCTCGACATCGTGGGCACCGGGGGCGACCGGTTCGGCACGGTCAACGTGTCGACGATGGCGTCGATCGTGGCCGCGGCGTCGGGCGTGCCCGTCTTCAAGCACGGCAACCGCGCCGCCAGCTCGAAGTCCGGATCGTCGGATGTGCTGCGCGCCCTCGGGGTCGACCTCGACCTTGAGCCGGAGCGGGTCGCGTCAGTGCTCGTCGAGACGGGCATCTCGTTCGCCTTCGCCTCCAAGTTCCACCCCGGCTTCAAGAACGCCGGCGCGGTGCGGGGCGACCTCGGCGTCCCCACCGTCTTCAACTTCCTCGGGCCGCTGTGCAACCCGGCGCGCACGGAGGCGTCGGCCGTGGGAGTGGCCCACCTCGACCGCGTCCCGCTCATCGTCGGGGTGTTCCAGACGCGCGGGGCGACCGCGCTGGTGTTCCGGGGCGACGACGGGCTGGATGAGCTCACGACGACGGGCCACAGCCACATCTGGGAGGTCTCCCGCGGTTCGGTCAAGGAGCACGACCTGAACCCGCGCGACCTCGGCATCCCGATCGCACGGATCGACGACCTCAAGGGCGGCGACAGCGAGCACAACGCCGCCGTGGTGCACGCGACGCTCGACGGCGAGACCGGTCCCGTGCGCGACATGGTGCTGCTCAACGCGGCCGCCGGACTCGTCGCCTTCGAGCTGGCAGCGGATCCGGAGCAGGTGGACCGGACGATGGTCGACCGCATCGGCGAGAAGATGGCGGTCGCCGCGCAGGCGATCGACTCGGGCGCCGCGTCGGCGAAGCTCGCCGAGTGGGTGGCCGCCACCCGCGCGTGAGCGCGCCCAGCAGCCCGAGTGGACCCCGTTAAGCGGCTTTGTCCACTTTTCCGTCATGGATCGCCGAGATCACGACGGAAAAGTGGACAAAGCCCGTGGGGGTGGGGGTGGGGTCAGGTGAGGATGGGCAGCAGCGGGATCGCGGCGAGCCCGGCGAGGACGCCGCCGATGATGGGGCCGACCACCGGCACCCAGGAGTAGGACCAGTCGGACGAGCCCTTGCCCTTGATGGGCAGGATCGCGTGGGCCAGACGGGGGCCGAGGTCGCGGGCGGGGTTGATCGCGTAGCCGGTGGGGCCACCGAGCGAGGCACCGATCCCGATCACCAGCAGCGCCACGGGGAGCGCGCCGAGCGCGGCGAGGCCGCCGTCGCCCTGGCGTCCGCCGCCGAAGCCGATGACCACGAAGACCAGCACGAAGGTGCCGATGATCTCGGTGACGAGGTTCCAGCCGTACGAGCGGATGGCCGGGCCGGTCGAGAAGACGCCGAGCTTGTTGGCCGGCTCGGGCTCCTCGTCGAAGTGCTGCTTGTAGGCCAGCCAGACGAGCACGGCGCCGATGATCGCGCCGATCATCTGGGCGCCGATGTAGGCGATGACGGAGAGGAAGGTGACGTCGACCTGCGTGGCCGCCGATCCGAACGTCTTGGCGCCGTTCGCCACCAGGCCCAGCGTCACTGCGGGGTTGAGGTGGGCGCCGGAGGCGTAGGAGACGATGACGCCGGCGAAGACCGCGAGACCCCAGGCGACGTTCACCATGAGGAAACCGCCGTTGAAGCCCTTGGTGCGGATCAGGGCGACGTTCGCCACCACACCACAGCCGAGGAGCACGAGCATCGCCGTGCCCACCAACTCCGACAAGAAGTCGATTCCGAGATTGTCCACGATGACCTTCCTTCACACAGTTCGACCACACGTTGCGATCACGCCGTGACGGGCGATGAGGCGAGCATAGACCCAGAGACTTCTCAGACTGAAGCGATAAAGGAGCGTTTCGGGGGGCCGGTCCGGGCCGCGAGAAGTTGTCCGGACAGGCCCGCACAACGGCTCTTCCGCGACGCTGAGCCGACAGCGTAGATTGATCCCGGATGACCCGTCCCGGGCTTCCGTCATGGGCGCACGCCCGGTCGAAGGGGACTTTCAATGAAGAAGCTCATCAACGATCCGAAGAACGTCGTCGCCGAGTCTCTCGACGGCCTGGAGCTCGCGCACGGCGACCTCCTGCGGGTGCACCGCGATCCCGACTTCATCGTGCGTGCCGACGCCCCCGTGCAGGGGAAGGTCGGCATCGTGAGCGGCGGCGGCAGCGGCCACGAGCCGCTGCACGGTGGCTTCGTCGGCTACGGCATGCTCAGCGCGGCCGTGCCCGGCGCCGTCTTCACCTCGCCCACGCCCGACCCGATCGTCGAGGCGACGAAGGCCGTCGACGGGGGAGCGGGAGTGCTCCACATCGTCAAGAACTACACCGGCGACGTCCTCAACTTCGAGACCGCCGCCGAGCTGGCCGAGGCCGAGGGCATCACCGTCAAGTCCGTCATCATCGACGACGACGTCGCCGTGCAGGACTCCACCTACACCGCCGGCCGTCGAGGCGTGGCCGGGACCGTGTTCGTCGAGAAGATCGTCGGCGCCGCGGCCGAGCAGGGCGCCGACCTCGACGCCGTCGTCGAGCTCGCCCAGCGCGTCAACGCCAACGTCCGCACGATGGGCGTCGCGCTCACGGCGTGCATCGTCCCGCACGCGGGCGTGCCGAGCTTCGACCTCCCCGAGGACGAGATCGAGATCGGCATCGGACTGCACGGTGAGCCCGGCCGTGAGCGGATCAAGCTCGAGCCCGCCGACGCGATCGTCGATCGGATGCTCGACCCGATCCTCTCCGACCTCCCCTTCGCCTCGGGCGACCGCGTCGCGGTCCTCGTCAACGGCATGGGCGGCACCCCGCTCATCGAGCTCTACATCGCGCTGCGTCGGGTGGGCCAGGTGCTCGAGGAGAAGGGCATCACCGTGCTCCGGACCCTCGTCGGCAACTTCACCACGTCGCTCGAGATGCAGGGCATGTCGATCAGCGTGCTCCGGCTCGACGACGAGATGATCGAGCTGTACGACGCACCCGTTCAGACCGCCGCGCTGCGGTGGGGGAGGTAGGAGCATGAGCCTGGGCATCACCTGGACGACGGACTGGATCCGGCGGACCGCGGAGGTCATCGGCGAGCACCGGGTCGAGCTCATCACGCTCGACCGCGAGATCGGCGACGGCGACCACGGCGAGAACCTCGACCGGGGCTTCACCGCCGTGCTGGCCAAGCTCGACGGCCTGTCTCCGGAGGCGGCTCCGGGTGATGCCCTGAAGCTCGTCGCGACGACCCTGATCTCCACCGTCGGCGGCGCATCCGGGCCGCTCTTCGGCACCGCGTACCTCAAGGCATCGGGCGCGGTCGGTCAGGCGAACGAGCTCGACGGCGCCGCGGTCGTGGCCCTCCTCACCGCCGCGCGCGACGGCATCGTGCTCCGTGGCAAGGCCGAGGTGGGCGACAAGACCATGATCGACGCGTGGACTCCGGCGGTCGACGCCGCTGCGGCCGCGCTCGAAGAGGGCAAGGGCGAGGCCGAGATCCTCGACGCCGCGGCGACCGCCGCGGCCGAGGGCGCGGCGGCGACCGAGCCGCTCGTCGCCCGGAAGGGCCGCGCGAGCTACCTCGGCGAGCGTGCCGTCGGTCACCGGGACCCGGGCGCGCAGTCGACGGCGCTCATCCTCCGTGCCGCCGCCGACTCGGCTCGGGGCAACTGAATGACCGGGCGCGTCGGCATCGTCCTCGTCTCGCACAGCTCGGCGATCGCCGAGGGTCTCGCCGCGCTGGCGGCGCAGATGGCGCCGTCGACGACGCTCGTGCCGGCCGGGGGCACCGATGACGGCGGGATCGGCACGAGCTTCGATCGCGTGAGCGCGGCCCTGGCCGAGGCGGAGTCGGGCGCCGGCGTCGTGGTGCTCTGCGACCTCGGTTCGGCGTACCTCACCGCCGAGACCGCCCTCGACTTCCTCGACGACGAGGTGCGAGCCTCCGTGCGCATCGTGCGCGCCCCCCTCGTCGAGGGTGCGGTCGCCGCTGCGGTCGAGGCGGAGTCGGGCGCCGCTCTGGATGCGGTGGTCGCCGCGGCCCGCACGGCGTGGGATCACGACGACGACGGTGGTGACGGTCCGACGGATGTCGCCTCCGACGCCCCGTCCGCAGACGCCGAGCCGGACGGGTACCGGCGGACGGTGACCATCGTCAACCGCGACGGGCTGCACGCCCGTCCGGCCGCCGAGTTCGTGAAGCTCGCCACGACCCTCCCCGTGAAGGTCACCGTCAACGGCACCGACGCGAAGAGCCTCCTCGGCATCATGTCGATGGGTCTCACGCGGGGCACGGAGGTCGTCCTCGCGACCGACGACCCGGCCGGACGGGACGCGGTCGACGCCCTCGCCGACCTCATCGAGAGCGGATTCGGCGAGTCATAGCACAGACCGACCACCTCCGCGCGCGTGCGACACTGGAGCGTACGTCGTCACGTGGAGGAGGTCGGGGCCGCTGTGGCTTCATCGAAGTGTGTGATCTGCGGCAAGGCCGTAGCCGTCGGGATCGTCTCAGGAATGCTCGTCCAGCACGAGGACAAGCAGGGCTTCCGGTGCGACGGGAGCGGGCAGGCGCCTGCACCCGCAACCGTGCGCGCTCCGTCGACCAGGGCGGCAGGAGGATCGGCGCGGTCGTCCGCGACGAAGCCGAAGGACGCGTCGCCGGCCACGAAGGGCGGCATGAAGGTCTCGCGCGTCGAGGTCGACCCTGAGGAGCTCAAGGCGCGCCAGGAGCGCATCGCGCAGGCTCGCGAGGAGCGCGCCCGCGCCGCTCGAGAGCGCAACTCCACCGGTCTGTCCTACTTCGACGAGCCCGGCGCCCGCTGACCGCCACACGATCCCGGCGCCCGCTGACCGCGGCTCTCCGCCGGGACCACCCCGCGTGGGTCAGTCGACCTCGTCGGTCAGGGCGTCGACGGCCTGGATGAGCGCGTCGACGGCGTTCTGCAGGTTGTGGAGCGCCTGGCGCTCGATCGAGTCCTCCACGAGCTTCTGGATGTCGAAGCTGGCGAGGTTCGCGTACTCCCGTGCGTCGGCGAGGAATCCCTCGGCCTCGAGACCGGCCATCTGACGTCTCCTTCGTGTGGTGTCCGCCGCGCCGGCATGGCGCGTGCAGCCACAGTAGCGAGCGGGACGGACACCGCACACCCCCCTGTCGACCATCGGTCCCGCCGACGGGCGCGGCTAGGCTGACCCCATGGTGCGCACCGACGACCCCGCCGCGCGGATCGTCACGGTGCCGAACGTCATCACGGTGGCGAGGCTGATCCTCCTCACGCCCCTGTTCGTGGTGCTCCTCCTCGTGGTCGACTCGCCGTTCTGGGCGCTGGTGGTCGCCGTCGTCCTCGGCGGAACCGACTGGGTCGACGGCCAGGTGGCTCGACGTTTCGATCAGGTCTCCGACCTGGGGAAGAAGCTCGATCCCGTCGCGGATCGCATCAGCCAGTTCACCGTCTGCGCCACCCTCGTCGTCGCGGGTCTGGTGCCGCTGTGGATGGCGCTCGTCATCCTCGTCACCGACCTCCTGCTCGGGGTCGTCATCCTGATCAGGAAGCCCGGGATCGTACCGGTCCGCTGGATCGGGCGCATCCGGACCGCGCTGCTCATGGTGGGACTGCCGTTCGTGCTGCTCGTCGAGGCGTTCTGGCCCGAGAGCCAGGCCCTGCGGCTGACCGCGCTCAGCGTCGTGGGCGTCGGAGTCGTGCTGCACGCCCTCGCGAACCTCGTCTACGTGTGGTCCCTCCTCAGCGGATCCGCGCACGCGCATCCGGAGGCACGACCCCGGGTCGACTGAGTCGACGGCCAACCGGCCGGAGTCTTACGCACTGTGTCGTCCCCCGAGCGGGTCACGTCCCGCTCTCTCTACCGTCGAGGCATGGCAACACGGGTCGACGTCGTCGTGGTGGGCGGCGGCGCGATGGGATCGGCCGCGGCCTGGCATCTCGCCGGGCGCGGGCATGACGTGCTGCTGGTCGAGCGCTTCGCGCCCGACAGCTCTCGCCGGGCATCGCACGGCGAGAGCCGCAACTTCAACCCGGGGTACGTCGACCAGACCTACCTCGGGATGCTCCGAGAGGCCGTGCCGCTCTGGCGCGAGCTGGAGGCGGAGAGCGGACTGACCCTCCTCGAGCAGAACGGGATCGTGCACCACGGTGCGTTCCCCGACCTCGAGGGCGCCGCGGAGCGGCTGCCGAGGTTCGGCTTCGCGGTGGAACGGCTCGCACCGGAGGAGGCCGGCGAGCGCTGGCCCGGGATGCGGTTCGATCGCGAGGTGCTGCACATCCCGGAGGCGGGCCGCCTCCTGGCCACGTCCGCGCTCCGGGCCCTCCAGACCAGTGCCGCGCGGCACGGCGCGGTGATCCGACACCATTCGAAGGCGCAGCGCATCCGGGTGCTGGGCGACGATCGCGCCGTCGTCGAGGTCGTGTCGGTCGATGGCGACGACGAGGTCACGGGGCCCGTCGAGAGCTTCGAGGCGTCGAGCGTGGTGGTCGCCACGGGAGCGTGGACGAGTCGGCTGGTGGGGCGGCTCGTGTCGCTGCCGAGCCTCGTCGTCACGCGCGAGCAGCCGATGCTCTTCGACGCCGTCGGCACGGCGAACTGGCCGGGGTTCAACCACTGGCCGGAGGACGGCAATCGGCGTTACCGCGGCTGGCGTGGCGTGGTCTACGGCGGTCCGGAGGGCGGCGGGGTGAAGACCGGATGGAATGCCGCCGGTCGTGTGGTCGATCCCGACTCGCTCAACCCGCGACCCGACCCCCGGCAGCGCGTCGCCCTGCAGCGCTACGTGCGCGAATGGCTCCCCGGTGCCGATCCCGATGTCTTCGTCGAGGACGGCTGCACCTACACGACCACGCCCGACTCCAACTTCGTCGTCGACCGGATCGGCCCGCTCGTGGTCGGCGCGGGCTTCTCCGGGCACGGCTTCAAGTTCACGCCCGTCATCGGACGTCTGCTGGCGGACCTCGTGGAGGGGCGCAGGGCACCGGCCCTGTTCTCGCTGCGCGCCGAGCAGAGGGTCGCGAGCTAGCCCCAGCACGAACGGCGTGCGGATCGCATCCCGCACGTCAGCGGGCGTAACAGAACCCGCACCCCGCACCGCACTTTACGCATCCGGTCGATTGTTACCCGCCCGAGGCGACACGTCCGACGCGGCGACCTAGCGTGGCGGCGGGGCACAGACCCCGCACCGAAGAGACAGCCATCACACGAAGGGAACGGCAGATGAGACGAAAGAGGTGGTGGGCGCTCTCCGCGGCGCTCGCGGCGGTGGTGGCCCTCGCGGGCTGCTCCGCTCCTGCATCGGGAACGGACGGCGCGGCCGCCGACGGCGACCCCCAGTACGGCGGCGACCTCGTGGTGGGCCTCTACCTCGAGCCGCTCGCCCTCGACCCGCATCGCCAGGGCTACTGGGAGACCTACCGGGTCAGCCGCAACATGTTCGAGGGCCTGACCAAGGAGGACACCAGCGGAGCGACGAACCCGACGGAGATCCAGCCGTCGCTCGCCACCGACTGGACCACACCCGACGGGGGACGCACCTGGACCTTCACCCTCCGCGAGGGTGTGACGTTCGGCGACGGCAGCCCGTTCGACGCGGAGGCCCTCGACAAGAACGTCCGGCGCATCAGCGACCCGACGTACGAGTTCTACGACGAGAAGAGCGCGAAGTCGCTCTCCGTCTGGTTCTCCACGCTCACGGCCGGCACCGTGGTCGACGACCACACGTACCAGTTCTCCTTCTCGCAGCCGTTCCTCGGCTTCCCGCGCATCCTCGCCCAGTCGATGGCGACCCTCACCATCGGCAACCCGGCGGTGTGGGAGCAGTACGGCAACGACGGGTTCGCCGACCATCCGGACGGCACCGGACCGTACCGGTTCGAGTCGCGCACGGTCGGCGACCGCATCGTGCTGACGAAGAACCCGGACTACTGGGGCGACGAGCCGTACCTGGACTCGCTGACGTTCCGGATCATCCCGAACAACCAGACCAGGCTGGCCGCGCTGATCAGCGGCGAGGTCGACCTCATCAGCTACGTGCAGCCGGAGGACGTGCAGACCCTGGAGAGCCAGGGCTTCCAGGTCCCGGACGGCACCGGATCGTCCCTGCTCTACATCTCGTACAACTTCAAGAACCCCGCCTTCGCGGATGAGCGGGTACGGCAGGCGCTCATCTACGGGCTGGACCGGCAGAAGCTCTCCGACGAGCTGTACAACGGCTACGCGCAGCCGCAGTACTCGTTCGAGCCCCCGGGGAACGAGGCGTTCGACTCCGATGTGCGTGACTTCGAGTACGACCCCGACAAGGCGATCGAGCTGCTGAAGGAGGCGGGCTACGGATCCGGCGACCTCGGTTTCACCATCGTCGTCGACGTGGCCAACCAGAACACGGCCGAGTGGCTGCAGTCGCAGTACAAGGAGATCGGCGTGGACGTCGACATCGTGAGCCTGGACCGCACGAGCTACATCGCCCGCGCGTACAACCCGGAGCCGAACGACGGCCTCAGCCTCGACGAGTACGGCGGCACCTACGCCGAGTGGCTCTACCAGGGCTTCAACGGGCTCACCGGGAAGGGTCTCGACAAGGCGCAGTTCCCCGACATCACGTCGGCCCTCGACGCGGCGCTGTACACCGATGACGCGAATGCGCGGATCGACCTCTGGAAGCAGGCGGAGGAGACGCTCCGGAACGACGCCGTGGTCATCCCGACGGTGAACCTGACTAAGTACTACGCGGTCGGGCCCAACGTCCGCGGCTTCGTCTGGCCGTCGACCAACTGGTACGACCTCACCAAGGTCTGGCTGGCGGACTGACGCCCATGGGTACGCTCAAGCACGTCTCCTGGCGGCTGCTGAACATGCTGCCGGTGCTCCTCGTCGTCTCGGTGCTGACCTTCCTCATCGGCAGGCTCACCCCGGGGGATCCCATCCAGGGACAGTACGCGCGTACCCTCAGCCCGGAGCAGATCGAGGCCCTCAGGCAGGCCTACGGCCTCGATCTGCCCCTGTGGCAGCAGTACCTGAAGTGGATCGTCGACCTGTTCACGGCGGGCGGCGGTCAGTCGATCGTGCAGAACGCCCCGGTGTTCGGGATCCTCTGGCCCAACTTCCTCAACACACTCGTGCTCGCCGCCGCCGCCGTGGTGGTCTGCGCGGTGGCCGGGATCGTGATCGGGGTGGTCGCGGGGATCAACCACCGCGGCGCCCTGGACCGGATCTCGATGCTCGTGGTGCAGGTGGGCAGCAACCTGTCGGTCTACTGGTTCGGGCTCATCCTGATCTGGGTGTTCGCGCTCCAGCTGAAGTGGCTGCCGGTGAGCGGGATGCAGTCAAGGAACGGCGGCGGGTTCTCCGATCTGCTGCTGCACCTCGTGCTGCCCGCGATCTCCGCGGGACTCATCTCGATGCTGGTGCTCGCCCGCTTCACCAGGGTCGGCATCGTGCAGGAGGCCCACTCCGATTACGTGCGCACCTTCGCCTCGCAGGGTGCGGGACGCTGGCGCCTGTACGGCAAGCACATCGGCCGCAACATCCTCCCGCCGGTCGTGAACATCATCGGACTCGAGATCGGGACGCTGATCACGGGGGTCATCTTCGTGGAGAGCGTCTTCAACTGGCCGGGGATCGGCACGCAGCTGCTCAACGCCGTCAACGGCAAGGACTATCCCCTCATCCAGGGCGGGGTCGTGCTCATCGCGCTCTGCTACCTCGTCGTCAACCTCGTCACCGACGTCGCCGTCGACGCTCTCAACCCGCGCCTCAGGAGGCTCTGATGGCAGTCCTTCCCACCTCGACCGGCGACGCGCTGACCTCGCTCCGCGGGCCCGCCCGCCGACGACGCGGGCGCCGGAACCGGGGTCGCCTCAACGCGCAGGTCGTGGTCGCGCTCGCGATCATCGCCGTGCTGGTCCTCGTCGCCCTCCTCGCGCCTCTGCTGGCGCCGTACGACCCGGAGAACGGCGACGCCGCCCTGAAGTACCTCCCGCTCGGGGCCCCCGGTCATCCGCTCGGCACCGACGAGCAGGGCCGCGACATCCTGTCGCGTCTGATCTGGGGCGGCCGCACCTCTCTCCTGGTCGCGATCCTGGCGGTGGCGGCCTCGACCTTCGCGGGCAGCGTCCTCGCCCTGATCGCGGGGTTCTCCGGCGATCGCGTGGCCGGGATCATCATGCGCACGATCGACGTCATGTTCGCCTTCCCCGTCATCATCGCCGCGCTCGCCTTCGCGATCATCCTCGGCCCGGGCATCGGCGTGGTCGTGCTGGCCATCGCCTTCCTCGCGACACCGTACGTCACCCGCGTGATCTTCGCGGAGGTGAAGCGGCACCGTGGGCGGGAGTATGTCGAGGCCGCCGTCTCGCTCGGCGCGGGCTTCTGGTCGATCCTGTTCCGCGAGGTGCTCCCCAACGTGGCCGGCCAGATCGTGGTGTACGCCACCGGCCTCGTCGGCGGCATGGTCGTGTTCTCGTCGAGCCTGAGCGCGCTGGGGATCGGCGTCCAGCCGCCCGCCGCCGACTGGGGCCGGATGATCTCCGAGGGCGCGAAGGTGATCATCTCCGGCAACGTCGTGCCGGCCCTGCTCCCCGGCCTCGCCGTGCTCGTCGTGGCGCTGGCCTTCAACTGGCTCGGAGACGGGCTCAACGACCTGTTCGATCCGCACAAGAGGAGGTCGCGCTCGTGACCGATGTCATCGTCGAGGACCTGCCCGTCGTGGACGGCCCGGGTCCGGGAAGGCCCGCGCTGGAGATCAGCGACCTGGTGGTCGAGTTCGGGGCCGGGCAGGACGCCCGCCGGGTGGTGGACGGGGTGTCCCTCCGCATCCTGCCGGGTGAGACGTTCGCGCTGGTGGGGGAGTCGGGTTCGGGCAAGAGCATCACCGCCTCATCGATCCTCGGCCTGCTGCCCGACGACGCGGTCGTCGCGGGCGGGTCGATCCGGCTGGCGGGCGACGAGGTCGCCGGACTGAGCGAGGCGCGCCTTCGGTCGTTCCGCGGTCGGCGTGCGGGGATGGTGTTCCAGAACCCGCTGTCGTCGCTCGATCCGTCCTTCCGTGTGGGCAATCAGGTCCGCGAGGTGGTGCACCTGCACCGACCGGATGCCGGGCGTCGCGAGCAGGAGGCCGTGGCGCGCGAGTGGCTCGAGCGAGTGGGCATCCGCGATCCGGAGCGCGTGCTGGCGTCGTACCCGCACGAGCTGAGCGGTGGGATGCGGCAGCGCGTGATGATCGCGATCGCCATGCTCTCCGGGCCCGATCTGCTCATCGCCGATGAGCCGACGACGGCCCTCGACGCGGTGGTGCAGAAGCAGATCCTCGATCTGCTGAGGAACGTCGTCGCCGAGAGCGGGGCGTCGCTGCTGATCATCACGCACGACTTCGGTGTGGTCTCCTACCTCGCCGACCGGGTCGCCGTCATGAAGGACGGTCGCATCGTCGAGCAAGGACCGCGGGACGACGTCCTCGACCGCCCGCAGGACGAGTACACGCGGAGGCTCATCGACGCCGTGCCCGCGATCGGAGCGCGCTTCGCGCTCGAGGCGGAGGGCCTGCCCCGGCGGCTGCGGCGGAGCGCGGCTCAGGGGGAGCCGGCCGTGCTCCCGCCCGCCCTGCCGGAGACCGCGGGGCACCGGGCCGAGACGGTCACGCTGCGGGCCGACGCGGTCGGCAAGGAATTCGTCGTCGGCGGCCTCGGCACAGGCCGGCCGCGCAGGAGCTTCCGCGCGGTCGACGACGTCTCGCTCGAGATCCGCCGCGGCGAGGTGTTCGGGCTGATCGGGGAGTCGGGGTCGGGCAAGTCGACGTTCGGACGGCTCGCGGGCGGGCTCGTCGCCGCCAGCGAGGGGACGATCGCGGTGCACGACGTCGACATCACGCGGCTGGCGGGACGGGCGCTCCGGGCGCAGCGTCCGCGCATCCAGTACGTCTTCCAGGACGCCACGGCGTCGCTCAACCCGCGGATCCGCGTGGGCGAGCAGATCATCCGCCCGCTGCTGCGGTTCGGCAAGGCCGCGAGCGCTGCCGACGCCCGAGCCAGGACGAAAGACGTGGCCGAGCTCGTCGGGCTCGGCGACGAGCACCTCGCACGGTATCCGCACGAGCTGTCGGGCGGTCAGCGTCAGCGCATCGGGATCGCCAGAGCGCTCGCGCTCGAGCCCGAACTGCTGATCCTGGACGAGCCGACCTCGGCTCTCGACGTCTCGACGCAGGCCACCATCATCGATCTCCTCCTCGACCTCCGCGACCGGCTCGATCTGACGTACCTCTTCATCGGGCACAACCTGGCGATCATCGAGTTCGTCTGCGACCGGATCGGCGTGCTCGAGCAGGGCAGGCTGGTCGACGTCTTCGATGCCCACGAGCTGTTCTCGGCCGACCGTTCCCCTGTGACGCGCGACCTGCTCGCGGCGATCCTCCCGCCCCGCTGAGCGCGCATCCCGCCCAGACCTGCGTCGAACGGCGAGAAGACGCCCTCCCGCGCGTTGCGGAGGGGCGTGTTCTCGCCGTTCGATGAGGGAGGACTGCGGGGTCGGGAGCGGGCGAGGAGGGAGCGGGCTCGCTCAGACCAGGGCAGGCGCGGCGGGGGACCAGCCGAGCGCGGGGGCGATCGTGGTGACGAGGGCGTCGATGGTGGAGCGCGCATGGGCTGCGTCGAAGGTGTCGTGGTACGACGAGTTGGCGACCAGGTGCGTGGCATGGTCGCGCAGCACGGGATCGCGGCGGGCGTCGTCGACGACATCGTCAGGGGACCCGAAGAGCGCCACACGCTCCAGGTACTCCCGCGGCGTGACGCCGGCGAGGCTCGGGTCGCCGCTCTGCGCCGCGCGCTCGCCGAGGAAGCCCAGCCGTGCGGCGAGCGTCGGACGCAGCCTGGCGGCGACGTCGTCGCGGCTGTCGCCGACGTAGAGGAAGCGGAACGCCCCGACTCGAGGCTCGCTCGCTGGATGCACCCGGCGGAGCTCCTCGACGTAGGCCGCCGACTTCGGATGCTGACCGCTGCCGGCGGGATCGAAGAACGCGCCGAGCTGGATGCCGTGGTCCCTGCGCGCGGCGGTGCGGGCCCGCTCGTCGCTGGTGACGCCTTCCCAGACGCGACGCGACAGGCCGGGGACATGGGGCTGGATCCTGGGGGATCCGACAGCCGCGAGGGGCTCGCCGCGGAGGGCCGTGTCGAGCCGCGCGATCCGTTCGTCGTAGAGCGCGTGCCTCCGATCGGAGTCGAGGCCGAAGGCCGCGAACCCGGGGAGGTTCGCGCCGCCGGTGCCGACTCCGAGGTGCACGCGGCCGCCCGACAGCACGTCGAGCACCCCCGCGTCCTCGGCCAAACGGATCGGATCCTCGAGGGGGAGCGTCACGATGCCCGTCCCGAGGGCGATCCTGCTGGTCTCCCTGGCCACCGCGGCGAGCAGCACCAGGGGCGACGGGATCGGACCGGGCGTGACGTCGAAGTGGTGCTGTCCGATCCAGACGCTGTCGATGCCCGCCCGCTCGGCGTAGCGGATGGTGTCGATCACGTCGTCGAAGAGGGCCGCGGTGGCGGCGACGCTGCGGTCGGCGAGACCCAGGTTGAACGCGATCCCCAGCCCCGCCAGGCCGGTCAGAGCGACCATCAGCGGAGGACGGGCGTGGCGGACGACGCGGCGAAGTGCCCTCGCAGCGTCTCGGTCTCGTAGTCGTAGCGGAACAGCCCCCGCTCGCGCAGCAGCGGCACGACCTCGTCGGAGATGACCTCGAGCCCGTCGATCAGCCGATCGGGCTGCAGGTTGAACCCGTCGACCGCGCCCGCCAGGAACCAGTGCTCGATCCGGTCGACGAGCTGCTCGGGCGTGCCGACGAAGCCGCCGTGCCCCGAGCCCGAGTAGCGGGTCTCGCGCAGGTACTCGCGGACGGTCGGCTGGGTCTGGCGGATGCGCTCGAAGATCGACTGGCGGAACCCGATGCTGCCGCGGAACGCGGTGGTGTCGAGCGGACCCTCCAGCAGCTCCTTCGGGAACCGCTCGTCGAGCGGGAGGGTGGAGACGTCGAAGCCGATCGCCTGCGACAGCCACTGCGTGGAGTAGCTCGCCGGTCCGAGGTCGTGCAGCTCGTCGCTGCGTCGGCGCGCCTCCTCCTCGGTGCTTCCGAGCGTGAGCAGGAGTCCGGGGAGGATCTTCACCTCATCGGGCGAGCGGCCGAAGTCGATCGCGTTCTGCTTCACCTCCCGGTAGTGCTCGAGGGCGCTCTCGAGCGTCAGCTCCGCGGCGAACACACCCTCGCCGACGCGGCCGGCGAGCGCGCGTCCCTGCGGCGATCCGCCGGCCTGGAACAGCACCGGCCGGCCCTGCTTCGAGGGCGGCACGCTGAGCCGGCCCTCGAGGTCGAAGAAGCGCCCGTGATGGGAGACGTCACGGCCCGACGCGGCGGAGTCCCACAGGTCGATCACGAGGTCGACGAACTCCGAGGCGCGGTCGTAGCGCTCCTCACGGCCCAGCACATCCGTCAGCCCGAAGTTGTTCGCCGAACCCTGGTCGCGGGAGGTGACGACGTTCCACGCCGCGCGGCCGCCGGACACGAGGTCGAAGCTGAGGAGCCGTTCCGCCAGCTCATAGGGATCGTTGAACGTGGTCGACGCCGTCGCGACCAGGCCCACCCGGCTGGTCGACTGCGCGACCCACGACCAGGCGATCGTCGGGTCCAGGCGCGGCGCGTTGCCGTCATAGGTCGGATCGCCGAGCTGTGAGCCGTCGGCCAGGAAGATCGCGTCGAGAGTGCCCCGCTCGGCCAGCTCGCCGATCCGCCGCCAGTAGGCGGGCTCGACCGGCGAGAGCGGTGCCAGGAGGTCGGTCTGCCATGCCGCCGGGAGGTACCCCAGCGTCAGCACGTTGATCCCGAGGATCACGTGCCCGTCGCGCGCGTCAGTCATGTCGTCTCCTTCGTCTGGCCGCCCGTGCGGTCGTCCTTCGATCTCCTCGAGGAGCGGGCCGTCCGGGTGCTCCTCCTCGTCACGCCCGACGCTAGGGCGACCTCGTGGCTCTCGCGGCCGGGGCGACACACTGCTCAACACAGGCCGCGAAGGGGCGCATGTGTGACGCCGTGTGACCGCGACCGGTCGGGAGGCTCCAGGCGGTTCCTAGCGTGGCGGGGAACGCAACGATCGAAGGAGTACTCGCATGGGAACGCAGCGACGACCGCGGTTCGCCGTCGGACTGGCCGGAACGCACCTCGTGCAGCTGATCGCCGCCCCCGACGCGCTCGGGCGGCTCGACCGGCTCGGTGCCGCCTTCCTGGCGCTCGGCACCGACCGCGTGCTGGGGGAGCCCGGCCGCACGACCCTCGATCCGAGCATCGCCGCGGCGGCGCTCGCGGCGGGGACGACGACCCCCCTCCTCCTGGCCGCGGCGCCCCAGCGCGACCACCCGTACAACCTCGCGCGCAGGGTCGCCTCGATCGACCACCTGTCCGCGGGACGCGCGGGGGTGCTGCTCGCCGAGCGCGACACGTCGGCACCGCTCGACGCACCAGGCCGCGAGGCCTGGGGTGGTGCCCGCCTCTCGGGCGGTGCACCGCTCCGGCCCGAGACCACGCGGGACGTCGCCCTCGTCCTCCGGGCGCTCTGGCAGAGCTTCCCGATCGACGCCATCGTCGCGGACCGCGAGACCAGGGTCTATGCGGACGCCGATCGGATCGTGCACATCGATCATCACGGCGTCTTCGACGTCGCGGGCCCGCTGACCATCCCGACCACACCGCAGGGCTCGCCCGTCCTCGGCTGGTACGTCCGCAGTGCCGCAGAAGCGGCCGCCGCGGAGGGTGTCGCCGAGCTCGTGGTGGGCACTGCCGACCTCGTCTCCGCGGATGCGGGCCCCGCCGTCTACCGCCCCGTGTCGGTCGAGGCGAGCCCGGACCTCGGCAGCCCGGAGCTGGACGGCCCGCATCTCGACGGCCCGGACCTCGGCAGCCCGGAGCTGGACGGCCCGCATCTCGACGGGGGTCACCTCCTGCTCGTCGCCGATCCCGCGACGCCGCTCGACCGGGTGATCGAGACCGCACGGCGACTCGTCGACCGCGGCGTGGTCGAACCCTCGACGGGACGCACGCTGCGCGAGAGGACCGGTCTCGGCGCCCCTCCCGTGGTGCTCGAGGGAGCCAGAGCGGCCTTCGCCCGCGCGGCGGAGAGGGTGGCCTCGTGAGCGAGGTCTGGCCCCCGCACTACGACTGGGACGGATTCGGCTTCGACACCCGCCAGGTGCACGCCGGCGAGCAGCCGGAGCCCGGCTACGGGTCGCGGGTGACGCCCATCCACCTCGCCAACGCGTTCCGGTTCGAGTCGTTCGACCAGACCCACGGACGCTTCGCCGGCACGGAGGAAGGACAGCTCTACTCCCGCCACCTCAATCCCACCAACGCGGTCGCGGAGCGTCGTATCGCGTCGCTCGAGGGCGGCGCCGGAGCGGTGGTGGTGGGATCGGGTACCGCCGCGATCTCGACGACGCTGATCGCCCTGCTCGAGGCGGGCGACCGCTTCGTGTCGACGGCCAGCATCTACAGCGGGACCCAGATCCTGTTCGACCGGGCCCTGAAGCGGCTCGGGATCGGCGTCGACTACGTCCACGACTGGCGCGACCCCGCCGCGTGGGAGGCGGCGATCGGGCCGTCGACGAAGGCGGTGTTCACCGAGACGATCCCCAACCCCAAGAACGACATCGTCGACATCGAGCTCGTCGCCGGGATCGCGGCCGACGCCGGCATCCCGCTCGTGGTCGACAACACCGTGGCGACCCCGTACCTCATCCGGCCGATCGAGCTCGGCGCGAGCATCGTCGTGCACTCCTCGACCAAGTTCCTCTCCGGGCACGGCGCGGGCATCTCGGGCGCCGTCGTCGACGGTGGCACGTTCGACTGGCGGGGCAGCCCTCGCCGGTTTCCGCTGCTCACCGACCCGCAATCACCCGGCGCACCGTCGTTCCTCGATCGCCTCGGCCCCCGGCATGCGTTCGAGGGCTACCTGCGGCTGACCGCGGTGAACGACCTCGGGCCGGCGCTGTCGCCGTTCACCGGGTTCCTCCTGCAGCAGGGCATCGAGACGCTCTCGCTGCGGATGGAGCGCCACCTCGACAACGCCGTCACGATCGCACGGTGGCTGGAGGACCAGCGCGAGGTGGAGAGCGTCGACTTCGCCGGCCTGCCAGGACATCCCGACCACGCGCTCGCGGAGCGGCTCTACGGCGGTCGCACGGGATCCGTCTTCGCCTTCACTGTCGCCGGGGGTCTCGAGGGCGCCCGCGTCCTCATCGACCGGCTTCAGGTGTTCTCCCGGATGACGAACATCGGCGACACCCGTTCGATGGCCATCCACCCCGGCACCACCACCCACCTCTCGTTCGGAGACGAGCGCCGTGCCCGACTGGGGATCCATCCGGGACTCATCCGGCTCTCGATCGGCATCGAGACCGTCGACGACCTGATCACCGACCTCCGCCACGGCCTCGACGCCGTCGCGGCGGCCGGCTTCACCACGACCGAGGACCGCGTCCTCGTAGGAGGACACCGATGACGACGACGACGATCAGCCAGGATCTCCTGGCCCCGCCCACCGCGGATGACGCCGAGCTCGCGGCCCGGTTCGCCCCGCTGTTCGAGGAGATCGCCGCGGGCAACCTCGATCGGGAGAGGGAGCGAGCGTTCGGATACGACGAGGTGCGTCGCCTCGTCGCCGCCGGTCTCGGTCGTGTCCGCGTGCCCGAGGCGCTCGGCGGCGGGGGAGCGTCACTGCGGCAGACCTTCCAGCTGCTCACCGACCTGGGAGCGGCGGATCCGAACATCGCGCACGTCTTCCGCAACCACCTCGCCTTCGTCGAGGACCGCCTGAACGCGCCGCCGTCACCGGCCAACGACCTCTGGCTCGAGCGCATCCTGGCCGGGGAGTTCGTCGGCGGGGGATGGACCGAGGCCAACAACGGCTCCTTCGGCGACCTCAAGACCGTGCTGACGCCGGAGGGCGACGGCTGGCGGCTCTCCGGTGCGAAGTTCTACGCCACGGGCAGCCTCTACGCCGACTGGCTCGACGTGCTCGGCCGCACGGAGCAGGGTCGTCTCATCACCGCCCTCGTGCGTCGCGATCAGCCCGGGGTCGAGCTCGTCGACGACTGGCGCGGATTCGGCCAGCAGACGACCGCCAGCGGGAGCGCCAACTACCGGAACGCCCGTGTCGAGGACGTCGACGTGTTCGAGGCGGGCGATCGCTTCAGCTACCAGAACCTCTTCTACCAGACCTCGCTCCTGGCCATCCTCGCCGGGATCGCCAAGGCGGTCCAGCGCGACGGGATCGCAGCGCTGAAGGCCAGGGCGCGCACCTACTCGCACGGGCTGGCCGGCACCGCGGCGGACGACCCCCAGCTCCTGCAGGTCATCGGCAGGATCTCCGCTCTCGCGTTCTCGGCGGAGGCCGCGGTGCAGCGCTCCAGCGCGACCCTCGACCCCATCGCCGCCGCCCACGCGCGCGGGGACGCGGAGGCGGAGCACCGGGCGCTCGTCGCCGCCACCGTCGAGACGACGCAGGCTCAGGTGGCGATCATCGAGGCCACGCTGACGGCCACGACGATCGTGTTCGACGCCCTGGGATCGTCGGGGGTGTCGAAGGACCTCGCCCTGGATCGGCACTGGCGCAACGCCCGCACTCTCGCCTCGCACAATCCGCGCGTCTACAAGGAGCGCATACTGGGAGACTGGTTCGTGCGGGGCACGGACCCCACCGACGTCTACGGCGAGCTGCGCGCGAGCGCGGGTGGCCAAAGCGCGTGACGGACACAAAGCGCGTGACGGACACAAAGCGCGTGACGGACACAGAGCGCGCGACGGACACGGTGCGCGTGACGAACACAGAGCGCGTGACGGACACGGTGCGCACGAACGGAAGGGACATCGCGGTGGCTGAGCCTCGCATCCACATCCTCCACGAGAACGACGACTGGCTGCCGCCGCTGCGCGCGGCGCTCGAGAGCGCCGGTGTCCCGTACGAGGAGTGGCGGCTCGACGGCGGGTCGATCGACCTCGCGTCCATCCCGCCTGAGGGCGTGTTCTGGTCGAGGCTCAGCGCGTCGTCGCACACCCGCGACCACGAGCACGCGAAGGAGTACGCGCGCGCCGTGTACCGCTGGCTGGAGTCGCACGGCCGTCGTGTGGTGAACGGGAGCCGCGTCGTCGAGCTCGAGGTGAGCAAGGTGGCGCAGTACGCGGCACTCGCCGCGGCCGGGTTCGACGTGCCCCGCACCATCGCCGTCTTCGGCTCGGCCGATCTCGTCGCTCGCGCGCGTGAGCTTCCCGTGCCCTTCATCACCAAGCACAACCAGGGCGGGAAGGGGCTCGGCGTCCGTCGCTTCGACTCGTACGAGGAGTTCGACGCCTACGTCGCGAGCGACGACTTCGAGCAGCCCGTCGACGGGATCACGCTCCTCCAGGAGTACGTGCAGACCGCGGCCCCCTTCGTGACGCGTGCCGAGTTCGTCGGCGGCGAGCTCGTCTACGCCGTCCGGGTCGACACCTCCGCGGGGACGTTCGAGCTCTGCCCGGCGGAGGCGTGCGCGGTGCCGGCCCAGGAGGGGACGGCGCCATCCGGCGCGGTCGCCCTGGCCGGGCTGATCGACGGCCCCGTCGCCCCCGTGCTCGTGCAGGGGTTCGCGACGGCGGCCTGCGACGTCCCGGGTGCAGGCGAGTCGTCGCTGTTCACGGTCAGGGACGACGTGGGCGCCGCCGACCCGTTCATCGTGCGGCTTGGTGCGTTCCTCGCCGCCCAGGGCGTGGAGGTCGCGGGCGTGGAGTACTTCGAGACCGCCGACGGGCGGCTGGTGCCCTACGACATCAACACGAACACCAACTACAGCCCCGACGTCGAGGCCGCGACCGGCGCCGTCGGCGCGGGCGCCGTGGCCGACTACCTCGGTCGCGCGCTGGCCGCGGACTACGCGGCGGTGACCGCATGAGGTTCGGCTACTGGACGCCCGTCTTCGGCGGCTGGCTGCGCAACGTCGACGACGAGGAGACGCCGCTCACCTTCGAGCACATCGCGGAGATCTCGCGCACCGCGGACGAGGTCGGCTTCGACGTGACCCTCATCCCCGAGCTCAACCTCAACGACATCAAGGGTCTCGACGGACCGACGTTCGACGCGTGGGCGACGACGGCCGCCGTGGCCGCGGTGACGAGCCGGATCGAGATCATGACGGCCCTCCGGCCGAGCTTCCACCCGCCAGCCCTGACCGCGAAGCAGGCCGCGACCATCCAGGCGATCGCGAACGGGCGCTTCACCCTCAACGTCGTGTCGGCGTGGTGGGAGGAGGAGGCCCGGCAGTACGGCGTGACCTTCCAGGAGCACGACGACCGGTACGCCGTGAGCACCGAGTACGTCGAGGTGCTCCGCGGCCTCTGGTCGGAGACCCCGTACTCCCATGCGGGCAGCTCCTTCCAGCTGACGGAGACCTACCTCGAGCCGAAACCATCGGTACAGCCCCTCATCTACGCGGGCGGCGAGAGCGAAGCCGGCCGCACGGCGATCTCGTCCTTCGCGGATGCGTACCTCACCCACGGTGGGACCGTCGACGAGCTGCGAGTGAAGATCGACGACATGCGCCGTCGCCGCGCGGAGGCCGGCCGCGAGCCGTTCGAGCACTTCGGCATGGCCGCGTACGCGATCGTGCGCGACACCGAGGAGGAGGCTCAGGCGGAGCTCGACCGCATCACGAACGTGCGCGAGGGCGCGGCGTACGAGTCGTACCAGCAGTTCGTCAGCCGCTCCCACCTCGACACGGCCGTGAGCCTCCGCGACTACTCCGTCTCCAACCGCGGACTCCGTCCCGAGCTCATCGGCACCCCCGAGCAGGTCGCGGCCCGCATCCGCGAGTTCGAGGCCGTCGGCGTCGACACCCTGCTGCTCCAGTTCTCGCCCTCTCTCTCCGAGCTGCAGCGCTTCGCCCGCGACGTCATCCCCAGGCTGCGCTAGCCCAAGCCACCGCCGAACGGCGAGAAGGCGCCCCTCCCACGTGCGGGAGAGGGCGCCTACTCGCCGCTCGGCGTCGGGCACGCTCTCATCGGCGGAGGGCGGTGCGGGCGAGGCGGTTGCCGACGAGCTGCACGAGCTGGACGAGCAGGATGATGACGAGGACGGCGGCCCAGGTCACAGCGGGTTCGAACTGGCGGTAGCCGTACTGGATCGCGAAGGTGCCGAGGCCGCCGCCCCCGACGTAGCCGGCGACGGCCGACATGTCGACCAGGGCCACGAAGACGAACGTGTATCCCAGGATCAGCGGACCGAGCGCCTCCGGCACGACCAGGGTGGCCAGGATGCGCATCCGTCCGGCTCCCATCGAGCGGGCGGCCTCGATCACGCCGGGCTGCACGGTGAGGAGGTTCTGCTCGACGATCCTGCTGATGCCGAAGGCCGCGGCGAGCGAGAGCGTGAAGATGATCGCCGTGTTCCCGATGCCGGTCCCGACCACGAGCCGCGCGAGGGGCTGGGCCGCGGCGAGGAAGATGATGAACGGGATGGGCCGGAAGATGTTGACCAGGACGTTCAGCACCGCCGACACGACCCGGTGGGCGTAGAGGTTGCCCGCGCGGGTGACGTACAGGGCCATCCCGAGGACGAGTCCTCCGACCCCGCCGAAGAGGAGGCTCAGACCCACGATGAACAGCGTCTCGTAGGTCGCCTCCCACAGCTGGGGGAGGAGCCGGATGAGGTCGTCCATCACGCACCTCCCGCCCGGCCGGGTTCGGTTACGTCCGTCGTCTCGCGGATGCGTGCGAGAGCCGCGTCGATGGCCGCGTCCGGTGCGGTGAGTGCGAGCGTGAGGTGACCGAACGCCCTTCCTCGGATGTCGTTGATCCCGCCGTAGACCAGCTCGAAGCCGACCCCGGCCTCGGCCAGCACGACGAACACGGACGCCTGCGACTGCGTGCCGTCCCGGAACGAGAACGTCACGATCCGGCCCGGGTGCCGCTCCCGCAGCACGGCGAGCTCCACGGGCGAGGGAACCCCTCTCACGACCGTCGACACGAAGCGCTCGGAGGCGATCTCCCGAGGCCGGGAGAACACGTCGAACACGTCCCCGTGCTCGACCACCCGCCCGCCGTCCATCACCGCGACCTTCGTGGCGAGGCTCTGGATCACGTCCATCTCATGGGTGATGACCAGGATGGTCACGCCGAACTCCTCGTTCACCCGGCGCAGCAGCGCGAGCACCTCCTGGGTGGTGTCGGGGTCGAGGGCGCTCGTGGCCTCGTCGGCGAGCAGGATGCGGGGGCTCGTCGCGAGCGCTCGCGCGATGCCCACCCTCTGCTTCTGCCCGCCGGAGAGCTGCTCGGGGTAGGCGTCGGCCCTGTCGGAGAGGCCGACGAACGACAGCAGCTCGTCGACCCGGGCAGCGATCTCGCGGGCCGGGCGCCGGGCGACGTGCAGCGGATACGCGACGTTGCCACGGACGGTGCGGGAGGAGAACAGGTTGAACTGCTGGAAGATCATCCCGATGCCGAGTCTCAGCCTGCGCAGCTCCCGTTCGGGCAGCGACGTGATGTCCTTCCCGTCGAGGAGGATGCGGCCGGACGTCGCCTTTTCCAGGGCGTTGACGAGACGGACCAGGGTGCTCTTGCCTGCACCGGAGTAGCCGATGATGCCGTACACGTCGCCCTGCTCGATCTCGAGCGAGACGTCGTCGACGGCGACGAGCGGTACCCCGCCCCGGGTGGGGGCGGGGTACCGCTTCGTCACGTTCTCGAGCGTGATCAGTGCCATCCGGTCAGCCCTGGTGGGCTTCGGTGTCGGCCTCGACCTTCTCGAGCGACGACCGCAGATCGTCGACGGGGGTCTTGAGGAAGACGGCGGTGCCTCCCGACGCCTTCTGGACGCCGTCGAGCACGGATTGGGTGTCCTGGTAGATCTCGACCAGCTTCTGGTAGGTCGGGTTGTCCGCATCCTCCGCTCGCGCGGCGAAGACGTTCACGTACGGCAGGGCGTTGGGGTCGGACGGGTCGTCCTTGGCGATGGCGTCCGATGCGGTGAGCCCCGCATCCTCGACGAAGTCGTTGTTGATGATCGCGGCGGCCACATCCGGGAGCGACGTCGGGGTCAGCGACGCCTCGAGCGTCGTGACCTTCACCTTCGAGCCCGCCTCGTCGATGTCGTCGAGGCTGGCGAAGATGCTGCCGCCGTCCTTGAGCTTCACGAGACCCGCCGACTGGAGGACGAGGAGACCGCGGGCCAGGTTCGACTCGTCGTTCGGCACCGCGACGGTCTCTCCGGCGGGGATGTCGCCCACCGAGTCGTACTTCGTCGAGTACAGGCCGAGCGGGTAGATGGCCGTCGCGCCGATCGGCACGAGGTCGGACCCGCTGGAGACGTTGTACTGAGACAGGTAGACGATGTGCTGGAACTGGTTGAGGTCAAGCTCGCCCTCGCTGAGCGCCGGGTTGGGCTGGGCGTAATCGGAGAAGTCGACGATGTCCACGGCGATGCCCGCGTCGACCGCGGCCTGCTTGTACGTCTCCCAGTACGGGTCGCTGGCCCCGACGACGCCGATCTTCACCGGCTCGCTCGAGTCTGCGGAGCCCGTGCCGCCCGCGCCGCTCGAACCGGCGCAGCCCGCGAGGACGGCGAGCAGGGGGAGTGCCGCTGCGGCGGCGAGGAGCTTGGTCCTGATGGTCATGGTGCATTCCTTCCGTGGTGCATCGACGACCGTACGAGGGCGGATGGGGACGGGAGACCCTGCAGGTAAGCGGAGGTAACAGTGTCCGGAGTTGGGCCCGGGATTGGCTACCGTTGTAGGGCAGCACATCCTGCGACCCACAGCACCCACCCGAACCGAGGTATCGCCATGTCCGCATTCGCCCGTCGAGCAGGAGCGGTGGTCGTCGCCGCCGGTCTGCTCGCCTCCGTCGCCGCCTGCTCCTCCGGAGGGTCCTCCACCGGCGACTCCACGTCGTCGGCCGGGGGAGACAAATCGATCGTGCTGATCACGCCGACCCCCATCGGCGCCAACAACTTCCTGCAGCTCGCCGCCGACGGCGCCAAGGAGGCCGGCGAGAAGTACGGCGCCAAGGTCGACGTCTTCGAGAGCGAGGACCCGACGAGCATCCAGCAGAACATCGACGCGGCGCTCCGCGAGAAGCCGGACATCATCATCGGCGTGAGCTTCAGCGTTCTCGACCAGATCACCGAGGCCGCGGCCGACAACCCCGACCAGCAGTTCCTCCTGATCGACACCTCTGCCGAGAACCCGACGCCGAACCTCACGGCCGCGGTCTTCAAGGAGTACGAGGCCACCTACCTCACCGGCGTCGAGGCGGGCCTGCTCAGCCAGAAGAAGAGCGTCGGCGTCGTCGCCGCTCTCGACACCCCGTTCATCCACCGCTGGGTCGACCCGTTCTTCGCGGGCGCGCAGAGCATCGACCCCTCGATCGCGACGGCGGTGCAGTACGTCGGCGGTGACAACCCGTTCGGTGATCAGGCGCGCGCCAAGGCGCAGGCGCAGATCCTCGCCGAGGGCGGGGCGGACTACGTCCAGGCGGCGGCCTCGGGTGGCAACACCGGCGTCTTCGAGGCGGCGGCGGAGAACGGCTTCAAAGCGTTCGGAGTCGACACCAACCAGTGCCTGGAGTCGCCCGGGAACGTGGTCGACAACGCGATCAAGCGTGTCGACATCGCACTGGTGAACTCGGTCGGAGACATCCTCGACGGCAAGACCGGTGGATTCGCCGCCTATGGCCTCGCCGAGGGCGGCATGAGCCTCACCGGCCTCGAGGACGGCGTGGCCGACTCGCAGTGCCTCATCGCCGACCACCCCGACGTGATCGAGAAGGTCAAGGAGGTGCGCGACCAGATCGTCGACGGCTCGCTCACCGTGACGGACCCGCTCACCGCGGGATGACGTCGTCCCCTGACGTCACCGCCCCCGCAGCCGACCCGCCTCCGGCGGTCGAGCTGCGGGGGATCGGCAAGAGGTTCGGCGCCGTCGTCGCGAACGACGGCGTCGACCTCGTGCTGCGTACCGGCACCGTGCACTCCGTCATGGGCGAGAACGGCGCGGGCAAGTCGACGCTGATGTCGATCCTGTTCGGGCTCGAGCAGCCCGACTCCGGTGAGATCGTCGTCGGCGGGACGCCGCGCCGCTTCAGCGGCCCGCTCGACGCCATCGCCGCCGGGCTCGGCATGGTGCATCAGCACTTCAGGCTGTTCGACACGATGACCGTCACCGAGAACGTCGTCTACGGTGCGGAGCCCCGCCGCCGAGGCCTGATCGATCGGCGCGCGGCGCGTCAGCGCGTGCTCGAGCTCAGCGAACGCTACGGGCTCGACACCGATCCGGATGCGGTGGTCGGTCGCCTCTCGGCCGGCGCCCGACAGCGGGTCGAGATCCTCAAAGCGCTCCACCGAGACGCCCGGATCCTCATCCTCGACGAGCCCACGGCGGTGCTCACGCCGGCCGAGGTCGACTCGCTCTTCGCCGTGATCCGCCGCGCGGCCGACGCCGGCTCGACGGTCGTGCTCGTCACGCACAAGATCCACGAGGTGCTCGCGATCAGCGACGACGTCACCGTGCTGCGCGACGGCCGCGTCACGGGCCGTTTCGACGCTCACGCTGCGACCGCCGACGAGCTCGTCACCGCGATGACGGGCCGCGAGGTCACCGTCGTCCGCAACCCGGGACTGGGAGAGCCGGGCGACGTCGTGCTCGCGGTCGAGGGTCTCGGTCTCACCGAGCGGGGGACCGTCGTGCTCGACGACATCTCGCTCGACGTGCGTGCCGGCGAGATCGTCGGCATCGCCGGTGTCTCCGGCAACGGCCAGCACGAGCTCGCGGCCGCGATCCTCGGCACCCTCGACACCGACCGGGGTCGCATCCGCCTCCATGGCGACGATCTCGGCCGCCTCTCGGTGCGCGACCGTCGTGAGCGCGGGATCGCGCTGATCCCCGAGGACAGGCGGGCGGAGGGCACGGCGGTGACCATGTCGGTCGCCGAGAACCTCACCCTCGGCCACCACCGCGACGCTCCCGTGGGCCGCCGGCGCGGCTGGGGACGGGGCTGGATGTCGCTCCGCGCCGAGCGCGAGCGCGCCCGCGAGCTCATCGCCGACTACGGCGTGCGCACGGCGGGGGAGCAGCTGCCCGTGGGCGCCCTGTCGGGCGGCAACGCCCAGAAGGTCGTGGTCGCGCGCGAGCTCTCGCACGGCGCTCCGCTCCTCGTCGCCGAGCAGCCCACGCAGGGCGTCGACGTGGGCGCGATCGAGTCGATCCACGCCCGCCTCCTCGAGTACCGCGATGCGGGCCGGGCCGTTCTCCTCATCTCGCACGAGATCAGCGAGCTGCAGGCCCTCGCCGACCGTGTGCTCGTCATGTACTCAGGGCGGATCGTCGCCGAGCTCGCCCGCGACGACGCCACCACCGACCGCATCGGAGCCGCCATGGCGGGAGTGACCCCGTGACCATCGCCCCCACGCCCACCCCGCCCACGATCGAGACCGCCGGCGCGGGCGCCCGCGGCTGGCGCCGAGTCCTCGGGGTGGCGTTCCGCCATCCCGTCGTCGTGCCCGTCGGCGCGGTCGTCGTCGCGCTCCTCATCGGCGCGGCGATCATGCTCAGCGCCGGCCTGAACCCGCTCGAGGCGTACTCCGCGGTGGTCTCCGGAGCGCTCGATCCCGATTCGCTCGACTACACCATCTCGGTCTGGGGCTTCATCTGCGGCATGGCTGTCGCGGCCGCCATCCCGCTGCGGATGGGGGAGTTCAACATGGGCGGCAACGGCCAGATGGTGCTCGGCGGGGTGACGGCGGCCGTCATCGCCGGCCAGCTCGGCCTGCCCGGCATCATCGCGGTCCCGTTGGCCGTCGTCGGGGCGGTCATCGTCTCGGGCGCGTTCGGCGCTCTCTCGGCACCCCTCGCCACACGCTTCGGGATCCCGATCATCATCTCGACGCTCCTGCTCTCGCCGGTCGCGGTCGCGGTCGTGTCGTACCTCGTCCGGTATCCGCTCGCCGAGCAGGGCTCGGCGGTGGCGCAGACCCCGCGCCTTCCCGCCGACTCGCGGATGCCCGGGCTGGGCGACTTCTCCTACTCCACGTGGGGCCTCATCCTCATCATCGCCGTCATGGTGATCTTCTGGCTCGTCGACTCCCGCGCGGCCGTGGGCTTCGAGCTGCGGACCGTCGGCGCCAACCGACGTTTCGCCTCGTACGGCGGTGTGCGGGTGGGTCGCCTGGCGTTCGGCGCGATGGCCACGGGCGCCGCGGCGGCGGGCCTCGTCGGCGCGATCATCGTGCTCTCGCCGCCGTACCGCCTCATCGACGGCGCGCTCACCTCGCCCGGATACACGTTCGCCGGGCTCGCCGCCGCGCTCCTCGCGGGCGGTCGGCCGGCGCTCATCCCTGTCACCGGCATCCTGTTCACCGTGCTCCAGGTGGGCGGCGCGGCGATGGAGCGCACGGCCGACGTGCCGCGGCAACTCTCCGACGTGCTCCAGGGCGTCGTCATCGTGGTGCTGGCGCTCCGCACCATCATCGACCAGCGTCGCACCGAGAGGAGCAGCGCCTGATGCACGTCTTCGAGCTCGGCTTCATCGCCGCCGTCCTCCTCGCGGCCACTCCGATCCTCTACGCCTCGCTCGCGGGAGCGATCTCGGCGCAGGTGGGCGTGTTCAACATCGCGCTCGAGGGGCAGATGCTGTGGGGCGCCTTCGCCGGCGTCGCGGGCAGCTACCTCACCGGCAGCGCCTGGGGCGGACTCGCCCTGGCGATCGTGACGACCGCCATCTCGTCGGTCGTGCTCGCGGTGGGTGCCGCCCGCTGGAACGCCGACCCGATCATCATCGCCATCGGCGCCAACCTCGTCGCGGTCGGCCTCACCGGGTTCCTGCTGCGCGTGCTGTTCGGTGTGTCGGGCACCTTCGCCCCCACCGGTCTGCAGGGCCTGCCGAAGATGGCGTTCCTCGCCGACGTGCCGGTGATCGGTCCGATCTTCGCCGGGCAGACGGTGCTCGTTCCCCTCGCCTTCGTCGTGATCGTCGCCGTGGGACTCTGGCTCAAGTCCACGCCCGCCGGTCTCCGCCTGCGCGGCGTCGGCGAGCATCCGGAGGCGGCGACGACGCTCGGCATCGGCGTCTCCTCGTACCGGATGTGGACGGTCATCGCCGCGGGCGCCCTCTGCGGCGTCGCGGGCGCGCAGCTCTCGCTCGGCAACGTGACGGTGTTCACCGAGAACATGACGGCTGGGCGCGGCTGGATCGCTGTGGCCGCCGTCATGCTGGTCTCGTCGCGGCCGCTCTGGCTGCCGCTGGCCTGCCTCGGGTTCGGCGCGGCCGAGGCCCTCGGCTTCCGCCTGCAGGGCATCGGTGCTCCGCAGCAGCTCACCGACGCCGCCCCCTACGCGATCACGCTCGTCGTGCTCGTGCTCACCCGCATCCGCTTCACCCGGCGCCGCGACGCCGTGCTCAGCTCCTGACCCGAAAGGCCGCCATGACCTCCGACGCCCCCCGAGAGACCCGACACATCGTCCTCGACACCGACACCGGCATCGACGACGCCCTCGCGCTGCTCTACCTCGCCGGACGCGACGACGTCGAGCTGTCGGCGATCACCAGCGTCTACGGCAACACCCCGGTCGAGTCGGCGCTCACCAACATCGCACGGGTGCTCGCGGTGGCGGGCCTCGAGGACACCCTCGTCGCCCGGGGCGCCGCCGGCCCGATCATCGGGGAGCCGCGCATCGCCTCGCACGTGCACGGGCACGACGGGCTGGGCGACATCTGGAGCGAGCCGATCGCCCCGAAGAACCTGTCGCCGCTCTCGAGCGCCGAGCTGCTGGTCGAGCTGGGCCGCTCGCGTCCTGGGTACTACGACCTCCTGCCCGTCGGGCCGCTGTCGAACCTCGGGCTCGCGCTCGAGATCGAGCCCGAGCTGCTGACCCTGTACCGCTCGGTGGTCATCATGGGCGGGTCCGGGCCGTTCCCGCCGCTCGGGACGGTGCAGATGGTGGATGCGAACATCCACAACGACGTCGAGGCGGCCCGCCGCGTCTTCGCGGCGCCGCGGAACCGGCTCGTGATGGTCGGCGTGAACGTCACCGCGGGCACGATCGTCGACGAGCAGGCCGTGCAGGCGCTCCACCGCGCCGGCACCGAGTGGGGCACGTTCTCGGCTCAGGTGCTCGAGGCGTACATGGACTTCTACCAGTACGCCTGGGGTCGCCGCGTCTCGCCCGCCCACGACGGCCTCGCGGCCGCGCTGCTCGTGCAGCCCGAGTGGATCACCGCGCAGACCACCGGTCCGGTGAACATCACGAGCGACGGCTTCGCCACACGCGCGCACCTCATGCGCACGGCGACAGGGCTCCCGGTCAGCTGGGCGAGCGAGGACGCACCCGACACCGTCGTGGTGCTCGATGTCGACAGGGAGGCCTTCCTCGCCGACTTCGTGCGTGTGCTCAGCGGTCGCTGAGGGAAGCGGGGTCGCTGAGGGGGTCCGCTGAGAGCGGGTCGATGAGGCCCTCCTGTCAGGCGCCGTGCCGTCGCCGTCGCAGGTCGTCGGCGACCAGTCGTCCCAGCTCGCGCCGCGAGCGTGCGCTCACCTTCGTGCGGGCCTGATAGACATGCGACTCCACCGTGCGGACCGAGAGGAACAGCCGCACGGCGATCTCCCGGTTCGACAGCCCCTGCTCGACCAGCAGGGCTATCTCGCGTTCGCGACGCGTGAGGTCGTCGGCGACGTACTGCGGCGCGCGCCGACCGAGTCGGTCGGCATGCCGCGCGTCTTCCTGCGGGGCGGACCTGAAACCGGGCGCGAGACGAGTCGAGGCCCCGTGGCCGCCGCGCGGCCTCGTCAGCTCCAGAACGCCGACAGGGCTCCTCCGGGATCGGGCCTCGTCGGCCTCGGCCAGGCGGATGAAGGCTTCCGCGTTCGTCCGGGCGAGGCGGAACATCGCACTGCGGTCGACGACGGCACTGTCGACGCTCTCGAGCACCGTGCGGGCGTCTCGATCCCGTCCGACGAAGCCGAGGGCCGGAGCCAGGGTGAAGTGCAGCAGCGGCAGCCATCGACCCACCGCCAGCATGGACGCCCGTCTCCCGGTCGAAGAGAGGTCCAGCACCGCGGTCTCGTGGTCGCCTCGACCGGCCGCCAGGACACCCGTGCACATCCCCGCCAGCGTGAGGGCCAGCGGATCCCCGCTCCGCACCGCCCCCGCGAGTGCGGCCGTGACGCGGTCGCCGAGCGCGTCCGGCTCGCTCTCCTCCACCGCGGAGGCGAGCACCTCGAAGCACAGGATCCAGAGCTCGGCCGCGGGCTCGGGGGAGGCCGTCCGCAGGCGGGTCCGCTCGGCCTGGCCGAAAGCCGCCTGCGCCTGGTCAGGCAGGCCCAGGTGGGCGCTCGCCAGGCCGACGACGAGGTGAGCGGCCAGCCGGGTCCGTCGATCCGCCTGCTCCTCGTCGGCGATCGCCCCGGCCAGATCCCGCGCCTCGTCCCAGCGCAGGGCCAGGGCCGCGCGCTCTGCGCGGAGAAGGGCCGCGCCGAGGGTGGCGACCCGCTCCACCCTGCCCGCCGCGAGCAGGCGATGTTCGAGGACGTCGACGCTGTAATCATGCGCTCCGGCCACCCACAGCGCCTCCCACCAGCGGATGATCCTCGTCAGCATCGGCGGATCGACCGTCCCGAGACCGATCCCCATCAGACGGTGGACGGCGGCGTCCTCGCGGCGAAGCTGCGAGAGGGCCCGGCAGGCCTCCAGCTCCGACTCGGCCGTCCGCTCGGCAGGGACGAGCAGGTCGGCGTAGTCCAGGGCGAGGGCGGCGTTGCCATGGTCGTTCTCCCACTTCGCGGCGGAGGCGAGCACTCTCGCCCGCAGGCCCGCGCCGAGCTCGGCCGCTGCGGGATCCGAATCGAGGCCCCTGTGCCACCATTCGGCGATGTGTGCGGCGAGCGGTTCGCTCCACCACTGGGCATCCGACCGCAGCATCCTCGTGCAGGCGCGCGCGAGCATGGCCTCCACGGCCTCGGCACCCGCACGGCGCCTCGCGGCGCGGGCCAGCAGCGGATCGGGGGAGAGGTTCCGCAGGGGTGTGCGGTCGTCGACGACGACACGACGCGCCAGGAGACGGTCGATCACGTCCCCGTCGAGGAAGCGGGAGGCGTGAGCGTGTCCGAGTCCGGGCAGACGTCCGAGGAAGGCGACAGCCTCGGCCTCCTCGTCGGTGAGGTCGGCGACGGCGGCGTCTGCGGAGGCCGCGAGACGGCTCCCCGGATCGGGATCCGCGATCGCCGCGAGCGGGTCGCGTCCCTTCTGCAGCGCCGAGCCGGCCTCGGCCGCCAGCTCCAGGAGGAGTCTCCTGGAACCCGCTGAGTAGGCGATGATCGCCGCTCTCGTGACGGAGTCGATCCGAGCAGAACCAGGCAGCGCATCGAGGAACATCGCGGCGTCCGAGCGGTCGAGCTCATGGAGGTCCCAGCGGTCCGCCACGCCATGGAGCCACAGGTCCGACGCGAGCTCGCGGCCGGGGGACTGCTCGCCGGCCCGCGCCGTCGAGACGCCGAGGAGGAGGCTCGCACGTTCGGCGTAGACGAGGGTGGCCAGGGCGGTGGCGGAGGGGCCGTCGAGGTCCTGGACGTCGTCCACGACGATGACGAGGCGCGCCTCGAGCGGCTCACCGGACAGGGCGGAACGCATCCGAACGTCTCCGCAGTGCTCGAGCGCTGCTCGAGGGACTCGCGATATCGCGCGTCCTGTCCGCAGGCGGACCGCGAGAGTGCCTCGTCGTCGGAGTTCCGCGACGATCGCGTCGAGAAGGTGACTCTTCCCCGTCCCGACGGCACCGGAGACCACCACGCTGCGACCAGTCAACACCGCCGTGCTGATCGCGCTCACGTCGCGATCCGATCCGATCACGTCCGCCGCAGCGGGCGGGTGCTCCACAGATCCGTTCATGCTCACCCCCAGGCGGTGGGTACTCCCCGTCGACCCCGCGGAACCGCCCCGACCGCAGTGTCCCGCCTCACGCTACCGAGCGCTCCATCGGATGTCCTGCGTAGTGACACGGAGCGACTACCGAGATCGGTCGGACGGACTACTGAGAGCGCCTACCGAGAGGGTGCGCCCCGCGAGCGGTCGACAGCGGCACACAGAGGAATCCCTGGTACCACTACCGGGTTCCGAGCCCGGCCGTGACCGCGCCGGGAATCCGCCCCTAGCGTCCTGACAGATCCGATGACGGATCCGGCGAGGAGGCGACGAGGCCTCCCGTCTCCCGCCAACGACATGGGGTGGAACGGACATGGAAACTCAGACCAAGCGCGGCCTCACCAGGCGCAAGGTGTTCGCGATCGCGGCAGGCTGTGCCGCGATCGGCATCGGAGCCACGGCGACGCTCGCGGCGTGGACGGACAGCGAATGGGTGTTCGGCGGCGACGGGAGCGGCGGGCCGGGCATCGGAACATCGACCTTCTCCGTGCAGCAGAGCACAGACGGGGGGCGCCACCTTCACCGACGAGCCGGACAACCCCGGCGGCGAGGTGGTCTTCACCCCCGACGCGCTGGACCTCACACCCGGGGACTCGATCTACGCCGGGGTGGCGTTGCGCACCTCCGCCGATTCGGTGGCGGGCGACGTCAGCCTCCTCCCGGCCGTCGAGGCGGCGGGCATCGTCACCGACGACCCCACCGGGCTGCTCTTCGACACCCTCGACGTGGCGATCGTCACCGATGACGCTCCGTTCACCTGCAACGCGGCCGCCTTCGCGCCCGGCAGCCCGGCGACCCTGATCGGCGCGGGCGACCTGGACAGCACAGGAGGCTCTCCCTCGCAGGCTCTGCTCGCGGCCGGCGGATCCACGCAGTACTACTGCTTCCAGATCCTGCTGCCCGACCCGCTCCCGGTCACTCCCGGCGGCGCGGACGACTTCATGGGCAGGACCGTCGCTCCCGCCTGGGAGTTCTCGGCGATCTCCTCGTGATCGCGGGCGGCGGCTGATCACGATGCACGCCATCACCACCGCCGCACCTCGCCGCGGGCCCGTGCATCACGCGCGGACCCGCGGCGCCGCCCACCGGGCCGCCCCGGTGGCCCGGACGGGGACGGCGAAGGACGCGGTGCTCACCGTCCTGGGACTGGTCGGGATCGTGTCGGTCCTGTGGCTGATCGCCGCATGGGCACTCCATCTCTCGGTCATCGTCTTCGTCACCGGGTCGATGACCCCCACGTTGCCGACCGGTGCGGCGGCGATCGTGCAGGAGGTCGGCGCCTCGGAGCTGCGGGTCGGCGACATCGTCACCGTCCTCAAGCCCGACAGCGGGATCCCCGTCACCCACCGCATCGTGGATCTTGCCCTCGTGGACGGCTCGCCGGACTCGCGGGCCCTCACCCTCAAGGGCGATGCCAACGACATCGTCGATCCGGTGACCTACACCGTGACGGACGCTCAGCGAGTGATCGCGGGCGCGCCGGGACTCGGATGGCTGGTCATCGGTGTGAAGAGCCCTGCCGCGATGGTGGCGATCACTCTCGTCATCGCCCTCGCGATCGCCTGGGCGCTGTGGCCGTCGCGTCAGCGCACCGAGACCTAGGAGAACTGCTCGTGGATCACACATCTCGGCTCGCCCGCGCCGCCGCCGTCGGCGTCGTGGTGGGCGCCTCGTCCCTCGCGCTGGCCGCGGGGGGCCTCGCCCTGGCGGGGGCCGCTCACGCCGCTCTCGTCGACGTGCCGCCGACCGGGCAGCCCGGTCGCCTGGTGCTCGCATCGGATCCCTACCCGGCGGAGTTCCTCGACCTCTCGCCCGGAGTGCCGGGGTACTGGGAGGTCAGTGCGAGGCTCGAGGACGCCGCTCAGGCGACCCTCGCCCTCGAGCTGCGCAAGTCCGGCGAGCTCGTCGAGCATCCGCGCGGTCTGTCCATGACGGTGGACGTGTGCTCCGTCGAGTGGACCGGGCTCGACTCGACCCCTGTCTGTCCGACGGGGGCGGAGCGGGTCACCGTGGCCACGCCCGAAGAGGACTACACCACCTCGAGCCCCACGTTCGACCTCGAGCCCCTCACCGCCACCGCACCCGAGTACCTGCTCGTGACGCTCGCGGTGGAGGACTCACCCGAAGCGAGAGCGGACCAGTCGCTCATGGGCCTCACCGGCGACATGGCTGTCGGGCTCACTGCCACCGCCTTCGACGACGTTCCCGTGCGGCCGGGTGGTGGTGGTACAGGCACTCTCGCCGACACGGGCGGCAACCTCTGGGCGCTCGGCGCCGTCGCTGCTCTCGCCGCAGGCCTGCTCGGCATCGGCACCGCATTCCGCATCTATCGCAAGGGGGAGGAGCGATGAAGAGGACGAGACCACTCGACGTCCGGCGCGCGCTCGCAGGAGTGTCCGTGGCGGCCGCGACCGTGGTGGTGGTGCCGCTCGGCATCTCCGCGACCACGGCATCGTGGCCCGACACCGAATGGGTCCACGGCGCACCGCTCGGAACGCAGACGCTCGACTGCGGGACGACGACGGGCTTCGCGTCGACCGCATCCGGCCGATTCCTCTCGGGGGAGCTGCTGGGCACCGACCTCGACACCATCGTCGCGCTCGAGGGGGTGCGGACCAGTGTGGACGGTGCGGGCACAGCGACCGTCGACCCGGCGGATGCCCTGGACCAGGGCTCGACCCCGCCGACGTACACCTACACCGATCCGCTCGAGATCTCCGTTCTGGGAGGGATCGCGGGCCTCGACCTGACCGGTCTCGAGGTCGGCCTTCCGATCGGATCGGCTGGTGCCGTGAACCAGTACGCCCAGGCGTCGGGCCTCGGCACCGCCGCCGGCGCCGCGGGCCTCGTCAGCGACTCGGGCGGCGTGCTCGTGTCCCAGTACGCGGCGGACGACACCCTGCCGGGCCCTGCCACGATCTCGCTCGCCTCGCTCCTTCCCGCGGTGACCGGCGTCGCGGCGGATCCCGAGCTCGAGGTCGGTGCGGTCGGCGCCAGCTCGCAGCTCGACGGCTGCGCCGCGCTGCGGTCGATCCTCTGGAACGACGGGCCCGCCGTGGACGCGGATCGCGAGTACGGTATCGCGAGCTTCGATCTCTCGCTGGAGAGCGCCATCCTCGGCTCGATCGTCACCGACACGAACACGGCGGTGACGACCATCAACGCCTCGCTGAACGGTCTGCTCGGTCCGAGCGGGGGGATCGCCACCGCGATCACGGGGCAGCTGAACGTCGGTCTGGGATCGATCGCGGGGGTCTCGCTCGGCGCCACCACAGGGACCGTCGCGCTCTCGGGCCTCGACATCGCAGGGGCGGTGACCCCGCTGCTCTCGGCTCCCCTGAACGATCCCTACGTGTCGATCGATCTCTCGGCCGGCACGGTGGAGATCGACCTCGCCGCCCTCCTCAACGGGCCCGACGGCCTCAACGGTCTCGATCCGAACACCGAGCTGCTGCTGAACGCGGCGGTGATCGACGACATCGTCGACCGGGTCGGCGACCTCCTCGACACCAGGGTGCTGCAGATCACGAATGCCATCACCACGGCGATCCGGGCCGCGACGCTCGAGGTGAACCTCTCGACGCCGCTGAGACTGGTCGTGCTCGGATCCCCCGTCCAGGTCGCGAACGTGGCCGTGACGTCGAGCACGACGCTCGCGTCGCTGTTCGACGGGACGGCGACCTTCGGCGTGAGCCTGAACGTGCTGCCGGGCCTGTCGCCCGCCGCGCAGCTCGCGCTCAGCGCCGTCCAGGCGTTGCTGAACACCGCGATCGCGGGTCTGCAGACGAGCCTGGTCTCGCCCGTGGCCACTGCGATCGCAAACGTGGTGCTCGGCACCCTCACCACTCTCGGATCGACGCTCGCCGCCGTGGTCACGCAGGTCGTGGATGCCCTGGCCGTGGTGCTCGCGCCGCTGCCGGGAGTGCTCTCGATCATGGTGAACGTGCAACCGGATCAGCCCGGCGCCCCGGATCCCGGGGACGACGTCCCGCAGTCCGGCGATTCCACGGCGTCGTTCACGGTGACCGCCCTCCGGCTCGGCCTCCTCGACACCCTCGGCACGGCGGCGGCGGTCGACTTCGCCACGGCATCCGCAGGTCCGGTCACCGCTCCCTGACCGAGGGGGGTCGTCCCCACCCCACCGGGACGGTCCGACGGCCGGGTGGCTCGACGTTCAGGCGTCGCGTCGCCCGGCCGTCGCCGGTCTCGTGCAGGGAGGTACAGCAGCGCCCCGAGGGTGCTGATCAGCCCGACGGCGATGAGGACGGGAGTCGTCCCGATCCCCTCGGCGAGCGGCAGCACGACGAGCAGCAGCAGGCTCGTGCTGCCTCCGGCGACGAGGGAGTTCACCGACAGCACGGTGGCGCGGGTGCGCGCCTCCGCCCGCTGGTGCAGGAGCGCGTTGTGGGCCGGTCCGGCCGCCCCGTGGGCCAGGTACGCGAGGCAGTAGCCGACGAGGAGGCCGACGACGCCCGCCAGGAGTCCCATCGTCGCGACGAAGACCCCGTTCAGGATGCGCGCCGCGATGGCGACCCGGACGACGCCGACCCGCGGGACGAGGAACGCGCAGAGCGCCGAGCCCGCGGCGAACACGCCCCACGCGACGGCGGACGCCGGTCCGAAGACGGCCGCGGCGTCGACCGTGCTGGTGAGCTCGGCGAGGCGGATGGGGGTGAGCGTCTCGAATCCGATCATCGCCAGAGCCCAGGCCACCTCGACGAGCACGAGGCAGCGCAGCACACGATCGTGCGCGACCAGGCGGATCGCCGCGGTGAGCGCCGCCCACGGGGACGTGCGGGCCCGCGAGCGATCCTCTGCGCCCGCCCCTCGCCTCCGTCGAGGCCGCGGTGCCCGGGGCTCGTGCACCAGGACGACGAGCAGGACGAGGTGCATGACCTCGATCGCGAGGGCGACCAGGAACGGGAGCACCAGGGGGTCGAGGCCCGGCACCGGCGCCCACCAGACCAGCAGACCGCCGGCCGCCGACCCGAGCGCGATCGCCGTGCCCAGCACGGTCGATCCCCGGCCGAGCGATCGTGCCACGCGCGTCGGTTCGGCATCCGTGCCGAGGGAGTCGACGAACCAGGCCTCGAGCGGACCGGAGTCGAGGGCTCGGAACACCCCCTGCACCAGCAGCGCGAGCGCGAAGCCCCAGAAGGACGACGCGGTGACGAAGAGGACGGTGGCGGTGATCGCCGCGACGGCGGCGAGGAGCATCACCGGACGTCGCCCGAGGGAGTCGGCGAGACTGCCGCTCGGCAGCTCGAGGGCGAGCACGACGAACCCCTGGATCGACAGCAGGACCCCGGCCTCGGCGACCGAGAGTCCGCGCTGGAGCGGCAGCAGGATGGTCAGCCCGAAGACGACCCCCACCTGGAGCCAGCGGGTGCCGGTGAGCAGGAGGAAGCGGCGCTCGAGCGACCGCGTCGAGAGCGTGCCCATCATTCGCGCGGACGCTGCGGCTCGTGCGGCGGCTGCGGCTCGTGCGGCGGCTGCGGCTCGCGCGGACGCTGCGGCTCGTGCGGCGGCTGCGGCTCGTGCAGCGGCTGCGGCTCGCGCGGACGCTGCGGCTCGTGCGGCGGCTGCGGCTCGTGCGGCGGCTGCGGCTCGCGCGGACGCTGCGGCTCGTGCGGCGGCTGCGGCTCGTGCGGCGGCTGCGGCTCGTGCGGCGGCTCGAGGTCGATGGGGCTGAGGAACTGATGCACGTGGATGCGCCGCGCCTCCGGGTTCTCGCTGCTGCGGTAGCGGTCGAGCACGGCGCCGAGCTCGGCGCGGAGGCGCTCCGCGGCGGCGGCGTCGTCGACGAGGACCACGCTGTCGCTCAACCCCATCGCATCGACCCAGTCGGCGGGCCAGGCGTCGGCGGCGTCGAGCCACCGCTCGGCGCGCCCGGCGAGCTGCCGCACCCAGTCGCGCTGCAGCCAGCCGAGGGCGGTCCGGGCGTCCTCGTCATCGGCGAAGTCGGACTCCGTCCAGGAGTGGAAGTCGGTGCTGGCACGCCAGAGGCGACGACGGCCCAGGCCCTCGTCGGTGTCGATGACCAGTCCCACGCCCTCGAGCGCGCGGAGGTGGTAGCTCGTGGCCCCCGTGTTGGTGCCGAGGCGGTCGGCGAGCTCGGTCGCCGTGGCCGGCCCGTGCAGGCGGAGCGCACCGAGGAGTCGCGATCGCAGGGGATGTGCCAGGACGCGGACGGCCCGTTCGTCGAGGTGCATCCCGGTGTAGTCGGAGTCGCTCATGGCTCAGATCCTGTCATGCAGAGAATCTATGCACAAGTTCTCTGCATAGGGACGGAGACGACGTCACGGTTCCATCGCGTACCCTCGGAGGCATGACAGAGACCACCTCCACGCCCGTGCGCCAGGTGCGCCCGGCCACCGAGGGGTGGTCGCAGAGCTCGATGCCGAGGGACGCCCCCTCCTGCAGTTCGGGTCGCCCAAGCGCGGCAAGCCGCCCGTGCACCTCGCCGACCTCACCGCCGCCGAGCGGGTCGAGCGCATCAAGGAGCTCGGGCTGCCCGGCTTCCGCGCCAAGCAGCTGGCCACGCACTACTTCACGCACTACACCTCCGACCCCGCCGACATGACCGACCTTCCCGCGGCCGGCCGCGAGGAGCTCGTCGCGGGGCTCCTCCCTCCGCTCCTCACCGAGGTGCGCAGGCTCGAGACCGACCGCGGCGACACCATCAAGTTCCTCTGGCGCCTCCACGACGGCGCCCTGGTCGAGTCCGTCCTCATGCGCTACACGGGGCGCATCACGCTCTGCATCTCGTCGCAGGCCGGATGCGGGATGAACTGCCCGTTCTGCGCCACCGGCCAGGCGGGCCTCACCCGCAACATGTCGACGGCCGAGATCGTCGACCAGATCGTGCGCGCGAACCGCGCCCTCGCGGCGGGGGAGCTCGGCGGCAAGAAGCGCGGCGAGACCACCCCCGAGCGTGTGAGCAACATCGTCTTCATGGGCATGGGGGAGCCGCTGGCCAACTACGCCCGAGTCATCCAGGCCGTGCGGACCATGATCGCGCCTCAGCCCGAAGGGCTGGGGATGAGCGCCCGCGGCATCACGGTTTCGACGGTGGGTCTCGTCCCGGCCATCAAGAAGCTGGCCGCCGAGGACATCCCCGTCACGTTCGCGCTCTCGTTGCACGCGCCCGACGATCAGCTGCGCGACGAGCTGATCCCGGTGAACTCCCGGTGGAAGGTCGACGAGGCCCTCGACGCGGCTCGCGCGTACTTCGAGGCAACCGGTCGACGTGTGTCGATCGAGTACGCCCTCATCAAGGACATGAACGACCACGGCTGGCGCGCCGAGCTCCTCGCCGAGAAGCTCAATGCCCGCGGACGCGGCTGGGTGCACGTGAACCCGATCCCGCTGAACCCGACCCCGGGGTCGATCTGGACCGCATCCGAACCCGCCGCCCAGGCCGAGTTCGTGCGTCGGCTCGTCGACGCGGGGGTGCCGACGACCATCCGCGACACCCGCGGCAAGGAGATCGACGGGGCGTGCGGGCAGCTCGCCGCCGCCGACTGACGCCCAGGCCAAGCCGCCGGGGCCCCGGTCGCCCGGGCCTCACTCGTCCGGGATGTCTCCCGGCGTGACGACCGACGGGTACGCCGCCGGGAGCTGCTCCAGCGCGGCGGTGGCGTACGTGGCGGCGTCGAGCAGGTAGATCTGCTCGAGGAGCCGGATCGTCAGCCGTGTGGGCCCGGCGAGGTACTCGGCCTTCCACATGGAGCGCGCCGCGGGCGCGGCGCCGGCGGACACCGCCTCGGTGAACGCGGTGGCCGCGGTGCGGCCGCCCCGCCATCCTTCACCCGTGATGCGCTGGGTCGCGATCACCCAGCGCGCGAGCGTGACGTCGAAGAGCAGTCCGTCGCGCGCGCGCCAGTCGTCGCCCGACGCCCGCTGGGCCGCCTCGAAGACCGCCTGCCACTCACGAGGCTCGGCCCGTGAGGCGATGAGGAGCGTGGTGCGGGTGACGAAGTAGTCCTGCATGCGGACCACCTCGTCGAGCACGACCGTCTCGCCGATGGTGTCTGAGGTCACGTGAAGGGATCCTTCTCGTCAAGTCGGGCTCGGGTCGGTCGGGGGCCACCCTAGCAGCGCCATCCGACCGCGGGCTGGACCTCGCCGTGGCCGTCACGCGGGGTCGGCGGGTTCGGCCCGGGCGGTGCGCGCCGCCCGCAGCGCGGCGCGGCCCGAGGGCAGCAGGATCGCGATGACGACGGTGAGGATGGTGAGCAGGCCGGCCGTGACGAGCAGCGTCTGCACGCTGATGATGTCGGCGGCGGGGCCGAACACCAGCATGCCCGCCGGCGTGGCCAGAGCCATCACGATGCTCACGTAGCTGAAGACGCGCCCGTGCATCTCGGGCTTGACCGTCTCCTGGATCAGCGTCATGAACGGTGCGGAGAACCACGGGACGAGGAGCCCGAAGAGGAACATCAGCACGTAGAAGACGAGGAGCGTGGGGCTCAGGCCCATGCCGACGGTGAGCACCGCGAACCCGAACGTCGAGACCAGGATGAGTCCCATCGGCGGGCGCTTGGCGAGCACCGTCGAGACCAGGACGCCGCCCGCGAGCATCCCGAGCCCGAACGCGATCTCGAGCACGGTGAGCATCCACGCCTCCTCGCCGAACGTGCGCGCGACCATGAGGGGCGTGATGAACGAGGGCGCGACGGTGAGGAGGAAGATGATGGCGAACACGACGAGGAGCCAGCGCACCATGCCGTGGCTCCAGATGTAGCGCATGCCCTCGACGAGGTCGGCCCGGTACGAGGTGCGGCTCTCGGTCACGCGGGCCAGGGTCGGGACGCGGACGAGAGCGAGCAGCCCGATGCCGATGGCCGCGGTCACGACGTCGATGAAGAACGCGGGCACGATGCCGAAGAGGCCGAAGACCGCCCCGGCCGCCGCGGGCGCCAGGAGCGTCATCGCGGATTGGATCGTCCCGAACAGGCCGTTCACTCGCATCAGCTGATCCGGCGGGGTGATCTGCGGGATCATCGCCTGCACCGCGGGCGTCTGGAACCCGGCGCCGACGGAGCGCACGCCGACGGCGAGCAGGATGATCCAGAGATCGGTGACGCCGGCGAGCATGAGGAGGGCGAGCGCGAGGGTGGTGATCGCGATCGCGCCGTCGGAGAGCATGACGAGGATGCGCCGGTTCATGCGGTCGGCGAGGGTGCCGCCGAAGATCGAGACCACTCCCTGCGGCGCGAAGGCGGCGAGGGCGTAGAGCGCCACCGCCAGGCCCGACTTCGTCTCGAGCGTGACGTACCACATGACCACGTACTGGACGATCATCGAACCGAACAGCGAGACGGTCTGCCCGCTCAGGAAGAGCCCGACGTTGCCCTTCCAGGGAGCGTCGCCCCAGGCTTCGCCGGCGCGCGCCTCCGCGGTGGGGTGCTGGTCGTCGGGGATCATGTGAACAGCGTACACATGACCCCCGACGCCGGGCCGGTGGGATGGTGTCTCAGGCGGAGTCGCGGATGTCGCGCAGGAAGTTGTCGACGTGACCGCGGAGCGCCAGGATGCGGCGCTCGCGCTCCGCCACCTGGTCGAACCCGATGTACGCGGGCGGCGCCGGACGGCGCACGTTCGCGGAGCACTGGAACTCGGCGCAGACGAGGGTGCCGACGGTGTCGCCGTTGCGTCCGGCCTTGCCTGCCCGCCGGGCGCTGAACATGACCACGTCGTTCGGCAGGGTCACGTCCTCGCACCACGAGCACTGCGGACGGGCGCGGATGCGTCCCTCCGACTGGCGGAGGACGATCCCCGTGGGCTCGTCGTCGAGGAACGTGACGACGCAGCCGACCATCGGCTGCTTGCGGTCGCGCCAACCGAGGTAGTCGAGGCGATCCCAGGCGAGCTCGTCGAGCGCGGGCAGCAGCAGCGAGGCGCGCTCGCGCTGCGAGACGTTGATCAGACTGGCGCGGATGTCGCGCTCTGTCAGGGTGTGCATGAGGTTCCTTGCGTCTGTGATGAAGCCCGCGCCTGGCTCCAGGAGCGGGCGGGGTTCAGGGTCAGACGGGTCTACCTCGGGTCGGCGCCGAACGCGCCGAAGACCTCCCTCTGCCGCGGAGGCTGAGTCTCGGATGTGTGCACGAGACCAGCCTACGCGCCGGAGAGAGGTCGGTGCCCCTCTCGCATCGGGGGCGGGAGGGGCACCGATGCGGCAGGGGCACCGACGGTGCTGAGGCCGTCACTTCAGGGCGTCGGCCACCGCCTTCACGTTGGCGGTCATCCACGAGATGTAGTCATCGCCGTCGGGCAGCGTCTCGGTGAAGCCGACCACCGGGATCCCGGCCGCTGTCGCGGCGTCGGACACCTGCTCGGTCTGGCCGCCCGTGGTCTGCTCGTTGTAGGCGAGCATCGCGACCGACCTGTCGGTCATGAGCTGGATCGTCTGCTGCAGCACGAGGGGCGGAACGTCGGTGCCCTCCTCGACCGCCTCGCTGAACTCGGCGGGGGTCTTGTTCACCAGGCCCGCGGCCTCGAGGAGGTAGAGCGGCACGGGCTCGGTGATCGCCACGCCCTCGCCGCGGTGCGCCGCTGCGATGTCGTCGGTTCCCTTGGTCAACGTGGCCAGCTCGCCGGAGAAGGTCTGGTAATTGGCCTCGAAGGTGGCGGCGTCGTCGGGGTCGGCCTCGCCCAGGGCCTCGGCCAGCTGCTTCGCCAGCGCATCCATGGCGGCGAAGCTGTACCAGACGTGCTCGTTGAAGCCCTCGACATGGTCGTGGCCGTCGCCCGCGTCGTCGGCTGAGTCGGTGTGATCGGCGTCGGCGGTCGTGTCGGCCGCGTCGGAGGGCATGAGGCCGGAGATCTCGGAGGCGTTCAGCACGACGGCGCCCGTGTTCCCTGCGGAGGAGAGCATGCTGTCGACGAACGGGTCGTAGCCTCCGCCGTTCTCGATCACGACGGTGGCCTGCGACAGCGTGAGCTGATCGCGCGCGGTGGCTTCGTACTCGTGCGGATCCTGAGCAGGGTCGTCGATGAGGCTCGTGACCTGGACGTCCTCCCCGCCGATCGCCGCGGCGATGCTGCCGTACACGTTCGTCGACGCGACGACGCTGAGGGTTCCAGCAGCCCCGGAGGACGCGGACGGGTCCGTCGAGGCGGGGGTCGACGAGCAGGCGGACAGGAGGGCCGCGGCGGCGAGGGCACCGGAGGCGAGGAGCAGGGGTCGGGACTTCATGGCGTCAGCCTAGACGGTAATGATAACCGTTCTCAAATCGCAACGGCCGGTCAGGTGCACCAGCTCGGCATGAAGCCGTTGACCGAGCGCGACGAGTCGCCGGTGGCGAGATCGACGAAGTACGTCAGGACGTTCTCGTAGCCGGTCACCGCGTACGTGTCGACCCGCGCGTCCGCCGACACCACCTCGACGGCGAGGTACTGCCCGTTGGGAGAGGTGCAGAAGTCGGTGATACGTCCTCCGGCGGACGGCGGCGTGAACACGGTCCGGATGCCGGAGGGGTCGGCCGCCACGAGCCGGGAGCCGAGCGGCGCGGTGGACTGCGCGTAGTCGACCCGGTCGAGCTGCTGCACGTACTGGTCGGCGCCGGTGGGCACGATCTTGCCCGGGTACTCGTCGGCCTCTGCCTGGATCGGGGTCCTCGTCCACGGCGTCGACGTGCCGTCGGTGAGGTCGAGCGCGGAGTCTCCCGTCGAGTCGCCGACGATGAGGGTGGCGGACCCGGGCAGGAAGCCGCGGATCTCGGTGTGACGCCCGATCGGCGACGAGGTGCCGGTGAGCCCGTCGACGAGGTAGAGCTGCTGGTCCTGGGCCTGGGCGACGAGGCTCGACGTGCCCGGCACGAAGACCCAGGAGACCACGTAGAGCGGCTGGCCGTCGAGCGACGTGACGACCACGGGCCGCCCGGAGGAGGCCGTGGGGTCGTAGACGAGCAGGGCACTCCGGTAGGTGCTCCCGTCGTCGGCGGTCCCGCCGTTGACGGTGTAGCCGAACAGGCCCGCGGAGGGCGCGGAGCGGAGGGTCGTGATGATGGCGCCGTCCGGGCTGAAGACCGGGTAGGGGCCCGCGCCGTCGGTGCCGTGGAGGACCAGCGCATCGGATCCGTCGGCGGTCGACTCCACGGTCGCGATCATGCTGTCGGAGGCCGCGAACTCCTCGATGCGCTGGGCGGCGGCCGGTGCGGCGCCGGAGCCGGCGGGGTCGACCACGGTGCTCTGCACGATCGAGTCGGGCATCTTCACGTCCGACGAGTCGTGCCGGTAGTCGCGAACCAGTGTGTAGACGTCGGCATCGGGGGTCGTGAAGGAGTACGACGAGGTCGCCTCGGCGCCGCTGTCGGAGCCGCGCAGCGCCACCGACACCGTGTAGTCGGTGGCGTAGCGGAGCATGCCGTCGAACGTGATCACGACGCTGGATCCGTCGGACGCCACCGAGTGCGGGGCGTCGGGCGTGACGGTCACGTCGTCGGGCGTCACCGCGTCCGTGCGCTGATCGACGTCGAGGGTGAGCCGCTGCCCGGTCTTCGAGACGGCGGCGGTCTCGTTCACGACGCCGGAGGAGATGCGGGGCCCACGGACCACGGAGGCCACACCGAGCCCGGCGGCCAGCACGGCGAGGATGCCGACCGTCGCGATCACCGTGGTCGGGAAGCGCCCTCCACGGCGGGGGCGTGGCGCACGGCCCGGCAGCGTCTCATCGGCGGTCATCGGAACTCGGCATTCACAGGTCAGTAATCGTAGGGGTTGCTGGGCTGGTCGATGGGCTCGAGCACGGCGGGCGTCAGGGTGTACGCGGCCGTGCTCGCCGAGACGGTGTTCGGCGAGAACGTGCCCGAGACGTGCACCCAGGCGCCCTCCTTCGCGGTGTCCTGCCATCCGGGGCTGTACACCGGCACACCCGCGGGCTGGGCGTCGACCGCGCAGCAGGTGATCACGTAGCGGGCGACGTAGAACATGTCCGGACTGTCGGGAGAGGCCATCACGAAACCGGTGAGGTCGGCCGACCGGCCATCCGCGAAGTCGCCGCCCTGGCGGAGCACCGAAGCCCAGTCCTTCACCGTGAAGGAGGCGGTGTCGGCGCCGGTCAGCAGCTCGGTCGAGGGCGCGGAGACCGTCGTGGCGTTGTCGAGCTGCGCGGTGCTCGCCGAGGTCGTCGACAGCGTCGAGGGCGGGAACACCACGAGCACCACGGCCGCGACGGCCACGGCGGCCAACGTGCCCGCCGAGGCGAGCGCCCGGCGGACGGGGGAGCGGCCCGGCGCCGTGAGCTCGTGGCCGTGCCCGTCGTCGTGGCCGTGCCCGTCGTCGTGGCCGTGCCCGTCGTCGTCCGCTGCTCCGTCGCTGCGACGGGGGACGAAGGCGAACGCGGCGATGACGGCTGCACCCGCGATGACCGCCATCACGACGGTGAACACGAAGTACCGCGGGTGGATGTACAGGCCGAGGCTTCCGTCGACGGCGAGCCAGAGGATGGCGGCCACCCCGAGCAGGCTGATGACGACGCCGCGCCAGCGTTCGAGCAGTCTAGACAAGCAGGTTCACCCCGAATCCGAGGACGAGCGTGGTGAGCGCCACCACGCTGACGAGCACGACGAGGGCTCTCGTCGTGAAGGTCGTGCGCATCATCGCGATCATCTTCACGTCGACCATCGCGCCGAACACCAGGAAGGCCACGATCGATCCGGGGGTGAAGGTCGCGCCGAACGCGAGGATGAAGAACGCGTCGACGTTCGAGCAGATCGCGACGATGAACGCGAGGCCCATGAGCGCGAGAACCGACCAGATCGGGTTCGCGCCCAGCGCGCCCAGCAGATCGCGGGAGACACCCACCTGGATGGCGCCGGCGATCATCGACCCGATGACGAGGGCGGGCAGCATGGTCGCGGTCTCCTCGGCGAATCCGGCGACGGCCCGGCGCATCCGCCGACCGCTGACCGGGTGGTCGCGGTGCACCTGGCACGACGCCGAGAACTCGGGGGTGAGGAGCCGCTCGGGCTCGGGGTGGCGGCTGAACAGCCAGCCCACGAGGTTGGCGATGACGAAGCCGCCCACGATGCGGCCGGCCAGGATGCCGTCGCTCCACCCGAACGCCTGGTACGTGGTGATGATGGTGACCGGGTTGAGGATCGGCGCCGCCAGCAGGAACGTCGCCGCCTCGGGGACGCCGACGCCCTTGATCACGAGACCGCGGGCGAGGGGCACGTTGCCGCACTCGCAGACGGGGAGCAGCACGCCGAGCAACGAGAGGACGGCGCGGCGTGCGGTGCGATTGCGGGGGAGGAGGCGGTGGATCACCCGGTCGGGCACCCAGATCTGCACGATGACCGAGAGCAGCACGCCGAGGAACACGAACGGCAGCGACTCGATGATGACGCTCGTGGCGAGGGTCACGAAGTCGCGGAGCGCCTCGGGCAGCGACAGGTCGTCCCAGCCCGCGGTGATCGAGCGCACTCCGATCAGCGCGGCGAGGGCCGCGATCCCGACGCCGAGCCCCAGCATCGTGCTGCGGCGACCGGGGCGCGCGGTACCGGCGCGGGCCGGCCCGCGGCGGGTGAGGAGGTCGCCGGTCACCCGCACATCGTACGGGGGCGCGCTTCGGCGCATCCTCTGCCTTCGGTGGGTGTGCTTCGGTGCGGGCACGTCCGCGAGACCGGTCGTCCGATCGTCGGTCAGGCGAGGAACTCCTCGATCACCGCGTCGAAGGACGCGACCGGAGCCAGGCCCAGCGCGGCGGCCCGGTGCGTGTGGAAGCGCGACGGCCAGGTGCCGACGATCGCCTCGACGGCAGGGTCGGGGATCCAGCCGACGAGGGCGGCCGCCTCGGGCCCCCCGACGCGCTCGAGTGCCGCGACCATCTCGCGCGGGGTGGTCGTGAGGGCGGGCAGCGACATCGCGGTCGTGCTGCCCCACGTGGCGTCGTCCACCTCGAGTGCGCGCAGGAGTCCGGCGAGCGTGGTCGAGGGGGACGACAGCGCGACGGGCATGTCGGGATCGACCGGGCAGACGGCGCGGGCCCCGGCGAGCGGCTCACGGATGATCCCGGAGAGGAAGCTCGATGCGGCCGCGTTCGGCCTGCCGGGCCTGACCGCGACGGTCATCAGGCGCACGCTGCGCCCTCGCACGAGCCCACGGCGGGTGTAGTCCGTGACGAGGTGCTCGCCGATCAGCTTCTGGATGCCGTAGCTCGACTGCGGGGTCGGCAGCGTGTCGTCGGCGATCACGCCGAGCGGCGCGAGCGCCGGGTCGCGGCCGAACACGGCGAGCGAGCTCGAGAACAAGAGCACGGGCGGCGTCCGCCAGCGGCGTGCGGTGTCGAGGAGCGCCCGCAGCCCGTCGAGGTTGCCGCGGAGCCCGGCGTCGAGGTCGACCTCGGCCGCTCCGCTCACGACTCCGGCGAGGTGGACGACCGCGTCGGGCTCGCCCTGGCCGCTCGCGTGCCCGATCCCGCCGAGCACACGCGCATCGTCGAGTGAGCCGACCACCGCCGTGACGCGCGGATCGCGTGCGAGGTCGTCCGCCGGCGCGACCACGTCGAGCAGCACGAGCTCTGTGACCTCGGCGGGGGCGCTGCCACCCACCCCGACCGGCGCCGCGAGGAGACGACGGGCGAGGAGGGTGCCGAGGAAGCCCGATCCGCCGGTGATCAGGATGCGCATGCGTGCTCCTTCAGCTCGATCTCGAGCGCGTCGAGCCAGCGGCCCAGGCTGTCGCGCGCCTCCGCCGTGTCGGGGTAGCGGCAGCGCAGGTGCATGCCCGAGGCGTTCACGATGAACCAGATCATGACGGCGTCGGTGGAGATGACGGCGGAGACGTACTGGGCGTCGAGCTCGGCGGGGATCGCGACGGGCAGGCGTCGGACGTCGAGCCACGACATCGCGAACATCCCCGGCGGCTCCACCATGCCGCCGTACGGCGCGAGGATGGGCGCGAGCGGGTAGCCGCCGAGAGTGATTGCCCTCGCGACGTCGGCGCCGCAGGCGACCGGGTCGGGATCGTCGCACTCGAGGATCGAGTTCGTGATGAACCAGCCGACGGAGTGCCTCCAGCGCTCCTCGAAGCGGCTGTGCACGGGGAACACGGCGCGCAGCGGCGCGTCGGCGAGGCGCCGCGTGACGGCCGCGAGCGCGGAGGTGGCCAGCGCCAGTGCGCGGATCCCTCGCGCCCGCGCGGCGGTCTCGAACCGCGCCAGCTCGTCCGGGCCGAGCACGTCGCGGATCTCGACCACGGCCTCCCGCGGCTCGCGGAGCGTCCCCAGCGGCAGGGGGAACGCGGGCATGACCCCGCCCGTGCCCGCGAGCACGGCGTCCCAGCCGCGGTGCACGTGGTCGGGCGCCGGGGGCATGGCCGCGAGTGCGGCGGTGTGCTCCGCGAACGCGGGCAGGGGGAGAGCCGAGTCGACATCGACGTCGGCGATCGCGGAGCCGGGCTCGTCGAGTTCGGCGAGGAGGTCGCGACCCAGCACGGCGAGCGACCACATGTCGACGTGGGCGTGGTCCGACGCGATGACGCACATCGCACGCCGGTCGGCCTCCCCGTCGCCGGGCTCCACCAGACAGAGCAGGTGCGACGGTGCGGCGAACGGCCGGCACTCGGCATCGAGCACACCGCGCAGCACCGCGCGAGCATCCTCACCCGAGCCGACCGGATGCTCGGACCAGCCGGCGGAGGTCACGTCCGTCTCGTGCAGCCGCAGTGTGTCGTCGTCGCGCGAGAACACCGTGCGGAGCGTGCCGTGCCGCGCGACCACTCCGAGCCACGCTCGTTCGAGCGTCTCCGCCGTGGTCGGATGCGGAAGGCGGAACGCCAGCGCCATCCACGACCCGGGGCGGTCACCGGCGCCGACGTGCCGTCCCTGATCGAACGACACCGGCACCTCGCGGAGCGGATCGCCGGCCGCTCGCAGGCGCAGGCTGCGCAGTCGACCGGCCGACAGCGACATCTGGGCGACGGTGGTGAGGCGCATGGCGTCGTAGTGTAGGGATCCACGGTTTCCAACAGATTGCGGGGTCGCCGGTGCCGGTACTCGAGGTCGGCGACGCGAGCATCGACTACGAGATCGAGGGGTCCGAGGGGCCTCTCGTGGTGCAGCTGCACGGACTCACCTCCAGCCGCACGCGCGACGCGCTCCTCGGGCTCGACCTCGGTCGCTCGCTCCGCGGTCACCGCATCCTGCGCTACGACGCTCGGGGGCACGGGCGGTCCTCCGGGTCGGAATCGGAGTCGCACTACGGATGGCGTGCGCTCGCGGGAGATCTCCTCGCGCTGCTCGACCACGTCGCCCCGGGGGAGCAGGTGCACGGCGTCGGACCCTCGATGGGCACCGGGACCCTGTTGCACGCCGCCGTGCGCGACCCGGAGCGCTTCGCCACCCTCACCCTGGTGACCCCGCCCACGGCCTGGAAGCGCCGTCGGGATCAGGCGGCGATCTACCTTCGGAACGCCGACCAGGTGGAGCGACACGGCTCGGTCGCGCTGGTCGAGTCGGGCAGCACGGCCCCCGTGCCGCCCGCGCTCGCGGATGCTCCGCTCACCCGGCCCACCGTGGCCGAGGAGCTCCTCCCCACCGTGCTCCGGGGGGCCGCGACGACGGACTTCCCGTCGAAGAAGTCGATCAGACGGATCGAGACGCCGACCCTCATCCTGGCCTGGACCGGTGACAGGACGCATCCGGTGAAGACCGCGAACACGCTCGCCGAGCTGTTGCCGCACAGCCGGATGGTGCTCGCGCGCACGCCCTACGGGGTCATGGCGTGGCCGGGGCTCTTCGCGGAGCATGTGACCCTGCACGAGGAGTAGCGCGACCCCGGCGCGACACCTCGACCGGATAGGGTTCGCGCGTGACCTCGGCCGCCGACGACATCACCACCTCCCGCGCAGGCACGCCGTGGGAGGTCTTCCGCGTCTTCCTGCGCCTCGGGGTCACCTCGTTCGGCGGGCCCATCGCGCACCTCGGGTACTTCCGCGACGAGGTCGTCACGCGGCGCCGCTGGCTGGGCGACCGCGAGTACGGCGACCTGGTGGCCCTGTGCCAGTTCCTGCCCGGCCCGGCCTCCAGCCAGGTCGGCTTCGGTCTGGGCCTCCTGCGGGCGGGGCCCTTCGGCGCGCTCGCGGCGTTCGTCGCCTTCACGCTCCCGTCGGCGATCCTCATGGTCGCGTTCGCGTCCGGCGCCTCCCTGTTCGAGGGACCGGTGGGCGGCGGCATCCTCGACGGTCTCGCGATCGTCGCGGTGGCCATCGTCGCGCAGGCGGTCTGGGGGATGGCCCGCACCCTCGCGCCCGACGCCCGGCGCGCGGGCATCGCCGTCGTCGCGGCGGTGATCGCCGTCGCCTTCGCCGGGTCGGTCGGCCAGATCGGCGCGATCGTGCTCGGGGCCGTCGCCGGGCTCCTTCTCTGCCGCGCCGCGCCCGCGGACGCCGCCGACCTCATCCGCTTCCCCCGTCGCCCGATGGGCGGGCATCACCTGCCTCGTGCTCTTCGTCGTCCTGCTCGTGGGCATGCCTGTCGTGGTCGCCCTCACGGGGTCGGATGTCCTCGACCTGTTCGACGCCTTCTACCGCGCGGGCGCCCTCGTCTTCGGCGGCGGGCACGTCGTGCTCCCTCTGCTGCAGGCGGGGGTGGTCGACACGGGCTGGGTCTCGGACGGGCAGTTCCTCGCCGGGTACGGCGCGGCACAGGCGGTTCCCGGCCCGTTGTTCACGTTCTCGGCCTACCTCGGTGCCCTCTCGAGTGCGGGTCCCGGAGGGATCGCGGGCGCCGCGATCGCCCTCGTCGGCGTGTTCCTCCCGGGGTTCCTGCTGCTCACCGGTGTGCTCCCGTTCTGGAACGGATTCCGGCGGCGCCCGTGGGCCCAGGCGCTCCTGCGCGGAGCGAACGCGGCGGTCGTGGGCATCCTGGCCGCGGCGCTGTACTCGCCCGTCTTCACCACCGCGATCGTCGGGCCGGCGGAGTTCTGCCTCGGCCTGGTGTGCTTCGTGCTGCTGGTCGCCTTCCGGCTGCCCGCCTGGGCCGTGGTGCTGGTGGGCGCGGCGGGCGGCGTCGTGCTGGCGCTCCTGCCCTGAGCTCCCCCTGCTCCGGCCGGGTCCTGCCGAGACCAATCCGCTCACTCGCTCGCTCCGAACCTCCTGTTGAAGACGCGGGATCACGACCCGGTCGCGGACTTCGAGAGGGGTTTCCTGCAATGCTGAGGATCGTGAGCAGCGACGAACCATCCCCCGGCCATACCGGAGATCCGGTGGCCGTGCCGCTCGAGGACCTCATGGCCGCGGTCGCCCAGGGCGACCAGCAGGCGTTCAGCGCCCTCTACGACAGGACCGCGTCGCGGGTGCTGGGTCTCGTCCAGCGTCTGCTGATCGACCATGCGCAATCGGAGGAGGTGACCCAGGAGGTGTTCTTGGAGGTCTGGCGCACCGCGCCCCGCTTCGACGCCACGCGAGGCAGCACCATGTCGTGGCTTCTCACGATGGGTCATCGCAGAGCCGTCGACCGCATCCGCTCGTCTCAGTCGAGCCACGATCGCGACGAGCGGATCGGCATCCGCGACCTCGACAGCGCCTACGACGTCGTCGCCGAGACAGCCGAGATCCGGATCGAGAACGAACGGGTCAAACGCGCCCTCGCGCAGCTCACCGAGCTGCAGCGGCAGGCGATCGAGATGGCGTACTACGGCGGGCTCACCCACACCGAGATCTCCGCGACGCTGTCGGTGCCGGTGGGCACCGTCAAGACCCGGCTGCGCGACGGGATGATCAGGCTCAGGGACGCGATGGGAGTGATGGCATGACCGGCGATGGACAGCGACCCGGCGACGACCTCGACCGGTCGGCTTCGGCTGCCGCGCACGCGCTCGATGCGACGGAGCGCGAGGAGGCGGCGGCCGTGGAGCGCGCCGCCGAGGGATCGGTCGCGGCTCGCGGAGAGCTCGACGCGTTCCGCGAGACCGCGGGGATGCTCGGGCTCGCCGCGGTCCCCGTCGAGCCGACGGCGGAGCTCAAGGCCGACCTGATGGCGAAGATCGCCCTCACGCCCCAGGATCGTCCGGACGCCGAGAGCACGCCCGACGTACGCGAGGCGGACCACGACTCCGAGTCCGGCATGCCCGGGGAGACGACCCCGCAGGCCGACTCCGGGCTGGCTCGGCTCGGTCTCGTCGACGCCGTGCCGCTCCGGGCCGATGACCCGCTGCTCGCGTTCGAGCCTGAGCGCGACCCCGAGGCCGATCCGACCCTCCCCGCAGACAGCGTTCCTGCCTCGGGCACGCCTGCCACCGCCTCGCCGGCGGAGCAGCGCGCTCAGCGTCGATGGTTCTCGCGTCCCGCGGTGCTGCTCGGCGGCGTGGCCGCCGCGGCCGCGCTGCTCCTCGGCGGCGGCGTGGTCGGCTCCGCGATCACGACCTCCGTCTCCGACACCTCGGCGGTGACAGCGTCGGCGGAGCAGCTCGCCGCCATCACGTCGGCGCCCGACTCGAAGTCGGCCCGGTCGACGATGGAGGACGGCAGCTCCGCTACGGTCGTATGGTCCGAGTCGATGGGCCGGTCGGCCGTGCTCGTCGACGGGCTGAGCGCCCTGCCGAGCGACCGGACCTACGAGGCCTGGTACGTCGGCGCCGATCAGGTCGTCGCGGCGGGCACGTTCCAGGCGGGCGACAGCACCACGTGGCACGTGCTCGACGGCACGATGACCCAGGGTGCCGCGATCGCCGTCACCGTCGAGCCGGCGGGCGGCTCGGACCAGCCGACGTCGGTCCCGATCCTGGTGGTCGAGAGCGCATGACCCGGCTGCTCGTCACCGGGGGCGCGGGTTTCATCGGTGGCGAGATCGTCGCAGCCGCGCTCGACGCCGGGTGGGACGTGCGCGTCCTCGACTCGTTCCGCGCCGACGTGCACGGTCCCGACGCCTCGGGAGACGCGAGCGGCACGGGTACGCCGATCGATCCCCGCGTCGAGGTCGTGACCGGCTCGGTCACCGACCCGGCCGACGTCGCCCGCGCCCTGGCAGGGGTCGACGTGGTGTCGCACCAGGCCGCCAAGGTCGGCCTCGGCGTCGACTTCTCGGATGCGCCCGACTACGTCACCAGCAACGTCACCGGCTCGGCGGTTCTGCTCGCCGGGATGGCGGACGTCGGGATCCGGGCGCTCGTCCTGGCATCCTCGATGGTGGTCTACGGCGAGGGCGCCTACCTCGGACGGCACGGTCTGACCCGACCGCCCGCGCGGGCGAGAGACGACCTCGACGCCGGACGCTTCGATCCGCTCGACCCCGAGACGGGTCTCCCGCTCGAGCCGACGCTCATCGACGAGGCGGCCCCGCTCGATCCCCGCAACGTCTACGCCACGACCAAGCTGGCCCAGGAGCACCTGGCGTCCTCGTGGGCGCGCTCCGTCGGCGGATCCGCCATCGCGCTGCGCTACCACAACGTCTACGGACCGGGCATGCCGCAGAACACGCCCTACGCGGGTGTGGCCTCCCTCTTCCGCTCGGCGATCGAGCGCGGGGAGGCGCCGCGGGTGTTCGAGGATGGAGCCCAGCGGCGCGACTTCGTCCACGTCCGCGACGTCGCCCGGGCCAACCTGGCGGCCCTCGACGCCGTGCAGACCGGCTCCGACGCCTTCCGGGCGTACAACGTCGGCAGCGGCCACGTGCATACCGTCGGCGAGGTGGCCTCGGCGCTCAGCGCGGCCGCCGGCGGGCAGGAACCGGTGGTGACGGGGGAGTACCGCCTCGGCGACGTGCGCCACATCACCGCGTCGTCGCGGCGCATGGCCGACGACCTCGGGTGGCGTGCGACCGAGTCCTTCGACGACGGGATGCGCGAGTTCGCGAGCGCTCCGTTGCGCGCCGCCGTGGTGTCACGATGACGGCGGACGTCGACGTCGTCCTGCCCGCCCTCGACGAGGCGGGCGCCCTGCCGTGGGTGCTCGGCCGGTTGCCCGCGGGGTACCGCGCGATCGTGGTCGACAACGGCTCCAGCGACGGCACGGCCGAGGTGGCGGAGGCGCACGGCGCGACGGTGGTCCGCGAGAGCCGCCGCGGCTTCGGTTCGGCCGCTCACGCCGGGCTGCTCACGGCCACGGCCCCCCTGGTGGCGTTCTGCGATGCGGACGCCTCGATGGATCCGGCCGAGCTGCCCCGGCTCGTCGCCCCCGTCTCGGAGGGGCGTGCCGATCTGGTGCTCGGACGTCGGCGTCCGAGCGTGCGCGGCGCGTGGCCGCCGCACGCGCGCCTGGCCAACCGCGGGCTGGCCCGGCTCATCCATCGCGCGACGGGGCTGCGGCTGCACGACCTCGGCCCGATGCGCGTCGCCCGGAGGGAGGATCTGCTGGGCCTCGACCTCCGTGACCGCCGCAGCGGCTATCCGCTCGAGATGCTGCTCCGCGCGTCGCGGGCGGAGTGGCGTGTGCTCGAACTCGACACGTCGTACGCGCCTCGGGTCGGGCGCTCGAAGGTCACGGGGACGGTGCGCGGCACGATCGGCGCGGTGCGCGACATGTCCCGCCTCCTGAGAGCGGGCTGAACGAAGCCTGTTCCCTCCCATCCGACTCGGCGTCGGCAGCGAATGATCGATGCAACCGTTTCCGAGGAGGTCGCCGTGGTCGCCGCAGTCGTCATCGCCAAGGAGTGCGTTCCGGGCCGGGTCAAGACCCGCCTGAACCCGCCGCTCAGTCTCGAGCAGGCGGCGCAGGTCGCCTCCGCGAGCCTCGCCGACACCGTGGATGTGATCTCGACGCTCCCCTTCACGCGGCGCATCATCGCGTTCGCGGGCGAGAACGCTCCCGTCCCGGGCGACTGGGAGGTGCTGCCGCAGATCGCGGGGACCCTCGACCTGCGCCTCGGCGCCGTGTTCGACTCGGTCGCCGAGCCGATGGTGCTGATCGGCATGGACACCCCTCAGGTGTCGGCGAGACACCTCCTTCCGCTGCTGCGTCACTGGCCCGACGACGCCGACTCGATGTTCGGCCCGGCGCTCGACGGCGGGTTCTGGGCGCTGGCCATGCGCGAACCCGACGGCGACCTCATCCGCGGAGTCCCCATGTCGCAGGACTTCACCGGTCGCGCCCAGCTGGCGCGGCTGCACGCCGCCGGTCACCGGGTGCGGATGCTGCCCCCGCTCGACGACGTCGACACCATCGACGACGCCCTGCGCATCGCGCAGGAGGTGCCCCGCACCCGCTTCGCGGCCGCCGTGCGCGCCGCCGTCGGCGGCATCCGCTCTCTCGAGGTCCCCGCGACCGCCTGAGTCCGCGCAGCCCCGCCCGATCCAGCCCGGCCCGTGCCCGATGCGGGCCGGGCCGGGCCGGGCCGTTTTCGCTGCCTGCATGGCTTCTCGCGTGGTCAATGGCCCGGCGACACGCCATACAGGCAGCGAAACCAGGGGGTGGTATCCGCAGTGCGCCTCAGGAGGCCGCGCGGCGCGAGCCGTCGCCGGAGCCGGCGCGGCGCGAGCGGGAGCCCAGGGCGATCGCCAGGCAGACCAGGGCCGTGAGCACCGCGAGCGCGGCCCACATCCACGCCAGCCGCACGCCGTAGTCGAACGGCACCACCGTGGGGTTCGGGTTGCCGATCGTGGTGGCGCGGATCTCCGGCGCGACCACGAGGGTGAGCACCGCACCCACGACGACCGCCACCTGAGCCACCACGAGGTACACGGGCCGGATCCGGCGACCCGTGCGCCGCAGCACCACGTCGACACCGAAGGCGACGGGGGCCAGCACACCGTCGTGGATCACGATGGCCGCGATCAGCCACGCGCCCACGCCCACGATCTGCGGCACGGTCTGGTCGGACGCGAGCACGACGGCGCCGAGCGCGATGGCGGCGGCTCCCACGGCGATGAGGATGCGTCTGGTCCAGATCACGTCAGTCCACCTCGATCCGCGCGAGCCACTTCGTCTGCAGCACCCCGGGCCGCCCGGGCGCGATGATGCGGGCGGGATAGCCGTGCTGCAGGTCGAGGTCCTGGCCGTCGAGCCGGAGGGCCACGAGCGTGGAGGGGTCGGAGGAGTACTCGCCGCCCATACGGGTCTGCCGGTAGGCGCCCTCGGCTTCGAGGCTGGTCAGCGTGAGCGGCGCATCCGGATTCGCACCGACCTCGTCGAGCAGCCTACGCACCGGGACGCCGGTCCAGGTGGCGGTCTGGCTCCACCCCTCGACGCACGCGATGGGGAGGTCGGCGGTGGTCTGGGGCAGGGCGAGCAGCTGCTCGCGAGTGAACGCCCTGGTGGTCGCCCCGGCCGTCACCACGAGCGCCCAGCCGGGGTCGAGTGCCGACTCCGTCACCGCGGCCTGCTCCGCCGTCCGGTTGACGGGGAGCGACTGCGGCCCGAGGCCCTGCTTCCGGGGCGCGAACACGTTGATCGGATCGAGCACCCGGAACGACTGCCCCGCGGTGAGGGCGACGACGCCCACCACCGACGCGCCGACCGCCGTGAGGAATCCGCGTCGCGACACCTCCGGGGAGCGCCGCGGGGTGGCGTCGATCCAGCGGAACACGCGGCCCGTGAGCCCGCGCGCCTCTGCTGACGCCGTGGGTGCCGGCGGCTCCGACGCCGACTGCGATGCCGTCGACGCCGCCGGCTCGACCTCATCCTCCCGATCGCTGGCCGCCGACGACCGCGTCGTCCAGTGCCGAGCGATGACGGGCAGCTTCACCCCGATGTGCACCGCGAGCGAGCCCACCACCACGAACGCGAGCGCGAAGTGCACCTCACGGAAGCCGAACGGCCACGGATACCACTGGAAGGTGTTGACCAGTCCGATCGAAACCTCGACGAGCGACGCTCCCACGAACAGCGCGATCGAGGCGCGCTCGACGAGGTGCAGCGGGCCGCGCACGAGCGGCGTCTGGAACAGCTGCGGGTAGACCGCATAGAGCTTGCCCAGGAGCAGGGGGAGGCACGCGATGCCCGCGGTGACGTGGATGCCCTGGGTCACCTGATACAGCCACGCCGGCGACGGCGAGAACCGCATCCAGGGCAACGGCTCCTGGAGGAAGTGACTGTAGAGGCCGGTGGCGAAGCAGACCAGGAACGCGGCCCCGAGCAGCCTGCCCACGACCACCGCCATGCGTGGTGTGCGCGACGGCGTCGCGAGCGCGATCCGCGTCCGATGGAGCAGTTCTCGCATCCCCGCCTCCTCTCGTCGGTTCGGTCCAGAACGGATTCGGATCCGAACCTGAAAACGGGCTGGGAAACAGCGATCCGGACCAGTCCGAAGCGACCGACCGTCCCGAACCCTCGGCGTCCGGCAATCGCCACACGAAGTGAGGAATGACAACAATGCGTACTTTCACGAAGGCCGTCATCGGAGCCGCTGCTGCGGGAGCCCTCGCGTTCTCGCTCGCCGCCTGCTCGGGATCCAGCTCCTCCGACACCGGGGCCGCCTCGAGCCCGTCTGCCTCGTCCACCCCGACGCCCGTGGCGTCGATCCCGAAGCTCACCGGTGAGATGACCCAGGTCACGGTCGACAAGGGCTTCCTCGACGCGCTCACGTCGCTCGGGCTCACCCCGGGCGTGGTCGGCACGGGCACGCTGACCGACGGCGTGCTGAGCTTCCCGATCACGGGCGGCAACGTCGACTACTACGACCCGAACCAGTCCTACCGCCCCTACGTGCAGGGTGAGATCGACCACGAGGGCTCGGGTCTCTCGCTCAGCGCCGGTGGCACCACCGTCGAGCTGACGAACTTCACGATCGACCCCGGCACCTCGAAGCTGTACGGTGACGTCGCGGCCAACGGCACCTCCGTCGTCAAGCAGGCCTTCCTGTTCGACCTCGACGGGTCGACCCTGAAGCCGCTGCAGACCTCCGGTGACACCGCGATCCTCGAGGGCACCACGGTGCACGTCTCGGCGGATGCGGCGGCCCTGCTGAACAAGACCTTCAACACCGACGCCGTCAAGGAGGGCCTCCTCGTCGGCGTGGCGAAGATCACCGTCAACACCAAGTAGTGCCCGCGGCCACGCCGGGGGTGTCAGCTCGAAGGAGCGGCACCCCCGGCGTCGTCGTGTCGCCGCCCCGATCGAGTCAGGAGCATCCCCGTGACAGAGCCAGGGCGGCACCCCCGGCGTCGTCGTGTCGCCGCCACGATCGAGTCAGGAGCATTCCCGTGACAGAGCCAGGACGGATCGCACGGCTCCGCCGCAGCGCCGTCGCGCTCGCCGGTTCGCTCGCGGTGGCCGTGGTGATCGGGCTCATGGCGTCGCGGATGCAGCTCTTCGACGGCTCGCAGGCGCCCGCGTTCCTCGTCACGACCCTCCTGGCCTGGCTGCTCTTCGGCCTCGCGATGGCGCTGCTCCGACGAGTGCCGGATCGCGCCGTGCCCGCGGTGGTGCTCATCGGAGCCGTCTTCGTGGGCGGCGCCGCACTCGCAGGGCCGCCCAACACGAGCACCGACTCGGCGCGCTACAGCTGGGACGGCATCCTGCAGAACGCGGGCGTCTCGCCCTACGCCGAGGTGCCGGCGGCGGAGGCGCTCGCGCCGTATCGCACCGACTGGCTGTTCCCCACCACCAGGATCTTCGAGAACGGCACCCTCGAGTGCGCGGGTCTGCGGATCGACAACACCCGGACCGTCCCGGGAGACCTGCCGCTGTGCACGGCGATCAACCGCCCCCAGGTGCCTACGATCTACCCGCCCACGGCCGAGCTGTACTTCGCCGCCGTCCGCGCGGTCGTGCCCGTCGAGGCCGAGTACTGGCCGTTCCAGGTGGGGGGCCTGCTCGTCTCGCTGGCGGTGACCGTCATGCTGCTCCTGGCGCTGCGGCGGCGAGATGCACGGGAGAGCGCGCGGGGCGGCGCGGGGGAGAGCTCAGCGGGGGAGAGCACGGGGGAGCGCGCGCGGGGCGGCGCGGGGGAGAGCTCAGCGGGGGAGAGCACAGGGGAGCGCTGGCGGAGTGCGCGCTGGGCGGCCGCCTGGGGATGGTGCCCGTTCGTGGCGACCGAGGCGGTGACGAACTCTCACGTCGACGTGCTCGGGGCGGCGCTCGCACTCGCGGGCAGCCTCGTCGTCGTCTCCGCCGTCCGGCGCAGGAGGCCCGGCGTCGTCGATGCCACCGGGCGCTCGACGCCCGGCGCACGGGAGCGCCTGCGCCTCCTCCTCGGCGGGATCCTGCTCGGGGCGGCGGTCGCGACGAAGCTCGTGCCGGCCATCGCGATGCCTCCGCTCCTGCGCGTCCGCGGGGCCTGGCTCATGGTGATCGCGTCCCTCGGCGCCTTCGCCGCCCTGTACATCCCGTTCGTCGTGCAGTCGGGGCCGGGCGTGCTCGGATATCTGCCCGGCTACCTGGGGGAGGAGGGGTACGAGGACGGCAGCGCCTTCGCGCTGATCTCCCTCGTCGTGCCGGGGCCGCTGGCGGTCGTCCCCGCCGCGATCCTGCTCGCCGTCACCGCCGTGCTCTGCCTCCGCCACGCCGACCCGGCGGCGCCGTGGGTCGCCCAGACCGTCCTCATCGGAACGACCCTGATCGTGGTGAGCCCGCGCTACGGCTGGTACGCGCTGCTGCTCATCCCGTTCATCGTGCTGAGCAGACGCTGGGAGTGGTTCGTCGTCCCGCTCGCCCTGTCGCTCGACGTGATCGCGCAGTCGGTGCTCTTCACGCGACTCAGTCTCCTCGTCGCCGCCACGGTGGTGCTGGGCGGCTGGACGATGCGACGTGCGCTCCCCGATGCCTTCCGGCCGGTGTCAACCTCCTGAGAAGAATTCCCCTCGGGGCATGGACCGACGTACATACTGTTCACGTTCTCACCCTGAGCGCGATGAGAGGCCCCAGTGCTCCCCTACGACGAGACCGTCCGCTTCCTCAGCGTCGACGGCGCCTACGAGCCGAGCGAGGCGGCGCAGCCCTTCGCGTCCTACCTCGACGACCTCACCACCGATGACATGGTCGGCTTCTACCGCGAGATGGTCGTGGTGCGGCGCATGGACCAGGAGGGCCACAACCTCCAGCGTCAGGGGCAGCTCGGGCTCTGGGTGCCCTCGCAGGGGCAGGAGGCCGCGCAGATCGGATCAGCCCACGCGGCGCGCGCCCAGGACCACCTGTTCCCGTCGTACCGCGAACATGCCGTCGCCTACGCGCGGGGCGTCGACCTGATCGGGGTCGTCGCGCTCCTCCGCGGGCTCACGCACGGCGGATGGGATGCCACCGACCCGACCAACGGGAACGTCCACAACTACACGCTGGTCATCGGGTCGCACGCCCTCCACGCGACCGGATACGCGATGGGCATGGCGCTCGACGGCGTGGTCGGCACCGGTACCGACGACGATGCCGCGGTGCTCTGCTACTTCGGCGACGGCGCGACCAGCCAGGGCGATGTGAGCGAGGCCTTCGTCTTCAGCGCGAGCAGCCAGGCGCCGGTGGTGTTCTTCGTGCAGAACAACCAGTGGGCGATCTCCGTGCCCGTGACCACCCAGTCGAGGGTCCCGCTCGTGGAGCGGCCCCGCGGCTTCGGCATCCCCAGCACGCAGATCGACGGCAACGACGTGCTCGCCTCGTATGCCGTGACGCGGATGCACCTGGACGCCGCCCGCGCGGGCGAGGGCCCCCGCATGATCGAGGCGCTCACCTACCGTCTCGGCGCGCACACCTCCTCCGACGACCCGAGCAAGTACCAGGCGCCAGAGCTGCTCGCCGAGTGGCAGGCCAAGGATCCGGTGCCGCGTCTGCGCCGCTACCTCGAGTCGCTGGGCGTCGAGAGCGCTGTGTTCGACTCGATCGACGTCGAGGCGGAAGACCACGCCGCCGACATCCGCCGCCGCACGCTCGAGCTGCCGGTGCCCGACGCGTCGGCGCTGTTCGACCATGTGTACAGCGAGCCGCACCCGGTGATGGCCGAGCAGAAGGACTGGCTCGCCCGCTACGAGGCCTCGTACGGCAAGGCCTGACCGGATCCCGGGTGGTGTGGTGAGGGCATCGCGGGCGGGCGACGAGAGCCCCGGTCGATCCGGTCGGTGGGCGACGACCGAGGTCGACCCGCCGTCTCTGCGCGGACTCTCGATCGCCTACTCGCCGACGACCGACGGCCGCGCCGACCCCGGCGAGGTGGTCTGGACGTGGGTGCCCTATGAAGAGCACGACGGCCGTGGCAAGGACAGGCCCGTCCTCGTCGTCGCCGCCCTCCCCGACGCCTCGCTCGTCGGCGTGCAGCTGACGTCGAAGCCGCACGACGACCGCTGGACGATGAGCATCGGCCCGGGCCCCTGGGACTCCAGCGGCCGCCCCAGCTGGGTGAGGCTCGACCGCGTGTTCCGCCTGCACCAGGCCGGCGTCCGGCGGGCCGGCGTCGCGCTGGACGCCGCCCGCTTCGACGCGGTGAGCGCGGAGCTCGCCCGCCGCTACGGCTGGCCCGCGCCCCGCCCACGCTCCCGCCCCGGCCTCGTCCGCCGCTTGCTCACCCGCCTCTTCCGCCGCCCCTGACCCGAGCGTGCGTGTTCTCCCGCCTCGCCCCCCCCCGGTTCGTACAGGGGTTTGTCCGGGTTTCCGTCGCCTTTCGCGCGATTCACGACGGAAAGGTGGACAAGCCCCGGCGGGTCTGCGGCGGGGAAGGCCCTTCGCCTTTGGCCCTGGGGAGGGCGTGTCCTTCCGGTTCGGCGGACGGGGTGGGCCCGCCGCGCGGCGGACGGGGGCGCCCGGCTCGCTGGAGGAATGCTCAGACCATCTTGCGGAGAACGACACTCCGCACCTCACTGAGAGGGATGAACCGGCACCCGCTCGACGACGCGCCCGACGCGCTGCTGGTGGAGCGCGCCGGGGACGGCGATGCCGCCGCGTTCGAGGTGATCGTCCGCCGCTACAGTCGACGGCTCCGGGCGTACGCGGCCCGCATGATGGGCTCGTCGCTCGAGTCGGACGATGCGGTGCAGGACGCCCTCATCGCGGCCTGGGACCGCATCGACACGCTGGAGGACGGCTCGGTCCTGCGCAGCTGGCTCATGCGGATCGTGACGACGAAGTGCCTCGATCGGATCCGCCGGAGGAAGGACCACCTCGTGCTGGAGGAGAGCTGGACCGTCTCCGCCCCCTCGGCCGACCTGCCGGAGCGGCGGGCGGAGACGGCCGCCGCGCTCGGCGATCTCGACGCCTCGCTCAGCCGCCTGCCCGATCTGCAGCGGCAGACCTGGATCATGCGAGAGTGGGGTGGCGCGTCCTACGACGAGATCGGGAACGCCCTGGGCATCGCGCCGTCGACCGTGCGAGGCCTTCTGGCCCGGAGCAGGCGCACGCTGATGACCGACATGGAGGGATGGCGATGACGGACGAGCAGCGCGACCTCTTCGACGAGGAGCGTCTCGACGGACACACCGTCGAGGAGCTCTCGGACTACCTGGATGCGGGCCGCCTGCCGGCGGATCCGACCATCGACGACTCGGCGGGCTGCCAGATCGCCCTCGCAGCGTTGGAGCGGCTCCGGGCGACCTCTCTCTCCGCCCTCGACGCGGCCGAGAGCGCCACGCCCCACGACGAAAGCTGGATCCGCAGTGTGATGGCCGACATCGCGATGGATGCGCACGCCGGCCGCGACATCCCCATCCCGTATCCGGACCCCGCGGTGCGGCTCGCCATCACCGAGGGTGCGGTCCGCGAGCTCGTGCGGTCGGTCGGCGATGCCCAGGAGGGGCTGCTGGTGGGCCGGGTGCGGCTGGTGGGCGACGTGGAGACGCTGGGCGCGCCCGTGGGGCTGCAGATCACGGTGACCGTCCGATACGGGTACGAGATCCCCGTCGTCGTGGCCGCCCTGCGCGGGGCCGTGCGCGCCGCGCTCCTGCACCATGTCGTGCTCGACGTGGACGACATCGAGGTGACGGTCACCGACATCCATGGACTGCCCGAGGAGCTGCGATGAACGACCCCATCCTGAGCGAGGCTCTCACCGGGCGACTGACGGAGGTGGAGGGCGTGTCGCGCCTCTATCGCACCGGCGCGCTGGGCGGTCTGCAGGCGATCGTGACGCGGGGCGAGCCGACCGCGAGCGTGAGCACGTCGGACGAGGCGACGGTCGTCGTGGCGAACCTCGGCGTGACCACCGCCCGACCGGCGTGCGCGACGCTCATCGAGGCGGCCGACGCGGTGATCGCCCAGATGCGATCGGATGGCATCGCCGAGAGCGATGTCACACTGCGGGTGTGCCGGATCCTCTGACCCGACACCTCAACCCGGGTTGGCCTGCCGACCCGCGACATCCGCGGGCCCGGCATCCCCAGGCTGAGCACCCGCAGGCTCAGCGGAGCCGTCGACGGAAGACCACGACGGCCGCCGCCCAGGTGACCAGCAGGATGCCCACGCACCAGGCGAGCGCGACCCAGAGCTCGCCGCCGACGGGTCGACCGGCGAGCAGCGCGCGCAGCGAGTCGACGATCGCCGTGACGGGCTGGTTCTCGGCGAACCACCGCACGGGCCCGGGCATCGACGCCGTGGGCACGAACGCGGAGCTGAGGAACGGCAGGAGCAGGAGCGGGTAGGAGAACGCGCTCGCGCCGTCGACCGACTTGGCGGTGAGCCCGGCGATGACGGCGAGCCAGGTCAGCGCGAGGGTGAACAGCACCAGGATGCCGGTGACCGCGAGCCAATCGAGCACGCTCGCGGGGGAGCGGAACCCGATGAGCGCGGCGACGCCGACCACGAGGGCGAGCGAGAGGAGGTTCGCCGCGATCGAGGTGAGCACGTGCGCCCAGAGCACCGAGGACCGCGCGTTCGGCATCGACTGGAGGCGCTCGACGATGCCGCCCTGCACGTCGAGGAAGAGCCGGAACGCGGTGTACGCGATCCCGGAGGCGATCGTGATGAGGAGGACGCCGGGCAGCAGGTAGTCGACGTAGGAGCCCTCACCGGCCGCGCCGCCGAGGTCGACGGCCCCGCCCAGGACGAAGACGAAGAGCAGCAGCAGGGCGACCGGCATGAGCGCCGTCGTGATGATCGTGTCGGGGCTGCGCAGGATGTGCTTGAGGGAGCGCCCGGTGAGGGTGGCGGTGTCGCTGATGACGTGGATGCTCATGGCACGATGTCCTTCTGCGTGAGGCTGAGGAAGATCTCCTCGAGGGAGGGTTGCTTCACCACGTACTCGGTGTGCGCCGGGGGGAGGAGCGCGCGCAGCTCGGCGAGGGTGCCCTCGACGAGGATGCGCCCCTGGTGCAGGATCGCGATGCGGTCGGCGAGCTGCTCCGCCTCCTCGAGGTACTGCGTGGTGAGAAGGACGGTCGTGCCGCTCTCGGCCAGACGCGAGATGGTGCGCCACACCTCCTGGCGTGCCTCCGGGTCGAGCCCGGTGGTGGGCTCGTCGAGGAACACGACGCGCGGATCGCCGACGAGGCTCATCGCGATGTCGAGCCGGCGGCGCATCCCACCGGAGTAGGTGTCGGCCCGGCGGGATCCGGCCTCCGTGAGCGAGAAGCGCGCGAGGAGCTCGTCGGCGGCGGCGCCGGGGGAGCGCAGATGACGCAGACGCGCGATGAGCACGAGGTTCTCGCGCCCGCTCAACCGCCCGTCGACGGCCGCGAACTGGCCGGTGAGGCTGATCGCGGCACGGACGCCCTGAGCGTCGCGGGCGACATCGAGCCCGTCGACCGCGGCGGTTCCCGCATCCGCCCTGAGGAGGGTGGAGAGGATCCGGACGAGGGTCGTCTTGCCCGCGCCGTTCGAGCCGAGGAGCGCGAACACGGTCCCCGGCTCGATGCGGAGGTCGACCCCGTCGAGCACCGTGACGTCCTTGAACGACTTGCGGAGGTCTCGGACCTCGATCGCCGCCGTGTTCATGATCGCCGCCGTGCTCATGATCGGTCGTCGGCGATCTCGTCGATGGTCCTGGCGAGGCGAGCGCGCTCCTTGGCGATCCATCCGCCGTCGGAGTACGTGCGTGCGAAGGTCTCGGCGAACTCGACCGGGTCGCCACCCACCAGGTCGCGGATGGGCGTGCCATCGGCGGCAGCGCCCTCGAAGAGATCGGCGAGGTCCTCGAAGAGCATCACCAGCTGGACCCCGTCGGTGGGCGTCTCGCCCGAGTTCATGAGGTAGCGCTCGATGGCATCGACGGTGGTGCGATAGGGCGGAGGCAGAGCCTTCGTGCGCGCCTTGTAGGCCCGCCAGCGCTTCTTCTCGCCGATGATCTTGGCGGCGAGGTTCGACAGTGACATCAGTTCTCTCCTTCTCTGTGGAGCCGGCCTTCTCGGTGGAGCCGGCCTTCTCGGTGGAGCCGGTCGATGCGCTCCGCGAGGAAGCTCCAGTTCCTCCAGAACTCGTCCAGATACTCGCGGCCGGCGGCGTTGAGCGTGTACATCTTGCGCGGGGGGCCCTTCTCGGACGGCACCTTCTCGACATCGACGAGTGCGCGCTGCTCCATGCGCACGAGCAGTGCGTAGACGGTCCCCTCCGCGATCTCGCTGAACCCCTGCTCGCGGAGCCACGAGGTGATCTCGTACCCGTAGGCGGCTCGGCTCGCGAGGATGGCGAGGACGATGCCCTCGAGGGTCCCCTTGAGCATCTCCGTGATCTGCTTCGGCACGATAGCGCTCCTACTCAGCGTCACTGGTATTCAGTGTCATTGACTACTGGTACATAGTAACGCCGAATAGTGGATCGTCAAGAACCGATTCCTCGAAAGTCACGTGAGGCATCCAGGTCGCAGAGGCGGGTTGCCAGGTTCGGCACGTAGCGTGGGCCACATCCTCGAGGACCTCCTCATCACCGCGGCTGGGAAGTCGAACCCGATCGGTCAGGAACTCCTTGAGTCTTTCGTCCGCTGTCCGCACCACCACCCCACGTCGCGATCGGCCTTCGATCACGAGCAGCTACACCACGCTCATCTCCAGCGTCCGCGAGGCCGGCCTGCTGCGGCACCGGCCCGGCTTCTACTGGGCCGTGTTCGGCGGCCTCGTGCTCGCCCTCGGCGGAGCCATCGCCGGCTTCGTCCTCCTGCAGGAGTCGTGGTTCCAGCTGCTCATCGCCGCGGCGCTCGGCATCATCTTCACGCAGTTCGCGTTCCTCGCCCACGAGGCGTCGCATCGGCAGATCTTCGCCGACGGCCGTCGCAACGACCGCGCCGGGCGCGTCCTCGGCACGGCCTTCGTCGGCATGAGCTACCAGTGGTGGATGACGAAGCACACTCGCCACCATGCCAACCCGAACCGGGTGGGCAAGGATCCCGACATCGAGGTCGACACGGTCTCGTTCCTCGAATCGGATGCGGCCCGCCAGCACGGACTGATGGCGCTCGTGACCCGCAAGCAGGCCTGGCTGTTCTTCCCGCTGCTGCTTCTCGAGGGCCTCAACCTCCACTACCTGTCGGTCAGGTCGCTGCTGCGTTGCGGCCCCGTCGACGGGCGCATCCTCGAGCTGTCGACCCTGGTGCTCCGTCTCGGGCTCTACGTCGGCGTGATCTTCTGGGTGCTGCCGATCGGGATGGCGTTCGCCTTCCTGGGCGTGCAGCTCGCCGTCTTCGGGTTCTACATGGGGGCCTCGTTCGCCCCCAACCACGTGGGCATGGCCATCATCCCGGCCGATTCGAAGATCGACTTCCTGCGCAAGCAGGTGCTCACCTCGCGCAACATCACCGGCGGGATGCCGATGACGGCGCTGATGGGCGGCCTCAACTACCAGGTCGAGCACCATCTCTTCCCGAGCATGTCCCGTCCTGCGCTGGCGCGGGCCCGGCACATGGTCATCGCACACTGTTCCGCCAACGGCATCCCGTACACCGAGACCAACCTCGTGGTCGCCTACCAGCAGGTGCTCGGCTACCTGAACCGCGTGGGTCTCGCGGCGCGCGATCCCTTCGACTGCCCCCTGGTGAACGCGTATCGCAGACGCTGATCGCAGCACCGCACCGCCAGGGCCCGCGCCATCGACACGAGTCGGTCGTGCGGGCCCTAGTCGTCGAGCCGATCGCGTCGGCGGAACAGCCCGACCAGCAGCACCATCCCGACCAGCTCGACGAGGGTCTGGGTCACCACGGCGAGCGCGGCGATGCCGAGTGACGGCGGCAGGGCGAGCGCGAGGGGGAGCACGACGAGCGAGTTGCGGGTGGCCCCGCTGAAGGTCACCGCACGGGCGCTCGGAGTGTCGAGCCGCGCGATCCGGGCGACGACGAGTCCCACCGCCACCATGGCGCCGAGGAACACGATGTAGAGAGGGATCAGCCTGACCAGGGTGCCGACCGCGGTCCCCACCGCGGCGATCTGCGAGGCGACGACCACCGCGAGGGTGAGCGCCATGAGCGGGACCATCGCGCCGGTCGATGCCCTCTCGACGACGGCGGCGGACCGCATCCTGCTCGTCAGCGCCTGCACGACGGCGGCCGCGGCGAGGGGCAGGGCGATGAGCAGGAGGAACGCCTCGATGAACGGCGCGAGGTCGAGGTCGGCGGTGGCGTCGGCGCCGGCGAAGAGCGCGAGGTAGCCCGGCAGCAGCACGATCTGCAGCAGCATCACCAGGGGCGTGCACGCGAGCAGCCTCGCCCTGTCGCCTCCGGCGAGGCCGGTGAACACCACGACGTAGTCGACGCACGGGGTGAGCAGCACGAGCAGCACACCCAGCAGCAGCCCGCGGTCGTCGACCACCCCCCTCGAGAGCGCGAAGGCCGCCAGTGGCGCGACGACGAAGTCGAGAATCAGCACGGTGACCAGGAACCGCACGTCGAGGAACGAGCGCGCGAGCCGTAGCAACGGCACGCCGACGAACGTCGCGAACAGCAGCAGGCCGAGGATCGGTGTGATCGTGAGCGACAGCGCGGGGGCCGCGCTCGGCGCGAGGAGCCCGACGACGGCGCCGAGGCCGAGCGCGGCGAGAGGGACGGCGACCTGATGCCGGTCCCACCAGGAGACCGCGGCGATCATCGGGTGCGGGATGCTCAGTGCTCGTGCCCGCTCAGTGCTCGTGCTTGATCACGAAGAACGAGCCGCGGATCGTGCCCGCGAGCTTCGATCGCTGACGGGCGAACCTGAAGCGCGACGCCAGCTCCTCCGGCACCTCCATGCCGTCGGAGAGCTTGAACCCGACCGCGCGCTTCCCGCCCTCCTCGAGCGTGTACATCACATTGATCGAGAGCCCGCTCTCGTAGAACACGTAGGCCATGCGGATGCCGTCGACCACGAACTCCGTCGCCTCGAGGGGTCGCGACGCGATCTCGAGGTCGCGCTCGTCGTCGAGGATGCCGTGCACCCAGTCGACGATCTCGGGGACCTCGTCGGCGGGTGAGGTCGTGAAGACGTGGTCGTACTTGGTGCGGAAGTAGCGCGCCTCGTTCGCCCGGAGCCCCGCGAGCGCATCGGCGACCGGCGATGACTCGAGCCCGGCGGTGGAGACGGTGACGAAGTCGACGGTGTGAGCCATGGGCCCATCATCCGGCAGAACGGCTCAGGGAGCCAGATGCTCGACGCCCCGCGTCAGTCGTGCCGCGATCCGGTCGCGGTCGACGATCCCGCCCTCGTGCCCGTCCACGCCCGCGATCGCCGCCACCGCGGTGAGCGGACGTCCCGACTCGGCGTCGACGAAGCTCAGCAGGGGCCGCTCCTCGGCGGGCCGGTGCCGATCGGCCCAGCCGCCGAGTGCGAGCAGGACGAGGGCCAGGTCGCGGCCGGCCTCGGTGAGCACATACTCCTCGTGTGTGCGGCCCGTCTCCGGCTTGTAGGAGCGCCGCTCGAGCACTCCGCCGTCGACGAGGCTGCCGAGCCGCGCCGTGAGGACCTCGCGGGGGATGCCGAGCGAGTCGTGGAACTGGCCGAAGCGGGTGGCGCCGGCGAGGGCGTCGCGCACGATCATCAGCGTCCACTTCTCGCCGAGCACGTCGAGCGAGCGGGCGATGGGGCAGCGGTCGTCGCCGCCGAGGATGCCGAGCATGCTTTCAGCATAGTTGGGTTCGACAAGCAGACTGCGATGTCGTAGAGTCTGGATTCCGAACTCAGCAGGATGCTGGGTGCAGAGCTCACCAGGGAGCACATCATGGACATCTCCGGGAAGACGGTGCTCGTCACCGGCGCGAACGGCGGACTCGGTCGGCACTTCGTCGAGCAGGCACTCGATCGCGGTGCGGCGCGCGCCTACGCCACGGCACGGCGGCCCCAGGCGTGGGCGGAAGCGCGGGTCGTGCCCCTGGCCCTCGACGTCACCGACGACGCGAGCGTCGCCGCCGCGGCGAGCACCGCGTCCGACGTCGACATCGTGATCAACAACGCCGGTGTCGGGGGCACGTCGTCGCTGCTCGACGCCACGGTCGACGACGTCGAGCGTGTGTTCGCCACCAACGTGTTCGGGGCGCTCCGTGTCGCGAAGGCCTTCGCTCCGGTGCTGTCCTCGCGAGGGGGAGGGGCGCTCGTCGACGTGCACTCGGTGCTCAGCTGGCTCGCCATCGCGGGTGGGTACTCCGCTTCGAAGGCGGCGCTCTGGTCGATCACGAACTCGCTCCGCGTCGAGCTCGCGCCCCAGGGCACGCTGGTCGTGGGCGCGCACCTGGGGTACACCGACACCCCGATGATCGCCGACGTCGAGGTCGAGAAGAACGATCCCGCCGACATCGTGTCGGCCATCTGGGATGCGGTCGCCGCGGGTGAGGACGAGGTGCTCGCCGACCAGGTGAGCCGCGACGTGCGGTCGGCGCTGTCGGCTCCCGTCCGCGCGCTCTACCCGCAGCTCGCCGCGCACTGACCCGCGCCTACCCCCGCCGAGCTCCGCGGGCAACCTGCTCGCGACGTGCTCCCGGTCCGGGTAGGCCGGGAGCATGAGAGCTCTCACCTGGCAGGGAACGATGAAGGTCCGCGTCGAGGAGGTCCCGGATCCGGTGATCCAGGATCCGGGCGACGTGGTCATCCGGATCACGTCCACGGCGATCTGCGGATCCGATCTCCACCTGTACGACGTGCTGGGACCGTTCCTGTCGAAGGGCGACGTGCTCGGCCACGAGCCGATGGGCATCGTCGAGGAGGTGGGGGAGGGCGTCACGACGCTCGTCCCTGGAGACCGCGTGGTCATCCCGTTCGTCATCGCCTGCGGCCACTGCTACATGTGCCGACGGGGGTTGACGACGCAGTGCGAGACCACCCAGAACCGCGCCAGCGGCACGGGCGCCTCGCTCTACGGCTATACCGAGCTCTACGGCTCGGTGCCCGGCGGGCAGGCGGAGCGCCTGCGGGTGCCCTTCGCCGACTTCAACGCCCAGAAGGTCGGCCACGACCTGCCGGATGAGCGCTACCTGTTCCTCAGCGACATCCTGCCGACCGCCTGGCAGGGGGTGCAGTACGCGGGGCTGGAGCAGGGCGATGTGCTCGCCGTCATCGGCCTCGGCCCGGTGGGGCAGTTCGCCGCCCGCATCGGTGTGCACCTCGGACACCGGGTGATCGCGGTCGACCCGGTCCCCGAGCGCCGTGCCATGGCGGAGCGACACGGCGTCGAGGTGCTCGACCTCACCGACGACGTGCTCGACCGCCTCCGTGAGGCGACCGACGGTCGCGGTCCCGATGCGGTGGTGGATGCCGTGGGCATGGAAGCGCACGGCAATCCTGGCGCGGCGTTCGCTCAGTTCGCGGCTGGACTCCTGCCCGATCCACTCGCGAAGAAGGCGGCCACCACGGTGGGCGTCGACCGTCTCGCCGCCCTGATGCTCGCACTCGACTCGGTCCGCCGTGGCGGAACGGTCTCGCTGAGCGGTGTCTACGCGGGCGCCGCCGATCCGATGCCGCTCATGACGATGTTCGACAAGGGACTCACGATCCGGATGGGGCAGTGCAACGTGCACCGCTGGCGCGACGAGCTGCTGCCCCTGGTGGAGGACCCGGCCGACCCGCTCGGCGTCACCGACCTCGTCACGCATCGCGTGCCGCTGGAGGAGGCCGCTCGCATGTACGACGTGTTTAAGGAGAAGGAGGACGGCTGCATCAAGGTTGTCCTCACTCCGTGACGGCCGGTGGCGCACCCAGGCTGCTGTGATCCGGGCGGGCCGAGGTCGACCTAGAATCGCGATATAGAGACTCGACCCGCCCCCCGGCGAGTGGGCCCGATCATCACGATCGCGCTGCTCGCGCTCGCCGTCGTCTGCGTTGCGACCGGCTTCCTCCCGCCTCCCGACACCGGGGCGCTGATCGCGCGCATCGCGCCCGTGCTCGGCTTCGTCGTGGCGATCACGATCGTGGCCGAGCTCGGGAGCGAGGCCGGCGTCTTCGAGGCGCTCGCCGAGCGCATGGGGCGGTGGGGTCGCGGACGCGTGGTGGCGCTCTGGGCGTCGGTGATCGTCCTCGCGGTGCTCAGCACGGCGTTCCTGTCGCTCGACACCACGGCCGTGCTCGTCACGCCGGTGGTCGTGCTCCTCGCCCAGCGGGTGGGGATCTCGCCGATCCCGTTCGCGCTCGCCGCTGTGTGGCTGGCGAACACGGCGTCGCTGCTGCTGCCCGTCTCGAACCTCACCAACCTGCTGGCCACCGACAGGATCGGCGGGGGAGCGGGCGCGTTCCTCGCGCTGAGCTGGGCGCCGGCGCTCATCGGCATCGCGGTGCCCGTGGTGCTGCTCAGCATCCTGTACCGCCGCTCGTTGACCGGGTCGTACACGGTGGCTCCCGTCGAGCCGGCCGACGACCGGGTGCTGCTCGTCGTGTCGGCCGTCGTCACCGTCGTCCTCCTGCCGATGCTCGTCATCACCACCGAGGTGTGGATCCCGGCGTCGATCGCCGCCGTCGTGCTCCTCGTGCTCTTCGCGGTGAGGCGTCGTTCGGTGATCCGCGTCGGCCTCATCCCGTGGAACGCGCTCGGCATCGCGCTGGCGCTGTTCGTCCTGGTCGAGACGGCCCACGCCCACGGGCTCGAGGACCTCCTCGCCAGCGTCGCGGGCACCGGGACCGGCCCGCTCGACCTGCTGAGGTTGGCGGCTCTCGGCGCGCTCGGCGCGAACGGCATCAACAACCTGCCGGCCTACCTCGTGCTCGAGCCGCAGGCGGCCGGCGATCCGCTTCGGCTGATGGCGCTCCTCATCGGCGTGAACCTGGGACCGTTGGTGAGCCCGTGGGCGTCGCTCGCGACGCTGCTGTGGCACGACCGCGTGGTGTCGCTCGGCGTCACCGTGCGGTGGGGGCGCTTCGCGCTGATGGGTCTCCTCGCGGTCGCGATCATGATCCCCCTCGCGACGGTCGTCCTCGCGCTCGTGCACTGACGCTCGAGCGCTGACGCTGGCGATCGTGCACTGACGCTCGTACTCGTGTGCGCAATGCCCCTCAGGGCGGGTTCCGGCAAGGGGATGCGCGCAGCAGTGGGGCGGATTCGCAGCCTTCGCAACCCCCGTGGCCGGTCGCGGTGGCCCGACGTACGGTAAGTCGCATGCCTTCCATGTACGACGCCCAGGATCCCATCCACCAGTACCCCGGCCCGCCGTTCCCCGCCCAGCAGCAGAGCGGCCCCGGCGACATCCACGAGATGGACCCGAAGCCCGACCACGGCGAGAAGAGCTACGTCGGCAAGGGCCGTCTCGAGGGACGCAAGGCGATCGTCACGGGCGCCGACTCGGGCATCGGCCGGGCCGTGGCCATCGCCTACGCGCGTGAGGGGGCCGACGTCGTGCTGTCGTACCTGCCCGAGGAGCAGGAGCAGGCCGAGGAGGTCGCCGCGCTCGTGCGCGAGGCCGGACGCAAGGCGGTCCTCCAGCCCGGCGACCTGCAGGACGAACAGGCGAACGTCGCTCTCGTCGAGACCGCTGTCGACGAGCTCGGCGGCATCGACATCCTCGCCCTCATCGCGGGGACCATGCCCACGGTCGACAGCATCGACGACTTCCAGACCGAGACGCTCGACCACGTGCTGAAGACGAACATCTACCCCCTGTTCTGGACGACCAAGGCGGCCTCTCCGCACCTGAAGCCGGGTGCGGCGATCATCACCTGCGCCAGCATCCAGGGCTACGTCCCGTCGCCGCAGCTCGCCGAGTACGCGGTGTCAAAGGCGGGCATCGTGAACTGGACCCGGGCGATGGCCCAGCAGCTCGCGGAGCGCGGCATCCGCGTCAACGGTGTCGCCCCCGGACCGGTGTGGACGCCGCTGCAGCCCGCGTTCGTGCCGAACGAGAAGATCGAGTCGTTCGGCAGCGAGGCCGCCTACGGTCGCCCCGGGCAGCCGGTCGAGCTCGCTCCGCCGTTCGTGCTGCTCGCCTCGCAGGAGGCCAGCTACATCAGCGGCGAGACCATCGCCGTCACGGGCGGCACGCCCACCCACTGACGGGAGCGCACGATGGATCTCGGTCTCTCCGGCCGCGTCGCCCTCGTGACGGGTGGCGACTCCGGCATCGGCTGGCATACCGCTCGACTGCTGCTGTCGGAGGGGGCGACGGTCGTCCTCTCCGACAGGGAGCAGTCACAGCTCGACGCGGCGGCGGCCGAGCTGGACGCGCCCGCCGGGCGGCTGTTCGCTTTCGCCGCCGACGTCACCGACGTCGAGGCTCTCGCTGAGCTCCATCGACGGGTGGCGGAGGCGGTGGGTACCATCGACATCCTCGTGCAGTCCTCCGGGGTGACCGGGGCTCAGGGTCTCTTCCACGAGATCGACGACGAGGGATGGACGTCGACGCTCGAGACCGACCTGATGGGTCCGGTGCGGCTGACGCGCGAGTTCCTGCCCGACCTCCGGTCCGGCGGGTGGGGCCGCCTCGTCTATCTCGTCTCGGAGGACGCGGTGCAGCCGTACGACGACGAGCTGCCGTACTGCTCCGCCAAGGCCGGAGTCCTCGCGCTGGCCAAGGGGCTCTCGCGCTCCTACGCCCTCGAGGGGCTGCTGGTGAACGCGGTGTCGCCGGCCTTCATCCGCACTCCGATGACGGATGTGATGATGCAGAAGCGCAGCGACCAACTCGGGGTGCCGGTGGACGAGGCGATCGAGTCGTTCCTCGACGAGGAACGGCCCCACCTCGAGCTCAAGCGTCGCGGAGAGCCGGAGGAGGTCGCGAACGTCATCGTGTTCCTCTGCTCCGATCGCGCCTCGTTCGTGAACGGGTCGAACTACCGGGTCGATGCGGGGTCGGTCGCCACGATCTGACGGCCCGCGGAAGGCCACCCAGCTGGTGCCGCGATCCGGTGCGGTGGCTGTGGCACACTGGCGACAGGCATCCCGCACCGGGGTCCGGAGACAGGAGCACGTATGGATCTGGGAGAGCTGGGGGCGCAGGGGCTGCCCGCCGCGGTGGCGGAGGCCTACGGCGCGACGACCGTGCAGGAGCTCGCCGATCGACTCGGCGTGAGCACTCCGCCTGGGCCGGGATTCTCTGCCGAGGCCGACGCCGCCTGGAGTGCGCTGAAGTCGGGCGACGTGGCGCCGGCCCGCCGTGTGCTGGTCGAGCGCCTCGGCGTCAGTGAGGAGCGCGCCGAGGAGGCCCTGGCGAAGGCGCCGGTCGCGGTCGCCGCGTTCTCCCGGCCCGGTCGTCACGCCGCCTGACCCGATGTCGCCGCGCGCCTGACCTGACGTCGCAGCGCGCCTGACCCGACGTCGTCACGCCGCCTCACCCGAGGTCGTCCGCGCTGGGCGCTGCGGCCTCAGGCCGTGGCGGTCCGGATGCGGACCTCGCGCTCCATGCGCTTCTCGTGACGCTCGCGGCCCTTCAGCGCCTCGCGTTCGCGATCGTGCGGCGGTGCGTTCGTCACCAGCCCGTCGAGCAGCCGTCGTGTCGCCGCGGCGATCTCGTCGACCGCCTGGTCGAAGGCGGCGGTGTTCGCGCGGGAGGGGCGCGTCGAGCCGCTCACCTTGCGGACGAACTGGAGCGCCGCCTCCCGCACCTCGTCGTCGTTCGTCGGCGGGTCGAAGTTGTGGAGCATCCGGATGTTCCTGCACATGCGGCAGAGGATACCCTCGGGAGCCGGGCCCTGTCAGGCCCTGCCCCTCGTCGTCAGGCGCCTCCCCTCGTCGTCAGGCTCGGTCGTGCAGCGTGACGTGGTATCCGTCGGGGTCGGCGAAGGTGAAGGTGCGCCCGAACGGCCCGTCGATGGGGTCGGCGACGATGGCGTGGCCGTCGGCCGCGAGTGCATCGTGGATCTCCTGCACGCCGGTGGCGTGGAGCCAGATCGCCGCGCCGATCCCGGGGCGGTCGGCGCCGTCGAGGTCGGTGCCGGGGACGATGTCGCGGAGCGCGAAGGCGATGGGTGTCGTCTGGAACACGACGGCGTGGGGCGGGCCGGCGGGGGAGCGCACGAGCCCCAGGTACTTCTCGTAGAACGCCTGGGATGCGTCGAGATCGCGGACCTGCAGCGAGACGAAGTCGGGGCCGGTGACGGGCATGGGGATCTCCTCGGTTCGAATGTGTCAGTTATCTGACACCATCTAGTGTATGTCAGAATACTGACATGACGCAAGACGGACGCGGGATCGAGCTGAAGACGTCGTTGGGGTATCTCGTCAAGGAGGTCTCGAGTGTGCTGCGCGCCGAGATGGAGGAGGTGCTCCGCCCGCTGGGCATGACGGTCACGCACTACTCGTGTCTCGAGCTCCTGTCGCAGCGGCCTGGTCTGTCGAACTCGGAGCTGGCGCGGGGGGCGTTCGTCACGCGGCAGTCGATGAACGTGCTGCTTCAGGCGCTGGAGCGTGACGGGATCGTGGAGCGGTCTCCCGAGGCGGCGGTGGGCAAGGTGCTGCCCACCCGGCTCACCCCCCGCGGTCGGCGCAGTCTCGAGAAGGCCTCGGCCGCCGTGCGGTCGGTGGAGGAGCGGATGCTGAGCGGGCTGACCGAGGCCGAGCGCTCCGAGGCGCGCCGGATCCTCCGGGGCATGGTGGTGTCCCTCCGGCAGCGTGACGGGGCTTGACGACGCACTTCACTTTTGGAAGTATCAGCGTCATGAGCCTCTTCATCACCTGCCCCGTCGAGAGCGTCGACCGGGCCACCGCCTTCTACACGGCCCTCGGCTGGACCCTCAACGCCGAGATGTCCGACCACAACGTGTCGTGCTTCGCGATCGCCCCCGACCAGTACGTGATGCTGGGCAGTCGCGAGATGTACGCGAGCGTCGGGGGAGTGGAGGAGTTGATCGGCGGCCCAGACACACCCTCGAAGGTCACCGTGTCGTTCGACCTCGACAGCCGTGAGGCAGTCGACGAGATGGTCGAGCGTGCGGCGGCCGCCGGCGGCCGGGTCGGCGACACCGACGACTACCCGTTCATGTACCAGCGCCAGTTCGACGACCCGGACGGCTACCACTACTCGCCGTTCTGGATGAAGCCGGACGCCGCATCTGCTCCGTGAGCGACCTCGCCGCCGCGCTCGAGATCGTCGGTCCGCGGTGGGCGCTGCTCATCGTGCGTCGGCTGCTCGACGGGCCGCAGCGGTACGGCGATCTGCAGCGCGATCTCGGGGTCGGGACGAACATCCTCGCCACTCGGTTGCGGGAGCTCGAGGAGGCGGGGGTGCTGATCCGCCTGCCGCTCAAGCACAATACGCGGGCGTACGCCCTGACGGAGCGCGGGCTCGCGTTGCGCGAGGCGGTGGAGGCGCTGGAACGGTGGGGAGCGGGAGGCGTCTCGGCCTGACTAGGGAAGGTCGCGGGCCGCTGCCGGATCCGCGTCTCGCGCGTTCGCTCGTGCGGCGATCCTCGCGCGGGTGCGGATGCCGACGATGACGTCGGTCTTCGCGTCCGCGTAGTCGTTCATGTCGTCCCACCGCCTCTCGAGGAGCGCTCGCTTCGTCTGCTCGTAGAGCGCGCGATCGGTGGGGTGCGTGCGAAGACGATCGCGCAGGAGCAGGTAGTCCTCGACCGCGGGATCATCGTGCGCGTAGACGTGCACATGCGCGTCGCGGCTCGGTGTGCGGACGAGCCGGTGACGCGGCTCGCGGACGCGGAGCACGTATCCCGCCGCGAGGAGCGGCTCGAGGTAGTCCTCCTCGGCGGTGATGTCGTCGACAGTGACGAGGATGTCGACGATGGGCTTCGCCGCCAGGCCCGGGACGGCCGTGGAGCCGATGTGCTCGATGCCGACCGCTGTCGACCCGAGCGCTTCGCGGATGCGCTCCCGGTGTGCGAGGAACGTCTCCGGCCAGCGGGCGTCGTACTCCTGGAGCTCGACCTCGAGGCGCTCGGGGCCGCCGATGATGTCGACCTCCGTGACGTCGGGGCGGCGGGGCGTGCTGGGGGAGTTCATGTCCTCATTCTCACCGGGCCGGGGTGTGCTGCTCTCGGCACGATGGGCGCGGTAGACGAGAACGGCCGACACGAGCAGGACGGTGGCGCCGATCCACCCGCTGGCGTCACGCAGGGAGGGCACGGCGAAGAGTGCGAGGCCCCCGATGCCGACGAGCGCACTGGCCAGGACGGCATAGACGCGCATCCCGTAGAGGGAGATGAACATCAGGTAGTGGGCGCCCACGATGACGAGAGAGGCGGGGAGGAACAGAGACGGTGCGACGCTGCCGAGTGCGATCGCCACGAGCAGTCCGAGCGGCACGGTGAGGGCCACCTGTGTCGCGAGTGCGTTGGACGGGTGTCCCTTGGGAAGGAGTGCCGGCCCTCGCATCGCCTTGAGGACGAGCGAGCTGAGGGGAAAGATCAGCATTCCACCGAAGAACAGCACGGCCATGGCGGCGGAGACCGACCACCACTGAGCAACAGCCGATGCCGCTGTCCAGACCACCGCCGACACGAGCGGCCCCGCGAAGCCGCCCCGGTAGACGCGGCGAACATCCTGTTGGGCTGCGGTGATGTCCATGTGTTCATCCTCGCAGTGGCTCGAGGTGTTTCGACATCGCCTCTGGGCATGCCTCACCGCCACCTCTCGCCGAGGGCGGCCCGATGTGACTCGGCCGGGCAGCGGTCAGAGGTGAGGGGCGGCGCCGGGGTGGCCGGTGCGTCAGTAGGGTGGCGGGCCGGTCGGCGGCGAGGTGTTGCGGATGCGCTCCAGGGTCTCGCGGGCTCGGCGGGCGCCCTCGAGGAGGGCCCGGGCCGCCGGGTGGGTCTCGGCGGTGCGGCCGAGGGGGCTGACCCAGGTGAGGGTGCGGTCGTCGTCTTGGGTGACATCCCAGCCGGTGGCCTGCTTCAGGCGGTGGTGGCCGCGGCACAGGTGGCTGAGGTTGGTGGTGGCGGTGTCGCCGTCGTACTGCCAGTCGATCGTGTGGTCGGCGTCGCACGCCGAGGCGGGGCGGCCGCAGCCGGGGAAACGGCAGATCTCATCCTCGAGGCGGAGGCGTCGGCGCATCGCCGCCGGGACGCGGTACGACTCGCGCCCGACGGAGACGATGTCGCCGGTATCGGGACGCGTCAGGACGCGGGTGAAGGTGGGGGAGAGGCCGGCCAACCGCCGGGCGGTGTCCGGACAGATCGGGCCGTATCCGGTGAGGATGCCCGGCTCCTGCTCGCTTCCCGCATCCGCAGGGCTCGCATCCGCAGGGCCCGCATCCGCTGAGCGTGCGCCGGCGAGCGTCAGGGCGGGCACCGTCACCATGAGTGCGACCGGGACGGCGCCGAGCGTGGCCGCTGGCCCGCCCAACAGCAGATCGACCGCGGCATCGACCCGCAGCTGCCCGATCGTGCGCTCCTCGTCGGCGGTGTTCAACGCCCGGGCATGCGCGTCGAGGCGCTGCTCGATGGCGTAGACGTTCTCGGCCGAGGTGGTGAGGTGCAGCGACGCCATCCCGTCCCACCCTGGTTCGAGCCAGACGGAGCGCTCCTCGAACGCCTGCCTGGTCCGTACCGTGATCGACTCGGGGTGCAGGCGCTCCCGCAGCCGAGTGGCCGTCGTGTGGAAGCGCGAAGGATTCAGCGTCTGCGCCAGGGGGAGCACCGCGGCCTCGAATGCGGCACGGGGCGCTCCCTCGGGGAGGGAGCAGGCCTGGGTCACGATCTTCCTCGCGTGCTGGCGAGAGATCGTGCCGGAGCTCAGCGCTTCGAGGGTGGCCGGCAGCTCGCGCACGAGGGTCTCGGCGTCGCCCGTGTCGGCGTGCACGCTCTTCTCGGACACACGGAGCGCGGTCGCGATCTCCGCCGCCATCGAGCGGCGCTCCATCGCCCTGCCCTCCGCCGGCCGGTCAGGGTGCAGCAGCGCCGCTCCTCGGTCGGTGAGGACCGCATACTCGGCCAGGACGCGCATCCGCTCCGCCTCGAGCGCGGCCGCCTGGCGATGAAGGTGCTCCAGGCGGCTCAGGAGCCGTTCCTGCCCGCGCCGGACGCGGACGACACTCGGATGGAGCGCGCGCGGAGCCTCGAACCGGGGCCCCCGGCCGAGTTCGCCTCGCATCGCTTCCATGAGAGAAACTCAACCATGCACCACCGACACTGACGGAAGTACCACGACGACGGCGGGCGCGACGCCCGATCCGCGCCTCAGTGCGCGGCGGTCGTCGCGGTGGAGCTGCGGCGGAGGAGCCGCGAGATCCCCAGCACGATCCCGACGACGACGAGCCCGAGCAGCATCCCGAACACGGCCGAGTACACGGTGTCGGCGAGCCACACCACCACGGGGCCGGCGGCCTCGATCGCGTGGGTGACGACGTGCAGCAGATCGTAGGGGCCGGTCCAGAGCGTGTCGGCCAGGTTCGCCACCACGAGGTGGCCGCCCACCCAGAGCATCGCGACCGTGCCGACCACGCTGATCACGCGGAAGACCGCGGGCATCGAGGCGACGATCCGGACACCGGTGCGTCGCACCTTCCGCGCCGGGTTCTTCATCATCTGGAGACCGATGTCGTCGATCTTCACGAGCAGCGCCACCGCGCCGTAGACGAGCGCGGTCATCCCGAGCGCGATCACGGCGAGCGCTCCCAGCGTCCCCCAGAATCCGAGGCCCGTCTCGAGGCTGTCGAGGGCGATCAGCATGATCTCGGTGCTCAGGATGAGGTCGGTGCGGATCGCGCCGAACACCAGCTTGCGCTCGTCGCGCGCGCCCTCCTCCGAGGCGTCGGGCCCGTGATGCAGCCCGAACCACTCGAGCACCTTCTCCGCGCCCTCGAAGCAGAGATACGTGCCGCCGATGATCAGCAGGAACGGCAGCACCCAGGGTGCGAACGCCGTGAGCAGCAGGGCTGCCGGGATGATGATGATGAACTTGTTGAACAGGCTCCCCAGCGCGATGTTGCGCACCACCGGCAGCTCGCGGGCGGGCGAGAGCCCCTGCACGTACTGCGGGGTCACCGCGGCATCGTCGATCACGACACCAGCGGTCTTCGCGCTCGCCTTCAGGGCTGCGGTCAGGATGTCGTCCACCACCGCGAGCAGGCCGACCGACATCATTGACTCCTCGGGGAAGGGGGACACAGGATTGGGGATTCGTCACCTCCGGGGTGACGGGTTCCACAGTACCGGGGATGGCCCCAGGACGGCCGCCCGGGAGAGGCTGTCCGTGTCGGTGGTGCCTGCGACGATCCGTGATACCAGGACGGAGGGAGGCGGGCATGAGAGGCGAGGCGACGGTGCTCCACGCCGACCTCGACGCGTTCTACGCCTCGGTGGAGCAGCGCGATGCGCCCGAGCTGCGGGGCCGACCCGTCATCGTCGGGGGTGGCGTGGTGCTCGCGGCGAGCTACGAGGCCAAGGCCCGGGGTGTCCGCACGGCGATGGGCGGGCGCCAGGCGCGCGACCTCTGTCCCGACGCCGTCGTGGTGTCCCCGCGCATGGAGGCCTACTCGGCGGCGAGCCGCGACGTGTTCTCGATCTTCCGCGACACCACACCGCTCGTCGAGGGGCTCTCCATCGACGAGGCGTTCCTCGAGGTCGGCGGCCTCCGCAGGCTCGCGGGCACCCCTGAGGAGATCGCGGTCCAGCTGCGACGGCGGGTCCGCGCCGAGGTGGGCCTGGCCATCTCGGTCGGTGTGGCGCGGACGAAGTTCCTCGCCAAGGTCGCCAGCGCGGTGAGCAAGCCCGACGGGCTCCTCGTGGTCGAACCGGATCGCGAGCAGTCGTTCCTCCTCCCGCTGCCGGTCGAGCGGCTGTGGGGCGTCGGTGCGGTGACCGCCGAGAAGCTCTACCGTCTCGGCATCCGCACGGTCGGCGAGCTGGCCGAGCTCGAGGCGGCCACGGCCGAGAGGCTGCTCGGCCGCGCGGTCGGCGCTCATCTGCACGCCCTGGCGCGTCTCCGCGATCCGCGACCGGTCGACTCCACCCGCCGTCGCCGCTCGATCGGCTCGCAGAGGGCCCTCGGCAGCCGGCCCCGCACGGCCGACGAGCTCGATCTCATCCTCACCCAGATCGTCGATCGGCTCGCGCGTCGGCTCCGCGAGGGCGGGAGGGTGTGCCGCACCGTCGTCCTCCGGCTCCGCTTCGGCGACTTCGTGAAGGCGACGAGGTCGCACACGGTCCGCCCCACCGATCGCACGTCGGTGCTGCTCGAGGTCGCCAGAGCGCTGCTCGCCGCCGCGCGCGCCGAGATCGAGGAGCGGGGCATCACGCTGATCGGGTTGTCGCTGGCTCAGCTCTCCGCGGTCGACGGGCTGCAGCCGGAGCTGCCGATCGACTGGGGTGAGGGCGCTGGGCTCGATACGGTCCTCGACTCCGTGCACGAGCGCTTCGGCGCCGAGTCGCTGTCGCGCGCGGCGCAGCTCGGACGCGACCCGGGGTGGTCCACGCCTCTGCTCCCCGAGCACGAGTAGAGCACGAGTAGAGCACGCGCGAGCCGGCCGCGCCCTGCTCAGGCGCCGCTGGCGGAGATCGGGTTGTTGTGGCCCACCGGGATGTCGTCGTCGGTGGCCGGCTCGGCGACCAGCTGGAGACCGCCGGGCTTGTTGGCCTCGAGCATGAGCGCGTCGACCCAGGCGTTGTTGATCTGAGGTCGGCGGTGTCCGTAGTACTTGAACGTCAGATCGACCATCGGGTGGATCCACGTCGTGGTCCGTCCGTCGCCCGAATCCGCGCTGTCGCGCCAGCTGAACAGCATCGACTCTCCACGTCGGACCTTCGCTCCGATGACGACCTGCAGGTGCGCGAGCACCCGATCGTCGAACTCGACCGCCACGTGCGGTCCGCACAGGAACTTTCCCACGGTGGCCTCCTTCGTGACTCCAGCTTGGCATCCGCCGGGGACCACGTGAAGGCCCGGAGGCTCGAGCCGCGTGCTCAGCGCGATCCTGCCACCCCGGTGCAGGATGGGCGCATGAGCGAGAACGGCCCCGTCTTCAGCATCGACCGGATGGACGTCGGGCCGGAGGACCTGCCGCCCCAGCTGCCGGCCCGAGCGCGACTGGTCCGGGTGGTCGCAGGGCCCGACCGGCCCGACTACTGCCTCGCACTGGCGAGCGAGCCTCTCCGCCACCGGACGTCGCTGGAGCAGCTCGGCGCCGCAGGGGTCGACCCTGCCGCGGCCGATCCGCAGATGATCAGGGTGCACGAGGACGGGACGGTCGACCTCCTCGTGTTCGGTCTGGTGCTCGCAGCCCGGGTGCAGGGGGAGCAGCTCCACGCCGGGATGCGCGACCTCCCTGCCGGGCTCGCCTACGTCGTCGACAACACCCTCCTGCGCGACGAGTCCCTCGACCTCCGCAAGGCCCTGTATGTCGCGGTCGTCGACATCACGGACAGGTCAGGGGAGTCCGAAGGCTGAGACCGCGGCCGCGCGAGCCGCCTTCCATGTCCGAAGGGCAATCACTGCCGCGCTTCGCTCCGAATGACCACCGAGGCGCACTGCGGAGGCGGCGGGCGTCGGTGAGGAGCGGGGCGCCGAGTGGTGAGGATGTGGAACCATGTCACGCGCGACCCCGCCGAGGCGGCGGAGACCCTGAGTGGGGAGTTCCCCCGTCTGACCCTGACGACGGACGACGACGACCTGTTCGCGTTCCGTCATTCGGGGAGGGCGGAGGACAGGTGGGCCATCCGGCGTCTCGCCATCCGCGGTTCTGCGGCGCTGATCGGATCGGTCGCCGAGACCTACGGCGTCGGCCGGGTCCGCTCCGGCAGAGCCGCACTGGACTACGCGGCCCACGGGGTCGACACCGGCCGGCCGTTCCTCCGACCGCTGGGCCACTCCACCCTGCTGATCGAGAGCGCCGCACTGGAACTCGTCACGCTCGATCAGGCTGCGTTCCGGCGCTACGCGCCCCGCTATCTCGTCGGCACGGACCTGGGGCTGACCGTCCCGTCGGCCGCGGACACCGCACCGGTGAGTGCCGCGGCCGAGCGGTTCTGGGACGCCGCGCGGGTGTATGTGGCAGAGATCCTCGCCGATCCCGAGCTGGTGTCCTCCGACATCGTCCGTGACCAGCTCTACGACCTGCTGCTGCGGACGTTCCTCCACTGCTTCCCCGTCACCTCCGACACGCGTACCGCGCCAGGCGCCCGCACGGCGGTCCTGCCGGCGACCATCCGACGTGTGCTCCAGCACATCGACGAGCACTCCGCCGAGGCGGTCACCGTCGCCGATCTCGCCGAGGTGGGGCGGCTGTCGGTCCGCGCCGTGCAGGACGGCGTCCGTCGCTACACGGGGCTGACCCCGCTGCAGTACCTCCGCGATCGCCGACTCGACGCCGCGCACGCCCAGCTGATCGCGTCCGACCCCGCCACCGTGAACGTGGCCGCGGTGGCGCGCGGATGCGGCTTCGCGCACATGCCGCGCTTCGCCCGCGACTACCGTCTCCGGTTCGGCGAGAACCCCCGAGACACCCTCCGCTCGTGAGGGGGCTCTGTGCAAGTCCCTCCGGCTCCGTGCGACTCCCTCCGGCTCCGTGCGCCTGCCGGGCGATCGCCTCGATCCCCGCAACGCGCCTCATAGCCACCGAACGATCGCGGATGCGATGAATGGCAGCGGGTTCTCAGCGGACTCTAGGAGGGCTCCCGGTTCGTGCTTACGGTGGCGACACGCCTCGGCGTACCCCTCCATCCCATGATCCTGAAGGAACACCTGTGCGCACCTCCCCTTCGCCGAGGCGACCGCTGTCGTCTCGCCTGGCGTTGATCGGCACCGCCGCCGTCCTCGCCGCCGTCCCGGTCTTCGCCTCCGCTGCGGCCGCGAACGCCGACGACAGCTTCGCCGTCACCACCCCGACCCAGGGACAGGTGGGTGTGCCGGAGTACTTCCCGAACACCGCGCAGTTCGCGGGGACCGGACTCTCCGCCGGCAACCACGTCGACGTGCAGTACGTCACCGGCGACGGATCGCTGCACACCGCGATCTACGGCGGCAACACCCGCGCCGACGACGGCTCGTGGACCACCGTGGCCAACTTCGACCTGCTCGGCGTGGGACAGACGCAGGTCGTCAGCACGGTCGAGGAGGTCGCCGAGGACGGCACCATCCTCCAGTCGCGTGCTCTCACGTTCACTCTCGCGGTCGCGCCCAATCCCGCGAACCCGTTCACCGTCACCACCCCGTACGTGACGGAGACCGTCGACTCCGCGACTCCGACGTTCACCGGCACCGGTGAGCCCGGCGCGGAGATCGTGATCACCTACGGTGCGCGCAGCCTCACCACCGCCGAGGCGGGTCGAGGGATCGTGGATGCTCAGGGGAACTTCTCCATCGTCACCGACTTCAGTCGTCTGGAGCCCGGTGCCGGCACCGAGGCCCAGGGTGGCGTCGGCGCGATCTTCACCCAGACCCTGAACGGCCAGCCCGTTCCCGGGGCCGACCAGAAGTCGATCCTCTTCTACTTCGCGGAGGCTCCCGTCCCGCTGATCCCGCTCACCCTCACGGTCGACCCGACCTCGCTCACCGTCGCCGACGTCACCGCCGCCGACAAGGGCGTCGCGATCTCCGCCACAGGGTTCAGCCCCAACGAGGGCCTCACCGCGACGCTCACCGGCCCTGACGGTGTCGTTGTCGAGATCTCGGGCTCCGGATCCCTCTTCGCGGATGACGAGGACGGCAGCTTCTCCGATCGCCTGACCCTCACCGGGGACGTCCTCACCGGTGAGTACACGCTCACCCTGAGCGGCAACCGCAGCGGCCGCGTCGTCAGCGCCGAGTTCGTCGTCCTCGCCGACCCCGCCACCCCGGTCGCTCCGGGCGGCAACGGGGGCAACGCCGTTCCCGCCGGTGCCGGCGGGGGACAGCTGGCGAAGACCGGGTTCGACGCCGCTCCGCTCGGTGTCCTCGCGGGCGGACTGCTCCTCGCGGGCCTGGTCGTCGCCGCCCTGCGACGCCGCGCGCACGCCTGATCTGAACAACGCGACAGCGGTGCCGCATCCAGCCAGGATGCGGCACCGCTGTTCTGCGTCCGTGCCCCGGTCCGCGACCTGGACCCAGGTCCCTTGAGCGGCGCGCGGCGCGCACCCTAGGCTCTGGCTGAGGTGAGCGGGCGGATGGCGGCAGTGGTGGAAGCAGCGGAAGGCGGGCGCCCGCCCACGGCTCCGCGGGCCCGTCGACGTGATCCGCTGCGACCGGCGCTCCTCCTGCTCGCCGCGTTCGCCCTCGCGCTCGGGACCTTCCAGCTCGCGGCGGGGACGCAGGCTCCGGTGCCCTACTGGGTCCCGCTCGCCTTCACCCTCGTCTACGCCGTCTGGGCCGCGGCCGGCATCATCGCCTGGTGGCGGCGGCCGCTGAGCGCGACGGGTCTCCTGCTGCTCGTGGGGGCGATCGCCGTCTTCCTCGGCGGGGCAGGCAATCTCGGCCTCCCCGGCCTCGACCAGCTGGGCGCGGTCTTCGCCACCCTGATCCTGGGCGTCACGGTCCACCTGCTCCACGCCTTCCCGACGGGCCGGCTGCACGGCGCCCTCTCCGTGACCACGGTCGCGGTCGGCTACGGCGTCACCTTCCTGCTGCAGATGCCGCTCTACCTCCTCCCGAGCGAGGCATCGGGTCTGCGAACCCTGGCCGAGTGGGTGCAGAGCGTCACCGGCCTCGCGGTGATGGTGGTGACCGCCGTCGTGCTCGCGAGGCGCCTCCGCTCGGCCGATCCGCGGAACCTGCGGGTGCTCCTCCCGCTCTACGCCTACGGCATCGTCGCGGTGCTCCTCATCCCGCTCTCGGCGAACCTCATCGGAGTGCTCGGCGGAGACCCGGTCCTGGTGGGCGGCGTGCAGCTCGTCGTCCTGGCGGGCGTGCCCGTCGCCTTCCTCGCGGGTGTGCTGCTCGGCGGCTACGGGCAGACCTCCGAAGCGGATGCGCTGAGCACCTGGCTGGGAACGGCGGCCCCCACGAGGACATCGCTGGGATCGGCGCTCGCTCGCTCCCTCGGCGACGACTCGCTGCGAGTGGCGTACTGGTCGGAGGAGCGCGACCTGTTCATCGATGAGGACGGCGACCCGACGGACGTGCGCGACCAGCTCCCTCCCCGTCTGTGGGAGGAGGTGAGGGTGGAGTCGAGACTGGTCGGCGCCATCAGCTACGACGGGCGAATGATCTCCGACCCCGAGTCCGTGCGCCGGGCCGGCCGCGTGCTCGCCATCGCCCTCGACCGGGAGAGGCTCACCGCCGCGCTGGTGGCGAGCAACGACGCACTGCTGCGGTCGCGCCTCCGCCTCGTCGAGACCGCCGATCGGGAACGCGGTCGCATCGCCCGCGATCTGCACGACGGCCTCCAGGTGCAGCTCGTGCTGCTCGCCCTCGAGGCCCAGCAGATCGCGAACTCGGACGATGCCCATCCGGCCACCTCCGAGGCCGCCACCGCGCTCCGCCACCGCATCGACGACGCCGCCGCCCAACTGCGGCGGCTCGTGCACGCCGTGCTCCCGTCCGCTCTCGTCGAGCGCGGGCTCACCGCCGCGGCCGAGGACCTCGTCGACCGACTCGACATCCCCGCCACCCTGACGAGCGACGTCGACGACCGCGCCCTCGAGCCCGCCACCGCGCAGTCGGCCTACCTCATCGTCGCCGAAGCGCTCACGAACGCGGTGAAGCACTCGCAGGCACGATCGGTGGCGGTGGAGCTGCGTCGGGAGGGCTCGACGCTCGGGGTGCGGGTCGTCGACGACGGGCGTGGGGGAGCGCTGCTCGAGAACGGCACCGGACTGAAGGGTCTGGCGGATCGTGTCGATGCCCTCGGAGGATCGTTCGCCGTGACGTCGCCGGTGGGCGGCGGCACCGAGGTGAAAGTGGTGCTGCCGTGCGGGTCGTGATCGGCGAGGACGAGGTGCTGCTCCGTGAGGGGCTCGTGCACCTGCTCGAGAAGGATGGGATCGAAGTGGCTGCCGCCGTGGGTACGGCCGTCGAGCTCGAGGCGGAGGTCGACCGCCTCAGCCCCGACCTCGTGGTCACCGACATCCGCATGCCGCCGTCGCACACCGATGAGGGGCTGCTCGCCGCCCTCCGCATCCGCCAGGCCCACCCGGGGGTCGCCGTGGTGGTGCTCTCGCAGTACGTGCAGCGCCGCTATGCCACCGAGCTGCTCGAACAGCGCGACGGCGGAGTGGGCTACCTGCTGAAGCAGCGCATCGCCGACGTCCGCACGTTCACCGCCGACCTCCGGCGCGTGCAGCAGGGTGGCACGGCGCTCGACCCGGATGTGGTCGCCGTGCTCGTGTCGCGCGCCAGCAAGGCGAGCGCCGCGCTCAGCGGTCTCACGCCGCGTCAGCTCGAGGTTCTCGGGCTCATGGCCGAGGGACGCAGCAACGCGCACATCGCCGCCAGGCTGGGGACGTCGGAGAAGGCGGTCGTGCAGCACACCTCACGCATCTACGACGCCTTCGGGCTGCCCGTCGCCGCCGACGATCACCGGCGGGTGCTCGCGGTCATCCGCTACCTCGCGGCGGCGGGCAACGGAGACCGGTCGGCTCAGTACCGGCCGCCTCAGTACCGGCCGCCTCAGTAGAGACTGTCGATCAGCGCCTTCGCGATCGAGGCCGCCGGCCCCTGGCCGTTCGCCGCCGGCGCGAGGTTCGCCCACACCACGAGGGTCACGTCGTCGGTCGGGTCGTAGCCCATGAAGGAGTTGAAGCCGGGGAGCTCACCGCTGTGCCCGTAGAAGGCGCCGAACCTCGCGATGTTCCAGCCGTACGCGGCCGACGTGGGATCGTCGGGGTCGGTGGGGACGGCGCTGTCGAGCCGCTCCTGCTGCAGCTCCGGATCGAGCAGCACACCTCCCTTGCCGCCGAGCGCCTCCACCCAGTCGGCGAGGTCGCCGGCCGTCGAGATGCCTGCGCCGGCCGACCAGGCCCACGACGGGTTGTCGAGAGTGCCGTCGGTGGGTGCGAAGCTGCCGTCCTCTGCACCCGCCAGCAGGTCGGGCGGGAGCTTCGAGGATCCGAGCGTCCCGACGTTGGTCCACCAGTAGTAGCCGTCAGAGTACGGGGCGGGCAGGCTGCTGTCGTCGAGCGCGGGGAACGAGGTCTGGGTGAGCCCGAGAGGGGTGAAGAGCCTGTCCTGATAGATCTGGGCGAGCGGCTTGCCGTCGAGCTGTTCGGCGATGAGTCCGAGCAGCACGGTGTTGGTGTTCGAGTAGTGGTAGCCCGTCCCCGGGGCGAAGTCGGGCGGCAGAGCGAGGCCCATGGCCACCAGCTCTTCGGGCTGCCAGACCCGTTTCGGGTCGGCATCGAGGCCGGCGTTGAGGGCGTACGTCTCGGTGTAGTTAGCGAGCCCGCTGCGCATCATGAGCAGCTGCTCGATGGTGATGTTCTCGCCGTTCGGCACGTCGGGCCGGTACTTCGACACCGGATCGTCGAGCGCGATCCGCCCCTCCTGCACGAGCTGCAGGATGACGGTGCCCGTCCAGGTCTTGGTGTTCGACCCGATCCGGATGTGGTCGTCGACCGACACCGGCGTCGAGCCCCCTGGGCTCGTCACCCCGTAGGTCGCGGTGAACTCGCCCGCGGGGGAGCGGAGCAGCATCACGGCACCCGGCTGACCGAGCTCGGCCGCCTTCTGCTCGAACAGCGTCTTCAGCGCCGCTTCGTCGATGGGTCCCATCGTGGGAGCCGCAGCCCCGGTGGAGGAACCGCTCGACGGGTCCGCCGACGTCGGCGCGGGCGACGGCTGACCGGTGCAGGCGGCGAGGGCGAGCGCGGAGAGCAGCGCTCCACCCGTCGCGATGGTCGTGAAGGTCCGTGACCGCATCCGTCGTCTCCTGTCGTCAGTGGGCATGCTGGGTCGTGTCGTCAGTACGCCTGCTGGATCGCGGCGGCGACCGCACCCACGTCGTCGTTGGCCTCGAAGACGCCGTCCATGCCGTCGTAGAAGCCCTGGTTCACGATGATCGTGAAGGCGAGCTCACGGCCGCTCGCCGCATCCATCACTCCGCCGAGCGTCTTGGTGGTGAGCGCGACGCGGCCGTTGAACGCGTCGCCACCGGCGAGGGTGCCGGTCTTCGCGAACACCTTGCCGGCGGCCGGGCTCCCGGTCTGCACGGTGGCGAGCGAGCCGTCGACGCCGAGCACCGGGAGCGTCGCCTTCCACTGCTCGGAGTCGGGACGCTTCGCCATGAGGGTCTGGATCTGGACGGCGTTCTCGGGGGTGATGTAGTTGCCCTCGAGGCCCGAGCCGTCGATGAGCGACGCTCCGAGCGTGTCGAGACCCTCGCCGGCCCAGATCTCGCCGGCGACGGACATGCCGTCGTCGCAGCGGTCCGACCCCTCGGCGGCCGCGAGCCGGCAGATGAAGGTCTGCGCCCCACGGTTGTAGCTGATCTTCATGACGTAGGTCACCTCCTCGGCCAGCGGAAGCGACTCGAGTCGGGCGACCGCGGGCAGCGACTCCACCGTGGCGGAGTCGGGGAGCGCGCCGGCGGGGTTGGTCGCGACCGGATCGGCGGCGACGCTCACCCCGGCACGCCCGAGCGCCTCGATGAAGGCCGTGCGCGCGAAGGTGGCCGGGTCGTCGAACTCGAAGACCTTGAGCACGGGATCGCCCTCGTTGACGGTTCCCGTGACCACGATCGTGCTGGGATCGGTGGCGGAGAGCCGGGGGGCCTCGATACGGGCGGTCGCGCCCGCCGCGACGGTCTCCACCTGGAGGTCGAGCTTCCAGGGCGCCACCGCCGGGGTGAGGGCGGCGGTGGCGGGCTGACCGACCGCGCCGGGAGTGATGAGGATGTCGAGGAGGTTCTGGTTGATGACGATGGGGGAGAGCGGTTTTCCGGCCAGCTCGCCCGAGAACAGGCGGTCGTCGACGATGACGTCGCCGTTCACCGCAGTGATGCCCGAGGCCCGCACCTGCTGGGCCAGATCGTCGAGCCCGGCGAGGGGGTCCTCGGGGGTGAGCGTCGCCCCCGGCAGCGGGTTGGCGTCGTTGTGGTCGAGGTTCGTGAAGTCGACCGAGCCGTCGGGCTTGGTGCGCCCGCCCATGGTGAGGTCGCCCTGGCCCACCAGCACCAGATCGCCGGTGAGCGTGCCGTCGGTGACGCTGCCCGACTGCTTCACCGGCGTGGTGACGGTGTGGTCCGGCCCCCACTTCACCCAGGCGGCTCCGGCGCTGTACGTCTTCACGAAGGATCCGGGCTGGGCCATCTTGTCGCCGTCGAGGTCGATCAGGGTCTCGCCGGTCTCGAGGTCCTGCACCGAGATCAGCCAGCGGCCCTGAGCGTACTGGGGCTGGTTCATCACCTCGCGCGCAGCATCCGGAAGCCCCGGGACGGCGTAGCCACCGCCCCCCGAGCTGGTGGAGCTCGTCTCGGCCGGCGCCCACGTGCATCCGGTGAGCACCACCGCGGCCGCGGCGAGGGTGACGAGCGCGGCCGAGACCGGTGATCGCCTCACGAGGATGTTCCCTTCGTGAGCACGTCGGCCAGGGCCCGGAACGCCGCGTCGGCGGGGTGGACCTGGGGGACGTCGGACTCGTTCATGTAGACGACGATGCTCGCGCCCGTCTCGGGGTCGTAGAAGGTGGCGGCGGTGAAGCCCACGCCCTCGCCGTTGTGGCCCAGCCAGCCGTTCGTCTCGCCCATGCCCACGGCGTACAGGTCGTAGGGCGGCCGGGGTATCTCGTGGCCGACCTCCCGCAGCTCCTGGGTCTCGGGCTTCAGCAGAGCGCCGCTGCCGAGGGTCTGGGCCCACACCCGCCCGTCGTCGAGCGTGGAGAAGAGCGATCCCGCCGGCCCGAGGATCGACGGGTTCTCCTGCTGCGGCTGCAGCTCGCCGTCGGCCTGGACGTAACCGGTGGGATGCGGGCCCGTCCAGTCGGCGACGTCGGTGAGGTAGCGGGTGCCGGTCTGCCCGAGCGGGTCGAGGATGCGCTCCTGCAGGGCCTCCGCGTAGGGCTGCCCGGTGACCTTCTCGACCACCGCGCCGAGCAGGTTCGTGTTGGCGTTGGTGTAGAGGTACTCGGTGCCCGGATCGAACTGGGCGGGCGCTCCGATGACGAAGGCGTTGAGCTCGTCGAGCGTGTACACCTTGGCGGGGTCCTTCTCGAAGTCGGCGAGGAAGGCGTCGCCCACGTAGTCGGCATTGCCGCTCGACATGTTCGCCAGTTCGAGCAGGGTAATGCGGTCGCCGTCCGTGATGCCGTCGACGTACTCATCGATCGTGTCGTCGAGCGAGAGCCGCCCCTCATCGGCGAGCTGCAGGATGAGTGACACGGTGTACGACTTCGTGACGCTGCGGATGGGCCAGCTCATCTCGGTCGTCACCGGCACGTCGCCGGCCACGTCGGCGAGACCGATCGCCGTCGTCCACGAGCCCTGCCCGGGTATCCAGACCCCCGCTGCCGCCCCGGGCACGTCGTACTCGGCCATGACCCCTTCCACCGCGGTCTGCAGTCGGTCCTGCAGGTCGGCTGGCAGCTCGCCCTCGGGGGCTGCAGGACGCGACAGCGAGGGAGAAGCGGAGGACGGCGGCGCGGTGCTGGTGCCGGCGTCGCCTCCGGTGCCGGTGCCGGTGCTCGTGCATCCGGCGAGAAGGGCCGCCGAGGTCGCCGCGAGGATGACGAGGAGGTGGGAACGTCGCGTGTGGTGCAGTGAGCGGTCCGGCATCGTTCCTCGTTCCCACGCGCCGCGACAGCGGCAGGAGGCGGGCACGGTGAAGCGCGCCTCGGTCTCCAGGCTGGCCGAGAGGCCCACGCCCGGGCAATAGACCTGGGTCCCCATCCGCGGGCGGAGGAGCGTGGATGGCCGCTGCCGGCATGGCGAGTGGCGCGAGCTGCTGCGCCCGCCCCGAGCGATCCTCCATCGCCATGCCGAACCGCGGCGAACGAGAGGCCGTGGCCGTTCACCATGGCCGTCTAGGATCGACCCGCTCCGACCCGACACCCGGAAAGCGACCATGACCCTCACCGAACGCCCCGCCGTGCTCTTCGTCTGCGTCCACAACGCCGGACGCTCCCAGATGGCCGCCGGCTATCTCGCCGCTCTGGCGGGCGATCGCGTCGATGTGTTCTCCGCCGGCAGCGAGCCCGGCGATCAGGTCAACCCGACCGCCGTCGAGGTCATGGCGGAGGAGGGCATCGACATCGCGGGAGCAGCACCCCGCATCCTCACCACCGACGCCGTCCGCCAGGCCGATGTCGTCATCACGATGGGCTGCGGCGACGCCTGCCCGGTCTTCCCCGGCAAGCGGTACGAGGACTGGGACCTCACCGATCCGGCGGGCCAGCCCGTCGATGTCGTCCGCGGGGTCCGCGACGACATCCGGTCACGCGTCGAAGCCCTCATCGCGGAGATCGCGCCTCGGCCGTAGTCGTTCCGGCTCCGGCATGTCGGCCGTGCGGCCATCCGCGTCGCGCGGGACGATGCTCAGCTCCGCGTACCTCTGGCTGTGGCACGACGGGCACGGCTGAACGACACCACCGCGCCACCGGCGAGCAGCAGCAGGGCGACCAACGTGATACCGCCGAGATCCCCTCCGGCGCTCAGCCCCGTGTCGGCCAGGCGCATGCCGCCTCCGCCGGCGGGCACCGGAGCCGGCGCGGGGGCCGCCGGCAGCGCCGCGATCGCGGCGGGTGCGAAGACGCGTCCCGAACCCCAGACGTTCGCGTCGGAGACGCCGTAGTCCACCGGCTGCGTCGGCATCGGGACCGCCGTCGAGACGAGCGCGTCGCGCACCTGCTGGGCCGTCGACTGCGGGGAGTACTGCATCGCCAGCGCGGCCACAGCGGCGACGCCGGGAGCGGCGGCCGACGTGCCGGGGAAGTAGTAGCCGTCGGGCAGCACGGGACTGCCGGAGTAGTAGCTCTCGAAGAACGTCGTGCGCACGTAGTCGACTCCGATGAGGTCCGGCTTCACGAGCACGCGCGGCTCGAGAAGAGGGTCCGCCGGGCGGTGCGTCAGCCTGTCGACCGGGCCGAAGTAGTAGGTGGCCGGACCGGTGCCCGAGTAGGGCTCCATCGACTCGGGCTTGAACGTCGGCGCCGCTCCGCTCGTGAGCACGGCAGGATCGGCCGGGTGCGCGAACACCACCGGGCCGATGACCACGTCGTCGCGCCACTCGTCGGGAGCGTAGGGCAGCCGCTGCACGCCGCCGTCGTCGATCGCGATGATGACCTTGACGCGCGGGGTGGCGGGCTCGCCGACATTCGTCGCGCGCGCCAGCACGAGCGTGTAGTCGGCGAGGACGGACGGCACGGTCGGGTCGGTCGTGGCGGTGTACCCCACGTACGACGCCGGCGTCCTGTCGTCGAAGGTGCCGCTCCCGGTCGGCAGTGGCAGCGCTGCGCCAGTGGCATCGAGCAGGAACGGCACGATCACGGTCGATCGACCGTCGACGGGCTCGGCCCACTGCGCGAGCAGCTCGAAGCTGGGGGGCGGTGTCGAGCGTCACCTGGAGGCCCTTCGCCGGTGCACCCGCAGGCCCGAAGTCCATGCAGTCGACCTCGGTGCCCGTGGTGCCGAGGGCCGTGTCCATCATGCCTGCCATGCCGGCGAAGCAGTCGCCGGGACGGTACTCGGCCGACTCCCACGAACCGGTGGGCGCGATGTTCTCGGTGCCGGCCCCGAGGTAGCCGATGCTGCCCTCATTCTGTGCTGCGGCGACGTAGAGCACGCCTTGGGCCCGGATGGCGGCGATCTTCTGCGCCACGACACCCTGCTGGAACCACGGCTCGGTGAACTGCACCACATCGTCGACGATCACGTCGGCGCCGTGATCGACGAGTGCCTGGATGTTGTCGGCGAACTCGGTCTGCGTGGCGCCGTCGGTGGCGAACATCAGTCGCGCGCCGGGAGCGATGCCGTGCACCACCTGGGCCATCGCGCGACCCTCATCCGTGAACATGGTCGCGTTCTTCTCGAGGATCGGACCGACCGGTGTCGTGTAGCCGCAGGGGTTGCCGGGGCCGGGGAGAGCGCCCGCCAGGACGTCCTGGGCGGCATCCGTCGCCACCTTCGTGCCGCCGAGGTCGTAGGAGTCGGAGATCACGCCGACCGCGAGACCCGTCCCGTCGAGACCGTACTGCGCCTGCACCGCGTCGACGCCGAGAGGCGCCGCCGTGTTGACGGGGATGGATCGGCAGCTGGTGCCCGAGAGGTCGGGGTCGCCCGAGGACGCCAGCGCCGCGCTGAGCTCGGCGGGCAGGGCAGCGCTCGACGCGTGCTTGGAGAGCAGACCCGGTTCGAGCGAGACGACTCCGGCCAGGGCTGCCACGTCGTCGAAGAGGTCGGGTGTGGCGTAGACCGAGACGGCGGGGGCGCTGACGCCTACCGAACGCACCTCGACGAGAGACTGGATGGCGGCGATCGCCGCCTGCTGCGCCTCGAACGACTCGAACCGCAGCTCCACGATCACCCGACCGCTGCCGTCGACCGCGAGCGAGCCCGCACCCTCGGCGGGCAGACCGGCAGCACGAGACGCCTCGGGCGTGCCCGGCGCCACTCCCGACGCCGCGAGACGCGCGAGCCCGGATGAGACGACACCGTGGGCGACGTCGATCGGATCGGCGTGAGCGACAGCGGGGAACGCGAACAGGGATGCCGCGATCGCGAGGCCGCTCGCCAGTCCGATTGCTCCGCGGCGCAGCGCCGCCCCTCTGCGGTCGACCGCGCGCCCGTCGGTCGTCCTGACACCCGCGTAGGCGTGACCCATCGCACCGGCCCCCCGTCGTGCCGCACACGTGCGCGGTCGTGCTCACTCTATCGATGGCCGACGGGCACCCCGCAATCGGGGACGGCCGGGGGAGTGCGGCGGTGCACCACGGTCGACCCCGGCAGTAGGCGTTCCTACGGGTGATGTGAGATGGCCCTCTCCGAGGAAGACAGCTGTCGATACAGTGACTCCACTGGGGGTCGGATGCGCCGACAGGTGAGGGGTGGAATCGAGATGGCCGTGGCGGATGAACGTCAGACCGAGCCGGTGTGGTCGCCCATCGGCCGCGCCGATGTGGTGGGCGAGTGGGATGGGGTTGCCTGGACGGGGCGGAGCCGCGTCGATCCGGTGGAGGGTGCTGTGCCCCACCGGCGGGTGGTGCCTTTCGGATTCGTCGCGCACCTGTGGTTCTGGCTCTTGATAGGTGGCGTCGTCATCACGGCGGGTGCGGGCTTCCTCGGCGACGGCGCCTCGACGGCATGGTGGATGATCCTCGCCGCCGTCGGCATGATCGCGATCCTGTCCTCGGTCGTCGTGTTCTTCGACAAGACGATGCGCTTCCGGGAGCTCCGAAACTGGAAGCTCCTTCTCGTTCTCGGTCTCGCCTCCGGAGCTGTGGCCAACCTTCTCGCGTATCTGATCGAGCCCATCCTCGAGCCGGCCCTGGGTACACCGTTCGCGGTCGACCTGTGGCTGTCGGGCCCGGTGGAGGAGACGGCGAAGCTGGCCCTCCCCGTCGTCCTGCTGGTCACCGTTCGTCGTGTGGTGGGTGATCCGCGGGCCGGGGTGCTGGTGGTGCTGCTGTCGGGGTGCGCTTTCGGGGTGTGGGAGGGGTTCGACTACATCGTGACGGCGACGGGCCAGAACGGGACCGTCCTCGCCGGTCTCAGCCGCGGGATCGGCGAGATCCCGCATCCGTTGTGGACGGCGATCGCGGCCTCTCTCATCTGGCTCGCAGCCCACCGATCGGGGCGCGTCCTCACGCTCCCCGGTCTGGTCGGCTGGGTGATCGCGATGCTGCTGCACTCGCTCCACGACGGGCTGGGCGCCCTCAATCAGACGGGAACGCAGAACACCATCTCCAGCAGGGGCATGGCGACGGTGGATGCTGCGGTCGTCGCTGCCACCGCCGTGAACGCGTTCACCCTCGTGGTGATCGCAGTGTCGGTCCTCATCCTCCGCCACGTCGCGCGCGAGTTGGTGCCGCCGACCGCGATCGCGGCCAACCCGCCGCGGTGGCGGCCGCGCCTGAAGCAGTGGGGCCTCCCACGCCATCACCGTGTGGCGAACCCGCCCACCCGCCACGGTGTCAGCCGTCCGTGATCCGGCGTGGGCCGGGGGAGTGCCGCGGTGCACCACGGTCGAACCCCCTGTGCCGGCTGCTGACTCCTGCTCAGCGACAGGACATCCTCGGTGACCGCCAGTACGACGCCATCTTCAGCCATGCCACAGGCCTTCCCCGCAGCTCACGCCAAGACCCAGGTTCCGCGGTCTCCCGATGACGCGGAACCGGACCTGCTGACGATCCATTGACATGACTTCATGTATCCGCTTTTGTCGCGTGGGCGGGTTCGAAGTCGGGGCGCGAGGCGCGGGGTGGGGTGGGGAACCTGCGCCCCGCGCCTCCCGCTCCGGCTTCGATCGTGATCCCACGTGGCGGTATCTCACGTGCGGTGGGTGTGGAGGTAACGGGCGAGGGAGATGTCGTGGGTGCGGAACCGGTGTCGGACTCGGACCATGGTGTAGCCGGCGTCACGGAGCGCGGTGGCTGTGCCCCTGTTCAGCCGGAGCGGCTGGTCCGGGGCACGGTATCCGCCGATGCCGGCGTAGATCGCGAGGATCTTGGGGGTGGTGGTCCTGCTGCCGAACTTGGCGGCGGCGTATCCGGTGCCGAGCTCGGGGTCGTGGTCGGTCACGGACGGAACTCCCGCGGGGTCGCATCGGCTGAGTCCCTGCGGCGAATGAGGAGGAAGGCGGCGCCAGCGAGCAGGAGGACGAGTGCTCCTGTGCCGATGGCGCCGATCGCTCCGCCGTCGAGGCCGGTGTTCGCCAGCCCCGCCCCGGATGCGGAGGGCGGGGTAGTGGGGGAGGGGACTGGCGCGGGGATGACCTGGATCGTGACGGTGGCGGTGAGGGTGCCAAGGGTAGCCGTGATGGTGTGGGGGCTGGCGTGGGGGAAGGTCACGGTGGTGCCGGTGATCACGTCGGTGTCGACGGAGGAGGTCAGCACCACGGTGCTGGTGTCGACGGGGTTGCCGGCCGAGTCCGCTCCGGTCACTGTGAAGGTGAGGGTGCCGCCCTGATCCACGGTCGCCGCCGACGGGGTGATCGTCAACGTCGCCGCGGGACCGGCGACGACCTCGATGCTGGCGCTGGTGGACACGCCGTCCAGGGTGGCGGTGACGATGTGGGTGCCGGCGCCGGAGAACGTCACGGAGGTGCCGGTGATGGTGTCGGCGCCGATGTTGGAGGCCAGTACCGCTCCGGTCGTGTCGACGGGGTTGCCGGCGGCGTCCGCGCCGGTGATCGTGAAGTCGACGCTTCCGTCCTGGGTGACGGTCGCGGTGGTGGGGGTCAGGGTGAGGGTCGCGACCGGGCCGGCGACGACCTCGATGCTGGCGGTGGCGGTGATGTCGCCGAGGGTGGCGGTGATGGTGCGGGTGCCGGCACCGGAGAACGTCACCGCCCGGCCGTCGACGACATCCTTCTCTGCGGTGGAGGACAGGGTCGCGGCATCCACGTTCACGGGGTTGCCGGCGGTGTCGGTGCCGGTGATCGTGAACACGGTGGTGTTGCTCTGGGTGACCGTGGCAGTGGCGGGTGTCACGGTCAGCGTGGCGAGCGGCCCCGCGACGACCTCGATGCTGGCGCTGGTGGAGACACCGTCCAGGGTGGCGGTGACGATGTGGGTGCCGGCGCCCGAGAACGTCACGGACGTACCGGTGATCGTGTCGGCGCGGATGTTCGAGGACAGCACGGCGCCGGACGTGTCGACGGGGTTGCCGGCGGTGTCGGTGCCGGTGATCGTGAACCCGGTCGTGTCGCCCTGGGTGACGGTCTGGGTGGCGGGTGTGATCGTGAGGGCGCTGAGGGGGCCGGGGGTGACGGTGATCTCCGCGGTGGTGGTGATGCCGTTCAGAGTGGCGGTGACGGTGCGGACACCGGCGCCGGAGAACCTGATCGAGTGGCCGTCGATGGTGTCGGTGGGTGCTGCGGTCAAGGTCGCGTCGTCGACGTTCACGGGGTTGCCTGCCGCGTCGGTGCCGGTGAGGGTGAACGCGGTGGTGCCGCCCTGGACCACGGTCGCCGTCGCGGGCGAGATCGACAGGGTGGCCAGGGGGCCGGCGACGACGCGGACGGTGGTGGAGGTGCTCACGCCGTCCAGGGTGGCGGTGACGACGTGGTCGCCGGCGCCGGAGAACAGGACGGTGTGCCCGCCGACGAGGTCGTGTCCACCGGAGGTGAGGGTCGCGTTCGTGGTGTCGACGGGGTTGCCGCCGGCGTCGGTGCCGGTGATGGTGAACGCGATCGCGTCTCCCTGGGTCACGGTGGGGTTCGTCGGGCTGATCGAGAGCGAGGCGACCGGCCCGGCCACGACTGTGATCGATGAGTCCAGGGTGAAGCCCTGGAACCTGGTGGTGATGACGTGGGCGCCGGCGCCGGAGAACGTGACGGTGTGTCCCTTCACGACATCCGACTGACGGTTGGAGGTCAGCGTGGCGGCGGAGGTGTCGATCGGGTTGCCGTACCTGTCCCATGCCCTCATAGTGAATGCGATGGACGATCCCTCGGCGACGGTGGTCCTGTACGGCGAGACGGTCATCGACGAGGCAAGCCTCGGAACGATCTGGATGGTGAACGTCTTCTGCACCCTCACGTCCCGCACGGTCGTCGACGCGGTCACGCTGCAGGGCCCGGCCACGGTGAAGACGCCCTCGTCGTTGAGGGAGCAGTGGTCGTAGGCGAAGTCCACGCTCGGCTGGGGTGAAAGCGGGGAACCGTCGACCCCGTTCACTGTGACCGGGATGGATACAGGGGCTCCGGCCGCGACCGTGTAGTCCGTGGGTGTGACGATCGTCGCCGGAGCGACGGCGTACAGGAACATCGTGGTCACGGCCATCGTCGGCGAGGTGCTGCTGAACCAGGTCCCTGAGCCGCGGGCCGATGTGTTCCATGCCGTCCCGGGCGGTGGCGTCGGGAGGGTGCGGGCGCCGTCCGCGAACGAGGGCGCGAACACGCTCACACTCGGAGCGGTGGGGACGAACTGAAAGAGGGTGTTGTACCCGTCCACCATGCCGGCGGGCGGAGAGAGGGTGATGGATCCCTGGTTCGAGATCCGGCCCGCGCCCGCGAAGGACGCGCCGACGGTCGGGTCGGTGACCGTACCGACGATACGACCCGTGGCCCCCACGCTCATCCCGTATCCGGCCGGCACGGAGAGGCGTCCGGAGGGCAGTCGCAGGGTGCCCTCGACGGTCAGCGAACCGAAGTCCCCACCGATCTTCCGACCCGGCACGCTCCAGCCGCCCCCGAAGATGTTCTCCGGAGCGGCCGCGATGACCTCGCCTCCAGGCCCCACGTGCAAGGATCCACCTGAGCCCCCGGCCGACTCTCTGTCGACCAGTGTCGCGCCGCCGCCGATGGCTGTCCCGTTGCTGGCGGACGCCATGGCCGTGAGGGTGCCGCCCGTCACCGTGATGTTCGCGCCTGACCCCACCACGCCCGTTGAGAGGACGTTCCCGCCGCCGACGGCCACCCCGGCGGGTCTGTCGCTGTAGGCGTTGAGTGCCCCGGAGGACACCGTGACCGTGCCACCGTTGCCGCTGCGGGAACTGACGCCGGGGGCACCGCCGACCGCCGCGCTGTTGCTCCCGGCATAGGCGTTGACCGTGCCGCCTGCGACGTTGAGCGTCCCCGCATCCAGGTTCGTGGCGGAGCCACCGGCACCGGTCGGATCGTAGCTGCCACCGATGCCGGCCCCGACACCACCGCGGGCGGTCACCGTCCCTCCCGTGACGGTCAGAGTCGCGCCGGTGTTCTTGATCCCTGCCACACGAAGGCTGCTGGCGTCGGCGGTGAGCGTGCCACCACTGCCATCGGTGGGGCCGCTGACGGTGAGCGAGGTGCCCGGATTGATGACCACGTTGGACACGGAGAGGTCGTGGGTTCCCAGGTCGAGCGTGGTGTCGCAGTACACCGTCAGTGCTGTCGTGGGTGCGGAGATGTCCCCACCCAGGATGATCGTGTTCGGGGTGGTCTGGCAGGAGGTCAGGGCGAGCTTCAGCCCGCCGAGGTCGTCCACCGGGAACGTCGCAGCGAACGAGGGCGCTGCGGGACCGGCGACCAGCAGCCCGGTCACCACGGCGAGAGCGGCCCATCGGGTCTTCGCCCGCCGGGTGGTTCCCGTCGGCGCCATCGACTGCCCTCGACCCATGCGAGCTCCCCATTCCTGCTGTCCCTCGCTCGCGGAGTCGCGGGAGATCGGCCCGAAGCTAACAGGTTGGGGGATGCGCCGACCAACTCACTACGGTTCGGGCCGTAACGAGTGGCGCAGGAGGTCTGTCTCGAGGAGTCCGAGGACACGGGCGAAGCCGCCGTCGTGGGGGAGAGGTGAGGGTCGCACTCGAGGCAGCGGCACGAGAGCGGCTTGCGACCTCGAAGAGCAGTCGACATGGCTTCGAGAAGCAACCATCCGCTAGCGGACGAGTGAAGAGCTCTTCCTGGCCACCGTGGGTCGCGTGGTGACGCCGGAGCTGTCAGTGGTGATGGTCGTGGTCTTCGTTGTCGTGATCGTCGTCGAGGAGCATGCCGACTGAGGTGACGCAGGCGTCACCTCTCAGGCTTCGATGCCTTCTCGGATGGCGAACACGACGATGACGAGGGTGGCGATGGGGTCTGCCACCACCATCCGAAGAGAGTGTTCAGGAGTAGTCCTGAGAGGACTGCTGCGCGAGCATGCCGTCTCGCTATTGACATAATGTGCATTATCAGCGCTGGACCGACGGGCTGAGCGGGGCTGGATCAGGACGGCGCGGGGCCGAGCATCCGCTCCAGCAGGACGCGCAGGGCGTCGCGGTCCGCGGGGTCGAGTTGGCGGATGATCGGCTCGACCGCGACGCGGACGTCGGCCTCGATGCGGCGCGCTGTGGATTCTCCGTCGGCCGTCAGCGCGACCTCGATGACCCGCTTGTCTGATTCGCTGGGACGCCTCTGGACGAAGCCTCTGCGCTGTGCGCGGTCGATCAGGCCGGACAGCGTCGACTTCTCCAAGCCCAGGTGGCCGGCCAGCTGCTTCATCTGGGGTGACCGCCCACGCAGCGTGCCCAGGAGCCGGAGCTGCGTGATCGACAGATCGTTGTCGGCCGCGATGCGGTTGAGTGCGCTGGTGAGGATGAACGCCGTCTGCGCCAGAGCGTCGATCAGCCCAGCCTGCTCGGTATCGGGTTCTTCCACGGCGCCTCTTTTGCTTCGTACTACGAACTACTATAGTTCGTGTTACCAACTATATCAAGGAGGAGACATGTTCGCCGCCGTCGTCACCGATCTGGCACACCCGCCCCGGTACCTCGAGGTGCCCGACCCCGCTCCGTCCGGCCCCGGTCAGGCCGTCGTCGAGGTGCTCGCCTCGGCCCTGCATCCGCGAGTCCGCTCACAGGCGGACGGATCGCACTACACCGAGACGGTCCCCCTCCCCTTCGTTCCCGGCATCGACGGCGTCGGGCGGGATGCGGAGGGTCGACTGCGATACTTCGTGGTCGAGAGCGGGGCGATGGCCGAGCGCGCCGCCATCGACCTCTGCGCGAGCGTGCCCCTCTCCCCCGCGATCGACCCGGTCCGCGTCGCGGCCGCGATGAATCCGGCGATGTCGTCGTGGATCGCGCTCCGGCGTCGCATCGCTCTGCCCCTCGGCGCCCACGTCGCCATCCTGGGCGCATCGGGGAGCGCCGGTCGGCTGGCGATCCAGGTCGCCCGGCACCTCGGGGCTGCCCGGATCTCCGCGGTCGCTCGGGCCACCAGCGCCTTCGACGCACTTCGCACCCTCGGCGCGGACGACGTCGTGACCTTCGACGCCTGCTCCGCGGTGGCCGGCGCCGATGTCGTGCTCGACTACGTCTGGGGTGCCCCGGCCGCCGGCGCCATGACGGAGATCGTGCGGGCGCGCCTCGACCGCGGGGCGCCGCTGTCGTGGATCCAGATCGGGTCGATCGCCGGCCCCGAAGCCCCTATCCCGTCGGCTGCGCTCCGTGCCTCAGGGCTCCAGATCATCGGCAGCGGGCAGGGATCGGTGAGCACCCGCGAGATCGTCGAGGAGCTCCCCTCCCTCGCCGACTTCATCATGTCGGGCACTCCCCAGGTCTCGCCGCGGGCCGTCCCGCTCCGTGACGTGGAGAGCGAATGGTCGCGACCGTCGTCGGGAGAAGCCCGCACGGTGCTCGTCCCCTGACCGGAGCTCCGCCGCTCAGGCGTGACGGGGATGGTAGTACGAGGTGACCATGGCCACGGCGTCGGCGATCGTCCGGCTGATCTGCTCCGGGCTCGGATCCCACTCGACCAGCAGGAGCTTGGGCCAGAAGACGACGTTCGAGATCATCCCGAGGAACTGGGTGGCCGCGTCGGTGGGGTTCGGAACACGAAGGGAGCCCTTGTCGTCGGCGGTGGTCAGGTAGGCGTGCACCCTCCCGAAGAACGGCTCCTTGCCCAGGTCGAACTGGATACGGGCGAGCTCCGGGAAGCGCGGCGCCTCGGCGATGACCATCCGGTGCAGTCCCGCCATCCCCGGTCGCAGGAGCAGTTCGGCGTACCGATCTCCCAGTGCGGTGAGACCGCCTACCGGATCGAGTCCGTCCAGCTCCTCCGAGGCGGAGGCCGAGGTCGCAGTCCTCCCCCAGAAGTCGAGGACGATCGCCTCGAACAGGTCGGCCTTCGTCGGGAACTGCTTGAACAGCGTCGCCGTCGACACTCCCGCGACCTCCGCCACCCGCGCCAGCGACGTGCTCTCGTAGCCGTTCTCGCCGAACAGTCCGGTCGCTGCCGAGACGATGGCCGCCCGCTTGGTCTCCGCGACCCTCTGATGGTAGGTGAGCGCGGCGTCCGGCATGCCTCCAGCGTAGCCCCCGCCGAGCCAGAAGGTAAGTCACTTGACTCACCATGGCATCACTGACACAGTGGTGAGGCGATCGACTCACCTCAGGATCGATCGGACGCGAGGAGCAGGACATGGAACGGTTCGACGACACGACGGTGCTCATCAGCGGCGGCGCCGGAGGCCAGGGCGCCTCTCACGCCAGGGATGGACAGGAGTGCCGTTCCTATCGGTCGACTATCGGCTCGCGCCGGAGGCGCCGGCGGGAACGGCGCCCGCCGATGCGCTCGCCGCTCTGCGGTGGCTCGTCGCCGAGGCCCCCGCGCTCGGAGTCGATCCCGCCCGCATCGCGGTGATGGGCGACAGCGCCGGCGGCGGCATCGCCGCGTCCTTGGCCGTGCTCGCGCGAGACGCGGGACTCCCCCTGGCGAAGCAGATCCTGATCTACCCGATGCTGGACGACCGGTCGGAGCGCGACCCGGAGCTGGATGCAGCGGCGGCGATGTTCTCCTACGAGTTCGAGCGCACCGCGTGGGAGGCTGTCCTCGGCGACCTCCCGCTGGGCGATCGGGTGCTCTACGCCGCCGTCCCCGCCCGGCAGCCGGACCTGGCGGGTGTCGCTCCGGCGTACCTCGAGGTGGGCGAGCTCGACATCTTCCGGGATGCGGACGTCGCGTACGCGGGCCGGCTCTGGCGCGCCGGCGTCTCGACCGAGCTGCACGTGCATCCCGGCTCTCCGCACGCCTTCGACATCCTCCTGATGGGCGACCCCGCCGGACATCGGCACCGCGAGGAGAAGGTCCGGATCATCCGGGGCATCTGACCGAGGCCATCCGAGCGACCCGCGCACATCGACCCCCGAGGAAGGACCGGGACATGGAAGACCGAGTACGACGAGCACTGGCGATCACACCCTCATCGTCGGCCTCCGACAGGACGATCGACATCACGACGATCGGAGCGAGGACCGGCAGGCCCCGCCGCATCGAGATCTGGTTCTACCGGGTCGACGACGAGATCTACCTCACCACGCAACCCGCCTCGCGCGACTGGTACGCCAACCTGCGGGCACACCCGGAGTTCACCGTCCACCTGAAGCACGGAGTCAGGGCGGACCTGCCTGCGAGGGCGGAGCCGGTCTTCGACCCGGCCGACCGCGCCCGCATCTTCGCCTCGATCATCGACGACCTCGACCAGCCACGGCACCGTGGCTACATCGCGCAGCCCGTCGAGCCGCTCGAGGAGTGGGTGCGGCGCTCTCCCCTCGTCCGCGTGCACGTCGATGAGGGAGGATCGTCCTCATGACGACGGACATCGCGCGCGAGCTCGACCAGGTGACGCAGTACTGGACCCCGAGGGTCGTCGGACGGGTCAACGACCAGTACGTCAAGGTGGCGAAGCTCCTCGGCGAGCTGGTCTGGCATTCCCACGCCGACGAGGACGAGATGTTCCTCGTGGTGTCGGGCAGGCTGCGCATCCAGCTGCCCGACGACCAGGAGGTCGTGCTCGAGCCCGGTCAGTTCCACGTGGTCCCGAAGGGGGTGCTGCACAACCCCGTCGCCGACGAGGAGGTGCACATCGTCCTCATCGAGACCGTCACGACCGCGCACACCGGCGAGGTCATCGTCGAGGGCACCGTGCCGATCGAGCAGCAGCTGAGCTGACCTCGATCACGCGGCCGGGATGAGCGATCGCGTGATCCGACGACGGAACACCCAGTAGGTCCACGCCTGGTACGCGAGGATGACCGGCAGGGCGAAGCCCGCCACCCATGTCATCACGGTGAGCGTGTACGGGGTGCTGGATGCGTTCGCGATGGTGAGCGAGTTCGCCGGGTCGTTCGAGGCGGGCATGACGTCGGGGAAGAGCGCCGAGAAGAGCGCGAGCACCGCGAAGCCGATGGTCGCCGCGGTCAGGGCGAACGCCGTGCGCTCCGCAGCCCGCGCGTTCGCGAACACCGCGGCGATGAGCAGCACGGCCGCGACCGCGGACAGCAGCCATGAGGCGAGCGTGCCGTGGGCGAGGTCGGTCCAGATCAGGAACGACGCCGCGGCCAGGATCGTCACGAGCCCGGCCCGCGTGGCGAGCCGCCGCGCCCTCACCCGGACCTCGCCGTCCGTCTTGAGGGCGACGAACCCCACGCCGTGCGTGAAGAACAGCAGCAGCGTCGTGATGCCGCCGAGGAGCGCGTAGGGGTTGAGCAGGTCGAACAGGGTGCCGAGGTACGTGTGGTCCGCATCCATCGGGACGCCCTGCACGATGTTCGCGAACGCGACACCCCAAAGCAGCGCGGGCACGGCCGATCCGACCACGATCATCCCGTCGAACCACCGCGTCCACCGCAGGCCCTTGCCCTGATGCCGGTACTCGAACGACACACCGCGCGCGATGAGGGCGAGCAGGATGAGGAGCAGCGGCAGGTAGAAGCCCGAGAACAGTGTCGCGTACCACTCGGGGAACGCGGCGAACAGCGAGGCGCCGGCGACGATGACCCAGGTCTCGTTGAGGTCCCAGACCGGACCGATGGTATTGATGAGCACACGACGGTCGGTGTCGTCCTTGCCGAGGAAGGGCAGCGACATGCCGACGCCGAAGTCGAACCCGTCGAGGACGAAGTACCCGATGAACAGGAATCCGACGATCCAGAACCAGAGGGTGGCGAGATCCATGGGGTGTGTCTCCTAGTAGACCGTGCTGGTGACGACGGGGCTGCCCTCGGTGGCGTCGTGGTCGGACGGCTCGGGCTCCGGCCCCTTCTTGATGGCCTTGACGATGAGCCGGAACTCCACGACGGCGAGGGCACCGTAGACGAGGGTGAAGGCGACGAGGGAGGCGACGACGTCCCATCCGTTGATGCCGGGCGACACCGCGTCCTGGGTCTTCAGCAGCCCGAACACGATCCACGGCTGCCGGCCCATCTCGGTGAAGACCCAGCCGACCGACATCGCGGCGAGCGGGAGGGGGAAGGCCCAGATCCCCACGCGCCACATCCAGGTCCGTCGAGGAGCCCTCCCCCGACGCGTCAGCCAGAGCCCCGCGATCGCGATCAGGATCGAGACGACGCCCAGACCGATCATCCAGCGGAACGCCCAGTAGGTGATCCAGACCGTCGGCATGTAGTCGCCGGGGCCGTAGAGCTGCACGTACTGCGCCTGGAGGTCGTTGAGTCCCTCGACCGTCCCGTCGGCGGTGTGCGTCGAGAGGAAGGAGAGCAGGTACGGGATGCGCAGGGAGAAGAGCTCGCTCGATCCGTCGGGTGTGCCCCACGTGAACACCGAGAAGGAGGCGTTGGCACCCGACGCCGTGTTGTACAGCGCCTCCGCCGCCGCCATCTTCATCGGCTGCGTGTCGACCATGACGAGCCCCAGCTGGTCGCCCGAGAGGACCGTCCCCACGCCCGCGATCACCATCATCCACAGCCCCACCTTGAGGACCGGCCGCATGGTGTCGTGCCCCTTGCTCCGAGCCAGGTGCCAGCACGCCGCCGCGATGAGCAGCGCGGCCGTGACCATGAACGCGCCGAAGATCGTGTGCGGGAAGGAGGCGAGCGAGACCGGGTTGGTGAGGACGGCGCCGATGTCGGTCAGCTCCGCCCTCCCCCGCGCCTCGTCGAGCTGGTAGCCGAGCGGATTCTGCATGAACGCGTTGGCCGCGAGGATGAAGTACGCCGAGAGCACCGTCGCCGCCGCGGTCAACCAGATCGAGGCGAGGTGCACCCGCTTCGGCAGCTTGTCCCAGCCGAAGATCCAGACGCCGATGAAGGTGGCCTCGAGGAAGAACGCGAGGAGCCCCTCCATCGCCAGAGGCGCGCCGAAGATGTCGCCGACGAACCGCGAGTAGTCCGACCAGTTCATGCCGAACTGGAACTCCTGCACGATGCCCGTCACCACTCCCATGGCGAAGTTGATGAGGAACAGCTTCCCGATGAACCGCGTGATCTGCAGGTAGCGGGCCTTCCCCGTGCGCACCCACGCCGTCTGGAACAGCGCGACCGTCGTCGCGAGTCCGATCGTGAGGGGGACGAAGAGGAAGTGGTAGATCGTCGTCAGCCCGAACTGCCAACGCGACAGGAGAAGAGGATCGAGGAGGTCGGTCACCGCACCAGGATGTCGGCCCGTCGGTCGCCGGGACGGGACCAAAGACCTGTGGGATGCGAGGGCGCGCTCGGCGCCGCATCCGACGGGACCTAGGTCATGTCCCACCGCCGTCGTGATCGGCAGGGTCGAGACATGGACTGCCTGATCCTGTACGAGGCCGCGTCCCCGCCCACCGAGGCGCTGGCCCGGGCCATGGCCGACTCCCTCCCGGGCTCGGACGTCACCGTGCTCGACCTCGACCACTCCGGGCCCGCGAGGTGCGATCTGCTCATCGTCGGTGCGGGCGTGCGAGGGCGCCCGGGTCTCTGGTGGCGGGGCAGGGCGGGCTTCCCCGAATCCGATGGGAGCTCTCGGACCGATGTGCGGGGCACCGTGAGCGCTCTGACGGTCCGCGGGGTGCAGGCGCACTGGTACGGGGCCTTCGACACCCGGCCGTGGTCGATCCTGCCCCGGGTGGGATCCCTCGCCGACCGCCTCGACACCGCGCTCTTCCGGCAGGGCCTGCGGCCGGCGCTCCCCGCGCGGAGCTTCCCACTCGCGACCGTCGCGGCGCCCTCGTCGGCGGAGCTGATCGACGCCGCGGCCTGGGCGGGAGAGCTCTACGCGGTGACCCGCGCCAGGTTGCGGGTGCTCGCCCGGGTCGTGCGTCCGTCGGCGTGATGACGGCTCCTGCGCCGACGCGGCGTCAGCACATGGAGCCCGCAACCGGCCGCGTGATCGTGAGGGGGATCACCGCGACGGGGCCGCCCGGATTCATCAGCAGGTCGGTCCCCGTCGCACCCAACGCGAGCGCTGTGTCGCGCCCCACCACGGTCAGCTCGGCCGACTCGGAGGCCACGGCCAGGCTCTCCCCCGCCGGAACCCGACTGCGGCGCGAGTGCACGGCGAGCGAGGGAGCCGTCGCCCGCGCCGTCGCGGCGGCCCGATCGAGCAGCCGGCAGTCCTCCACACCATGGAGTCCCGACGCCGCCCGGAGGACGACGAGCTCGTGACCGGCGGTGAAGGCCGCACGGGCCGCGAACTCCACCGCCGCCGACCGTTCCTCCGCGTCGTCGACACCCACGACGACGCGACGCCGCTGTCGCCGGCCGTCGGTCGGGATGACGAACAGCGGTGATCGGGTGACCGACGCCAGCCGAAGGCCGAAGGACCCGAAGACGCGACCGCCCGCGTATCCGGTCTTGTGGGTCCCCACGACGACCCCGGCTGCCGACCGGGAGGCCTCTGACCACCTGCTCAGCGGATGGCCGACGAGCACGCGCGAGCCGACCTCCACTCCGGACTCGTCTGCACGGGCGACCTCCACCTCGCGGGAGAGGAGAGCCACGGCCTCCTCCTCCCGGTCGCGTAGCGCCCGAGACCGGAGACGCCCCCGCTCGTCGTCGACGACGTGCACCATCTCGACGCGCTGTCCGTGCGCGCGTGCCCAATCGACCGCCCAGCCCACCGCGGTCCGACCGGCCACCGTGCCGTCGACGCCGACCAGCATCGTGCCGCCCATGGCACCTCCTCGAGTCCGCTCCGATGCTGGCCCACCCAGCGAGCCGAGCGCGGGTCCAAGGTCCCTCGCCGCCCTCGGAGGACCGTCGTGGCACGGGTGTTAGCCTGGTCGAGAACGTGAGACGGGGAGGGCCGCGATGAGCGACGACGCCCCCTCGGAGGCACTCGGCCACGAACACCCCGCCGTCCTCGATGGAGGTCGGCGCGACGTCGTGGAGCGGGCCGAGCAGGTCCTCCGCGCGCAGGATCGACTGCGATCGCTGCTGCGTGCGAGCGCCGCGGTGAGCGCCGAGATCGAGCTCAACGCGGTCCTGCAGCAGATCGTAGACTCGGCCGCCGAGCTCGTCGACGCCGAGTACGGCGCCCTGGGCGTCATCTCCCCCACCGGTGGTCTGGAATCCTTCATCCACACGGGGATGCCCGCCGACCTGGTGGGCCGGATCGGTCACCTCCCCGAGGGTCACGGGCTCCTCGGCGCGGTCATCGAGGAGGCCCGCCCCATCCGCTTGGAGGATCTCGGATCCGACCCGCGCTCCTCGGGCTTCCCCGCCCACCATCCCGACATGCGCGGCTTCCTCGGCGTCCCCGTGAGGGTGGGCGACACCGTCTACGGCAACCTCTACCTCGGCAACCGTGGCGGCGGCACCTTCACCGCCGAGGACGAGGAGCTCGTCTCCGCGCTCGCGGTGACGGCCGGGAACGCGATCCGCAACGCCCGGCTGTTCCGCGAGACGCACCTCCGCGAGAGGTGGATGCGTGTCACCGCGAGGCTGACGCCGATGCTCCTCCACACCGAGGCCGACGAGGTGCTCGGCGTGATCGCCGACGAGCTGTTCCCCGAGTCCGGTGCGGAGCGGGTCGTGCTCCTCGTGCCCGGCCCTGATCCGCTCACCGTCCGCGTCGCGGCGATCCGCGGCGAGGGCGAGGACGCGCTCCAGGACGCGATGGTCCCCGCCTCGTCGACCGCCGCGGGCATCGTGATCGAGAGCGGCGAGTCTCGACTGTCGGTGGGTGGGCGCCTGACCGGCCCCGCCGATCCGCTCGCGATCGTCTCCGGAGGCGAGGTCGGCGCCACGGTCTTCGTCCCGTTCACCGCGCGCGGCGAGACCTGGGGCGCTCTCGGCATCGCCCGTGCCCCGCGCGCCGGCCAGTACGGCGAGGTGGAGCGGACGGTCGTGTCGGACGTCGCCTCGCGCCTGAGCCTCGCCCTCGAGCTCGCGCGTGCCCGCGAGGCCGAGCAGCGCGGCCTCCTGCTCGAGGATCGCGCCCGGATCGCCCGCGACCTGCACGACCACGTCATCCAGCTGCTGTTCGCGACCGGCCTCGACCTCCACAACCTGGCGGCACGGCCCCACGACCCGGCCGAGACGGCCCTGCTCGAGCAGTCCATCTCGCGGCTGGACGACAGCATCGCGAAGATACGCACGATCGTCTTCGCCATCAACCCGCCCGCGCAGCACGACACGCCCCGGGCCCGGCACGTCCTCGTCGACCTCGCCGCGGAGGCGTCGAAGCTGGTACCGCGCACGGTCGACGTCGCGTTCTCGGGCCCCGTCGACATCATCATCACCGACGACCTCCTCAACGACGTCACGGCGGCCGCCCGCGAGATGCTGAGCAACGTCGTCCGTCACGCTCAGGCGACGACCGTCGACCTCGTCGTGAACGTCGGCGAGACCGAGGTCGAGGTGGCCGTCCACGATGACGGGGTGGGCTTCGACTCGAGCCGGCGCAGCGGCGGACTGAGGAACCTCGGCGAGCGCGCCCGCTCTCGGGGAGGGGACGTCGTCGTCATCAGCTCCCCCGGCGCCACGACGGTCCGATGGGCCGTACCCGTGCCGTGACCACCGTGACTGCACCGAGAGGACAGCGATGATCCGGATCTTCCTCGTCGACGACCATGAGCTCGTGCGCCGTGGGGTCGCCGACATGCTCGAGGTCGAGAACGACCTCACCATCGTCGGCGAGGCGGGGAGCATCGCGCAGGCGTTGGCCCGGCTCGAAGCCGTCGAGGCCGACGTCGCGATCCTCGACGTGCGTCTGCCGGATGGCAGCGGCATCGACCTCTGTCGCCAGATCCGCTCGACCCATCCCGACCTGCGCTGCCTGATGCTCACCGCGTACGACGACGACGAGGCGACGATGAGCGCCGTGCTGGCGGGCGCCGCCGGGTACGTGCTGAAGGATGTGCGCGGGCCGGATCTGGCGCGCGACGTCCGTGAGGTCGCCGCGGGCCGACGGCTCCTCCATGCTGCGGCGGTGAAGAAACTCGAGTCCACTCTCACGCAGGCGGAGCCGACCGACCCGCGATTCGGTTCGCTCGGGCTCCGCGAACGTCAGATCCTCGCGCTCATCGGGCAGGGCATGACGAACCGGCAGATCGGCGATCAGCTCGCGCTGGCGGAGAAGACGGTGAAGAACTACGTCTCGAGCCTCCTCGAGAAGCTGGGCCTCGAACGACGCACGCAGGCGGCCGTGTTCGAGGCCCAGCACCGCTTCGAGACCCGCGGCTGAGCCGGGGCTCGGCGCTGCTCGACCTCTCCGTGTGCTTCTCAGTCCGTGTGCCTCTCAGGGAGTCGGCTCTGACGGGGCAGGGTAGGTGAAGACCAGCCGGGCGGGCACGGATCCGGCGAGGACCTCGCCGACGGCCTCGTTCACGTCGTCGAGGGTGCGAGTCTCGGTGAAGACCCTGGTCCGCCCGGCGACGTGGAGATCGAACACCTCGGCCAGATCCTGGCGGGTGCCGACGATGGAGCCGATGACGCTGATCCCCTTCAGCACCGTGTCGAACACGGGGACGGTGAGCTCGCCCGCCGCCGGCAGGGAGACCAGGACGAGACGCCCACCGCGGTTCAAGGACTCGAATGTCTGACGGAACACCGTGGGCGCGACGGCGAGCACGACCGCGACGTCGGCTCCGCCGAGTGCGGCGATGGCGGCGACCGGATCCGTGTGCGCCGCGTTCACCACGTGGTCGGCTCCGAGCTCGGTCGCGAGCGCCACCTTCTCGTCGGTGACGTCGACCGCGATGACCTTCGCCCCGACGAGCCGGGCGTACTGCACCGCCAGGTGGCCGAGCCCGCCGATGCCGAACACCACCACCGTCTCCCCCGGCACCACGCGGGCGTTCTTGATGGCCGCGTACGTGGTGACGCCCGCACACGTGAGCGGTGCGGCCTCGATCGGATCGATCCCCTCGGGCACGGGTGTCGCGAAGCGCGCATCCGCGACCGCGTACTCGGCGTAGCCCCCGTCGACCGAGTAGCCGTTGTTGTACTGCGCCTCGCACAGGTTCTCGCGACCGCTCACGCAGTAGCGGCACTCGCCGCACGCGTGCCCGAGCCACGGCAGCGCCACGCGCTCGCCGACCGAGCGGGAGTCGACGCCGTCGCCGAGCTGCTCGATGATGCCGATCCCCTCGTGCCCCGGGACGAAGGGCAGCGATGGGGTGACCGGCCAATCGCCGTGCATCGCATGGATGTCGGTGTGGCAGAGACCGCACGCCTCGAGGCGCACGAGCACCTGCCCGGGGCCGGGCCGGGGAACGGGCCGATCCTCGACGGCCACCGGCTCGTCGAACGCCGTGACGACTGCTGCTCGCATCCTGGACTCCTCCTGTTCGCTGCGGACAGCGCTCACTCTTCCGGCGCGCGTCGACACGCCGCGGGTCGAAGGTCCCGCGGGATCTCTCGCCGGCGACCCGCCGAGGGCTAGATTGTGCATCAGACATCACGAAGGGGGCCCACCATGTCCACACCCACGCAGGCCGACTACCCCGGCGGCTTCTGGCTGTTCGCCGGCGACATCACCGAGACCGGACGGCGCTGGCTCAAGACCGGCCTGTGGGTACGGGCCGTGCTCTCGCTGCTGCTCGGCGTGGTCATCCTGGTTCTGGCCTTCAACAACCCCGACGCCATCGCGTGGACGATCGCACTGCTCTTCGCGATCTACTTCTGGGTGGTCGGCCTCATCCGCGTGGTCCAGGGCATCGTCAACAAGGACTACTCGGGCGGGATGCGGGCGCTCAACATCATCCTCGGAGTCCTGCTCGTGATCGCTGGAGTGATCGCGATCCGGAACCCCGTCGTGTCGCTTCTCGTGCTGGCGTTCGTCGTCGGCTTCTCGTGGATCTTCGAGGGCATCCTCGCGATCATGGAGACGGCGAAGGACTCGTCGAAGTGGCTCGGCACCCTTCTGGGCGTGCTCTCGCTGCTCGCCGGGATCGTGGTCATCTTCCTGCCGCTCGAGTCGATCTCGGTGCTGATCCTGTTCGCGGGGGTCTTCCTCATCGTGTCGGCCATCATGTCGGCGGTGACCGCACTCATGCTCGGCCGAGGCCCGAAGACGGTCGCGTAGGCCGGGCGGTCGCTACGAGAGGACACGAGCGAGCACGGCGGCGAGATCGCCGGGCTCGACCGCGTCATCGGACGACGACAGCTCGTCGAGCGTGAACCAGCGCCACGCCTGCACGTCGACGATCTCCTCGGGCGTCCAGTTGTCGACGATCGGATCGAACGGCTCGTCGACCCTGAGCAGGTAGTACTCCTCGTGGTAGTCGCGCAGCACGGCGGGCGACGGCTCGCCCACGAAGTCGCGCGACCACACGGGCTCGCCGAGCTGTTCGGGCGCGACCACCAGGCCGGTCTCCTCGAACAGCTCGCGCACGGCGCCGTCGAGGTGCGTCTCCCCCGCTTCGAGGTGGCCGCCGGGCGTGAGCCAGCGCACGGGGTTCGACGGCACGTCGGGCGCCGTGTAGAAGAGCAGAGTGCGATCTCCCGCCGCGACGATCACACGGGACTTCAGGATGATCGGCGACGCGGGCGACGTCACGAGGTGCTCACTCCTCGCTCTGGTCGAAGTCGGAGATGTCGCCCACGTACCGGGTGTGGTTCGCGGGGATCGGGTCGACCGCGGCGGCGGCCACCTCGGCCGCGAACTCGCTCACGTTGTAGAGCTTGCCCGCCGACTCGCGGCGCGACCCGATCGCGCCCGGGCTCATGCGCTCGAGCAGCGTCGCGGTGATGGTGCCCTCGATCATGTCGCCCGAGACGACCACGAACTCGATGCCCGCGGCGTCGAGCTCGGGCAGCATCGCGCGCAGCGCGTCCTCTCCGGCGCGCTTGCTGCGCGCGACGGGCTCGTACTCCGGCATGGTCGGCGTGGTGCGGATGAAGTGCGCCTGGTGGCTCGTGACGAACACCACCCGCGACCCGGGCTCGAGGAGGGCCAGCGCCGCCTTGAGCACGGTGACCTGCGCGTCGCGGTTCAGCGTCATCGCGTAGTCGTCGCCCATGCCCGACTCCATGCCGCCGGAGGCGTTGAGCACCAGCACGTCGAGGCCGCCGAGCTCGGCGTTCACTCGGTCGAACATCGCCGCGACGCTCTCGGAGTCGGTGAGGTCGGCGCCGACGATGAGCGCCTGGCCCCCGTTCTCGCGGATCGCGTTCGCGATCTTCGCGGCGCGCGCCTCCTTGTTGCGGTAGTTGATGACGACGGAGGCGCCCGCCTCGGCGAAGTAGCCGACGGTGTCGGCTCCGATGCCCCGCGACGAGCCGGTGACGAGCACCCGCTTCCCGTCGAGCGAACCTGCGGCGAGGGGGTTGGACACGTGGTGCTCCTCAGGACTGTGGAAAAGACCCTCCGAGACTACCAAGTCACCGGGTATCGGCCCTCTGCGCGGGCCGCCTGGTAGCGTCGGTGGTGACACCGCAGGGAGGAGGTCGCCGTCGTGGACTTCATCCAGACGTACGCCTGGGTCTTCTGGCTCGGGCTCATCCTGCTGTTCGTGATCATCGAGATGTTCACCCTCGAGTTCACGTTCCTCATGCTCGCCGTGGGCAGCGTCGCGGGCCTCGCCTCAGGACTGCTCGGCGTCCCCTGGTACCTCCAGGTCGTGATCGCCGCCGTCGTGAGCGTGCTGCTCATCCTGCTGCTGAGGCCACCCCTGCTGCGCAGGCTGAAACGCGGCGCCGATCCGGCGAAGAGCAACGTCGACGCGCTCCTCGGGCAGGGCGGCGTGGTGCTCTCGACCGTGACCACGATGGCGGGCCAGGTCAAGCTCGCCAACGGCGACACCTGGACCGCACGCCTCGCCCCCGGCGTGACGGTGACCGATCTCGTGCGGGGCGAGCGCGTGGAGGTCGCCGCGATCGACGGTGCGACCGCCCTGGTCGCACCGTCCCAGAGCAAGGAGCCCATCGTATGAACAACGTCGTCACCCAGGTGGTGGTGATCGCGGTTCTCGTGATCGTGGTCATCTTCGTGATCGTGGTGATCTCGAAGTCGATCCGCATCATCCCGCAGGCGAACGCCGGCATCGTCGAGCGCCTCGGGCGCTACCACAAGACCCTCATGCCGGGCCTCAACGTGATCGTCCCCTTCATCGACCGGCTGCGCCCCCTCATCGACCTCCGCGAGCAGGTGGTCTCCTTCCCGCCGCAGCCCGTCATCACGGAAGACAACCTGGTCGTCTCGATCGACACGGTCGTCTTCTTCCAGGTGACGGATGCGCGTGCCGCGACGTACGAGATCGCCAACTACCTCGGGGCGGTCGAGCAGCTGGCGACCACCACGCTCCGCAACGTGGTCGGTGGGCTGAACCTCGAGGAGGCCCTCACCAGCCGCGACGAGATCAACGGACAGCTCCGGATCGTGCTCGACGAGGCCACGGGCAAGTGGGGCATCCGCGTCTCGCGTGTCGAGCTGAAGGCGATCGACCCGCCCACCTCCATCCAGGACTCGATGGAGAAGCAGATGCGCGCCGAGCGTGAGCGTCGCGCCGTCATCCTCACCGCGGAGGGCACCAAGCAGGCGCAGATCCTCGAGGCCGAGGGAACGCGGCAGGCCGAGATCCTCCGCGCCGAGGGCGACGCGAAGGCTCAGGTGCTGCGCGCCGACGGTGAGGCCCAGGCGATCACGACGGTGTTCGGGGCGATCCACGCCGGGAACCCCGACAACCTCCTGCTGGCGTACCAGTACCTGCAGACGCTTCCGAAGCTCGCCGAGGGCAGCGCGAACAAGCTCTGGGTCATCCCGAGCGAGCTCACCGAGGCGCTGAAGGGCATCGGGCAGGCGTTCGGCGACCGCGGCGCGGCCGCGGCTGGCGCTGCCTCCGGTGGTGGCGGGGCGAGCCCCGTCCCCGCGACGAGCCCCGTCCCCGCGACGCGACGTGAGGCGGCGGCAGCGGCTGCACCCGCCGTGCCACCGGCGTCGGCGCCGGCTGCGCCTTCTGCTCCGACTGCGCCTTCTACTCCGACCGCGCCGTCTGCGCCGGAGCCGCCGACCGGACCCGCATCCGGCTCACCCACCATCGGAGGCGATGCGGCAACCGGCGCAGGCGACGCCGGTGCCGCGCCCGCCCCGCAGTAGGGCGCGGGGAGCGTACTTCGCTCCCCCGCTTCCCCGGGTCTTCGCGCACCGGGGTCTCGCGCTCGACGTGCCCGAGAACACGCTCGCCTCGTTCCGTGCCGCCCTCGCGGTCGGTGCGGTGCACCTCGAGACCGACGTCCACGCCACCGCCGACGGTGTCGCGGTGATCAGCCACGACCCCACCCTCGAGCGGGTCGCGGGGCGGCCCGACCGTGTGGCCGACCTCACCCTGGCAGAGCTCAAGGCGATCGACCTCGGCGGCGGGGAGGGGTTCGTCTCGCTCGCAGAGGCGCTCGAGGCCTTCCCCGACGCGCGCTTCAACATCGACGTCAAGGCGGACGACGCGTGCCGCCCCACCGCGGAGGCGGTCCGGAGAGCGCGGGCGATCGACCGTGTGCTCATCACCTCGTTCGACGGCCGGCGCAAGCGCCTGACGGCCAGTGCGCTGCCCGGGGTGGCGACATCCGCGTCGGCGTCGGAGGTGGGCCCCGCGCTCGCGTTCGCGAAGCTCGGCTGGGCCTGGGCCGTGCGTCGCGTCCTGCGGGACGTGGATGCGATCCAGATGCCGCCCGCGGTCTCCCGCATCGGCACGGTCACGACGCGGACCGTCGACATGCTGCACCGCGCCGGGGTGGAGATCCACGTCTGGACGATCAACGATCCTGATGAGGCCGCGGATCTCCTCCGGAGGGGTGTCGACGGCCTCGTCACGGACAGGGCCGACATCCTCGTTCCCCTCGCGGCCGAGTTCAAGACTGTTCGCTGAGAGAGTACTGACAATAGCCACCCTCGGAAAGGTTACGCGGAGGTGCACGGTTTAGAACTGTGGAAGCAATGCGAGAGGAGACCACACAATGGCGGATCGCAGCTTGCGCGGGATGCGACTGGGCGGACAGAGCCTGCAGAGCGAAGAAGGCGTCGTCTTCTCCGCCCGTGCGAACTATACGTACCACTGTGAGAACTGCGGGCGAGACACCGACATGGTGTTCGCCGCCGACGCTGAGGCGCCGGAGACCTGGGAGTGCAAGGCCTGCGGGCACGAGGCGACCCTGATGGTCGGCGACAAGCCGGTCGAGATCGACCGCAGCAACGAGAAGACACCGCGCAGCCACTGGGACATGCTGCTCGAGCGTCGCACGCGCGACGAGCTCGAGGAGCTGCTCGAGGAGCGCCTGCAGTTCCTGCGCGCGCGCCGCGGTGGCGGCAAGGCGACGGAGAAGATCGGGGCCTAGTCCCGGGGCACTTTCCCACACAGCGCCGTACGGGCTCGACCCGTGCGGCGCTTTCGTGTGCCTGGAAGCGTGCGGGCCCCGGCTTTGCGTACCCCGGGCTTTGTCCAGATTTCCGTCGCGAAATCGCCGATATCCGACGGAAACCTGGACAAAGCCCCGTGCGTCAGCGGCGGCGGGGGCGCGAGGGGCGGACGGTCAGCGCGACCGCGAGGCCGATGAGGCCGAAGCCCGCACCGAGCCACTCGAGCTGGCCGCCGAGGATGCTCGCCGGGGTCAGCGTGGTCGCGAGCGGCACGTCGGCGAGCAGCGTGCCCGGCTGGTAGGCGGGGATCGCCTGGATCGTCGACCCGTCGGGTCCGATGATCTCGCTCGTGCCGACCGTGGAGATGTTGACCACGCTGCGGCCCAGCTCGATGGCCCGCAGGCGGGCGATCGCGAGCTGCTGCAGGTTCTCGTCGGTCTTGCCGAAGTCGGCGTTGTTCGTCTGTGAGAGCAGCACCTGGGCGCCCTCCTTCGTCGTCTCGCGCATCACGGCGTCGTCGGTGATGTCGAAGCAGATCGAGATGCCGGCGATGACGCCGTCGACGTCGAACGTCATGTCGGTCGACCCGAACTCGTAGTCACGGGTGACGAGGTCGACGAGATCCGGGGCGAGCGCGTGGAAGAAGTCACGGGCCGGCATCCACTCGGCGAACGGCACCGGATGCCGCTTGTCGTAGAAGTCCTGCACCTGCCCGTCCTGCCACAGCAGCGAGGTGTTGTAGACCTTGTCGCCGCGGACCTGGATGGTGCCGGCGATGATCGGCGCCCCGCCGAGCGTGGCGCTCACCTCGTCGAGCGCCGCCGCCGCGTAGGGGTAGCGGGCCGGGTCGAGGTCGGATCCGTTCTCGGGCCACACCACCATGTCGGGATGCTGTCCGGCGAGCGTGAGCGACTCGGAGACGTGGTCGCTCAGGATGTCGCCGGGCGAGTGCTGCGAGAAGAGTCCCGCATCCGAGTTGCCCTGCACCGCGGCGATGCGAGACGTCCCCTGGGTGGGCGCCGGCCAGGCAGGCACGGCGAACACGGCGGCGATGGCGATCGCGGCGGTGAGGATGCGCGAGGTCGGGCGCAGATCCCACTCGCGCCCCACCTGGATGAGGAAGGCGACCAGCCAGACGAGCACGAACGACAGCCCGGAGATACCGATCCAGGCGACGAGCCCGGAGGTGGGGCTCTCGGACTGCGACATCGCCACCCGGCCCCACGAGAAGCCGCCCCACGGCCACACCGCGGAGACGCCCTCACGCAGGATCCACAGCCCGGCGATCACGAGCGGCAGGATGCCGAGCCTCCCCCACCGGCTCGGCCAGGCCCGGTCGGCGCGGCGGTAGACGAGGGCGATGAGGAGCGACCCGGCGGCGAAGTAGAGGCCCATGAACGCGGCGAGACCGCCCCACGGCACCGGCCCGAGGTAGAGGGTCAACCAGAAGATGTCGACGCCCCAGAACACCGCTCCCGCCACGAATCCGATGAGCAGCGCCTGCCACCAGCTGCGTCCGATCAGCGCGAGCAGCACCACGGCCACGCCCACCAGGGTGAACGGCCACCATCCCTTGTCGGGGAACCCGGCGTCGAGTGCGACCCCGGCGGCGGCCGCCGCGAGGATCGCGAGCCAGAGCGGCATGACCGGGCGGACGAGACGAGGCTGGTCGAGCCGCTCGTCGAGTCGGGACCGCGCAGGCGGCTGCGAGAGCCCCACGGGGCGTCGGCGGACAGCGGAGGGATCGCGGGCGAGGGTCGTCATCGGGTCGGCATCTCCTCGGTCAGGCCACCGAGCTGTACGCGACGATGCCGTGGCGCACCGCGTCGAGCGCGGCGCGCGCGGTGCGGGCGACCTTCGCGTCGGCGGTGCCCTGGAGCTGGTCGAGCAGGTCGATGGTCTGCTTCGTCCAGCGCACGAAGTCGCCTGCGGCCATGTCGGCCTCCCCGAGCACGACGTCGAGCGACGCGCCGCGAGCCCAGAGGTGCATCGCCGCGCTGAGCCCCGTCGAGAGGGGCTCGCTGCCGGGCAGACGGTGGTCGCGCTCGATGTCGTCGACGGTGGCCCACAGCTCCTGCGTCTTGTCGAGCGCCGCGCGGAAGGCTCCGCGCGGGAGCCGCCGGTCGTAGCCCTCGGGCTCCTCCCTCCGTGGCTCGTAGACGAGCGCACAGGCGAGCGCCGCGAGACCGGCGGGATCGAGCTCGTGCCACACCTGGCGCCGGAGGCACTCGGCGACGAGCAGGTCGCGTTCGCCGTAGATGCGCTTTAGCGTGCGGCCGTTCGGGGTGAGCCTGGTCTCGCCCGACTCGTCGGTCGCGAGGTACCCGAGCTCGAGGAGCACATCGGTGACGCGGTCGAAGAGCTTGGCGATGACGTTCGTCCGTGACTGGATCTGCTGCGTCAGCCGGTCGGTGTCCTTCTTCAGCGTCGACCAGCGCTCGGCCCAGCGTGCGTGCGCCTCGCGCTCCGCGCATCCGTGCACCGGATGCGCGCGGAGCTGCTTGCGGAGCTCGGTGATGCGCCGCTGCCGACGCTCGCGCTCGGCATGCGGTCGGCTGTCCCCGCCGTTGCGCCCGGCCGCCGCGCCCTGCCGCTCCAGAGCGGTGAGCTCGCGACGGATCCCGAAGTACTCCCGTGCATCGCCGAGGTGGCAGGCCATGGCGGCCTCGTAGCCGGCGAGTGACTCCTCCTGCTGCTTCACCTTGCGGGCGAGGTCGACGACCGCCCGGTCGGCCTGGAACTGCGCGAACGACGACTCGAGCACCTCGCGCGTGCGTGGACGCCCGAACTGATCGATGAGGTTCACGGCCATGTTGTAGGTCGGCCGGAAGCTGGAGTTGAGCGGATACGTGCGGCGCGACGCCAGCGAGGCGACCTCGTGCGGGTCGAGACCGTCGGTCCACTGGATCACCGAGTGGCCCTCGACGTCGATCCCCCGGCGACCCGCCCGACCGGTGAGCTGGGTGTACTCGCCCGACGTGATGGGCACGCGCGCCTCGCCGTTGAACTTCTCGAGCCGCTCGAGCACCACGCAGCGGGCGGGCATGTTGATGCCGAGCGCGAGGGTCTCGGTGGCGAAGACGACCTTGACGAGCTTCTTCTGGAAGAGCTCCTCCACGACCTCCTTGAAGGCGGGCAGGAGGCCGGCGTGATGGGCCGCCACCCCGCGCTGCAGCCCCTCGGTCCACTCCCAGTAGCCGAGGACCGCGAGGTCCTCGTCGAGCAGGGTGCGGCAGCGCTCCTCCACGATCTGGCGGATCTCGTCGCGCTCCTCCGCCGTGGTGAGCCGCACGCCGGCGCGCAGCACCTGCTTCACGGCCTGGTCGCAGCCCATCCGGCTGAAGACGAAGAAGATGGCCGGCAGCAGGTGGTGCTCGTCGAGCATGCGCACCACGTCGGGCCGATCCATGCGCTCGAGGCCGCGCGGACGCCCGCCGCCCCGCTGCTGCCGCCCGGACTGCCTGCCCCGGCCCTGGGGGCCTCTCCCCCGGCTGGGCGTCTGGTTCCAGGAGGCGTTCCGGGCAAGCTGCACGAGCTCGGGATTGACGCGGTTGCTCGCTGCGCGGCCCGTGGAGTCGAACAGGTCGACGAGCTTGGACTTGACCAGCGCATGCTGATCGAGGGGAACCGGTCGCTCCTCGGAGACGATGACGCGGGTGTCGCCGCGCACGGCCTGCAGCCAGTCGCCGAACTCCTCGGCATTCGACACGGTGGCCGACAGCGACACCAGCCGGACGGACCGCGGCAGGTGGATGATGACCTCCTCCCACACGGCGCCGCGGAAGCGGTCGGCGAGGTAGTGCACCTCGTCCATCACCACGAAGGCGAGCCCCGTGAGGAGGTCGGAGTCGGCGTAGAGCATGTTGCGGAGGACCTCGGTCGTCATGACGACGATGCGCGCATCCGAGTTGACGTTGGTGTCGCCGGTGAGGAGGCCCACCTCGTCGGGGCCGTACTCGGCGACGAACTCCTGGTACTTCTGGTTGCTCAGCGCCTTCATGGGCGCCGTGTAGAAGAGCTTGTCGCCCGGCGATCGCATGGCGAGGAAGGCCGCGAACTCGGCGACGGCGGTCTTGCCCGCCCCGGTCGGTGCGGCCACGAGCACGCTGTGTCCGTCCTCGATCGCCCCGCAGGCCTCGATCTGGAACGGGTCGAGGTCGAATGCGAGGCCGTCGCGGAACTGGTTCACCGACGGATGCCCGGCCCGGCTGCGGCTGGCGGCGTAGCGCTCGGCGGGGCTGAGCGTCTCATCGTAGGGGCGGGTCATGTCGCGGGGAGCTCCAGATCGAACTGCTGCTGGGTCCGGCGGACGCGCCGGTCGTGCATCCACGCGATGAAGGCCGCGGCGAAGAACAGCAGCACCATCGGGATGGCGAGGAGGAACATCGAGACGATGTCGGCCGCGGGGGTGGCGATCGCGGTGAACAGGGTGATGGCGAGCACCGCCCAGCGCCACGACTTGAGGATCGCCGCGGCGCTCAGGACCCCGGCGAAGTTCAGCAGCACGAGGAACACGGGCAGGACGAACCCGATGCCGATCGCGATCATCAGCTTCAGCACGAAGTCGATGTAGTCGCGGGCGTTCAGCACAGAGGTCGACCCCTCGGGTGCGAACCCGGTGAGCAGGCTCACCATGTGGGGCAGCACGAACCAGCCCGCCGCGCATCCGGCGAGGAACAGCGGGACGGCGGTGAGCACGAAGCCCACGGCGTAGCGCTTCTCGTGCCTCTTGAGGCCGGGCATGACGAAGGCCCAGATCTCGTAGAGCCAAACCGGCGACGACACCACGAGACCCACGGTGAAGGAGATCTGCAGTCGCAGGTCGAAGGCCGCGGAGACATCGGTGAAGTTGAGGCTCGCATCGCGTCCCTGAGCAGCCGCGAGCTCGGTGATCGGTGCTCGCAGGGCGCCCAGGACCCAGTCGGACAAGAAGTACCCGAAGACCATGCCCGCGATGACGGCGAGAGCGGCGATGAACAACCGTCGACGGAGCTCGATGAGGTGGGCGCCGAGGGACATCCGGCCGTCGCGTGAGCGCCTCTGCGTCGTGGAGGCCACGACCTGTTACGACTTCGGCTTGTTCTGGCTCTCGGCGACCGAGGTGACGTGCGCAGCGTCGTCATCACGGGGCGTCGTGGAGGTGTCGGCGACTGTCGGGGACGTCGTGCCGGCGGGTGCCTGGTCGTCGTCCTTCATCGACTTGACCTCCTTGCGGAAGATCCGCATGGACTGGCCGAGGCTCCGCGAGAGAGCGGGGAGGCGGGTCGCGCCGAACAGGAGCAGCACGACGAGCAGGATGACGATCAGATGCGGCCATCCGAACGCATTACCGAACATTGTCTGCCCACTTCCTGAGGTGCTCGAGAGATTCGGGACTGACCAGCAGTCTACCTCGCGCGAGTCGCGCCTCCCTGCGAGCCTCCTTGGCTCCCTGGCGGCGGGACCTCAGGGCGTCGTGACGACGAGCGACCTCCGCGTAGCCGACGGCGATCGCGCGCTCGGGGACGTCGGGCTCGAGCTGCTCGACGTTCGCCATGAGGGTGGCGACCTTCTCGTTCAGGACGGCGAGCTCCTCGTAAGCGGCCATGAGCTTGCGGAAGAGGCGGTAGCCGAGGAGCACGAGGGTGCCCAGCAGGGCGAGCACGAGCACCACCCAGATGATCAGCCACGCCCACCACTGCATCGTCTCAGCCTACGGGGTCGGTCGTCGGGTGCGGCGTCGTGAGCTCGTAGCGGTCGAGCGCCGAGGCAGCCCAGTCGGCCACGGCGGCGCGCGCCTCCGGCGGGTCGACGATCGACACCGCGGCCGAGAGACCGGTGACCATCCGCTTCAGGCTGTGGATGTGGGCGACACGGATGCGGGCCGTCACCCTCCCGTCGGCGCCTGGCTGGCCGAGCCGGTCGAGCGTCGAGGCGTACTCCCCGAGGAGCGGCACCGCGCTCGGGTCGACCGAGATCGTGACGGTGAGATCCGCCTCCCCTCCCTGGAACAGGCTGTCGCCGATCGCGACGTCGTCGTGGGAGGCGACGGGGACGTCGGTGACGCGGGGCGACGACATCCGATCGAGGCGGAAGGTGCGCACCGAGCGGCGGGTGTGATCCCAGGCGCGGAGGTACCAGTCCTCGTTGTCGGAGTCGATGCGCAGCGGATCGACGAGACGGCGCTGGCTCTCGCCCTTCGCGGTGAGGTAGTCGAACTCGAGCTGCACCCGCCCTGAGACAGCGCGGCGGACCTCCGCGAGGTTGGCCGTCGCGTCGGTCGAGGCGATCGCCACCTGACTCGGCGCATCGGAGGCGCCTCGGGCCAGCTTGTCCATCAGGGAGGAGTAGAGCCCGCTGTCGACGTTCTCGGGGAGGGACTGCAGGTACTGCAGGCCTGCGATCAGCGCCGCCGCCTCACGCGCCGAGAAACGCGGTGAGTCGTCGAGGGCGACCAGGTGCGTGAGCACGATCTCGTCGTGCTCCTCGAGGTCGGTCCACGAGATGTCGAAGAGGTCGCCGTGCTGGTACGAGAGCGTGTCGCCGGGCACGCCGGAGACGGCGATGAGCGACACAGCGTCGCGGATCTGCTTCTCCGACACCTGGAAGTGCTCCGCCGCCTCGGCCACCGACACGCGGCCGGCGTCGACCAGGTAGGGCACGAGGGCGAGCAGGAAGGTGAGCTTGTCCTGCGCATAGGAGAAGGACTGCCGTCCGGGGGCGGCCATCAGCTTCCCACTCCTTCATCGGCGGGTTCCCCGGATCGGTCGCGTCGGTCGGCCGGGGCATGCATCCGCTGCGCGCGGCGCAGACGAGCGACGACCGCCATCACGAGCGAGTCGGGAGAGAGCACACGCACCTCGGGGCCGAAGCCGGCCAGCTCGTCGGCGAGCAGTTCGGGGTCGGTGTAGTGCAAGAGGATGCGGTCGTCGCCCGCCGGCTCGGCGCCGCGCCGCTGCCGGAGCCGGATGTCGGCGTCGCTGCCCTGCACGGTCTCGATCTCGGCGACGTTCGACGACCAGATGGCGTCGAGCTCGTCGAGCGCATCGGCCGCCCACGTGCCCTCCCGACGCTCGATCGGCTGACGGGTCACCTTCACCGGCCCGGTGATGCGCGAGAGGAGGAACGTGCGCTCGCCGTCGACTCCGTGGTCGTGGCCCTTGAGGTGCCAGCGGCCCTGGTGCTGCACGAGCGCGAGCGGCGAGACCGTCCGCTCCCTCGCGGCGCCCGAGCCGGGCTTGAGGTAGGGGAACGTCACGCGCACGCCCTTCGTGAGAGCGTCGGTGAGCGGCTCGAACGAGACGTCGCGGGTGCGGATGCGCGGCGCGTATCCGATGACGGGCTCGGTCGACTCGACCCCGAGGGAGCGCATCTTGAGCAGGGCGCGCTGCGACTCGCGCGACAGCGATCCCTCGCGCCAGGCCATCGCCGCCAGGTTGAGCAGGGTGCGCTCAGCGGGCGAGAACGCAATGTCGGCCGGGAGGTCGTATGCCGCCCGCGGGATGCGGTAGCGCAGCGTCTGGTTGTTGCCCGGGTCGTTCGGCGACTCGATCGTCTCGAGCGGCACGCCGAGCTCGCGGATGTCGTCCTTGTCGCGCTCGAACTGCCGCTCGAGGCTCGTGTTGTCGCCCGTCGCGTCGTAGCGCTGCCGGTAGCCCTGCACGGTCGACAGGATCTCGGTCTTCGTCAGCCCCGACTCGGTCGCGATGAGCGCGAGCACGAGGCTGAACAGCCTCTCCTCGACGGGGACAGGCGCAGGGGTAGGGTTCTGCGGCGCCACGCCCAGAAGTCTATTCTCCGCGCGACTAGCGCTGCTGCTGGATCTGGAGGCCGGCGGGCAGGACTCCGAGGATGTCGATCACGTACACGCTGGCCGGCTGGGATGCGTTCGCCGACGATGCGGCGTCGGCCGGGACCACAGCGATGATCTCGTCGCCGACGTTCGCGCCCACCATCGCGTTGGAGATCTTCTCGACGCCGGAGATCGAAGGATCGTCGTTCGACGTCGCGGAGAGCGCCTGCGTGCTGCCCTTCTCCCATGTCGACGCGGCCACCTTCTTCGTGTCCATGTTCACGGAGGTGAACTGGACGAGCAGGGTGTCGCCGTCCTGGACGACGGGGCCGTCGCCCTTCTTCAGCGCGGTCGTCCGGAACGTGGTCTCGTCGGTGCCGCTGACGACGGTGATGCCCGGTCGGCCGGTGTCGTCGTGGACGACGCTCGGGAAGCCTGCGACGGCGGGCACGTCGCCGCCCGAGGCGGCGCGAGGGTAGGTCTGCTCGACGTCGACCACCAGGATGAACGCCGGAGTCTGGGCGTCGGAGTCGGCAGGCAGCGTCACCGCGACGCGCGATCCCGCGCTGACGCAGGCCAGTGCGGCGTCGAGGCCGGGTGCCGGGGCGCCCTTCTCGCTCAGCGTCCAGAGCTGTTGGGCGCCATCCTGGTACGACGTGCCGGCGATCTGCTCGCCCGACTCTGCGTTGTAGACGGAGTAGTCGACGAGGACCGTTCCGCCCTCGCCGGTCTCGGGGCCGGAGCCCTGCGTGAGTACGGTGCGCTGCACATCGGTGAAGTCGAGGGGCGTGCCGAAGGTGACCGTGGGCTTGGTGCCGAAGTCGCCCGTCACGTCGATGCCGTCGCTAGCGGGACCGGAGGTCGCCGCGCCCGTGCAGTCGGGCGTCGAGGGCGAGCTGCAGGCCGCGAGGCCGACGAGCAGGCCCGCTGACAGGACAAGCGCGAGGGACTTGCGCACGGATCCTCTTTCCTAAGGTCGAGCAGGGGCGGCGAGCGGTCGGCCGCAGGCGGTCGCTCCGAGCGGACCTAGCCTAGTGCACCGCCGCTGGGCGCTTCATCGGCGTCGGAGGGGTCCGCAACTGCCCCTCTCGCCTCGCGGTCGAGCGCCGCCTGAGCGGTGGCGTTCGCCTCACGCGCACGCTTGCGCAGCGCCTTCGGGCTGGCCGAGCGCTCGCCCAGCGCGCCCGGCGTCCACGCCTCGACGTCTTCGGCGGTGTACTCCGACTTCGACGCCCGGCGCTTGAGCTCGGGCAGCACGGCGCCCGGCGCGAGGCGGCGGGCGGTGACGAGGAAGCCGGTGTGGCCGATCATGCGGTGATCGGGCCGGACGGCGAGGCCCTCGACGTGCCAGGTGCGCACCATCGTCTCGGAGGGCTGAGGCGTGGTGAAGTTCCCGCTGTCGCGCATCGCCTCCACCACACGTGAGAGCTGCGTCACGGTGGCGACGTAGCAGAGCAGCACTCCCCCGGGCTTCAGCGCGGTCGAGACCACGTCGATGCACTCCCACGGAGCGAGCATGTCGAGCACCACCCGGTCGACGGAGGCCTCGTCGTGCACCCGGGGCAGCGCCTCGACGAGATCGCCGACCGTGACCGTCCAGTTCTCCGGGGTCTCGCCGAAGTAGGAGGTGACGTTGGCCGTGGCGACGTCGGCGAACTCGTCGCGGCGCTCGAAGCTCGACAGCCGGCCGGAGGGGCCGATCGCACGCAGCAGCCACAGCGAGAGCGCGCCGGAGCCCACGCCCGCCTCCACGACTGTCGCGCCCGGGAAGATGTCGGTCAACTGCAGGATCTGCGCCGCATCCTTCGGGTAGACGATCGCCGCGCCGCGGGGCATCGACATCACGAAGTCGTTGAGAAGCGGCCGGAGCGCGAGGTACTCGACGCCCACGGTGTTCGCGACGACGCTGCCGTCGGGGAGGCCGATGAGCGAGTCGTGCTCGATGGCGCCGCGGTGCGTGTGGAACACCTTGCCGGCCGACAGCGTGATGCTGTTGAGCTTGCCCTTCGGGCCGGTCAGCTGAACTCGGTCGCCCTCACGGAACGGGCCGCTGTACGCGGTCATCGGATCTCCTCGACAGTCGGGGTCTGCGCGACGGCCGTGGGATCGGGGTCCGTTCGCAGAGCGGTGCGGTGCTCGGCCAGCACGATGGTGAGGTCGTCGACGGTGCGGCCGGCCAGCGTCGACCAGATGGCGGTGGCGCCGGTGTCGTCGAGGTTCAGCATGTGCTGCACACCGACCGTGGCCGCGCCCGCGGCGACCGCCGAGGTCACGCCCGCCACCGAGTCCTCGATGGCGACGCAGTCGGCGACATCGACGCCCAGGGCGCGCGCGGCGGCGAGGTAGGGCTCGGGATGCGGCTTCGAGTGCTCCACCTCATCGCCCGAGACGACGAGATCGAACGCGTCGAAGGGGATGCTGTCGACGACCTCGTGGGCCATGCGGCCGATCGACATGGTGACGAGCGCGGTGCGCACGCCGCGCGTCCGCAGCTCCTGGAGCAGCTCGACCGCTCCGGGCCGCCAGGGCACCTCGGTGCGGATGTGGGCGATCACCCCGTCGGTCGCGGCCTGGATGATCTCGTCCTCCGGCAGGTCGACGCCGAACTCCTGCAGCAGCCTGGCGCTGTGGTCCATGCCCTGACCGATGAGGGTCTGCGCCGCCTCCGACGTCCACTCGCCGCCGTGGGCCCTGACCATCTCGCCCTGCACGCTCATCCAGTAGGGCTCGGTGTCGACGATCGTGCCGTCCATGTCCCAGAGGACGGCGGCGGGGAGGGGTGCGGTCACGGGCGACGAGTCTACCGGGCGAGGTTCCGCTTCCCCGGCGACGGCCTATCCTTGGATGACGGCGCCCCCGTCTGCCACAACCACAGGATCGCGCCGACGACGGAAGAGGTTCATCACGGCTACTGACAAGACCTTCCTTCGGGGCAGGATCCTGCTGGTCGCGTTCGAGGGATGGAACGACGCCGGCGAGGCCGCCACGGGTGCGGTGCGCGTGCTGAAGGACCAGCTCGACCTCCTGCCGATCTTCGAGATCGACCCCGAGGAGTACTTCGACTTCCAGTTCAACCGCCCCACCGTCACCACCGACGATGAGGGCAAGCGCGGCCTGATCTGGCCCGGCGCCGTGCTCTACGGTCCGCGCGACGCCCGCACCACCTCCTCCGGCGGGGTGTACCTCCTGCTCGGCACCGAGCCGTCGCGCAGCTGGAAGCGGTTCACCCGCGAGCTCATCGCGACCGTCCTCACCGAGGAGATCGAGAGCGTCGTCTTCCTCGGGGCGATGCTCGCCGACGTGCCGCACACGCGGCCCATCTCGGTGTTCGCGTCCAGCGAGAACCCGATCGTGCGCACCGAGCTCGAGATCGAGCGATCCAGCTACGAGGGCCCGGTCGGCATCCTGAGCGTGCTCGCCGAGGCGGCCGAGACGGTGGGCGTGCCCACGATCTCGGTGTGGGCATCCGTGCCCCACTACGTGCACAACGCGCCGTCGCCCAAGGCGACCCTCGCGCTGATCGACAAGGTGGAGGAGCTCACCGGACTCGACTTCGACCGCGGCGAGCTCGCCGACGAGTCGACCGCCTGGGAGTCGGGCATCGACGCCCTCGCCGGCGAGGACGACGACATGGCCGCGTACATCCAGCAGCTCGAGCAGGCTCGAGACACGGTCGACTCCCCCGAGGCGAGCGGCGAGGCCATCGCGCAGGAGTTCGAGCGCTACCTCCGCCGCCGCGGCGACGGCCGCGCCGGCGGCGACGAGCCCTGGCGCCGCGACTAGCACGCTGACCTCCGCGTTTCGCCACACTGCTGGCGTTCCGCCACGCGCATGCGTATGGCGAAACGCCAGCAGTGTGGCGGAACCGGCCCGCGACGGGGCTAGAGGCGGATGCCCAGGAGGGCGTCGAGGATCTCCGCCGCCAGGGCGCGGGCACGGGGAGTGCGCGGCACCGAGAACCAGGCGTCGAACTCCGCGAGGGCGGAGGGGGTGTCGAGGTCGTCGCGCAGGTGTGTGCGCACGCGCGAGCGGAGCACGGCGGCGTCGGCTTCGTCGGTGTCGTCCGCGACCTCGCCGCTGAGGGCGTCGTCGTCGAGCGTGGGCGAGGTGCGCCAGCGCGCGAGGCGCTCCGCGGCGGCGACCTCGTCGCCGTCGAACCACTCCCAGTCGTCGCGGTAGTGGTGCGACAGCACGGCGAGACGGATGGCGGACGCCTCGACGCCCGCGGCCCGCAGTCGCGAGACCAGCACGAGGTTGCCGAGCGACTTGCTCATCTTCTCGCCCTGGTAGGCGACCAGCCCGCCATGGGCGTTGATCTCGGCGAACCGGCCGCCGGCGATCCCGGTGGCGTGAGCGGCGCTGAACTCGTGGTGCGGGAAGACCAGGTCTCCGCCGCCGCCCTGCACGGTGAGCGGATGCGCGAGCGAGTCGAGCGCGATCACCGCGCACTCGATGTGCCAGCCGGGTCGCCCTCGGCCGACCACGGAGTCCCACGACGGCTCGCCCTCTCGAGCCGCACGCCACAGCAGCGGGTCGAGCGGGTCGCGCTTGCCCGCACGGTCGGGGTCGCCGCCGCGCTGGCGCGAGAGCACCTCCATCTCGGGGCGTTCGAGGTCGCTCTCGGAGCCCAGCGTCCATCCGGTGGTGGTCTCGGCCGCGGCGATGTCGAAGTAGAGGTCCTCGGCGCCCGGCACCTCGGCGTCGGGCGTGGGCACCGCGTACGCCAGCCCTCGGTCGCGCAGGGTGGCCACGCCGTCGGCGATCTCGTCGATCCGCTCGGTGACGGCGACGTACGAGTCGGGCGGGATCACCCGGAGCGCCGCCATGTCGGTGCGGAACAGCTCCACCTGCTCCGCGGCCAGTTCGCGCCAGTCGACCTCGGTCGCCGCCGCCCGCTCGAGCAGGGGGTCGTCGACGTCGGTGATGTTCTGCGTGTACCGGACCTCGAGCCCGGCGTCGAGCCAGGTGCGGACGAGGGTGTCGAACGCGAGGTACGTGGTCGCGTGCCCGATGTGGGTGGCGTCGTAGGGCGTGATGCCGCAGACGTACAGGTCGGCGCGCCCATCGCGCCCGGGCGCCTCGACGAGTCCGCGCGTGGCGTCGTCGTGCAGGTGCACGGCGGGCTCGGCGTCGGAGGCGGGCAGCTTCGGGATCTCGGGTCGCGACCAGGAACGCACCGGATCAGCCTAGCCGCGCCCGAGGGCCGCAACAGCCGCAGTCACTGCCGGCCGAGGCCGCGGCCTCGTGCTCAGGCTCGGATGAGTCCGAGCCCCAGCAGCACGAAGAGCAGCAGGCCGAGCGCGACTCGGTAGATCACGAATGGCAGGAAGCTGCGCTTGGAGATGTAGCTCATGAAGAACGCGATCACGACGAAGCCGACGACGAACGCGATCAGTGTCGCAACGGCAGTCTCCACGGGACCGAACACCTCGGGCACGCAGCCGGTCGAGGGATCGACGCAGGCGTCGGTGAGGCCCTTGTAGAGCTGGTAGAGGCCACTGAGGAACACCGCCGGGATGGCGAGGAGGAACGCGTACCGGGCGGCCGCGCGGCGCTCGTAGCCCATGAAGAGCCCGGCGGTGATCGTGCCGCCGGAGCGGGAGACGCCCGGGATGAGCGCGAGCGCCTGGGCCCCGCCGTAGATCAGCGAGTCGCCCACGTTCAGGTCGCGGAGGCGGCGCTTCTTGGCGCCCACCGCATCCGCCACCCCGAGGAGGACGCCGAAGACGATGAGCATCGTGGCGACCACCCAGAGCGAGCGGAAGACCGTCTCGATCTGGTCCTGGAACAGCAGGCCGAGCACACCGATCGGCACGCTGCCGAGGATGATGAACCAGCCCAGCTTGGCGTTCGGGTCGTTGCGCGGGATGCGCCCGAAGAGCGACTTGAACCAGTTGCCGATGATGCGCGTGACGTCGCGCCAGAAGTAGATCAGCACGGCCGTCTCGGTGCCGAGCTGTGTGATCGCGGTGAATCGAGCGCCCGGGTCGGCGCCCGTGCCGAGGAACTCCCCGACGATGCGCAGGTGCGCGCTGGAGGAGACGGGGAGGAACTCGGTCAGTCCTTGGACGAATCCGAGGATGACGGCGTTGAGAAGGTCCATGGCTCCCTAGGTGCCGGGCCGGCGCAGAGAGCGGACCGGCGGAGACGGGGCGGGGGCGCGATCAGTAGCGCAGGAGGAGGTCCGTCAGGACGTCCGTGCCAAACACTAGCGCGTCGAGGGGCACGCGCTCGTCCACGCCGTGGAACATCGCCGGGAAGTCGAGGTCGGCCGGGAGCCGCAGCGGCGCGAATCCGAATCCGCGGATCCCGAGCTCGGACAGCGCCTTGTTGTCGGTGCCTCCGGAGAGCAGGTACGGCAACACCTCCGAGCCCGGATCGTGCCGCTGGAGGCTCGCCACCATCGCGTCGACGAGGGGCCCGTCGAACGTCGTCTCGAGCCCGATGTCGCGGTGCGAGACCACGATCTCGACGTCGTCGCCGATGAGCTCGCGGATGCGGGCGAGCACCTCGTCCTCGTGCCCCGGCAGCACACGCACGTCGATCATCGCCTCGGCGCGGTCCGGGATCACGTTGTGCTTGTACCCCGCCGTCAGCCCTGTGGGGTTCGTCGTGGTCCGCAGGGTGGCCGAGATGAAGCGGGAGGCGGTGCCGGTGGCGATGGCGACGGCCTCTGGGCCGACGGCCTGGAGATCCTCCCCGAGGAGCTCGGCGACCCGCTCGAGCAGCTGCTCGGTGGTGGCCGTGAGATGCAGCGGCCACTCCTGCTCCCCCAGCGTCGCGACGGCGCGGGCGAGCCGGGTGACCGCGTTCTCGCGGTTGATCTGCGAGCCGTGACCGGCCGTGCCGCGCGCGACGAGCTTCAACCAGAGCAGCGCCTTCTCCCCCGTCTGCACGAGGTACGCGCGCTGACCGCGCAGGTCGACGGAGTATCCGCCCACCTCGCTGATCGCCTCGGTCGCGCCCGCGAACAGCTCCGGGTGCTCGTCGACCAGGAAGTGCGAGCCGAACACCCCGCCGTTCTCCTCGTCGGCGAAGAACGCCACGACGAGGTCGCGCTCGGGCTGCCGGCCCGACGAGAGGATGCGGTCGAGCGAGGCGACGATCATCGCATCCATGTTCTTCATGTCGACAGCGCCGCGGCCCCAGAGCATGCCGTCGCGCACGACGCCGCCGAACGGGTCGACCGACCAGTCCTCCGCCATCGCGGGCACCACGTCGGTGTGCCCGTGAACGACGAGGGCGGGCTTCGAGGGATCGCGGCCCGGCACCCGAGTGACGATGCTCGTGCGCCCGGGGGCGGCGTCGAACGACTGCACGCTGAGCCCCAGCCGTTCGAGGTGCGCGGCCAGGTACTCGGCCGCGGCGGTCTCTCCGTTCGACCGCCCCTCACCGAAGTTGGAGGTGTCGAAGCGGATGAGATCCCGGGCGATCCGGGCGGTCGGTTCGAGGAGGTCGTCGGCGGGCTCGGTCATGCGTCCACGCTACTGCGGGATGTGGTCGGAACCCCGCTCCGAGTCGTGCTATCGTCTATTCCTGGCCGGGAGAGATCCCCGGCCGCGACACTCGTCCGGGTGGCGGAAATGGCAGACGCGCTAGCTTGAGGTGCTAGTGCCCGTATAGGGCGTGGGGGTTCAAGTCCCCCCTCGGACACACTCGAAGAGGCTCGACCAGACGGTCGGGCCTCTTCGCTTTTCGCTCGGAGTCCTTCGGCCTTCTTCCCGTCTGCCTTCGGGCGCTATTCTCTCGACCGATGGGGTTGTCCCATCGCAGAGCAGAGGGGACGGCACATGGCCGATCTGATTGTCATCGCGTTCGACACCGAGAACGACGCCGAGGGTGCGTACGAGAAGGTCCAGGAGCTCCAGGGCGACCTCATCGTCCAGCTCGCCGGCCTCGCCCTGGTCAAGGTCGACCAGGAGGGCAAGACGCACGTCTCGTACCCCGGCGGCGTGGGCAACGTGGGCCTCGGTGCGGCCGGCGGCGCGCTGTTCGGCGCGCTCATCGGGATCATCTTCTTCGTGCCGTTCATCGGCCTCGTCTTCGGCGGGCTGTTCGGCGCGCTGTTCGCCGGTCTCGACCGTACGGGGCTGAACGCCGAGTTCCGTTCGCAGGTGAAGGACTCCGTCTCGGCGGGCAAGTCGGCCGTCGTGCTCTACGCGACCAAGCTCACCGAGGACAAGTTCGCGGCCGCGCTGGCGCCCTTCCACGGCACCGTCATCAAGACCTCGCTCTCGGCCGAGGACGAGAAGACGCTCATCCACGACCTCGGCGGCACCGAGTCGGCGCCCGCCGCTCCCGCCCAGGCCTGATCGGCGCCCTCACCCTGAGGTGACGCCCTGACCTCGGCACCGGATGCCCGGAAGCCCCGCCCCTACGGCGGGGCTTCCGCTGTCTCGGTGCTGAGATGACGCGCTCTCCTACTTCACGCCGCTCATGAGCTTGCGCACCCACGGTGTGGCGATGATGAGCGCGACACCCACCGCGATGGCGACGATGCCGGAGATCCCGAAGTAGGGCACCTGCTCACCCGGCGTGCCGGTGCCGTAGAAGGTGGCAAGCTGGCCCGACAGGGCCGTGCCGAGGGCCACCGAGAGGTAGAACAGCGCGACCATCTGCGTCCGGAACGCCCGGGGAGCGAGCTTCGTCGACAGCGACAGCCCGACCGGCGAGAGCAGCAGCTCGGCCACGGTGAACACCAGCAGGATGCCGGCCAGAGCGAGCAGCGGCGTGCCGTTCTGACCCGAGTTCGCGAACGGCAGGAAGAGCAGGAACGCGACGCCCATGATGACGACGGCGGCACCGAACTTGTAGGGGGTCGCGGGCTGCCGATCGCCCAGCTTGGTCCAGATCGCTGCGAACACACCCGACAGGATGATGATGAAGATCGGATTGATCGACTGCACCCACGCCGGAGGGACGTCGAACCCGAACACGTCGAGGTCGGTCTGGTTGTCGGCGTAGAACGGGATCACGGTGAACTGCTGCTGGTAGAGCGCCCAGAACGCCACCGAGGTCAGGAACATCGGTATGAACGACAGCACCCGGCGGCGCTCGGTGTGGTCGGTACGCGAGCTCGTCAGGATCACGATGAAGTACGCGATCGCGGCCGCCGCCGTCACCACGACCACGGCGAGCGCGATCGTGCCGTCGTTGAGCACACCCAGCAGCACGAGCGCCACCACGACGATCACCGTCACGACGGCGATGCCGAGCATCAGCAGCCGGCCGCGCAGACCCAGCGGGTTCGGCACCTCCCGTGCCGTGTCGGGCAGGCTCCGGCGTCCGATGGCGTATTGGGTGAGTCCGATCGCCATGCCGAGGGCCGCCGCTCCGAACGCGTAGTGGAAGCCGAGCGAGGTCTGCAGCGCGCCGGTGAGGAGGGGACCGAGGAAGGCGCCCAGGTTGATGCCGAGGTAGAACAGCGAGAACCCGGCGTCGCGATTGGGGTCCTTCTCCTCGTAGAGGGTGCCCACGATGGCGGTCGAGTTCGCCTTGATCCCGCCCGAGCCCACCGCGATGAGCAGCAGACCGACGATCACACCCGAGAAGCCGGGCAGCACGGCGAGGGCGATGTGCCCCAGCATGACGACGATCGCGCTGTAGAACAGCACCCGCTCCGAGCCCAGGATGCGGTCGGCGAGCCAGGCGCCCAGCACCGTGGCGAGGTAGACGGCTCCACCGTACGCGCCGAGGATGCTCGCGCCGGTGGTCTGCGGCAGGCCGAGCCCGCCCTCCGAGACCGAGTAGACGAGGTAGAAGGCGAGGACGGCCTGCATGCCGTAGTACGAGAACCGCTCCCACATCTCGACACCGAAGATGTGCACCAGCGACCAGGGCTGCCCGAAGAAGGTGCGCTCGCGGCGCACGGGTGCGCCGGCGTCCGGCGTCGATGTCGTCATGGGTCTCATAGTGGCAGACGGGCCGCCGTCGGCCGGGACTCCGAGACGCCCCCGAATGGGGCGACGCGCAGGTCACGCCTGGGCCTGGGCCCGGGTGTGCGCGGTCGCGCGTGGGCCTGGGCGTGGGTGTGCGCGCGAGCGCTCAGCTCGAGCGGGTGCCGCCGAGCCACTTCCGCACGGTGACGATGCGCGACTGCAGCTGCGTGACGCTGGCCTGCGCCACGGCCGGCCCACCGCAGAGGCGGCGGAGCTCGGCGTGGATCAGGCCGTGCGGCTCGCCCGACGTCTTCGACCAGAGTCCGACGAGGCTGTTGAGCAGGCTCCTCTGCTCCTTGATGTCGCGGTAGAGCGGCGCGGGGACGGCGCCCTCGTGCCGTTCGTCCTGGGGCGGGAGCTCGCCCTCGACCCGGCGCCCCTTCTGTCGCTTGGCCTGACGCGCGGCGCGGTGCTGAAGCAGCTCCTTCACCTGCTCGGGCTCGAGGAGGCCGGGGATGCCGATGAAGTCGAGCTCCTCCTCGCTGCCGACCATGGCCTCGAAGCCGTACTCGCCGCCCTCGTAGACCACGCGGTCGAAGGTCGCCTCCGAGCCCATCGGCTGGAAGGAGAACTCCTCGGTGAGCGTCTCGGACGCGCGGTCCTCGCGCTCGGCGGCCGCCATCATGGCGTCCTCCGGGTTGTAGAGGTCACCCTCCTGCGATCCGTCGTCGCGGCGGTCGAGGGCGTGGTCGCGCTGCAGCTCCATCGACGAGGCGAGCGCCATCAGCGCGGGCACGTTCGGGAGGAAGACCGACGCGGTCTCGCCGCGGCGCCGAGCACGCACGAAGCGGCCGATCGCCTGCGCGAAGAACAGCGGCGTCGAGGCGCTCGTGGCGTACACTCCGACGGCCAGTCGCGGCACGTCGACACCCTCCGACACCATGCGCACGGCCACCATCCACCGGCTCGTCCCGGCCGAGAACGTCTCGATGCGCTCCGACGCCTCGTCCTCGTCGGAGAGGACGACGGTGGGCATCTCGCCGGTGAGCCCGTGCAGGATCGCGGCGTAGGCCCGCGCGGTGGTCTGATCGGTCGCGATCACCAGGCCGCCCGCATCCGGGACATGCTGCCGCACCTCGCTCAGCCGGCGGTCGGCGGCGCCCAGCACCTGGGGGATCCACTCCCCCGCCGGATCGAGAGCCGTGCGCCAGGCCTGGGAGGTGATGTCCTTGGTGTTGCCCTCGCCGAGCCGGGCCTCCATCTCGTCGCCGACCTTGGTGCGCCAGCGCATGTGGCCGGCGTAGACCATGAACAGCACCGGGCGCACCACGCCGTCGGCGAGCGCGCGGCCGTATCCGTAGTCGTAGTCGGTGCGCGAGACCCGGATGCCGTGCTCGTCGGGCAGGTAGTCGACGAACGGGATGGGGGCCGTGTCGGAACGGAAGGGCGTGCCGGTGAGGGAGAGTCGGCGCTTGGCTGGCTCGAACGCCTCGCGCACCGCATCGCCCCAGCTGAGCGCGTCGCCGCCGTGGTGCACCTCGTCGAGGATGACGAGCGTGTCGGCGCCCTGCACCAGCTCGCGGTGGAGCGCCGCCCGGATGGCCACCTGCGCGTAGGTGATCGCGATGCCGTGGTAGTGCCGGGCGAACCGCGACTCGCTGTTCTTGAAGAACGGGTTGAGGCGGATGCCGACCCGGCCCGCCGCATCCGCCCACTGCTTCTTGAGGTGCTCGGTGGGGGCGACGACGATGATGCGGTCGACCGTGCGGCGGTGGAGCAGCTCGGAGGCGAGCCGCAGCGCGAAGGTCGTCTTGCCTGCGCCGGGGGTCGCGGCGGCGAGGAAGTCGCGCGGCTCCTTGTCGAAGTAGGCGGTGAGCGCCTCCTCCTGCCAGGCCCGGAGCTTGCCCGCCGTGCCCCAGGGGGCACGCGCCGGGAAGCTCGGCGAGAGGTGTCCTGCGGCACTCGTCCCCGGAGCGGGTTCGAAGAGCGGCAGGTTCGTCACGACGTACGAGGTTACCCCGCCCCGCTGACGCTCGTGACGCTCACCACCGGTGCCCCCGAGACTCGCGCGGAGAACTCGTTCACGTTCGTCAAGGATCGTCGCAGGGGGCGGGCGTAGGGTGGATGGGTTCCGAGGGAAGGGAATGGGGACCGATGGCGGAGGATCAGGCGGCAACGCATCCGTGGCGGCGCTACGTGGCGCTCGGCGACTCTTTCACCGAGGGCATCGGCGATCCCGAGCCGCTGAGCCCCGGCGGTCACCGCGGCTGGGCCGACCGGGTGGCCGAGGTGCTGGCCGAGAAGGCCGACGGCGAGTTCTCCTACGCCAACCTGGCCATCCGCGGCCGGTTGCTGCAGCAGATCGTCGACGAGCAGATCGAGCCCGCGCTCGAGCTGAAGCCCGACCTCATCTCCATCTCCGCCGGCGGCAACGACATCATCCGCCCCGGCACCGATCCCGACGACATCGCCGCCCGCTTCGAGGCGGGGATCCGGCGGCTCACGTCCGACGGGGCGACCGTGGTGATCTTCACCGGGATGGACACAGGATGGTCGCCGGTGTTCCGCGGCATCCGCGGCAAGGTGGCGATCTACAACGAGAACCTGCGGGTCATCGCCGACCGCTACGGGCTCGTCGTGGCCGACCAGTGGGGCCTCAAGGAGATCCAGGATCCCCGGATGTGGTCGGAGGACCGCCTGCACCCGAACCCTCTCGGGCACCACGAGGTCGCCCGCATGGTGCTCGCGGCGCTCAACGTCCCCAACGAGCTGCAGAAGGGCGAGCCCGAGCCGCTGCCGGTGCGCAGCTGGCGTCAGGCGCGCAGCGAGGACCTCGTCTGGGCTCGGGTGCACCTCGTGCCGTGGGTCATCCGGAGGCTCACGCACCGCTCGTCCGGAGACAACATCACGGCCAAGCGCCCCATCCCCGAGCCGATGGTCCGGGGCACGGCGGACTGATCCCGCGGATCGTCTCTCGGCGCGGCCGGCTCAGTGCGGCCGGCTCGGCGCGGTCGGCTCAGCCGAGCAGCGCGGCCGGCTCAGTTCGGTCGGCTCAGCCGAGCAGCGCGGCCGGATGCGTCATCCGCCACCACAGGTCGGGCCCGTCGAGGTCGCCCGCCAGCGTGAGCGGCACGGTGAGCTCGTCGTCGCCCCCGAACGAGAGCCCGCCGTCGAGCGTGTAGCGCGCCGTGCCGACGGTGTCGCCGGACTTCCCCGTGGCGAGCCCCTCGTCGAGCTCCGCGGAGCGGGTCGCGGTGACCTGCGACCACACCGACGCCGAGAGACCCGCGCTCGCGACCACGTCGGCCGACGCTCCCCACTCGGTGGTGTACTCCCCCACTACGGCACCCTGGTCGACGATGTCGAGCTGCTGGAAACCGGCCTCGGCGCTGCTCAGCAGCGCGAGGACGGACGCGTAGAGCGTGTCCTCGTCCGGCGCGCCGAGCACGACGCCGACGAGCTCGCGGGTCTCGCCGTCGGGGGCGGTGTACGGGGCCGCGAAGAGGAGGCACCGTCCGGCCTCGTCGGTGGTGCCGGTCTTGATCCCGTTGACGCCCAGCTGCCCCAGCGCGCGGTTGGTGTTCTGGATCTCGCCGATCTGCGGCAGCACGTCGGTCGCGGTGCCGACGATCTGGGCCAGGATGGGATCCGCCAGGGCGAGTGCGCCGAGGCGCAGAAGATCGGAGGTGCTGCTGCGGCTGCCGGGGTCGAGCCCTGACGAGTCGACGACGGCGGTGCTCGACAGTCCCTGATCGGCCAGCCACGTCTCGGCGGCGTCGAGATACGCCGGCACCGATCCGAAGGCCCAGTCGACGAGGGTGACGCTGTAGTTGTTGGCCGACTCGAGCATCATCACCTCGATGACCTGCCGCTCGCTGAGGGTCTGGCCGGGGAAGACGGGAGCCCAGGAACCCTGGACCGCGATGGTGTCGGCCAGGATCTGCGCGTCCGCCTGGGTGATCGTGATGGCCGGGCCGTCCTCACCGAGGGCGAGCGGATGCGCGTCGAGCACGACCAAGGCTGTGATCGTCTTCGTGATGCTGGCGATCGGCACCGACGCGTCGTCGCCGCTCGACCCGAGCACCTGATCGCTGCCCGTGATCGAGATCGCGCTGCGCCCGGCCTGCGGGGTCGCGAGGGCGGTCTCCGGGGTCGACGGCGCCGGATCGGCGGAGACCGTCAGAGCGGCCGCCGGGAGCGGGGCCAGCCCCACGGCGGGGACGTAGAGGCCGAGGATGACGAGCACCCCGAGGATGCTCCCGACGAGGATGCGCCGTCGCCGGTAGACGGTGGGCGAGGCGGGGCGGGACACCCGACGGAGTCTAGTGGAGCACCACGCGCGAACCCGCCCGGAAGGCTGTCGGGGCGGGACCGTCCGTGGGCCTCCTGGTCACAGGGTTGGCCCGACCCCCAGGAGTTCGAGCGGATGCGTCAGTCTCCACCAGAGGCCGGGGCCGGTCAGGTCCGCCCCGAGGACGATCGGGATCGACGTGTCACCGTCCGCGATCGCTCCTCCATCCAGATCGAATCGCAGCGTCCCGACCTCGGCGCCCGACTCTGCCGCACCGACACCACGGATCTCGAGGGTGCGTGCGACGTCGTCGCCCGACAACGCCGCGATCGAGAGGTCCGCCGACGCGACGACGTCGGCTGTCGTGCCCCACGCCGTCGTGTACCGGGCGACAGGATCGCCCTCCCCCACGACGTTGACGGCCTGCAGCCCCGAGCGCGCGCTCGCGAGCAGCGCGTGAACCGATCCGTAGAGGGACGCGTCGTCCGGAGCCCCGAGCACGACCCCGACCAGCTCCGCGGGCGTACCCCCGAGACCTCTGTAGGGGGCAGAGAAGAGCAGGCACCAGCCGGCCTCGTCCGTCGTGCCCGTCTTGATGCCGTCGACGGCCAGCGTGCCGAGCGTCCGATTCGTGTTCTGGATCTCGCCTATCGACGCGATGACATCGGTCTTCGTGCCGACCAGCTCTCGGAGCAACGGATCGGCGAGCACCATCGAGCCGAGTCGAAGCAGATCTGAGGTCGAGCTCCGGTTGCCGGGGTCGAGTCCGAACGGGTCGACGACCGTCGTGTCCGACAGCCCCTTCTCTCGGAGCCACCGGTTCGCTTCGTCGACATAGGCGTCGAGGGAGCCGAACGCCCAGTTCGTCAGCGTGATGCTGTAGTTGCTGGCCGATTCGAGCAACATGATCTCCAGGACCTCGCGCTCGTCGAGTACATCACCGGGCCGCACCGGCGCCCAGGACCCGCCGCGGGCGATCGTGTCGTCGAGGATCCGCGCATCCGTCTCGGTCATGACGATGTCGGGACCCGTCTCTCCCGCGGCGATCGGATGCGCGTCGAGGACGACCAGTGCCGTGACGGTCTTCGTGATGCTGGCCATCGGCACCGCGTCGTCGCCCCCGGTCGACCCGAGCGGTTCGTCTGCACCGACGAGCCCGATCGCGCTGTGTCCCGCTGCCGGAGCGACCAGAGGCGCCGGCGGGTCGAACCGCGGGCGGGCCTCACTCAGGGAGACCGTAGCGGCGGGCGGCGGGGCGAAGGCGCAGCCGAGGACGTAGATGATCGTCGCAGCGAGCAGAACCCGGATCGCCGCGGTGGCGATCCGGCGGGTCGAGGGTGGGCGTGCGACGTTCCACTTCACCCCGGGAGGGTAGCAGACGGTGAGGGAAGCTCGAAGAACGAGCGGAGCCGGCCTACATCAGCCCGCCGTCGACCGAGCGCACGACCGGGACCTCCTCGTCGGGCACGAGGACGGCGGTGTCGCGGTTGAGGCTCTCGCCCCGGAAGAACGGCTTCGAGCCCGGGAAGAAGAACCAGACGACCATGAGCACGACGCCCAGGGCGAGCGCGCCCACGCCGATCACGAAGACCCCGCCGATGCCGAACAGCATCGTGCTGCCGTAGTCGGTGGCGAACATGTCGATCGCCGACTGCACGAAGGCGGCCACGAGCATCACGCCGCCGAGGAGGGGGAAGAGACCCTTCCACACGAAGTTCCGACCGCTGGTGAAGATCTCCTTCCGGAAGTACCAGATGCACGCGAAGCTCGTGATCGAGTAGTAGAAGGCGATCGCCAGGCCGATCGAGAGGATGGTGTCCTGCAGCACGCTGTCGCTGATGATGGTCATGCCCACGTAGAAGGCGATGGCGACCACGCTCATGAAGACGGTCGAGAACACCGGGGTGCCGAACTTCGGGTGCACCCGTCCGAAGCGCTCGGGCAGTGCCCGGTACACCGCCATCGACAGGGTGCCGCGGGCAGTGGGGAGGATCGTGGTCTGCGTCGACGAGATCGCCGAGACGGCCACCGCGATGACGAGCAGCCAGGCCCACGGCCCGAAGATCGCGTCCTTCAGCGCGAGGAACACGTCCTCGGCGTTGTCGGCGTTCATGAGACCGAGGCCCGACTCGCCGAGCCCCGCGTACGACATCGCGGCGACCGTCACGCCCACGTAGGTGACGAGCAGGATGACGGTCGACAGCAGCGCGGCCCGGCCCGGGGTGCGCGTCGGATCCTTCGTCTCCTCGTTGAGCGCGAGGCAGGTGTCCCAGCCCCAGTAGATGAAGAGGCAGAGCAGGATCGCCTCGGTGAAGCCGTGGACCGACTCGAACGCGAACGGGTTGAACCACGACGCCTCGGGCAGGCTCGCCCCTTCGGGGGCGGTGCCCGCGATCACGTTCCAGAACGCGATCACCACGAACAGGATGAGCGCGATGTACTGGACGGCGAGCAGCACGTTCTGCAGGCGCTCTCCGATCTGCAGACCTCGCACGCTGATCACCGTCATGATCGCGATGAACACCGCACCCGTGGCGGTGACGATGACCTCGTTCTCATAGAGGTCGGGATTGCCGGTGAGCTGCCAGAGGTACGAGCTGCCGATCTGGGCGAGATTGGCGAGCACGATGATGCCCGCGACAGCGACACCCCAGCCCGCCATCCACCCCACCCAGGGTCCGAACGCCTTCGTGCCCCAGGTGAACGCGGTGCCGCAGTCAGGCACCGCGCGGTTCAGCTCGCGGTAGGCGGAGGCGGTGAGGAACATCGGGATGAACGCCAGCGCCATCGCGATCGGCGCCTGCGCGCCGACGGCGAGCACGACGAAGCCCATGGTGGCCGCGAGCGAGTAGACGGGCGCGGTGGACGCCAGACCGATGACCGTCGAGCCGAAGAGTCCGAGGCTCCCCGCCTTGAGGCCCTTGCCCTCCCCGGGGGCCGCTCCTGTCCCTGCCATGGCTTGACTCACGTGCGTCCTCCCTCGGATCGGTGAGCCGAGCATAGCGGCGCGCCGCCGACCGCGGGAGTCCCGTCGTCCGCGCGCCCCGCGGTGCCCACGCACCGGCAGGACGCGCTCGCCGTCAGTCGGCCTGCCGGGCGGTGGTCAACGCGTAGAGGGCCACCGCGCTCGCGGCGGCGACGTTGAGGGAGTCGACCCCGTGCAGCATCGGGATCTCCACGTGCACGTCGGCGGCGGCCAGCGCGCGCCGGCTCAGTCCGTCCCCCTCGGTGCCCATCACGACGGCCACGCGGTCGGGTGCGGTCGCGGCGAACGCCGGAAGCGGCACCGCGTCGTCGCTCAGCGCGAGCGCGGCGATCGTGAAGCCGAGCTCGTGCAGCATCGGCCCGGCCTCCCGCCACTCGCCGATGCGCGTCCAGGGCACCTGGAGCACGGTGCCCATGCTGACCCGCACGCTCCGGCGGTAGAGCGGATCGGCGCAGCGGGGCGAGATGAGGACGGCATCGGCGCCGAGACCCGCCGCCGACCGGAACGCCGCGCCCACGTTGGTGTGGTCGACGATGTCCTCGAGCACGACGACCAGGCGTGCGTCGCGCAGCAGCTCACGCGCATCCGGAAGCACCGGCCGGTGCATCGAGGCCAGGGCGCCGCGGTGCATCTGGAAGCCCGTGAGCTCGGTGAGCAGGGCGTCGTCGGCGACGAACGCGGGGACGTCGGGGAAGCGCTCGAGCACGCCCTGGAGGTCGGGCAGCCAGCGCTCCTGCAGCAGCAGCGCGCGAGGGACGTGGCCGGCGTCGACGGCCCGCTCGATGACCTTCGACGACTCAGCCAGGTACAGGCCGCCCTCGGGCTCGAGCAGACGCCGCATGGCGACGTCGGTGAGGCCCGCGAAGTCGGCGAGCTCGGGCCGGTCGAGCGAGTCGATGCGGAGGACGGGCATCCCCCCACTCTGCCAGCGCGCGTGACATCGGCGAAAACCGACGGACCTAGAATCGAGAGGAGTGCAGGACTGCGATCGCGGAGGTGGCATGGAGCTGGTCGACGATCCGGCGGCGCCCGAGACCGACGTGCTCATCGAGCAGGCGGTCGACGTGCTGCGCGGGGCCCGGATCGCCGTGCTCACCGGGGCGGGCATGAGCACCGACTCGGGCATCCCCGACTACCGCGGCGAAGGCGCTCCGAAGCGCAACCCGATGACGTTCGACCAGTTCCGCTCGAGCGAGTCGTTCCGCAAGCGCTACTGGGCCGGAAGCCACGTCGGGTGGCGGATGTTCGACGCGTCCGCGCCGAATCGCGGCCACCGCGTGCTCGCTGAGCTCGAGGCCGCGGGCGTCGTGTCGGGCATCGTCACGCAGAACGTCGACGGTCTCCACGCTCGGGCCGGCACGCGCCGCCTCGTCGACCTCCACGGATCGGTCGACCGCGTGCGCTGCCTCCAGTGCGGCCAGATGTTCGCGCGGGTCGACATCGCCCACCGCATGGAGGAGGAGAACCCGGGCCTCGAGCGCCCCGAGTTCGTGCAGCTCAACCCCGACGGCGATGCCGAGGTCGCCGACTTCGACTCCTTCCGCATCCCCGCCTGCACCGTCTGCGGCGGCGTCCTCAAGCCGGACGTGGTGTTCTTCGGCGAGTTCGTGCCCGTCGAGAAGTTCGCCGAGGCCCGCGCGATGGTGAACGCGTCGGATGCGCTGCTCATCGCGGGCTCGTCGCTGGTGGTGAACTCCGGCATCCGCCTCCTGGAGCAGGCCCGCCGCCGGCGCCTCCCGATCGTCATCATCAACCGGGGGCTCACCAAGGGCGATCGCCGTGCGGTGGTGAAGATCGACGCGGGCACCACCGAGACGCTCGAGGCGATCGCGACGGCGCTGCGCGGGTCATAGGCGGCAGGCGATCGGGTCCGGTCGATCATGACCCGGCGCATCCGGGTCGGGCTGGATCCGTAGACTGGCGGTGATGACGACCTTCACCTTCGTGCGCCACGGCGAGACCGACTGGAACGCCCAGCGACGCATCCAGGGCGTGACCGACATCCCGCTCAACGACACCGGACGCGCGCAGGCGCGCGGCACGGCCGAGGCACTGGCGGTGCGCGAGTGGGACGGCATCGTCGCGAGCCCGCTCAGCCGCGCTCGCGAGACGGCCGAGATCATCGCCGCCCGCCTCGGGCTCGGTGAACCCGAGATCGAACCCGACCTGCGCGAGCGCGCGTACGGCGAGGTCGAGGGGCTCGATCACGACCAGATCGTGGCCCGCTTCCCGGATCCGCTTCAGCCCGTGCCCGGTCGCGAGCGGCGCTCCGACGTGGTCGCCCGAGTGCTGCCCGCGCTCGGACGACTGGCCGAGGAGCACCCGGGGCAGTCGTGGATCGTGGTGTGCCACGGCGGGGTGATCGGATCGCTCGTGCGCTACATCACCGAGAAGGCGCTGCCGCAGCAGGGGCAGCTCATCGCGAACGGCTCGGCGCACGACTTCGTCGTCGAGGACGGGTCGGTCTCGATGTCGGAGTTCAACGGCTCCGCGCTCGACGAGTCAGTTCGCCGGCGAGCCCCGCTATCGCTCGAGCTGACTCTGCCCAGCTGAACCGCTCGGCCTGCTCGCGCCCCAGCGCGCTACGGCGACGCCACTCCGCCGGGTCCTCCAGCGAGCGGATGCGCTCGGCGAAGGCCGCAGGATCGGTGGCCGGCGCATAGAGCGCAGCCTCTCCCCGGATCTCCTCGAAGACCGGGATGTCGCTCACCACGACCGGGGTGCCGTATCCCATCGACTCCACCAACGGGATGCCGAAGCCCTCGTCGAGCGACGCCGTGACGAGCGCCGTGCAGCGGCGGAGCAGCTCGTGGTACTCCTCGTCGCTCACCCCGCGATGGAACTCGAGCGTGGCTCGCGGAGCGGCCTCGCGGAGGCGCTGCTCGTCGGCGGGCGTCGACCTGCTGAGCAGATGCAGCGTGTAGCCGGGCAGCAGCTCCGCGGCGCGAGCGAGGGTCTCGACGTTCTTGTAGGGCATGAACGAGCCCATGTAGACGATCGAGCGCGCCGCGGCCTGGGCGTCGGGGTCGGAGGCGACGGCGGAGCGCTCCGGCAGGTCGGCCGCGTTGCGCGCGACGACCACCGGCCGCTTCGTCAGCCGGTGCTGCTCGATCAACCCCTCGGTGGTGTGCGAGACCGTGACCACGGCGTCGCCGCCGTTCAGCAGCACCCGCTGCGGCCACCAGGCCTTGTGGTACAGCCGCCAGAGCACCCGGACGAAGCCGGGCAGGTCGTGCGGCGGCTCGGGGTTGGAGTAGTAGATGAGGTCGTGCACCGTCAACGCCACCTTGTAGCGTCGGAGCGCCGTGCCCATCGTCTGCATCGGGGTGATGACGACATCGGGGCGCAGCCGGTTCACCTGCAGCGCCACCAGGGGCTCGAGCACGCTCGTGGGCCCTGAGATGCGGCGCCAGCGCAGGCCCGCCGGCAGCATCTCGAGCTGGCGCTCGTCGCTGATGAGGACGACGAGGTCGACGAGGTGCCGCAGCTCCCCCACCACCCCGGCCGTGTAGCGGCTGATGCCGTCGTGGCGCCCGATGCGGACGTACCGGCAGTCGTAGACGACCCTCATGAGGTGGCGACGCCGCTCTCGGCGAGGCCCTCAGCGGACCGTCCGCCGTGGGCATCGAGCCGCGCCAGGAACGAGCGGATCGCCCGCGCCGCCTCGATCGGACGCTCGTAGTGGATGAGATGACCCACCCCGTGCAGCACCACGAGCTCGGCGTCGGGGATGGTCGCAGCCACCGCGTACTCCGCCTCGATGGGCGTGATGTCGTCGCGATCGGCGGCGATCATCAGCGTGGGCACGGCGATCCGGTCGGCGTATTCGCTCACGTCATGGCCGACGGACGCACGGAAGGCGTCGAGCACGACCGTGCGATTCGCGAAGGCGCTGAAGTAGCGGTCGTGCTGGTCGTGGATCCAGCTGCGCAGCGCGCGATCCTTCGTCTTCGCCATCGTCTCGCTCATCACCCGCACGATGAGCGGGTTGGCCAGCAGCGCGAAGCCGGCACGCTCGGGAAGCGCGGCGGCGATCTGGTAGTAGACGATCGCGCCCCGCGTCATCACCCCGCGGGGCCCCTTGAGCGCGGGAGCGGCGATGGGGTTGATGAGCACGGCCGCATCGACGTCGAGCCCCTCCGCCAGCGCCGCCGACACCACGATGGAGCCGAACGAGTGGCCCACGATGACGAAGCGACGGTCGCGACCGACTTCGTCGCGCATCCGCCGCGTCAGCTCGTGGAGCCAGGCCGCGTAGCCGGCGATGTCGTGCTCGCCCTCCACGAGCGGCGTCGAGACGCCGAAGCCGGGCAGGTCGGGGCTGAGGATGCGCAGACCCTCCAGCTGCACGACCACCGGCTCGAGGCCGTGGTGCTCACCGCGGTAGCCGTGGACGACGAGGAGGACGGTGTCGCTGTCGGGATCGCCGTACTCCCACAGGTGGGTCTCGCTGCCCTGGACCGTGAGCACGCGCTCCGTCGCGGGCATGCGGGCACTGCGGGCTGCGTAGGGCGAGGCGATCGACATCGGGACCAGCTTAGAGGCGCTCCTGGGCATGACCCTGGAAGCCCTCACGTCATGCTGGAAGCCCGCGCGAGCATCCGTTGCCGTTGCGGTCCACAGGGATATCGTGAAGATGGTCGTCCGCCCTCGCGTCCGAGCCCCGCCTCTCCCCGATAGGAGCCCCGTGAGCTTCACCGCCCCCATCCAGGCCCCCGGTCTCACACTCGACACCCAGTGGTATCGACGGGCGGTGTTCTACGAGGTGATGGTGAGGTCGTTCGTCGACTCGAACGGCGACGGCTTCGGCGACATCGCCGGTCTCATCTCGAAGCTCGACTACCTGCAGTGGCTGGGTGTCGACGCGCTCTGGCTGCCCCCGTTCTTCATGTCGCCGCTGCGCGACGGCGGCTACGACGTCTCGGACTTCAAGGCGGTGCTGCCCGAGTACGGCACGGTCGAGGAGTTCCGCGACCTCGTCACGAAGGCGCACGAGCGCAACATGCGCATCGTCATCGACTTCCCGCTCAACCACACCTCCGACCAGCACGAGTGGTTCCAGCAGTCGCGCGAAGACCCCGAGGGCCCGTACGGCGACTTCTACGTCTGGAGCGACACCGACGAGAAGTGGGAGAACATCCGCATCATCTTCGTCGACACCGAGGAGTCGAACTGGACGTTCGACCCGGTGCGGCGGCAGTTCTTCTGGCACCGCTTCTTCTCGCACCAGCCCGACCTCAACTTCGAGAACCCGGCCGTGCACGAGGCGATCTTCGACACGGTGCGGTTCTGGCTCGACATGGGTGTCGACGGCATCCGCCTCGACGCCATCCCCTACCTCTACGAGTCGGACGAGGGCAACGGCGAGGGCGAGCCGCCCACCCACGACTTCATCGTGAAGCTGCGGGCGATGGTCGATCGCGACTACCCCGGTCGCATCCTCATCGCCGAGGCGAACCAGTGGCCGCGCGAGGTGGCCGCCTTCTTCGGCAGCGAGGAGGAGCCCGAGTGCCACATGGCGTTCGACTTCCCGGTGATGCCGCGCATCTACTACTCCCTCCGCTCGCAGAAGGCCGACGAGCTGGTGCGCATCCTCTCCGAGACCACCGACATCCCGCCGGGCGCGGCGTGGGGCACCTTCCTCCGCAACCACGACGAGCTCACGCTCGAGATGGTGAGCGAGGAGTACCGGCAGGCGATGTACGGCTGGTACGCCTACGACCCGCGGATGCGGTCGAACATCGGCATCCGGCGTCGCCTCGCACCCCTCCTCGACAACTCGCGCGCCGAGCTCGAGCTCGTGCACGCACTGCTGTTCGCGCTGCCCGGGAGCCCGTTCCTCTACTACGGCGACGAGATCGGGATGGGCGACAACATCTGGCTGCCCGACCGCGACTCCTCGCGCACGCCCATGCAGTGGACCCCCGACCGCAACGCGGGCTTCTCGACCGCCGACCCCGGCAAGCTGTTCCTCCCCGTCGTGCAGTCGCTCGTGTTCAACTACACGCTCGTCAACGTCGAGAGCCAGCTGGCGCAGTCGCGGTCGTTGCTGCACTGGGTCCGCAACGTCGTGCATGTGCGCAAGGCGCATCCGGCGTTCGGGCTCGGCTCGCTGCGCGTGCTCGAGAGCACGAACGAGTCGGTGCTGTCGTTCGTGCGCTCCTACGAGGGCTCCGACGACGTGCTCGGCGACCAGCCCGAGGACGTGCTCTGCGTCTTCAACTTCTCGCACAACCCCGTCTCCACCACGATCACCGCGCCCGAGTACGCGGGATGCCGGCTGTACGACCTGTTCGGGCACGCCGAGTTCCCCGCTTTCGACGACGACGGCGTGGTGCACCTGACGTTCGGCACGCAGGCCTTCTACTGGTTGCATGTGTCGAAACCCGACGAACGCATGCGGTGACTCGTGACGCTCGAGGCCACTCGAGCGACACTCCCGATCTGGGCCACCCGGCTCGCGGTCTTCGACCTGGAGACCACCGGCATCGACGTCGAGACGTCGCGCATCGTGACGGCCAACGTGTCGATGCTCGACGAGCGCGGACAGGTCGTCGACCGGCATGACTGGATCGCCGATCCCGGCGTCGAGATCCCCGAGGGCGCCACGGCGGTCCACGGCATCACGACGGCGCAGGCCCGGGCGGTCGGCCGACGAGCAGCCGAGGTCGTCGACGAGGTCGTCTTCACGCTGCGCTCGATGCTCGCCGACTCGTACGCCGTGGTCGTCTACAACGCGCCCTACGACTTCACGCTCCTCGACCGCGAGTGCCTCCGCCACGGCATCCGTCCGCTCGGCGAGCCGGGCGCGGTCGTCGACCCGCTCGTCATCGACCGCCGGGTCGACCGGTACCGCAAGGGCAAGCGCACCCTCACCGCCGCCTCCGACCACTACGGAGTGACCCTCACGGAGGCGCACAACGCCGGCGCCGACGCCATCGCGGCGGGGCGCGTGGCGCTCGCCCTGGCGGAGCGCTACGCCGACGACCTCGCCTTCGACGCCGCTGCGCTCCACCGCGCGCAGGTCGACTGGCACGACGAGCAGTGCGCGTCGTTCGAGGACTACATGCGTCGCGCCCGCGATCCGCACTTCGTCGCTCGCCGCGGGTGGCCGCTCATCCCTGTGCCCGCGCACCCCACGCTGTTCTGAGGGCGGCGTGACGGTCTCGTTCACGGCCGACCGCGCCATGGTCGAGACCAGGCGCGCGGCGGCCGCGCGCGGCATCCGCCGGTTCGGGATCTCCGGCGCGCTCGTGCTCCTCCTGTCGCCGCTCCTCATCCTCGCGGGCTGGATCGGCATTCCGCTGGGCGTCTTCGCCCTGGGCTACGTCGTCGTGGCGGCGGTGATCGTGGTGCAGAACGTCGGTCGTCATCGGAGGCTCGGGAGAGCGCTCGCCCGCGGCCCGTTCGTCGCGGTCGGCCCGGAGGGGTTCCTCTACGACGGTGTCGACCACCCGTGGCCGACCATCCGCGCTCTGCTCCTCCTCGACATGCGGCACCAGCGTGTGCTCGTCCCGGGGCCGGTGGGGGCCGCACAGCGGACCGCGCTCGGCACGGGAGCCGCGACACTCGGGTACATCGTCGCGTTCGCCGAAGACACCGAGGCGGTCGAGATCGACAACGCGCTCTCCTATGCCGACGCCGATGCGTTCGAGCTGGCGGTCCGCACCGAGACGGCGGCCGCCGGCATCCCGCTCGACATCGCGACGAGCACGAAGGAGTCGGCCGACTGGGGCCTCAAGGTCGGCCTCGCGATGTCGGAGCTCCGTAAGGCCCGCCGCCGCTCCCGCCGTCGCTGAGGTATGCTCAGTCGATGTGGCGTGTGACGGCGGCAGGTGATCTGGTCGCCGACTATCTTGAGGGTGTCGTGTACAAGTTCGGGACAGCTGTACTTGATGGAGTACTCGCAAGGTCCTCGGTCTGTATCGTGGTGGCAACACCTTCACGCGCTCGACTGGCGGTGCAACGACCAGCTGATTCTCGATGGCGTTCTCCTTGAGGAGACGAACACTGAGTGGACTGTGAGGGGTGGCGAGGCGTCCTCTCATGGCTCGATAGGTTGGCTGTCCGGGTATCGCGCTGCCGCTCCCGACCGTCCCGAGTGGGTGCTGGTGACGCTGTGGGGAAACCCCTTCGTCGCGCTGAGCTTGTCGGGCGACCGATTCGACGCACTGACTACGAGCCGGGTCAAGTGGAGCGCGCCGCTCGCGAGGCCTCACCAAGCGACCTTGAGCGTCATCTCGACATGATCGGCCCCGTCTGCACGCTCAGACCAGGAGGATCCACCTGTCGCCTCGTGGGGTCTGACGAGCCGGGACGCCTCGCAAAACCACGAAGCGCCCCCGCGGTGTGCGGAGGCGCTTCGGGCTGTGAGCGTTCGGGAAGTGACTACTTGCCGAAGTTCTTGTAGCGCGAGTTGAACTTCTCGACGCGGCCGGCCGAGTCGAGGATGCGCTGCTTGCCCGTGTAGAACGGGTGCGACTCGGACGAGATCTCGACGTCGATGACGGGGTAGGTGTTGCCGTCCTCCCACTCGATCGTCTTCTCGCCGGTCACGGTGGAGCGGGTCAGGAAGGTCGCGCCGGACGCGAGGTCGCGGAACACGACGGGGGCGTAGTCGGGGTGGATGTCAGTCTTCATCGGGGATCCTCAGGTGTGGTCTGGCTGGCGGGGGCGTTCCGGCTGGCCAGGATGTGTCTGGCGGGCTGCGAGGGCCCGTCGCGGCATCGGAGCCGTCGGGCGAACCAACACACGATCCTACCAGGCCCGCTCCGATCTGGCGAGCGGACGCGGCGGTCGGACCGAGGCGGTCGAGCCGGGCGGTGGGGTCGACGGGCGGGGCCGGGCCTCAGGCGGCGCGGGCGGTGTAGCGCCCGTCCTCCTCGGTCACGGTGATGGGCAGGCCGAAGACCTCGGTGAGGTTCTCGGACGTGATGGTCTCGCGGAGGCCGCCGCTCGTCACGACTCCCCCGCGAGCCAGCAGAAGCGCGTGGGTGAACCCGATCGGGATCTCCTCCACGTGGTGCGTGACCATCACGATGGCCGGAGCCTCGGGAGACTGGGCGTAGCCGCCGAGGAGCTGCAGCAGCTCCTCGCGGGCGCCGAGGTCGAGCGAGGCGGCGGGCTCGTCGAGGAGCAGCAGCTCGGGATCGGTCATGACCGACCGGGCGATCTGCACCCGCTTCTGCTCGCCGTCGCTGAGCGACCCGAACGCGCGGTCGCTGAGGTGGTCGAGGCGCCACTCGGCCAGCACGCGCTGGGCGCGGCGGAGGTCGATGTCCTCGTAGGTCTCGTTCCAGCGGCCGGTGACCGAGTAGGCGGCGGTGAGCACCACATCGAGCACCGTCTCGTCGCCGGGGAAGCGGCGCGCCATCGCACTCGACGCGAAGCCGACGCGCGGACGCAGCTCGAAGAGGTCGACCTCGCCGAGGCGACCGTCGAGCACCTGAACGCTGCCGCTCGAGGGGTGGCTCATCGCCGCGGCGATCTGGAGCAGGGTGGTCTTCCCGGCGCCGTTCGGACCGAGCACCACCCAGCGCTGATCGCCGTCGACCCGCCAGGTCAGATCGTTCAGGATGCGGTTGTCGCCGCGGACGACGGTGACGTCTTCGAGGTCGAGCACATCAGGCATGCCCTCAAGCCTAGCCGTGCGCCGCGGGGGTCGAGGGCCGGTCGGAGGGGGTGCCGCCTGGGAGTTCGGCCTGTGCGGAACGCGGTGCGGGCGCAGCCTGCTGGGTCGGCTCAGGCGATGAGCGAGCGGTAGATCGCCGCGGTCTGGTCGGCGATCGTCGACCAGCTGAACTCCGCCTCCGCACGGGCGCGGCCGGCCAGGCCCATTTTCCTCGCCGACTCGGGATCCGAGACCACGCGGGTCAACGCATCCGCCATGTCGGCGACGAAGCGCTCGGGGTCGAGCGGGGTGCCCGTCCCGTCCTGCTCCTGCTCGATCGGGACGAGCACGCCCGTCACGCCGTCGACGACTACCTCCGGGATGCCGCCGGTCGCCGTGCCCACGACAGGCAGCTCGCACGCCATGGCCTCGAGGTTGACGATGCCGAGCGGCTCGTACACCGAGGGGCAGACGAAGACGGTCGCGGCGGTGAGCACCGCGGCCAGCTGGGGCTGCGGGAGTATCTCCTCGATCCAGATGATGCCCGTCCGCGTCTCCTGCAGCGCGCGCACGGCGTTCGTCACCTCGGCCATGATCTCGGGGGTGTCGGGCGCGCCGGCGCAGAGCACGACCTGCACCTCAGCTGGCAGGCGGTCGATGGCGCGGAGCAGGTACGGCAGCCCCTTCTGCCGCGTGATCCGGCCGACGAACACGACGGTCGGTCGATCGGCGTCGATGCCGTGCCGTGCCAGGACCTCGGCGTCGTCGACGGGACGCCACTTCTCGAGGTCGATCCCGTTGTACACGACCGAGACCTTCGCCTCGTCGAGCGCCGGGTACGAGCGGAGGATGTCGCGGCGCATGCCGCCGCTGACGGCGATCACGTGGTCGGCCGACTCGTACGACTCGCGCTCGATCCACGACGACACGCGGTACCCGCCGCCGAGCTGCTCGGCCTTCCACGGCCGCAGCGGCTCGAGGGAGTGCGCCGTCACGACGTGCGGCACGCCGTGGAGCAGCTGTGCCAGGCGACCGGCCGCGTTGGCGTACCAGGTGTGCGAGTGCACGAGGTCGGTGCCCTCGACCGCCTGGGCGATCTGCAGGTCGACGCCGAGCGTCTCGAGGCTGCCGTTCGCCCCCGCCAGCTCGGTGGGAGTGCGGTACGCGAAAACGCCGGGCTCGTCGCGCGGTTCGCCGAAGCAGCGGACCGCCACGTCCATCCTCTCGCGCAGCTCCTTCACGAGCTCGGTGACGTGCACCCCTGCACCCCCGTAGATCGCGGGCGGATACTCCTTGGTCAGCACGTCGACTCGCATACTCCGAACGTTAGTACGCCGGTGTACACCACACCATTAGGGTGGGTCTCATGGCAGCATCGAAGAAGATCTTCGGCATCGTCCTCGCGGGTGGCGAAGGGAAGCGGCTGATGCCCCTCACCGCCGACCGGGCCAAGCCGGGAGTGCCGTTCGGCGGCGGTTACCGTCTCATCGACTTCGCGCTGTCGAACCTCGTCAACTCGGGGCTGCGGCAGATCGTGGTGCTCACGCAGTACAAGTCGCACAGCCTCGACCGTCACGTGTCGCAGACCTGGAAGCTCGACGGCCTGCTGGGCTCCTACGTGGCCTCGGTGCCCGCGCAGCAGCGCCTCGGCAAGCGGTGGTTCAGCGGATCGGCCGACGCCATCCTGCAGAGCCTCAACCTCATCCGCGACGAGGACCCCGACATCGTGGTCGTGGTCGGCGCCGACCACGTGTACCGGATGGACTTCAGCCAGATGATCGAGGCCCACATCGAGTCGGGCGCCGGCGCGACGGTGGCGGCCATCCGTCAGCCGATCTCGCTCGCTGACCAGTTCGGCGTGATCCAGCTCTCCGACTCCGACCCGCGCCGGATCTCCGAGTTCCTCGAGAAGCCGAAGGACCCGATGGGGCTCGCCGACTCCCCCGGCGAGGTGCTCGCCTCGATGGGCAACTACGTCTTCGACGCCGACCAGCTGATCGAGGCTGTCATCCGCGACGGGGAGCGGCCCGAGTCGAACCACGACATGGGCGGCGACATCATCCCCGACTTCGTGTCTCGCCAGAACGCCGCCGTGTACGACCTCAGTCGCAACGACGTGCCCGGATCGACCGATCGCGACCGCTACTACTGGCGCGACGTGGGGACGATCGAGTCGTTCTTCGACGCGCACCAGGACCTCATCTCCGCGTTGCCGGTGTTCAACCTGTACAACAACGAGTGGCCCATCTACACGCAGCAGCTCAACTCGCCGCCCGCGAAGTTCGTGCGCGACGCGAAGGGCAACCCGGGCATGACCGTCGAGTCGATCGTGTCGCTCGGCTGCCTCATCTCGGGCGCCCGCGTCGAGCGCAGCGTCCTGGGTCCCTGGTGCACCGTCGACTCGGGCGCGCTGGTCGAGAACTCGGTGTTCTTCGACCGCGTCCACGTCGAACCGGATGCCGTCATCCGCCGCGCTATCCTGGACAAGAACGTCGTCGTGTCCGCCGGGGCGCAGATCGGCGTCGATCCCGAGCGCGACCGTGAACGGGGTTTCACGGTCACCGAGTCCGGCATCACCGTGGTCGGAAAGGGAGTTCGCGTCGTCCCATGACCCTCGTCGTCCTCGATGTCGACTCGACCCTGATCGAGAACGAGGTGATCGAGCTCCTCGCCGAGGCGGCGGGCTCCCTCGATGAGGTGGCGGCCATCACCCACCGCGCCATGAGCGGCGAGATCGACTTCGCAGAGAGCCTGCACGAGCGTGTCGCCACCCTCGCTGGTCTGCCCGTGTCGTGCCTGGCCGAGATCGGCGAGCGCATCACCATCACCGCCGGGGTGCCCGAGCTCGTCGCCGGCGTGCACTCGCTCGGCGGGCGGATCGGCGTGGTGTCGGGTGGATTCCACGAGCTCGTCGACCCCATCGGTGAGGCGCTGGGGCTCGACCACTGGCAGGCGAACCGCCTCGAGGTCGCCGACGGGACGCTCACCGGCCGCGTCACCGGCCCCATCGTCGACGCCGAGGCGAAGGCGGCGGCGCTCCGCGCCTGGGCCGCCGACTCGGGCACGCCCCTATCGCGTACCATCGCCGTGGGCGACGGAGCGAACGATCTCCGCATGATGGACGAGGCGGGCCTCGCCGTCGCCTTCTGCGCGAAGCCCCTCGTGCGCGCCCACGCCGACGTCTGCCTCGACACCCGCGACCTCGCCCAGCTCCTCCCGCTCCTGGGCCTCCGCGCCTGATCTCCCCCGCCCGCCGCGGGCGCGCGCGACGTCGTGGTGCGTGCTGCGTCGCTACAGCACCGATTCCTCGACACCCCGGCGCTATGTGGCGGACTCGGGTGGAATCGGTGTCGAGGTGACGGTCGTACGGCTCTGGCAGAGAGTTCGCCCGTTCCTGCACCGACGACCCAGAGCCGACGTTCTCCACAGAACTGGCTGAGGCGACCCTGATACTGCCCGGTCTCGGCGACGCTGGCCGGATGGATGTCGTCGAGACCCTCGCCCGCCACGGCGGCGTGGCACCCGTTGCACTCCTCGCTGCACACGGCCACTCCCCTGTGCAGGTTCGTGGCGCCGTCCTCCGTGGGCAGATCTTCCATCCACGGCGAGGATGGGCCGCTCTGCTCGAGGCGGATCCCCGGCTCGTGTCGGCGGCTCGTCTGGGCGGACGCATCACGTGCGTCAGCGCTCTGTCGCTCGGCAAGGTGCACACGCCCCAGGACCACGTCGTGCACCTCCGGGTGCCCAGGACCGCGCGTCGCTTACCGTCCTCAGCCGCGGTGATCCACCGCTCCGACACAGGGCGGGCGGAGGATCCGATCGTCGACCGGATCGACGTCGCCCTCGGGCTCGCGGTGCGATGTCTCCCGCGCGACGAGGCGGTCGCCGTGCTCGACTCGGTCCTCAACCTGGGGCTGTTGGGTCGCGGCGAGGTCCTCACCGTGCTCGCCGACCTCCCGCAGTTCTACCGGGACTACGCCGATCTCCTCGATCCGGGTGCCCAGTCCGGCATCGAGACGCACTTCCGACTCGGGTGCAGGGCGCTCAACCTCCCGCTGCGGAGTCAGGTCGCCATCGGCGGAGTGGGCAGGGTCGACTTCCTCATCGGCGATCGGCTCGTGGTCGAGGTCGACGGCAGGGAGACGCACTCGCCGGCCGCGGCCTTCGCGGCCGACCGCCGACGCGATCTCGCCCTGAAGGAGCGCGGCTATCTCGTCCTCAGGCTCACGTACGCGCAGGTCATGTACGAGTGGCCCCGTGTGGCTGCACTTCTGCGGTCGCTCATCGCGCGCCGCGAGCATCGCTGGTCGGCGGGACACCGCCGGGCCGGGCTCGTCGAGCTGTGAGCGCGTCACTTCGACACCGAAACGACGGAAGCCCCTCCGTACGGGCGGGGCTTCCGAAGAAACGGTGTCGAGGTGACGCGTCAGCGCTTGAGGCGGGCGACGAGCTTCCAGGAGAGCGGGAGGGCGGCGCCGGCGACGAGGGCCTTCATCACGTCGCCCAGGATGAAGGGGTAGAGGCCGTACGTGAGGGTCGTGGCGAGGTCGTAGCCGCCGACCACGGCGAGCCAGGGCAGCGCGATCGCGTAGATCGTGACGCTCCCGGCGAGGAACGCGACGATCGCACCCACGATCTTCCGGTCCCACTCGCGCTGCGCCAGCCAGCCCACGAGGGCGGCGGCGGCGATGAAGCCGAGGATGTAGCCGCCGGTCCCGCCGATCAGGACGGAGAGTCCGTGCGCGCCGTCGGTGAACCACGGCACACCCACCACACCGAGCAGCGCGTACAGCGCGAGGGAGATCGCGCCGCGCGCGGCGCCAAGCGACGCGCCGACGAGCAGCACGGCGAGGGTCTGACCCGAGAACGGCACAGGCCCCACGGGGATCATCCACTGAGCGAGGAGCCCGGTCAGACCCGCGCCGGCAGCTACCAGGACGATGTCGGTGACCAGCGAGCGGGGGATGAGGCGATCGGCGATGGTCGGGCGCCCGTAGGCGAGCGAGACGGTCGACATGCGGTCTCCTGTCGTCGAGATTCGGCGGCGCTGCGTCGGATGTGCCGAGCCGCAGCGGGTGCGCGTCGATTGCGCGGAGAGCGAGCACTCACGGTGGCACCAGCCCTGCGAAATATACTAGGACGCATCCCCCTCCCCACCGTTGTGGCAACGCAACGAAAGAAATGGACTTCGCCTGTGCTCGCCGTCACCGATCTCACCATCAGAGTGGGTGCGCGCACCCTGATGGAGGATGTGTCGTTCCGCGTCGCAGGCGGCGACAAGATCGGTCTCGTGGGCCGGAACGGTGCGGGGAAGACCACGCTCACGAAGGTCCTCGCCGGCGACCTGCTGCCGAACGAGGGGCAGGTGCAGCGCACCGGCGAGCTCGGCTACCTCCCGCAGGACCCGCGATCCGGCGACCCGGAGGAGCTGGCCCGCACACGCATCCTCGACGCTCGCGGCCTCGGCTCGCTCGTGCTCGGAATGCAGGAGGCGTCGCTCGAGATGGCGTCCGACGACCCGGCGGTGAGCGAGCGCGCCATGAAGCGCTACGGCAACCTCACCGACCGCTTCACCGCGCTCGGCGGCTACGCGGCCGAGGCGGAGGCAGCGTCGATCGCCTCGAACCTCAGCCTGCCCGACCGCATCCTCGACCAGCCTCTGAAGACCCTCTCGGGTGGTCAGCGCCGCCGCATCGAGCTGGCGCGCATCCTGTTCTCGGATGCGGAGACCCTCATCCTCGACGAGCCGACCAACCACCTCGACGCCGACTCCGTGGTCTGGCTGCGCGAGTTCCTCAAGGGCTACAACGGCGGCTTCATCGTGATCAGCCACGACATCGAGCTGGTGGGTGAGACGGTCAACCGCGTGTTCTACCTCGATGCGAACCGCCAGGTCATCGACGTGTACAACATGGGCTGGAAGAACTACCTCAAGCAGCGCGAGGCCGACGAGGAGCGCCGCAAGAAGGAGCGCGTCAACGTCGAGAAGAAGGCGAGCCAGCTCCAGCTGCAGGCTGCCCGCTTCGGCGCCAAGGCTTCGAAGGCCGCCGCCGCGCACCAGATGGTCGCGCGGGCCGAGAAGATGCTCTCCGGTCTCGAGGAGGTGCGCGCCGTCGACCGTGTGGCGAAGCTGCGCTTCCCCACCCCCGTCGCGTGCGGTCGCACCCCGCTGATGGCGTCGAACCTCTCGAAGAGCTACGGCTCGCTCGAGATCTTCACCGCCGTCGACCTCGCCATCGACCGCGGCTCGAAGGTGGTGGTGCTCGGGCTGAACGGTGCGGGCAAGACCACGCTCCTGCGCATCCTCGGCGGTGTCGACAAGCCCGACACCGGGCAGCTCGAGCCGGGACATGGCCTGCGTATCGGCTACTACGCGCAGGAGCACGAGACGATCGACGTCAAGCGCTCGGTGCTCGAGAACATGATGTCGGCCTCGCCGAACCTCACCGAGACCGAGGCGCGCCGTGTCCTGGGCTCGTTCCTCTTCACGGGCGACGACTCGCACAAGCCGGCGGGCGTGCTGTCCGGCGGAGAGAAGACCCGTCTGGCGCTGGCCATGATCGTGGTCTCGGGCGCCAACGTGCTGCTGCTCGACGAGCCGACGAACAACCTCGACCCGGCGAGCCGCGATGAGATCCTGGATGCGCTGGCCCACTACGAGGGCGCCGTCGTGCTGGTCAGCCACGACGAGGGTGCCGTCGAGGCGCTCAACCCCGAGCGTGTCCTCATCCTCCCCGACGGCGTCGAGGACCACTGGAACAAGGACTACGCCGACCTCATCAGCCTCGCCTGAGCCGGCGAGACCAGCCGAGCCGACCGAGCCGCGGCGCGAGCCGAGCCACGACGAGACGTGCGGAGCCACGCGGATCGGCGGCCTAGCCCCGTCCGTCGAGGATGTCGTCCTCGATGTCGGCGTCGCTGCGCTTCGCCGCCCGCTTCCGCGCCCGCTCGGCGGCGCGCTCCTGCTCGTCGGGGTCGTCGGAGTTGACCAGCCGATACTCCTGGCGCGCGATGTAGCCGAGCGCGACGAAGCCGAGCAGGGCGAACACGAACCACTGGAACGCATACGACAGGTGCGGCCCCTCGTCCGGGACCGGCTTGGCCACGGCGAGGGGGCGGTCAGCGGCAGCGGGGTCTTCGGTAGCGAGCAACCCGTACGCACCGGTGTAGGTAGGCTCGCCGACCTGCTGCTCGATGAGCGGGAGCTCGATCGTCGCGATCTGCCCCTCGGTCGCCCCGCGGGAGTCGAGGTGGGGCTCCCCCGCCTTCAGGCGGACGACGACCGACACGGTCCCCGACGGAGGCGTCGGCACCGCATCCGGCGCGTCCTGGTTCTGGCCCGTCGGCAGCCAGCCGCGGTCGACGACGAAGACGTCGCCGTTCGAGAGCTGGAGCGGGGTGAGGACCTCGAACCCCGGGTTGCCGTCGAGCGGGCGGTTGCGCACGAGCAACTGGTCGTCGAGGAGGTACGTGCCCGTCATGCTCACCGTGAGCCACTTCTGCGACTCGTCGTACGAGTCGAGCTCGGGCAGGGCCTGCGACAGCGGTGTCGGATCGGCGTCGAAGTTCGTCGCGACCCGGTCGATCTCGGCACGCGCCTCCGCGCGGCGCGCGAGCTGCCAGCACCCGAGGCTGACGCAGACCGTGGCGAAGACGAGCGCGATCGCCAGGTAGCCCGCCCAACGCCGGCTGAGGAGGAACCGCCAGCCGATCACGATGTGCCCCCGGCTGCCACGCCGATCGGCTCGGTCGACGCGGGGGCGCCGATCGCCAGCACCTCGACCGGGAACGATCTGGACGAGAGGAAGCCCTGGAGGTACTCGACGTGCTCGTCGCACGCCAGCCACACCTTGCGGCGGTCTTCGGCATGGATGCGCGGATTGCGCCACTCCACGCGCCACGACGCATCCTCTGCGCACCCCGCCCTCGAGCACTGCGTGGGCTGCGGTGCGCTCAGACCGATCACGAGGCCTTCCGCTCGTCGTCGGCGGGAGGTGTGAAGTCGGCGGGAGGCGTGAAGCCGGCGGGCGGCATCCGGTACACCTGGATAGCCCCGGGCCGTTCGGGCGCCGCCACGGCGGTGTTCATGGTCTGGTTGGCGATGAGGACGGCCACGTACGGCAGCACGATCGCACCGGCGGCGCAGAGCGCCACCGCCCACCACCACTGGAGGACGAAGAAGACCGCGATGAGGCACAGGATGCGGATGCCCATCACGATGAGGTACTTGATCATTCGGGTGCGGCGCTCGTCCTCGGGAGAGGGAGGAAGGCTCGTCACCGACTGCTGCTGCTTCTTCATGCTCGCTTCTCGTCAGTGGATCTCTCAAGAGTACGCCTGCTCCACTGCTCCTAAGCTGGTATGCGGCTCAGTCGTCGCCGAGGTGCGGACGGGAGCCGACAGGCATCACCGCGATCGAACGAAAGGCGTCACCGTGACCCCCAGGACAGTGCTCATCACCGGAGGAAACCGAGGCATCGGATACGCCATCGCCGAGGAGTTCGTCGCTCTGGGGCACCGGGTCGCGGTCACCTCGCGCTCGGGCTCCGGCGGACCGGAGGGGGCGCTCACCGTCGCCGCCGACGTGACCGACGCGGCATCGCTCGACGCGGCGTTCACCCGGGTGGAGCAGGAGCTCGGCCCAGTCGAGGTCGTGGTCGCGAACGCGGGCATCACGAAGGACACCCTCCTCCTGCGCATGACCGAGGACGATTTCACCGACGTGATCGACACCAACCTCACGGGTGCGTTCCGCACCGTGAAGCGCGCGTCGAAGGGGATGCTCAAGCAGCGCTTCGGCCGCGTCATCCTCATCTCGAGCGTCGTCGGCCTCTACGGCTCCCCCGGGCAGATCAACTACTCATCGTCGAAGAGCGCTCTCGTGGGCTTCGCCCGTTCGCTCTCGCGTGAGCTCGGTGCCCGCGGCATCACCGCGAATGTCGTCGCCCCTGGCTTCATCGAGACCGAGATGACCGCCGTGCTGCCCGAGGAGCAGCAGCAGGACTACAAGAAGAGCATCCCGGCCGCGCGCTTCGGGCACACGCAGGAGATCGCGAAGGCCGTCGCGTGGCTCGCGAGCGACGACGCCGCGTACATCACGGGCGCGGTCATCCCCGTCGACGGCGGCCTCGGCATGGGCCACTGAGCCGGGGAGGCCCGGGCTACCGTCACCTCGACACCGAAACACGGAAAGCCCCGCGATAGTCGCGGGGCTTTCCAGTATTCGGTGTCGAAGCGACCGACGATCGCCGTCAGATGGCGAAGCCGAGGGCGCGCATCATCTCGCGGCCGTCGTCGGTGATGCGGTCGGGGCCCCACGGCGGCATCCAGACCCAGTTGATGCGGAAGCGCTCGACGATGCCGTCGAGCGACTCGCCGGTCTGCTCCTCGAGCACGTCGGTGAGCGGGCAGCCGGCCGAGGTGAGGGTCATGCTGATGACGAGAGCGTCGAGCTCGTCGTCCCAGCCGAGGTCGTAGATGAGTCCGAGGTCGACGACGTTGACGCCGAGCTCCGGGTCCATCACATCCTTCAGGGCCTCTTCGACCTTGTCGAAGAGGGCAGGCTCGAGTGTCGTGACCATGCCGTCAGCCTACGTTCGAACCGGCGAGGAAGCGATCGTAGCCCTCGTTCTCGAGCTGCACGGCGAGCTCGGGGCCGCCCTGCTCGGCCACACGACCGGCGACGAACACGTGCACGAAGTCGGGCTTCACGTAGCGCAGGATGCGGTTGTAGTGCGTGATGAGCAGCACGCCGGCGCCGGTGTTCTCCTTGGCGCGGTTGACGCCCTCGGAGACGATCTTCAGCGCGTCGACGTCGAGACCCGAGTCGGTCTCGTCGAGCACGGCGAACTTGGGCTTCAGGAGCTCGAGCTGGAGGATCTCGTTGCGCTTCTTCTCGCCGCCGGAGAAGCCCTCGTTGACGTTGCGCTCACGGAAGGACTTGTCCATCCGGAGCCCCGTCATGGCGGCGTCGACCTCCTTGAGCCACGGGCGCATCGCCGGCGCCTGGCCGTCGATCGCGGTCTTGGCGGTGCGGAGGAAGTTGGCGTTCGACACACCCGGGATCTCGACCGGGTACTGCATCGCGAGGAAGAGGCCCGCACGGGCGCGCTCGTCGACGCTCATGTCGAGCAGCTCCTGGCCGTCGAGGGTGACGGAGCCAGACTCGACGTGGTACTTCGGGTGCCCGGCGATGGCGTACGCGAGGGTCGACTTGCCGGAGCCGTTGGGGCCCATGATGGCGTGGGTCTCGCCCTCGCCCACGGTCAGGTCGACACCGCGGAGGATCTGCTTGGTCCCCTGGTCGGTCTCGACGCTGACGTGCAGGTCTTCGATCTTCAGAGTGGACATGTCAGTTGATCACCTTCGTCTTGGTCGGGTCGATGTAGACGTCGCCGTCGACGATGGAGATCTCGTAGACGGGGACGGGCTCGTAGGCCGGCAGCGTGAGCGGCATGCCGGTCTCGAGAGAGAACTTGGAGCCGTGGGCCCAGCACTCGAGGGTGTCCTCCTCGACGAAGCCCTCGGCGAGCGAGATGTCGCCGTGCGTGCAGGTGTCGCCGATGGCGTGGCACTCCCCCGCGCTGTCTTTCACGAGGGCGATGGGCGCGCCACCGACGACGACGCGCAGCGCCTGGTTGACGGGCACGTCGTCGACCGAGCAGACCTTCTCGGCGCTCACTCGACACCCTCCGAGGCGGGCGCGGATGCAGCGCGGATCGCGGCGAGCTCGTGCTCGATGGCGGCGGTCAGGCGCAGCTCGAGCGCCTCCGACCCCAGCTGCTGCACGATCTCGGCGAGGAAGCCCTGCACGACCAGCCGGCGTGCCTCCTCCTCGGAGATGCCGCGCGACTGCAGGTAGAACAGCTGCTCGTCGTCGAACCGTCCGGTCGAGGAGGCGTGCCCTGCACCCTGGATGTTCCCGGTCTCGATCTCGAGGTTGGGGATGCTGTCGGCGCGGGTGCCGTCGGAGAGCACGAGGTTGCGGTTCTGCTCGTACGAGTCGGTGCCGTCGGCGTGCGGGCCGATGAGGACGTCGCCCACCCAGACGGTGTGCGCGCCGGCGCCGTGCAGCGCACCCTTGAAGGTGACGCGGCTGCGGGTGTCGGCGGCGACGTGGTTCACGTAGGGGCGCTGCTCGATGTACTGCCCGCCGTCGGCGAAGTAGAGGCCGAGCGACTCGACCGATCCGCCCTGCTCGACGAGCTGGAGCGACGGGTTGACGCGCACGACCCCGCCGCCGAGCGACACGATCGCGTGCTTGAGCGTCGCGTCGCGGCCGATGCGGGCGAAGTGGCTGGCGAGGTGCACGGCCGAGTCGTCCCACTCCTGCACGGTCACCACGGTGAGGTTCGCGCCCTCGCCGACGACGATCTCGACGTTCTCGCTGAGGTTCGCCTCGCCGGTGTGCTCGAGGATCACGATGCCCGACGACTGCGGCTCGGCGGTGATCACCGTGTGCGCGGCCCGCGCCTCGGTGCCGAGGCCGGAGACCCGCACGACGGAGTCGCCCGAGACGGATCCGGACACGCGGATGTGCAGGGCGCGCGAGAACGACGACCACGCGTTCGCCGACGCGCGCTCCTCGGGCACGCCCGCGCCGCCGATGGCGGCATCGACGCGGTCGATCCACGAGAGGGTCACGCCGTCGGCGAGCTCGCTCGAGATCTGCGACGAGAGGTCGGAGCCGTCGAGCGCGCCCGACAGGAGCTGCGAGAAGCGCGCGACGGGCGCGAACTTCCACTCGAACTCGAGACCGGAGACGGCGCCGAAGTCGTCGACCGAGGTCGACGTGAAGCGCTCGGAGCGGGTCTGCACGGGGACCAGGGCCCAGCCTCCGTCGGAGTGCGCCTGCGCGCCGTGCTGGGCGGGGGTTGCGGGTGTTGCCTCAGCCATGGTCAGCCGACGGATCCTTCCATGCCCATCTCGATGAGCTTGTTGAGCTCGAGCGCGTACTCCATGGGCAGCTCGCGGGCGATGGGCTCGATGAAGCCGCGCACGATCATGGCCATGGCCTCGTCCTCGGGCATGCCGCGGCTCATGAGGTAGAACAGCTGCTCCTCGGAGACCTTGGAGACCGTCGCCTCGTGGCCGAGCTGCACGTCGTCGACGCGGATGTCGATGGCCGGGTACGTGTCGGAGCGGGAGATCGTGTCGACCAGCAGCGCGTCGCAGCGGACCGTGTTGGCCGAGTGGTGCGCCTTGGCGTCGACCCGGACCTCGCCGCGGTAGCCGGCGCGGCCACCGCCGCGGGCGATCGACTTCGACACGATCGACGACTGCGTGTATGGCGCCATGTGGATCATCTTCGCGCCGGCGTCCTGGTGCTGACCGGGGCCGGCGAACGCGACGGAGAGGGTCTCGCCCTTGGCGTGCTCGCCCGCGAGGTAGATGGACGGGTACTTCATCGTCACCTTGGAGCCGATGTTGCCGTCGATCCACTCCATCGTCGCGCCCTCGTGCGCGATCGCGCGCTTGGTGACGAGGTTGTAGACGTTGTTCGACCAGTTCTGGATCGTCGTGTAGCGCACGCGGGCGTTCTTCTTCACGATGATCTCGACGACGGCCGAGTGCAGCGAGTCGCTCTTGTAGATGGGGGCGGTGCAGCCCTCGATGTAGTGGACGTAGCTGTCCTCGTCGGCGATGATCAGCGTCCGCTCGAACTGGCCCATGTTCTCGGTGTTGATCCGGAAGTAGGCCTGCAGCGGGATCTCGACGTGCACGCCCTTCGGCACGTAGACGAACGAGCCGCCTGACCAGACGGCCGTGTTGAGCGCGGCGAACTTGTTGTCGCCCGAGGGGATGACCGAGCCGAAGTACTCCTCGAAGAACTCGGGGTGCTCGCGGAGCGCGGTGTCGGTGTCCATGAAGATGACGCCCTGGGCCTCGAGGTCCTCGCGGATCTGGTGGTACACCACCTCGGACTCGTACTGGGCGGCGACGCCGGCCACGAGACGCTGGCGCTCGGCCTCCGGGATGCCCAGCTTCTCGTAGGTGTTCTTGATGTCTTCGGGGAGCTCTTCCCACGAGGTCGCCTGCTTCTCGGTGGAGCGGACGAAGTACTTGATGTTGTCGAAGTCGATGCCCGACAGATCGGCGCCCCACGTGGGCATGGGCTTGCGCTCGAAGATGCTCATCGCCTTGAGGCGGTTCTTGAGCATCCACTCGGGCTCGTTCTTGAGCTTCGAGATGCGCGAGACGACCTGTTCGGAGAGTCCACGTTCGGCGGCCGCACCCGCGGCGTCGGGGTCGGACCAGCCGAACTCGTACACCCCGAGGTTCTCGAGTTCCGGTCGGTCGATGAGCACGTCTGACATGAGTGACTCCCTTCCTCGCCTTCAACCTCCGGCACACGTCGGTCATTCCATCGTGCCGGGAAGGCTCGCCGAACCCAGGGTCTGCGGAGGTTTCCGCGCCGATTCGGGTATCGGTGGCGATCGTCCTCCCGACCAGGATGGCCTGGAAGAACCCCATGATTCTACAGGGGATTGCGGCGCGATCGGGCGCTCAGGGCGAAACCGTGACCCGGGTCTCAGGGAGAGTCGACCCGCTCGGGGTCTTCGGTGCGAAGAGCGTCGGATGCGTGTCGAGCAGCACCCGGAGCGCGCCCACCCACACCAGGGCCGAGCCGAGCAGGTGCAGCACGACCATCCACTCGGGCAGCCCGAGGAGCGACTGCGCGAGGCCCAGACCCGCCTGCAGCACGACGATCGCCACGAACGTGGCCGAGCGGCGGACCGCCAGCTGTGCGCCGGGGACGCGGAGGCACTGCACCAGCACCGCGATGCCGAGCACGAGGGCGGCCACGCCGAGCACGCCGTGGACGATCGTCACCTGCTCCCAGACGAAGACCATCCGGGGCACGTCGGCGGAGTCGCCCGAGTGCGGCCCGGATCCGGTGACCGTGGTGCCGACGGCGATGAGCACGGCGGTGACGATCACGAGGACCCAGGAGAGCGTGCCCACCCGGCTCGGGAACCGGACGGCGGCCGACTGACCCCGGTGCGCCCGGTGCCAGGTGAGGGTGGTCGTGGTGAGGAGCGCGGTCGCCATGATGAAGTGGAACGCGACCACGTAGGGGTTGAGCTCGACCAGCACCGAGATTCCGCCGACGATCGCGTTGGCGATCACGAGCCAGAACTGCGACCAGGCCAGTCGCGTCATGCTGCGGTCACGGGGCTTCTGCAGGCGAGCGGCGACGATCGCCCAGCCGACGGCGACGATGAGCACGCCGGTCAGCGCCCGGTTGGTGAACTCGATGACACCGTGGATGCCGAGCTCGGGCGTCGTGGCGAGCGACCCGGTGTCGCAGGCGGGCCAGGTGGGGCAGCCGAGGCCCGACCCGGTGACGCGGACCACTCCCCCGGTGACGATGATGAGGATGCTCACGAGCAGCGACGCGGTCGTGCCCCAGCGGAGCGCGCGAGGGCCGAGCGTCATACGCTCGGCGAGCCAGCCGAAGGGGGTGAGCATCAGAACTGCAGGAAGGGCACGAGCGGATCGATGGCGACCGCGAGGAACAGGAGCGTGAGGTAGGTGATCGAGCCGTGGAAGACCCGCATGGGCTTGATCTCCAGGTCGCGGATCGACCGGTTGTAGAGGCGGTGCGACTCGTAGAGGAACCAGGCGCCCGCGATGACCGCGGTCGCGCTGTAGATGAGGCCCATGTGCCCGACCGGGATGAGCAGCAGCGAACAGGCCACCATCGCCCAGGCGTAGAGGATGATCTGGAGGCCCACGACGACACGGCCGCGCACGACGGCCAGCATCGGCACCCCGGCGGCCTTGTAGTCGACGCGGTACTTCATCGACAGAGGCCAGTAGTGCGGCGGCGTCCAGAGGAAGATGACGCCGAACAGGATGAGGGCCTCCCACGACAGCGAGTTCGTGACGGCCGCCCATCCGATCAGCACCGGCATGCAGCCGGCCGTGCCGCCCCAGACGATGTTCTGCGGGGTGCGGCGCTTCAGCCAGAGCGTGTAGACGAAGACGTAGATGAGCATCGCGCCGAGCGACAGCGCGGCGCTGAGCAGGTTGACGAAGACGCCGAGCACGACGATCGACAGCACGCCGATGGTCCAGGCGAAGACGAGGGCCTCGCGGTCGGTGAGCACCCCCGTGACGAGCGGGCGCTTCGACGTGCGGTTCATCACACGATCGATGTCGCGGTCGATGTAGCAGTTGAACGCCCCGGCGCTGCCGGCGCTCAGCGCACCGCCGACGAGGGTCCAGAGGATGAGCCACAGGTCGGGGATGCCGCGCTGGGCGAGGATCATGACCGGGACGGTCGTGACGAGCAGCAGCTCGATGACGCGCGGCTTCGTGAGCTCGAAGTACGCCTTGACCTTGTCGACGGGTCGGACGGGAGGACGCTCCACCCGGCTGGGTGCCGCTACGTCCATCGACCTCATCCCGTCCATCATCTGCCCCGGGAACCCAGTCTATGGGATGTATACACGTGGTCCGGTCCGGGATGCGGGCGACGGTGTCCCTGAGAGGGTCGTCAATCCCCCTGTCATTGTGGGAATGTTCACGCGGTCCGCACGTTGTGCGTCCATATACTTGTCAGCAGCGACACAGGCGTGGTGATTCGTGAGCCCACGTGCTTCGCGTCGGGGGCCCGTGAGGCAGTGGCCTCGCCCTCGACCGGATCGTCTCGCTGTGTAGACAAGGATGCGGCCCGCACGTTGCCGGCCGCGACGCAGAAGGGTGCACGAACTCGTGGCAGCACTGCAATGGGACTCCATTGACGACAAGGCAGTAACGACGGCCAAGATCCTCGCGGCGGATGCCGTGGAGAAGGTCGGGAACGGGCATCCGGGTACCGCGATCAGCCTCGCTCCCGCCGCCTACCTCCTCTTCCAGAAGGTCATGCGGAAGGATCCGGCCGACCCGACCTGGATCGGCGCCGACCGCTTCATCCTCTCGGTGGGCCACTCGTCGCTCACGCAGTACGTGCAGCTCTACCTCGCGGGCTACGGACTCGAGCTCGACGACCTCAAGGCGCTCCGCACCTGGGGCTCGCTCACGCCCGGTCACCCGGAGTACGGCCACACCAAGGGCGTCGAGATCACGACCGGCCCGCTCGGCCAGGGCCTGGCCTCCTCGGTCGGCTTCGCCTACGCGCAGCGCTACGAGCGCGGCCTGTTCGACCCGAACGCCGAGCCGGGCACGAGCCCGTTCGACCACCACACCTACGTCATCTGCGGCGACGGCGACATGCAGGAGGGCGTGACGAGCGAGGCCTCCTCGCTCGCCGGCCACCAGCAGCTCGGCAACCTCATCGCCATCTACGACTCGAACCAGATCTCGATCGAGGACGACACCAACATCGCCTTCACCGAGGACGTCCGCGCCCGCTACGAGGCCTATCACTGGCACGTGCAGGTCGTCGACTGGAAGAAGACCGGGCAGTACGTCGAGGACGTCGAGGCGCTCTACGAGGCCATCGAGGCCGCGAAGGCCGAGACCGACAAGCCGTCCCTGATCATCCTCAAGACGATCATCGGCTGGCCGAGCCCGAAGAAGCAGAACACCGGCAAGATCCACGGCTCAGCGCTCGGCGCCGACGAGCTGAAGGGTCTCAAGGAGGTCGTCGGCTTCGACCCCGAGCAGTCCTTCGTGGTCGCCGAGGACGTCATCGAGCACACCCGCGGTGCGATCGCCCGTGGCTCCGAGCTCAAGGCCGAGTGGCAGAAGGGCTTCGACGCCTGGGCTGCGGCCAACCCCGAGAAGAAGGCTCTGTTCGACCGTCTCGAGGCCGGCGAGCTCCCCGACGACATCGAGAGCGCGCTCCCCGTGTTCGAGGCGGGCAAGGACTCCTCCACCCGTTCGGCCTCGGGCAAGGTGCTCAACGCGCTGGCCGAGAAGCTTCCGGAGCTGTGGGGCGGGTCGGCCGACCTGGCGGAGTCGAACAACACCACCATCGAGTCGGCGGCGTCGTTCGTGCCCAGCGAGCACTCCACCCACGAGTGGACCGGCAACGAGTACGGTCGCGTGCTGCACTTCGGCATCCGCGAGCACGCCATGGGCTCGATCATCAACGGCATCACGCTGCACGGGAAGACCCGCCCCTACGGCGGCACGTTCCTCATCTTCAGCGACTACATGCGCCCCGCCGTCCGTCTCGCCGCGCTCATGCGCGTGCCGTCGATCTTCGTCTGGACGCACGACTCCGTCGCGCTCGGCGAGGACGGCCCCACGCACCAGCCGATCGAGCAGCTGTGGGCGCTCCGCGCCATCCCGAACCTCGAGGTCGTGCGCCCCGGCGACGCCAACGAGGTCGCCTACGCCTGGCTCGAGCTGCTGCGTCGCCACCGCGACCCGGCCGGCATCGCGCTGACCCGCCAGAACATCCCGGTGTTCGCTCGCGGTGAGGGCGACGCCTCCGGCGACACCTTCGCCAGCGCGAAGAACGTCTCGAAGGGCGCGTACATCCTCGCCGAGGCGCCGAACGGCACCCCCGACGTGATCTTCCTCGCGACCGGCTCCGAGGTGCAGATCGCCGTCGAGGCGCGCGAGGAGCTGGCGAAGGAGGGCGTGAACGCCCGTGTCGTCTCCGTGCCGTGCCTGGAGTGGTTCGAGGAGCAGCCGACGGAGTACAAGGAGCACGTGCTCCCCGCCTCCGTGAAGGCGCGCGTCTCGATCGAGGCCGGGCTCGAGCTCGGCTGGCGCAAGTACATCGGCGACCACGGCCGCGCCGTGTCGATCGAGCACTTCGGCGCCTCCGCCGACTACAAGACGCTGTTCCGCGAGTTCGGCATCACCACCGAGGCGGCTCTCGAGGCTGCCAAGACCTCCCTGGCCTCCCTCTAGGCCTTCGACAACGACGATCACGAGGAGAGAACATGACGGAGAACACCCCCACCGCTGAGCTGTCGAAGGTCGGTGTCAGCATCTGGCTCGACGACCTGTCGCGCGACCGCATCACCTCCGGCGGCCTGCAGAAGCTGATCGACGAGAAGAACGTCGTCGGCGTCACCACCAACCCCACGATCTTCGCGGGCGCCCTGTCCAAGGGCAACGCGTACGACGCCCAGGTCGCCGAGCTCGCCAAGGCGGGCAAGGATGCGACCGGCGCCGTCTTCGAGATCACCACCGACGACGTCGCGAACGCCTGCGACCTCTTCCTCCCGATCTACGAGTCGTCGAAGGGCTTCGACGGCCGCGTCTCGATCGAGGTCGAGCCGGGTCTCGCACACGACACCGAGGGCACCATCGCGCAGGCCAAGCAGCTGCACGACCGAGTCGCCCGCGAGAACGTGCTCATCAAGATCCCGGCCACCGTCGAGGGCCTCGGCGCCATCACCGAGACCATCGCGGCGGGCATCAGCGTCAACGTGACCCTGATCTTCTCGCTCGAGCGCTACCGAGACGTCATCAACGCCTACCTCGCGGGCCTCGAGAAGGCCAAGGAGGCGGGCCACGACCTGTCGAAGATCCACTCGGTCGCCTCGTTCTTCGTGTCGCGTGTCGACACCGAGATCGACAAGCGCCTCGAGGCGGTCGGCACCGACGAGGCCGCCGCGCTCAAGGGCAAGGCGGGTGTCGCGAACGCCCGTCTCGCCTACGAGGTCTACGAGCAGGCGTTCACCACCGAGCGCGCCCAGTACCTCCTCGAGGCGGGCGCGAACAAGCAGCGCCCGCTGTGGGCCTCGACCGGCGTCAAGGACCCGTCGATCCCCGACACGTTCTACGTCGTCGAGCTCGCCGCCCCCGAGGTCGTCAACACGATGCCCGAGAAGACGCTCGACGCGACCTTCGACCACGGCGAGATCAAGGGCGACACCATCTCGGGCACCTACCTCGAGGCCAACAAGGTCCTCGACGCGGTCGCCGCACAGGGCGTGTCGTACGCCGACGTGACCGAGCAGCTCGAGCGCGAGGGCGTCGAGAAGTTCGTCGTGTCGTGGAACGAGCTGCTCGAGGCGATCACCGGGCAGCTGGAGGCGGCGAAGTGACCGTCGCGATCCACGTCTCCGGCGACGCGAAGACCGCCGTCGAGACACACGTTCCCCAGCTCGTCCGCGACCTCGTCGCGTCGGGCATCACCGGGCTCGACCCGGCGCTCTGGGGCCCCGAGGCCGAGTCGGAGGCGTCGAAGCGCCTCGGCTGGACCGAGGCCGTCGCGATCTCCCGTCCGCTGGTCCCCCGCATCCACGAGCTGCGCGAGCAGCTCCTGGCGAAGGGCGTGAACCACTTCGTGCTGGCCGGCATGGGCGGATCCTCCCTCGCTCCCGAGGTCATCACCCGCACCGCGGGCGTCGAGCTGACCATCCTCGACTCGACCGACCCCGACCAGGTCCGCGCCGCGGTCTCCGACCGGCTCGAGACGAGCGCCCTCGTGGTGTCGTCGAAGTCCGGCTCGACCCTCGAGACCGACAGCCAGCGCCGCACCTACGAGCACGCCTTCCGCGAGGCCGGCATCGACCCGGCCGAGCGCATCGTGGTCGTGACCGACCCCGGATCGCCCCTCGAAGCCTCCGCACGCGAGGCCGGCTACACGGTGTTCAACGCCGACCCGAACGTCGGCGGCCGCTACTCGGCGCTCACCGCCTTCGGTCTCGTGCCGTCGGGCCTGGCGGGCGTCGACATCGACGAGCTGTTGAACGAGGCCGAGGCCATCCAGCTCAACCTGTCGGCCGACGACGACGAGAACTTCGGTCTCATCCTCGGCGCGGCCATCGGCGGAACGTCGCCCTTCCGAGACAAGCTCGGCATCGTGTCCGACGGCACCCACATCAAGGGGTTCGCCGACTGGGCCGAGCAGCTCATCGCCGAGTCGACGGGCAAGGACGGCAAGGGAATCCTCCCCGTCGTGCTCGACGTCGACTCCCCCGAGCTGACCGAGGGCCTCCCCGACGTGCAGATCGTGCGTCTCGTCGACGACGCGAACCACCACCACCTGCGCGAGCGCCACCCGGGCGAGATCCTCATCAGCGGATCCCTCGGCGCTCTCATGCTCACGTGGGAGTACGCGGTCGCCGTCGCGGGCCGTCTCATCGGCATCAACCCGTTCGACCAGCCCGACGTCGAGTCGGCCAAGGCGGCCGCGCGCGGTCTCCTCGACCAGCGGCCCGAGGCCGTCGCCCCGGCGTTCGTCGCCGAGGGCGTCGAGGTCCGCGGCACCGACGACGTGCTCGCCGGCGTCACCACGCTCGAGGGCGCGATCGCGAAGCTCATCGAGCTGCTGCCGGCTGACGGCTACATCGCCGTGCAGGCCTACGTCGACCGCCTCGAGCTGCCGCAGCTCGCCGAGACCCGCGACGCCCTCGCCGCGAAGTCGAAGCGCCCTGTGACGTTCGGATGGGGTCCCCGGTTCCTGCACTCGACGGGCCAGTACCACAAGGGCGGACCGGCCATCGGCGTGTTCCTGCAGATCACGAGCGTCCCCCGCGAGGACCTCGAGATCCCGGACCGTCCGTTCACCTACGGGCAGCTGATCCAGGCTCAGGCCGCCGGCGACGCCAACGTGCTCCACGAGCACGGCCGTCCGGTGCTGCGTCTCAACCTCACCGACAGCGGTGCGGTCGACGCGGTCCTGAACGCCGTCCGCTGACCCGACAGCACGAGAGCTGAAGCAAGGAGATCTCGCATGCCCCCCGTCGACATCACCCCGGAGTCCAATCCGCTCCGGCTCCCCATCGATCGCAGGCTGAACCGCATCGCCGGTCCCAGCGGTCTGGTCATCTTCGGGGTCACCGGCGACCTCTCCCGCAAGAAGCTCATGCCCGCGGTCTACGACCTCGCCAGTCGCGGCCTGCTCCCGCCGGGGTTCTCCCTGATCGGGTTCGCGCGCCGCGACTGGGAGGACCAGGACTTCGAGCGTGTCGTCCACGACTCCGTGCGCGACCACGCGCGGACCCCGTTCGACGAGGACGTGTGGCGTCAGCTCTCCGAGGGCATCCGCTTCGTCTCGGGTGAGTTCGGCGACGATGCGGCCTTCGAGCAGCTGGGTCAGACGATCGAGGAGCTCGACCGCGACCGCGGCACGAACGGCAACTACGCCTTCTACCTCTCGATCCCGCCGAAGGCGTTCCCGCTCGTGACCGAGCAGCTGCGCCGCACCGGGCTCGCCGAGCAGAAGGACGGCTACTGGCGCCGCGTCGTCATCGAGAAGCCGTTCGGCAGCGACCTCAAGACGGCTCGTGAGCTCAACGACGTGGTCGAGAGCGTGTTCCCGGCCGACTCTGTGTTCCGCATCGACCACTACCTCGGCAAGGAGACCGTCCAGAACATCCTGGCGCTCCGCTTCGCGAACCAGCTCTACGAGCCCATCTGGAACGCGAACTACGTCGACCACGTTCAGATCACCATGGCGGAGGACATCGGCGTCGGCGGCCGTGCCGGCTACTACGACGGCATCGGCGCGGCGCGCGACGTCATCCAGAATCACCTGCTGCAGCTGATGGCGCTCACCGCGATGGAGGAGCCGATCTCGTTCGACGCGGCCGACCTGCGCGCCGAGAAGGAGAAGGTCCTCGCGGCGGTGAAGCTGCCCGACGACCTCTCGACCATCACGGCGCGCGGTCAGTACTCCGGCGGCTGGCAGGGCGGCGAGAAGGTGCCCGGGTTCCTGGAGGAGGACGGGATGAACCCCGAGTCCACCACCGAGACCTACGCCGCCGTCCGCCTCGACATCGGCACCCGGCGCTGGGCCGGCGTCCCGTTCTACCTGCGGGCGGGCAAGCGCCTCGGCCGCCGTGTGACCGAGATCGCCGTCGTCTTCAAGCGCGCCCCGCAGTACCTGTTCGCCGAGAGCCAGACCGCGGAGCTCGGTCAGAACGCCCTCGTCATCCGGGTGCAGCCCGATGAGGGCGTGACGATCCGGTTCGGATCGAAGGTCCCCGGCGCGGGCATGCAGGTGCGCGACGTCACGATGGACTTCGGCTACGGCCACGCGTTCACCGAGGCCAGCCCCGAGGCGTACGAGCGACTCATCCTCGATGTGCTCCTCGGCGACCCGCCCCTCTTCCCGCGTCAGCGCGAGGTGGAGCTGTCGTGGATGATCCTCGACCCGATCGAAGAGTACTGGTCGACCCTCGGCCAGCCTGAGCAGTACCGTCCCGGCACGTGGGGCCCGGCATCCGCCGACGCCCTGCTCGCCCGCGACGGCCGGACCTGGAGGCGGCCGTGATCGTCGATCTTCCCGACACCACCACCAGCAAGATCTCGAAGTCGCTGGTCAAGATCCGTGAGGAGGGCGGTGCCGTGGCCCTCGGCCGCGTGCTCACCCTCATCATCGTGACCGAGCAGGGCGAGGAGGAGGTCGCCATCGAGGCGGCCAACGACGCCTCGCGCGAGCACCCGATGCGCGTCATCGTGCTCTCGACCGAGCCTGGCGAGAACGGCCGGACCGGCCGCGGCGCTCGACTCGACGCGCAGATCCGCGTCGGCGGCGACGCGGGCGCGAGCGAGGTCATCCTCCTCCGCGCCTATGGCGCCGTCGCGAGCGACGAGGAGAGCCTCGTCACGGGCCTGCTCCTGCCCGACGCTCCGGTGGTCGTCTGGTGGCCCATGCACGCCCCCGAGGACGTCTCCGCCTCGAGCCTCGGCCGCATCGCCACGCGACGCATCACCGACTCCTCGAGCGAGTCGAACCCCGTCGAGTCGCTCATGGCCCGGTCGCGCAGCTACTCCCCCGGCGACACCGACTTCGCCTGGACGCGGCTCACGCTCTGGCGGGCTCAGCTCGCCGCGGCGCTCGACCAGCCGCCGTACGAGCCGGTGACCGACATCGAGGTGTCGGGCGCCTCCGACTCGCCGTCGACCCTGCTGCTGGCCGCCTGGCTGCGCCACCAGCTCAAGGTGCCCGTGAAGTACGGCCTGCGGTCGCGCGCGAACGGCTCCAGCGGCATCCACGGCGTGATCCTCACCCGCGACAGCGGCCCGATCGAGCTGGTGCGCGACATCCCGAACGTCGCCACGCTCTCCGAGCCGAACCAGCCCACGCACACGCTCGCGCTGCCGCGAAGGAACCTGCGCGACTGCCTCGCGGAGGAGTTGCGTAGGCTCGACCCCGATGTGCTCTACGGTGAAGTGATCACCCAGGGCCTCGTGGAGATGCTCGAGACCGACACGAGCGTCGACGCCGACGCGAGCTGAGAGAGCGACAATGACGACGAACGACCGACGCGTACTGGTGCACCCCGACAAGGAGGCCCTGGCCGGCTCGGTCGCCGCGCGCTTCATCACGAAGATCATCGACATCCTCGATGAGAACGACGAGGCGCACGTCGTCCTCACCGGAGGCGGCATGGGAGGTGCGGTGCTCACCGAGATCCGCACCTCCGCCGCCTCCGACACCATCGACTGGGGTCGCATCCACTTCTGGTGGGGCGACGAGCGGTTCGTGCCGAAGGGCGACCCCGACCGCAACGACCAGCAGGCGTTCGACGCGCTGCTCGACCACGTGCCGGTCGACCCGGCCAAGGTGCACCCCTTCCCCTCGTCCGACGAGATCGAGTCGCTCGACGAGGCGGCCGTGGCGTACTCCGACGAGCTGGCCGCCGCGGCACCCGAAGGCGCGACGCACCCGCGGTTCGACATCCTCTTCCTCGGTGTCGGGCCCGACGGGCACATCGCGTCGCTGTTCCCCGGGCACCCCGAGATCCGCATCAAGGATGCGACGGTCGTGCCTGTGCGAAACTCCCCCAAGCCGCCTCCTCTGCGCCTCTCACTGACGCTCCCGGTCATCCAGTCTGCCGACCGCGTCTGGATGGTGCTGGCGGGCTCCGACAAAGCCTCCGCCATCGGACTGGCCCTGGCAGGCGCGAGCATCGACGAGGTGCCCGTGGCGGGCGCCGAAGGCCGCCGTCGCACGGTCTTCTTCGTCGACCGCGAGGCCGCCGCCGAGGTCCCCGAGAACCTCATCGCCCCGTCGTACTGAGTCCCTTCGTCACCTCGACACCGAATCCGTCGAAGCCCCGCTCCATGAGCGGGGCTTCGGCTTTCCGGTGTCGGGGCGACGCCGCCGGCAGCGGTGGCGCAGGAACGCCGAAGGGCCAGCCGCACGCCGTTGTGCGACTGGCCCTTCGGGTTTCAGCGAAGCTGTATCAGCTGGCGACCGTGCCACGGCGGGCGCGGAGCTGCTGGAGTGCGTCGTCGAGGAGCTGCTCGGCCTCCTCGGGCGAGCGGCGCTCCTTCACGTACGCGAGGTGCGTCTTGTAGGGCTCGAGCTTGGCGACCGACGGCGGGTTCGCCTTGTCGCGGCCCGCGGGCAGACCCGAGGCCGGGCAGTCGATCGTCTCGGGGATCTCCTCGTCGGGCACGTTGGCCGCGAAGTACCGGACGGTCTCGTTGCCGAGCGCATCCCAGTACGAGACGGCCACGCGCTCGGCGTGATAGCCGCGGTCCTGTTCGCCCATCGGACCGGCGCCGACGCGCGAGCCGCGGATTGCACTGCCACCAGAAGCCATGGGATCCCCTAATCCTTAGAGAGCACGTTCAGGTCGAGCTGCGGCACTCAGATGCCGGCCGAGAACTTGGTGATGAGGCCGAGCACGACGATGCACGCGACCCAGACCAGCGCCAGGATGATCGTGATGCGGTTGAGGTTGCGCTCAGCCACGCCCGAGGCACCCAGGTTCGAGGTGATGCCGCCGCCGAACATGTCGGACAGACCGCCACCGCGGCCCTTGTGCAGGAGGATCAGCAGGGTCAGCAGGAGACTCGTGATGGCGAGGACCACCTGGAGGACGACCTGGAGTATTTCCACAGAAAGGGCCTTTCGAGAGCAGAGGAGGGCACAGGCCCCCGCAGCCGAAACAGTATAACCCGCGGCTGCGGGGAAACCCGAACCCGAGCGCCGGGTGTCAGACCCCGACGTGCTTCTTGTAGCGCACGATCGCCGCGAACTCGTCGACGTCGAGGCTCGCCCCGCCGACGAGCGCGCCGTCGACGTTGGGCTCGCGCATGAAGCCGGCGATGTTGCCCGACTTCACCGATCCGCCATAGAGGATGCGCGTGGCCGCGGCCGCGTCGTCTCCGAGCGACTCCTTGACCACCTCGCGGAGCGCCGCGCAGACCTGCTCGGCCTGCTCGGCCGTCGCGGCCTGGCCCGAGCCGATGGCCCAGACGGGCTCGTACGCCACGACGACGTCGGTGCCCTTCGGGAGCCCGTCGAGCGCGGCACGGAGCTGCGAGACCGGAACCGCGCTGGCCCCGTGCTTCTCGAGGTCGTCGCTGGTCTCGCCCACGCAGACGATCGGGACGATCCCCTTGCCGACGGCCGCCTTCACCTTCGCCGCGACGATCTCGTCGGACTCGGCGTGGTACTGGCGACGCTCCGAGTGGCCGATGAGGACGTAGCCTGCGTCGAGCGCCTTGAGGAACGACGCGGAGATCTCGCCCGTGTACGCCCCGGACTCGTGCGCCGAGACATCCTGACCGCCATAGGCGAGCTCGAGCTTGTCGGCTGCGATGAGGGTCTGCACGCTCCTCAGGTCGGTGAAGGGCGGGAATACGGCCACCTCGACGTCGCCGAAGTCGTGCTTGGCGTCGCCCAGGGTCCAGGCGAGCTTCTGCACGAAGGCGATCGCCTGCAGGTGGTCGAGGTTCATCTTCCAGTTGCCCGCGATCAGCGGGGTACGGGTGCTCACCATCCGAGTACCTCCAGTCCGGGGAGACGCTTGCCCTCGAGGAACTCGAGACTGGCACCGCCTCCGGTCGAGATGTGGCCGAACTGATCGTCCGAGAAGCCGAGCGCGCGGACGGCGGCGGCGGAGTCTCCTCCGCCGACGACCGACAGCCCGTCGACCTCGGTGAGCGCCTGTGCCACGGCGCGAGTGCCCGCCGCGAACGGCTCGAGCTCGAACACGCCCATGGGGCCGTTCCAGAACACGGTCTTCGACCCGGCGACGGCCTCGGCGAACGCCTGAGCGGTCTCGGGACCGATGTCGAGACCCAGTCCGGATGCGCCGAAGGGTGTGTCCTCGATGGCGTCGGCCGCGGTGACCGCGGTGTCGGCATCCGCACCGAACTTCGAGGCGACGACGACGTCGGTGGGGAGCACGAGCTTCACGCCGAGCTCCTCGGCCTTCGCCATGTACCCGGTGACCGTGTCGATCTGGTCCTTCTCGAGCAGGCTCGAGCCGACCGGGTAGCCCTTGGCGGCCAGGAAGGTGAACAGCATCCCCCCGCCGATGAGGAGGGTGTCGACACGCGGGAGCAGATGGCCGATGACGCCGAGCTTGTCGGAGACCTTCGAGCCGCCCAGCACCACCGTGTAGGGCCGCTCCGGGCTCTCGGTGAGGCGTTCGAGCACGCCGAGCTCCTCGGCGATCAGGAGGCCTGCGGCGCTCGGCAGCAGCTCGGCGAGCTCGTAGACGCTCGCCTGCTTGCGGTGGACGACGCCGAACCCGTCGGAGACGAACGCATCGCCGAACGCGGCGAGCTTCTCCGCGAACGCCTTCCGCTCCCCCGCGTCCTTGCTGGTCTCCCCCGGGTTGAACCGGAGGTTCTCGAGCACGGCGATCTCGCCGTCGCCGAGTGCGGCGACGGTCTCCTCGGCCGAGGAGCCGACCGTGTCGGTCGCGAAGGCGACCTTCCGGCCGAGCAGCTCGCCGAGGCGGGTGGCGACCGGCTCGAGGGTGTACTTCGGGTCGGGAGCGCCGTCGGGTCGGCCGAGGTGGCTGATCACGACGACGCGGGCGCCCTGCTCGAGCAGGGCGGACAGGGTGGGCACGGATGCGCGGGCGCGGCCGTCGTCGGTGATCGCTCCGTCCTTCACAGGGACGTTGAGGTCACACCGGACGACGACCCGCTTGCCCGCCAGCGATCCGAGCGAATCGAGGGTGCGCAGAGTCACGAGGTGATGAGGCTCAGAGACGGTCGGCGACGTACTCGGTGATGTCGACGAGACGGTTCGAGTAACCCCACTCGTTGTCGTACCACGAGGCGACCTTGACCTGGTTGCCGATCACCTTGGTCAGGCCCGCGTCGAAGATCGACGAGTGCGGGTCGGAGACGATGTCGCTCGAGACGATCGGGTCCTCGGTGTAGCTGAGGATGCCCTTGAGGTCGCCCTCGGCGGCGTTCTTGTACGCCGCGTTGATCTCCTCGACCGTGGCCGGGTTGGTCAGCTCGACCGTGAGGTCGGTGATCGAACCGGTCGGCACCGGCACGCGCAGGGCGTAGCCGTCGAGCTTGCCCACGAGCTCGGGGATGACGAGGCCGAGGGCCTTCGCCGCACCGGTGGAGGTGGGGATGATGTTGAGCGCGGCGGCGCGGGCGCGACGGAGGTCGCTGTGGGGGCCGTCCTGCAGGTTCTGGTCGGCGGTGTAGGCGTGGACCGTGGTCATGAGACCGCGCTCGATGCCGAAGTTGTCGAGCAGGACCTTGGCCAGCGGGGCCAGGCAGTTCGTGGTGCAGGACGCGTTCGAGATGATGTCGTGCGTCGCGGGGTCGTAGGTGCCCTCGTTGACACCGAGGACGAGGGTCGCGACGTCGCTGCCCGTGGCGGGAGCCGAGACGATGACCTTCTTGGCGCCGGCCTCGATGTGCTTGCGCGCATCCTCCGACTTGGTGAAGCGGCCGGTCGACTCGATGACGATGTCGACGCCCAGCTCGCCCCAGGGCAGGTCGGACGGGTTGCGCTCGGCCAGCACGATGATCGGCTTGCCGTTGACGACGATCTTGTCGCCGTCGAGCTCGACGGTCGCGTCGAGGCGGCCGGTGATCGAGTCGTACTTGAGGAGGTGGGCGAGTGCCTTGTTGTCGGTCAGGTCGTTGACCGCGACGATCTCGAGGTCACTCCCCTTCGCGAGCGCTGCGCGGAAGAAGTTGCGACCGATGCGGCCGAACCCGTTGATGCCGATCTTTACGGACAACGTGATGCTCCTGTTTTTCAGCCCGACTGGGCAGGTGGTGGATGGCCAGTGAGAGAGGGCGAGCCGAGCGAGCGCGCGGCTCGCCCTCCGGCGTCGTTACGACAGTACCAGCAGGCCCGAGGTCTTCTCACGGGCGGCGTCGAAGCGAGCCTGGACGTTGGCCCAGTTCGCGATGTTCCAGAACGCCTTGACGTAGTCGGCGCGCACGTTCTTGTAGTCGAGGTAGTACGCGTGCTCCCAGACGTCGAGCATGAGCAGCGGCACGAGACCGAACGGCACGTTGCCCTGCTGGTCGAAGAGCTGGAAGACGGTGAGCTGCTGGCCGAGCACGTCCCACGCGAGGACGGACCAGCCGGAGCCCTGCACACCGAGCGCGACGGCGGTGAAGTGTGCGACGAAGGCGTCGAACGAGCCGAACGCGTCGTCGATCGCCGCAGCGAGCTCGCCGGTCGGCTTGTCGCCGCCCTCGGGCGAGAGGTTCGTCCAGAAGATCGAGTGGTTGACGTGACCGCCGAGGTTGAACGCGAGGTCCTTCTCGAGCTTGTTCACGGAGGCGAGGTTGCCGGATTCACGAGCCTCGGCCAGCTGGGCGATGGCGGTGTTGGCACCGGTGACGTAGGTCTGGTGGTGCTTGTCGTGGTGGAGCTGCATGATCGTCGCACTGATGTGCGGCTCGAGAGCCGCGTAGTCGTACGGCAGGTCCGGCAGAGTGTACTCAGCCATGAAATCGATCTCCTCGTGGTAGAGGCCGCCGACCGAGAGCCGAACGGCGGCTGTGAGTGACCTCTACAGTCTATCGAGGTGCGCCGGGGACCGGACCGAAGAATGACGTCCTGCGAAGGCCGCTGCCAGGCAGCGCACAGTCGTCGAGGGCTCAGTCGTCCAAGTCCGGCGGCAGGTTCGCGTCGGTGCCGGGGATGCCGCGATCGATGGCCTGCTTGTCGGCCATGGCGAGCAGACGGCGGATGCGGCCGGCGATCGCGTCCTTGGTCATGGGCGGGTCGGCGAAGTGGCCGAGCTCGTCGAGGCTGGCGTTGCGGTGCGACAGGCGCAGCTCGCCCGCGTACTTGAGGTGGTCCGGGATCTCCGGCCCGAGGATCTCCATGGCGCGCTCCACCCGGGCGCAGGCGGCTACGGCGGCCTGCGCGGAACGGCGGAGGTTCGCGTCGTCGAAGTTGACCAGCCGGTTCGCGGTGGCGCGCACCTCGCGGCGCTGGCGCATCTCCTCCCACGCCCGCACGGTCTCGGTCGCGCCCATCACGGTGAGCATGGCGGCGATCGCCTCGCCGTCGCGGATGACGACACGGTGCACCCCACGAACCTCCCGGGCCTTCGCGGGCACGCCGAGGCGCGCCGCGGCCCCGACGAGGGCCATCGCGGCCTCGTTGCCCGGCGCGGCGACCTCGAGCGACGCCGATCGTCCGGGGTCGGTGAGGGTTCCGGTGGCGAGGAACGCGCCGCGCCAGATGGCGGCGAGGTCATCGCGCCCGCCCGTGGTGAGCCGGTTCGGGAGGCCGCGGATCGGGCGGCGCCGCGCATCCAGCAGCCCGGTCTGCCGGGCCAGGGTCTCGCCGCCGTCGAGCACACGCACGAGGAAGTACGGCTCACGGCGCGACCCCGACGGCGCCAGGCGCGACACGTCGGCCTTCACACCGTAGAGCTCGACCAGGTCGCGGACGACGCGGCGGGCGATGTCGGGGGTGTCGAGCTCGGCCTCGATCGCGATGCGCGACGAGATGATGTGCAGTCCCCCGGCGAATCGCAGGACGGTCGCGAGCTCGGCGGCTCGGACGGTGGTCTTCCCGACCACGACCTTGGCGAGCTCGTCCTTGACTTCGGCGGTGAGGGCCACGAGATGTTCTTCCTAACTGTTGCGGACGGGGCGGCGAGGTGCGCCGGTCACTCCCGCCCGAGGTCGCGGTGCTTCACGCTGACGACCACTCCAGGGTACGACGCCAGACGATCGGCCAGCTCACGCACGAGGGCGACCGAGCGGTGCTTGCCGCCGGTGCATCCGACGGCGACGGTGGCGTGCCGCTTGTTCTCGCGCTGGTAGCCGGCGAGCACCGGCTCGAGCGCCTTCGCGTACTGATCGAGGAACTCGCGCGCGCCGTTCTGCCCCAGGACGTACTCGCTGACGTCGTCGTCGAGGCCCGTGTGAGGGCGCAGCTCCGGGATCCAGAACGGGTTCGGCAGGAAGCGGCCGTCGGCGATGAGGTCGGCGTCGGCGGGGGCGCCGTACTTGAAGCCGAAGCTCATGACCGTGACCTGCACGCCCGCCGTCGCCGCGGTCTTGAACCGCTCCTGCACCGCGGTGGCGAGCTGGTGCACGTTGAGGTCGGAGGTGTCGATGATGATGTCGCTCGACTCGCGGATGGGACGCAGCCGTGCCCGCTCGGCAGAGATGCCGTCGAGCAGCGTGCCGTCGCCCTGCAGCGGATGCGGTCGCCGCACCGCTTCGAAGCGGCGGACCAGCGCCGCATCCGTGGCCTCGAGGAAGAGCACGCGGAGCTGCGTTCCCTCGCGGAGCGACTGGATCATGCCCTGGAGATCGGAGAAGAAGTCGCGGCCGCGGACGTCGACCACGGCCGCGATGCGCGGCAGCGTCGAGCCGGCGTGCTCGGCGAGGTCGACCAGCGGACGCAGCATCTGCGGCGGGAGGTTGTCGACGACGTACCACCCGAGGTCCTCCAGCGCGTTGGCGGCCGTCGACCTACCCGCGCCCGACATCCCCGTGACGATCAGGACTTCCTGCTGCTGGGGGGCGTCTGACATCTCTCGATTCTCGTTCCGTCCCGGGCTGTTCTGGGGGTCCGCCGGGCGCATCGGGTACCGCGCCTGCGCGCTGTGGAGCTAAGCCTACCCGGCGAGGGTGGACTCGATCGTGGTCGCGAGGGCCGGACCTATGCCCTTCACCTCCGCGATGGCCGTCGCATCCGCCTTCTTCAGCTCGCTCACAGAGCCGAAGTGCTTGAGCAGCTCCTTCACCCGAGACGGGCCGAGGCCCGGGATCTCGCTGAGGACGCTCGTGATGTCGCGCTTGCGCCTCGTGCGCTGATGGGTGATCGCGAAGCGGTGCGCCTCGTCGCGGATGCGCTGGATCATGAACAGCGCCTCGCTCGACCTCGGGAGGATCACCGGGTAGTCGCTGTCGGCCAGCCACACCTCCTCGAGACGCTTCGCGATGCCCGCGAGCGTGATGCCCTCCACCCCCGACTCCTCCAGGGCTCGGCGGGCCGCCGCGACCTGCGGCTGGCCGCCGTCGACGATGAGGAGCTGCGGCGGGTACGAGAACTTGCGGCGGCGCTGCGACTGCTGCTCGCCCTCTGCCGTGGGATCGGGCCGCTCGAGCGGCGCCTCGCGATCCTCCTTGAGGTACGCGAGGCGCCGGGTGAGCACCTGATACAGCGACTCGGTGTCGTCGGTCGAGTCGGCGATCGTGAAGCGGCGGTACTGGTCCTTGCGGGGCAGGCCGTCTTCGAAGACGACCATGGAGGCGACGATGTTCGTGCCCGACAGGTGCGAGACGTCGTAGCACTCCATCCGGAGAGGAGCCTCGTCCATTCCCAGCGCATCCTGGATGTCGGTGAGCGCCTGCGAGCGTGCGACGAAGTCGGAGGACCGCCGCATCTTGTAGAGCATCAGGTTGTTCTTCGCGTTCATCGACGCCGTCTGCATGAGCGACGCCTTCTCGCCGCGCTGCGGGGTCTGGATCGTGACCTTCTTGCCCGGCCCACGCCGCTCGGCGAGCCACGCCTCGAGCTCGTCGACGTCGTCGGGAAGCGCGGGCACGAGGATGCGGCGAGGCGGGTCCTGCCCCTCGTACGCCGCCTGCAGGATCGAGTCGACCAGCTCGCCGGTGTCGAGGTCGAGCTCCTTGTCGACCGTCCATGCGCGCTCACCGCGGATGCGGCCGCCGCGCACGATGAACTGCTGCACGCTCGCCGCCAGCTCGTCGTGCTCGATCGCGAACAGGTCGGCGTCGACACCCTCGCGCAGCACGACGGCGCTCTTCTCGAGCACCGCCTCGAGGGCCTGCAGCTGGTCGCGGTACTTCGCCGCCGCCTCGTACTCCTGGCGTGCGGCGGCCTCCTTCATGCGGTCGGTGGCCTGCCTCACGAAGCGGCGGTCTCCCCCGTTCATGAACGAGACGAAGTCGTCGACGATCCTCCGGTGCTCCTCGATCGTCACCTTGCCCGAGCACGGCCCGCCGCAGCGGCCGATCTGCCCCGGGAAGCACGGGCGACCCGACTGCATGGCCTGCTTGTAGCTGGAGTCGGAGCAGGTGCGGATGGGGAACGCCTTGATCATCAAGTCGATCGTGTCGCGCACCGCCCAGATCTTCGGATACGGCCCGAAGTACTTCGCGCCGGCGATGCGCCGGTTGCGCGTCACCATCACGCGCGGAGCCTCATCGCCCAGCGTGATCGCCATGAACGGGTACGTCTTGTCGTCGCGGAACTTGACGTTGAACGGAGGGTTGAACTCCTTGATCCACGTGTACTCGAGCTGAAGCGACTCGATGTCGGTGCCGACGACCGTCCACTCCACGCTCGACGCGGTGGTGACCATGCGCCGGGTGCGCTCGTGGAGGTTGCGCAGCGGCTGGAAGTAGTTGCTCAGCCTCGCGCGGAGGTTCTTCGCCTTGCCGACGTAGAGGACCCTGCCCTGCGCATCCTTGAACCGGTAGACACCCGGCTGGGTGGGGATCTCCCCCGCCTTCGGCCGGTACGGGACGGTGTCTGCCATGGGTCAGGATGCTCGCTTCGCCTGCTGCGGGTCTCCGTTCAGGATCTCGTCGAGGAACATCCCGGTGTGGCTCGCGGGGTTCTTCGCGACCTGTTCAGGCGTTCCGACGGCGACGATCGTGCCACCGCCGGAGCCGCCCTCGGGACCCATGTCGATGATCCAGTCGGCGCTCTTGATGACGTCGAGGTTGTGCTCGATGACGATCACGGTGTTGCCCTTGTCGGTGAGTCCGTTGAGCACCTGGAGGAGCTTCCGCACATCCTCGAAGTGGAGGCCCGTGGTGGGCTCGTCGAGCACGTAGACGCTGCGGCCGTTCGACCGGCGCTGCAGCTCGGTGGCGAGCTTCACGCGCTGCGCCTCGCCGCCGGAGAGCGTGGTCGCGCTCTGGCCCAGGCGGACGTAGCCGAGACCGACCTCGACGAGGGTCTTCAGGTAGCGGTGGATCGCGGAGATCGGCTCGAAGAACTCGGCCGCCTCGCTGATCGGCATGTCGAGCACCTCGGCGATGTTCTTGCCCTTGTAGTGCACGGCGAGGGTGTCGCGGTTGTAGCGCGCGCCGCCGCAGACCTCGCAGGCGACGTAGACGTCGGGCAGGAAGTTCATCTCGATCTTGATCGTGCCGTCGCCCGCGCACGCCTCGCAGCGGCCGCCCTTGACGTTGAAGCTGAAGCGGCCCGCGAGGTAGCCGCGTGCCTTCGCCTCCGCCGTGTCGGCGAAGAGGTTGCGGATGCGGTCGAAGACACCGGTGTAGGTCGCCGGGTTCGAGCGCGGGGTGCGGCCGATGGGCGCCTGGTCGACGTGCACGACCTTGTCGAGCTGGTCGAGACCCGTGACGCGCTTGTGCTTGCCCGGCAGCTTGCGGGCGCCGTTGAGCTTGTTGGCGAGCACCCGGTACAGGATGTCGTTCACGAGGCTCGACTTGCCCGATCCGCTCACCCCCGTGACCGCGGTGAGCACGCCGAGCGGGAAGTCGGCCGTGACGCTCTTCAGGTTGTTGGCCTGCGCATCGACGACCGAGATCATGCGCTTCTTGTCGATCTTGCGGCGCTTCGTGGGTGTGGCGATCTCGCGGCGACCCGCGAGGTAGTCACCCGTGAGCGACTTCGTGTTGCGCAGCAGCGCCTCGTACCCGCCGGAATGCACGACGGTGCCGCCGTTCACGCCTGCGCCGGGGCCGATGTCGACGATCCAGTCGGCGGTGCGGATGGTGTCTTCGTCGTGCTCGACGACGATCAGCGTGTTGCCGAGGTTCTTGAGCTTGACCAGCGTCTCGATGAGGCGGCGGTTGTCTCGCTGGTGCAGGCCGATGCTCGGCTCGTCGAGCACGTACAGCACACCGGTGAGGCCCGATCCGATCTGCGTGGCAAGGCGGATGCGCTGAGCCTCGCCTCCGGAGAGGCTGCCGGCGCTCCGCGCCAGGTCGAGGTAGCCCAGGCCGACCTCGATGAGGAAGTCGAGGCGGGCGCGGATCTCGCGCAGCACCTGCGCCGCGATCATCGCCTCGCGGTCGGTCAGGGTCAGCCGGGCCATGAAGTCCTGGGCGTCGGTGAGCGAGTACTGCGTGACATCGGCGATGCTGACGTCGGCCACCGTGACCGCGAGCACCTCGGGCTTGAGGCGCTTGCCGTCGCAGACGGGGCACGGCACCTCGCGGAGGTACTCGCCCCAGCGCGCACGCTGGGAGTCGGAGTCGGCCTGCGCGAACTGGCGCTCGATGTAGGGCATGACGCCTTCGAAGCCCGAGGAGTAGCTCATCTCGCGGCCCCACCGGTTCTTCCAGCGGACCTTCACCTCGAAGTCGTTGCCGCGGAGGATCGCCTCGCGCACCTCGGGGCTGAGCTTCTTCCACGGGGTCTTCAGCGAGAAGTCGAGGTCGCGGGCGAGGCCGGCGAGCAGCTTCTCGTAGTACTGGAACAGGCCCTTGCCCTGGGTCGTCCAGGGGATGATGACGCCGTCCTGGATGCTGAGGTCCTCATCGCCGAGCAGGAGGTCCTGGTCGACGGACATCCGCGTGCCGAGCCCGGAGCACTCGGGGCAGGCGCCGAAGGGCGCGTTGAACGAGAACGTGCGCGGCTCGATCTCGGTGAGCTGGATCGGGTGCTGGTTGGGGCAGCTGAGCTTCTCGGAGAAGGTCTGCCACGCCTCCGGACCGTTCTCATCGACGTAGTTGACCTGCACGATGCCGTCGGTGAGGCGCAGCGCCGTCTCGAGCGAGTCGGTGAGGCGGGTGAGGATGTCGGGCCCCGCGACCAGACGGTCGATGACGACCGAGATGTCGTGCTTGAACTGCTTCTTCAGCTTCGGCGGCTCGGTGAGCTGGATCATCTCGCCATCGACGATGGCGCGCGAGTAGCCCTGACCGGACAGCTCCTTGAAGAGGTCGACGAACTCGCCCTTCTTCTGGCTCACCACCGGGCTCAGCACCATGAAGCGGGTGCGCTCCGGCAGCTCCATCAGCTGATCGGCAATCTGCTGCACGGTCTGCGCGGCGATCCGCTCACCGCAGATGGGACAGTGCGGGATGCCGATGCGCGCCCACAGCAGACGCATGTAGTCGAAGATCTCGGTGATCGTGCCGACCGTCGACCTCGGGTTGCGGTTGGTGGACTTCTGGTCGATGCTCACCGCCGGGCTCAGGCCCTCGATGAAGTCGACGTCGGGCCGGTCGACCTGACCCAGGAACTGGCGCGCGTACGCCGACAGGCTCTCGACGTAACGACGCTGCCCCTCGGCGAAGATCGTGTCGAACGCGAGGCTGGACTTGCCCGACCCCGAGAGGCCCGTGAACACGACCATCGAGTCGCGCGGGATCTCGAGGTCGACATCCCGGAGGTTGTGCACCCGGGCACCGCTGACGGTGAGCTTTTGGCCTGCGTTCACGCTCGAAATCGACACCCCGAAAGTCTACGTTCCACCACCGACACCGCCGCCGCCGTTCGCCCCCGGCGCACCCCTGTGCACCCGGCGCACCTTGTTGGGCCGTCCGTTCTCAGGAGTACCGCCCGCCCGCGTCCGTTCTCAGGACGATGTGCCCTGAGTACGGGCGCGGGTCCTGAAAACCGGCGAGCCGGACTCAGGCGACGTGGCCGGCGCGCTCCATCTGGCGGAGCTCTCGCTTCAACTCCGAGACCTCGTCGCGGAGGCGGCCGGCCAGCTCGAACTTGAGCTCGGCAGCGGCCTCGAGCATCTGCGAGTTGAGGTCGGCGATGATCGACTCCAGCTCGTTGGCTCCCGACGCGGCGAGACCCTCGCGTCGCAGGCTCGGCGTGGGGCTCTTCTTGCCGCGGCCGGCGCGCTCGCGCAAGAGGTCGGCTGTGTCGGCCCCCTCGCGGGCCAGTGCCTCGGTGATATCGGCGATCCGCTTGCGGAGCGGCTGGGGGTCGATGCCGTTCGCCGTGTTGTAGGCGACCTGCTTCTCGCGGCGACGGTCGGTCTCCTCGATGGCCAGCTTCATCGAGTCGGTCATCTTGTCGGCGTACATGTGCACCTCGCCCGACACGTTGCGGGCGGCGCGACCGATGGTCTGGATGAGCGACGTCGAGGACCGGAGGAAGCCCTCCTTGTCGGCGTCGAGGATCGCGACCAGCGACACCTCGGGCAGGTCGAGGCCCTCGCGCAGCAGGTTGATGCCGACGAGCACGTCGTACACACCCGCCCGCAGCTCGGTGAGGAGCTCGACCCGGCGGAGGGTGTCGACATCCGAGTGCAGATAGCGGACCCGGACGCCGGCCTCGGTGAGGAAGTCGGTGAGCTCCTCCGCCATCTTCTTCGTGAGCGTGGTGACGAGCACGCGCTCGTCGCGCTCGACGCGGAGGCGGATCTCCTCGAGCAGGTCGTCGATCTGCCCCTTCGAGGGCTTGACGATCAGCTCGGGGTCGACGAGGCCCGTGGGGCGGATGATCTGCTCCACCACTCCATCGGCGATGCCCATCTCGTAGCGCCCCGGGGTCGCGGAGAGGTAGACCGTCTGGCCCACCCGATCCTTGAACTCGTTCCACTTCAACGGGCGGTTGTCGAGCGCGCTCGGCAGGCGGAAGCCGTGCTCGACCAGCGTGCGCTTGCGCGACGCGTCGCCCTCGTACATCGCGCCGATCTGCGGCACGGTGACGTGCGACTCGTCGATCACGACGAGGAAGTCGTCGGGGAAGTAGTCGAGCAGGCAGTGCGGGGCCTCCCCCGGCATCCGCCCGTCGATGTGACGGGAGTAGTTCTCGATGCCCGAGCAGAAGCCGATCTGCTGCATCATCTCGAGGTCGAACGTGGTGCGCATGCGCAGCCGCTGCGCCTCGAGCAGCTTGCCCTGGCGCTCGAGCTCGGTGAGGCGCTCCTCGAGCTCGACCTGGATGGTCTCGATCGCGCGGTGCATGACGTTCGTGTCGGCGACGTAGTGCGAACCGGGGAAGACGGACACGGCGTCGAGCTTCTGCACCACGTCTCCGGTGAGCGGATGCAGGCTGTACAGCGCTTCGATCTCGTCGCCGAACATCTCGATGCGGAGGGCGAGCTCTTCGTAGACCGGGATGATCTCGATGGTGTCGCCGCGCACGCGGAAGTTGCCGCGCGAGAAGTCGACGTCGTTGCGCTGGTACTGCATCGACACGAACCGGCGGATGAGCCAGTCGCGGTCGACCCGCTGCCCCACCTGCAGCGCCACCATGGCGTTCATGTACTGCTCGGGCGTACCCAGGCCGTAGATGCAGGACACGGTGGACACCACGACGACATCGCGGCGCGACAGCAGCGAGTTGGTGGTGGAGTGCCGGAGCCGCTCGACCTCGGCGTTGATCGAGCTGTCCTTCTCGATGAAGGTGTCTGTCTGCGGGACGTAGGCCTCGGGCTGGTAGTAGTCGTAGTACGAGACGAAGTACTCGACGGCGTTGTTGGGCAGCAGCTCGCGGAACTCGTTGGCGAGCTGCGCGGCGAGCGTCTTGTTGTGGGCGAGCACCAGCGTGGGCCGCTGCACGGCCTCGACGAGCCACGCGGTCGTGGCGGACTTGCCGGTACCGGTGGCGCCGAGCAGCACCACATCGGTCTCGCCGGCGTTGATGCGGCCGGCGAGCTCGGCGATCGCGTTGGGCTGGTCGCCGCTCGGCTCGTATTCGCTGATGACCTCGAAGGGCCGAACGGAGCGGGTCGGTTCCATGCAATAAGTTTAGGTCGGGCCACCGACATCGGGCCGGGGGCCAGTGGACCACTCAGCCCGGCCACATCCACCACCGCGGGGTCGACGCCGCACGAGCGGACGACACCCCGTGACCACCACCACAGGGGCGTGACCACACACATGCGAATCGGAATCCTCACCTCGGGCGGCGACTGCCCCGGGCTCAACGCGGTCATCCGCGGCGCGGTCCTCAAGGGCACCGAGATCAACGGCCAGGAGTTCGTCGGCTTCCGCGACGGCTGGCGCGGCGTCGTCGCCGGCGACATCATCGACCTCCCCCGCCTCGCCGTCCGCGGCATCGCGAAGGAGGGCGGCACCATCATCGGCACCAGCCGCACCAACCCGTTCGAGGGCGACGGTGGGCCGGAGCGCATCCAGGCCACTCTCGACCGGCTCGGCATCGACGCGATCATCGCGATCGGCGGTGAGGGCACCCTCGCGGCGGCGAAGCGGCTGACGGATGTGGGGCTGAAGATCGTGGGCGTCCCCAAGACGATCGACAACGACCTCAACGGCACCGACTACACGTTCGGCTTCGACACCGCCATCGAGATCGCCACCGAGGCGATGGACCGCCTCCGCACCACCGGCGACTCGCACAGCCGCTGCATGGTCGCCGAGGTCATGGGCCGGCACGTGGGCTGGATCGCGCTGCACTCGGGCATGGCGGCCGGCGCGCACGCCATCCTCATCCCCGAGCAGAAGACCAGCCTCGAGCAGATCGGCGCGTGGGTGCGCAGCGCGGCCGACCGCGGCCGGGCGCCCCTCGTCGTGGTGGCGGAGGGCTGGGTCCCCAACCACGCCGACGACGCGCACTCCGAGCGCGGGCTCGACGCCTTCGGGCGGCCGCGCCTCGGCGGGATCGGCGAGCGCCTCGCGCCGATGATCGAGGAGCTCACCGGGATCGAGACGCGCGCGACGACGCTCGGCCACATCCAGCGCGGCGGCGTGCCGACGGCGTACGACCGTGTGCTCGCCACCCGCCTCGGCATGGCGTCGAGCGACCTGGCGCAGGACGGCGCCTGGGGCAACATGGTGTCGCTGCGTGGCACGGAGATCGAGCGCGTGGGCTTCGAGGAGGCGCTCACCGCGCTGAAGACCGTACCGCAGCACCGCTACGACGAGGCGGCGATGCTCTTCGGCTGATCCCCACGAGGTCACCGTCGAAAGGTCGCCTCAGAGCCGACATGGCGCGTATATCGCCTCGTGTCAGGTCTGAGGCGACCTTTCTGCCGTGAGCGGCGTCTGGGTGGCGGGTCAGCGGCGCGCCGGGGCGAGGCGGACGCGGTCGCCGGGGCGCAGCTGCGCGGCGGCGTCCTGCGCCGCCCGGGTGAGGACGGCGACGACGGGGTAGCCGCCCGTGACCGGGTGGTCGCGGAGGAAGAGGACGGGCCGGCCGTCGGGCGGTAGCTGGACGCTGCCGGCGACCACGCCCTCGCTCGGGAGCTGTCCCGCGTCGCCCACGACCTCGAGCGGCGGGCCGGAGAGACGCACGCCCACGCGGTTCGAATCCTGGCTGACCGTCCACGTCGTCGACCCGAGGGCAGTCAGGCCCTCGCCGCTCAGCAGGTGATCGCGCGGGCCGAGGAGGGCCGGGAGCACCGCTATCTCCGCGCGAACCCTCCCGATCCAGGTCGCGATCATGTCCGCCGCAGGCCAGGGTCCGGACTGCGACGCCAGCTTCAGGATGTCACCGGCGCGCAGAGGCGGCGGTCCGAGGCCGCTGAGCGTGTCGGACGAGCCGCTTCCCAGGACGAGCGGCGCGGCGATGCCGTCCCTGACCGCCAGGTAGCTCCGCAGCTCCTGGGGCGGGGCGCCGAACTCGAGCTCGTCCCCCGCTTCGAGGGTGAGAGCGCAGCCGACCGGATGTTCGACTGTGCGCCCGTCCCGGCTGACCAGGACGGACACCGACGCCCCCGCGACCGCGACACGCACGGTGCGGAGGGCGCGCATCCGCCAGCCGCCGAGCAGCGTCTCGACGACGAGCGCGCCCGGGAGGTTGCCGACCAGACGGTTCGCCGCATCGAAGGCGCCCAGGTCTGCCGCGCCGGACTCGGTGACCCCGAGGTGCGCGTACCCGGGCCGCCCGTGATCCTGCAGCAGGGCCAGCGGTCCGGGAGACAGCACCTCCAACGCCGGTGCGCCGGCCCCGTCACGCACGACGGAACCTCACGCGCGTACCCGGCGCGAGGAGAGCGGGCTGGTCGCGGTGCTCATCCCAGAGAGTCGCGTCTGTGCTCCCGATGAGGTGCCACCCGCCCGGCGACTCTCTCGGGTAGATGCCGCAATACCGTCCGCCGAGCGCGACCGACCCCGCCGGCACCGCCGTGCGCGGGGTGTCGCGGCGTGGGAGCGTGAGTGGATCGCCGTCTGCCGCGAGGTAGGCGAAACCGGGGACGAACCCGAGGAAGGCGGCGGTGAACGTGAGCGTCGTGTGCTGCTCGACGAGCTCGTCGATGCCCGTCTCGAGCAGGGCGGCCGCGACAGCGAGATCCGGTCCGTCGTACCGCACCGGGATCACGACGTCGTCGCCGATGACCGCCGCGGCCGCCACCCGCCGAACCCGCCACGCCTCGTTGACGACCGCCGCAGCGGCGGCGCGCGAGACCACCGCGGGGTCGAACACGACCAGCAGGGTCGACTCCGCCGGCACGAGGTCGATGACCCCCGGGCTCCGACGCAGCGCGTCGTAGAGCGGGAGCACATCGGTCGAGGCGAGTCCGTCGACCAGCAGCGCCGACTCCCCCACCGGGAGGACGGCGTACCCCGTCACGCGACCGCCGACGCGAACCGCGCGAGGTGCACGCCTGCGCGCTCCAGCGCGGTGCGGAGCGCGACGGCGATCCCCACCGAGCCGGCGGTGTCGCCGTGCACGCAGATGGTCCGGGCCGACACCGAGACGAGGGACCCATCCACAGCCTCGACGGAGCCGTCGACGACGAGCCCGACCATCCGACGCGCGATCGCGTCGGCGTCGTGCAGGACGGCGCCCGGCTCGCTCCGCGGTACGAGCGTGCCGTCGGGTCGGTAGCCGCGGTCGGCATAGGCCTCGGCCACGAACGCGAGCCCGACCGACTCCGCGACCTGCTGAGTGATGGAACCCGGCAGGCCGACGAGCGGCAGCGCGTCGTCGGCCGCGAGGATCCCGTCGACCACGGCACGGGCTTGGACGTCGTCGCGCACGATGCGGTTGTACAGCGCCCCGTGCGGCTTGACGTAAGCCACCCGTGTGCCGGTTGCCCGCGCCAGCGCCTGCAGGGCGCCGATCTGATAGATCGTGTCGGCAGTGAGATCGGCGGCGGGGACGTCGATCGTGCGCCGTCCGAACCCGCGGAGATCGGGGTAGCCCACGTGTGCGCCCACCGACACCCCGCGGTCGGCGGCGGCCCTGAGGGTCTCGAGGATTCCCGTGGGGTCACCCGCGTGGAACCCGCAGGCGACGTTCGCGCTCGTGACGACGTCGAGCATCCGCGCGTCGTCGCCCATGTGCCAGGCCCCGAACGACTCGCCCAGGTCGGCGTTCAGGTCGATCGTCGTCACGACGACTCCCGGATGCGCTGCCACGCGGCATCCGTCTGCGCCAGCGTCTCGTCGAGGGTGCCGCCGGTGTCGATCACGATGTCGGCGATCGCGCGCCGCTCGGCATCGGTGGCCTGCGAGGCGATGCGCCGCTCCGCCTCCTCCTGCGAGAGACCGCGGATGCGCATGAGACGCTCGAGCCGCACCGCCTCCGGCGCCTCCGCGACGATGACGACGTCGAAGTCGCGGCGTCCGCCGGTCTCGACCAGGAGGGGCACGTCGTAGACGAACACGGCATCGGGCCCGGTCGCCGCGGCCTCGGCCCGCCGCTGCGCCGTGAGCGCACCGACGGCCGGATGCACGATCGCGTTGAGGTCGGCACGGGCGGCGTCGTCGGCGAACACGACGGCACCGAGCGCGGCGCGATCGAGGCGCCCGTCGGAGTCGATGACCGCGTCGCCGAACCGCTCGCGGATGCGCGCCAGCCCTGGCGTGCCGGGCTCGACAGCCTCGCGCGACAGCTTGTCCGCATCCGCCGTGATGGCGCCGAGCTCGCGCAGGCGCTTCGTGATCGTCGACTTGCCCGCGGCGATGCCGCCCGTGAGCCCTACCGTGAGCATGCCCTCATGCTATCGAGGACGCGGAAAATGTAGGGGCGCAGGCTCTTCGGACCGCAATGGTGGACGACGCGCCTGAGCCCCTGCATTCTTCGCGGCGGTCGCCGGGAACGGCGGAAGGCCGCCCCTCTCGGGACGGCCTTCCGTGTGGTGCTGTGGAGTCGCTGGACTCAGTTGTTCGACGAGAGTCGCTCGCGGAGAGCGGCGAGGGTCTCGTCGTCGGCCAGCGTGCCCGAGCCGGAGGTCTCGCTCGTGTAGGAGGAGGAACCGGGCGCCTCGACGGCGTGCTCGGCGGCCGACGTGGCGACCTGCTTCTTGTGGGCCTCCCAGCGAGCCTGGGCGGCAGCGTACTCCTGCTCCCACTTCTCGCGCTCGGCCTCGAAGCCTTCCTTCCACTCGTTGGTCTCCGGGTCGAAGCCGTCGGGGTACTTGTAGTTCCCCTGCTCGTCGTACTCGGTGAGCATGCCGTAGAGCGCCGGGTCGAAGTCGGTGCCCTCGGGGTCGACGGACTCGTTGGCCTGCTTCAGCGAGAGGCTGATGCGGCGACGCTCGAGGTCGATGTCGATGACCTTGACGAAGACCTCCTCGCCGACCGATACGACCTGCTCGGCCAGCTCGACGTGCTTGCCGGAGAGCTCGGAGATGTGGACCAGACCCTCGATGCCGTCGGCCACGCGGACGAACGCACCGAACGGCACCAGCTTGGTGACCTTTCCGGGAGCGACCTGCCCGATGGCGTGGGTGCGGGCGAAGACCTGCCACGGGTCCTCTTGCGTCGCCTTGAGCGAGAGCGACACGCGCTCACGGTCGAGGTCGACCTCGAGGATCTCGACGGTGACCTCCTGGCCCACCTCGACGACCTCGGAGGCGTGCTCGATGTGCTTCCAGGAGAGCTCGGAGACGTGGACGAGACCGTCGACGCCACCCAGGTCGACGAACGCACCGAAGTTGACGATCGACGACACGACACCCTTGCGGACCTGACCCTTGTGGAGGTTGTTCAGGAACGTGGTGCGGCTCTCGGACTGGGTCTGCTCGAGCAGGGCACGGCGCGACAGGACCACGTTGTTGCGGTTCTTGTCGAGCTCGAGGATCTTCGCCTCGATCTCCTGACCGAGGTAAGGAGTGAGGTCGCGGACGCGGCGCAGCTCGATGAGCGAGGCCGGGAGGAAGCCGCGGAGGCCGATGTCGACGATGAGGCCACCCTTGACGACCTCGATGACCGAACCGGTGACGACACCGTCGGCCTCCTTGATCTTCTCGACGTCGCCCCAGGCGCGCTCGTACTGAGCCCGCTTCTTCGACAGGATGAGGCGGCCTTCCTTGTCCTCCTTCTGGAGAACGAGGGCCTCGACGTTGTCGCCGACCTTGACGACCTCGGTCGGGTCGACGTCGTGCTTGATGGAGAGTTCACGCGAAGGGATGACGCCCTCCGTCTTGTAACCGACGTCGAGGAGGACCTCGTCGCGGTCGATCTTCACGACGGTGCCCTCGATGAGGTCTCCATCGTTGAAGAACTTCAGAGTCTTCTCGACCGCGGCCAGGAAGTCATCAGCGGAACCGATGTCGTTGATGGCGACCTGCTTGGCTGCCTTTTCGGTCGTTGCGATTGTCATGTAGTAGGTGCTCCGTATTGGACAGGGATCAGGCCTGGCGCTTTGATCTTCATCGTGTTGTTCCGCGACAGGCAAGCGGATAGAAGTCACAAGAGTGACGGTCTAGCTTAGCGCGCGGGATCGGGCGGGCACAACCGGCCATCGAGCTCCCATGCCCTCTCCTCAACGCCCGGCGGGCGGCGATGATTCCCTCGGCGAGCTGCTCAGGAGTCGAGCTCGTCGTCGAGGAATCCGGGGTTGCTCTCCAGGCAGTCTGCATCCCAGGCCGACGGCCCACCGGGATACGGCCAGGCCCACGTCGGCACGGTGGATGGAGACGAGACGCTGCGTCGCTCCAAGCGGATCATGGTCAGTGGCGCGTTCATGTCCATCGCCGCCGCCATTCGTGCGTGCCCGTCTATGACGACGTCTGCTCCCAACCCGGTCACCTTCCAGATGATGACCGGGGGAAGGACGTCTTCGCGCGCGAGTCGGCGGTATCCGGACACACGAGGATCGTCGCGAGGAGGGAGGGCGACCAGTGGCATCACCACCCAATCTCCCCCGGCACCCCAACTCACGTCGGTCTCGGAGCCCCTGTCGACGACGACCGTGCGGAGCCTCCCTCCCGTGAGCGGGAGGGAGGCTCCACCCGCAACCTCGATCTGATCGAGCGTGCGCAGTCGCCATTCGCCCCGGTGAAGGGGGGACTGAGGAGACGAACGCAAGCCGCGAGCGACGGCGTGCATCCACGAGTCACGCGGATGGGGTCTTCCGGCGAGATCGCGGGCCGTCGAAGCGCGGAGGGCGGGAGGACGTCCAGTCTGCCGGCGCGAGCTCGGGTGACCCACAGGCCCGACCCGGGCGGCTGTACGAGCCCGTGCACGAGGTTCTGTCCCCGGCATCTCAGGGCGATGCGGCCTCCATCGGTGAGAAGAGGGAGGAGTGCGGGCGCTGAGTAGTCGCGTCGACCGCTGTCGACGGGAATCATCGCGGTTCCGCCGGCGAGAGTGCGGTGAGGGTGGCGAAGGCGGGGACCGCGTCCGCGGCGAGAGCGGCGACGAGACGGGTGTGGCCGTCGAGGACGAGGTAGCTCGCGATGCCGGGCAGATGCCAGACGAGGACGGGCGGGAGCCGGCGGTCGCGGAGGAGGCCGCGATGCGCGAGCACGGCCGCCGTGTGCCGACCGGGCCAGCGGCGGAGCGGGACGATCGCGGGTCGCAGCGACTCGCCGTGCACGAAGCGCCCCTCGGGCGTCGGCACGAGCGCGGCGCGCAGGGCGGCGGGCCGCTCGTGGGCAGGCCGCCAGCCGAGGAGCGGCAGCGGGCCCATGCGCAGGCGCCACCGCCCGGGCGTGAGCGGCGACGGGCCGGAGAGCGTGAGCTGGTCGCGCAGCCAGTACATCCATCCGTCCTCGGCGAGCAGCGATCGGGCGAGCGTCGCGGAGATGGGGGCGACCGCGTCGAGCGGGTCTTCCTGGTCGACGATGCGGGCGCGCATGCCGTGCCCGTCGTCGGACTCGTCGACGGGGAACTCCGCGTCATCGACGAGCTCGACGCGGGGCGCGCCGTCGGCGAGCAGCGTGTACGTGGATCCGCGGCGGGCAAGGCGGAGCCCCGCCGTGTCGTCTGCGACCTCGGCGGCGACGTCGAACGTGATCTCTGGATGCATGGCGTGTGAGCTGACGAAAGCTCGCCTCATACTAGGTCCGGGTGCCGCCGAGCGGAAGCGATCCTCGAGGACGAGATATGCATGCGTCACTCTCGATGTCCATTACTCGATACTCCATGCGCGAGAGGGTCTGGTCTGTCTTCCGAGGAGTCGAGCCAGCCGCTGAGACTCCTCGGCGATCTGGATGGTGACTCCGTCACGGTCATTTCCTCTGCTTGCCGCTCGTACCAGTTCAGCGACGCGTATCTCATAAGCGTCGATCAGTTCACGTTGATGCCCGGGGTCGTCTGCATCAGACAGCAGATCGAGCGAGAAGAAGTCAAGCGCTCGGACGTCGAGCGCGGCGGCCACCAGGCGGCTGTGACCGTCGAGGACGATGTATGACTCGAGCTGCGACACCCACCAGATGAGCACCGGTGGAAGGGGGATCGCTTCGCTTGCGAACTTGCGCATGGCCTTGACTCGAGAGCTGGTCCTGTCCGGCCAGTGCCGAACAGGTAGCAACAGAGGCGGGCGGGCAGTGTCGAGCGGCCGCGACGTGGGCGGCCCGAAAGCGACCATTGCTTCAGTCGCCCGCCTGGAACGGACTCGGTGGTCGGACTGATCCGGCGAGGGAACCGCCTCGAGCAGCCATCGTCCTCTGTGCAGAGGCGACCAAGTCGACGAGATCATCGCACGCGTGAAGTGGTGCAGCCACGACCGCGTCCGGTCCGCCGGAGCCATCGAGCCGTGTCGTCGGATCTGACGCGCCGTGATGGGTGGGACGACGTGACTCTGAGTGGGGGTATGAAAACTCAGATCGACGCTCGACGCAGAGCGTCGTCCCTCGATGACGGGGCTGTCGTGGTCCGCGATGATGAAGCTCTCCCCGTCGGCCAGGAGCCTCAGTGGGGGTAGATCGTCAGTCCTGCCGGGCACCTGGAATATTGCATCCATGAGTCCATGGTATGAGGGAAGCTCACCGTTTGCTCGCGGCGACGATCGCTCGGATCGCCGGGCCGTGGTCGCGGTAGAGGAAGGAGTAGCCGGCCTGCTCGAGGCGCTCCGGTGCGACCCACCGGCTCTTCAGCACCAGCTCGGTCTCGGTGCGGAGCACGGCTGTGCCGAGCTCGAGCATCCAGCGGAAGGCGGGCAGCCCGAACGGCCTCCCCACGGCGCGGCGGACGGTGCGCATGAGCGTGCGGTTGTCGGTGGCGCCGGGCGCAACGACGTTGACGAGGCCGTCGATCTCGGGATGGTCGCGGAGGAAGTGCACGATCGCCACCACGTCGTCGAGATGGACCCAGCTGAACCGCTGCCTCCCGCCGCGCGCCCGGAAGCGGTGGTAGGTGCCCGCGGCGAGGCGCGCCGTCGTCGCGGGCCAGCGTCCGTCGAGCTGCGGGCCGCCGAGGCCCCAGCGCGCGAGCGCGAGGATCGGGCGCAGAGCGCTGCCGTCGCCGAGGACGATCGCCATCCGGAGTGCGACGCGCCGCGTGCCGGGGAGGTCGCGCTCGAAGAACGCCTCCTCCCACGACGTGGCCACGTTCACCGAGAAGCCCTCGCCGATCTCGCCCGTCGACTCCGTCATCGGGCGGTCCTCCGCGTGGCGGTAGATGGTGGCCGTCGAGGCGTTGAGCCACACGGGCGGCGGAAGCTCGCATCCGGCGATCGCGTCGGCCACTTCGCGCGTCGTGCCGAGTCGCGAGCGGAAGATCTCGCGCCGGTTCGCGGCGTCGTAGCGGCAGTTCACGCTCTTGCCCGCGAGGTTGACGACGAGTTGGGCGCCGTCGACCGCGCGGCGGATGGCGGCGGTGTCGCCCCAGCGCGCGTCGGCGCCGGATCGGCCGATCGTGATGACCGTCGCGCCTCGGCTCTCGAACGACCTCCGCAACGCCTGGCCGATGAAGCCCGACGCTCCTGCCAGTACGACCCGATCCGTCACCCGGCGTCCTCTCCCCCGACGATCCCGTACTCGAACGTACCCCGGTACTCGTAGAGCCTGCCGATCACGGGCGCGTCGAGCACGAGCTCGACGCGCTGCCTGTCCTCGGCGTCGACGAAGCGCTCCACGAGGAGGATCCGGGGCGACCATCGACGCGGGAGAGGGATGTGGTGGCCGCCGACTCGCACGAGCATCCGGATGGAGGTGAGCACGAGGGCGCCGTCGTCGACACGGGCCACGAGCTCGGCGCGGAACCTGCGGTGGGTGCCGATGTCGTCGACGAGCCGCCCGTCGATGAAGCGGACCTCGTCGACCATCGTGCGCGGCCCTGACAGGAAGTCGAACTCCCGTCGGGCGCGCCGGCCCGCCGGCCCCTCCTCGTTGCGGATGCGGAACGGCACGTCGCGCTGCCCCGCCGGGAACAGCACGTGCTCGCGCGCCAGGATCCCGAGGACAGGCCAGAGCCAGCGCCGACGAGTGCCGGCGACCTCGTACGTGCCGTGCCCTGTGCCGTGACGACCCGGCGGGATCGCGCCGACGTAGGCGCGCAGGCGCGGATGCAGGCGGGCCACCGCCGCGGCCCCGAGCGCCGCCTCGTACGGCGAGAGCGGATGCTCGGGGTCGCGGGGTGTCGGCACGGCGCGAGCGCTACGAGAGCAGCGTGGTGCGGAGCGTGTCGAGGCCGACGCCGCCGAGGTCGAGGGCGCGGCGGTGGAAGTCCTTCAGCGAGAACGAGTCGCCCTCGCGGGCGCGAGCGGCGTCGCGCACCTCCTCCCAGATGCGCTGGCCCACCTTGTACGACGGCGCCTGACCGGGCCAGCCGAGGTAGCGGTTCACCTCGAATCGGATGAACGAGTCGTCCATGTTGACGTTCTGGCGCATGATCTCGAGGGCGTAGTCGGCGTCCCAGACGCCGGTGCCGTCGAGGCGCGGCTTGCCCAGGTGCACGCCGATGTCGAGGACGACGCGCACCGCGCGCATCCGCTGCCCGTCGAGCATGCCGAGGAGGTCGGCGGGGTCGTCGAGGTAGCCGAGCTCCTCCATGAGCCGCTCGGCGTAGAGCGCCCAGCCCTCGGCGTGACCGCTCGTGCCCGCCAGCTGGCGACGCCAGGTGTTGAGGCGGGCGCGGTTGTAGACCGCCTGGCCGATCTGCAGGTGATGGCCGGGGACGCCCTCGTGGTACACGGTGGTGAGCTCGCGCCAGGTGTCGAACTCGGTGACTCCCTCGGGCACCGACCACCACATCCGCCCCGGACGCGAGAAGTCGTCGGTCGGGCCGGTGTAGTAGATGCCGCCCTCTGTGGTGGGGGCGATCATGCACTCGAGCGCGCGGATCGGCTCGGGGATGTCGAAGTGGGTGGCGCCCAGCTCGGCGACGGCGCGGTCGCTGGTCTCCTGCATCCAGCGCTGGAGGGCGTCGGTGCCGTGCAGCTTGCGGCTCGGGTCGCCGTCGAGGAACGCGATCGCCTCCTGCACCGAGGCGCCGGGGACGATCTCCTGCGCGATCGACTCCTGCTCCTCCGTCATGCGGGCGAGCTCGCCCACACCCCACTCGTACGTCTCGTCGAGGTCGATCGCGGCGCCCAGGAACCGACGCGACTGGAGCGCGTAGATCTCGCGGCCCACCGCATCCTCGCGGGTGGCCACGGGCGCGAGCTCGTTCTCGAGGAACTGCTCGAGTCGCGAGTACGCCTCGGAGGCGGCGTCGGCGCCGCGCTGGAGGTCGGCGCGAAGGCTCTGCGGGAGCTCGCCCGCAGCGGCCGTGTTCGCGGTGAACGAGTGGAAGAAGCCGTCGCGAGCCGAATAGCGGCGCGCCTGCTCGAGCACCTCGAGCACCTGACGGCGAGCGGGCGTGACGCCCTCGCGCATGCCCTGGCGCAGCGTGACGATGTACCCCGCGATAGCATCGTCGACCGCGGCGAGCCGCGTCGCGATGGTCGACCAGTCGTCGGCCGTGGCGGTGGGCATGAGGTCGAACGACTCGCGGATCTCCTGCGACGGCGAGTTGATGACGTTGAGGTCGCGCAGGTGGAGGCCGGCGTCGGAGCTCTCGAGGGAGAGGCGCAGCTCGCTCGACAGGTCGGTCTTCGTGACCTCGTCGACGTCGTCGGCGGGCGCTGCGGCGTCGAGCGCGGCGAGCGTGCGCTTCACCGCGGCGATGTAGCGCTGGTGGCCCTCGGGCGAGTAGTCGCCGAGGCGGTGGTTCACCTCGGTGCGGCCGATGTAGGTGCCGTACTCGGGCAGCAGGTCGACCACGGTGTCGACCCACTCCTCGGCGATGCGGTCGATCGGCGTGCTCTGCCTGGCGGGTGCGGTGCCGGATGCGCCCTGTGCGGTCGTGTCGCTCATCCTCCGACCCTATACGCGGGGTCCGACGGCGGCGGAGGAGTCACGCGAGCATGTGCTCGACCTCGTCGGCGAGGTCGGTGGTGGGTCGGCAGGCGTCGAGCACGTCGGTGGCCCCTGGCCTCAGCAGCGGCTCGATCGTGAGCGTGTGATGACGGATCTCCGCGAGATCGCCCGGCCTTCGGCCGTAGGGATTCCCCGTGCGGGTGCTCACCCGCTCCAGCAGGACGGACAGCGGTGCGGTGAGGAGCACGATGCGGTCGAAGTCGGGGTAGAACGTCGGCTGGTTCTCGACGGTCCCCGAGACGATCACGGGGTGCCCCTCGACGCGAGCGCGCTGCAGCAGCTCGCGCATCCGGGCTGCGTCCCAGAGCCCGTCGGGGTTCGTCCAACCGTCGTAGTCGGTGTCGAGCGTCCGGTGCCCGCGCCTGGCGAGCTCGCTGAGGAGCGTCGACTTGCCTGCGCCGGACATGCCGGTGACCAGGACCCGTGTCATGGGGAGAGAGTACTGTGCGGATCGGGACACCGGGTTGCTTAGTTCGAACATGTGTTCGAAACTGGAGGGGTGAACCAGGCAGCCTCCGCGATCTCGTCGCCCTCCGTGGGCGACGAGATCCGTGCGCTGCAGTCACGCATCCGCCAGATGCAGGACACCAAGCTCGACACCCGGGCGGTGCGCACGCATCCTGCGCTGGAGGGGCTGCTCCCCACGGGCGCGATCCGAGCGGGGGCGGCGTACTCGGTCGAGCGGTCATCGGCCCTCGTGATGGCGCTCATGGCGGGCCCGTCGGCCGATGGGGTGTGGTGCGGGGTGGTCGGGCTGCCCGACTTCGGGCTCGAGGCGGCGGCGCGGTTCGGGATCGACCTGGAGCGTCTCGTGCTCGTGCCGCATCCGGGCGACGAGTGGCTCACCGCCACGGCGGCGCTGGCGGATGCGGTGGGTGTGGTGGTCACCGCGCTCCCCCGCCGGGTGCCCGACTCGGCGGTGGCCCGGCTGCAGGCCCGCATCCGACAGCGCGACGCGACGCTCATCGTGCTGGGAGACTGGCCGCAGAGCGAGGCGACGCTGCGCATCGAGGGCAGCTCGTGGGAGGGGATCGGCCAGGGCCACGGGTACCTCACCGGGCGGCGGGCGCGAGTGGCGGTGACGACGCGGGGCGAGTTCCGCACGCGGCGCGCCGAGCTGTGGCTGCCCGATCGCGACGAGCTGTTCCGGCCGGTCGAGGAGGAGGTGCCGCGGGTCGGCGGTGCCGACGCGCCCGCGGTGCGGCCCGTGGTGGTGGGGTCGAGCGTGCCGGTGGGGTCCGGGTCGGGGGCGGAGCTGCCCATGCTCGCGGGGGCGGAGCCTGGGTCGCCCGCGGTGCGGCTCGTGCCGCCGATGCAGGCCGTACCGGAGCGGGAACGGAGGCCCGTCGAGCCCGAGCGGGAGTGGCCCTTCGCGGAGCCGGGCGCCGAAGGGGAACGCGCCTCCGCGGAACCGGGTGCCGAGCGGGAGCACGCCTCCGCGCGGTCGGCACCGCAGCTGGAGGCGGTGGGATGAGCGGGGGACGACGCACCTCCCCCGCGGCTCCCGGCGTGGCGGTGCCGATGCGGACGATGGTGGTGTGGTGCCCCGACTGGCCCGTCACGGCGATGGCGGGTGTCGCGGGGGTCGACCCCGCGCATCCGATCGCCGTCATCGAGAAGGATCTGGTGCACGCCTGCTCCGCGGCCGCACGCACCGAGGGGGTGCGGCGGGGGCTGCGCGGGCGCGAGGCTCAGGCGCGCTGCCCGCAGCTGGTGGTGCTCGAGCTCGACCAGGTGCGCGTCGATCGGGCGTTCGAGCCGCTGATCGCCGCGCTCGAGGACCTCAGCCCTGGCGTGCAGATGGTGCGCTCGGGGGTGTGCGCGCTGCGGTCGCGCGGACCCGCGCGCTACTACGGCTCCGAGCGGGGTGCCGCGACGGCGTTCCTCGAGCGGCTCGCGGGGCTGGGGGCTCCGGATGCGCGGGTCGGCGTCTCCGATGGGCTCTTCGCCGCCGACATCGCGGCACGACTGCCTGGCGACGATCGCATCCGCGTGGTGCCGGCGGGTGAGGCGGGCCCGTTCCTCGCCGGGCTGCCCGTGCACTTCACCGGCGACGACGAGCTCGTCGGCCTGCTCGTGCGCCTCGGCGTGCGCACGCTGGGCGACTTCGCCGCGATACCGGCGGCGGACGTCCGCGCCCGCTTCGGCGAGATCGGCGCCCGAGCGCACCTGCGGGCCAGCGGCAGCGAGGGTACGGCGGTGGTGCCGCGCATCCCGCCCGAACTGCGCGAGGTGGTCTCCGAGTTCGAGCCGCCGCTCGACCGCGTCGACCAGATCACGTTCGGCATCCGCGCCGCGAGCGACCGCTTCGTCGACGACCTGCGCGAGGCGCGGCTGGTGTGCACGGCCGTGCGCGTCGAGCTCACCGCCGAGACGGGGCGGAGGCGCGAACGCGTCTGGCTGCATCCGCGGTGGTTCACCGCGAGCGACGTGGTCGACCGCGTGCGCTGGCAGCTGCAGGGCGGCGGCACGATCGACGACGGTCTGGATGCGCCCATCACCCGGGTGCGGATCGCGGCGGAGGCGGTCGACGCGAGCATCCACCACGAGACGGGCCTGTGGGGCACCGGATCCGATGAGCGCGTCCACCACGCCCTGTCGCGCGTGCAGAGCATGGTGGGTCACGAGGGTGTGCTCACCGCGGTGATCGGCGGCGGGCGGGGACTCGCCGAGCGCCAGCGGCTCACCCCGTGGGGAGACCGCCCGGACGAAGAGGGCGGTGCGGTGGTGAGCCCGGCCACGGGCGGTGGCGCGGCGGGCGGTGGCGCGGCAGGGCTCGGCGCGCCGGGGCGCGGCGCGGCTGACCGCGGTGGCAGCGCGGGAGCGCGGGCGACCGGCAGCGGCACGCCGACGGGTGGGGGCAGCGCGGGAGCGCGGGCGACCGGCAGCGGCACGCCGACGGGTGGGGGCAGCGCGGGAGCGCGGGCGACCGGCAGCGGCACGCCGGCGAGTGGGGGCAGCGCGGGCGAGCGGGCGCCGCAGCTGCTCCCCGCGCGCCCCACGGGGGTGACCGCGGGAGCGGAGCGGACACCGCCCTGGCCCGGCAGCCTGCCGCCGCCCATGCCGACGACCGTGTTCGCGCAACCGGTGCCCGTGCTCGTCGAGGACGCGTCGGGCGACACCGTCGACGTGACCGACCGCGGTGAGGCGACCGCGCATCCCGCGCTCTTCTCCCCAGATGCGTCGCGGTCCGACCTGCGGCCGGTGTCGGCCTGGGCGGGCCCGTGGCCCGTGAGCGAACGCTGGTGGGATGCCGACGAGCGCCGGACCTACGCCCGCTTCCAGGTGGTCGATGCCGACGGCGATGCGTGGCTGCTGCGCGTGGAGCACGGCCGCTGGAGCGCGGAGGCACGCTATGACTGAACCCCGACGCAGCGCATCCGTTCCACGACGGATCGCCCCCGCCGCATCCGGAACGGGGGCCGCCTGATGGGCTGGAACAACCCCGCGATGCCGTGGTCCGAGCTCGAGGGCGCGCTCTCGGGCCGCACCCGCCCACCCGACCGGCCGGCGGTCGACGGCGTCACCGCGTCGAGCAAGCGCGCCCCCTACCGCCCCGATCCCGACGCGCCTCCCCCGCCCGACGAGCCGCACATCCCCTACGCCGAGCTGCACGCGCACTCCACGTTCAGCTTCCTCGACGGCGCGTCCTCGCCCGAGGACCTCGTCGCCGAGGCCGCGCGCCTGCGGCTCGACGCGCTCGCCCTCACCGATCACGACGGGTACTACGGCGTGGTGCGCTTCGCCGAGGCCGCCGAGAAGCACACCCTGAGCACCGTGTTCGGCGCCGAGCTGTCGCTCGACCTCCGCGCTCCGCAGAACGGCGTCGCCGATCCCCATGGGTCGCATGTGCTCCTGCTCGCCCGGGGTCAGGAGGGCTACCACCGGCTCGCGGGCGCGATCACCTCGGCGCAGCTTGCCCAGGGCGCCGAGAAGGGCAAGCCCGTCTACTCCCTCGAGCAGGTCGCGGCCGACACCCGCGGCGAGGTGATGGCCCTCACCGGGTGCCGCAAGAGCCCGGTGCGCCTCGCCTACGCCGACGAGGGGGTCGCGGGCGCCGAGCGCGAGGTGGAGCGGCTCGTCGACCTGTTCGGGCGCGACAACGTGCTGGTCGAGCTGACGGATGCGGGCGACCCGCTCGACAGCATCCGCAACGACGATCTCGCCGCGATCGCCCAGAGGCGGGGGCTCCCCGTGGTCGCGACCGGGAACGTGCACTACGCCACCCCCGATCGCGCGCGGATCGCCCAGGCCCTCGCCGCGGTGCGCGCCCGGCGCAGCCTCGACGAGCTCGACGGCTGGCTGCCTGCGGCGCCCTCCGCCCATCTGCGCTCGGGCGCCGAGATGACGCGTCGGTTCGCGCGCTACCCGGGCGCTGTCGAGACGACCGTCGACGTGGCCGCCGACCTCGCGTTCGAGCTGCGGCGGGCGAAGCCGAAGCTGCCGCGTCAGGAGGTGCCGGAGGGGCACACACCCATGTCGTGGCTGACGAAGCTCGTGCACGAGGGTGTCGCCTGGCGTTATCCGGAGGCCGATGCGAGCGTCTGGGAGCGCATCCGGAAGGAGCTCGCGGTCATCGAGATGAAGGACTTCCCCGGCTACTTCCTCATCGTCAATGACATCGTCGCGGAGGCGCGACGGCTCGGCATCCTCTGCCAGGGGCGCGGCTCGGCCGCCAACTCGGCCGTCTGCTACGTGCTCGGCATCACCGCGGTGGACTCGATCAAGTTCGAGCTGCCGTTCGAGCGCTTCCTCTCGAGCCTGCGCGAGGAGGAGCCCGACATCGACGTCGACTTCGACTCCGACCGGCGGGAGGAGATCATCCAGTACGTCTACGCCAAGTACGGGCGGCGGAACGCCGCGCAGGTGGCGAACGTCATCCAGTACCGCCCGAAGGCGGCGGTGCGCGACATGGCGAAGGCGCTCGGGCACAGTCCGGGCCAGCAGGACGCGTGGTCGAAGCAGATCGAGCGCTGGGGGCCGATGGTCGAGAGCGACGACCACGACATCCCCCGCGACGTGGTCGACCTCGCGCAGGAGGTGATGACGTTCCCGCGCCACCTCGGCATCCACTCCGGCGGGATGGTGCTCACCGACCGTCCGGTCGGCGAGGTGTGCCCCATCGAGAACGCGCGGATGGAGGACCGCACCGTCCTGCAGTGGGACAAGGACGACTGCGCCTGGATGGGGCTGGTGAAGTTCGACCTCCTCGGACTCGGGATGCTGTCGGCGCTGCAGCACACGATGACGATGGTCGCGGAGGCGACGGGACAGGCGTGGGACCTCGCCTCCATCCCCAAGGAGGAGCAGGGCGTCTACGACATGCTCTGCCGCGCCGATTCGATCGGGGTGTTCCAGGTGGAGAGCCGCGCGCAGATCGGCACTCTGCCGCGCCTGCAGCCCCGCAAGTTCTACGACCTCGTGGTCGAGATCGCGCTCATCCGACCGGGGCCGATCCAGGGCGGGGCCGTGCATCCGTTCATCCGCCGCAAGCTCGGCGAGGAGACGATCGACTACATCCACCCCGATCTCGAGCCCGTGCTGCGGCGCACCCTCGGGGTGCCGCTGTTCCAGGAGCAGCTGATGCAGATGGCGATCGCGGTGGGCGGATGCACACCCGAGCAGGCCGATCTGCTGCGGCGCGCCATGGGCTCGAAGCGCGGCATCGAGAAGATCGAGTCGCTCAAGGCGACGCTGTTCGAGGGCATGGCCGAGAAGGGCATCACGGGCGAGATCGCCGAGAGCATCTACCTGCGGATCGAGTCGTTCGCGAACTTCGGCTTCGCTGAGAGCCACGCGAACAGCTTCGCTCTGCTGGTGTACGCGAGCTCGTGGTTCAAGCTGCACTATCCGGCGGCGTTCCTGGCGGGTCTGCTGCGGGCGCAGCCGATGGGGTTCTACTCGCCGCAGACGCTGTCGGCGGATGCGCAGCGCCACGGCGTGCGTGTGCTGCGGCCCGACATCCTGCTCTCCGGGGTGCAGCCGGGGCTGGAGCTGCTCGATCTCGGTTCGCTTGACTCATCCGGTTCGCTCGACTCGACGTCTCGCGAGACCGGGAGGGACTCGTGCCTGGACCCCCACCCGCCGTCCCCGTCGTCGGAGTTCGATCGCTCGGCGCCCGACGAGTCGGCCGCGCACCGCCGCGACGGGCGCTTCGCCGTGCGGCTGGGGCTGGCGGAGGTGTCGTCGATCGGGCTGAAGCTGGCGGAGCGGATCGTCGCGGAGCGCGACGCCTCCGGTCCGTACCGCAGCATGGGAGACCTCGCCCACCGGGTGGGGCTCACCGCGCCTCAGCTCGAGGCGCTGGCCACCGCGGGGGCGTTCGAGTCGTTCGGCCTGTCGAAGCGGCAGGCGGTGTGGGAGGCGGGCAACGCCGCGCAGAACCGGCCGGAGTTCCTGCCCGGCACGGTGGTGAGCGTGCAGCCTCCGCTGCTGCCGTTCCTCACCGATGAGGAGCAGGTGATCTACGACCTGTGGGCGACGGGCATCTCCCCCGGCGACCACCCCCTCCGCCACTCGCGCGAGGCGCTGGCGGCGCGGGGTGCGGTGCGGATCGGCGACCTCGAGGCGGTCGAGGGCGGTCGCCGGATCGAGGTCGGAGGGGTGGTGACGCACCGGCAGCGTCCCGCGACGGCGAGCGGCATCACCTTCCTCAACCTGGAGGACGAGACGGGGCTCCTCAACGTGGTGTGCAGCGTCGGGGTGTGGAAGCGCTACCGCCGCCTGGCCCGGGAGGCACCCGCGATGGTGGTGCGCGGCATCCTGGAGCGCTCCCCCGAGGGCGTCGTCAACCTCGTCGCCGACGCCTTCTCCCCCCTCCCCGTCACAGCCCCCCACCGCTCCCGCGACTTCCGCTGAGGTGCGAGTCACGCCGCGCCGCGGGCACGGGCGATGGGGGTGTGGCGAGGGTGGTGGGGGTGTGGCGAGGGTGGTGGGGGTGCGGCGGGTTGGTGCCGTGGGAGCGGCGTACGGGGTGGGCGCGGCCGTGTGGTGTGGCGGTCGTGATGCGTGCGGGCTTTGGGGAGTGAGGCGACGAGTGACGCAGCGCGGCCAGCCAACGGCTCCACTTCGACACCGTTTCAGTCCAAGTCCGCCTGTATTCGCCGGGCTCGCCCGGATTCGGTGTCGAAGCGACGACGCCGGCACCCGGACGCCGCCCTTCATCACGAGATACGCCGACCCCCCGTATTGCGGGGAGCTTGCCCGTGTTCCGTGACGAGCGTCGCCCGAAGACACCGCGGCGCCACGCGCAGCGCGGCAAGTGGCGGCGTGACGTCACTTGCCGCGCCCGAGGGCGGCGCAACGCGAGCATGGGCGGAAAGTCGCACCGGGCGCCGCAGGGGCGGCGGCGCCCCAGACGAACTAGTGCGCGGCGGAGTCCCAGTTGGGGCCGCGGCCGACCTGGACCTCGAGGGGCACGGAGAGGGTGGCGGCGCCGGCCATGCGCGTCGTGACGATCGAGGAGAGCGCGTCCCACTCCCCGGCCGCGACGTCGAAGACGAGCTCGTCGTGCACCTGCAGCAGCATCTTCGACGCGAGCCCCTGAGAGGCGATGTCGGCGGCGATGTCGACCATCGCGATCTTGATGATGTCGGCCGCGCTGCCCTGGATGGGCGCGTTGAGCGCAGCGCGCTCGTCGTTGTCGCGGAGGACGCGGTTGTTGCTGTTCAGGTTCGCGAACGGGCGTCGGCGACCGAAGATGGTCTCGGTGTAGCCGTCGATCTTGGCCTGAACGACCACGTTGCGGAGGTAGTCGCGCACGCCGCCGAAGCGCTCGAAGTAGTCGCCCATGAGCTGCTTCGCCTCGGCGGTCTCGATGCGAAGCTGCTTCGACAGCCCGAACGCGCTGAGCCCGTACGCCAGCCCGTACGACATGGCCTTGACCTTCGTGCGCATCGCCGGTGTCACATCCGCCGGATCGACCGAGAACACCCGCGATCCGACGAAGCGGTGGAGGTCCTCTCCGGAGTGGAACGCGTCGATGAGACCCTGGTCGCCCGAGAGGTGCGCCATGATCCGCATCTCGATCTGCGAGTAGTCGGCGGTGAGCAGCGACTCGTACCCGGTGCCGACGGTGAAGGCCTTGCGGATGCGGCGGCCCTCCTCGGCGCGGATCGGGATGTTCTGCAGGTTGGGGTCGGTCGAGGAGATGCGACCCGTGCTCGATCCGGTCTGCACGTAGGTGGTGTGCACCCGCTGGTCGGAGGCGATCGCCTTGTCGACCGACTCGATGATCTGCTTCAGCTTCGTCGCGTCGCGGTGCGCGAGCAGCAGGCCGAGGAACGGATGCGGATGGCTGTCCTGGAGGTCGGCGAGGGCGCCGGCGTCGGTGGAGTACCCCGTCTTGGTGGAGCGGGTCTTCGGCATGTCGAGCTGGTCGAAGAGCACCTCCTGGATCTGCTTCGGCGAGCCGAGGTTGATCTCGCGGCCGATGATCCCGAACGCCTCGGTGGCGATGTCGTTCGCGCGCACCGTGAGCTCGGTCGACAGCTCGGTGAGCTCGGTGTGGCTCACGGTCACCCCGGTGAGCTCCATCGAGGCGAGCACCGAGAGCACGGGCAGCTCGATCTCGGTGAGCACACGCAGCGTGCGCTCGTCGAGCGAGTCGCGCATGTGGCGAGCGAGACGCCCGACGAACCAGGCCTCTCCCGAGACCCCGAGCTCGGTGTCGCTGACGGGCACGAGCTGGTTCGGGTCGCCCGCCGGCAGCTGTTCGCCCAGCTGGCGGTCGACGAGCTTCGCCAGGGAGCGGTCGCCCGACGAGTCGGGGCGCACCAGCCACGCGGCGATCTCGCAGTCGAAGGCGAGGCCGGCGAAGGCGAGCCCGGCTCGGCTGAGCGCCTTGAGCTGCGGCTTGGCGCCGTGCATCAGCTTGGGCGCATCGGACGCCAGCCACCGCTCGAGCGGCGCGTATCCGGGGCGGCCGGCGCTCCAGGGCAGAGACAGGCTCTCGTCCTCCGTCGCCACGGCGATGGTGATCGGCAGCCCATCGATGGTCTCGAGCTGCACGGCGAGACCGCCGGGATTCGCCGCGGTCGTGCGGGCGAGCCAGGCCTCGAGCTCGTCGTCGAGGAGGGTGAGGGCGGTGGGCGCCTTCGGCGCCTCGGCCGCCGCCCGCGCCTCGGCGGCGCGACCGACCTCGGACCCGTCGAGGCCCTCCTGCTTCAGCACCCGGTCGAGCAGGGTGCGGAACTCGAGCCGACCGAAGAGGTCGCGCATGGCCTCCTCGTCGATGGCCCTCCGCGGCAGGTCTTCGGGGACCACGGGCAGCTCGACGTCGCGGATGAGCGCGTTGAGCCGACGGTTGCGGATCGCGTTCTCGGCGTGGTCGCGCAGGTTCTGCCCCACGACGCCCTTGATCTCGTCGCGGTGCTCGAGGATGCCGTCGAGGCTGCCGTACTGCTGCAGCCACTTGAGCGCCGTCTTCTCGCCCACCTTGGGGATGCCGGGCAGGTTGTCGCTCGTCTCGCCCACGAGCGCCGCGATCTCGGGGTACTGATCGGGACGGATGCCGTACTTGTCGAAGACCTTCGCCTCGTCGTAGGTGGTGAGGTCGCTGACGCCCTGGCGTGAGGGGTAGAGCAGGGTGACCTGCGGGGTGACGAGCTGGATGGTGTCGCGGTCACCGGAGACGACGAGCACCTTGAAGCCGGACCCGGCGCCCTGCGTGGCGAGGGTGGCGAGGATGTCGTCGGCCTCGAAGTCCTCCTTCTCGATCGTCGTGATGCCGAGGGTGTGGAGCGCCTCCTTGAGGAGGGGGATCTGGCCGCCGAACTCGCTCGGCGTCTCGCCCCGGGTGCCCTTGTACTCGGCGTACTCGCGGGTGCGGAACGAGGCACGGGAGACGTCGAAGGCAACCGCGATGTGGGTCGGCTGCTCGTTGCGCAGCAGCATCAGGAGCATCGAGAGGAACCCGTGCACGGCGTTGGTGTGCTGCCCGTCCCTGGTCTGGAAGCTGTCGACGGGGAGCGCGTAGAAGGCGCGGAACGCCAGCGAATGACCGTCGATCAGGAGGAGGGTAGGCTGCTTCTTGTCCGGCACACGGAAAGCCTACACAGCACCTCTGACAGGCCCGCGGGCGCCCGTGCGGGCCGTTCGATGAGGCCGCGAAAGCGAGTTGAACGACGATGTCGACCACCGGATCCGCTGCTCCCGAGCCGATCGACGTGCACGCCGTGCTCGGCCATCGAGGCGTCGGCGAGCTCGCCGAGAAGATGGGCATCGAGTTCCTCGAGCTCACCCCCGAGCACTCGGTGGCGACGATGCCCGCCGAGGGCAACCGGCAGCCGTACGGCATCGTGCACGGCGGCGCGTACGTGGTGCTCGCCGAGTCGATGGGGTCGATCGCGGCGAACCTCTACGCGGGCCCCGGGCGCGTCGCCATGGGCATCGAGGTGAACGCCTCGCACAGCGGCTCCGCCCGCACGGGCATCGTCACCGGCACCTGCCGGGCGCTCAAGCTCGGCCGCACGCTCACCACGCACCAGATCGAGATCACGGATGAGGCGGGTCGCCTGCTCTCCACGGTGCGCATCACGAACTTCATCCGCGACGAGCGCTAGCGCGCGGCCGCCGGCCCCGGAAACGCGTTTCGCCACACTCCTGGCGTTTCGCCACACGCATGAGCGTGGCGAAGAGCCAAAAAGGTGGCGAAACGGAGGTGGAAGACGCTACTTCTTGGGGGCTAGCTGCTCGATGATCGCCTGGGCGACGTCGTGCATGGTGAGGCGACGGTCCATCGACGCCTTCTGGATCCAGCGGAAGGCCTCGGGCTCGGACAGCCCCATCTTCTCGTTGAGCAGGCCCTTGGCCCGATCGACGAGCTTGCGGGTCTCGAAGCGCTCGACGAGGTCGCTGACCTCGGCCTCGAGCGCGATGATCTGCGCGTAGCGGGCCAGAGCGATCTCGATCGCGGGGAGCAGGTCGTTCGGGGTGAACGGCTTGACGACGTAGGCGAGGGCGCCCGCCTCGGTGGCGCGCTCCACGAGCTCCTTCTGGCTGAACGCTGTGAGGAGGACGACGGGCGCGATGTGGTCCTTGGTGAGGCGCTCGGCCGCGGAGATGCCGTCGAGCTGGGGCATCTTGACGTCCATGACGACGAGGTCGGGACGCAGCTCGGTGGCCAGCGCCACGGCGGTCTCGCCGTCGCCGGCCTCCCCCACGACCTCGAAGCCGTTGTCGCGGAGGATCTCCACGATGTCGAGGCGGATCAGGGACTCGTCTTCGGCGACGACGACGCGCCGGGGCGCCGACGACGTGGATGCTTGGTCACTCACAGTCCAACCCTACGATATTCTGACTCCGGTCGACGCAAGCCGATGTGGCGGAATGGCAGACGCGGCGCACTCAAAATGCGCTGTCCGTGAGGGCGTGTGGGTTCGAGTCCCACCATCGGTACCGTGCGAACGACGTCGCCCGGCACCCGCGGCAAACACGAGAACGGGGCCGCACCGTGCTGTGAACGGTACGACCCCGTGGATCCCGAGAGCGCGAGGGGAAGCGCGCTAGCCGATCGGGATGGGCGTCGGCGTCGGGGTGGGGGTCGACGTCGACGTGGTGTGGGCGAAGATCGCGACGGGCACGTACTGGTGCACCACCTGGGTGGTGTAGGCGTTCGATCCCGGCGCGGTCTCGAACGAGACCTGCAGCGCGAAGTCGAGCATGAGCCCCTGCGTGTCGGGGGCGAGCACGCCGATCTGCTGCGACTCGAGCTGGAACCCGCCCTTGGGTGAGGTGATGAGGAGGCCGAGGCCCTGATCGGATCGCAGGGCCTCGGGGTCGAGGGTGACCTTCAGCGGGTCGGTGTTGAGCACGTAGGGCGTCTCGACCGTTCCGCTGGCGGTGCTGGTCTTGGCGGTGACCGTGATGTTCGACATGTACACGCGGCGCTTCTGGTCGAAGGGCGCCTCGGCGGGCACGCGGTTGTCGTAGACGCCGATGACGAACGAGAAGCGCTTGTCGGCGTCGTAGAACCAGTCGTGGGTCTTCTGCTCGGTCCAGACGTCGAGCTTCAGCTCGAGCTGGTCGGTGATGTCCGTCGTGGGGTGCACGGAGCCCATGTCGGTGAAGACCGACGCGAACTGGAGCGAGTTGTCGGTGGTCGCATCCGCCTCGGACGCCTTGGCGCCGGCGGCGGAGTTCGGATCGGTGGGCGCCGCCTGGAGGCCGAACAGCGGCATGACCGTCGAGCAGCCGGAGAGCGCGACCACGGTCGCGACCGCGGCACCGACGGCGAGGGCTCGCACCGTGAAGCGCTTGGAGGGCATGACAGTTCACCTTCGATCGAGGTCGGATCGGAGCACGTCCGCCGCCCGGCGCTGGATGCGTCGAGGGGGTGCTTCCGGAACCCCGAAAGTAGCAGTCGGCCCCCGCGACGCCACGGAAAAGGCCAGGACCCGATCAACTCCTGATCGAATCCTGGCCTAATCCTGAGGTTGGTCAGCCCCGTTCGGGGTCAGTCCATGTGGGCGGGCTCCAGCGGGTTGTGCGCCGACCCGACGACGTGCACGCGCATGTCGTTGGTGGAACCGGCGACCCCGGGAGGGGACCCGGAGATGACGATGACCTTGTCGCCGATCTGCGCCTTCCCGAGGCCCAGCAGGATGTCGTCGACCTGCACCATCATCTCGTCGGTGTGGGTCGCGCGGGGCACCAGGTAGGACTGCACGCCCCAGGTGAGCGCCATGCGATTCCGGATGGCGGGTGCGGGGGTGAACCCGAGCACCGGGATGCTTGAGCGCAGACGGGTCATGCGGCGCACCGAGTCGCCCGACTCGGTGAAGACGCAGAGGTACTTCGCGTCGACGAAGTCGGCCACCTCGGCCGCAGCGAGGGTGATCGCGCCGCCCTGCGTGCGGGGCTTGGTGCCGAGCGGCTGGATGCGCTCGAGGCCGTGGTCCTCGGTCGACTCGATGATGCGCGCCATGGTCTGGACGGTGATCACCGGGAACTCGCCGACGCTGGTCTCGCCCGAGAGCATGACCGCGTCGGTGCCGTCGAGGACGGCGTTGGCGCAGTCGGAGGCCTCCGCGCGGGTGGGGCGCGGGCTCGAGATCATCGACTCGAGCACCTGCGTGGCGACGATGACGGGCTTCGCCATCCGGCGGCACAGCTCGACCGCGCGCTTCTGCACGATCGGGACGGCCTCGAGCGGAAGCTCGACGCCGAGGTCGCCGCGGGCGACCATGATTCCGTCGAAGGCGTCGATGATCTCCTCGAGGTTGTCGACCGCCTGGGGCTTCTCGATCTTGGCGATGACGGGGACCCGGCGGCCCTCCTCGTCCATGATCTTGTGGACGTCCTCAATGTCGGCGGCGTTGCGCACGAACGAGAGGGCGATGTAGTCGGCGCCGAGACCGAGGCCCCAGCGCAGGTCGGCGATGTCCTTCTCGCTCATCGCGGGCACGTTGACCGCGACACCGGGCAGGTTGATGCCCTTGTTGTTGGACACGGCTCCCGGCACCTCGACGCGGGTGCGCACGCGCACACCGTCGGTCTCGATGACGCGCAGCGCCACCTTGCCGTCGTCGATGAGGAGGGGGTCTCCGGGGTTCACGTCGTCGGGCAGGCCCTTGAACGTCGTGGAGGAGATCTCCTTGTTGCCGATGATGTCCTCGGTGGTGATCGTGAACAGGTCGCCCTCGGCGAGGTCGTACGGTCCGTTCTCGAACCGGCCCAGACGGATCTTCGGGCCCTGGAGGTCGACCAGCACGGCGACGGCCCGCCCCGAGTCCTCCGCGGCCTGGCGCACGTTGGCGTAGACCGCCTCGTGCACGTCGTAGCTGCCGTGGCTCAGGTTCATGCGGGCGACGTCGACTCCCGAGTCGATGATCGACCGGATGGTGTCGTAAGAGGAGGTGGCGGGACCGAGGGTGGCGACGATTTTCGCGCGTCTCATATCGGTGTGGCTCCGCTTTCTGCGCCTCGCGGCGCAATAGGTGTGGTGGTGGTGGTGTCGAGCCTGCGGCCGGACGGTCTAGACCGCGATGGCGCGATCGGTGGGCTTGACGGGGAACGGGAGCTCGGTCTCTCCCTCGAGGTAGCGGTCGACGGCGGAGGCCGCGGCACGGCCCTCGGCGATGGCCCACACGATGAGCGACTGGCCGCGGCCTGCGTCGCCGGCGACGAAGACGCCGGGCACGCTGGACTGGTAGTCGCCGTCGCGCGTCAGGGTACCCCGCTCGAAGCGGGTGCCGATCTGGCCGACGAGGTGCTCCTCCTCGGCCCCGGTGAAGCCCAGGGCGAGGAGGACGAGGTCGGCCTGGATCTCGTACTCGGTGCCGGCCTTCGGGACACGGCGACCGTCGACGTACTCGGTCTCGGCCACGCGCACCGCGCGCACCTCGCCGGCGTCGTTCGAGAGGAACTCGACGGTGGAGGCGAGGAAGACGCGCTCACCGCCCTCCTCGTGAGCGCTGGCCACCTCGAACAGGTTCGGGGTGGTCGGCCACGGCTGCGTCTCGGGGCGCTCGCTCGGCGGCTGCTTGCCGATGGCGAGGTTCGTGACGGAGAGCGCGCCCTGGCGGTGGGCGGTGCCGATGCAGTCGGCGCCGGTGTCGCCGCCGCCGAGCACGACCACGTGCTTGCCCTCGGCCGTGATCTGGCCGAGCAGGTCGTCGCCTGCCCCCGCCTTGTTCTGCTGGACGAGGTACTCCATGGCGAAGTGCACACCGTCGAGGTCGCGGCCCGGGATGGGGAGGTCACGCGGCACGGTCGCGCCGGTGCACACGATGACGGCGTCGTAGCGGGCGCGCAGGTCGTCCCAGGAGATGTCCTTGCCGATCTCGATGCCGGCGCGGAAGCGCGTGCCCTCGGCCATCATCTGGTTCAGACGCCCCTCGAGGTGCTTCTTCTCCATCTTGAAGTCCGGGATGCCGTAGCGCAGCAGGCCGCCGATGCGGTCGTCGCGCTCGTACACGGCGACGGTGTGACCGGCGCGGGTGAGCTGCTGGGCCGCCGCGAGGCCCGCAGGGCCGGATCCGACGACGGCGACCGTCTTGCCGGTGAGGCGCTGCGGCGGATGCGGCTGCACCCATCCGTTCTGGAACGCCTGGTCGATGATCGAGACCTCGACCTGCTTGATCGTCACGGCGGGCTGGTTGATGCCCAGCACGCAGGCGCTCTCGCAGGGCGCGGGACACAGGCGACCGGTGAACTCCGGGAAGTTGTTGGTCGCGTGCAGTCGCTCGATGGCCTGCCGGCCCTCGTCGCGCCAGGTGAGGTCGTTCCACTCGGGGATGAGGTTGCCCAGCGGGCAGCCGTGGTGGCAGAACGGGATGCCGCAGTCCATGCAGCGCCCGGCCTGGCGGCGCAGCTGGGTGCGGTCCTGGTCCTCGTAGACCTCGCGCCAGTCCATGAGACGCACCGAGACCGGGCGTCGGGGCGGGAGCTCGCGCTCGGGTACCTTCAGGAAGCCCTTCGGGTCAGCCACCTGTCACCTCCAGAATCCGTCCCCACACGATCTCGCCGTCGGGGTCGAGCCCCTCTTCGACGGCGGTCTGGCGTGTGGCGAGCACCGCGGCGTAGTCGCGCGGCAGTACCTTGATGAACCTCTGCACGGTCGTGTCGAAGTCGGCGAGCATCCGCGCCGCCAGGGCGGACTCGGTCTCGGCGACGTGACGCTCGAGCAGGTCGCGCACGATCTCGATGTCGGCGCCGCCGAGCGGCAGCAGCTGCAGCTCGCCCGACGCCAGCGAATCGGCGTTCACGCGCTCCTCGCGGAGGTCGTAGACGTAGGCCGTGCCGCCGGACATGCCGGCGCCGAGGTTGCGCCCGGTCTGACCGAGGATGACGGCGAGGCCGCCCGTCATGTACTCGAGCGCGTGGTCGCCCACACCCTCGACGACGGCGGTGGCCCCCGAGTTGCGCACCAGGAAGCGCTCGCCCACGATGCCGCGGAGGAACATGCTGCCCTGCGTGGCGCCGTAGCCGATCACGTTGCCCGCGATGACGTTGCGCTCGGCGGGGAAGACCGACCGGCGGTCGGGGCGCAGCACGATCTGGCCGCCGGACAGGCCCTTGCCGACGTAGTCGTTCGAGTCGCCCTCGAGCCGCAGGGTGATGCCGTGCGGGACGAACGCGCCGAACGACTGCCCGGCCGATCCCTTCAGGGTCACCGTGATGGTGCCGTCGGGCAGACCCTGCTCGCCGTAGCGCTTCGTGACCTCATGGCCGAGCATCGTGCCGACCGCCCGCTCCGTGTTGCGGATGGGCAGGTCGATCGAGACCGACTCGCCGTGGTCGAGCGCGCGCTCCGCCTCGTGGATGAGGCGGACGTCGAAGTGGTGCTCGAGCTCGTGGTCCTGGCTGCGGGCGTGGCGTCGCGGCTCGTCGTCGGCGAACGCCGGGCCGGCCAGGATGGGCGACAGGTCGAGCCCGTCGGCCTTCCAGTGGTCGACCGCCGCGTCGACGTCGAGCATCTCGTGGTGGCCCACAGCCTCGTCGAGCGAACGGAACCCGAGCTCGGCGAGGTACTCGCGCACCTCCTGCGCGATGAACTCGAAGAAGTTCACGACGAACTCGGGCTTGCCCGAGAAGCGGGCGCGCAGCTCGGGGTTCTGCGTCGCGACGCCGACCGGGCAGGTGTCGAGGTGGCAGACGCGCATCAGGATGCAGCCCTCCACCACGAGCGGCGCGGTCGCGAACCCGAACTCCTCGGCGCCGAGCAGGGCGCCGACGATGACGTCGCGGCCGGTCTTCATCTGACCGTCGACCTGCACCACGACCCGATCGCGCATGCCGTTGAGCATCAGCGTCTGCTGCGTCTCGGCGAGACCGATCTCCCAGGGGGTGCCGGCGTGCTTGAGCGAGTTGAGCGGGCTCGCACCCGTCCCCCCATCGTGACCCGAGACGAGCACGACGTCGGCGAGGGCCTTCGTCACTCCCGCCGCGACCGCGCCGATGCCGTTCTGGCTGACCAGCTTCACGTGGACGCGTGCGGCCGGGTTGGCGCGCTTGACGTCGAAGATCAGCTGCTTGAGGTCTTCGATCGAGTAGATGTCGTGGTGCGGCGGCGGGGAGATGAGGCCCACGCCGGCGGTGGCGTGACGCGTGCGCGCCACCCACGGGTACACCTTCGTCGGCGGCAGCTGACCGCCCTCGCCGGGCTTCGCGCCCTGCGCCATCTTGATCTGGATGTCGTCGGCGTGCGTGAGGTACATGCTCGTCACACCGAAGCGGCCGGAGGCGACCTGCTTGATCGCGCTGCGACGGGTGGGGTCGAGGAGGCGGTCGACGTCCTCGCCGCCCTCGCCGGTGTTCGACTTCGCGCCGAGTCGGTTCATCGCGATGGCGAGCGTCTCGTGCGCCTCCTTCGAGATCGAGCCGTAGCTCATCGCCCCGGTCGAGAAGCGCTTCACGATCGACTCCACCGGCTCGACCTCGTCGATCGGGATGGCGGGGCGGGCCCCGGCGCGCAGCTTGAACAGCCCGCGCAGGGTCATGAGGTTCTCGGCCTGGTCGTCGACGAGCTTGGTGTACTCGCGGAAGATGTCGTACCGGCGGTTGCGGGTGGCGTGCTGCAGCCGGAACACCGTGTCGGGGTTGAAGAGGTGCGGCGGACCCTCGCGGCGCCACTGGTACTCGCCGCCCACGGCGAGCGGCTCGTGAGCGACGATCGCGCCGTCCTCCGGATAGGCCGCGCGGTGACGTGCGGCGCTCTCGGCGGCGATCACGTCGATGCCCACGCCGCCGAGCTTCGACGACGTGCCGGTGAAGTACTCGTCGACGAACTCCGGGCTGAGGCCCACGGCCTCGAAGGTCTGGGCGCCCGCGTACGACGACACCGTGGAGATGCCCATCTTCGACATGATCTTGAGCACCCCCTTGCCGAGCGCCTTGATCAGGTTCTTGACGGCCTTCTCGGGGGTCACGCCCGTGATCACACCGGAGCGGACCTGGTTCTCGACCGTCTCCATGGCGAGGTACGGGTTGACCGCCGAGGCGCCGTAGCCGATGAGGAGCGCCACGTGGTGCACCTCGCGGACGTCGCCGGCCTCGACGATGATGCCCACCTTCATCCGCGTCTGGCGGCGGATGAGGTGGTGGTGCACCGCGGCGAGCATGAGCAGCGACGGGACGGGGGCGAGGTCCTTGTTCGAGTCGCGGTCGGAGAGCACGATGAACTGCGCGCCCTCGTCGATGGCCCGATCGGCCTCGGCGCACATCGCGGCGATGCGGTTCTGCATCGCCTTAGGGCCCTCGTCGACGCGGTAGAGGCCGCGGATCGTCGTGGTCAGGCGCGAACCGGGCGACGGGTCGATGTGCTGGATCTTCGCCAGCTCGTCGTTGTCGATCACGGGGAAGTCGAGCACGACCTGGCGGGTGTGCTCGGGGGTCGCGTCGAGCAGGTTGCGCTCGGGGCCGAGTCCCAGGCGCAGGCTCGTGACGACCTCTTCGCGGATGGAGTCGAGCGGCGGGTTCGTGACCTGCGCGAACTGCTGGGCGAAGTAGTCGAAGAGCAGTCGCGGACGCTCGGACAGCACGGCGATCGGGGTGTCGGATCCCATGGCGCCGAGGGGCTCGGCGGCATTCCTCGCCATCGGGGTGAGGAGGATGCGCACCTCCTCCTCGGTGTAGCCGAAGGTGCGCTGACGCCGGGTCACCGAGGCGGGGGTGTGCACGATGTGCTCGCGCTCGGGCAGGTCGCGCAGGTTGATGCGCCCCTCGGCGAGCCACTCGCCGTAGGGCTCGGCCGACGCGAGCTCGGCCTTGATCTCGTCGTCCTCGATGAGGCGGCCCGCGGCCGTGTCGACGAGGAACATCTTGCCGGGCCGGACCCGGCCCTTGCGGACGACGGTCGACGGGTCGACGTCGGGCATGACGCCGATCTCGCTCGCCAGCACGACCAGGCCGTCCTCGGTGATGAGGTAGCGCCCGGGGCGCAGGCCGTTGCGGTCGAGCGTGGCGCCCGCGAGCGTGCCGTCGGTGAAGATGAGCGCGGCGGGGCCGTCCCACGGCTCCATGAGCATCGAGTGGTACTCGTAGAAGTCGCGACGGGCCGAGTCGAAGTCGGTCTGGTTCTCCCAGGCCTCGGGCACCATCATCATCACCGCGTGAGGCAGCGAGCGGCCGGCCAGCGTCAGCAGCTCGAGCGTCTCGTCGAACGAGCCCGAGTCGGAGAGCCCGGGAGTGACGATCGGGAACAGCGGGTCGAGGTCGCCGAGGACCTCCGACTCCAGCTGCGACTGACGGGCGCGCATCCAGTTGCGGTTGCCCTGCACGGTGTTGATCTCGCCGTTGTGCGCCATCATGCGCAGGGGCTGCGCGAGCGGCCACGACGGGAACGTGTTGGTGGAGTAGCGCGAGTGCACCAGGGCGAGCTTCGACGCGAACCGCTCGTCGGAGAGGTCGGGGTAGAACGGCTCCAGCTGGAGCGTGGTGACCATGCCCTTGTAGGTGATCGTGCGGCACGACAGCGACATGAAGTACAGCTCGAGCTCGTGCTCGGCGCGCTTGCGCAGCCGGTACGTCTGGCGGTCGAGCGCGATGTCGGAGAGCGAGGCGCCCGACGGGGTGGTGCGGCGCGACTGCAGGAACAGCTGGCGGATGACCGGCATGGCCTGCCGGGCGAGGCGGCCGAGCTCGTCGGGGCGCACCGGGACGTCGCGCCAGCCGAGGATGTCGAGGTCCTCCTCGTCGGCGATCTCGGCGAAGCGGGCCATCACGGCCTCGCGCGCCTCGTCGTCGACGGGCAGGAAGGCGTTGCCGACGGCGTACCGGCCCACGGCGGGCAGGTCGAAGCCCGCCACCGCGCGCAGGAACGCGTCGGGGATCTGGGTGAGGATGCCCGCACCGTCGCCGGTGCCCGCATCGGACCCTACGGCACCGCGGTGCTCGAGGTTGCGGAGTGCGTCGAGCGCCGTGTCGATGATGTCGTGACCCGGCGTGCCGCGGAGCGTGGCGACCATCGCGAGACCGCACGCATCCTTCTCGGAGCGCGGGTCGTAGAGCCCCTGGGCAGAAGGAAGAGCGCTGAAGGGCGGGCGCTGGAGATGTTCGGCCATAGAGAACCGTCCTCTACGTGTGACTAAGGAACTGGGACGCCGGTGGCCCAAGGAGTGGTGCTGGTGCGGCCTGGGCGAGTGTGCTCAGGGTGCTCGTTCGTCGGACCTGGTCGGTCTGCGGGCCTGCCGAGGGCGGCTGGCTCAGGACTTCGCTCCGACTTCACTTGTGGCGCTCGGTTCGATCGTCTCGTTCTCGGTGGCTGCGGGAGCCTCCTCGCCCTCGAGCTCTTCATCCGTGTACGTGTTCGACGAGTCTACCTCAGCCGACGGCGGTACCCACTCGGCTCCGGGGCGGTAGGGGCTGGGCTCCAGACCCTTGTGCCGCCGGGTCTGCACGACGATGATCACGATGCCGACCAGGATGGCGAGCCAGGCGCCCCAGACGTTGGAGCGGACGCCGAGGATGATCTCGCTCGGATCGACGCGGATCGTCTCGAAGTACGAGCGGCCGAGGCCGTACCAGATGAGGTAGACGCCGAAGAGCTTGCCCCACTGGAGGCGGAACTTGCGCTCGACGAGCAGGATGACCGCCACACCGAGGAGGTTCCAGATGATCTCGTAGAGGAACGTGGGGTGGAACAGCGTGCCCTCCGGGAGTCCCGCGGGGAACGCCGGGTTGCTGAACTCGATCTCGAGGCCCCACGGCAGCGTGGTCGGCTGGCCGAAGAGCTCGTGGTTGAAGTAGTTGCCGAAGCGGCCGGCGGCCTGGGCGACGAGCATCGCGGGGGCGATCGCGTCGGCGAAGGTCCAGAAGCGGATGCCGGACAGTCGGCAGCCGATCCAGGCGCCGACGGCCCCGCCGACGAGCGAGCCGAAGATTGCGATGCCGCCGTGGTCGATGCGGATGACCTCCCACGGGTCGGCGCCGTCGTAGAAGTAGTCGCCGGGGTGGGTGAGCACGTGCCAGACGCGCGCGCCGATGATGCCGAGCGGGACGCACCAGAGCACGATGTCGAGGACGACGCCCGGCTCGGCCCCGCGACGGGTGAGCCGTCGCGACGCGATCATGATCGCCAGGATGATCCCGACGAGGATGCACAGCGCGTACGTGCGGATGTCGAGTGTGAACGGGAGGTTCCAGCCGAAGGTCGACGACAGCCAAGCCGTGATGTTGAGACCCTGCCACTCGACGGGCGGGCTCGGGATGCTGAGCGGTGTGAGCACCTGGTGCGTGACCTTTCATTCCGCGGGCAGGCCGACACGCGGTGCGCGCGACCTCGACGATTCTAGCGACAGACCCCGAGCGCGCGATGACGCGTTCGGGTCGGCCCGGGACGGGCTCGGCGGAGCAGCGCCTAGCGGCCGGTGCCCGCGGCCAGGCGGGCGCCCAGCTCGGCCAGAGCCGGCACTCCCCCGTCGGCGAGAGCCTTGACGAACACCGACCCGACGATGGCGCCGTCGGCGTAGGTGAGGATCTCGGCGATCTGCTCGGCCGTCGAGACGCCGATGCCGACGCACGCCGAGTCGGCGCCCTGCTCGCGGAGGCGCGCGACGAGCGTGCGGGCGGCGGCGTCGAGGTCTTCGCGGGCCCCGGTGATGCCCATCGTCGACACGGTGTAGACGAAGCCGCGGCTGTTCTCGACGGCCAGGCGGAGTCGGCTGTCGGTCGAGGTGGGCGCCGCGAGGAACACCCGGTCGAGACCGGTGCGGTCGCTCGCGGCGAGCCAGTCGGCGCCCGAGTCGACGGTGAGGTCGGGCGTGATGAGCCCGGCGCCGCCGGCGGAGGCGAGGTCGTCGGCGAAGCGGTCGACGCCGTACTGCACCACGGGGTTCCAGTACGTCATGAGCAGCACGGGCGCGTCGACCCGCGAGCGGATGCGCTCGACGGCGGTGAAGGCGTCGCGGATGCGGAAGCCGCCCTCGAGGGCCACCTGCGTCGCCGCCTGGATGACCGGTCCGTCCATCACGGGATCGGAGTACGGCAGACCCAGCTCGAGCACGTCGATGCCGTTCTCGACCAGCGCGACGGCGGCGTCGACGCTCGTGTCGAGGTCGGGGAACCCCACCGGGAGGTAGCTGATCAGGGCGCCGTCGCGGTCGCGCTTGGCGGCGGCGATGGCCTCGTGGACGGGCGAGACGGTCATGACTGGACGCTCCCCTCGTCGAGCACGTCGAAGTAGCGGCCGGCGGTCGCCACGTCCTTGTCACCGCGTCCCGAGAGCGACACCAGGATCGTCGCCTCCGGGCCGAGCTCGCGGCCGAGGTCGATCGCGCCGGCGAGGGCGTGCGCCGACTCGATGGCCGGGATGATGCCCTCGGTCGTGCACAGCAGACGGAACGCGCTCATCGCGGCCTCATCGGTGATGGGACGGTAGTCCGCGCGCCCGATCGAGGCGAGCCAGGCGTGCTCCGGCCCGACGCCCGGGTAGTCGAGCCCGGCCGAGATGGAGTGCGACTCCGCCGTCTGGCCGTCCTCGTCCTGCAGCACGAAGCTGCGGGAGCCGTGGAGAACGCCCGGTCGACCGCGTGTGATCGTCGCGGCGTGCCGGTCGGTGTCGGCGCCGAGTCCCGCGGCCTCGAAGCCGTAGAGGCCCACCGACGTGTCGTCGAGGAAGGCGTGGAAGATGCCGATCGCGTTCGATCCCCCGCCCACGCAGGCGGCCACCGCATCCGGAAGACCGCCCGTGAGCTCGATCATCTGGGCGCGGGCCTCCTCGCCGATGACCTTGACGAAGTCGCGGACCATGACGGGGAAGGGGTGCGGGCCGGCGACCGTGCCGATGAGGTAGTGCGTCGACTCGACGTTCGCGACCCAGTCGCGGAACGCCTCGTTGAGGGCGTCCTTCAGGGTGCGTGTGCCCGTCGTGACCGGGATGACCTCGGCGCCGAGGAGGCGCATCCGCGCCACGTTCAGCGCCTGGCGCTCGGTGTCGACCTCGCCCATGTAGACGACGCACTCCATGCCGAACAGGGCCGCGGCGGTCGCGGTGGCGACGCCGTGCTGGCCCGCGCCGGTCTCCGCGATGAGGCGCTTCTTGCCGAGGCGCTTGGCGAGCAGCGCCTGGCCGAGGACGTTGTTGATCTTGTGCGAGCCGGTGTGGTTCAGGTCTTCGCGCTTCAGGATGATGCGGGCGCCGCCGGCGTGCTTGGCGAACCGCGGCACCTCGGTGAGGATCGACGGACGCCCCGTGTACGTGCGGTGCAGCTCGGCGAGCTCCTCGTGGAAGAGCGGGTCGAGCTTGGCGGTCTGGTACGCCTCGTCGAGCTCGTCGAGGGCCGCGATGAGCGACTCGGGCATGAAGCGCCCCCCGAACTCGCCGAAGAACGGACCCTCCTCGCTGCGGAGTGAGGGCGTGACCTCTGGACTGGTCATGAGGCGGTGAACTCCTTGATGGCGGCGACCGGGTCTCCCCCGGTGACCAGGGCCTCGCCGACGAGGACGACGTCGGCTCCGGCGGAACGGTAGTGGGCGACGTCGGCGGGGGTCTTGACCGCCGACTCGGCGACGCGGATGACACCCTCCGGGATCCTGTCGACCAGACGGCCGAACAGGTCGCGGTCGAGCTCGAACGTCGACAGGTTGCGGGCGTTCACCCCGACCAGGCGAGCGCCCAGATCGGCGGCGCGGGAGACCTCCGCGGCGTCGTGCGTCTCGACGAGCGGGGTCATGCCGAGCTCGAGGATGAACGCGTGCAGACGGGCCAGGGTCTCCTGGTCGAGGGCGGCGACGATGAGGAGCACGAGGTCGGCGCCGGAGGCACGCGCCTCGAGCACCTGGTACTCGGTGGCGATGAAGTCCTTGCGGAGCACCGGCACGTCGACGACCGCGCGGACCGCCTCGAGATCGGCGAGCGATCCCTTGAAGCGACGACCCTCGGTGAGCACGCTGATCGCGCTGGCGCCGCCCTGCGCGTAGAGGGCGGCGAGGGCCGCGGGATCGGCGATGTCGGCGAGGTCGCCGCGAGACGGGCTCGCGCGCTTGACCTCGGCGATGACCTTGATGCGCTCAGCGGGAGCGAGGAACGACAGGGCGTCGAGCGCCGGCGGCACGGCGAGCGCACGGCGCTCCACCTCGGCCTGCGGCGTGGTCTCCTGTCGCCGACTCGCGTCCTCGAGCGCTCCGGCTACGAGTTCGGCGAGCACGTCGGTCAGTGGCCCTTCTGCGCGACCCGGGCACCGCCGACGCCGAAGCCGGCCTTGGACAGGATCCAGCCCAGCAGCGCACCGACCACGACGACCGCGACCGCGGCCCAGACGAGCCAGACGATCGCGAAGAAGAAGGCGACGGTGCCGACGGCGAAGCCGACGAGCATCACGACGACGGCGGTCCAGGCGGCGGGAGAGTTGCCGTGGCCGGGTTCTTCGATCTCTGCGCTCATCTGTTGCATTCCTTCTCGTGGGGAGTCGTCCCAGTCTAGCGGGAGCACGTCGAGGGGCCTCGACGGGGATCCGCGTCCGACGGTCGTCTCAGCGGGTGGGGTCGTCGCCCCGGGTGAGGTCGTCCCAGTCGTCGACCGCCGCATCCGACCGCTCACGTCGGGTCGCCTTGGGCTCGGGCGCGGTGGAGCCGTCGTCGAAGAAGTCGCCGGGGTCGGTGCTCCGGGCGCCGCTGGCGTCTTCGAAGACGACCGCCTGGTACTTGCGTCCGGATGCGGGCCAGCGTCGCACCGTGACCAGGACGAGGAGACCGGCGATCACCATGAGCGCGCCGGCGACGATCGCGGCGGCGGGCCAGAGGGTCGCGTCGTGGCCGGTGATGAGCGAGCGCACGGAGCTCGAGCCGGCGACCCCCGTGGTCGTGGTGACGCTCGAGGCGCCCGCGGCGACCGGGTCGGTGGCCGCCGCGATCGACGACCACAGCACGCTCGCCCCGAGCACCAGCTCGAGCACGCCGAGCACCAGACGCACCACGGGGCCCGCGATGGCGAGCGCGCCGGCCAGGGCGATCCCGGCCAGCGACAGTGCCGACAGCGCCGGAGCGGCCACCGAGCCGGGGACGGTGATGGTGGCGGCGACCGACTCGCTGCCGGAGAGCTGGAGCGTCGACCACGTCTGCGACCAGGCGAGGAAGCCGAGCGCGCTGGCCACCAGGACGACGAGGATCGTCAGCACCTTGATGCGTCGACCGGCGCTCAGAGCCGCGTCGGCGTGCGGCTCGTCCGCCTCCGTCTCGGAGGCCGTCGCGTCGTGGTCGGTCATCAGACCACCCGGGTCATCGCGTTCGCGACGGCCACGGCGCGCAACGGAGCGGCCGCCTTGTTCTGCGACTCCTCGAACTCGAGCTGAGGCACCGAGTCGGCGACGAGACCGCCGCCCGCCTGCACATGCGCCACCCCGTCGCGGATGGTCGCGGTGCGGATCGCGATCGCGAGATCGGCGTCGCCGCCGAAGCCGAAGTACCCGACGACTCCCCCGTAGAGGCCGCGCTGAGCGGGCTCGAGCTCGTCGATGATCTCGAGAGCCCGGGGCTTGGGCGCACCGGAGAGGGTGCCCGCCGGGAACGTGGCCCGGAAGACGTCGATCGCGTCGACGCCGTCGCGCAGCTCGCCCTCGACGCTCGAGACGATGTGCATGATGTGGCTGAACCGCTCGACCCGCATGAACTCGGAGACCTCGACGCTGTCGGCGCGGCACACCTTGAGCAGGTCGTTGCGGGCCAGGTCGACGAGCATCAGGTGCTCGGCCTTCTCCTTCTCATCGCCGAGCAGCTCGTGCTCGAGGTCGACGTCGTCCTGGGCGGTGCGGCCGCGAGGCCGCGATCCGGCGATCGGATGCGTGTGGGCGCGCCCCGACTGCACCTTCACCAGGGCCTCGGGGCTCGATCCGACGATGTCGTACCTCGCGCCGGACGCGTCGACCAGCGTGAGCAGGTAGAGGTACGGGCTCGGGTTGAGGGTGCGGAGCACGCGGTACACGTCGAGCGGGGTCGCCGTGACCTCCAGGTCGAACCGCTGGGAGATGACGACCTGGAAGATGTCGCCGTCGTGGATGTACTCCTTCGCCTCGTCGACCGCGGCGAGGAAGTCCTCCTGCGTGGTGCGGCGCTCCGGCTCGCTGACGACGGTCATGTCGACCTCGTCGAGGCGGGCCTCGGCGGGCTGCGCGACGGCGGCCTGCAGCCGGTCGAGGCGGGCCTGCGCGTCGTCCCAGCCATCCGCGTCCGGGTCGTCGTTCAGCACGGCGGCGATGAGCTGCACCGTTCCGCTCTGGTGGTCGACGACCACGAGCTCCGACACGAAGGCGAGCCCCTGACTGGGCAGCGGGTAGTCGGCCGGCGGGATGTTCGGGAGGTGCTCGAGCTGGCGCACGGCCTCCCAGCCGAGGAATCCGACGAGGCCGCCGGTGAGGGGCGGGTGACCCTCGAGGTCGGGCGTCCGCCACTGGGTGTAGAGGGCCGAGAGCGCCGCGATCGGACCCTCGGGCATGCCGTCGGGGAACGCTCGGGCGACGTCGAGGCCGAGATCGATCCAGTGCGCCGCGCCGTCCTCCTCGGTGAGCAGGCCGAAGCTCGAGGCGCCGACGAAGGAGAAGCGCGACCAGACCCCGCCCTGCCCCGCCGACTCGAGCAGGAACGTGCCGGGTCGACCGTCGGCCACCTTGCGGTAGAGCCCCACGGGGGTCTCGCCGTCGGCGAAGAGCTCGCGGATGACGGGGATGAGCCGGTGCGCCGGGCGGAGGGCGTCGAACTCCTCGCGCGTCGTGGTGGAGGTCATGCGCTCTCCCCGCTCCGCCGACGACGACCTCGAGCGGGTCGACGTCGAAGCATCGACGGGCACCGGTGTGGCATGCCGCGCCGATCTGGTCGACCTGCACCAGGAGGGTGTCGGCGTCGCAGTCGAAGGCCGCCGACTTCACGTACTGCACGTGCCCCGAGGTGTCGCCCTTCCGCCAGTACTCCTGGCGCGAGCGCGACCAGAACGTGGTGCGGCCCTCCGTCAGCGTGCGACGCAGGGCCTCCGCGTTCATGTAGCCGAGCATGAGCACCTCGCCCGTGTCGTACTGCTGGATGACAGCGGGCAGGAGCCCGTCGGCGTCGAAGGTCGCGCGCTCGAGCACGCCGGTCGTGTCGATCTCGGTCATCGTACGGTCACCCCGTCCTTCCTCAGCTCGTCCTTCACCTCGGCCACCGTCATCTCCTTGAGATGGAAGACCGAGGCGGCGAGCACCGCATCCGCCCCTGCCGATACGGCCTCGGCGAAGTGCCGCGCCGTCCCGGCCCCGCCCGAGGCGATGACGGGTACGGAGCTGAGCTCGCGCATGGCGCGCACCAGCTCGAGGTCGAACCCGTCCTTCGTGCCGTCGGCGTCGATGGAGTTGACCAGCAGCTCGCCGGTGCCCCGCTCGATCGCCTCGCGCGCCCAGGTGAGGGCGTCGAGGTCGGTCTCGCGCCGACCGCCGTGCGTGGTCACGACGAAGCCCGACTCGGTGCGCTCGGATCGCTTGACGTCGAGCGAGAGCACGAGCACCTGCGCGCCGAACCGGTCGGCGATCTCGTCGATGAGGCCAGGGCGCGCGATGGCGGCGCTGTTCACGCCCACCTTGTCGGCGCCGCTGGCGAGCAGCCGTGCGACGTCGTCGTTGCTGCGGACCCCGCCGCCGACGGTGAGCGGGATGAAGACCTGCTCCGCGGTCTTGCTCACGACGTCGTACATCGTGGCCCGTTCGTCGACGGTCGCCGTGACGTCGAGGAACGTGATCTCGTCGGCACCCTGCTCGCCGTAGAGGGCGGCCAGCTCGACCGGATCGCCGGCGTCGCGGAGGTTCTCGAAGTTGACGCCCTTCACGACGCGGCCGCCGGCCACGTCGAGGCAGGGGATGACGCGGACGGCGAGCGACATCAGATCCTCGCCGCGTGGATGGCGCTGACCAAGATGGCCCGGGCGCCGGCGTCGTACAGGGCGTCCATGAGCTGGTTGGTGTCGGCGCGCGGCACCATGGCGCGCACGGCGACCCAGTCGGGGTCGGCGAGCGGCGAGAGCGTCGGCGACTCGATGCCGGGCGTCAGTGCGATGGCGGCGTCGAGGTGGTCGCGGTGCACGTCGTAGTCCATGAGCACGTACTCGCGGGCCACCAGCACTCCCTGAAGACGACGGAGCAGCGTGTCGGCGCCGGGGTGCTCGGTGCCGTTCGAGATGAGCACCGCGGTCGACTCGAGGATGACCGGCCCGAAGATCTCGAGCCCGGCCTTGCGGAGCGTGCCTCCGGTGGAGACGACGTCGGCCACCGCATCCGCCACACCGAGCCGCACCGCCGATTCGACCGCGCCGTCGAGCTTGACGAGCGTGGTGGTGATGCCGTGACCGGCGAGGAAGGCCCCGACGAGCCCGGGATAGCTGGTCGCGACGCGGAGGCCGGAGAGGTCGGCGAGCTCGACGGCGGCGCCGGAGGGTCGGGCGAAGCGGAACGTCGAGTCGCCGAACGACAGCGCGGCGACCTCCCGCGCGCTCGACTCGGAGTCGAGCAGCAGGTCGCGGCCGGTGATGCCCACGTCGAGGGCGCCCGATCCCACGTAGGTGGCGATGTCGCGGGGACGGAGGTAGAAGAACTCGACGTCGTTGCGGGCGTCGGTGTAGACGAGCTCGCGGGAGTCGCGCCGGCCGGAGTAGCCGGCCTCGGCGAGCATGCCCGCGGCGGTCTCGGCCAGGGAGCCCTTGTTGGGAACGGCGATCTTGAGCATGGTGAGGTCTTTCGCTGGAGGGTGTACGTCAGTCGCGGATGCGGTCGTGCCGCCGGGAGGGCGGCCGCCGATCACAGATGTCGGTACACGTCCTCCGTGGAGAGTCCCTTGGCGACCATGAGCACCTGCAGGTGGTAGAGCAGCTGCGAGATCTCCTCGGCCGTCTCGTCGTCGGACTGGTACTCGGCGGCCATCCAGACCTCGGCGGCCTCTTCGACGATCTTCTTGCCGATGGCGTGCACGCCGGCGTCGAGCTCGCGGACGGTGCCCGAGCCCTCGGGGCGCGTCGCCGCCTTGTCGGTGAGCTCGAGGAACAGCTCGTCGAAAGTCTTCACCCGACAAGGCTACTAGGAGTGCGCGTGCTCTCCGGCCAGAGCGCGGAGGCGCTCGATCTGCTCCGCCGCGACCTCGGCGCCGAACACGCTCGAGCCGGCCACGAAGACGTCGGCGCCGGCCTCGGCGGCGATCCCGATCGTGTCGTCGTTGATGCCGCCGTCGACCTGCAGCCAGATGTCGAGGTCGCGGCGCCCGGCCTCGGTGCGGAGGGCGCGCAGCTTGGGCATGGTCGACTCGATGAAGCTCTGCCCGCCGAAGCCCGGCTCGACCGTCATCACGAGGAGCATGTCGAGCTCGGGCAGCAGCTCGAAGTACTGCTCCGCGTCGGTGTCGGGCTTGATCGCCATCCCGGCCCGGGCGCCACGGTCGCGCAGCGCCCTGGCTAGGGCGAGGGGATCGGCTGCGGCCTCGGCGTGGAACGTGACCGAGGCGGCGCCGGTCTCGGCGTAGGCGGGCGCCCAGCGATCCGGGTCGTCGATCATGAGGTGGACGTCGAGCGGGATCGGGCTCACCTCCTGCAGCCGGGCCACGATCGGCAGCCCGAGTGTGAGGTTCGGCACGAAGTGGTTGTCCATCACGTCGACGTGCGCCATGTCGGCGTTCGCGATTCGGCCCAGCTCCGCTTCGAGGTTCGCGAAGTCGGAGGCCAGGATGCTGGGGTTGATGCGGAGCGTCACGCTTCGACCCTAGCTGGCCGCCACTCCTGCACGTCCGGGTGCCCGGGGTGATCCCTCCACAGATCTGCCCTCGGAGGCCGAGAGGTCGGCGCTCCGCCCCCACCATGATCGGCATGACACTTCTCGATGACTCCCCCGCCTCCCTCCCCGTGGCCGACGACGAGCTGCGCGGCTTCCTCGACGACCTCATCGGCGTCGCGGTGCGCGAACAGCTCTGGGTCCTGTACTTCGATGACGACGACGTCGTCATCCCCGTGATGACCCCGCTCGACGACATCCCCCTCGGCGACCCGCGCCGCGTGCTCCGCCCGGTCGCCCGGTTCATCGCGGCCACCGCTGCGCGGGTCGGCGCGGCGACGGTCGCGCTGGTCTGGGAGGAGCCCGAGGGCGACGACAGCCGGCCGCCCTCGAGCATCGACGCCGACGTGTGCGGCACCCTTCTCGAGGAGTGCCGTGTCCGTGTGCGCGGTCAGTTCAGGAGCACGGGCGCGGGAGTGGCCGAGGTCGTCAGGGTCTGAGGAGGTCGGCTCCTGGGATTCGGTGCCCCCGAGCCGGTCGCCCTCAGAGCTTGCGGAACAGGGTGATGAACATCGCGTCGGTCGCGTTGCGGTGGGGCCAGAGCTGCACCGCCGGCGACCGGGCGCCGAGAGCGATCGCGCCGCCCGTGATCCGCTCCACGACCTCCTGGGCGTCGAGCTGCTCGAGGCCGTCGCTCCAGCGGCGCAGGAGACCGCGCACCTGGGCCCGGGTCTCGGCGACGTGGGGCGAGCAGGTGACGTACGCGAGCAGCCCACCGGGCTTCAACGCGGTGACGGCCGAGTCGAGCAGCCTCTCCTGCAGGGAGGCCAGCTCGGCGAGGTCGCCCGGCTGCTTGCGCCACCGGGCCTCCGGCCGGCGGCGGAGGGCGCCGAGGCCGCTGCACGGGGCATCGACGAGGATCCTGTCGAACGACTCCGGCTGCCGGTCGCCGAGCGCGGTGCCGTCGAGCTCGAGGATCTCGGGCGTCGTCGGCAGTGCGGCGACGGCACGCCGAACCAGCCCCGCGCGTGCGTGCACGGGCTCGTTGGCGACGACCACCGCGCCTCCGAGCTCGGCCTCCGCGCCCAGGAGCGCGGTCTTGCCACCCGGGCCCGCGCAGAGGTCGAGCCACCGCTCGCCGGGCTCGACGGGGCGCGCCCGGCTCAGGGTGAGGGCCGCCAGCTGCGAGCCCTCGTCCTGCACCCGCGCGGTGCCGTCGGCGACGGCGGGCGAGGCGGCGGGGTCGCCGGCGGCGGCCAGCGCCGCGATCGGCGAGACACCCGTGGGGGTGGCTCCGGCGAGGTCGTCGACGTCCGACAGGCCCGGCAGCGCCACCAGCGTGACGCGGGGCGGCAGGTTGTCGGCGGCGAGCAGCTCGCGCAGCTCGGCCTCGATCGAGTCGTCGTCGCGTCCGGTGGCATCGGCGGCGAGAGCGCGCCGGAAGGCCCGGACCACCCACTCCGGATGCGAGAACTCCGCGGCCAGACGGTCGTCGTGGTCGGTCGCGTCGTCGAGCACGAGCCGACGCCACTCGTCGGCGTCGCGGCGCGAGATGCCCCGCAGCACCCCGTTGACGAATCCCGTCGCCGAGCGCGACGCGACCTCGCGCGCCAGCTCGACCGACTCGTTGACCGCAGCGTGCGTGGCGGTGCGGAGGGTGAGCAGCTGGTGACAACCGAGCTCGAGCACGTCGAGCACCGCCGGGTCGATCTCGGTGGTCGGCCGATCGGCCGCCAGCGCGATGACGCGGTCGTAGTACCCGCGCATCCGGAGTGTGCCGTACGTCAGCTCGGTGGCGAGCCCCGCATCGGGGCCGGAGAGGCCGGCCTCGCGGATGCGCTGCGGCAGGAGCAGGTTCGCGTACGCATCGTCGACCCGGACAGCGCGCAGCACGTCGAGGGCGATCCGCCGGGCGGGCTGCACACGCACGGGCAGAGGCGGGGTACGGCGACTGCGCGGTCGCTCACGGGGGCTCATCGCACGACCTCCAGGGTCTCGGCGGACACTCCTCGCCACCAGTCGGCGGCGCGCATCGGGCGCTTCCCGGCGGGCTGCACCTCGACGAGCTCGATCGGGTGGTCGGCGGTGCCGGCCAGGATGCGCTTGCCGTCGGCCCGGATGGTGCCGGCGGGGAGCGCGGGGTGCTCGCGCAGCGGGGTGCAGTCGAGCACCTTGAGGCGCGTGCCCTCCAGGTCGAGGTGGGCGCCCGGCTCGGGCGTGACCCCGCGGAACCGCGAGTAGACCGCGTCGGCGGACTGCGTGAGGTCGAGCCTGCCGTCCTCGAGGCCGAGCTTCGGAGCGTAGGTGCCCTCGCCCACCTGCTCGCGGGCCGTCGCGGTCCCCGCACCGATCGCCGCGACCACGTCGTCGAGCAGCGCTCCGCCGCTCACCGCGAGGCGGTCGAGCAGGGTGCCCGCCGTCTCGTGCGCCGCGACCGGGGTGCGCAGCGTGGCGAAGACCGGCCCGGCGTCGAGCTCGGCGACGAGCTGGAAGACGCTCGCGCCCGCCTCGCGGTCGCCGGAGATCAGCGTCCATTGCACGGGTGCAGCACCCCGCCACCGCGGCAGGTCGGAGAAGTGGAGGTTGATCCAGCCGTGCTCCGGCGTGCTGAGCAGCGGCTCACGGATGAGGCCCCCGTACGCGACGATCACCCCGAGCTCGGGTTCGAGCGCGGCGATGTGGTCGGTCACCCCCTGGTCGAGCCGGTTGGCGCGCAGTACGGGCAGCCCCATGCTGAGCGCCGCCTCGGCCACCGGTGAGGGGGTCAGCACGCGCTTCCGCCCGATCGGCGCATCCTCCCTGGTGATCACCGTCGCCACGTCGTGCGCGGCGGCGAGCAGCTCGAGGCTGGGCACCGCGACCGCCGGCGTCCCTGCGAACACCAGTCTCATTCCATGATCTCCGAATCGTCGAGTCTGACCTTGAGCGTCGGCGGCGGGGTGAACGAACCCCCGGTGCGGCGACGCCGCCTGGTGGCGTTCTTGATGACGAGCGCCCTGAGATGCCGAGCGACGGCGGCGCCGACGGCATAGTCGAATCGTATGACGGCTCGCTCCACGCCGTCTCCGAGCGCGACCGGTCCGAGCACGTCGACCTTCGGCGACTCGGTCGTATCGAGCAGGTCTCGGAGATCGGCGAGCGTCGCGCCCACCGCATCCGGAGCCCCCGTCACCGTCGCGAGCCGCACGGCCGGCGGGAACCGCAGAGCACGGCGGTCGGTGAGCTCGTGACCTGCGAAGGCGGGCTGCTGCCAGGTGACCAGGCTGCGCGCCAGGGGGCCACCGACGCCCACCAGGACCGTGGGCGCGCCGGGCCGGGCGAGCGCGATCGCGTTCGACCACCAGCGGAGGCAGTCCTCGGCCACGCGCAGCGACTCGCGCGCGAGCATCCGCGGCCCGTCGAGGAGGAGCACCGCCGCGTATCCGCCGGCCGCCACGGGCTCTGCGCCGCGGGTGGCCACGACGATCGCGGGCTTGCCGCCGACCTCGGTGTGCTGGTGCTCGCCGTCGGCGACGATGACACGTACTCCGGGGAAGGCGCGGCCGAGCTCGTCGGCCGTGCGGGCGCTGCCGACGGCGCCGAAGCGCAGCGTGGTGCCCCGGCAGACCGGGCACGACCAGCGCACCGCGAGGGCGCCGCAGAGTGTGCACGCGGCCGGCTCGCCGGCCCGCGCGATGCGCAGCGGCCCGGCGCACACGGCGCAGGAGGCTGGCGTCGAGCACGTGCCGCAGGCGAGCACGGGGGCGTATCCCGGGCGTGCCACCTGGATGAGAACGGGACCCTCGGCGAGGGCACGTTTCGCCGTCTGCCAAGCGGCGGTGGGGATGCGCGCGGCGTTCGGCGGTGCGTCGGCGTCGTCGAGCTCGGCGGTGGGCACGACGCGCGGCAGGTACCGGGGCGTCGGGCCCACCTGGGTCAGGAACCCGATCTCGACGAGCCGCTCCACCTCGGTGCTGCGGCTGACCGAGAGGAAGGCGAGCCGAGAACCCGACTGCTCCTGGCGTACCAGAGCGGCGTCCCTGGCGTGGACGTAGGGGGTCAGCGGTTCGGCTTGGAGCGGATCGGAGTCGTCGACGACGATGAGGAGGCCGAGGTCGCTCACCGGCGCGTAGACGCTCGAGCGGTTGCCGACCACGATGCAGGGGCCTCCGTCGAGCGCGGTGAGGAACGCCGCGTACCGTTCGGCACGGGCCTGCCGCGCGTCGAGGCGGACGACGGAGTCGGCGGCACCCAGCCATTCGAGGGCGCTCTCGAGCACGAGCTGGTCGCGGTAGTCGGGCACGGCGACGATGACGGACTCGCCGCCGGCGTGGACCGCGGCGGCCGCCTCGGCCGCGGTCAGCGCCCAGTGCGGGACCGTCGACGGCGGGGCGGAGATGTCGTCGGCTGAGGCGTCGGGGTCGGTGGGCGCGGCGAGCTGGGCCACGGTGGGCTTCGCCTCGAGCGCCACTCGGGCGCCGGGTGCCAGCAGCGTCGTGGTGTCGGCCAGCGAGTATCCGGTCAGTGTGCGCTCGGTGGAACCCGAGACCGGGACCGGATCCGAGCCCGATTCGGGTGTCTTCGGCGACACGGCGGCGGTGGCGGCCTCGACAGCCGCCCGTGCGGCCACGTGCGCCTTCTCGACCCGGACGAAACGCGGAGGCACCGCGAGACGCACGATGTCGCACGCGCTCCCGGCGGCTCGGTCGGCCAGGCGCCGCGCCAGCCGCCACACCTCGGGTGTCAGCACGGGCAGGGGGGAGATCACCTCGTCGAGCTCGCTCAGCGAGCCCTCGAAGTCGCTCACCGCGGCCGTCTCGATGATGTAGCCCCTCGCGCTCCTCCCGGCGGACCTCAGCGGTACCTTGACACGCACCCCGGGCTGCGCCTGGTCGCGGAGCGGCTCGGGGACCACGTAGTCGAAGAGACGGTCGAGCTGCGGGAGCGGCGACTCGATCATCACCCGCGCGACGACCGCGGCGGCCGCCACGACGGTCAGAGCCCGGCAGCCGCGCGAAGCTCCTCGACGCGGTCGAGTCGCTCCCAGGTGAAGTCGGGGAGCTCGCGTCCGAAGTGACCGTAGGCGGCGGTCTGGGAGTAGATGGGTCGCAGCAGGTCGAGGTCGGCGATGATGGCGGCGGGCCGGAGGTCGAAGACCGAGCGGATGGCCGTCGTGATCTCGGCATCGGACATGACACCCGTCCCGAAGGTCTCGACGTAGAGGCCGACCGGGGCGGCGGCGCCGATGGCGTACGCGACCTGCACCTCGAGGCGCTCGGCGAGGCCGGCCGCGACCGCGTTCTTCGCCACCCAGCGCATCGCGTAGGCCGCCGACCGGTCGACCTTCGACGGGTCCTTGCCGCTGAAGGCGCCGCCACCGTGACGGCTCGCGCCGCCGTAGGTGTCGACGATGATCTTGCGGCCGGTGAGACCGGCGTCGCCCTGGGGGCCGCCGATCTCGAACTTGCCGGTCGGGTTGATGAGGGCGCGCATCGCGGTGCGATCGAGCTCGATGCCCTGTTCCTCGGCCGCGTCGAAGACCGGCACGATCACCGTCTCGAGCACCGCAGCGCGGAGATCGGACAGCTCGACGGCCGGCGAGTGCTGGGTCGACAGCACGACGGTGTCGAGAGTGCGAGGCACCGTGCCCTCGTAGCCGATGGTGACCTGGGTCTTGCCGTCGGGACGCAGGAAGTCGAGCATGCCCTCCTTCCGCACCAGGGCCAGACGCTCCGACAGCCGATGCGAGAGCCAGATGGGCAGCGGCATGAGGGTGGGCGTCTCGCGCGCCGCGTAGCCGAACATGATGCCCTGGTCGCCGGCGCCCTGCTTGTCGATCGCGTCGACGCTGTCGCCCTCGCGGGCCTCGAACGCGTTGTCGACGCCCTGCGCGATGTCGGGAGACTGCCCGCCGATCGAGACGGAGACGCCGCACGAGCGGCCGTCGAACCAGACGTCGGAGGACGTGTACCCGATCGACGTGACCTTCTCGCGCACGATAGCCGGGATCTCGACGTAGCCGCTGGTCGTGACCTCGCCCGCCACGTGCACGAGCCCTGTCGTGACGAGGGTCTCGACGGCGACCCGGCTGTGGGGATCCTGGGTGAGGAGGGCATCGAGGATGCTGTCGCTGATCTGGTCGCAGATCTTGTCGGGGTGACCCTCGGTGACGGATTCGGACGTGAAGAGCCGCAGGTCGGTCATCGTTCTCCTGTCAGTGCGGCGGCCGGGGCCGCCTATGCGTCGTCGGGGGTGTCTGCCGGGGCGCTCAGTGCGTGTGCCGGGGCAGCGATCCGGCGAGGGCTTCGATGATGGCATCGGCCACCGACGCCTTGCTCCCCGAGGCCTCGACGACTATATCGCCGGCCCGCGACAGCAGGACGATCTCGGTCGTCTCGCGACCGAACACCTCGTCCCAGCCCACCCGGTTGGCCACGATGAAGTCGCAGCCCTTGCGGGCGAGCTTCTCGCGGGCGAGCGACAGCAGGGTGTCGCGGTCGGGGGCCGTCTCGGCGGCGAAGCCCACGATGACCGTCGCGTCATCGGTCGCGCGCGCCGCCACCAGCCCCGCGAGGACATCGGGGTTCTGCACGAGCTCCAGAACGAGGCCGTCGTCGGCGGAGCGCTTCTTGATCTTCTGCTCCGAGACCTCGGCAGGCCGGTAGTCGGCCACCGCGGCGGCCATGATCACCAGATCGGCATCGGCGGATGCGGTGGTCACCGCCTCCTGCAGCTGCGCCGCGGTCTCGACTCGCGTGACCTCGACACCCGACGGAGCGGACACCTCGAGGTGGGCGGCCACGAGCACCACCTCGGCGCCCTGGTCGCGCGCCGCGCGGGCGAGCTCGACGCCCTGTCGTCCGCTCGAGCGGTTGCCGAGGAAGCGCACCGGGTCGAGCGGCTCGCGGGTGCCGCCCGCGGTCACGACCACACGCCGCCCGGCGAGCGAGCCGGAGTGACCGACGACGGCCAGCGCGGCGGCGACGATCTCGTCGGGCTCGGCCATCCGGCCCGGCCCGGAGTCGGCGCCGGTGAGCTGACCGGACGCCGGTCCGACGACCGTGACGCCACGGGCGCGCAGCGTCTCGACGTTCGCCTGCGTGGCGGGGTTCAGCCACATCTCGGTGTGCATCGCCGGCGCGACGACCAGCGGGGCCGTGCTCGCCAGGACGGTGGTGCCGAGCAGGTCGTCGGACAGGCCGGTCGCCAGTCGGGCCAGCGACGCCGCGGTCGCCGGCGCGATCACGATCAGGTCGGCGGCTTGCCCGAGAGCGACGTGCCGCACGGCGGCGACGTCGTCGTACAGGTCGGCGGAGACGGGGTTGCGCGAGAGCGCCTCGAGCGTCGGGCGTCCGACGAAGCGCAGCGCGGCCTCGGTGGGCACGACATGCACGTCGTGTCCGGCCAGCACGAGCGAGCGGACGACACCGACCGCCTTGTAGGCGGCGATCCCCCCGGTGATCCCTACGACGATGTTCACGTCTGAAGCGTACCGGCGGGGATCGGGGCCGAGGTCACTCGGTGGGTGCGACCGGCTTCGCGACGAGCTTGTCCTCGTTGATCTCGTGGAGAGCGACCGAGAGCGGCTTGTCGTCGATGGTGGAGTCGACCAGCGGGCCGACGTTGTCGAACAGGCTGCCCTCGTGGAGGTCGGCGTAGTAGTCGTTGATCTGACGGGCGCGCTTGGACGCGAAGATCACGAGCGCGTACTTGGAGTCGACGCGCGTGAGGAGTTCGTCGATCGGCGGGTCGATGATGCCCTGGTTGTTCGCCATGGTCAGTGCTCCTTGGTGCGGGATGAGGCGGCGACGGGGGTGCCCGCGCCGGAGGCATTCATCAATTCTACGACCTCGGCGGCCGCGGTCTGCACGTCGGTGTTCACGACACGGTGATCGAACTCCCCCTGCGCGGCCAGTTCGACCCGCGCGGTGCGCAGCCTGCGCTCCTGCTCCTCGGCCGTCTCGGTGCCCCGGCCGATCAGCCGGCGCACCAGCTCGTCCCAGGTCGGCGGGAGGAGGAAGACGAGCACGGCCGACGGCTCGGAGGCCTTCACCTGGCGGGCGCCCTGGATGTCGATCTCGAGCAGCACGCTCCTGCCCTCGGCGAGGGCGGCGTCGATCGGGGCGCGCGGGGTGCCGTAGCGGCTGTGGTTGTGCACCACCGCCCACTCGAGGAACTCCCCCCGCCTCGACCATGCGGTCGAACTCGGCGTCGTCGAGGAAGTAGTAGCTCACGCCGTCGACCTCACCCGGGCGCGGCGCCCGTGTCGTCGCGGAGATCGAGAGGCACACCTCGGGGTGGTTCTCGCGGATGTAGGTCGAGACCGTGCCCTTTCCCACCGCCGTGGGACCGGCGAGCACGACGAGGGTCGACGACGCGGGCGGGGGCACCACCGGGGCGCGACGATCGAGGAACTCGCGCAGGCGCACCTGCTGGTGCACGCCGAGCCCGGACAGCCGCTTGGTCGGCGAGATGCCGAGCTCCTCCATGACGCGGGCCACGCGCACCGGGCCGAGGCCGGGGATGGAGAGCAGCAGGTCGCGCACCTTCATGGTGCTCTCGATGCTCTCGGTGCTGGCGAGCGCCACGTCGAGCACGGTCTGCGCGGCGATCCGACGTTCGTTGACCGACCGCTTCACGCTCGCGCGTGCCTGGCGGGCGGCGACGGCGGCGCGGGATGCGGCCGCGCGATCCACGTCAGGCGGGTTCACGCCGTGGCCTCGGCCACTGCGGCGACCTCGGACTCGATGGCCGCGCCGAGACCGGAGGGACCGGCCCCGAGCACCGACCTCGACACGCTCACGACCGTGTTCCCGGCGAGACGGCCGAACACGGAGGGGATGTCGTCGAAGCGTGCACCCTGCACACCGTACCCGGGCGCGAGGACGGGAGTCGAGTCGAGCTCTCCCCCGCGGGATCGAGCCCGTAGTCGACCAGCCGCTTGGTGGCGCCGATCACGAGCCCGAACGAGCCGAGCTCGCGCGAGCGGCGCTCATCGGCGCTCGGCGAGGAGCCGTTGTGCGCGGCCACCTCCCTCGCGATCCGCTGAGCCACGGTGTCGCCGTCGGTCGTCACCGCCGTCTGCACGGAGGCCGACTCCGGATTCGATGTCGCCGCCAGCACGAACAGGCCCTTGCCCGCCGCCCGGGCCGTGTCGATCATCCCGGACAGCGCCCCGACCCCCGTGTACGCGGTGACGGTGAGCGCATCCACCTCGAGGGGCGACCCCGGGGTGAGCCAGGCCGATGCGTAGCCGTCGTTCGTCGAGCCGATGTCGCCGCGCTTCGCATCGCCGATCACGAGGAGTCCGGCGTCGCGCGCCTCTAGGAGCACCCGCTCGAGCGCGGCGAACCCGGCCGAGCCGAGCGCCTCGAAGAACGCGACCTGCGGCTTCACCAGGCGCACCCGGCCGGCTGCGGCCTCGACGACGGCCCGTCCGAACCGCTCGAGGCCGCGGGCGTCGCGGTCGAGCCCCCAGGCGTCGAGCAGGTACGGATGCGGGTCGATGCCGATGCAGAGCCGCGAATGGTCGAAGGCGTCGGCCAGTCGCGACCCGAACGGGAGCAACGGGTCGGTCATCCGCGTGCCGCTCGCTGCAGGGCGTACTCCTGCAGGCTCGTCACCTCGAAGCCGTCCTTCAGCGCGTCGAACGAGGCCACCGCGGCCGAGAGCTCGGCCATGGTGGTGAACAGCGGCTTGTCGGCCGCCACGGCCGCCGCCCGGATCTCGTAGCCGTCGACACGCGCCGAGCGCCCCGAGGGGGTGTTCACGACGATGTCGACCTCGTTCTCGTTGATGAGGTCGACGATGGTCTTCTCGCCCTGACCGCCCTCGAAGTGCTTCGGCACGATGCGGGTGCGGATGCCGTTGCGGTTCAGCACCTCGGCCGTCCCGGAGGTGGCGAGGATGTCGAAGCCGAGCTGCTGCAGGCGGAGCACGGGCAGCACGATGGCGCGCTTGTCGCGGTCGGAGACCGACACGAACACCGTCCCGGACTGCGGCATCCCGCCGTAGGCGGCGTCCTGGCTCTTCGCGAACGCCCTGGGGAAGTCCTTGTCGATGCCCATCACCTCACCGGTGGAGCGCATCTCGGGGCCGAGCACCGAGTCGACGATGAGACCCTCCCGCGTGCGGAACCGCTTGAACGGGAGCACGGCCTCCTTGACGGAGACGGGCGAGTCGAGCGGGACACGCGAGCCGTCGACCTCGGGCAGCAGGCCCTCGGCCTTGAGCGACGCGATCGTCTCGCCCACCATCAGCCGCGAGGCTGCCTTGGCGAGCGGGATGCCCAGCGCCTTCGACACGAACGGCACGGTGCGTGATGCACGGGGGTTCGCCTCGAGGACGTAGAGGACACCCGCGCCGATGGCGAACTGCACGTTGAGGAGGCCCTGCACTCCGATCCCGCGGGCGATCGCGAGAGTCGCCTCGCGGACCTGATCGATCTGGGCGCGACCGAGGGTGACCGGCGGCAGGGTGCAGCTGGAGTCGCCGGAGTGGATGCCGGCCTCCTCGATGTGCTCCATGATGCCGCCGATGTAGAGCTCGCGGCCGTCGTAGAGCGCGTCGACGTCGATCTCGATCGCGTCGTCGAGGAAGCGGTCGACCAGCAGCGGGGTCGACGAGTCGACCACGACCTGGCCCTCGATGCGGCCGAAGTAGTCGGCCAGCGACGGCTGGTCGTAGACGATCTCCATGCCCCGGCCGCCCAGCACGTACGACGGACGCACGAGCACGGGGAAGCCGATCTCGTTCGCCACGGCGACGGCGCTGGCGTGGTCGTACGCGGTGCCGTTGCGGGGAGCGACGAGCCCCGCGTCGGCGAGGATGCCGGCGAACAGGCCGCGCTCCTCCGCCAGGTCGATGGCCGACGGCGTGGTGCCGAGGATGGGGACCCCCGCCTCCTCGAGGCCCTTCGCCAGCCCGAGGGCGGTCTGGCCGCCGAGCTGCACGACGACTCCGACGAGCTCGCCCGACTGGGACTCCGCGTGGATGACCTCCAGGACGTCCTCCAGCGTCAGCGGCTCGAAGTAGAGCCGGTCGCTGGTGTCGTAGTCGGTGGAGACCGTCTCGGGATTGCAGTTGATCATGATCGTCTCGAACCCCGCGGCCGAGAGCGCGAACGAGGCATGGACGCACGAGTAGTCGAACTCGACGCCCTGCCCGATGCGGTTGGGGCCGGAGCCGAGGATGACGACCTTGCGAGCATCGCTCGGCTCGACCTCGCTCTCGAGGTCGTAGCTCGAGTAGTGGTACGGCGTGAGGGCGGGGAACTCGCCGGCGCAGGTGTCGACGGTCTTGTAGACGGGGCGGATGCCGAGGATGTGGCGCACCTCGCGGACGTCCTTCTCGCCGAAGCCGCGCAGCGATGCGATCTGCGCATCCGAGAAGCCGTGGTCCTTCGCGAGCCGGAACATCGCCGTGTCGGCGTTCTCGGACTGCGCGATCTCCTCCGCGACCTCGTTGATGAGCGCGATCTGGTCGATGAACCAGGGGTCGATCTTGGTGGCCTCGAAGACCTCCTCCGCGGTCGCTCCGGCGCGGAGCGCCTGCTGCACCGTGACGATCCGGCCGTCGGTGGGCGTCGAGGCGAGGGCGAGCAGCTCCTCCTTCGACTGCGACAGCGGCTCCCAGTGGAACGACGAGCCGCGCTTCTCGAGCGAGCGCAACGACTTCTGCAGCGCCTGCGTGAAGTTGCGGCCGATCGCCATGGCCTCGCCGACGCTCTTCATCGTGGTGGTGAGCGTCGGGTCGGCGGCGGGGGAACTTCTCGAACGCGAAGCGGGGCACCTTCACCACGACGTAGTCGAGCGTGGGCTCGAACGAGGCCGGGGTGACCTTCGTGATGTCGTTCGGGATCTCGTCGAGGCGGTAGCCGATGGCGAGCTTGGCAGCGATCTTGGCGATCGGGAAGCCCGTCGCCTTCGACGCCAACGCCGACGACCGCGAGACACGCGGGTTCATCTCGATGACGATGATGCGGCCGTTCGACGGGTCGACGGCGAACTGGATGTTGCAGCCGCCCGTGTCGACACCCACCCGGCGGATGATCTCGATGCCGATGTCGCGCAGCTTCTGGTACTCGCGATCGGTGAGCGTCAGCGCCGGGGCGACGGTGATCGAGTCACCGGTGTGCACGCCGACGGGGTCGACGTTCTCGATCGAGCAGACGACGACCGTGTTGTCGGCGGTGTCGCGCATGAGCTCGAGCTCGTACTCCTTCCACCCGAGGATCGACTCCTCCAGCAGCACCTCGTGCGTGGGGCTCTGGTGGATGCCGTCGCCGGCGATGCGGCGCAGGTCGTCCGGGGTGTAGGCGAAGCCGGAGCCGAGACCGCCCATGGTGAACGAGGGGCGCACGACGAGCGGGTACCCGAGGTCCTCCGCGCACTCGAGCGCCTGGTCGACGCTGGTCGCGATGTAGGAGCGGGCGACCTCGGCGCCCGACTCGACCACGAGCTCCTTGAAGATCTGACGGTCCTCGCCGCGGTTGATCGCGTCGAAGTCGGCGCCGATGAGCTCGACGTCGTACTTCTCGAGGATCCCGCGCTTGTGCAGCTGGATGGCCGCGTTGAGCGCGGTCTGGCCGCCCAGCGTCGGCAGCACCGCATCCGGCCGCTCCTTGGCGATGATCGCCTCGATGACCTCGGGGGTGATCGGCTCGACGTAGGTGGCGTCGGCGAAGTCGGGGTCGGTCATGATCGTCGCGGGGTTGGAGTTGACGAGGATGACGCGCACGCCCTCCTCGCGCAGCACGCGACAGGCCTGCGTGCCGGAGTAGTCGAACTCGACGGCCTGACCGATGACGATCGGGCCGGAGCCGATGACGAGGACGCTCTGGATGTCTTCCCTGCGGGGCATTACTCGGAGTCTCCTTCGGAGGTCGCCTGGGCGGCGGAGGTCTTGCGGGCGACGATCATGTCGCGGAAGCGGTCGAACAGGTACATGGAGTCGTGCGGGCCGGCGGCGGCCTCGGGGTGGTACTGCACCGAGAACGCGTCGATGTCGAGGCAGCGGATGCCCTCCACGACGTCGTCGTTGAGGCTCACGTGGCTCACCTCGACGCGGCCGAACCCGGCGGGCGACTCGACGACGCCCTCGCGCGGGGCGTCGACCGCGAAGCCGTGGTTCTGACTCGTGATCTCGACGCGACCGGTCACCCGGTCGAGCACCGGCTGGTTGATGCCGCGGTGACCGAAGGGGAGCTTGTAGGTGTCGAAGCCGAGGGCACGGCCGAGCAGCTGGTTGCCGAAGCAGATGCCGAAGAACGGCGTTCCGGAGCGCAGCGAGGTCTGCAGGAGGTCGACGTGCGTGGCCGAGGCCTCCGGGTCGCCCGGCCCGTTGCTGTAGAACAGCGCGTCGGGTGCCAGCTCGATGAGCTGCTCCCCCGTCACCGTCTCGGGCAGTACGACCACGTCGAAGCCGCGCTCCGAGAGGTAGTTGACCGTCGAGGTCTTCACCCCGAGGTCGAGCACGGCGACCGTGCCGACGCGCTCCCCCTGCGCGGGCACGGTGTACTGCTCCTTCGTCGACACCTCGGAGGAGAGGTTGCGGCCGGCCATCTCGGCGCCGGAGCGCACGGCGGAGAGCTGCTCGGTCTGGCTCAGCTCGTAGTCGTCGCCCGAGAAGATGCCGGCGCGCATCGCACCGAACGACCGGATGTGCCGGGTCACGGCACGGGTGTCGATGCCGCTGATCCCGACCACGCCGTCCTTCTCGAGGTCGTCGTCGAGGCTGCGCTGCGCCCGGAAGTTGGAGACCACGCGGGAGGGGTCGCGCACGACGTACCCGGCGACCCAGATGCGGGTCGACTCCATGTCGTCGTCGTTCACCCCGGTGTTGCCGATGTGCGGTGCGGTCTGCAGCACGATCTGGCCGGCGTAGGAGGGGTCGGTGAGGGTCTCCTGGTACCCCGTCATCCCGGTGGCGAAGACCGCCTCGCCGAGCGTGCGCCCGCGGGCACCGTAGGCGCGACCCTCGTAGCGTCGGCCGTCCTCCAGTACGAGCACGGCGGGTTCGGCACGACTGAGCAGCCTGGTCACGAGGCGGTTCCTTCCTGTTGCGGGGCGAGCGTGCCGAGTGAGTCGAGCAGGCGCGGGCCCACTCCGTCCTCGGTGGCACGGAGATAGCTCTCGACGTCGGCGGGGCCGTCGGTCGAGGAGATGGTCCAGTCGAGGCGCACCAGCCCGCCGGGCTCGACCACGCGGTCGATCACCCAGGTGGAGGTGCCGACCGAGCGGAGGGCGTCCTTCGCGATGAAGGTCTCGCGCTCCCCGTCCGGGTGGATCGAGACGCCGGTGTCGTACACGGTGACGACAGCCCGGGCGCGGAACGCGAGTCCGGGGATGGTGAGACGGTCGAGCGGGTCGCCGGCGCGGGTGGTGGCGACGTAGAGCACCGAGACGCTCTCGCGCACCGCGCCGCGCGACTGCGGCGCGGACGTGGTGACCGCGAACGCGGACTGCCGGCGCTTCCGCGCGCGCCAGGCCCACAGCATGGCGGCGAGCAGCACGATCGCGAGGAGGGCGACGAGCGCGGCGGGCAGCAGACGGCTCATGCGAACGCCTCCGTGTACGCGATCGCGGCCTCCGCCGTCTCGGCCACGTCGGCGAGCACGCCGTCGCGGAGGGTCGGGTAGCCGCGGTGGAAGGTCCAGCGCACGCTGCCGGACAGCGTCGCGCCGAGGTAGGGCGAGTTCGTGCTGCGGCCGTGCAGGCGATCGAGCGAGAACGTGCTCGACGCGGTGGGGTCGACGAGGGTGAGGTTCGCGGCCGAGCCCGGCTCGAACGCGTGGCTGTGCCCGCCGAGGCGGCCGATCCGGGCCGGCGCGGTCGACAGGATGCGCGCGACGTCGGCCCATCCGATCAGACCGGTGTCGACCAGGGCGGTCTGGACGACGGGCAGGGCCGACTCGAGCCCGACCATCCCGAAGGAGGCCGCGTCCCACTCGCACTCCTTGCTCTCCTGCGGATGCGGGGCGTGATCGGTGGCGACGATGTCGATCGTGCCGTCGGCGACGCCCTCGCGCAGGGCCTGGACGTCCTCATCGCGACGCAGGGGCGGGTTCACCTTGTACCGGGCGTCGTAGCTGCGCACGAGGTCCTCCGTCAGCAGGAGGTGGTGAGGGGTGGCCTCGGCGGTCACCGCGATGCCGCGGGCCTTCGCCCAGCGCACGACGTCGACGGAGCCGGCGGTCGACAGGTGGCAGACGTGCAGCCGAGCGCCGACGTGCTCTGCGAGCAGCACGTCGCGGGCGATGATCGACTCCTCGGCCACCGCGGGCCAGCCCTTGAGACCGAGCTCGCTCGAGAGGGCGCTCTCGTTCATCTGCGCGCCCTCGGTGAGCCGGGGATCCTGCGCGTGCTGCGCGACCACGCCGTCGAACGTCGAGACGTACTCGAGGGCCCGGCGCATGAGCAAGGAGTCGTGGATGCACTTGCCGTCGTCGGAGAAGACGCGCACGGCGGCCCGCGACCTGGCCATCGCACCGATCTCGCTGAGGGTCTGGCCGCCCAGGCCGACGGTGACCGCGCCGATGGGGCGCACCGTGGCGTAGCCTGCGGCGTCGCCGAGCGACTTGACCTGCTCGACCACACCCGCGGTGTCGGCGACGGGGAGCGTGTTCGCCATCGCGAAGACGGCGGTGAAGCCGCCCGCGGCGGCGGCACGCGTGCCGGTGAGCACGGTCTCGCTCTGCTCGTAGCCGGGCTCGCGGAGGTGCGTGTGGAGGTCGACGAGGCCCGGCAGGGCGACGAGGCCCGACGCGTCGACGACGGTCGCGCCCGCGGCATCCGCCTTGGAGATGCGGCCGACCGCGACGATGGTGCCTCCGGCGAGGAGGATGTCGGCGCCGCTGCCGTCGGGCAGCGTGGCGCCGGTGATCAGGTACCTCACACGACCTCCCGTTCGCCGGACAGCAGCAGGTATAGCACGGCCATCCTGATCGACACCCCGTTGGCCACCTGCTCCAGCACGGTGGACCGCTCGGAGTCCGCGGCTCGCGCCGAGATCTCCAGGCCCCTGTTCATGGGGCCCGGGTGCATCACAATCGTATCTTCCGGCAGCGACAGCAGACGCTCGTCGTGGAGCCCCCACTCGCGGGCGTACTCGCGGGCGTTCGGGAAGTAGGCGGCGTTCATCCGCTCGGCCTGGATGCGCAGCATCATCACGACGTCGGGTCCTGTCGCGAGGGTGGCGTCGAGGTCGTGGCTGATCGTCGTCGGCCACCCGCTCGCTCCCAGCGGGATGAGCGTGGCGGGGGCGACGAAGGTGACCTCGGCGCCCAGCGTGCGCAGCAACCACAGGTTCGACCGCGCCACCCGCGAGTGCAGGATGTCGCCGACGATGGCGACGCGGACCCCGTCGAGACCCGCTCCGCGACTGGCGTCGCCGTGCAGCCGGCGGCGCATTGTGAAGGCGTCGAGCAGGGCCTGGGTGGGATGCTCGTGCGTGCCGTCGCCCGCGTTGACGATGGGTGCGTCGATCCAGTCGCTCTGGGCGAGCACCTGCGGCGCGCCGGAGGCCGGGTGCCGGATGACGACCGCCTCGGCGCCCATCGCGCCGAGGGTCTGGGCGGTGTCCTTCAGCCCCTCGCCCTTCGACACGCTCGAGCCCTTGGCGCTGAAGTTGATGACGTCGGCCGAGAGCCGCTTGGCCGCCGCCTCGAACGAGATGCGGGTGCGGGTGGAGTCCTCGAAGAAGAGGTTCACCACCGTGCGTCCGCGGAGGGTGGGCAGGCGCTTGACCTCGCGGGTCTGCACGTCGGCCATGTCCTCGGCCACGTCGAGGATGCGGATGGCCTCGTCTCGCGAGAGGTCCTTCGTGGAGAGCAGGTGCTTCATCCCTCGATCGTCACATCCTCGGCGCCGTCGATCTCGGTGAGCCGGACGTTGATGCGCTCCTGCCGGTTCGTGGGCAGGTTCTTGCCCACGAAGTCGGCACGGATGGGCAGCTCCCGATGGCCCCGGTCGACGAGGACCGCGAGCCGGACGGCGCGGGGGCGGCCGATGTCCTGCAGCGCGTCGAGCGCGGCGCGGATCGTGCGACCCGAATAGAGCACGTCGTCGACGAGGACGACGGTGCGTCCGTCGATGCCGCGGGGCGGCACACGCGTGGGCGACGGCGTGCGGATCGGCTGACGGGCGAGGTCGTCGCGGTACATCGTGATGTCGAGCGAGCCGACCATGTCGGCCACCGAGGGGCCGCTCGGCTCGATGCTCGAGATGAGCTCCCCGATGCGACGAGCGAGCAGCACCCCCCTGGTCGGGATGCCGAGGACGACGAGGTCGTCGGACCCCCGATCGGACTCGAGGATCTCGTGAGAGATCCGGGTCAACGCTCGGGTGATGTCGGGCTTCTGCAGCACGGTGCGTGCCGTCAAGCCGACCTCCTTCCCCGCCTCACAGGACGGCTCTTAAAGGATGTCTACGGTGACCAGCCTACCCGGATCAGACGGACTGGGCGATCTTCCCCAGGACGCCGTTCACGAAGCCGGAGGAGTCGTCGGTGGAGAGCAGGCCCGCGGCCTCGACCGCCTCCGAGATGGCGACCGACGCCGGCACCTCGTCGTTGAACATGATCTCCCAGACCGCGATGCGGAGCAGGCCGCGGTCGACGGCGGGCATGCGCGCCAGGGTCCAGCCCTGGGCGTAGGTCTCGATCGTCTCGTCGATCTCGGCCTGGTGGTCGATCACGCCGTCGACGATGTCGCGGGCGTAGAGCCACGAGGTCTCGCGCTGCGGCTCGGAGACCGCGCGCGCCGCCTCGGCGGCGAGGGCCTCGGAGACGGGGATCTGCCGCACGTCGGCGGCGTACAGGATGTCGAGGGCCCGCTTGCGGGCCTTCGTGCGTGCGCTCATGCGTCAGTCGTTGACGCGGCCGAGGTAGTCGCCCGAGCGCGTGTCGACCTTCACCTTCGTGCCGGTCTCGAGGAACAGCGGGACCTGGATCTGGTAGCCGGTCTCGACGGTGGCGGGCTTCGTGCCACCGGTCGAGCGGTCGCCCTGGAGGCCGGGCTCGGTGTAGGTGATCTCGAGCACGACGGAGGCGGGGAGGTCGAGGTAGAGCGGCGTGCCGTCGTTGAGCGCGATGGTGACGTTCTGGTTCTCGAGCATGAAGTTGGCGGCGTCGCCCACGACCGACTCGGAGACCGTGATCTGGTCGTAGTCGCTGGTGTCCATGAAGACGAAGTCGTTGCCGTCGCGGTAGAGGTACTGGAAGTCGCGGCGGTCGACGTTCGCGGTGTCGATCTTGGCGCCGGCGTTGAACGTGCGGTCGACGACCTTGCCGGTGACGACGTTCTTGATCTTGGTGCGCACGAAGGCGCCGCCCTTGCCCGGCTTCACATGCTGGAACTCGATGACGTTCCAGAGCTGCCCGTCGATCGAGAGCACTGTGCCGTTCTTGATGTCGTTGGTGGAGGCCATGAAGGGGTGAATCCGTTCCGAAGTGTGAGGCGCGACCGACCGGTCGCGTGAAGAGTCGTCAAGAAGTGTAGCGGAGCGACTGGAGCGCGAGCCGGTAGGACCCGAACCCGAACCCGGCGATGACCCCCGTGGCGATGCCCGAGATGACGCTCGTGTGCCGGAACGTCTCGCGGGCGTGGGGGTTCGAGATGTGCACCTCGACGAGCGGGATGCCCGCCTTCGTCACGAGCGCGGCGGCGTCGCGCAGCGCGTAGGAGTAGTGCGTGAAGGCGGCGGGGTTGAGGATCACCGGGGTGCGGGCGTCGACCGCGCCGTGCAGCCATGCCACCAGCTCCGACTCGTCGTCGGTCTGCCGGAGGTCGATGCGGAAGGTGTCGCCCGCATCCGCCTCGAGGATCGTGCGCAGCGCGTCGAGATCCTGCGAGCCGTAGACGTCGGGTTCGCGCGAGCCGAGGCGCCCGAGGTTGGGGCCGTTCAGCACGAGGACGGTCGTGGTCATGACGCGATCTCCTGGTAGGCGGTGAAGAGCAGCGCGGTCTCGGGCCCCTGGAGCACCGTGGGCCGGGCGATGTCGTCGAGCACGATGAACCGCAGCATGCCGGCGCGCGACTTCTTGTCGCGCTGCATGGTCGCCAGCAGCTGGTTCCAGCGCCCGGCCGGGTACTCGGTGGGCAGCGTGAGCGACGTGAGGATGTCGCGGTGCCGATCGACGACGGAGTCGCGGAGGCCCCGGGTGAGGCGCGAGAGCTCGGCCGCGAACATCATCCCGACGGCCACCGCGGCGCCGTGGCGCCACTGGTAGCGTTCCGCGTGCTCGATCGCGTGACCGAGGGTGTGCCCGTAGTTGAGGATCTCGCGGAGGCCTGCCTCCTTGAAGTCGGACGAGACGACACGCGCCTTGACGCCGATCGAGAGCTCGACCAGCCGACGGATCTCGTCGCTCGTCGGGTCGGTCGCGCGATCGACATCGGCCTCGAGGATGTCGAGGATGTCAGGCTCGGCGATGAAGCCGCACTTCACGACCTCGGCCATACCCGCCAGGATCTCGTTGCGCGGCAGGCTGTCGAGGATGTCGAGCTCGGCCACGACCGCGTGAGGCGCGTAGAACGACCCGACGAGGTTCTTGCCCTCCGCGGTGTTGATGCCGGTCTTGCCGCCCACAGCGGCGTCGACCATCCCGAGGAGCGTCGTCGGCACCTGCACCAGGCGGACCCCACGCAGCCAGGTGGCCGCGACGAAGCCCGCGAGGTCGGTGACCGCTCCCCCGCCGAAGCCGACCACGGCATCCGTGCGGGTGAAGTCGGCCTGGCCCATGACCTGCCAGCAGAAGGCGGCCACCTCGACCCGCTTGCCCGCCTCCGCATCCGGCACCTCGGCCAGCAGCACCTCGAGGTCGCCCTCGTCCTGGAGCTGCTCGCGGAGCTGCGCGGCGAGTGCGGCGAGAGTGGGCGGGTGCACCACGAGCACCTTGCGCACCCCGCCGTCGAGGGCGGCGGTCACGCGGTCGAGCACGCCCCGACCCACCGTGATGTCGTACGGGTCGGCGCCGGTGACCCGGATCGTCGTCGCTTCGGCCGTCATGGGCGCTCCTCGGGGTTCGTGGCAGTGCGCGGGCTCGGGGTCTCGGACGGCGCGGGGAGAGGGGCGACCGTGCGCCCGCGCACCCAGTCGGCGACCTGGAGGGCGATCTCGTCGGTCGGACGCGAGGTGGTGTCGAACGTGACGTCGGCAAGCCGCTGGTACAGGTCGCGACGGCGTTCCCAGACGCGGATCCACGACTCGACGTCGGGCACGAGCGGCCGCTTGCCGTTGGTGAGCCGGGACGCCACCGCGGACGGGTCGACCGTGAAGAGCACGACGTCGTGCTCGGCGAGGTCACGCTGCGTGTCGGGGTCGAGCACCGCGCCCCCGCCGAACGCGACCACCGCGTCCGTCGCCAGGGCGGCGACGACCTCGGCACGTTCGAGCGACCGGAAGTGGGGCTCGCCCTGGCTGGCGAAGATGTCGGGGATCGGGCCGTGTGCGGCGGCCACACGCGAGTCGGTGTCGACGAAGGCCGTCCCGAGCACACGCGCGATGCGCTTCCCGATGCGCGACTTGCCGGACGCCGGGGGGCCGATCAGGACGACGGTCACGGCACGGCGACGGCCGTGCGCAGCGCGGCCGGGATGTGCTCGAGGTAGGACTCGAGGTTGCGGCGGGTCTCGCCGATCGAGTCGCCGCCGAACTTCTCGAGCACGGAGTTCGCGAGCACGAGCGCTGTCATCGCCTCGGCCACGACACCCGCGGCGGGCACGGCGCAGACGTCGGAGCGCTGGTGGTGGGCGGCCGCGTCCTCCCTTGTCGCCACGTCGATCGTGTGCAGGGCGTGAGGGACGGTCGCGATCGGCTTCATGCCCGCTCGGACGCGGAGCACGGTGCCGGTCGACATGCCGCCCTCGGTGCCACCCGCACGATCGGACGTCCGCGTGATGTCGTCGCCCTCGCGGTAGAGCTCGTCGTGGGCCGCCGAGCCGCGGCGTCGGGTGGTCTCGAAGCCGTCGCCCACCTCGACGCCCTTGATCGCCTGGATGCCCATGAGCGCCGCGGCGAGCTGGGAGTCGAGGCGACGATCCCAGTGCACGTGCGATCCGAGCCCCGGGGGCAGGCCGTACGCGAGCACCTCGACGACGCCGCCGAGGGTGTCGCCCTCCTTGTGCGCGTCGTCGATCTCGGCCACCATGAGCGCGCTGGTCTCGGCGTCGAAGCAGCGCACCGGATCGGCGTCGAGGGCGTCGACGTCGTCGGGCCGCGGGAGGGGCCGACCCTCCGGCACACGTACTGGGCCGATCGAGAGGGTGTGGCTGACCAGGCGGATGCCCAGCTCGGCGAGGAACGCCTTCGCCACGGCGCCGAGAGCCACGCGGGCCGCGGTCTCGCGGGCGCTCGCCCGCTCGAGGATCGGCCGCGCCTCGTCGAAGTCGTACTTCTGCATGCCCACGAGGTCGGCGTGACCCGGGCGGGGGCGCGTGAGGCGCGCGCTGCGGCCGCGGTCGGGGAGCTCCTCGTCGAGGGGCTCGACGCTCATCACCTCGGTCCACTTCGACCACTCGGTGTTGCCGATGCGCAGCGAGATCGGGCTGCCGAGGGTGCGGCCGTGGACCACGCCGCCGGGCATCGCCAGCTCGTCCTGCTCGAACTTCATGCGCGCGCCGCGACCGTAGCCCAGCTTGCGGCGGGCGAGGTCGGCGCGGATCTGGGCGAGGGTGAGCGGGACTCCCGACGGCAGGCCCTCGACGATCGCGACGAGCTCCTGACCGTGGGACTCGCCGGAGGTGAGCCAACGGAGCATGACTACGATCCTCCCACAACCGGGAGGACGACCTTCACGCGGCGGCGACCGCCGACCGCATGGCGGCTGTCACCGCATCCTCGTCGGAAAGCGGGATCAGGGGGTCGCCGTTCCACCAGATGCGCTGCTGCGCGACCGCCTGGTGCAGCAGCATGTCGAGGCCCGACACCGCGATCGATCCGGCTCGCGTCCAGAGGGCGGCGAGCGGGCTCGGCCACGGATCGTACGCGACGTCGAGCAGTGCGCCGGAGGAGGTCGCCGCCCAGCCCGCGATCCGCTGGTCCGCACCGGTGCCGCCGGGCAGGGTCGAGACGGTGAGGTCGGGGCGCAGGTCATCACCCGCGGTGGCCAGCGGATGCACGTCGACCGTGAGTCCGGCGTCGCGCGCCACCGCGGCCACACCCTCAGCCCGCGACGGATCGCGCACCACGACGTCGAGGTGCTCGGCGCCCAGCTGCGCCGCGGCCACGGCCGCCGAGCGCGCGGTGGCACCGCCGCCGAGGACCAGCGCGTGGCGTACCTCTCCCACGCCGGCCTCCGTCAGGGCGCGCACCATCCCGAAGACGTCGGTGTTGAACGCGGAGACGCGCCGACGGCCGTCGCGCGAGGTGAGGAGCAGCGTGTTGGCCGCCGCGGAGAGGCGGGCCACCTCGTCGACGTCGTCGGCGAGGGCGAGCCCGTCCTCCTTCAGCGGCATGGTCAGCGACAGCCCGCGCCAGACGGCGTCGAGGCCTTCGATGTACGCCGCCAGCTGCCCCTCGACGAGCTCGGCCCGACCGTACTCCGCGTCGGCCGACAGCACGTCGAACGCCGCCCGGTGGAGCAGGGGCGACCGCGAGTGGGCGATCGGGGAACCGAGCACCGCGAAGCGGAGGGTCACTGGTACTCCGGGTGCGCGGCCCACCACTCCTGCAGCTGCTGGACGGCGGCGTCGTGCTCCTCTACCGTGGTCGAGAACACCGTCTCGCCCGTGTCGAGGTTCACGGTGACGAAGTAGAGCCACGGACCGTCGGCGGGATGCAGGGCCGCGTCGATCGCGACGTCGCCCGGGTTCGAGATCGGACCGACCGGCAGTCCCGGGTTCGCGTACGTGTTGTACGGATTCGACGCGTCGTCGCGCTCCGCCTGCGTGGTCTCGACGTTCGTGTGCCCGGCACCGTACGCCACCGTCGCATCCGACTGCAGGTTCATGCCGTCGGCGATGCGGTTGAGGAAGACGCGCGAGACCTTGTACATGTCGTCGTTGCTGCCCGCCTCCTTCTGGATGAGCGCGGCGAGCGTGAGCACCCGGTAGCGGTCATCGGGCGCGACGCCGGCGGCGTCGAGCGACTGGAACGTGCGGGTGACCATCGCCTGGAGCATGTCGGTGGGCGTCTGGCCGGGCTGGAACGTGTAGGTCGCCGGGAAGAGGTAGCCCTCGATGCTCGGCGCCTCGGCCGGCACACCGAGCGCGACGTAGTTCGCCGCGGCGGCCTGGAAGTCGGCGAGGGGCATGCCCGTGGCGTCGGCGAGGATCTGCAGCACATTGGCCGCGGTGGTGCCCTCGGGGATCGTGGCCGTGTAGTCGACCTTGTTCGCCGGATCCTGCAGCGCGTCGAGCGCGGCCTTCGAGCTCATCTGGCTGGCGAGCTTGTAGGTGCCGGGCTGGAAGACCGGGTCGGACTTGAGCAGGAGGTCGTAGAAGGCGCCCGACGACTTGACCACATCGGCCGCCTGCAGGTTGTCGGCGATGACCGAGCCGTCGTCGCCGGAGTTGATGACGAACATCACCTCTCCGGTGCCGGAGCCGGTGTAGTCGTCGGACTCCTTGCCCGCGAACATCGCCTGCACCTGCGTACCGAAGGTGTTGACCAGGAAGATGCCGGCGCCGCCGAGGAGGCCGATGATGACGACGGTGACGATGAGCGGCACCACCCACCGACGAGGGCCACGGCCGCCCGTGCGGTGACTGCGGCTGCGGCGCGAGGGCGTCTGCACCCGGGCCTCGCGTCGCGTGGCGGGCTGCTCCGGTTCGCTGAAGAACTCTGCGAACGGATGGTCTTCCGGTGGCCGGCGATCTGTCACGGAGTTCGGTCCTCGGGGGTGGGGGAAGGGGTCTGCGTACTCGCCGGGACGAGGGAACCCGGAGGATTCCCGGTCGACCGCTCGGCGTCGATGGCGTGCTGCACGAGTATAACCGCGGCCACTTGATCGATCACCTGGCGGGACGACTTGGTGCTCCGGCCGCTGCGGTGCAGTGCGGACTGGGCCGAGACGGTGGTCAGGCGCTCATCGACCAGCCTCACCGGCACGCCGAGCGCGGCGAGGCGGTCGGCGAACTCGCGGGAGTCGGTGGTCGACGCCGTCTCGGCGCCGCTCATCGACAGCGGCAGTCCGACCACGATCTCGAGGGGCTCGATCTCGGCGACGATCGCGGCGATGCGCGCGATGTCGGAGCCGTCGTCGGCCCGGCGGACCGTCTCGATCGGGGTGGCCAGCATGGCGTGAGGGTCGGACCGCGCCAGGCCGATGCGCGCTCTGCCCACATCGACGCCCAGCCGGGTCCCGGCCCGCACGATCAGCCCGCGACCTGTCGTTCGATGGCCTCGAGAGCCACGGGGATCTGCGCGGGATCGCTGCCGCCGCCCTGCGCGAGGTCGTCCTTGCCGCCGCCGCCTCCGCCGAGGACACCCGCCGCGGTCTTCGCGAGGGCACCCGCCTTGGCGCCGGCGGTGCGAGCGGACTCGGTGGTCGCGACGATCACCGCGGGCTTCGGCCCTACGGTCGCGGCGAGCGCGATCACGGCCGGCTGTGCACCGAGCTCGGTGCGGACCGAGGTGACCAGCGAACGCAGGTCGTCGGCCGAGTTGAGCTCACCGACGTTCTCGGCGACGAGCAGGACGTCGCCGACTCGGCGCGCGGTCTGCGCCAGAGCGGGCACCCGGCCGGCGAGAGCGGCGGACTCGAAGGCCGCGATCCGCTTCTCGGCCGCCTTGAGGTTGGCCATGAGGTCGGTGATGCGTGTGGTGATCTCGTCGCGCGGCGCCTTCAGCGTCGACGTGAGCTGCGAGACCAGCGCCCGCTCGGCGGCGAACTCGCGGAACGCGTCGATGCCGACGAGGGCCTCGATGCGGCGGTTGGCCGAGCCGACGCTCGACTCGGACTGCAGGTTGATCATGGCGATCTCTGAGCTCGAGGCCACGTGCGTGCCGGCGCAGAGCTCACGCGACCACGGGCCCCCGATGTCGACCATCCGCACGACGTCGCCGTACTTCTCGCCGAACAGGGCCATCGCGCCCATCGAGCGGGCCTCGTCGATGGGGAGCTCACGCGTGACGACATCGAGGTCGTCACGGATGGCGAGGTTCGCGATCTCCTCGATCTCGGTGCGCGTCTCGGCCGACAGCGGCTGTGACCAGCCGAAGTCGAGGCGCATGTAGCCCGCCTTGTTGTACGAGCCGGCCTGGTGCGCTTCCTCGCCGAGCACCTGGCGCAGCGCGGCGTGGATGATGTGGGTCGCCGAGTGGGCCTGCGTGGCGCCGCGGCGCCACTGCGGGTCGACCACCGAGCGTGCGAGGTCGCCGACCGCGACCTGGCCGCTGGCGACCTCGGTACGGTGCGAGACGAGGCCCTTGACCGGCTTCTGCACGTCGAGCACGGTGAGCTCGAACCCGTCGCCGACGATGGCACCCGCGTCGGCCTCCTGGCCGCCCGACTCCGCCCAGAGGCTGGTCTCGGCGAGGATGACCTCGACCTGCTCCCCCGCGACCGCGGAGGTGACCGAACGGCCGTCGACGATGAGCCCGAGGATGCGGCTCTCGGTCTCGAGCGAGTCGTAGCCGCGGAACACCGTCTCGCCGAGCGCACGGAACTCGCTGTAGACCGACAGGTCGGTGATGCCGAGCTTCTTCGCCTTGGCGTCGGCCTTCGCGCGCTGCTTCTGCTCGGCCATGAGCGACTCGAACGCCACCCGGTCGACGGCGAGGCCCGACTCCTCCGCGATCTCGAGCGTGAGGTCGATGGGGAAGCCGTAGGTGTCGTGGAGCAGGAACGCGGTGTCGCCGGCGAGCACGTCGCTGCCGCGCGACTTCGTCGAGCTGACGGCCGTGTCGAGGATGGTGGTGCCGCCGGTGAGTGTGCGGAGGAACGACTCCTCCTCGGCGTAGGCGCTCCGCGAGATGCGGTTGTAGTCGGTCTCGACCTCCGGGTACGCGGCCTTCATGGCGTCGCGCGAGGCGGTGAGCAGCTCGGGCATCGTGGCGGTGTCGACGCCCAGCAGGCGCATCGAGCGGACCGTGCGCCGCAGGAGGCGGCGGAGGATGTAGCCACGCCCCTCGTTCGACGGGGTGACGCCGTCGGACATCAGCATGAGGGACGAGCGGACGTGGTCGGCGACCACACGCATCCGCACGTCGTCGTCGTGGTCGGCGCCGTAGCGCTTGCCCGAGAGCTCGGCCGCGCGGTCGAGCACCGGGCGCACCTGGTCGATCTCGTAGACGTTCTCGACGCCCTGCTTGAGGAAGGCGACACGCTCGAGGCCCATGCCGGTGTCGATGTTCTTGCGGGGCAGCTCGCCCAGGATCTCGAACTCGGTCTTCGACGTGCCCTCCCCGCGGAGGTACTGCATGAAGACTAGGTTCCAGATCTCGATGTACCGGTTCTCGTCGGCGGCGGGGCCGCCCTCCGCTCCATAGCGCGGACCGCGGTCGAAGTAGATCTCGGAGCACGGGCCGGCCGGGCCGGGCTGGCCGGTCGACCAGTAGTTGTCCTCCTTGCCGAAGCGCTGGATGCGCTCATCCGGCAGGCCGGCGACGCGCTTCCAGAGGTCGATGGCCTCGTCGTCGTCCTGGTAGACGGTGACCCAGAGGTCCTTCTCGTCGAAGCCGAGGCCGCCGTCGGACTCGGCTGACGTCAGGAGCTCCCAGGCGTACCCGATCGCCCCCTCCTTGAAGTAGTCGCCGAAGGAGAAGTTGCCGTTCATCTGGAAGAACGTGCCGTGCCGCGTCGTCTTGCCGACCTCCTCGATGTCGAGGGTGCGGATGCACTTCTGCACGCTGGTCGCACGCGGATACGGCGCGGGCACGAGCCCCGACAGGTAGGGGATGAACGGCACCATGCCGGCGACGGTGAAGAGCAGTGACGGGTCGTCGCTCACCAGCGACGCCGACGGGACGACGGTGTGACCCCTGCTCCCGAAGAAGTCGAGCCAGCGGGAGCGGATGTCAGCGGTCTGCATGAAGGGGTTCTGATCCAGTCGAGAAGGGGGCGGAACGGAGAGGGGACGCTCAGGACTCGTCGGCGATGGCGGACTTCAGCTCGGCCTCGCGCTCACGGTAGCCCTCGACGAGGGAACCGCTGAACTCCTTGGCCCTGCGGTCGAGGTCGTCGAAGAAGGCCCTGCCCCGAGAGGTCATGGCGAACTGACGTGCCGCGATGAACCCGAGCGCGATGCCCGCGACGAGCCACACGAGCCTTTTCATGATGTTCTCCTCATCCGTCGAACGTCACCGAAGATCCTAATGCGCGAGCCGTGAGGCTCAGACGCGGGAGTGCTTCTTTCCAGTCTTCCCGGAGGCGCCGGTCTTCTTGGAGGCGCCGGCCTTCTTCGAGCCGTCGGGATCCTTGCCGCCGATGAGGACGGCGCGGACGGCCGCCGAGAACCCGGCCAGCTTGATGAGGGGCCCACCGACGGAGGCGGCGAACAGGGCGACCAGCGACGAGACGTTGCCGGTGACCTCTTCGACGTTCTTCGTGATCGCGTCGACCCGCACCAGCTGCCTGTTCGCCTCCTGGATCGTGACGGTGCTCTCCGAGAGGATCGGGGTGATGCCGTCGGAGACGTCCTTGATGGAGTCGCGGGTCTGGTCGAACACTCCCCCGAGCTTGACGAGCGGCACGGCGATGAGGCCCACGAGCACCGCGAACACCCCCGCCGCGATGAGACCTGCGATGTCGCCTCCGGACATGGACCCTCCCTCGGGTGGAAAAGCGAAGAGAGCGGAGGCCCTTCGGCTTCCGCTCTCTCCAGTATGTCTGAGTGTCGGTACTAGCGTGCCGCGTAGTACTCGACGACCAGCTGCACCTCGCAGGTCACGGGGACCTCGGCGCGCTTCGGGCGGCGCACGAGGCGCGCCTGGAGCTTGTCGAGCTCGACCTCGAGGTAACCCGGGGTCTTCGGCAGGACCTCGGCGTGACCGCCGGCAGCCGCCACCTGGAAGGGCTCGGTGCCCTCGGAGCGGGCCTTGACGTGGATGAGCTGACCCGGCTTCACGCGGAACGACGGGCGGTCGACGAGCTTGCCGTCGACGAGGATGTGGCGGTGCACGACCATCTGACGGGCCTGCGCCGTGGTGCGGGCGAAGCCGGCACGCAGCACGAGGGCGTCGAGGCGCATCTCGAGGAGCTCGACCAGGTTCTCACCGGTCAGGCCCTGGGTGCGGCGCGCCTCGTTGAACGCGATGCGGAGCTGCTTCTCGCGGATGCCGTACTGGGCGCGCAGACGCTGCTTCTCGCGCAGACGGACCGCGTAGTCGGAGTCGGCCTTGCGCTTGGTGCGGCCGTGCTCGCCGGGCGCGTAGGGGCGCTTCTCGAGGTAGCGGGCGGCCTTGGGGGTGAGCGGGATGCCCAGAGCGCGCGAGAGACGGGTCTTGCTGCGCGTACGCGACGTGGAAGTCACTGATGTCCTTTCGAATGGAATCTCTACGAGTGTTGCCACTCCGGCCGCTGCGCACAGCAGTGCGCACCCACACCGGGGTGAGGTCCACGACGAGGTGGAAGCAGAGGGTGTGCGCCGGGCGGTTCGGCTAAAGAACTCGATCCCATCCACGAGAGCCGGTTCGCAGCCGCACGAACATGGCCCTGTATAGGCGTCTACCAGATTAGCACAGCGATGGGCCGTGCTCAGGAGCCGGAGCGGCCCGTCTTCCCGGGTTTGGTGATGTCGCGCAGCTTGGCCAGTCGGGCCGCCACGTCGCGTTCGTTGCCGTGGTCGGTCGGCCGGTAGTAGACGCGGTCGGCCAGCTCGTCGGGCAGGTACTGCTGCGCCACGACACCGAGGTCGTCGTCGTGCGGATAGCGGTATCCCTTGCCGTGTCCGAGCCGTTTGGCGCCGGCGTAGTGGGCGTCGCGGAGGTGCTTCGGGACGCGGCCGAACCGACCGGCCTTGACGTCGGCGATGGCGGCGTCGATGCCGACATAGGCCGCGTTCGACTTCGGCGCGGTGGCCAGGTAGACGACGGCCTCGGCGAGCGGGATCCGCCCCTCGGGCATGCCGATCAGCTGCACGGCGTCGGCCGCCGCGACGGCGATCTGGAGGCCCTGCGGATCGGCGATCCCGATGTCCTCCGCCGCCAGGATGATGATGCGGCGCGCGATGAAGCGCGGATCCTCCCCCGCCTCGATCATCCGAGCGAGGTAGTGGAGCGCTGCGTCGACGTCGGAGCCGCGGACCGACTTGATGAACGCGCTGATGACGTCGTAGTGCTCGTCGCCGTTGCGGTCGTAGCGGAGCAGCGCGCGGTCGACGGACTGCGCCACCGCCTCCGCGGTGATGAGCGGCGGCTCGTCGTCGCCGCCGTGGTCCTCGTCGTCTCGGTCGTCGTCGGCGTCCTCCTCGCCGCTGCGGCTCGTGGCCAGCACGCTCGTGGCGGAGGCCTCCAGCGCGGTGAGCGCACGCCGGGCGTCGCCGGAGGCGAGGCGGACGATGGCGTCGCGCGCGGCGTCGTCGAGCCGGACCGCCCCGCGCAATCCGCGGTCGTCGCTGACGGCCCGGTCGATCAGCAGGGCGAGGTCGTCGTCGGTGAGCTGCTCGAGCGTGAGCAGCAGCGACCGCGAGAGGAGCGGGGAGATGACGGAGAACGACGGGTTCTCGGTGGTGGCCGCCACGAGGATGACCCAGCCGTTCTCGACCCCCGGGAGCAGGGCATCCTGCTGGGCCTTGGTGAAGCGGTGGATCTCGTCGAGGAAGAGCACGGTGGACAGGCCGTAGAGGTCGCGGTTGCGGAACGCGTCGTCCATCACCTGACGGACGTCCTTCACACCGGCAGTGACCGCGGAGAGCTCGACGAACTTGCGGCCCGAGCTGTGGGCGATCGCCTGCGCGAGCGTGGTCTTGCCCGTGCCGGGCGGACCCCAGAGGATGACCGACACGGAGCCCTGCGCGTTGCCGGTGTCGGACGCCAGCGTGACCAGTGGCGACCCCGGGCGCAGCAGGTGCTTCTGACCCGCGACCTCGTCGAGGCTGCGCGGCCTCATCCGCACCGCGAGCGGGACGGAGCCGGAGTGCAATCCGGCTTGGTGGAGGGTCATGGTTCTAGGCTACTGTGATGGGCCGACACGGCCTCCGGCGCCCGGGGTGCCGTGCAACCGACACCGCCTAGCTACGGAGGACGCGTGGCCCCCAGCAATCAGGAGCGCCAGGCCAGGGAGGCCCGGACGCGCCTCCGCGACTACCAGGCACGCCAGACGGCGCACTCCGAGAAGGTCCGTCGTCGTGTGCGCGACAACGTGATCGCCGTCGTGCTCGTGCTCGTCGTGGTGACCGGAGCGGTGCTCGCCCAGATCTTCTACTTCTCCGGCGGGCCCGGCGCGCCAATGGCCGCCCCCTCGGCGACGAGCACCCCTGCGGCCACCCCTCCGCCCTCGACCCTCGCCGAGGGCCGCGACTGGACGGGCACGCTGACCATCAACGACATCCCGCTCGGCATCACGCTCGACGGAGCGGCCGCGCCGCAGGCCGTGTCGTCCTTCATCTCCCTGGCCCAGTCGGGCTTCTACCAGGGCACCGACTGCCACCGGCTCACCACCTCCGGCATCTACGTCCTCCAGTGCGGCGACCCGAACGGCGACGGCAGCGGCGGCCCTGGCTACAGCTATGGACCGGTCGAGAACGCGCCGGCCGACAACGTGTACCCGACGGGCACGCTCGCCATGGCGCGCCAGGGCGAGAAGGGCGACAGCATGGGCAGCCAGTTCTTCATCGTCTACCAGGACTCGACGATCCCGTCCGACAGTGCGGGCGGGTACACGATCCTCGGCCAGATCACGTCGGGCCTCGATCAGCTCCAGGCGGGTGTGATCGCGGGCGGCACCGCCGACGGCTCGCCCGACGGGCGTCCTGCGACGACCGCGACGATCACCGACGTCACCGTCCAGTAGTGCGCTTGACCCGTGCAATAGGCTGGGAAGAGTACGCCAGCATCGTCGACAGGATGGTTCCGTGACCAGTAGTGATCAGCAGCCGTGGGGACGCGTGGACGACGACGGGAACGTCTACGTCCGCGAGGCCGACGGAGAGCGCCTGGTCGGCCAGTTTCCCGATGGCTCCAAGGAGGAGGCGCTCGCCTACTTCGAGCGCAAGTACACCGACCTCGCCGGTCAGGTGACGCTGCTCGAGCAGCGGGCCCGCCGGGGAGCACCGGCCGCCGACGTGGCGAAGACCGTCGCCCGCCTGACGAGCGCCGTCGACGGCGCGAACGCCGTCGGCGACCTCGAGGCGCTGAAGACGCGGCTCGCGGCCCTCACCACGACGGTGAGCGAGATCAGCGAGCAGCAGTCCGCCGAGGCCGAGGCCGAGGTGCAGGCCGCCGTGGCCGAGCGCACCGCCATCGTCGAGCAGATCGAGGCGCTCGCCGCCCAGGATCCGGCGAAGGCGCAGTGGAAGCAGGTCTCCGCCACCATCGACGAGCTGTTCGGCCGGTGGCAGGCCCACCAGCACGACGGCCCCCGTCTCCCCCGCGCCGAGGCGAACGAGCTGTGGCGCCGGTTCCGCGACGCCCGCACTTCGCTCGAGACCCAGCGTCGCGCCTTCTTCGCCGAGCTCGACCAGGTGCACAAGGAGGCCCGCAGCCGGAAGCAGCAGCTTGTCGAGCAGGCCGAGGCGCTCGCCTCGCGCGGCGCGGACGGCATCCCGGCCTACCGCGACCTGCTCGCGCAGTGGAAGGGCACCGGCCGCGCCGGCCGCAAGTACGACGACGCGCTCTGGGACAGGTTCAAGGCCGCCGGCGATGTGCTTTACGGCGCCCGCAGCGAGGTCGTCGCCCGCGACGAGCAGGAGTACGGGGAGAATCTCACCGCGAAGCTGGCCCTCCTCGACGAGGCCGAGCCGCTTCTCAAGGAGACCGACCGTGTGAAGGCCCGCGAGGCCCTCACGAGCATCCAGCTCCGCTGGGACGCCATCGGTCGCGTGCCGCGCGACAACGTGAAGACCGTCGAGGAGCGCCTCCGTCGGGTCGAGACCGCGGTGCGCAAGCTCGACGAGGAGCACTGGAACCGATCCGACCCCGAGAAGAAGGCCCGCTCCGAGGGGCTCGCCTCCCAGCTCAGCGGCGCGATCGAGAAGCTCCAGAAGGAGATCGACGAGGCTCAGGCCGCCGGTGACTCGAAGAAGGTCAAGGAGCTCCAGGAGTCGCTCGACGCTCGCAAGATCTGGCTCGACGCGCTCGGTTGATCCCCTACATCCGCCCTCTCGGCGCGATCTGTCCACAGGTCGATGCCGGAGGGGTGCGGGAGGTCGCCGGGTTCGCCATGATCATCGAGTGCTGACCTCGTTCCTCCTCGACTCGCGGTTGCCGGCTGCCGAGCTGATGTCCGCCCGGCTCGACGGCGACGTCCGATCCGTCGGGTCGTCGTACGTCCCCGCCGACATCCCGAGCACCCCCGAGCTCCGTGCGACCTCGCTCGTGCTCGTCGTGCCCGATGCGGCGGTGATCGAAGGGCGTGCGGCGGCGTGGGTGCACGGCGTCATGTCCGCGCCCGGTCGTGTCGTCGCCGGGCGCTCCGTGTCCATCCGGCCGGTTCGAGAGCCGTCGACGGTGCTGCAGCGGCAGGTGAGCTACCCCGCCGGCGATGTCGCGTCGATCGGGCCGGCACTCGTGACCTCCGCGCTCCGTACCGCGCTCGACCTGGCCCGCCGTGAGGCCGCCTTCGATCTCAGGCTCGCCACCGCCGTCGCCACGCTGCTGGGTCGGGCGGGCATCGACCCCACCGGTGCGCGCCGTGCGGTCGCCGGTCGCGAAGGCATGCCCTATCGACTCCGCGTCCTCGACAGACTCGCACAGGTCGAGCGGCTGGCGCGGGCGGCGGGCCCGGTCAGCCGCCCGTGACGCGGTAGACGTCGTAGACGGCGTCGATCCGCCGCACCGCGTTGAGCACCCGATCGAGGTGGGTGGTGTCGCCCATCTCGAACACGAAGCGGCTGAGCGCGAGGCGCTCGCTCGACGTGCTCACCGACGCCGAGAGGATGTTCACGTGATGCTCCGACAGCACCCGCGTGACGTCGGAGAGCAGCCCGGAGCGGTCGAGCGCCTCGACCTGGATGTGCACCAGGAAGACGCTCTTCGACGACGGGGCCCACTCGACCTCGATCATGCGCTCGGGCTCGTTCATCAGCGAGCTGACGTTGTGGCAGTCGGACTGGTGCACCGAGACGCCCGCGCCGCGCGTGACGAACCCGATGATCTCGTCGCCCGGCACCGGCGTGCAGCACTTGGCGAGCTTGACGAGGATGTCGGGGGCACCGCGCACGAGAACACCCGAGTCGCTGTGGCTGACCCGCGGGCGGTTCTCGACGAACACGTCGAGGTCGACGTCGTCGCTCTCGGCCTCGGTCTGGAGCGAGGCGATGACCTTCTCGATCACCGACTGGGTCGAGACATGCCCTTCGCCGATGGCCGCATACAGTCCCGACACGTTGTCGTAGTGCATGAGCGAGGCGACCTCGGCGATCGAGTCCTGGCTCATCAGCTTCTGCAGCGGGAGGTTCTGCTTGCGCATCGCGCGGGCGATGAGGTCGCGACCGTGCTCGATCGCCTCGTCGCGTCGCTCCTTCGTGAACCACTGACGGATCTTGTTGCGCGCCCGGGGGCTCTGCACGAAGTTCAGCCAGTCCTGGCTGGGCCCGGAGTCGGGGTTCTTCGATGTGAACACCTCGACCACGTCGCCCGACGACAGCGTCGAGTCGAGCGGCACGAGCCGGCCGTTCACCTTCGCGCCCATGGTGCGGTGGCCCACCTCGGTGTGCACGGCGTAGGCGAAGTCGACCGGCGTCGCCCCTGCGGGCAGGCCGATGACCTTGCCCTTGGGCGTGAAGACGTAGACCTCCTTGGCGCCGATCTCGAAGCGCAGCGAGTCGAGGAACTCGCCGGGATCGACGGTCTCGGCCTGCCAGTCGGAGATCCGGGCGAGCCACGCCATGTCGGTGTCGGGTGCGTCGGTCTGCGACGACTTGCCGCCGTTGACGCGCTCCTTGTACTTCCAGTGAGCGGCGACACCGAACTCGGCGCGCTGGTGCATCTCATTGGTGCGGATCTGGATCTCGACCGGACGCCCGCCGGGGCCGATCACCGTCGTGTGGAGCGACTGGTAGAGGTTGAACTTCGGTGTCGCGATGTAGTCCTTGAAGCGGCCCGGGATCGGGTTCCACCGGGCGTGGATCGACCCGAGAACCGCGTAGCAGTCGCGCACCGTGTTGACGAGCACGCGGATGCCGACCAGGTCGTAGATCTCGTCGAACTCGCGGCCGCGCACGATCATCTTCTGGTAGATCGAGTAGTACTGCTTCGGGCGACCCACGACCTTGCCGCGAATGCGCGCCGACTTCAGGTCGTCGGTGACGGCGTCGATGACCTGCTGCACGTACTCCTCGCGCTGCGGGGTGCGCTGACGCACGAGGTTCTCGATCTCGACGTAGAGCTTCGGGTACAGCACCGCGAACGAGAGGTCCTCGAGCTCCCACTTGATCGACTGGATGCCCAGTCGGTGCGCGAGGGGCGCGTAGATCTCGAGGGTCTCCTTCGCCTTCCGCGCTGCCGACTCGGCAGGCACGAAGCCCCAGGTGCGGGCGTTGTGGAGGCGGTCGCAGAGCTTGATGATGAGCACGCGGATGTCGCGCGACATCGCGACGATCATCTTGCGGACGGTCTCGGCCTGCGCGCTGTCGCCGTACTTGACCTTGTCGAGCTTGGTGACCCCGTCGACGAGCATGGCGACCTCGTCGCCGAAGTCGTGGCGCAGCATGTCGAGCGAGTAGTCGGTGTCCTCCACGGTGTCGTGGAGGAGCGCCGCCGCGATGGCCTTCGCACCCAGGCCGAGATCGGCGATGATCTGCGCTACGGCGAGCGGATGCGTGATGTACGGCTCGCCGCTCTTGCGCTTCTGTCCGTCGTGGGCCTTGTCGGCCACGGCGTACGCCCGCTCGAGGATGGAGACGTCGCTGCGCGGGTGGTTGCTGCGCACGGTGCGGAGCACCGCGTCGAGCGCTCCCGCGGGCTGAGCCCGCGAGAACAGGCGCGGCACAAGACGACGCAGTGTCGCGGTGGACGTCGCGGTGGTCTCGGTCATGCGTGGCCTCCTGCTCCGATTATCCTCCGGTGCGAGGCGGCCACGTGCACGATGGGTTCAGCCCTCGGCGTACTCAGTCGACCAGCTCGGCCGCGGGGGCCTTGCTCTGCGTGGCGCGGGTGCGCGCGGAGAGCACCCTCGCGTCGTGCTTCTTGAGCTTCGCCTCGCCCTTTCGGAACTGCACGTACAGCGGCGACGCCACGAAGATCGTGGAGTACGTGCCGACGATGATCCCGATGAGGAGCGCGAGCGAGATGTCCTGCAGCGTGCGCGCCCCGAGCACGAACGATCCGATGATGAGGATCGAGGCGACCGGGAGCGCGGCCACGATGGAGGTGTTGATCGAGCGCACCAGGGTCTGGTTGACCGCGAGGTTGACCGTCTCGGCGAAGGTCCGGGTGTCGTTGTCGCCCATCTCCCTCGTGTTCTCGCGGATCTTGTCGAACACCACGACCGTGTCGTACAGCGAGTAGCCGAGGATCGTGAGGAAGCCGATGACCGCTGCCGGCGTGATCTCGAGCCCCGTGAGGCCGTACACGCCCGCCGTGATGATGAGGTCGTGGAGCAGGGCGATCAATGCGGCCGCCGCCATCTTCCAGGTGCGGAAGTACAGGGCCATGAAGACGGCCACGAGCACGAGGAAGATCACGAGACCGCGGATGGCCTGGGTCGTGATGTCGGCACCCCAGGTAGCGCCGATGATCGACACCGTGACGTCCTCCGAGGGCACGTCGTAGCCTTCGGCGAGGGCCGAGACGACGGCCGACGACTGCGCGTCGTCGAGCTCGTCGGTCTGGACACGCACCGAGTCGGTGCCGAGGGTGCTCACACGCGGGTTCGACCCCGGTGCCGCCTCGTTCACTGCGTCGTCGGCGATCGACTGATCCTGCGACGCCGCCTGGGAGATCGTGAACTCCGAGCCGCCGCGGAACTCGATGCCGAACTCGAACCCGCCACGGAGCCACGGCCCCACGAGGCAGATGAGCACGAGGATGCCCGAGATGAGGAACCAGATGCGACGACGACCGATGAAGTCGATCGAGCGCTCACCCGTGTAGAGGTCGTTTCCGAACTTGGAGAAGCTGGCCATCAGGAGTCCTTCCCCTCGGTCTTGCGATCGCCGCCGACCTTCGTCAGCTCGGCAGCCTTGCGCTCGGCGATCGTCTGGCGCTTCGCGGCCTCGCGGCTCGCCCCCACGCTCTTCTTCGTCGTCTGCCCCGGCGTCTTGAACTGCGCACGGCCGCGGTACACCGCGCCCAGCGCGCGTGGGTCGAGGCCCGACGCCTTGTGGCCGTCGCGGAAGAACGGCAGCTCGGCGAGCAGCGTCATCAGCGGATGCGTGAACAGCGCCACCACGATGAGGTCGACGATGGTCGTGAGGCCCAGGGTGAACGCGAAGCCTCGCACGTTGCCCACCGCGAGCACGTACAGCACGGCGGCGGCGAGGAAGTTCACCGCGTCGGACGCCGTGATCGTGCGGAACGCGCGCTTCCATCCGGCCTGGACGGACGACTGCAGCCCGCGACCGTCGCGCAGCTCGTCTCGGATGCGCTCGAAGTAGACGATGAAGGAGTCGGCCGTGATGCCGATGGCCACGATCAGACCCGCGACACCCGCGAGGGAGAGGCGGAAGTCGATGCGCCAGCTCATGATCGTCACGAGCAGGTAGGTCAGCGCTGCCGCGACGGCGAGCGACGCGATCGTCACCACGCCGAGCGTGCGGTACTGGATGAGCGAGTAGATGACCACGAGGATGAGGCCGATGAGGCCGGCGAGCAGACCCGACGCGAGCTGCGAGGAGCCGAGGGTCGCGGAGATCTGCTCGTTGCTCTGCACCGTGAAGCCGATGGGCAGCGCACCGAACTTCAGCTGGTCGGCGAGCGTCTTCGCGGAGTCCTGGGTGAACGACCCGGAGATCTGCGCGCGGCCGTCGGTGATCGCGGCGTTCGTGGTCGGCGCGGTGATGACGTTGCCGTCGAGCACCACGGCGAACTGGTTCTGCGCGCCCTGCAGGCCGTAGAGGCGGGTGGTGACGTCGGCGAACGCCTTGGCGCCCTCGTCGTCGAAGGTGAGGTCGACGACCCACTGTCCGGTCGACGCACCCTGCTGCGTGGTGGCGACACCGCTCGAGGCGTCGGAGATGTCGGACCCGTCGATCTCGACCGGGCCGAGGATGTACTTGGCGGTGCCGTCGACCGAGCACGCGATGAGCGGCTGGTCGGCCGGCGCCTGGCCGGTCGAGTCCTCGTTCTGACCGCACTGGAAGCTGTCGAACTCGGCCTGGAGCGCCGGGGTGACATAGGCGAGGTCGCTGGCGTTGGTGGGCGACGCGGTCGGCGTGGACGACAGCGACGGATCGGGCGTCGCGCTCGGCGTCGAGAGCGAGCTGGAGGCCGCGGCGCTGGAGACGAGCACCGGACGGAACTCGAGCTTCGCCGACGACTCGATGCGGTTCAGTGTGTCCTGATCGGGCACGCCGGGGATCGAGACGACGACGTTCTGAGCGCCCTGCGTGGTGACCTCGGCCTCCGACACACCACTGGCGTCGACGCGCTGGCGGATGATCGCCACGGCCTGGTCGAGCTGGTCGGACGAGATCTGCTGCCCGTTCTCCAGCTTCGGCGTCAGGATGATCTGCCGGCCGCCCTCGAGGTCGAGGGCGAGCTTCGGGGTCCATGTCGCCGTGCTCCACAGCACACCACCGGCGAGGACGCCGGTGAGCACCGCGAAGATCGCGACCAGCCAGATCAGCGTGCGCCACGCCTTCTTGACCGCGGTCGTTTGTGCCACCTTGCTCAGCTTTCTCCGTCGTCCGCCGAGCAGGCCCGGCGGACGGTGGTCAGGGACGTCGAGTGACTACTCGTCGGCCTTCTTCTCGGACTTCGTGTCGGCCACGGGCTCGGCGGTCTCATCGATCCGCTCGCCGTACGCCGGTGCTCCATCGCTCGTCTCGAGGGCGGGGGCCGCGGTGTCGACCGCGTCGGACTCGGGCTCGGCGTCGGCGGGGGTGACGACCCGCGTGACCGTCTGTCGGTGCACCTTGAGGACAGTGCCCGGCGTGGTCTCGATCAGCACCTGGTTCTCCTCGTCATCGAGTTCGAGAATGGTGCCGAAGACGCCGAAGTTGGTCATGACCTGAGCGCCGACCGCGACCTGCGACTGCAGCTCCTGCTGCTGCTTCTGGCGCTTGCGGCTGCTGCGGAACATGAAGAACACCAGAACGGCCAGGACGACCAGCATTCCAATTGTCAACGGATCGAGCTGCATGAGCGGGGACCTTCCGGGTGGTGTTCGGTGAGCAGCGCTCAGAGTAGTGAAGTCTGCTGGGGACGGTCTCAGAGACCGATCGACGGCACGCTCCCAGGAGCAGGCCAGCTTGAATTATAGGTCATCGCCGAAGAGCGCATCCTGACCCCGGCTCAGACCGAAGTGCGCCCAGCCCGCTCGGGTGGCCACACGGCCGCGTGGCGTGCGCGAGATGAGGCCGATCCGGACGAGGAACGGCTCGACCACCGACTCGATGGTGTCGGCCTCCTCGCCCACCGACACGGCGAGGGTGTTCAGCCCCACCGGACCGCCGTCGAAGCGCTTCAGCAGCACCGTCATCACGGCCCGGTCGAGTCGGTCGAGGCCGAGCTCGTCGACGTCGTAGAGGTCGAGCGCGGCGCGGACCGCCTCGACCGAGGCGCCTCCCCCGTCGACCAGAGCGAAGTCGCGCACCCGGCGCAGCAGGCGGTTCGCGATGCGCGGGGTGCCCCGCGACCGGGAGGCGATCTCGAGGAGCGCCTCCTCGCCGATCGGGACGCCCAGCAGGGCGGCCGCGCGCCGGAGCACCTCGATGAGCTCCTCGGTCTCGTAGAACTCGAGGTGAGCGGTGAAGCCGAAGCGGTCGCGCAGCGGGTTCGGCAGCAGACCCGAGCGGGTGGTGGCGCCGACGAGCGTGAAGGGCGAGAGATCGAGCGGGATGGACGTGGCGCCCGCGCCCTTGCCCACCATGATGTCGATCCGGAAGTCCTCCATGGCGAGGTACAGCATCTCCTCGGCCGTGCGCGCCATGCGGTGGATCTCGTCGACGAACAGCACCTCGCCCGGAACGAGGGCCGAGAGCACGGCGGCGAGGTCGCCGGCGTGCTGGATGGCCGGGCCGCTCGTCATGCGCAGAGGCCGACCGGTCTCCTGCGCCACGATCATCGCGAGCGTGGTCTTGCCGAGGCCGGGAGGACCGGCGAGCAGGATGTGGTCGGGCGTGCGGTCTTGGAGTGCGGCGGCGTCGAGCAGCAGCTGCAGCTGCCCCCGGACCTTCCGCTGACCGACGAACTCGGCCAGCGACTTGGGCCTCAGAGCACCCTCGAAGGCGATCTCGGCCTCGGACTGCACGGTCGGATCGACGAGGTCCTCGCCACCTCGGGAGTCGCTCACGAGCGATCACCCGCCGGACGGGCGCCGCCCAGCACCCCGAGGGCGAGCCGGAGGAGCGCCTGCACGTTCGCCGATTCGCTCTCGGAGGCGGTCTCGAGCACCTCGTCGACGGCCGCGGCGGCGCTCCGCTCGGCCCAACCGAGGCCGACGAGGGCCTTCTCGACGTTGGCGCGGACCCGCGCGTCGGCCACCTGCTCGACCGGGGTGGGTGCCGGAGCAGGACGCAGCGAGAGCTTGCCCGTCAACGACACCACGATGAGCTTGGCGGTCTTCGGACCGATGCCGCTCACACGGCGGAAGGCCGTGTCGTCCTCCCCCATCACCGCCAGGGCGACCTCGTCGGGCGTGAGCTCGGCGAGCACGCCGAGGGCCGACTTCGGCCCGACCCCGGTGACGCCGACCAGGGCGGAGAAGATGTCGAGCGAGTCCTGGTCGGGGAACCCGAACAGGGAGAGGCTGTCCTCCCTCACGATGAGCGAGGTGAGGAGCGTCGCCTCGGTGCCGTGGCGGAGGGTCAGGGCGTGGCGCGGAGTCACGGCGACCTGGAACCCGACGCCCTGCACGTCGATGACGACGGTGCCGCCTGAGACGGAGAGGACTGTTCCGCGAAGTGCCGAGATCACCGGGCAAGCCTACGGGCGACCGCCGACTTCCCGGTGGAGCGCTCGGCGGCGAGCCATGCCTGCTGGGCCGGAGTGAGCGCCGCGGATCCGCCGGCGCGCGCGGGCGCCCCGGGGACCACGACGGGCTGACGCCAGGCGTGGCAGATGGCCAGCGCCAGCGCATCGGCGGCGTCGGCCGGGCGCGGGATCTCGTCGAGCTTCAGGATCTTCGACACCATGGTGCCCACCTGGCGCTTGTCGGCCTGGCCGTATCCCGTGATGGCGGCCTTCACCTCGGACGGCGTGTGGAGCGCCACCGGCAGCGACCGGCGCGCGGCGGCCAGCAGGGCGACCCCGCTGACCTGCGCCGTGCCCATCACGGTGCGGAGGTTGTGCTGCGCGAAGACCCGCTCGACCGCGACGCAGTCGGGACGGTGCTCGTCGAGGACCGCCTCGATGCCGGCGGCGACCCTCATCAGGCGCTCCTCGAGGGGCAGGTCGGCGGCCGTGGTCACCACGGCGACGTGGACGAACGAGACCGTACGGCCGGGATGCGCATCGACGATCCCGATGCCGCACCGGGTGAGGCCGGGGTCGATCCCGAGCACGCGCATCCGCGGCCCCTCTCGGTCGGTCGCCCGATCAGTCGTTCTCGAGCTCGGCCTGGACCTCGGGGGTGAGGTCGAGGTTGGTGTACACGTTCTGGACGTCGTCGCTGTCCTCCAGCGCGTCGATCAGCTTGAAGACCTTCCGCGCGGTGTCGGCGTCGGCCTCGACGTTGACCGTGGCCACGAACTCGACGTCGGCCGAGTCGTAGTCGATGCCCGCCTCCTGGAGGGCGGTGCGCGCGGGCACGAGCTGCTGGGGCTCGGTCACGACCTCGAAGCTCTCGCCGCGGTCGGTGACCTCCTCGGCGCCGGCGTCGAGGACGGCGACGAGCACGTCGTCCTCCGTCACACCGTCGCTGTGCGCCACGGTGATGACGCCCTTGCGGTGGAAGTTGTACGCCACGCTGCCCGGGTCGGCCATGGTGCCGCCGTTGCGCGTCATCGCCGTGCGGACGTCGGCCGCGGCGCGGTTCTTGTTGTCGGTGAGGCACTCGATGAGGAGGGCGACGCCGTTGGGGCCGTAGCCCTCGTACATGATGGTCGTGTAGTCGATCGACTCACCGGTGAGCCCCGCACCGCGCTTGATGGCGCGGTCGATGTTGTCATTGGGGACCGAGGTCTTCTTCGCCTTCTGCACGGCATCGACGAGGGTCGGGTTGCCGGAGAGATCGGCGCCGCCGATCTTCGCGGCCACCTCGATGTTCTTGATGAGCTTGGCGAACGACTTCGCACGGCGGGCGTCGATGACCGCCTTCTTGTGCTTGGTGGTGGCCCATTTAGAGTGTCCGGACACGCGGGATCTCCTTCGTAATCGCTGGTCAAGTGTACGCGAGAGCCGGTCGTGCGGCCCGTCGCCCGGTCAGCGCGCCGCCGCGACCAGGGCGAGGAAGTGCCGGTGGAACCGGGACTCCCCCGTCACCTCGGGGTGGAACGACGTGCCGAGCAGCGAGCCCTGCTGCACCGCGACGACCGTCCCGTCCTCGAGAGAGGCGAGCGCCTCCGCCCCCTCCGCCAGGTCGACCACGACGGGCGCCCGGATGAAGGCGGCGTGCACGGGAGGCGCCCCGAGCACGGGGACGTCGAGGTCGGTCTCGAACGAGCGGGTCTGGTTGCCGAAGGCGTTCCGGCGCACGGAGACGTCGAGACCGCCGAAGCTCTGCTGCCCGTCGACGCCGTCGAGCACGCGGTCGGCCAGCATGATGAGGCCCGCGCACGTGCCGTACACGGGCAGTCCCGCGGCGATCCGCTCCCTGATCGAGTCGGCCACGCCGAACGTGCGCGAGAGCTTGTCGATCACGCTCGACTCGCCGCCGGGGATCACGAGGCCGTCGACCGCCGCGACCTCCGCCGGACGACGCACGGGCACCGCCTCGGCGCCCAGCTCGGAGAGCACGCGGAGGTGCTCCCGCACATCGCCCTGGAGGGCGAGGACGCCGACGCGCGGGGCGCTACCAGCCACGCTCGGACAGGCGGTGGGGCGCGGGCACGTCGGCGACGTTGATGCCCACCATCGCCTCGCCCAGACCCCGCGACACCTCGGCGATGACCGAGGGGTCATCGTAGAACGTGGTCGCCTTGACGATCGCGGCGGCGCGCTTCGCGGGGTCACCCGACTTGAAGATGCCCGAGCCGACGAAGACGCCGTCGGCGCCGAGCTGCATCATCATCGCCGCGTCGGCCGGAGTGGCCACGCCGCCGGCGGTGAACAGCACCACCGGCAGGCTCTTCGTCTCGGCGATCTCGACGACCAGGTCGTAGGGCGCCTGGAGCTCCTTCGCGGCGACGTACAGCTCGTCGCGCGACTTCGCCGACAGGGCGGCGATCTCGGCCTTGATGGTGCGGATGTGCTTGGTCGCCTCGGAGACGTCGCCGGTGCCGGCCTCGCCCTTCGACCGGATCATCGCCGCACCCTCGGTGATGCGGCGCAGAGCCTCGCCCAGGTTGGTGGCACCGCAGACGAAGGGCACGGTGAAGCCCCACTTGTCGATGTGGTTGACGTAGTCGGCGGGGCTCAGCACCTCGGACTCGTCGATGTAGTCGACCCCGAGGTCCTGCAGCACCTGCGCCTCGACGAAGTGGCCGATCCGCGCCTTCGCCATGACCGGGATGGACACCGCCGAGATGATGCCGTCGATGAGGTCGGGGTCGCTCATGCGCGCCACGCCACCCTGCGAGCGGATGTCGGCGGGCACACGCTCGAGCGCCATCACCGCGACGGCGCCGGCGTCTTCGGCGATGCGCGCCTGCTCGGCGGTGACGACGTCCATGATGACGCCGCCCTTCAGCATCTCGGCCAGGCCGCGCTTGACGCGGTCGGAGCCGAACTCGTGTGATGCGGTGGTGCTGTCGGTCATGGTGTCCTCGTGCGGTCGTGCGTTCAGGCTGCCGGTTCGTGCCTGCAGAGATCCTACGGCGCGGCGGGGGCGGGCCAGGCGGCCTGGACCTGGGCTCGGACATCTCCCAGCAGCTGAGGAAGCGCCTTCGTGCGGGCGATGATGGGGAAGAAGTTGCTGTCCTGCGCCCACCTCGGGACGATGTGCTGGTGCAGGTGACCGGCTACCCCGGCCCCGGCGACCCGGCCCTGGTTCATCCCGATGTTGAAGCCGTCGCACCGCGAGACCGCCGTGAGGACGCGCATCGCCGTCTGGGTGAGCGATCCGATCTCGGCGACCTCCTCGGGTGTCGCCAGGTCGTAGGTCGCGATGTGGCGGTACGGGCACACCAGGAGGTGACCGGAGTTGTACGGGAACAGGTTGAGCAGGACGTACGCGTACGTGCCCCGAGCCACGATCAGGCCCTCCTCGTCGGAGAGCTTCGGAGCGCGGCAGAACGGGCACTCGTCGATGTGGGGCTGCTCCCCGTTCTGGATGTAGACCATCCGGTGGGGCGTCCACAGACGCTGGAACGCATCCGGCACCGCGGCGAAGTCGGCCGAGGACTCGATCTCGACGTCGTCGCTCGGGTCGGTCATCAGAGGTCGCCCTGGCCCAGCACCTGCGTGTGCGACTCGACGCTCGCGACGATGCGCTCCACCGCCTCCTCGACCGAGACGCCGTTCTCCTGCGATCCGTCGCGGAAGCGGAAGCTCACCGTGCCGGCTGCTGCATCCTCGCCACCGGCGATGAGCATCACGGGCACCTTGTCCTTGGTGTGGTTGCGGATCTTCTTCTGCATGCGGTCGTCGGAGGCGTCGAGCTGGGCGCGGATGCCGCGTCGCTTGAGCGTGGCGACGATGTCGCGGAGGTACTCGTCGTACTGCTCCGAGATCGGGATGCCGACCACCTGCACGGGCGCAAGCCACACCGGGAAGGCGCCGGCGTAGTGCTCGAGCAGGATGGCGAAGAAGCGCTCCACGGAGCCGAGCAGGGCGCGGTGGATCATCGCGGGGCGCTGCTTCGTGCCGTCGGCGGCCGTGTACTCCAGCTCGAAGCGCTCGGGCTGGTTGAAGTCGAGCTGCACGGTGGACAGCTGCCAGGTGCGGCCGATCGCGTCCCGCGCCTGCACCGAGATCTTCGGCCCGTAGAAGGCCGCCCCTCCGGGGTCGGCGACGAGCTCGAGGCCCGACTCCTCGGCGACCTGGCGGAGCGTCTCGGTGGCGTCCTCCCACATGGCGTCCTCGCCCACGCTCTTCTCGGGGTCGCGGGTGGAGAGCTCGAGGTAGAAGTCGTCGAGACCGTAGCCGCGCAGGGTCTCGAGCACGAACTCGAGCTGGCTGGCCACCTCGGCCTTGATCTGGTCGTGGGTGACGTAGATGTGGGCGTCGTCCTGGGTGAGACCGCGGACGCGGGTGAGCCCGGACAGGGTGCCGCTCTTCTCGTAGCGGTAGACCGTGCCGAACTCCGCCAGGCGCAGCGGCAGCTCGCGGTAGCTGCGGCCGCGCGCCCGGAAGATCAGGTTGTGCATGGGGCAGTTCATGGGCTTCAGGTAGTAGTCCTGGCCCTGCCGGGTGACGTTGCCGTCGGCGTCGGTCTCCTCGTCGAGGTGCATGGCCGGGAACATCCCGTCCTTGTACCACTGGAGGTGCTGGCTGATCTCGTAGAGGTGCCCCTTGGTGATGTGCGGGGTGTTCACGAGCTCGTAGTCGTACGCGATCAGCCGCTCGCGCATGTAGTCCTCGATCTCGGCGCGGATGATGCCGCCACGAGGATGGAAGACCGCGAGCCCCGAGCCGATCTCGTCGGGGAACGAGAACAGGTCGAGCTCCTGGCCGAGCTTGCGGTGGTCGCGCTTCGCGGCCTCCTCCATGCGGGTCTGGTAGGCGCGCAGCTCGTCCTTCGTGGGCCAGGCGGTGCCGTAGACACGCTGCAGCTGCTTGTTCTTCTCGCTCCCGCGCCAGTAGGCCGCCGCGAGCCGGGTGAGGGCGAAGCCGTTGCCGATCATCCGGGTGTTCGGCAGATGCGGGCCGCGGCAGAGGTCCTTCCAGACCGTCTCGCCGGTCTTCGGATCGACATTGTCGTAGATGGTGAGCTCGGCGCCACCGACCTCGACCGACTCGCCGCCGGCATCCGAAGCGTTGCCCTTGAGGCCGATGAGCTCGAGCTTGTACGGCTCGTCGGCGAGCTCGGCGCGAGCCTCCTCTTCGGTCACGACACGACGGACGAAGCGCTGACCGGAGCGGATGATGCGCTCCATGCCCTTCTCGATCGCCTTCATGTCGTCGGGGGTGAAGGGCTCTGCCACGTCGAAGTCGTAGTAGAAGCCGTCGGTGACGGGCGGGCCGATGCCGAGCTTGGCCTCGGGATTGATCTGCTGCACGGCCTGCGCGGCCACGTGCGCCGCCGAGTGGCGGAGGATGTTCAGACCATCGGCCGAGTCGATGGTGACCGGCTCGACGATGTCGCCGTCGGTCGTCGTCGCGGCGAGATCCTTCAGTTCACCGTTGACCCGCATGGCCACGATCGACCTGTCGGTGAAGAGTTCGAATCCGGTCGCCACGTGCAGACTTCTCCTGTCGTCTCGATTGACGGATCAACTCTAGTCGCGCCGAGCGCGAGGTCGGATTGGACGAACCACCCGTGTTGCGTGTATGTTCATCTGCGGGGGTTGCTTCGGCAACCTCCACCAACTTCGAGAAGGCCCCCGGTTCGCCGGGGGCCTTCGTCGTTTCCGGGTGCGGCACCGATGAGCGCACTCCGGTCAGTACATCCCGCTGCGGTCGCCGCGGATGCGGATCACGACGTCGGCGGTCGAGCGTCCGCTCGCGGTCGACACGGTGACCTGCGCACGGAACTCGCCCGTCGACGTGGGTGTCCCGTCGATCGTGCCGGTCGGGCTGAGGGTGACTCCGGGTGGGAGCGCGCCCTTCGTCAGCGTGTAGGTCGCCGCATCCGACGCCACCCGTGAGGGCACCACGGACAGCGGGTGGCCCGCCACCCCGGCGATCGTGGCGCCGTAGGTGAGCGTGGGCGTGGCGCCGGCCGCCGGGTGGATGCGGGTGATGCTCCGGCCGGAGTCGCCCACCGCGTAGACGACGCCGTCGGGCCCCACGACGACCGTGCGTCCGGATGTGGAACCGAGCTGCACGGTCGAGCCGTCGGCGGCCCGTTCGACGAGGCCGCGGGACCGCGTGGTGAGGAACACGCCGCGCGGGTCGACGGCGATGTCCCCGAGCGGGGCCATGGCCGGATCCGGAGCGATGACGGCCGCCGCGGAGCCGTCGCGACCGTGGCGCTCGATCAGGCCGTCGGACCACGCGATGACGACACCGTCGTCTCCTGCCTGCAGTGCGACCGGCGCAGAGCCCGGCGCTGCCCCGCCTCGGGGCATCGGGGAGACACCGCCTCCGCTGAGCCGGTAGACGGCGCGGCCGGCGGAGTCGGTGAAGTAGACGTCGCCGGCGGCAGTGACGGCGGCGCGCACCCCGGTGGGCGAGAAGCCGAGGTCGATCGCGAAAGGGTCGACCGTGCCATCGGGCCCGAGCCTCAGCACGGTCCGCGACCCCTCGCCGAAGACGAGCACAGACCCGTCGGGCATCGGAGCCACGGCGTCGATGAAGACTCCCCGCGGCACGGTCCAGGTGAGCGACGACCCGTCGGGGCGGACGCGGAGGACGGAGTACGACGCGAAGCTCACGACGAGGACGCCGCCATCGCGATCCGGTTCGAGTGCCGACGGGGTGTGCGAGGACAGGTCGGCGGCGACCGTGGCCGAGCCGTCGGACGCGATCCGCAGCAGGCGGGAGCCGACGTGGTCGGCGGCGTAGAGGCCGGATGCCGTGGCCGCGAGGTCGACGATGCCCACTCCCGGGACGCTCGACCAGCGCTCCTCGACGGTCGGCTCGGCGCCGGCCGGTGGCGCAGGCGCGGCGACGGCGAGCCCGGCGGCCATCGAGAGCGTCGCCGAGATGACGACGAGAGTGGAGCGACGGCGGCGGGGCGACTCTGGCATGCGGTGAGGATAGCTCATGTCGAATGGTCGGCCAAGTCGTCGGCCACGGAAGAGGGCCCCCGTCTCTCGACGAGGGCCCTCCACTGCGACGGCGCTACCCGCTACGCGTCGCGGCGGCGGCGCTGCATCCAGAGCAGGACGCCCGCGGCGAGCAGCAGGAGCGCGCCGCCGATCGTCCCGAGGGTCCCTGCGGCGCCGGTGGAGGCCAGGCCTCCTCCGCCGCCGACCGCTGCAGCGCCCTTGTAGTACGTGAATCCGTCGCTCAGGACTCCGTCGCCACAGGCCGCCGAACCGACCACCGTCACGTCCACCGTGCCGGGCCCGGCGGCGGCGGGGGCGACGGCCCGGATGCGGGTGTCGTCGATCACCACGAAGGCGGGCGACGGCGTGTCGCCGAACAGGACGGCCGTGGCACCGGCGAAGCAGTGCCCGACGATGGTGACCTCCGTGCCGCCACCGGTGGGCCCGGTGCTCGGGTCGGTGTCGTCGACCGTGGTGACCGTGGTGTACGTGAACGTGCCCGGATCGCTGTCACCGCTGGGCGCGGTGACGACCACGGCCGCCTCCCCGGGTGTCCCCGGCGGGGTCACGACGGTCAGCTCGGTGTCGCTGACGATCGTGAGGTCGGTACCGGGAACACCGTCGAAGGTCACGCTGGTGGCGCCGCCGAGGTTGCTCCCGGTGATCGTCACGACCGTGCCGCCGGTCTCGGGTCCGGTCGTCGGCGTGATGGTGCCGATGACCGGGTCGTCCGTGTACTCGTACCCGCCGGGAAGGGTGTCGGTACCGCAGGCCGCGGACCCCACGACCGTCACATCCACGATCCCGACGCCCGCCGGTGCGACCGCGGTGATCTGCGTGTCGCTGTCGACCGTGAACGAGGTGGCCGGGGTGTCGCCGAACAGCACCGCAGTGGCGCCGGTGAAGCAGGTGCCGATGATGGTGACGACGGTGCCGCCCTCCTCGGGACCGCCAGGAGGCGTCACCGTGTCGATCTCGGTGCCGGCGACGAAGGTGAACTCCTCGGCCGGCGAGTCGCCGTTCGGGTGGAGCACCACCACGGGGACCGTGGCCGGAGCGTGCGGCGGGGTCACCACGGTGATCTGCGTGTCGCTGTCGACTGTGAACCCGGTGCCCGGGAGGCCGTCGAAGGTCACGCCGGTCGCCCCGTCGAAGCCCTCTCCGGTGATGACGACGGTGGTTCCGCCGTCCTCCGGACCCTGGTCGGGCGTGATCGTGGTGATCGTCGGCACGTCGAGGAACACGAAGTCGCCCGCGTCGACGTCGCCGCCCGGGTGCTGCACCGTGACAGGGACCGTGGCCGGAGCGTGAGGCGACGTGACCGCCTGCACCTCGGTGTCGCTCACCACGGTGACCGAGGCGGCGGGCACGTCTCCGAAGAGGACCCCGGTGGTGCCGGTGAGGCCGTCACCCGTGATGGTGACCACCGTGCCGCCGGTCTCCGGGCCGCCGGTGGGGTCGAGGCCGGTGATGGTCGGCGGCGCGACGTAGTCGTAGCCGTCGTCGTCCGTGGCCGTGCCGCAGTCGCCCGCACCCACGACCGTCACGTCGACCGTGCCCGTCCCGGCCGGGGCGACCGCGGTGATCTGCGTGTCGCTGTCGACCGTGAACGACGTGGCCGGAGTGGCTCCGAAGAGCACCGCGGTGGCACCGGTGAAGCAGCTCCCCGTGATGACGACGGTGTTTCCGCCCGCCTCGGGGCCGGCACCCGGATCGACTCCCGTGATGTCGGCGACGTCGAAGAACTCGAAGTCGAAGCCCGCCGAGTCGCCCGCGGCGTTGCTGACGACCACGTCCACCACACCGGGCGCGTGCGCCGGGGTGACCGCCGTGATCTGCGTGTCACTGTCGACCGTGTAGCTCGCAGCGGGCACGCCGTCGAATGTCACGGCCGTCGCATCCGTGAAGTCCGAGCCGGTGAGGACCACTGTGGTGCCGCCGGTCTCAGGGCCCCGATCCGGCACGATGCCCGTGATGGTGGGTGCACCCGGCTCGACGTAGGTGAAGCCGTCCGGAATCGTCTGCCCACCGCACTCGGTCGGGTTGACGATCGTGACGTCGACCTCGCCCGCGGCACCCGGCGGGGTGGTCACGGTGAGCGTCGTGTCGCCGGTCACCACGAGGTCGGTGCCGGGAACGCCGTCGAAGAGCACCTGGGTGGTGCCGGTGAGGCACACACCGGTGATCGTCACGTCGGTCCCGCCCTCGGTCGACCCGCTGTCGGGGTCGATCGAGTCGACGTCGGTCACCGCGAAGTAGGTGAACGTCAGCGAGCTGTCGGATCCGTCGGGGTTGGTCACCGTGACCGCCACGGGCCCGGGAGCCGCCTGGGGAGGCGCGATCGCGCTGACGCTGCCGTCCGCGTTGAGAGTCACACCCGTCGCGGGGATCGCCCCGAAGACGACGTCGGTCACGTCGCCGAGGTTCGTCCCGGTGATCGTCACCGGCGTCCCGCCCGTGACCGGACCGCGGACGGGCGTGATAGCCAGACCGGCGGGGGCCGCGAGGGGCAGAGCGCGGACCGTCGCAGACGCGAGGTTCAGCGTGATCAGGCTGCCGGCCAGTCCGGGGGCGACCACGGCCTGCACGGCCCGCTGCGTGAACGAGCCGGCATCCGTGCCCGCGGCATCGCGGAAGTCGCCCGGCGACTCCTTGACGTTCACCGTGAGCTGCACCACCGTGTTCAGCACGTCGAGCAGGGGGTCGAGGGCCGTGACGGCGGTGGTCGCGATCGTGGTGACCGCATCCTCCAGCCCCACGGGGTCGAGGGCGGCGTCGACGAGGCCACCCACCGCGGGGAGGACCGAGTCGACGACGTAGTCCGTGACCGGCTCGAGCACGTCGGCGAGGTCGAGCCCGAGGATCTCGGTGCCGTCGAGGGAGACCGTCGGGGCGTCGGTGCCCGGGTTGGCGAGCAGGCCGCCGACCGTCCCGTCGATGCTGATCACCAGGTCGCCGATGTCGATGCCGAGGAGCGTGTCCACCTCAGCGGTCACGTCGATGTCGAGCGCGGTCGTGTCGAGCACGTCGTCCAGCGCGGTCTCGAGGGCCGTGGGCAGCTGCGCCGTGAGGATGTCGCTCAGCGCCTCGCTGATCTGCGCGTTGATCGCGTCATCCGAGAGAAGCGTGGTGTCCTCGGGGAGCGCGTTGAGCGCGTAGAGCTGATCGAGGTCGATCGTGATGGTGCCGGTGGAGAGCGTGAGAGCCACCGGTCCGCTGACGAACTCGTCTGCCGAGACGGTGTCGAGGGCCTCGCCGAGATCGAGAGCCAGCTCGGTCGTGACATCGGCGTCGAGCGCGACGGCGCCGGGGAGGACTCCATCGAGGATCGTCGTCACCCCGTCGAGCAGTCCGTCCACCGTGGTGTCGATCGGTCCGCCGTCGACCGCGAGGGCGTTCACGTCATCGCTGGTGCCCGCGAGTGCGGCGTCCAGATCGGCCAGGAGGGTCGCGAGGGCGGGAGACGTGAGCGTGACGTCCCCGCTGGCGATCTGGTAGTCGCCCTCAGGGGTCACCGATGCGCCTCGCGTGGCTTCCGCTTGCGCGGAGACCGCGCCGAGCTCCACCGCCAGCGTCGAGATGAGGTCGTCGGCGCCCACGGCGTCCAGCACCGGGGTGAGCGTGAGGGTCGTGTTCTCCCCCGGCGCACCGGTGCCGGCCTGGATGGCGCCGTCGGCGCCGAGGAGTCCGGACGAGGCGAAGGCTCCCGCGGACGAGGTGCTGGCGTACTGGCCGACGGCTCCGAGCGTGAGGATGCTGTTGTCGCCGAAGAGGTCGACCCCGAGTCCCAGCTCGATCGCCTGGAGGGCGGTGATGTCGAGCGGCGCGTCCTCCGCGTCCCCGGGCGGGAAGGCGTTGTACGGCCCCGCGAGCTCGGCGACCGAGTCGAGGTCTACGGCCGCGCTCCCACCCGAGAGGAAGAGCCCCTCGGCCTCCGCGCGGTCGGTGGGCGCGGCGATCGCCGCGGATCCGCCGAAGAAGGCCACCATGGCGGCGGTGACACCGAACGCGACGGGAGCCACGACTCGCCTCCATCGGCTGCCGAACACCCCCGCTGACTCTCGTTCGGGCCCGGACGTTCGTCTGTTCACTGCGTACCCCTGTTCACCTCAGTGCACAGCCCTCGTCAGCGCTGACAGAGGGCGTCGGCGCATCACGCACCGATGGCCCTGATGCTGCCGTGAGAATGCTGAGCACCGGACAGAAGCCAGTAGCCCGGGCAGGTTTCCAGTAGTCGAAGCGGTAGTGCGACCGCTGATCCCGGTAGTGGATCCGGGATCAGCGGGGTTGCCTCAGACGGTCCGCGGGGGTATTCCCGGCGGGGCGATCAGTCCCAGTCGAGGTAGTCCTCGATGGCCCAGGAGGTCTCGCCCACGTGCGAGGCGGGGAAGTCGTGCCCGGCGCCCTCCACGGCCACGACGCTCACCAGCTCGGGAGCGGACTCCTGCAGCGTCTGGCCGTACTGGGCGGGGGTGACGTCGTCGGCCGTGCCCTGGATCACCAGCACCGGCAGACCGGCCGCCAGCGGCGGCTGCAGGGGCTCGACCCCGAGCAGGAGCACGCCGTCGACGCGATCATGGTGCTCGAGGGCGACGTAGCGGGCGATGGTGCCGCCGTGTCCGTGTCCGCCGATCCACGCGTCGCCGACGCCGATGTGGTCGAGCAGGTCGACGACGTCCTGCGCGCGCTCCTCCGGCCCCGAGGCGGAGTCCTCGTCGGCGCGTCCGCCGATCCGCACCACGCGGAAGTCCTCCTGCGACAGCGAGTGCGCCAGCGCACCGAGGTATCCGATCCCCTCGCCGCGCTCGGCGATCAGCACGACGACCGGCCCGGCGCCCTCCTCTGCGAACGGGATGGCACGCCCCTCGGGCTCGAACGTCTGCGCCGTGTCGGGGGTGTGGGAGTCGGCCATGTCGGGAATCCTTTCGCAGGCGGTGTCGAGGCGGTGCCTTCCGCTCTCCGGTCCACGAGCCTACCGAGAGAGCCTGCCGCTCCCCTCGGAGCCGTTGTGCGGCTGCATCCGGCCGGGCGGCGTCCCGTCCGCTCTCACCTGCGGTCCGCCGCTCGAGGCGCGGGCCAACTCCGGGATCTCGGCCGGATTCGAGCTGACTCCGGACTTCTCGCGGCGTGGCGCAGTGAAAGTCCGGAGTTGGCTCAGGATCGGACGGGCCCCCGCCCGTCGAGGGGACGTCCCGGGAACGACGAAGGCCCCCGGATCTCTCCGGGGGCCTTCGTTCTGTGTGGGCGATACTGGGATCGAACCAGTGACCTCTTCCGTGTCAGGGAAGCGCGCTACCGCTGCGCCAATCGCCCGGGGGTGACATGAGTGGAGGTGGCGACGGGATTCGAACCCGTGTGGACGGCTTTGCAGGCCGCTGCCTCGCCTCTCGGCCACGCCACCGTGTTTGGGATCCCACACACGAGTACTCTGCACTCGAGCGGATGACGAGACTCGAACTCGCGACCCTCACCTTGGCAAGGTGATGCGCTACCAACTGCGCTACATCCGCATTTCGCTCGCATTTCTGCGTGCTCAGAGACTCTAACCGAAACTCGACGCGATGACAAAATCGGCGTGTCGCGACCGTGACCGGCGGGTGGCGGAGCGCGTCGTGGTCAACGAGAGCCCTCCGCATCCGCTAGTATCGATTCCTGCAAGACGGGCGATTGGCGCAGTTGGTAGCGCGCTTCCTTCACACGGAAGAGGTCATCAGTTCGAGTCTGGTATCGCCCACCATCTCCTCCGCCGAGACATCCTCCCCCGCGACCTCGCGGATCTCGCCGCCAGTCCGGATCTAACTTCTCTCTACTCAGACACATCAGGGCAGCCTCGTCCGGACGGCGACCGCTGACAGGCGCGGCGAGCTCGTCGGACCTGTCGCCGAAACAGGAGAGGCGGGACGCGACACTCCGAAGAGCGCGCGACCCGCCTTCGCGGTGTCGACGGATCTACTTCGCGCCGAAGTAGACCTTCTCGTCGCTGAACACATACGACACCGACCAGGTGCCCTGCTCGGCACCCTCAGACGGGATCTCGAAGACGACGTTGCCGGAACCGGACGCGCCGCTGAGCAGTTCGTCCACATCGGTGAGCTGACCATCCAAGACGACGAACGTCGGATCGTAGCTCTGGCCCGAGGGAGACACGTAAGAGAACTGGAGCTCGAAGGGACGGCCGCTGCTGTCGCCGAGGTACGTGACCGTCGCCGGGATGATCGCGTACTGGTTTCCGGGTGCGGGGTCGGGATTGAACTGATTGCCCGCCTTCACCTGATCGATGGCGTTCAGGACGGGTGTGCCGACGCTGACGTCCCACACGGGGCCTTCGAACGTGCTGATGGTCACCGTGCTGCCGAATGGCGCGGGGTCCTCCCGCGTGCCGATGGTGGACTGCTCAGAGCTGCCAGACGACCCGGAATCGGATCCTCCCGCAGTGCTCTCGGGCACGGTGATCGAGGGCGGATCGATGGTGACCGCTTCATCGACGGCGTTCACGAAGCCGGCCGTGTAGACGATGGCGAGGACGATGGAGAGGATCAGCGCGATGACGCTGATCGCCGTGCCGATGATCGCGAGGAGCTTGGCACGTCCCTTCAGCACGAGGCCGATGATTCCGAGGACGATGCCGATGAAGGCGAAGAACCCGGAGGCGTAGTTGGCGAACGGGACGAATGCGAACAGCAGCGACAGGCCGCCCACGATCAGCGAGGCGAGGCCGAGCCCGTTGAATCGACTCTGAGGGGCCGGTGGGTACCCGCCCGGCTGCTGGTACTGAGGCTGCTGATACTGAGGCTGCGGCGGGTATCCCGGCTGGGGCGGGTTCGGCTGCCCGGCGGGCGGCTGCTCTGACATGGTGCTCCCCCTCGAGGTGTTGCGTGGGTGGGGGAACCGACAGTCCCCCCGAACTGTGTTCGTGCATTCTCGCACGCAGGAGGCCAGACGGACGATCGGCGCGTCTCGGCTATCGGGCGGCCCCGACGAGTACGGGGATGAAGCGTGTCAAGCCGGCCGTGAGTCCCCCGGCCGGCCATGAGTCCCCACCCTGCCGACCGGGGGTTGCTTCATCTCACCCCTGTCGTGCGCCGGTGGCAACCGCCTCTTCTGACCTGTGGCGATGCGCTAGACCCGCCTGCTGACCGCCGAAAGGTACGCTCAGCGCCATCACGGCCGCACTTACGCCCCGTGTTCGTTCTGGCGGTACCTCTTGACGGCGACGGACGTCGCACACGACGACGCCCGGCCGTTCCGAGGAACGACCGGGCGCAGGTCGGTGCGGCTGGAGGCGCGTCAGCGCTCCTCCTGCTTCAGGGCGAGGCCGATGGCGAAGAAGGTGGGCGCCCAGTGGCCCACGAAGATGCCCCAGCGGTCGGACTGCGCGCGGTCGTCCTTCTTGCCGCGGGAGGCGAGCCAGGCCAGGAGGCTCAGCACGATCGAGGCGAAGCCCGCGATGTAGGCGTGCTTGCTCTGCAGACCGAGGTCGTGGACGAGCTTGATGGGGTCGAACCCGAGGTTCTCGAGGTCCTTCTTCTTCGACATGGGCGTGTTCCTTTCGTCGTCGCTGTCACTCTGCTCCCGTTCGACCGCGGCCACCAGGGGTGCGAAGCTTCCGATGCGCTGAGGATGCACCCCGATACGATCGGGGGGATGCGAGTCCTGCGCGAGTTCTTCGGCGGCGTCGGCGTGCTCGGAAGGGGTCTCGCCCTCTGGGCGAGCGCGCCGCGGCTCATGCTGCTCGGCGCGATCCCGGCGCTGATCGTGGGCCTCGTCTACCTGGCGGGCATCATCGCGCTCATCATCGCCCTGCCGACCCTCACCGAGACGATCACCCCGTTCGCCGACGATTGGGACGCTGGCTGGCGCACGGCGCTCAGACTCGCCGCCGGCGCGGCCCTGGTCGGCCTGGCCGTTCTCGTCGTCGTGTTCACGTACACGGCGATCACGCTGGTGGTCGGCGATCCGTTCTACGAGCGGATCCGCTTCCACGTCGAAGAGCGCGAGAGCGGCGCACCGCCGGAGGAGGCAGCGGGCGGCTTCTGGGGGCAGATGCGCCGGGGTCTGGTCACGACGCTCCGGATGCTGCTGCTCACGGCCGCAGTGGGCCTCCTGCTGTTCGCCGGCGGACTCATCCCGGTGATCGGGCAGACGGTGGTGCCCGTGTTCGCCGCGCTGTTCGGCGGCTGGGTGCTCGCGATCGAGCTCACCGGCTATGCCTTCGACGCCCGCGCCCTCACCCTCCGTGATCGCAGGCGGATGCTGGGGGTGCGCCGAGCGCGCACGCTGGGGTTCGGGGTGACCGTCTACCTGCTGTTCCTGCTCCCCCTGGGAGCGGTGTTCGTGATGCCGGCCGCCGCCGCGGGCGCGACGCTCCTCGCCCGCGAGGCGCTGCTCCCCCGGGCCCCGCGCCCGGACGGCACTACCCCTGTCGGGCCGCCGACTCCTCCGCGTCGAGCATCCTGAGCAGAGCCCGGTTGCGCTCTCCGATGAGCCGCCGCAGGTGGGGTACCAGCACGACCCGTTCCCCGACGCGCCCGAACACGGGCGACTCCAACCGGATGAGATCGGTCATGAGGGTGACGCCCTCGCGCCTCTCGAAGAGGTGCACATGCCGGAACGAGCGGAACGGACCCGCCACCTGCTCGTCGACGAAGCGGTGCGGGCGGTCGAGGGCGGTGATCCGCGAGGTCATGGTCCAGGTCACGCCGAGGTGCCGGGCACGCCAGGTCACCGACTCCCCCAGCGCCATCCGACCCGAGGTGACCCCGCCGATCGTGGTCTCGGAGGTCGCCGCCATCGAGTCGACGTGCGCGCCGACGTCGAGCGAGAGGTCGAACAGAGCCTCGGCGGGGTGACGCGTCCTCGTGCGGACGACGAACGAGCTGGCCATGCTCCGATCCTTCCTGGAATGCCGAAGGGGCGCCATCCTCGCGGATGACGCCCCTCGACTGCCCGTTCCCGTGGGCGAGCGGTGTGGGTCCTACCGGACGGTCTCGACCTCGTAGGCCTCGATCGCGTAGCCCTCCTCGCCGTGGACGACGGTGTCGACACCGGCGACCTCGTCCTCGTTGGTGATCCGGAAGCCCATGGTCTTCTGGATGATCCAGCCGATGATGAAGGCGAGGATGAAGGAGTACGCGAGCACGGCGATCGCGGCGACGAACTGCTTCAGCAGCTGCTCGCCCGAACCGGTGTCGAGGAGGCCGATGCCGGCGCCGAAGATGCCGATGTAGAGCGTTCCCCAGAGGCCGCCGACGAGGTGGATGCCCACGACGTCGAGCGAGTCGTCGAAGCCGAGCTTGAACTTGAGCTCGATCGCGAGGCAGCAGAGGGCACCCGCCGTGACACCGAGGACGATCGCCCAGCCGGGGGTCAGGATGTTACAGGCAGGGGTGATGGCGACCAGACCGGCGACGGCACCCGACGCAGCTCCGATCGAGGTCGGCTTGCCGTCCTTGATCTTCTCGACGATCAGCCAGCCCAGGATCGCGGCGGCCGGAGCGGCGAGGGTGTTGATCCACGCGATCGCGGCGACACCGTCGACGGCGGCCTCGGATCCGGCGTTGAAGCCGAACCAGCCGAACCAGAGCAGGGCGGCGCCGAGCAGGGTCAGCGGCACGTTGTGCGGCTTCTGGATGCCCTTCTGGAATCCGACCCGGCGACCGAGGACGAGAGCCAGAGCGAGACCCGCGGCTCCGGCGTTGATGTGCACCGCGGTGCCACCGGCGAAGTCGTTGACGCCCCAGACCGGAGCCCAGCCCTCAGCGAGGTTGAACACCCAGAAGGCGACCGGGAAGTAGACGATCGTGACCCAGATGCCGGCGAAGACCATCCAGGCGCCGAACTTGGCGCGGTCGGCGATCGCACCGGAGATGAGGGCGACGGTGATGATCGCGAACGTGGCCTGGAAGCCCACGAACGCGAGCGAGGCGAGGTCCGGAGTCATCGCACCCGTGTCGTCGATCCCGAGGAGGCTCGACAGGCCGATGAGGCCGTCGAACGGGTTTCCGAGGAGACCGGGGATGAGCGGGGTGCCGAAGGCGATGCCGTAGCCGTAGAGCACCCAGAGGACCCCCACGAGGCCCATCGCGCCGAAGCTCATCATCATCATCGAGACGACGCTCTTGGCCTTGACCATGCCGCCGTAGAAGAAAGCGACGCCAGGGGTCATGAGCAGCACCAGGGCCGCCGCAACGAGCAACCACAGCGAGTTCAGGTTGCCGGTTACTTCTTCCATATCGAAGGTTTACCTCTCTGTTTCCGTGCCTACGGGTGGTTCATGCTGTGCACGCGGAGAGGTCCGACACGTGACCCCCTGCGCTTGTAACGAGCAGGTCGAGTCTGTCGGTGGGGTGTTTCGCGAGGGCGCTCGGAGTGTGTACGCCGTGTTACGGCGTGAGCGCGAATGTAAACATCGTGTTTCCGCGACCGGGGAATGCCCCCGGAACGCGGGGTACGATCGCGGAGGCCGCGGGGCGGCGGCTCAGAGGGCCGCGGTAGGGCGGCTCAAGCGGCCGCGGAGAGGCGGCTCAGACGGTCGCGGAGGCGATGAGCCGGGACACCGCGCGCAGGTACTTCTTGCGGTATCCCCCGTTCATCATGTCGCCCGCGAAGACCTCGTCGAGCGGGGTGCCCGACGCGAGGATGCGGATCTGCGCGTCGTAGACGCGGTCGACGAACGCGACGAAGCGGAGCGCGTCGGTCTGGTCGGTGAGCGGCACGACCTCGGTCAGCGCGATGACGTCGACCCCGTCGATGAGCCGGATGTAGCGCGACGGGTGGATGGTGCCGAGGTGGCTCACGAGATCCGCGAACGAGTCGACGGCGACCGTCTCGCCGGTCGCGGCGTGCTCGGAGGCGGCGTCGAGCACCGCGGCGGCGTCCGGGAGCGACGCAGCGTGGCCCTCGATGTCGCGGCGGCGGTAGTCGACGCCGTCGATCCGCACGATGTCGAAGCGGTCGGCGATCGCCTGGATCTCGCGGAGGAAGTCGGCGGCGGCGAAGCGCCCCTCGCCGAGCGCGTTCGGGGGCGTGTTCGAGGTGGCTGCGAGGCGGGTGCCCGTGGTGGCGAGCTCGCCGAGCAGGCGCGTCATCAGCATGGTGTCGCCCGGATCGTCGAGCTCGAACTCGTCGATCGCGATGAACGACGCGCCCGTCAGCAGCTGCACCGCCTGGGCGTAGCCGAGGGCGCCGACGAGAGCCGTGTACTCGATGAACGTGCCGAAGTACTTGCGGCCGGGGGCCGCGTGCCAGAGCGCAGCGAGCAGGTGCGTCTTGCCCACGCCGAAGCCTCCGTCGAGGTACACGCCGGGCTTCGTCGCCGGCGCCTTCGGCTTCCGGCGGCCGAACAGTCCGCCGCCGGAGCTCTTCTGCACGCCCCACGACGCGGCGAAGGCCCGCATCTTGTCGAGGGCCTCCTGCTGGGAGGGGTAGTCGGGATCGGGCCGGTAGGTGTCGAACGACGCCTGGTCGAACTGGGGCGGCGGCACGAGGGTCTGGGCGAGCTCGGTCGCCGAGATCGTCGGGGTGCGGTCGACGAGCCGCAGCCCTACCGCCTGTCGCTCGCCAGTCATGTCCGCGCGTTCCGCCTCGTGATCCAGGTGTGGAGTGTGTCGAAGTGCTACCGGCTCGGCATCGGTGCACCGGCAAGGAAATAGGGTGGGATGCGGAGCCAGAACCACCCTAGACCGCCGCGCGTGCGGCTCCGACCACGCGGGCCACAGGAGGTCATCACCATGTCCGTCGCCGCAGATCCGTCACCCGACTTCGCCGGCTACGCGCATCCGGAACGCCTCGTCAGCACCGAATGGCTGCAGGCGCACCTCGATGACCCCGAGGTGGTCGTGGTCGAGTCGGATGAGGACGTGCTGCTCTACGAGACGGGCCACATCCCCGGCGCGGTGAAGATCGACTGGCACACCGACCTCAACGACCCGGTGCTGCGCGACTACATCGACGGTGCCTCCTTCGCCGAGCTCGTCGGCGGCAAGGGCATCTCGCGCGACAGCACCGTCGTGATCTACGGCGACAAGAACAACTGGTGGGCCGCGTACGCGCTGTGGGTGTTCACCCTCTTCGGACATGAGGACGTCCGTCTCCTCGACGGTGGCCGCGACCTGTGGATCTCGCAGGGCCGCCCCATCACCACCGACCGCCCCGAGCGGGTCGCCGTCGAGTACCCGGTGGTGGAGCGCGACGACTCGCGCATCCGCGCCTTCAAGGACGACGTGCTCGCGCACCTCGGCGCGCCCCTCATCGACGTCCGCTCCCCCGAGGAGTACACCGGCGAGCGCACCACCGCCCCCGCGTACCCGGAGGAGGGTGCGCTCCGCGCGGGCCACATCCCGTCGGCGGCGAACGTGCCGTGGGGCAAGGCCGCGGCCGAGGACGGGACCTTCCGGCGCATCGACGAGCTGAACGCGCTCTACCGTGACGGCGCGGGCCTCGTGGGCGACGAGCCGGTGATCGCGTACTGTCGCATCGGCGAGCGGTCGAGCCACACCTGGTTCGTCCTCACCCACCTCGTGGGCCTGCCGGATGTGCGCAACTACGACGGGTCGTGGACCGAGTGGGGCAGCGCGGTGCGCGTCCCGATCGTCACGGGCGCCGAGCCGGGCCAGGTGCCCGCGAAGTAGTGCGATGCTGGAGGGGATGACCGACACAGCGCTGCCCGCCTCGCTCGCCGAGATCCGCGACGACTTCCTCGCCCTGGACGAGCGGTCGCGTCTGGAGATGCTCCTGGAGTTCGCGAACGAGCTGCCCGAGCTCCCGGAGCGCTACCGCGACTCCCCCGACCTCCTCGAGCGGGTGGTGGAGTGCCAGTCGCCGGTGTTCATCTTCGTGGAGGTGGAGGACGGCGTGGTGCATCTGCACGCGACCGCGCCGAAGGAGGCGCCGACCACGCGCGGGTTCGCGTCGATCCTCGTGCAGGGCATCGACGGTCTCGGGGTCGACGAGGTGCTCGCGATCCCCGACGACTTCCCCAACACCATCGGCCTCACGCGCGCGGTGTCGCCGCTGCGCATCCGGGGCATGACGGCGCTGCTCGGCCGCACGAAGCGCCAGCTGCGCGAGCGTCTGGCGAGCGGCGGGTCTCGCTAGAGCCCCTGCGCCGTGAGCCAGGTGCTGATCGCGGTGTTCCAGCGGTCGCGGTCGTAGTTCCAGAGCTTGGTGTGCCCGGCGATCTGGAACGGCACGTACGTCACGGCGTCGGGGCGCGCCTCCGCGAGACGCCGAGACCCGGAGACGGGCACGTAGTCGTCGTCGTCGCTGTGCATCACGAGGAGCGGGAGCGTCACCTCGGCGGCGCGGCGCACGAAGTCGAGCCGCTCCAGGTCGAGCGGCTCGCTCTGTCCCGTGGCGACCGCACCCCAGCCGTGCGAGAGCGTCGCGAACGCCGCGTCGCCGACGAGCTCCGGCACGTGGCGGGCCCTGCCGTGGAAGCGCAGGATGTCCTGCCAGTCGATGGCGGGCGAGTCGAGCACGATCCCCCGGATGCGGTCGCGGTGCTCCGCGCGGCCCATGGCCTGCAGCGAGATCGCCCCGCCCATCGACCAGCCCATGAGCAGGATGTCCTCCGCGCCGTGCGCCACCGCGTACGCGATCGCTGCGTCGAGGTCCTGCCACTCGGTGTCGCCGAGGGCGTACCGGCCGTCGGCGGAGGGCGGCGCCTCGCCGTCGTTGCGGTAGGAGATGTGCAGCGAGCTGTAGCCGTGGTCGCGGAACACCGGGATCGCCCGGATGGTCTCGCCGCGCCGCACGCCGCGCCCGTGGGTCTGGATGACCCACTTCCGCCCGACACCGTCGGGAGAGGGCACGAACCAGGCGGGGGCGGGGCCCACGGGGGTGATCACCTCGACCTCGTCGACCGGCACGCCGAGCTCGCGGGGGTGCGTGTAGAACCAGCCGCTGATCCGGCCCGACCGCGCCCTCGTCAGGTCGCCGTAGTCGACGCCCAGCACGGGGCGCACCACGGCGCCGTCGGCGACGCTCCGCACCTCGCCGACCCGCGCGTGGCCGGAGTCGGCCGAGAACCTCAGGCTGTAGACGCCGGGGAGGATGGAGTCGTTGGTCACCGAGAGGGTCACGGTGCCCTCCGTCTCGTCGTAGCCGAGGATCTCGACGTCGTCCTCGGGGGCCGAGGGGATCACCACTGCGCGGGAGACCAGCGCGGTCACGACGGCGCCGGCCGCGGCGAGCAGTGTGGCCGCCGTCCCGCCGATGAGGGCGGCGATCGCCCATCCCGGCACGTCGGCTCTGTCGCGGCGCGTCGTCATGCTCGTCTCCGACCTGTTCCGGCGGCGAGAGCGGTGTGTCGCCGCGCTCGGCCGCTCGCCCGTGGATCGGCGTGGCTGCGCGATCCGGCCCCGCGAGAACTCTAGTCTGCGTAACGTGCCCGACTCTCCCTTCACCCCCGAGATCCCAGCGATCTTCGCGGCAGCGCTCGATTCACTGCGCCGCGCGGAGACCCGCCAGGAGCTCGTGGTGCACGAGATCCCGGCCCCCGCGAACCTCGCCCCCCACGCGGTCGCCCTGGCGGCCGACGTCTCCCCCACGCGCCACGGCGCCGACTCCGATCTCGGCACCGGCCGCTTCATCCTCCTGCACGACCCGGAGGAACCGGAGGCCTGGGGAGGCCCCTTCCGTGTGGTGTGCTTCGCGCAGGCCCCCCTCGAGACCGAGATCGGGCTCGACCCGTTCCTCGCCGACGTGGCCTGGTCGTGGCTGGTCGATGCGCTCGACGCCCACGGCGCGCAGTACACGTCGGCGTCCGGGACGGCGACGAAGATCCTGTCGACCGGGTTCGGCGAGCTCGCCGACCAGGGTGACGGCGCCCAGATCGAGCTGCGGGCGTCGTGGTCGCCGAGCGATCACGACATCAAGGCTCACGTCGAGGGCTGGGGCGAGCTGCTCTGCATGCTCGCCGGCCTTCCGCCCGCGGTGGAGGGCGTGACCATGCTGCAGGCCAGAAGAGCTCGTCGTGAGTGACGCGGAGACCTTCGAGACGCCCCAGCGCACGGTCATAGCCGACGTCGACGACTTCCACGACGCGGTCGAGGAGCTCGCCCTCGGTCACGGCCCGGTCGCCGTTGACGCCGAGCGGGCGAGCGGGTTCCGATACTCCCAGCGCGCGTACCTGATCCAGGTGTACCGCCGTGGCGCGGGCACCTACCTGTTCGATCCGCCCGCGATCGGCGAGTTCGCTCCGTTGCAGTCGGTCATCGGCGACGCCGAGTGGGTGCTGCACGCGGCCAGTCAAGACCTGCCCTGCCTCCGCGAGGTCGGACTCGATCCGGTCACCGTCTTCGACACCGAGCTCGCCGCCCGTCTGCTCGGCCTGCCGCGCGTGGGGCTCGGCGCCGTCGTCGAGGAGCTCCTGGGCATCCACCTCGCCAAGGAGCATTCCGCGGCCGACTGGTCCACGAGGCCCCTCCCCGCCTCCTGGCTGGAGTACGCCGCGCTCGACGTCGAGCTGCTCCTCGACCTCCGCGACTCTCTCGCCGTGCTGCTGAAGCAGCAGGGCAAGGAGCGGATCGCGGTGGAGGAGTTCGCGGCTGTGGTGGCCAAGGAGGAGAAGCCTCCGCTGGCCGAGCCCTGGCGCCGACTCAGCGGCATCCACTCGCTCCGCCCCGATCGTCACCTCGCCGCCGCCCGCGAGCTGTGGCTCGCCCGCGACGCCCTCGCCCGCGAGCTCGACGTCTCGCCGGGTCGGCTCGTCCCCGACACGTCGCTCATCGCCGCGGCGCGGGCGCTGCCCGAGTCGCGCCGCGACCTCGCCGGCCTCAAGCAGTTCTCCGGGCGGGCCAGCCGCACCGAGCTCGACCGCTGGTGGAACGCCATCGAGCGTGCCCGCACGACCGACGACATCCCCGTGCAGCGACGCTCAGGAGGAGGCGACACCCTCCCCCCGCCGCGCAGCTGGAGCGACCGGAACCCCGAGGCCGACTTCCGCCTCAAGGCCGCTCGTGCCGCGCTCACCGAGATCGCGACCGACCGCGCCATCCCGCTCGAGAACCTGCTGACGCCCGACTTCCTGCGCCGCGTGGCGTGGGAGCCGCCCGTCGAGATCACCCCGGAGTCGGTCGGCGACGCCCTCGCCGAGCTCGGCGCACGACCCTGGCAGATTGAACTGACTGCACAGACGATCGCCCGTGCTTTTGTAGAGGGCCACCAAGAGGCCGCCGAGGGCACCGAGACCGATTCGTAGGTTCGGGCAAAGGAGTTGCCCGGGCCCTGAGCCCTTCTAGGATCGATTCGGATTCGAGCTGACAGGAGGCAGAGTGGCCGAGAGATCTGAGGTCGTCTTCGTCGACGGCGTGCGTACGCCGTTCGGGCGGGCGGGCGAGAAGGGCATGTACTGGCAGACACGAGCGGACGACCTGGTGGTCAAGGCCATCATCGGTCTGCTCGAGCGCAACCCGAACGTGCCGAAGGAGCGCATCGACGACGTGGCCATCGCCGCGACGACGCAGCAGGGCGACCAGGGGCTCACCCTCGGCCGCACGGCGGCGATCCTCGCCGGGCTGCCGAAGTCGGTGCCGGGCTACGCCATCGACCGGATGTGCGCGGGAGCCATGACGAGCGTCACGACCGTCTCCGGCGCCATCGGCTTCGGAGCGTACGACCTGGCCATCGCCGGCGGCGTGGAGCACATGGGGCGGCATCCGATGGGCTTCGGCGCCGACCCGAACCCGCGGTTCCTCGCGGAGCGCCTCGTCGGCGAGGATGCTCTCGTCATGGGCGCGACGGCGGAGCGCATCCACGACCGCTTCCCGCAGCTGACGAAGGAGCGGTCCGACCGCTACGCGATGCGCAGCCAGCAGAAGGCCGCCGCCGCCTACGAGAACGGGAAGATCCAGCCCGACCTGGTCCCCGTGGCGACCCGCAGCGAGAGCGGATGGGGTTTGGCGGTGCGCGACGAGGTCATGCGTCCCGAGACCACGATGGAGGGCCTCGCCGCGCTCCGCACGCCGTTCCGCCCGCACGGCCGCATCACCGCGGGCAACGCAGCGGGCCTCAACGACGGCGCGACCGCGTCGCTCATCGCGAGCGAGGCCACCGCGAAGGAGCTCGGTCTCCCCGTGAAGATGCGCCTGGTCTCCTTCGCCTTCGCCGGTGTCGAGCCCGAGATCATGGGCATCGGACCGGTGCCGTCGACCGAGAAGGCGCTGCGGAAGGCCGGGCTCTCGATCGACGACATCGGGCTGTTCGAGCTCAACGAGGCGTTCGCCGTTCAGGTGCTGTCGCTGCTCGACCACTTCGGCATCGACGACGACGACCCCCGCGTGAACCCGTGGGGCGGCGCGATCGCCTTCGGGCACCCGCTGGCCTCGTCGGGCGTGCGCCTGATGATCCAGCTCGCCCGTCAGTTCGAGGAGCACCCGGAGGTGCGGTACGGACTGACCGCGATGTGCATCGGCCTGGGCCAGGGCGGCTCGGTCATCTGGGAGAACCCCCACTGGAGCAAGAAGGCGGAGCGGAAGGCACGATGACCGACTACAGCACGATCGACTTCTCCTCGCTCGACGCCATGAGCGACGACGAGGTGGTCACCCATTCGTACGTCCGCGACGTGCCGCTCGCCAGCGGGAAGACCCTGGCGCTCGTCACGCTCGACAACGACCGCGACCACACCCGCCCGAACACGCTCGGCCCGCGCACGCTCCTCGAGTACGGTCGCGTGCTCGACGAGCTGAAGGCGCGCGCCGATCGCGGCGAGATCCACGCGGTCGCCGTCACCGGCAAGCCGTTCATCCTCGCCGCGGGAGCCGACCTCAGCAAGGTCGGCTCGCTCGACAGCCGCGAGACGGCGCTCAAGATGGGGCAGCTGGGCCACGCCACGTTCGCCAAGATGAAGGCGACCGGCGTTCCCTCGTTCGCGTTCATCAACGGCCTCGCCCTCGGCGGCGGCGTCGAGGTGGCTCTGGGCGCCGACTACCGGACGATCGACGAGTCGATCCCGGCGCTGGCGTTCCCCGAGGTGTTCCTCGGCATCATCCCGGGCTGGGGCGGCGCGACCCTGCTGCCGAACCTCATCGGCATCGAGAACGCCCTCAAGGTGATCATCGAGAACCCGCTGAAGAACAACCGCACCCTGAAGGGCCGGGAGGCGTTCGACCTCGGCATCGCCGACGCGATCTTCCCGGGCGCGAACTTCCTCGAGGACTCGCTGCGTTGGGCCGACGGGGTCATCTCCGGGACTGTGAAGGTCAAGCGCCCGAACGAGCCCGGCAAGATGGAGCGCCTCGTGAAGTGGGATGCCGCCGTCGGCATCGCACGCAAGATGCTCGAGTCGCGCATCGGCACCGTCGCGAAGGCGCCCTACCGCGCGCTCGACCTGCTCAAGGCGGCCAAGTCGGGCACGCCCGAGGAGGGCTTCGAGCGCGAGGACGAGGCACTCGCCGACCTCATCGCGGGCGACCAGTTCCGCGCGAGCATCTACGCGTTCGACCTCGTGCAGAAGCGCGCGAAGCGACCGGCGGGGACGCCCGACAAGAAGCTCGCCAAGCCCGTCACGAAGGTGGGCATCGTCGGAGCCGGCCTCATGGCCAGCCAGTTCGCGACGCTCTTCGTCCGTCGACTCCGTGTCCCCGTGGTCATCACCGACCTCGACCAGGCCCGTGTCGACAAGGGCCTCGACTACATCCGCGGCGAGATCGCCACGCTGCTGTCGAAGGGCCGGATCTCGCAGGACGAGTCGAACCGCCTCAACGCGCTCATCACGGGGACCACCGACCGCGCCGACTTCGCGGACTGCGACTGGGTCATCGAGGCCGTCTTCGAGGAGCTCGGCGTGAAGCAGGACGTCTTCGCCGACATCGAGAAGTACGTCTCCGAGACGGCCGTGCTCGCGACGAACACCTCGTCGCTGTCGGTCGAGGAGATCGGCGCGAAGCTCAGCCACCCTGAGCGTCTGGTGGGCTTCCACTTCTTCAACCCGGTGGCCGTGATGCCGCTGATCGAGGTCGTGAAGACCCCCCACACCGACGACGCGACGCTCTCGACCGCGATGGTCACTGCGGCGAAGCTCAAGAAGAATGCCGTGATCACGCGCGACACGCCAGGGTTCGTGGTCAACCGCATCCTGGCCAAGGTGCTCGGCGAGGCGATGCACGCCGTCGACACCGGCACACCGTTCGAGGTGATGGACCACGCGCTCGACCCGTTCGGGCTGCCGATGAGCCCGTTCGAGCTGCTCGAGCTCGTGGGGCTCAAGGTGGGCGCGCACGTGCTCGACACGCACTACAAGGCGTTCCCCGACCGATTCTTCGACAGCAGGAACCTGCACGAGCTTGCCGAGCACGGACGCATCTACGAGCGCGACGACAAGGGCAAGATCAAGGGCTTCGACAAGAAGGCCGTGAAGATCGTCTCCGGTGGCACCACCCCGATGACGGCGGAGGAGATCCGCCGTCGAGTCGAGGACGGCCTGGCCGACGAGGTGCACCGGATGCTCGAGGACCACGTCGTCGAGGCGGCCGAGGACATCGACCTCTGCCTCATCCTGGGCGCCGGCTACCCGTTCCAGATGGGTGGGCTCACTCCGTACCTCGACCGTGTGGGCGCCTCCGAGCGCGTCTTCGGCGACACGTTCCACCACCCGCCGATCCTCGGCGTCGACTAGCGAGCGGTCGCATCCGGACACATCCTAGCGGTAGCTGAGAAATAATCAGCTCTCGTGTATGGTGTCCGGATGCACCGTCGCATCCTCTCCTCTCTCACCGCCGTCGGCGTCCTCGCCGTCGGCCTCGGGCTCGTCCCGATCTCCTCGGCGACCGCCGCGCCGGTCGTCCCGGTCGCCCCTGGTGCGCCCGGCGTCGCGGCCACCTGGACCAGTGGCGACAAGCACGGCCTCGGCACGGCCACCGCCGACAGCTCGAAGGTCTGGTACACCCTGGGCGCCGGCACCACGACCGAGGTCTTCTACCCCACGGTCGACCGCCCCCAGGTCCAGGACCTCCAGTACGTCGTCGCCGACGGTGCCTCGCGCACGTACGTCGAGCGCGACGACACCGTGCACGAGACCACGCTGGTCGATCCGGAGGCCCTCGAGTACCGGCAGACCGACACGGCGAAGGACGGGTCGTTCCGCATCACCAAGACGTACGTGACGAGCCCTAGCCGGCAGACGCTCCTCATCGCCACGCGCTTCGAGCAGCTCAGCGGCACCACACCGCTGCACCTCTACGTGCTCTTCAACCCCTCGACCGGCGGCGACGGCAATGCCAACCGCGGCGGCACCGTGGACGGGATGCTGACCTCGCAGGGCGGGTCCACCTCGGCCGTGCTCGCCTCCTCGCTCGGATTCGGCGACACCACGACCGGATACAGCGGGACGGCCAGCGATCCGTACCGTCAGCTCACCGCCGACCACCGTCTGTCGACGCTCTACGGCTCGGCCGCCACCGACGGCAACGTCGTGCAGTCCGCCGAGATCCCCGTCGGCCGCGACACCAGCTTCACGCTCGCCCTCGGCTTCGGATCGACGCTCACCGACGCGCAGGGGTCCGCTGCAGGCGCCCTGGGCGACGGCTTCGCCGCGACGGAGGCCGCGTACGTGACGGGCTGGCACGGGTATCTCGCGTCCCTCTCGCCCGCTCCGTCGAGCGTGACCGGCACGAGCCTCGAGACTCAGTACGACGTCGCGGTGATGACGCTGCGCGCCCACGAGGACAAGACGTATCGTGGCGGCTTCGTGGCCTCGCTGTCGGTCCCGTGGGGACAGTCCGTCCCGGGAGACCTGCACGACCCCGGATACCACGCCGTGTGGGCGCGTGACCTGTACCAAACGGCGACGGCGCTCCTGGCCGCCGGCGATCGCGCCGCGGCGGGGCGGGCGCTCGACTACATGCTCACCGTGCAGCAACGGCCCGACGGCAGCATGCCGCACAACACCTACGTCGACGGCAGGGACACCAGCCTCACGGTGATCCAACTCGACGAGGTGGCGGTGCCCGCCATCCTCGCGTCGATGCTGGGCCGTTCCGATCGAGCCACCTGGAGCAAGCTGAAGCTGTCCGCCGACTACCTCCTGGCCCACGGTCCGTCCACGCCGCAGGAGCGATGGGAGGAGCAAGCGGGCTTCTCCCCCTCGACGATCGCGAACGAGATCGCGAGCCTCGTCGCTGCCGCCGACATAGCGGCGAAGAACGGCGACACGGCGTCGGCGGCCCGCTACCGAGACACGGCCGACCTGTGGCGGGCGAGTCTCGAATCGTGGACCGTCACGCACTCGGGCGCGATCCCGACTGCTCACTACGAGCGGATCGATGGCGCCGGGGCTCCCGACGACAGCTCGACCATCTGCGACTCGAACGGCGCCGGATGCCTCGACGAGCGCGAGCTGGTCGACGCGGGCTTCCTCGAACTGGTTCGCCTGGGCATCCGTGCCGCCGACGACCCGACGATCGCCGCCTCCGTGTCCGTCACGGATGCTCGCCTGCGCGTCGAGACCCCGTCCGGGCCGATGTGGCGCCGCTACAACCTCGACGGCTACGGCGAGCACGCGGACGGCTCGCCGTTCACGAAGTCCCCCGGCGGCATCGGGCGCCCCTGGCCCGTGCTCGCCGGTGAGCGGGGGGAGTACGAGCTCGCCAACGGGCGCGATGCGATGCCCTACCTCCGCTCCATGGCACAGACCGCGAACGACGCCTACATGATCCCCGAGCAGGTCTGGGACAGCGCCGACACCGGTCGCTTCACCGCGGGCGAGGCGACCGACTCGGCCGCTCCCCTGGCCTGGGCGATGGCGCAGTACGTCAGGCTCGCGCAGTCGATCAGCGCCGGTCGCAACGTCGACACCCCCGCGGTCGTCACGGCCCGGTACGCGACCGGTGTCGAGGCCACCTTCCGTGCGAACGCCACCACGACGTGGGGCGAGAGCGTGTTCGTCGTCGGGAGCATCCCCGCCCTCGGCGGGTGGGACACCTCCAAGGCGATCCGTCTCTCGAGCGCGGCGTACCCGGACTGGGCCGTCGAGGTGGCGCTGCCGGCGGGGGTCGCCATCGAGTACAAGTACATCCGGAAGTCGGCCGACGGGCGCGTGACGTGGGAGTCCGGCGCCAATCGGACGGTGACCCTGCCCGGCTCCGGCAGTCCGGTGTATCGCGACACCTGGCGGCCCTGAGGATGTCGGAGGCCACGGGTAGCGTCGCCGCCATGAGCAGCACCATCTACTACGTGGCCTCCAGCATCGACGGCTTCATCGCCGACCGCGAGGGCCGACTCGACTGGCTCCTCGAGTTCGGCATGGAGGAGTTCTCGCCCCACTACGAGGCGTTCCTCGAGAAGGTGGGCGTGGTGGTCATGGGGTCGACCACCTACGAGTTCGTGCTCGGCGAGGGTCTCGAGACCTGGCCCTACGACGGCCTGCAGACTCGGGTGCTCACGCACCGCGAGCTCTCCGTCGCCGTCGAGGGCGCCGACATCCGCTTCGAGTCGGGCGACGTCGTCGACCTGCACGCCGGGTGGGTCGAGGCCGCCGACGGGCGCGACGTCTGGATCGTCGGCGGCGGGGCGATCGCCGCCGCCCTCGCCGACGCGGGGCTCCTCGACGTCGTCGATCTCACGATCATGCCGGTCGTGCTCGGCGCGGGCGCACCGCTCCTCCCCCTGGCAGGCACGCGGGCGCTCACCGCCGAGGCCACGACGACGTACCCGAGCGGAGCGCTCGGCGTCACCTACCGTCTCACCTGAGGAGACCACTTGTTGGAGTTCCACTTTCGACTCTTCGATGATGCAGAGCTGGCCGCGAGGGGGATCCAGCCGACCAGTTGGTTCACCCTCTCCACCGGGTGGTACTTCCTCAGGCTCGGCGACGTTGACCTACCGCACTTCGCTGATCTGGAGGAGCCGGGCGACGATTATGCGCTGGCCGAAGTGTGGGGCCAGTGCGTAGACGCTCTCCAACCGCATCTGAGTGGTCCACATCAGCCCTGGCCGTACGTGCGGCCGGGCGTCAGCGGTATCGATTTCCTCTACCTCGCCGACCCGCCGTTGCTGATCTTCCGACGGATGGGCGAGGGCGTGGTCAGGCTGGAGTGGCGGACTTCTGCCGCGCACGCCAAGGTGGGGAGCGGATGGGTTGAGGTGGAGATAGGGCAGCTCACGGCCGACATCGTCGCTTTCGATCGCGCACTGATGAATGCCATGGAACGTCGTATAGACGGTCTCGATGCGCCAGCCGAGATCATCGAGCAGATCTGGGCGACCCATCGGGACAACGACGGCAGGTTGCCGTCTCTGCTGACCGCGGCGCTCCGATAGCCGGGCGTCAGTGCAGGTGCAGCTCGGCGGTGTCGGCCGGGAGGACCGGCCGGGCGATGGGGATCTTGTTGCCCCGCACCTGGGCGACGACGTCCTCGGTGATCTGCTCGACCGTGAGACCCACGTGCGCGAGGATCTCCTCGCGCGAGGCGTGCTCCAGGAACTCGTCGGGCAGACCCAGCTCGTCGACGGCCGTGTCGACGCCCGCCGCCCGGAGGTCCTGGCGGATCCGCGTGCCGATGCCGCCCACGCGCACACCGTCCTCGATCGAGACGACGATGCGGTGCGCATCCGCCTGCTCGATCACGGAGAAGGGCACGGGGACGACCCAGCGCGGGTCGATGACGGTGGCGCCGATGCCATGCTCGTTGAGCCGCTCAGCGACCTCGAGGGCGAGGCCGGCCATCGACCCCACGGCGACCAGCAGCACGTCCTGGCGCTCACTCTCGAAGAGCACGTCGACGCCGTCGCGCAGCCGGCGGATCGCCGGGATGGCGGCGCCCACCTCGCCCTTGGGGAAGCGCACGACGGTGGGGGCGTCTGAGACCCGCACGGCCTCGTCGAACTCCTCGCGCAGTCGCTCGGCGTCGCGAGGTGCGGCGATCCGGATGCGCGGGACGACCTGAAGGATCGCGAGATCCCACATGCCGTGGTGGCTCGGCCCGTCCGGCCCGGTCACGCCCGAGCGGTCGAGCACGAAGGTGACGCCCGCGTGGTGGAGCCCGACGTCCATGAGCACCTGGTCGAAGGCGCGGTTCATGAAGGTCGCGTAGAGCGCGACCACCGGATGCATGCCGCCGAACGCGAGACCCGCCGCGGAGGCGACGGCGTGCTGCTCGGCGATGCCCACGTCGAGCACGCGGCTCGGGAAGCGCTCGGCCATCTTGTGGAGCCCTGTCGGCCGCAGCATCGCCGCCGTGATCGCCACGAGCGACGGATCGCGGTCGGCCTGCTTCACCAGCTCGTCGGCGAAGACGCCCGTCCACGACGGTGCGCCGGACGGGCCCGAGACCGACTCGCCGGTCTCGGGGTCGATCTTGCCCACCGCATGGAACCTGTCGGCCGCATCGGTGAGAGCGGGCTCATAGCCGCGGCCCTTCTGGGTGATCGCGTGCACGATTACCGGGGCGGCGTACTCCTTCGCCTGACGGAGAGCCTCCTCGACCGCGTGCTGGTCGTGCCCGTCGATCGGGCCGATGTACTTGATGTCGAGGTTCGAGTAGAGCGCGTCGTTGTTGCTGAAGCGGCTGAGGAAGCCGTGCATGCCGCCGCGGATGCCCCGGTAGAAGGCACGACCAGGGGCCCCGAAGCGATCGAACAGGCGACGGCTGGTGTGGTACAGCTCGCGGTAGCCGCGCTTGGTGCGCACCCCGTTGAGGTAGCGGGCGATGCCGCCGATGGTCGGCGCGTACGAGCGGCCGTTGTCGTTGACGATGATGACGAGGTTGCGGGTGTTGTCGTCGCTGATGTTGTTCAGCGCCTCCCACGTCATACCGCCGGTGAGCGCGCCATCCCCGACGACGGCCACCACGTGGCGGTCGCGCTGCCCGGTCATCTCGAACGCGCGCGAGATGCCGTCGGCCCACGACAACGAGCTCGAGGCGTGCGACGACTCGACGACGTCGTGGTCGCTCTCGGAACGCTGCGGATACCCGGCGAGACCGCCGCTCTGGCGGAGGCGGGAGAAGTCCTGGCGGCCCGTGAGCAGCTTGTGCACGTACGACTGGTGGCCGGTGTCGAAGACGATGGCGTCGTGCGGCGAGTCGAACACGCGGTGGATGCCGAGCGTGAGCTCGACCACACCCAGGTTCGGGCCCAGGTGGCCGCCGGTCTTCGAGACCTCGGTCACGAGGAAGGTGCGGATCTCCCGCGCCAGCTGCTCGAGCTCCTCGGGCCGCAGCGAATCGAGGTCGCGCGGACCGGAGATGTTCTCGAGCAGACTCATGCTCCACCTTCCCATCGTTCGGCCGCCGGGCCGTCGTACCGACCGTCCGGGTCGGGGCCGTCGTCACACTCTACGCCCGACGAACAGACGATCGGCGGGACGCAGAGCGCGTCCCGCCGATCGTGACCTGATCGCCGCGTGGCGATCAGAGGATGCTCAGACGAGCGACCGCAGCACGTACTGCAGGATGCCGCCGTTGCGGTAGTAGTCGGCCTCACCGGGCGTGTCGATGCGCACCACCGCGTCGAACTCGACCGTCTTCTTGCCCTCGGGCGACTGCTCGCTCAGCTCGGCGACGACGCGCACCGTCTTCGGGGTGGTGCCCTCGTTCAGCTGCTCGATGCCGCTGATCGAGACGACCTCGGTGCCGTCGAGCCCGAGGCTCGACGCCGACTCACCCGCCGGGAACTGCAGCGGCACGACGCCCATGCCGATGAGGTTCGAGCGGTGGATGCGCTCGAAGCTCTCGGCGATCACAGCGCGCACGCCGAGGAGCGAGGTGCCCTTGGCCGCCCAGTCGCGACTCGACCCCGAACCGTATTCCTTGCCCGCGAACACCACGAGCGGGATGCCCGCCGCCTGGTAGTTCGTCGACGCGTCGTAGATGAACGACTGCGGGCCGCCCTCCTGCGTGAAGTCGCGGGTGTAGCCGCCCTCGACGCCGTCGAGGAGCTGGTTCTTCAGGCGGATGTTCGCGAACGTGCCGCGGATCATCACCTCGTGGTTGCCTCGACGCGAGCCGTAGGAGTTGAAGTCCTTGCGGTCGACGCCGTGCTCCTGCAGGTACTGACCCGCGGGGCTGTCGGCCTTGATCGAACCGGCCGGGCTGATGTGGTCGGTCGTAACCGAGTCACCCAGCTTCGCCAGCACGCGGGCGCCTGCGATGTCGGAGACCGGCGTGGTCTCGAGGGTCATGCCCTCGAAGTACGGGGGCTTCCGCACGTACGTCGACTGCGCATCCCACTCGAAGACCTCGCTGTCGGGCGTGGGCAGCGAACGCCACCGCTCGTCGCCCTCGAACACCGACGAGTACTGCTTGTCGAACATGCCGGTGTCGATCGAGGTGTCGATGGTCTTCTGGACCTCGGCCGCGTCGGGCCAGATGTCGCGCAGGTACACGTCGTTGCCGTCGGTGTCGACACCCAGCGCATCCGCCTCGAAGTCGAAGTTCATCGACCCGGCGAGGGCGTACGCGATCACCAGCGGCGGGCTGGCGAGGTAGTTCATCTTGACGTCGGGGTTGATGCGGCCCTCGAAGTTGCGGTTGCCCGAGAGCACCGCGGTCACGGCCAGGTCGTTGTCGTTGACCGCGGTCGAGATCTCGTCGAGCAGCGGACCCGAGTTGCCGATGCAGGTGGTGCAGCCGTAGCCGACCGTGTAGAAGCCCAGGTCTTCGAGGTAGGTCGTGAGTCCGGCCTTCTCGTAGTAGTCGGTGACGACCTTCGAGCCGGGGGCGAGGGTGGTCTTCACCCACGGCTTCGCCTTGAGGCCCTTCTGGCTCGCGTTGCGGGCGAGGAGGCCCGCGGCCAGCATGACCGACGGGTTCGAGGTGTTCGTGCACGAGGTGATCGCCGCGATCGCGACCGCGCCGTGGTCGATGGTGAACTCGCGGCCGTCGTCGGAGAGGGTCACCTTCGTCGGCTTCGAGACGTTCGCCGGCGCCGCGCTGTGGTCGTGCTGGTGGCTCACCTCGTCCGGCACCTGCTGGTGGGCGGTCTCCTCGTCCTGCGCGGTGAAGCCCACCGGGTCGGAGGCGGGGAACGTGCCCTCGACGGCGGCGTCGACGAGCGAGTGGCCGGCGTCGACCGAGGCGTAGTCGGCGAGGTCGTGCTCGAAGGTCGACTTCGCGACCGAGAGCTCGATGCGGTCCTGGGGGCGCTTCGGGCCCGAGATCGAGGGGACCACGGTCGACAGGTCGAGCTCGAGGTACTCGCTGTAGGAGGGCTCGCTCGCGGCGTCGTGCCAGAGGTGCTGGGTCTTGGCGTAGGCCTCGACCAGGGCGACCTGGTCGGCGCTGCGACCGGTGAGGCGCAGGTAGTCGAGGGTCACGTCGTCGATGGGGAACATGGCCGCCGTCGAGCCGAACTCCGGGCTCATGTTGCCGATGGTGGCGCGGTTGGCGAGCGGCACCGAGCCGACGCCCTCACCGTAGAACTCGACGAACTTGCCGACGACACCGTGCTTGCGGAGCATCGAGGTGATGGTGAGCACGACGTCGGTCGCGGTGACGCCCGTCGGGATCGTGCCGGTGAGCTTGAAGCCGACCACCTTCGGGATGAGCATCGACACGGGCTGGCCGAGCATCGCGGCCTCGGCCTCGATGCCGCCGACGCCCCAGCCGAGCACGCCGAGGCCGTTCACCATCGTGGTGTGGCTGTCGGTGCCGACGCAGGTGTCGGGGTAGGCGCGGAGCACACCGTCGACCTCGCGGGTGAACGTGACGCGCGCCAGGTACTCGATGTTGACCTGGTGCACGATGCCGGTTCCCGGCGGGACGACCTTGAAGTCGTCGAACGCGGTCTGGCCCCAACGGAGGAACTGGTACCGCTCGCCGTTGCGCTCGTACTCGATCTCGACGTTGCGCTCGAGGGCGTTCTCGGTGCCGAAGAGGTCGGCGATGACCGAGTGGTCGATGACCAGCTCGGCCGGAGCGAGCGGGTTGATCTTGGCCGGGTCGCCGCCCAGGGCGCCGACGGCTTCGCGCATGGTGGCGAGGTCGACGATGCAGGGGACGCCGGTGAAGTCCTGCATGATCACGCGCGCAGGCGTGAACTGGATCTCGGTGTCGGGCTCGGCCTCGGGGACCCAGGCGCCCAGGGCGCGGATCTGGTCGGCGGTGATGTTCGCGCCGTCCTCCGTGCGGAGCAGGTTCTCGAGCAGCACCTTGAGGCTGAACGGGAGCTTCTCATAGCCCGGGACGGAGTCGATCCGGAAGATCTCGTACGACTGATCCCCGACCTGGAGTGTGTCCTTCGCACCGAAGCTGTTGACTGCGGACATGCGCTACCTCGCCTTCGCTAGTACGTCAATTCTTTCGCTGTGTGCGAGGGGTGGCTAGCAAGGCGGGCCTAACCGCGGGCCATGGAGGCGTCTCTCGCGCACGGAGGTCGATTTATCTCGACGTCGAGATAAATGATACCACCGTGCCGGGCGCGCGGCCGTTCACTCGCGGTCGAACACGAGCCCGCGTCGCCGTGCGAGGCGGTACCAGGCCTCGATCGCCCCCGCACCCGCGCATCCGATCGCCACGGCGATGAGGACGTGGATCGGCTGCGGGACGGCCAGCACGAAGAAGTCGCGGCCCAGAGGGAGGAGGAAGGCCAGCGCGAACACCACCGCGACTCCGACGACCAGCCCGAGCCGCCACCGCGTCAGCGGCCGGGCGAGCACGCAGAGCACCCAGAGCGAGGGCAGGAAGAGCGAGATCGTCGTGGCCGTCCTCGCCTCGTCGAGGGGCAGCACGGGCGAGAGCAGGGCGAACACCGAGACACAGGTCGCGGCCGCGAGGAGGCCCGCGGGCACAGAGAACCCGAGGATGCGCCGGAGCACGCCCGGCACGTACCGCCGGCGGTTGGGCGCCAGAGCGAGGAAGAACGACGGGATGCCGATGGCCAGAGTCGACACCAGGGTCATCTGCCGGGGCAGGAACGGGAAGCGCCAGAGCAGGAACGCGCTCACCAGCGCGAGCACGATGCCGTACACGGTCTTCGTGATGAACAGGTTCGAGACCCGTTCCACGTTCGCCGTGACGCGCCGGGCGTACGAGAGCACCGTAGGGAGTCGTTCGAACCGGCTGTCGAGCAGGACGATGCGCGACACCGCCCGAGTGGCGGGGGTGGCGTTGCCCATCGCGATGCCGAGGTCCGACTCCTTCACCGCCATGGCGTCGTTGACTCCGTCGCCCGTCATGGCGACCGTCCGGCCGTCTGCCTGCAACGCGTGCACGATGTCGCGCTTCCGCTCGGGGCCGACGCGTCCGAACACGTCGGTCCGCGCCAGCGCCGTCTCCACCTCGTCGTCGGCCAGCGTCGAGGCGTCGACGGCATCGCCCCGGATGCCGAGCTCGCCCGAGATGGAGCCCACTGTCACCGGATTGTCGCCGGAGATGACGATCGTGCGGACGTCCTGCTCGGCGAAGTAGCCGAGCGTGGCGGCGGCGTCAGGACGCACGCTCTCACGGAAGACGGCGATCGCGACCGGACGCGCGCCGACGATGGCATCCGCGTGGTCGGCGGCACGCCCGTCGCCGAGCGCCAATGCGAGGGTGCGCCTCCCTGTAGACGCGATCTCCATGGCTCGGGCGAGCCCGTCCGATCCCGCCGGCAGCAGGCGCTCCGGGGCGCCGAGCAGCCAGGTCTCGGCCGCGGCGCCCTCGCCGAAGGTGAGCGCGCTGTAGCCGCGCCGGGAGCTGAACGGCAGGCGGTCCGAGACCACGTCCGCCGGCGCGGCGTAGTGCGGCCTCAGCGCGAGCGCGGTCTGGTTGGCGGCCACGTCGTGCGCGATCGAGCCGAGGACCGCGTCGATGCGCGCCTCCCCCACCTCCTCGTCGAGGGTGATGAGTCGCTCGAACCCGATCTCGCCGGTGGTCAGCGTGCCGGTCTTGTCGAGGCAGAGCACGTCGACGCGCGCGAGCACCTCGACCGCCGCCAGCTCCTGCACGAGCACTCGCTGCCGGGCCAGCTGGATCACGGCGACGCCGAAGGCGAGGCTCGTCAGCAGCACGAGCCCCTCCGGGATCATCCCGACCACGCTCGCCACCGCGTCGAGAGCAGCCTGGCGCCAGGCCGTCGGCTCCACCGCGCCGAGATTGTCGAGGCCGCCCCCGTACGTGAGGAGACGACCGCCGAGCACGATGACGATGACCGGGACGAGGATCCAGGTGAGGTAGACCAGGATGCGGTTCGTCGCCGCCCTCAGCTCGGAGTAGACGAGGGTGCGCCGGCGGATGCGCTCGGTGAGCCGATTGGCGTACGCGTCGGAGCCCACCGCGACGACCTCCGCCTCCGAGGTGCCCGACACGACGTACGAGCCGGAGAGCAGCGCATCGCCTGTGGTCTTCGCGACGGGCTCCGACTCCCCTGTGAGCATGGACTCGTCGAGCAGGAGGTCGCTCGAGGCGGTGACCGTCGCATCCGCCTGCACCTGGTCGCCCGGCCGCAGGAGCACGGTCTCGCCCAGGACGATCTGCGTCGGCGGGATCGACAGCTCCGCCCCGTCGCGGCGCACGAGCACGTCGGCCTCCGCCAGCAGGGCGAGGCGGTCGAGGCTGCGCTTCGCGCGCAGCTCCTGGATGATGCCGATCGCCGCGTTCACCACGACGATGCCGTAGAAGAGTCCGTCGGCGAGGTCGCCGAGGAGGAGCACCGCGAGGAAGCAGACGGTGAGGATGCCGTTGAAGAACGTCAGCACGTTCTCGCGGAGGATCGAGCCGACAGAACGCGACGTGCGGGTCGTCGAGACGTTGATCTGACCCTCGGCGACGCGCTCGGCGACCTCCGCGCCGGTCAGACCCCGGGCCGACATCTACCGGTCGGCGTCGTCGACGACCGGCTCATCGCGACCGCGGGCGAAGGCGGTGCGCACGAGGAGCCAGGTCACCCAGAGCATCGCGGCGTAGAACGGGACGCCCAGCACGAGCTTGGCGCCCGCGAGCAGCTCGGTCTGCGCGGTGAGGTAGAGCGGCACCTCGACGGCGAGGCGGATGACGAAGAGCCCCACCCAGCACCAGGTGGCGATGAGGACCACGCGGAACTTCGCCGGATCGGACCGCCACCCGGCGTCACCCGTGAGCAGGCCCACGATGACGCCGATGAACGGCCGCCGTGCCACGAGCGAGATGAGGAGGACCACGAGGCACACCACGTTGATGCCGATGCCCAGCACGAAGTTGTCCTCCGCGCGTCCGGTGAAGAGCGCGAGGCCGGCCGAGATGCCCACACCGAGCAGGCCGGCGATCGCCGGCATCACCGGGCTCCTCGTGACCAGTCGCACGATGACGAACACCACCGACAGAGCCACCGGGGCGAGCACCGAGAGCGGGAGGTCCTTCGTGATCGCGTAGATCAGGAGGAAGCCGAACCCCGGGAGGATCGACTCGATCAGGCCGCGCACCCCGCCCATGGCGGCGAGCAGCGACGAGGCCGTCGGGGTCTCGCCGGGCGCCACCTTGGCCAGCCCCGAGCGCCGGGCGGCTTGAGCGAACGCCTCGGAGAAGTTCGCCTCCGGCCCGTGCGCCTCCGGCCCGTGCGCCTGCGACGGCCCGCTCACTTCCGACCCGTTCACCTCCGTGCCGTGCGCCTCCGCCTGCTCCGGCGTGCGGTCGTCGCTCACGTCAGCTCGCGCCGGCGGCACCGCCGGGCTGGGCCCCCGGTGTCGCGTTCGGGGCCTGAGCGGCCGCGGGCCCCTGGCCCGCCGCCGTCTGCGGGATCGTCAGCGGAATGAGGTCGCGCGGAGGCATGGGGTTGCCTCCGCGGACGACGACCACGCTGCGGAAGAGGTCCTCCACCGCTGCCTTCGCGGCGGCGTCCTCGATCGCCTTCCCGGCGATCACCCCGCGCAGCAGCCAGCGGGGCCCGTCGACACCCACGAAGCGGGCCCGACGCGCGGCCGGCGTCCCGTCGGGGGCCGTGGCGGGGACGGCGGCGAGCAGTTCCGGACCGAACGGGCCGTTCTGCAACGTGCTCGTCCCACCCTGCTTGAGGATCTGGTCCTCGATCTGCTCGCGGATCTCATGCCAGAGCCCGGTCGTGCGCGGAGCGGCGAACGCCTGCACCTGCAGCGTCGACCCGGCGTAGTCGAGCCCGATGGCGACGACGCGGTTCGTGCCCTCCTCCACCTCGAGGCGGAGGTGGAGCCCTTCGCGCGGCAGGATCTTGATGCCGCCCAGGTCGACGTACGGGCGCGCCGGGTTCGCCTCCTCGGCATCGAAGGGGCCCTCCGTCGCGCGGTCCTCCGGGGCCGACTTCGAGTCGTCGGGGCCGGTGGCGAGCTCGGTCGTCTCCTCGTCCGCGGCGACGACCTCGAGGGCGTCGTCCTTGTCGTCGGTCATGCTCTGCCGCCTTCCTGGGATGCGTATCCGGTGGAGCCGAAGCCGCCCTCGCCGCGCGCGCTCCCCGGGAGCGTCTCGACGGGGACGAAGACGGCCCTGGTCACCGGCATGATGATGAGCTGCGCGATGCGGTCGCCGACCGAGACCTCATAGGGGGTGTCGGCGTCCGTGTTGAGCAGCGCGACCTTGATCTCGCCGCGGTAGCCCGCGTCGACCGTGCCCGGCGCGTTCACGATCGTGATGCCGTGCTTCGACGCCAGGCCGCTGCGCGGCACGACGAACGCCGCGTACCCGTCGGGCAGCGCCAGCGACACCCCGGTGGGGACGGTGCGCCGCTCACCCGGGGCGAGGACGAACGCCTCGGCGGAGAGCAGGTCGGCGCCTGCGTCTCCCGGATGCGCGTACGCGGGCACGTAGGGCGCCGCGATGAGGATCTCGGTGCTGTCGGTCACCCTGTCGAGGGTAGTGCAGAAAGGATGATCGAATAGGGGGCATGACCTCCTACCGCGAACGCCTGGTGCCCTCGGCCTGGATCTTCGTCGCCACCGCTCTGCTGATCCCGGCGAGCATGGTCGTCTTCGCTCCGATCCAGGGGATCGGCTTCATCCTCGGCGCGGCGATCGGTCTGGTGCTCTACGCGGGTGTGATCGGGACGCTGGTGGGCACGGCGCCGGTCATCGAGGTCGTCGACGGCGAGTTCCGGGCCGGACGCGCGCACATCCCGGTCGGGCTGGTCTCCGCGGTCGAGGGTTTCGACGGATCGGACGCGGCGCTGGAGCGCGGCCGCCGGCTGGACGCGCGGGCCTACCTGTGCATCCGCGGATGGATCGCGCCGGTCCTGAAAGCGACGATCGCCGACCCGCAGGATCCGACACCCTATTGGTTGGTGTCGACCAGGCGGCCCGGCGATCTGAAGAAGGCTGTGGAGGCGGCCCGCTCGTCGGCCCTGTGACCGGCGAGCGAACCGCGGTGCAGATTCCCTCCGTGTAAGGAGGGACCCGGCCTCAGGAGGCGCATTCGACGCAGATCGCGCCGAGCTTCTCCTCGTGGTCGATCTGCGAACGGTGCTTCACGAGGAAGCAGCTGATGCAGGTGAACTCGTCCGCCTGGGGCGGGAGCACGACCACGTCGAGGTCGAGATCGGAGAGGTCGGCACCCGGCAGGTCGAAGCTGCCCGGGTTGTCGGCGTCGTCGACGTCTACGACGCCGGACATCTTGTCCGGCACACGCTCCTTCAGCGCTTCGATCGACTCCGAGTCGTCATCGGTCTTGCGCGGTGCGTCGTAATCAGTCGCCATGCCCATCCATTCTCATTACATGCCGGTCAAGAATCGGCGGGGACAGTGTGCACCAATGCGATGCGAATAGCAAACCGCCGAATGAGCAGAAATTGCTCACGTCGACCCAACTCGCGGCGCGCCCTCCGCATTCCCGTTCGCAGGGCCTCCCCCATGGCATCCTGGCCTGACATTGCGAGCTCTGGAGGGCCTTTCACGATGCAGGAACTGACGGTGATCGGGGTCGAGAACGGAGCGCTCGTCGTCGCCAGCGACGCAGGCGAGCGATTCCGCATCGTCATCGACGACGTGCTGCAGTCGAGGATGCGACAGTCCCTCGCCAGCGCGGCGGGCGGCCGCAAGGTGTCGCCGCGCGAGATCCAGACGCACATCCGTGCAGGGCTCTCCGCGAGCGAGGTGGCCGAGCTCACGGGCGCAGCCCTGGAGTACGTCGAGCGCTTCGAGGGACCGGTGCTGGCGGAGCGCCAGTTCATGGTCGACTCCGCTCTGCGTGTGCCCGTGCAGCCCACGGGCCCCGCCGACCCGCTCGGCGAGGAGCCGCTCTCCACCTTCGGCGAGGCCATCGAGGGCCGCCTGGAGTCGCTCTCGGCGACCGATGTGCGCTGGGCCAGCTGGAAGGACGAGGAGGGCTGGACGGTGAAGCTCACCTTCACCGCCTCGCAGATCGACCACGACGCCCGCTGGCAGTTCGATCCCAAGCGCCACTCCCTGTCCCCGCTCAACAGCGAGGCGACCACACTCTCCCGTCACGGCGAGCTCACCGAGGGCCTGATCCCCCGGCTGCGCGCCGTCGGACCGGATGTCGCCGATGAGGGGCGTTTCGACAGCGGCGCCTTCGAGCCTTCGGATTCGGCGGGCCCGCAGGTGACGGTCGAGATCATGCCGGAGCGCGTCCAGCCGGAGCCCGCGCAGCCGTCGGCCCAGGTCCGGACGCTGCGCCCCGAGTCGTCTCGTGCCGTCGACGCTGCCGCGGTGAACCGCGCGCCCGACACCGCCGACACGAACGACCACAACCAGACCGCCGATCTCCTCGAGGCCCTGCGCCGTCGTCGGGGCGAGAGGGCCTCGGCGCCCATCGAGCCCGAGCAGGATGACGAGCGTCCGCTGGTCGACCCCGCCCCGCTCACGCGGCCGGAGGAGATCGACACGCCTCTCGCCGGGCTCGAAGCCGAGATCGTCACCACGGGCAAGCCGTCCACGCCGCAGAAGACCGGTCCGGTCAAGCGCCAGCGCGCGTCGATGCCCACCTGGGACGAGATCGTCTTCGGCGCACGCTCGGAGGACGACCCCGCGTAGTACCGGGATCGGGCGGTCGAGCCGCCTCAGCTCGCCTGGGCGAACGCGCCCGCGCGCAGGAGGGGCACTCGCTGCTCCTCGGGCGTGCACGAACCGTGCTGGCCGACCATCGAGCGACCCTCGCTCTTCGCCTCGCGGTAGTACGCGACGAGTCGCCGCGCGGCGACGATGACGTGACCCAGGCGCGGGAGCACCTCGGGCGCGACGTCACCGAACCAGCCGGAGGCGATGGCTTCCCGTCGAGTGACCACCCAGGCGTTGTCGCCCTGCGACTCACGCCAGACGCCGGCCAGGCGCTCGGCGTCATCGTCCGAGGCGTCGGCGCCAGCGTCGAGGTAGAGGTGCAGGCACCGCGGATCGCCGCCCACGTGGCGGACACCCTCCACGAGGGAGGGGGTCTGACCGAAGAGGATGTGCCGGTCCGCCGGCACGTCGAGGATGCCGTGGTCGGCCGTCAGGAGCACCCCCTCGCCCTTCTTCAGAGACGAGGTGAAGGTCGCGAAGGCGCGGTCGACCGCCTCGAGTCGCTCGGTCCAGCGGTCGGACTCCCAGCCCTTCGCATGGGCTGCCTGATCGAGTTCGGGAATATAGAGGTACGCCAGCTGGCGACCGCCCTCGTCGAAGAGGCGGCGCGCGGCGGCGAACCTGTCGTCGATCGACTCTCCCACCCGGTACTCCGCGCCTCGCAGGATGGCCCGTGTCAGCCCCGAGTCGGCGTAGCGGGCGGGCCCGATCGTGGTGGTGCGGATGCCCTCCGTCGAGACCCGCTCGAAGACGGTGGAACGGCGCTGCCACGTGTCGGGCGACATGTCGTCCGACCATCCGGACAGCTGGTTGACCACCCGGTCGGTCTCGGGCACGAGGGCGGTGTAGCCGACGATGCCGTGCTCGCCCGGCAGCGCACCCGTCATGAGCGTGGTCAGGGCGGCGGCGGTGGTGGTGGGAAAACCGCTGGTGAGGACGGCGCGCTTGGTCGCCAGCGCCGTCAGGTGGCGGGCGTGCCCGGCGCGGGCGCGGAGGTTCGCGATGCCCAGCCCGTCGACGAGGACGACGAGCACCCGCTCGGCGGCGGGGAGCGCGAGAGGGTTGGTCTCGGACCGGAGCGCGGCCACGCAACTCGGCAACACGTCGGCCAGCGTCGGGGCCGTGTCGTCGCGCATCGGTAGCATGGGGGGCATCCGGCTCAGTCTCGCACAGCCGGAGTGCGCATCCCCTCACAGAAGGCGTCGAGTAGACCCGCATGACCCCGAAGAACGAGAGCATCGACGCGGCCGCAGAGAAGATCCTCGACGTCGACGTCTCGCAGGAGATGCAGGAGTCCTTCCTCGAGTACGCGTACTCGGTGATCTACTCGCGCGCCCTGCCCGATGCACGCGACGGCCTCAAGCCGGTGCAGCGACGCATCCTCTACCAGATGAACGAGATGGGCCTGCGGCCCGATCGCGGGCATGTCAAGAGCGCCCGCGTCGTCGGCGAGGTGATGGGCAAGCTGCACCCGCACGGCGACACCGCCATCTACGACGCCCTGGTACGTCTGGCTCAGCCGTGGACGATGAGGCTGACGCTGATCGACGGGCACGGCAACTTCGGCTCGCCCGACGATGGGCCCGCCGCGCAGCGCTACACCGAAGCGCGCCTCGCCCCCGCCGCGATGGCGATGGTGGCCGACCTCGACGAGGACGTCGTCGACTTCGTTCCCAACTACGACAACCAATTCACCGAGCCGTCCGTCCTCCCGGCGGCGATCCCCAACCTCCTGGTGAACGGCGCGAGCGGCATCGCCGTCGGCATGGCGACGAACATGGCGCCGCACAACCTCATCGAGGTGGTCGCCGGCGCCCAGCACCTGCTCGAGAACCCGCAGGCGTCGGTCGACGACCTCATGCGTTTCATCCCCGGTCCCGATCTTCCCGGCGGCGGCACGATCGTCGGGCTCGACGGCATCCGCGACGCCTACCAGAACGGCCGCGGCGCATTCAAGACGCGCGCGAAGGTGAGCATCGAGACGCTCTCGCCGCGCAAGACGGGCCTCGTCGTCACCGAGCTGCCGTACCTGGTCGGCCCCGAGAAGGTGATTGCGAAGATCAAGGACGGCGTGACGTCGAAGAAGATCGGCGGCATCAGCGACGTCACCGACCTCACCGACCGGTCCCACGGGCTCCGGCTCGTCATCGGCATCAAGACGGGCTTCAACCCCGAGGCGGTGCTCGAGCAGCTGTACAAGCTCACTCCTCTGGAGGAGAGCTTCAACATCAACAACGTCGCCCTCGTCGACGGCGGGCCCGCCACGCTGGGTCTCCGCGACCTGCTGGCCGTCTACATCAACCACCGCATCGAGGTCGTCACCCGCCGCACCCGCTACCGGCTGGCGCGCCGCAAGGAGCGGCTGCACCTCGTCGAGGGTCTGCTCGTCGCGATCCTCGACATCGACGAGGTCATCCAGCTCATCCGGTCGTCGGATGACAGCGAGCAGGCGCGCGAGCGGCTGATGACGGTGTTCGACCTCAGCCAGGTGCAGGCCGAGTACATCCTCGAGCTGCGCCTGCGCCGTCTCACCCGCTTCTCACGGATCGAGCTCGAGGCCGAGCGCGACGAGCTGCGCGCCGAGATCGAGAGGCTCGAGGCGATGCTCGCCGATCCTGCCCTCGTGCGTGCCGCCGTCTCCGACGAGCTCGACGCCGTCGCCGACACCTACGGCACTCCGCGCCGCACCCTGCTCACGGAGGCACGACCGGCCGTCGCCGGCTCGGCGAGGAAGAACCAGCCGGTTCTCGAGCTGTCGGATGCACCGTGCACCGTTCTCTTCAGCACCACGGGTCGTGTGGTGCGCATCGATCGCGGCGACGACGACGATGCTCCTGCCGCGCCGTCGAGGCGGAGCAAGCACGACGCCCTGCGCTCCGTGGTCGAGACCACCCGTCGTGCCGAGATCGGCGCCGTCACCGATGCCGGCCGGCTCGTCCGCATGCCCATCATGGACCTGCCGTCCGTGCCCGCGGGGTCGGTGCAGCTCGGCGCCGGCGTGAAGGTGAACGAGTACCTCGGGCTCGATCGCAAGGAGCGTGTGGTCGGCCTGGTCTCGCTCGACTCCGACGTGCCGATGGCGCTGGGGACCCGTCAGGGCGTGGTCAAGCGCGTCGCGACCGGCGCCTATCCCCCGCGCCCGGACTTCGAGGTCATCGCGCTCAAGCCCGGCGATGCGGTCGTGGGAGTCACCCAGTCGACCGACGAGGAGCTCGTCTTCGTCGCGACCGACGCGCAGCTGCTGCGCTTCCCGCAGGCGTCGGTGCGCCCTCAGGGTGTCGCGGCCGGCGGCATGGCGGGCATCAACCTCGCCTCGGGTTCGGCGGTCATCTTCTTCGGCTCCGTCGACCCCTCCGCCGAGACCGTCGTGGTGACGATCGCCGGCAGCGCGGCCACGCTCGCCGGAACCGACGCAGGGTCGGGCAAGGTCTCCGACCTCAGCGAGTTCCCGCCGAAGGGCCGCGCGACGGGCGGTGTGCGCGCTCAGCGGTTCCTGAAGGGCGAGGATGCGCTGACGCTGGCCTGGGCGGGCCCGGCGCCGGCTCTCGCCGTCGGAGACGACGGCGCCGCCCGGACCCTCCCGGAATCGGGAGCCCGACGCGATGCGTCTGGAGTGGCCCTGGGCGGCGTGATCGGCTCGATCGGCTTCTCCCGCTAGAGCGGCGCGCGGGGCGCCTCTCGCGGGAGAGCCTGAGCGGAGTCAGTCGGCGAGCAGCTTGCTCGACTCGTCGTGCCATCCGGTCGAGACCTGGGAGAGCTTCTCCTGGTACTTCCGGCCGTGGTGGGCGCAGAACAGCAGCTCGGAGCCCGAGGGCATGTCGACGCGGATGTATGCCTGCGCACCGCAGCTGTCGCAACGGTCGGCGGTGGTGAGCTCGAAGCGGGTGCTCAGCTCGTCGGGGGTCGTGGCCACGGTGTTCATCTTCTGCTCCTCTGCGAAAGGATCGGGAACTGCGAAGTACACACATCCAAGCACGCTTGTGTGACGGCCATGTCTCATTCGCCTGTGTTTCGCTGTGCGCGTAGCCTGCCCGCGCCCGTTCTGAGTGTGCTCGACGGTGTGGTGGCGGCTCGCCGTCGGCGGGGACGCTTAGCCTTGTCCCGTGGCTTCTCCCTCCGACTACTCCGCCCGGCACCTCTCCGTCCTCGAGGGGCTCGAGGCGGTCCGCAAGCGTCCCGGCATGTACATCGGCTCGACCGACTCGCGGGGTCTCATGCACTGCCTGTGGGAGATCATCGACAACTCGGTCGATGAGGCTCTGGCCGGGCACGGCGACCGCATCGACGTGGTCCTGCACGACGACGGCAGCGTCGAGGTGCGCGACCGGGCGCGCGGCATCCCCGTCGACATCGAGCCCAAGACGGGCCTGTCGGGTGTCGAGGTCGTCTTCACGAAGCTCCACGCGGGCGGCAAGTTCGGCGCGGGATCGTACGGCGCGTCCGGCGGCCTCCACGGCGTGGGCGCCTCGGTCGTGAACGCCCTGTCGGAGCGGCTCGACGTCGAGGTCGACCGCGACGGGAAGACCTGGGCGATGTCGTTCCACCGTGGCGAGCCGGGCATCTTCGCCGACAAGGGCGAGCCCTCCCCCGATGCCCCCTTCAAGCCCTTCGAGTCGGGCAGCGAACTGCGTGTCGTCGGCAAGGTCGCGAAGGGGGTCACCGGCACGCGCATCCGCTATTGGGCCGACCGCCAGATCTTCAGCCCCGGCGCCGCCTTCCAGTCGGAGGGTTTGGTCGACCGTGCTCGTCAGACCGCGTTCCTCGTGCCGGGCATCCTGATCGAGATCAGCGACCGCCGCACCGACGACGAGAAGGTCGAGTCGTTCCGCTTCGAGGGCGGTATCTCCGAGTTCGTCGAGCACCTGGCCTCCGACGCCCCCGTCACCGACGTGTGGCGCATCACGGGCACGGGATCCTTCTCCGAGACGGTCCCCGTGCTCACCGAGGGCGGGGCGATGGTCCCCACCGAGGTCTCACGCGACTGCGAGGTCGACCTCGCGCTGCGCTGGGGCATCGGGTACGAGACCGACGTGAAGTCGTTCGTCAACATCATCTCCACGCCCAAGGGCGGCACGCACCTCGCCGGCTTCGAGGCGGGCCTGCTCAAGTTCCTGCGGCAGACGGTCGAGGCGAACGCCCGCCGGCTGAAGGTGGGCAACGACAAGCTCGAGAAGGACGACGTGCTCGCCGGCCTCACCGCCGTGCTCACCGTGCGGCTCCCCGAGCCTCAGTTCGAGGGTCAGACCAAGGAGGTTCTGGGCACCCCCGCCGCGCGGGCGATCGTCTCGAAGGTGCTCACCGACGGGCTGAAGGCGCGCTTCTCGTCGACCAAGCGCGACGACAAGACGCAGTCGTCCCTCGTGCTCGACAAGGTCGTGGCCGAGATGAAGGCACGTGTGTCGGCGCGAGCGCACAAGGAGACCCAGCGCCGCAAGAACGCGCTCGAGTCCTCGTCGCTCCCAGCGAAGCTCGTCGACTGCCGCAGCAATGACGTCGCCTCCAGCGAGCTGTTCATCGTCGAGGGCGACTCCGCGCTCGGCACCGCCAAGCTGGCCAGGTCGAGCGAGTTCCAGGCGCTGCTGCCCATCCGCGGCAAGATCCTCAACGTGCAGAAGGCGTCCGTCGCCGACATGCTCTCCAATGCGGAGTGCGCGTCGATCATCCAGGTCATCGGCGCGGGCTCCGGCCGCACGTTCGACCTCTCGGCCGCGCGTTACGGGAAGATCATCCTGATGAGCGACGCCGACGTCGACGGCGCCCACATCCGTACCCTGCTGCTCACGCTGTTCTTCCGGTACATGCGCCCCCTCATCGAAGACGGCCGGGTCTACGCGGCGGTCCCGCCGCTGCACCGCGTCATCGCGATCAACCCCGGATCGAAGCCGAACGACGTGATCTACACGTACTCCGAGGCCGAGCTGAGGGGTGTGGTGAAGGACATCCAGCGCTCGAAGCGCCGTTACCAGGAGCCGATCCAGCGGTACAAGGGCCTCGGCGAGATGGATGCCGACCAGCTGGCGACGACCACGATGGACCGCGCCCAGCGCACGCTGCGCCGCGTGAACGTCGCCGACGCCGCCGCCGCCGAGAAGACCTTCGAGCTCCTCATGGGCGACGAGGTCGCCCCGCGCAAGGAGTTCATCATCGCGGGCTCCACCGACCTCACCCGAGACCGCATCGACGTCTGACGCGAGGCGTCGCGCGCGCCGCCTCGAGCGGCGCATCCCCTATCCCGCGTCGAGCGGCGAGAAGGCGCCCTTCCTGCGCCCCGCAAAGGGCGGATGTTCGCCGTTCGGCGAGACGCACCGCTCACCCCTGCGCCGAACGGCGGGAAAGCGCCCTTCCTGCGCCCCGCAAAGGGCTATTGCTCACCGTTCGGCGAGGACGCAACGCTCATCCTGCGCCGAACGGCGAGAAAGCGCCCCTTCCGCGCACCGCAAAGGGCCGCTTCTCGCCGTTCGGCGTGCGGGTGCGCCCCGCGCGGGACCGGGTGCGCCTCGCGCGGGGGGCTACTCGCTGAGGGGGCGAGCGGCGATCGTGTCGCGGGCCTGGCGGGCGCGCTCGTCGATCTCGGCGAGCCGCTCCTCCGCGGCCGGCGCGTCGGGGTACGACTGGCCCCGCACGGAGAGGGCGCGCTCGAGGAGGAGGTCGGCGAGCTCGGGGTTGTTCGCGAGGATGGGGCCGTGCATGTGGGTGCCGAGGAGGTTGCCCTCCCAGAAGCCCTCCTCGCCGCGTCGGCCCTCGACCGCGGCGGTGTTGCCGCGACCGTAGACGACCGTGCCCAGGGTGGTGTGCGACCCGACGTCGACGAAGGATCCGCGGTTCTCGAAGCCGACGACGGTGCCGAGACGCGGCGACGACACGACGAAGTCGCCGACCACGCGCTCGCCTCCATGACGCGTGGTCACCGGGAACACGCCGGCCCCGGCGAGGGTCTCGCCCGTCTCGAGCACGATCGACTCGCCAAGGAGCTGGAAGCCTGCGCCCACCGCGAGGAACGGGACACCGGACGACGCCAGCTGACGAAGCGGCACCGCGAGAGCCTCGACCAACGGTCGAGCGAGGAGCTGCGCCGACACCGGACCGCTGCCGACGAAGACCAGGTCGATCTCGTCGACCGACGGCATCGCCTCTGCGGCGTCGACCGTCACGACCTCGACCGGCAGACCCCGCCACTCCGAGCGGAGTCGCAGGATCTCGACGTTGCCCGACTCGCCGTTCATGCCGAGGAGTCGCGGCAGGAGATGAAGGATGCGCAGGGTCACGACCCACCGCCTTCCAGCTCCTTGAAGCCGAGCACCTTGCGGATCGACATCATGAGCTCGTAGTTCAGGATCATCACCTTGTGACCGGTGGCCGGCCGCGGCAGCGCGAGGAAGCGCTTCACCGCACGCCGGACGTCGAGATCGACCTCGCCCACCGGCATCCCGAGATAGCCGAACCGCACGGCGAACTGCCACGCCTTCGACCCGGTGATGCCGTCGACGTGGTCGAGCCGGGAGAAGTCGATGTCGTAGATCCACGACGGATCGGGGGTTCCCTCATCGACCGCGAGGAACACCTGCTCCGGCGTCGCGTCGAGGGCATCGAGGTTCAGCTGCAGCGAGGCCGGGTTCTTCATCATGATGATCTCGACCTGCTCGCCGTCGATCTCGAGCATCTCGCCGCGGCCGTAGACCGTCTCAAGGGCGTCGAGCGCGAGTGCCACCAGCTCGGGCTGGAAGCGATCGCCGAGCACGCTCATCGCCGTCGCGGCGGCGGCCGCGGCGTCGAGCGCGTAGTGCATGCCGCGCGCGGGAAGGCGCACGACGACCTGCGTCTCGCCGAGGGCGAGCGTCGCGTGCACCCCGTCGAGCGCGATCACCTCCACCGAGGCAGGACGATCCTTCGGCGCAGCGGCGGAGCCGTCGAACCGATCGGCCGTCGCCACGCCGTGCCCGGCGGCTTCCACCAACTCCGGCACCCCGCCGAACCAGCTCACACGCCGGCCTTCGCGGGCAGGGATCCGCTCGTCGATGTCGACGAGGAAGTTGTCTTCGCGGTTGAGCACCAACCCGTCGGTCGCGGAGGCCGCGACCGTGGCGAGCATGGTCGCCACCCGATCGGGCTCGTGGTACCGGTTGAGCTGGTCGATCTGGATGTTGAGCAGCAGCACGGTACGCGGCTTGAGCAGCCCCGCGAGACGCGGGCCGTACCCCTCGTCGACCTCGAGCACCGCGATGTCGGCATCGAGCCTGCCCGAGACGGAGACGTCGGCGAGCAGTGCCGACGCGATGCCCTGCGGCAGGTTGCCGCCCGACGGGTTCGTGAAGACCTTGAGACCGTGCGCGCGCACGATCGCGGCCAGCATGTTCGTGGTCGTCGACTTGCCGTTCGATCCCGATACGGCGACGACACCGTCGGGAATCGCCGAGATCGTGCGGGCGAGGAAGTCGGGGTCGACCTTCAGCGCCGTCGCCCCGGGGATCGCCGAACCGCCGCCGCGCAGTCGCGCGGCGACGCGGACGGCGCGGCCGATCAGGACGGCCGCGGCCGTTCGTGCACCCACGGGCCTACTCGAGGTAGTCGCGCAGCGACTGCGACCGCGACGGGTGACGCAGCTTCGCCATGGTCTTCGACTCGATCTGGCGGATACGCTCACGCGTCACGCCGAACGTGTCGCCGATCTGGTCGAGGGTCTTGGGCATGCCGTCGCCGAGCCCGAACCGCATGCGGATCACGCCCGCCTCGCGCTCCGAGAGCGAGTCGAGGAGGGACTCGAGCTGCTTCTGCAGCATCGTGAAGCCCACCGCGTCGGCCGGGACGACCGCCTCGGTGTCCTCGATCAGGTCGCCGAACTCGCTGTCGCCGTCCTCACCCAGCGGGGTGTGGAGGGAGATCGGCTCGCGACCGTACTTCTGCACCTCGATGACCTTCTCGGGGGTCATGTCGAGCTCGCGGCTCAGCTCCTCGGGGGTGGGCTCGCGGCCCAGGTCCTGGAGCATCTGGCGCTGCACGCGGGCGAGCTTGTTGATGACCTCGACCATGTGCACCGGGATGCGGATGGTGCGGGCCTGATCGGCCATGGCGCGGGTGATCGCCTGTCGGATCCACCAGGTGGCGTAGGTCGAGAACTTGAAGCCCTTCGTGTAGTCGAACTTCTCGACCGCACGGATGAGGCCCAGGTTGCCCTCCTGGATGAGGTCGAGGAACTGCATGCCTCGACCGGTGTAGCGCTTGGCCAGGGAGACCACGAGTCGGAGGTTCGCCCCGAGCAGGTGGCTCTTGGCGCGCTGGCCGTCCTTCGCCACCCACATGAGCTCGCGGCGCAGCTGCGGCGTCATGTTGTCGGCGTTGGCGAGCTTCTCCTCGGCGAACAGGCCGGCCTCGATCCGCATCGCGAGCTCGACCTCCTCGGCCGCGTTCAGGAGCGGGACCTTGCCGATCTGCTTCAGGTAGTCCTTGACCGGGTCGGCCGTCGCACCCGTGATCGTGCTCGAGTAGACGGGGACCTCGTCCTCGTCGTCGACCAGCGACAGCACGAGGGCACCGGCCGGGACCGCCTCGGCCTCGCCCGTGGGTGCGGCTGCCTTGGGCGCCGACTCGTCGCCGTCCTCCGCCTCGGCGTCGTCGGTCGACTCAGCTGCGTCGCCTTCGGCGGCGTCGTCGGTCTCGTCGACCTCCGCGCCGTCCTCCGGCTCCAGCTCGTCGTCGCCCTCGAGCTCGTCGTCGGCGGCCTTCGCCGCCTTCGACGAGGCCTTGGCGCCCTTCGCGGCGGGCTGACGGGTCGTCTTCTTCTTCGCGCCGCGAGCGGGCGCGGTCGTCTCCTCCGTGGCCTCGTCAGGCGCCGTTGCCTTGTCGAGGGTGGCTGCGGACTTCGCCATCAGATCACCTTTCGTCCCCAGGATCGGAAGGTCGCGCATGATTCGCGTCAGGGGCAGGGCTTCCGGTCCGTGATGTTTTCGGACATTACTAAGACCCATGTCAAGTCTCGAAGTTCGCTCACCGAGGATCCGGGTGCGACTCGTGACAGGAACGGGTCTGTACCTTCGATTATTGCACGGAAGCCTGTGTGCTCCTCACACACGACGGCCCGACAGCCGCTCCGTCACGCCCGACGGCGCCTCCACGCTCTGAAGAGTGCAACCCAGATGGGGCCCACTGTTATTCCCTCGTCCTGCTCCAGACGACGGCGTGTCCGCCTGCGGGCGCGGACCAGCATGACGATCCCGAAGCCGATCACGACGTACTGGATGAGGAACGCGCGACGGAACGCATCCAGCTCGTAGAGCGTCGTGCTCAGACCCGCGTCGAGCTGGACGTCGAGCAGCAGCCCGATGACGAACATCATCACGAACGAGGCGAGGAAGCCTCCCACGTTGACGATGCCGTTGGCCGAGCCGAGCGAGCGCATGGGGTTGAAGGAGCGCGCGAAGTCGAACCCGATGAGCGACCCGGGGCCGCCGACGCCCAGGACGACGAGGAGGACGATGATCAGCCAGAACGGCGGGCTGCCCGGCCAGAGGATGACCACGGTCCACACCACGAGGATCGCGATGGTGATGCCGAGCACCAGGTTGGAGCGCCGAAGAGGGAAGCGCGCCGTCAGCAGCCCCAGGATGGGCCCGGCGATGACGCCGCTGACCACGATCACGACGAGCAGTGACGACGCCGTCTCCGGGGGCAGGCCGACCGCCGACACCAGGAAGGGGTAGCCCCAGAACAGCGCGAACACCGTGCCGCTCGACTGGGAGACGAAGTGCGACCAGAAGCCGAGCTGCGTCCCGGGACGTCGGAGCGCCGCGCGCAGTCCGGTCATCGCCTCGCGGATGTCGGCGGCCTTCGCCGGCTCGGGCGCTGATCGCGGGCGGTCGGCGAGCAGGGCGATGCCGAGCAGGAACGCGAGCAGCGACAGGCCGGCCGCCGCGGAGAACGCCGGCGTCCAGCCGAACGCGTGGAGGATGAGCGCGAACGGGATCGCGGACAGGATCTGCCCGAACTGGCCGATGTTGCCGACCCACTGCGACAGCTGGGGCACGATCCGGCCCTGGAACCACGACGACGTGAGCCGGATCACCGAGATGAAGACCGCCGCGTCGCCCGTGCCCACGAGGATCCGGCCGAGGATGGCGGGTTCGATCGTGGGAGCGAACGCGAGCACCAGCTGACCGGCGACCATGACGATCGACCCGCCGCAGATGAGCGCCTTGGGTCCCACCCGGTCGAGGAGGATGCCGAACGGGATCTGCCACGCCGCGTAGACCACGAGCTGCAGCACGGCCAGGCTCGACAGCAGGGCAGCCGACGTCTCGAACCGCTCGGCAGCCGAGACCCCCGCGACACCGATGGTCGTCCGCTGCAGGACGGCCGCGGTGTAGGCGAACACGCCGACCCCGAAGACGAGCCAGGACCGAGCGGAGTTCACTGCATCGATGCTACCCAGCCCGGGGGCGGGCTGCGATCAGTCGGCGGTGTCGTCGTCTCCGCGGCGCTTGCCCGCCAGGAACCGCTCGAGCTCGGCGCCGATCTCATCGGCGGTGGGCAGCTCGCCGTCGACGGTGAGCGGCGACTGGAGGTTCGTACCCTCCATGTACGCGTCGTGGCGCTCCTCGAGGGTCTGCACGAGCTTCGCCAGCTCGGCGTTGCTCACGACCTGCTCGTCGATGCGGCCGAGGAACACCCGGCCCTCTTCGCGGATGCGGTCGGTCGGGAAGATGAGACCCGTCGCGGCCGACACGCTCTCGAGACCGGCGAGGGCGGCGCCGGGGAACTCGGTGTCGGCGAGGTAGTGCGGCACCAGCAGCACGAAGCCCGTGATCGGGTGATCGAGCTCGCTGAGCCGGTACTCGACCAGGTGCATCGCGTTGCCAGGCGCCTGCGTGGTGGGGCGCCACACCGACATCGACTCGATGAGCTCCTGACGGTTGCCGCTCACGGTGACGCTGATGGGTCGTGTATGGGGCACGGGCATGGGGATGGCGTGAACCCAGGTGGTCGCCTTGACCTTGAACCGGTCGACCAGCGAGGTGACCGCGGCGGCGAAGCGCTCCCACTTGAAATCGGGCTCGAAGCCCGTGAGGAAGAGGAACCGGCTGCCGAGCTCGTCGGTCATGAGGTAGAGGCGCAGCGACTGCGGCTCGTACTCGCTGATGTGGTCCTCGTCGAACGTGACCACGGGCCGGCGGGCCCGGTAGTCGAGCAGCTCGTCGGCGTCGAACTCCGCGATCAGGGTCGAGGTGAGCGACTCCAGGAGGTACTCCTTGAGCTGCGCCACGGCCGCGCCGGCGTCGCTGAACCCGGTGAGACCGGCGACGAGATCGAGACCTTCGGGCACGAGCTCCGCCTCGGCGGTGAGCTGGTACAGCCTCTGCTCGTAGTCCATGTCACAACTCTAATCGGGCGCGCGGGCCCCACCCCGGAGGGCGGACATGCCCTCAGCGAACAGTCCCCGGACGCCCGGATTACCATGGCCGACATGGCACGTGCATCCGTCTCCCTCTCCCCCGTCCGCCCCTCCTCCCCCGACTCCGACGGCATCCTCGTCGTCGCGGCGTGGAAGAAGGACGGCGAGATCACGGTGCGGGGCAGTGACGACGCCGGGCTCATCGCCGATCTCGCCGCGGTCGGCTTCGCCGGCAAGCGCGACGAGCTCGTGCGGCTGCCGAACCGCACCGGTGGCGGCTCGATCGCCGTCGTCGGGCTCGGCGCCTCCGAGCCCACGGTCGACGACCTGCGCGCCGCCGCGGGATCGGCCACGAGGCGCCTGAGCGGGTCGCTGGTCATCGACCTCGCGCCCGCCGCCGCGTCGGAGACCGAGGCGATCGCCGAAGGCGCTCTCCTCGGCGCCTACCGGTTCGACGACTATCGCGGCGCGGGACGCGAGGAGTCCGACGGCGAGTCCTCCTCCGACTCGCTGGTCATCGTCGCCCCCGAGTCCGACCGCGACGCGCTCGACCGTGCGATGATCGCCGCCGACGCCGTCACCCTGGTGAAGGACCTCGTCAACATCCCGGCGCTCGACCTCTACCCCTCGGTGTTCGCCGATCGGACCGTCGAGGAGGTCGCCGCGCTCGACGACGTCACCGTCCGCGTCTGGGATGAGGAGCAGCTCGCGGCCGACGGGTTCGGCGGGATCCTCGGCGTGGGGCAGGGCTCGACCCGACCGCCCCGTCTGGTGCGTGTCGAGTACGCGCCCGAGGGCGCATCCGCTCACCTCGCCCTGGTGGGCAAGGGGATCACGTTCGACACGGGCGGCCTCTCGCTGAAGCCCCCGGTGTCGATGATCGGGATGAAGGACGACATGGCCGGTGCGGCCACCGTGCTCGCGACGCTCATCGCCGCCGCGCGCCGGCGAATCCCCGTGCGTCTGACGGCGTGGCTCTGCCTCGCCGAGAACATGCCGTCCGGGGTCGCGATCCGCCCCGGAGACGTCCTCACCATCCGCGGCGGACGCACGGTCGAGGTGCTCAACACCGACGCCGAGGGTCGCCTCGTGATGGCCGACGGCCTGGTCGCCGCCTCCGAGGAGCAGCCCGACGCGATCATCGACGTCGCGACCCTCACGGGCGCGCAGGTGGTGGCGCTCGGCAACCGCTACGTCGGCGTCATGGGCGACGACCCCGTGGTGCCCCGCGTGATCGACGCCGCCGACGAGACCGGCGAGACGATGTGGCGGATGCCCATCCCCGTGGAGATGCGCCCCATGCTCGCCTCCGACATCGCCGACATCGCGAACGTCAAGCCCGGCAACACCGCCGGCGGGATGCTCGTGGCCGCCGCGTTCCTGGCCGACTTCATCGGGACCGATGCAGACGGCGAGCGGATCCCGTGGGCCCACCTCGACATCGCGGGACCGGCGCTCAACAAGGAGGGCGGCTACGGCTACACCGGCAAGGGACCGACCGGCGTGGGTGTGAGGACGCTCCTGCGCGTTGCCGAGGCGTACTCCCGCGCGTAGTAAGGTCTTATGGGCGAGACGCTCGCCCTCGAGGCCTGGCCTACGGTGCCAGGCCGGATCCTGACGCACGAGGGAGTTGCTAGGTGTCGGAACAGAAGTTTGACATTGTCGTGCTCGGCGGCGGCAGCGGCGGATACGCTGCAGCGCTGCGAGCGACCGAGCTGGGATTCTCGGTGGCGCTCATCGAGAAGGACAAGGTCGGCGGCACCTGTCTGCACCGGGGCTGCATCCCCACGAAGGCGCTGCTGCACGCCGCCGAGGTCGCGGATGTGAGCCGCGAGTCGGCGAAGTACGGTGTGCGCTCCACGTTCGAGGGCATCGACCTGCCGTCGGTGAAGGAGTACCGCGACGAGGTCGTCCAGAGCAAGTTCAAGGGCCTGCAGGGGCTGCTGAAGGCGCGCAAGATCACGACCATCGCCGGTGAGGGCCGTCTCACGTCGCCCACCACCGTCCAGGTCGGCGACGACACCATCGTCGGCGACAAGGTCGTCCTCGCCACGGGCTCGTACTCGCGCACCCTTCCCGGGCTCGAGATCGGCGGCCGTGTCATCACGTCCGAGACCGCGCTCGCCCTCGACTGGATCCCGAACAAGGTCGTCATCCTCGGTGGCGGCGTCATCGGCGTCGAGTTCGCCAGCGTCTGGAAGTCGTTCGGCGCCGAGGTGCAGATCGTGGAGGCGCTGCCCCACCTGGTCCCGAACGAGGACGAGGCGATCAGCAAGCAGTTCGAGCGTGCGTTCCGCAAGCGCGGCATCCAGTTCAACCTCGGCACCCGTTTCTCGGGCGTCACACAGGACGACCAGGGCGTCGTCGTGACCCTCGAAGACGGCAAGACCTTCGAGGGCGACGTGCTCCTCGTCGCCGTCGGCCGCGGCCCGGCCACGCAGGGCCTCGGCTTCGAGGAGGCGGGTGTCACCGTCGACCGCGGCTTCGTGATCACCAACGACCGACTCGAGACCAGTGTTCCCGGCGTCTACGCCGTGGGCGACATCGTCCCCGGCCTCCAGCTGGCCCACCGCGGCTTCCAGCAGGGCATCTTCGTCGCCGAGGAGATCGCGGGCCTCAACCCGCAGATCGTCGAGGACGTCAACATCCCCAAGGTCACCTACTCCGAGCCCGAGGTCGCCTCGGTCGGTCTGACCGAGGCGAAGGCCGCCGCCCAGTACGGCGCCGACTCGATCACCGCCTACGACTACAGCCTCGCGGGCAACGGCAAGAGCCACATCCTCGGCACCTCCGGCTCGATCAAGGTCGTCCGTGTCAACGACGGCCCGGTCGTCGGGGTGCACATGATCGGCGCCCGCGTCGGAGAGCTCATCGGCGAGGCCCAGCTCGTGGTCAACTGGGAGGCCTACCCCGAGGACGTCGCCCCCCTCGTCCACGCCCACCCCACCCAGAACGAGGCCCTCGGAGAGGCGTTCCTCGCTCTCGCCGGCAAGCCGCTCCACGCGCTCTGATCAGCGCCCCCAGCACAGAGTTCCCACAAGGAGAGAGAGTCCCATGAGCGAATCCGTCAACCTCCCCGCGCTCGGAGAGAGCGTCACGGAGGGTACGGTCACCCGCTGGCTGAAGAACGTCGGCGACCGTGTCGAGGTCGACGAGCCCCTGCTCGAGGTGTCGACCGACAAGGTCGACACCGAGATCCCGTCCCCCGTCGCCGGGGTGATCGAGGAGATCCTCGTCCCCGAGGACGAGACCGTCGAGGTCGGCACCGCGCTGGTCCGGATCGGAGACGGGTCGGGGGCATCGGCGCCCGCCGAGCCGGAGGCTCCTCAGGAGCAGCAGCCTGAGACCGTGGTCACGCCGTCGGCCGAGGCCCCGGCCCCCGCGGAGGAGCCCGCTCCGTCCGCCCCCGCTCCGGTGACCCAGGCACCCGCCGCTCCCCCGGCTCCGCCCGCCCCGCCGGCACCGCCCGCTCCCGCGGCCCCCGCTCAGGCCGCGCCTGCTGCTCCGGCCGCTCCCGCTCCTGCGGCGCCCGCGGCTCCTGCTGCTCCGGCAGCCGCCGCCCCCGCGGCGCCCGCTGCGCCGGCAGCTCCCGCTGCGCCGGCCTCGAACGAGGCGGGCAACGCCGGGTACGTCACCCCGATCGTGCGCAAGCTCGCTCACGACCAGGGTGTCGACCTCGCCACCGTGACCGGGACGGGTGTCGGCGGACGCATCCGCAAGGAGGACGTCCTCGCCGCTGCGGCCTCGGCCTCGACCTCGACCGGTGAGTCGGCGGCTCCCGCCGCGGCGGCCTCGACCAAGCTCGAGACCTCGCCGCTGCGCGGCACCACTCAGCCGATGTCGCGCCTCCGCAAGGTGGTGGCCGAGCGTGCCGTGGCCTCGCTGCAGGCGTCGGCGCAGCTGACCACCGTCGTCGAGGTCGACGTCACGAAGGTGGCGGCGCTCCGCGACCGTGTGAAGTCGCAGTTCCTCGAGAAGACCGGCAGCAAGCTGTCGTTCCTCCCGTTCTTCGCGCTCGCGGCGACGGAGGCCCTCAAGGCCTACCCGATCATCAACGCGACGGTCGACGGCGAGAACATCGTCTACCCCGACCACGAAGGCCTGAGCATCGCGGTCGACACCGAGCGCGGACTCCTCACCCCGGTGGTGAAGAACGCCGGTGACCTCGACATCGCGGGCTTCGCGAAGGAGATCGCCGACCTCGCCGCGCGCACCCGCGACAACAAGCTCAAGCCCGACGAGCTGGCCGGTGGCACCTTTACGCTGACGAACACCGGATCGCGCGGAGCCCTCTTCGACACCCCGCTGGTCTTCATGCCGCAGAGCGCCATCCTCGGCACGGGCGCGGTCGTCAAGCGCCCGGCCGTGGTGAAGGTCGACGGCGCCGACGCGATCGCCGTCCGCTCGACCGTCTACCTGGCGCTGAGCTACGACCACCGCATCGTCGACGGCGCCGACGCCGCGCGTTTCCTCACGGCGGTCAAGAACCGTCTCGAGGAGGGTGCCTTCGACGCCGACCTGGGCATCTGATCCGCCCGGTTCGTACGACCTGATCAGCCAGCCGGCCTCTCCCCTCACCACGAGGAGGGAGGCCGGTTCGCTGTCTCCGGGTGACGGCGCGGCGGCCGGTGCGAGCAGGACGGCGCCCCCGAGGTCGTCGACGACGTGCCACGTCCCGTCCATGCCGCCGATGATGCTCTCGAGCGGATCGGCCGCTCCACGAGCGATCAGGGCGAGGTCGTCGTGCAGAGCGGGCGATCCCCACTCGTCGACTCCGTCGAGACAGGCGGCGTCGGCGACGGCGAGGCAGGCGGATCGCCCCTCGAGCAGATCGGCGGCGGCCTCCAGCGGATCGGCTGGAGTCGAGCTCGCGGACGGCGACGCCGAAGCTCCTCCGTCCGCCGCCCTCGCAGGCGGGACGCCCGCCGCCTCGGCGGCACGATCCCCCTCGGGCTGACCCGCCCCGACGATCCCCGAGATCAGGACGCCTCCGGCCAGCGCCGTGCACAGCGCCAGTGCGGCGACGATCACACGGCGGCGTCCGATCCGGCGGCGGAGGGCGGAGGCGAGGGGCGCGATGCTGTCGCGCAGCGCGAGCAACGCCGCCAGGGCGGGCTCGATCGTCTCTGCGATGCCGTCGGTGCCGGGGTCGTCGCGGGCGGGAGGCGCCTCATCGCGCCACTGCCACGCCGTGGACTCGCTCGCCCCCCGGCTGGGCGATCCGAGCGGTCGCTCGGAGAACGGCGGTGCCGAACGCGCGACCTGCTCGGCCTGGAAGACCAGCGTGACGCCGTCGTGGTCCGTGTGGACGTCGATCAGCGAGCCCGAATCGACGGCCGAGTCGGGGACTGAGGCGGCGTGCAACTGGTGCACCTCGACGGGCTCACCCGCCGGGCCGCTGCCACGATGAACGGTGCGGTCGACGTCGACACGGACCACCTCGTGGAGGCGGTAGCCGTGGAGCGGAGGGACGGGGCTGGGGATCACGCGTCGATCCTGGCGGCCGCAGCCGGACTGCGGTCGGCCCAGACGTGATCAGTGGATGATCTGCGACCAGAGCCGGACTGTGCAGGAGCGGCGCCCGCCACGGAGAGGCCGGAGACGGCCCCGCGGACGAAGTATCCTTGAGGACATGGCACGTTCCTCCGACAAGGCTCAGAAGCAGCCGAAAGAGCCCGGTCGTCTGAAGCAGATGTGGCAGGTCTTCCAGATGACCCGCCGCTACGACCCCAACGCGATGTGGATCATGGCGCTCGGCTTCGCGCTGCCCGTCCTCGCGGGTGTCGCGGTCGCGCTGATCATCTCGCGCGACAACGTGTTCGGCATCGTCATGTGGATCCTCGCGGGTGTGCTCGCGGGTCTGCTCATCGCCCTGGTCATCCTCGGGCGTCGCGCCGAGCGCGCCGCCTACAAGCAGATCGAGGGCCAGGCGGGTGCCGTCGGCGCCGTGCTGCGCAGCTCCCTGCGTCGCAGTTGGCGCGGCAGCGAGATGCCCGTCGCGGTGAATCCCCGCTCGCAGGATGCGGTCTATCGCGCCGTGGGCCGCGGGGGCGTCGTCCTCATCGGCGAGGGTCCGCGCACGCGCACGCAGCGCATGCTCGACGACGAGAAGCGCAAGGTGCAGCGCATCCTGCCGAACGTGCCGGTCACCTTCATGGTCGTCGGACCGGACGAGGACTCCGTGCCGCTCCACCGCGTCGCGGCGAAGATGGCGCGCATCAAGCCCGTCCTCACCAAGCCCGAGGTGATGGCCGTGAGCAACCGCCTCACGTCGCTGACCTCGGCGTCGCCGGTCGCCATCCCCAAGGGCATCGACCCGATGCGGATGCGCCCTCAGCGTCCGCGCTGATCCCCTGCGGGCCCCGGTGAACGGGGCCCCCGCGGGCACCGCTCGCGTCAGCGCTTGACGAGGACCGTGCCCGAGAAGACGTCGTGGAGTCCGCGCTGGTCCGAGTCCCAGATCACGGCGGGCACGACGAGCATCAGCAGCACCGTGCGGAGGATGGGGCGCCACCAGCCGGCCCATGCCCCGTTCAGTCGCACCACGCGCATCCCGAGCAGCAGGTGACCCACACCGCCACCGAGGGTGGCGATGAAGAGGCACTGCTCCACGAAGAAGACCAGCGAGCTGCCCCACCAGGTCCCGAAGAAGAACGCGTAGTAGATCACGTAGCAGAGCGCGAAGTCGATCAGCAGTGCCGCGACGCGGCGCCCGGGTCGAGCGATGGAACCCCGTCCCTCCTGCGGGAAGCCGAGGCGTTCACCCGGCCACCGGCTGGGTGCCGCTCCCCCGGTCGAGGCGGGACGATCATCCGGTCTGCTCACCGGTCGAGCCTATCGCCCACACGGCCGGGCACCCTGAGGCCCGCTCCAGGCACACATTCCGTCAGAACCCAGGTGGACGTAACATGCCCGAAACAATGGTGACACCGCCGCGTCACGACGCCCCCGTAGGGTGACGCGTAGCTGTACCCGCAGCTGCTCAGTACCACAGCCATTGGAGACTCATGTTCAGCGATTCTTCCGAGGTGCTCAAGTTCATCAAGGACACCGACGTCAAGTTCCTTGATATCCGGTTCACCGATCTTCCCGGTGTCCAGCAGCACTTCAACATCCCCGCCTCGACCGTCGATGAGGAGTTCTTCTCGGTCGGGCAGCTCTTCGACGGCTCCTCGATCCGGGGCTTCGCCTCGATCCACGAGTCGGACATGCAGCTCATCCCGGATGTGTCGACCGCCTACATCGACCCGTTCCGGGCCGAGCGCACGCTGATCATGGTCTTCGACATCTACAACCCGCGCAACGGCGAGATCTACGGCAAGGACCCCCGCCAGGTCGCCAAGAAGGCCGAGAAGTACCTCGCCTCCACCGGCATCGCCGACACCGCCTTCTTCGCCCCCGAGGCGGAGTTCTACATCTTCGACGACGTGCGCTACGAGGTGAAGCAGAACTCCTCGTTCTACAAGGTCGACTCCAGCGAGGCCGCGTGGAACTCCGGCCGCGAGGAGGAGGGCGGTAACCTCGCCAACAAGACCCCCTACAAGGGCGGCTACTTCCCCGTCTCGCCCGTCGACCAGCACGCCGACCTCCGCGACGACATCTCGCTCAAGCTCATCGACTCGGGCCTCATCCTCGAGCGCGCGCACCACGAGGTGGGCACCGCAGGACAGGGTGAGATCAACTACCGCTTCGACACCATGGTGCACTCGGCGGACGACATCCTGAAGTTCAAGTACATCGTCAAGAACACCGCGAACCTCTGGGGCAAGACCGCCACCTTCATGCCGAAGCCGCTCTTCGGCGACAACGGCTCGGGCATGCACACGCACCAGTCGCTCTGGAACGACGGGAAGCCGCTGTTCTACGACGAGGCCGGCTACGGCGGGCTCTCCGACATCGCGCGCTGGTACATCGGCGGTCTGCTGAAGCACGCCCCCGCTGTGCTCGCCTTCACCAACCCGACCGTGAACTCGTACCACCGTCTGGTGCCCGGCTTCGAGGCTCCGGTCAACCTGGTGTACTCGGCCGGAAACCGCTCGGCATCGATCCGCATCCCGATCACGGGCACGAACCCCAAGGCGAAGCGCATCGAGTTCCGTGCGCCCGACGCCTCGGGCAACCCGTACCTCGCGTTCGCCGCGCAGCTCATGGCCGGCCTCGACGGCATCCTCAACCGCATCGAGCCGCACGAGCCCGTCGACAAGGACCTCTACGAGCTCCCGCCCGAGGAGGCCAAGAACATCCCTCAGGTGCCGGCGTCGCTCGGCGAGGCCCTCGACGCACTCGAGGCCGACCACGAGTTCCTCACGAAGGGCAACGTCTTCACGCCCGACCTGATCGAGACCTGGATCTCGTACAAGCGTGAGAACGAGATCAAGCCGATCGCCCAGCGCCCGCACCCCTTCGAGTACGAGCTCTACTACGGCGTCTGATCCCCGCTGACTCACACGAAGAGTCCGCATGAGCGTCCAGAGCCCTCTGGATCCCCGCTCGTGCGGACTCTTCGTCGTTCCACCGGATGCGATCGCTCCCCTGGCCGCTCCGACACGTCGACGATCGATCGTGGTCGGAGGCGGGATCGCTCTCCTCGGCACGCTGATCACCTTCGGGAGCGTCGGGCCGATCACTCGGGCAGACGGCGACCTCTCGGCGATGCTGTCGTGCGGCGGACGGAGGCACCCGCGATCACCGAGACGCCTCGCTGACTCACCTCTCACGAGGGTGCGCCGTGGGCGGCCCCGGGATGGTCGTGCCTAGCATGAGGGAATGAGCGCACTGACGGACACCTTCACCCTCTCCAACGGCGTCGAGATCCCCCAGGTGGGGTTCGGCACCTGGCAGATCCCGGACGGGAGCGAGACGTACGATTCCGTGCGCGTCGCCCTCGACGCCGGCTACCGGCACATCGACACCGCCGCCGCCTACGGCAACGAGGCGAGCGTCGGCCGGGCGGTCCGCGACAGCGGCGTACCGCGCGAGGAGATCTTCATCACCACGAAGCTCAAGGCCGAGATCAAGGATGCGGAAGGCACGCGACGTGCCTTCGAAGGCTCCACGGCGGCGCTCGACCTGGGTGTGATCGACCTGTACCTCATCCACGCGCCGTGGCCCTGGACCGACATGGGTTCCGACCACCGCGCGGGCAACATCGAGGTGTGGAAGGTGTTCGAGGAGCTCTACGGCGCCGGGCGCGTGCGCTCCATCGGCGTCTCCAACTTCGTCGACCCCGACCTGGAGTCGCTCGTCTCCGCCACCGAGGTGGTGCCGCACGCCGACCAGATCCGCTGGTTCATCGGCCACACCCAAGACGACACCACCGCCTGGTGCCGTGAGCACGGCGTGCTCGTCGAGGGCTACTCGCCGCTCGCCACCGGTCGCCTCCTCGACGACGACCGGCTGGGGGCGATCGCCGAGAAGTACGGCGTCACCCCTGCCCAGCTGTCGATCCGCTACCTGCTCGAGCACGAGGTGCTGCCGCTGCCGAAGTCGGTGACGCCTGACCGCATCCGCTCGAACGCCGAGCTCGACTTCGAGATCTCGCCCGACGACCTGGCCGCCCTCGACGAGCTCTCCGACACGGTCGACTGAGGTCACCGGCGACGAGCGACCCGCGACCGGCGAAACCCTACGACGACAGGAAGCGCTGGAAGCACTCGTAGGTCGAGTACGTGGGATCGGTGGCGTCGGCCAGGCCCGTCGGGGCGGGCGCCGCCGCATCCTTGCCTCTGGCATCCACGAAGCGCCAGCCGCCCGCCGTATCGACCGCGACGAGCGCCGAGGCGATCTCCCTGCGGTCGGCGGCGGTGACTCTCACCGGAACGCTCCACCACGGCCGCCGACGCGGACCCGTGGGCTTCACCTGCAGACGCTCGGCCTGCGTCGGGAGCTCCTGGGAGAAGCGGGTGATCGCCGCGATCCACTCGTCGTACTTCGCGGCGTCGCCGCTGTGCACCCCATCCACCCCTCGACTCTATCCCCCGTCGTGGTCACGCGCCGACGAGCGTCACGAGTCGTAGAACAGCCGCTCGAAGACCGCGCGGGCCCGCCGGGTCACCCCGAGGTAGTCCTCCTCCAGCTGGGTCGCCGAACCCGGCGGGTACTCCAGGAGACGCGCCACACCCTCCAGCTGCGTGCGGTCGGACGGCAGCACGTCGGACGTCCGGTTCAACCACAGCGTCACCGCCGAGCGCGCCCTCGACGCGAAGAGCCAGGCCGCACGGAGACGATCCGCGTCGGGACCGGCGATCAACCCGTGCTGCTCCATCGCGGAGAGGGCGTCGAGGGTCGAGGTGGTGCGCAGCGACGGGGTGGCGACGGCGTGCTCGAGCTGCATGAGCTGCACGAGCCACTCGACGTCGGACAGCGACCCCCGGCCGAGCTTGAGGTGCCGGGCCGGATCTGCTCCCTGCGGGAGCCTCTCGTTCTCGACGCGGGCCTTGATCCGCTTGACCTCGCGCACCTCCTTGGGTGCGATCGACGCCGGATAGCGGACGCTGTCGGCGAGGGCGGTGAAGCCGTCGATGAGCGACTGGTCGCCGGCCACGCCCCGCGCACGGAGGAGTGCCTGCGCCTCCCACGTGAGCGACCACCGCTGGTAATAGGCCGCGTACGAGTCGAGCGAGCGGACGGGCGGGCCGTTCTTCCCCTCGGGCCGAAGGTCGATGTCGAGATCGAGCGGCAGGCGCGCGTCGTCGGTGAGCCGGTTCAGCTCGTTGACGATGAACATCGCGACCGAGCCGGCCGTCTGCGGATCGACGTCGCGCGCCCGGTAGACGTAGAGCACGTCGGCGTCGGACCCGAAGCCGAGCTCGCCTCCCCCGTACCGGCCCATGCCGATGATGGCGAACTCGATGCCGTCGCCCCGGGCCGCGGCGGTGGCCTCGCGGATGACCCGGAGCGTGCCGCGCAGATGCACCGTCGTCACATCGGTGAGGGCACGGCCGAGCTCTTCGACGCTGATCATGCCCAGGATGGCCGCGACCGCGAGCCTGAGCGTCTCGCGACGCCGCGCCGTCCGCAGGCCCAGAGCCGCCGCATCGGGCGTGTCGTGCCGCTGCACGATGGCCGCGACCTCATCCTCGAGCGTGGCGAAGGCACGGGGCCGGAGCTCGTCGTCGTTCTCGAGCCACGCAGCGGCCTCGGGGATGCGCTCGAACAGCTCTCCCACGTACCTGGAGGCCGAGAGCACCTGGGTGAGGCGACGAGCGGCGCCAGAAGAGTCGCGGAGCATGCGGAGGAACCAGTAGGTGTCGCCGAGCGAGTCGGAGAGCCGACGGAACGCGAGCAGCCCGTAGTCGGGATCGGCACCCTCGGCGAACCATTGCAGCATGACCGGGAGGAGGTGCCGCTGGATGGTGGCCTTCCGAGAGACCCCCGAGGTCATCGCGGCGATGTGCGCCAGCGCGCCCTTCGGGCTCTGGAATCCGATCGCGGAGAGCCGGGCCTCGGCCTGTTCGCTGGTCAGCGCGATCTCGTCAGCGCTGAGGGCGGCCACCGCGGCGAGCAGCGGACGGTAGAACAGCCGCTCGTGCAGAGAGCGCACGCGGTGCTTGATCTCGGACCACATCTCGACGAGGTCGTGGGCGTTCGGCGCGAGCCCGCTCGACCGGGCCAGCACCCGCAACTCCTCGTCGTCGCGCGGCATCAGGTGCGTGCGGGCCAGGTGGCGCAGCTGCAGACGGTGCTCGAGCAGGCGCAGCACGCGGTAGTCGCGGCCGAACTCCGCCGCCTCGACGCGCCCGACGTAGCCGGCGTCGGCGAGGGCCTGCAGCGCGTCGAGCGTGCCCTTCTGACGCACCGAGGGGTCGCTCTGCCCGTGGACGAGCTGCAGGAGCTGCACCGTGAACTCGACGTCGCGCAAGCCCCCCGGCCCGAGCTTCAGCTGGATGTCGACGTCGTCGGGTCGGATGTTCTGTGTGACACGCTCGCGCATCCGCTGCACCGAGCCGACGAAGTCCTCGCGGGATGCGCTGCTCCACACCATCGGGGTGACCGTCCGGGCGTACTCCTCACCCAGCTCGAGATCGCCGGCCAGGGGCCGCGACTTGAGCAGCGCCTGGAACTCCCAGTTCTTCGCCCAGCGCTCGTAGTACGCGCGGTGGGAGTCGAGGGTCCGGACCAGCGCGCCCTGCTTCCCTTCGGGCCTGAGGTTCGCGTCGACCTCCCACAGCCCCGGCTCGAGACCCGCCTCGCCGATGCCGCGCATGGTGAGCATCGCGAGCCGCGTCGCGATGTCGAGCGCCTTCGCGGGTTCCAGCGCCTCGTCGTCGGCCGACTCGCCGACGAAGATCACGTCGACGTCGCTGACGTAGTTGAGCTCGGACGCCCCCGTCTTGCCCATGGCGATCACCGCGAGCCGGGTCAGCCGCACGTCGTCTGCGGGGAAGAACCACAGGCCGTGCCCGCGGGTCGACAGCTGGGTGCGGGCCACCGCGAGAGAAGCCTCGATCGCCCCTGCCGCGAGATCGGCGAGCGAGCGGGTGACGGCGCTGAGGCCACCCAGCGGATCCGCCTGCTCGAGGTCGAAGGCCGCGACCCCCGCCAGCAGCGACCGGTAGCGCACCCGGAGCGCGTTCCACGCGTCCTCCCCCGCCTGCGCGGCGAATCCGTCGACGGCGCCCACCGAGTCGAGGAGCTCACGGCGCGCCTCGACCACGTCGGGCAGTCGTGGCGCGCGCGACGCGAACGCGGCGAGCTCGGTGGGGTGGCGCTCGAAGAACTCCAACCCGTCCGACGCCCCGAGGAGGAGCAGCAGGCGGGTCCGCCCGGCGCTGCGGAGCGCGTCGTCGACCACGGCCGGATGGCGGGACCGCAGGCGGAGCACACCCTCGAGGGCCTGGTCGGGGTCGGCGGCGCGCTGGAACGAGCCGAGCAGCTCCTCCGCATCCAGACCCAGCGTGTCGGCGAGGGCAGGGATCTCCGCAGCGGCCCGCGTGAGCTCGGCGAAGCCGGCCCGGGCGAACCCGGTGAGTGACGTCCTGGATCGTTGCATGGTGCCGACGCGGCCTGGGCCGCCCTCGTCAGAGGATCTCGAGGTTGCTCTCGAGCTCGTACGGCGTGACCTGCGCCCGGTAGGCGCGCCAGTCCTGTCTCTTGTTGAGCAGCACGTAGTTGAACACCTGCTCGCCGAGGGTCTCGGCGACGAGCTCCGAGCCCTCCATCAGGCTGATCGCCCGGTCGAGGCTCGCCGGCAGCGGGTCGTAGCCCAGCGCACGGCGCTCCGCGTCGGTGAGCGACCAGACGTTGTCCTCGGCCTCGGGCGGCAGCTCGTAGTTGCCCTCGATGCCCTTGAGGCCCGCCGCGAGGAGCAGCGAGTAGGCCAGGTACGGGTTCGCCGCCGAATCGATCGCGCGGTACTCGATGCGCGACGACTGGCCCTTGTTCGGCTTGTAGAGCGGCACGCGCACCAGGGCGGAGCGGTTGTTGTGGCCCCAGCAGACGAAGCTCGGCGCCTCATCGCCACCCCAGAGACGCTTGTACGAGTTGACGAACTGGTTCGTCACCGCGGTGATCTCGGGAGCGTGACGCAGCAGACCGGCGATGAAGTTGCGGCCGATCTTCGACAGCTGGTACTCGGCGCCCTGCTCGTAGAACGCGTTGGAGTCGCCCTCGAACAGCGACATGTGCGTGTGCATGCCCGACCCGGGATGACCGGCCAGCGGCTTCGGCATGAACGTCGCGTAGACGCCCTGCTCGATCGCCACCTCCTTGATCACCGTGCGGAAGGTCATGATGTTGTCGGCCATGGTCAGCGCGTCGGCGTACCTCAGGTCGATCTCGTTCTGGCCGGGGCCCGCCTCGTGATGGCTGAACTCGACCGAGATCCCGAGGTCCTCGAGCATCCGCACCGAACGACGGCGGAAGTCGTGCGCCGTGCCGCCGGGCACGTTGTCGAAGTAGCCCGCCGAGTCGACCGGCTCGGGGCCCTCGGGCCCGTACTGAGACGACTTGAGCAGGTAGAACTCGATCTCGGGATGCGTGTAGAACGTGAACCCGCGGTCGGCCGCCTTGGCGAGGGTGCGCTTCAGCACGTTGCGCGGGTCGGCGACGGCCGGCTGGCCGTCGGGCGTCGTGATGTCGCAGAACATGCGGGCGGTGGGATCGACCTCACCGCGCCAGGGCAGGATCTGGAAGGTCGTCGGGTCGGGATGCGCCAGCACGTCGGCCTCGTACGACCGGGTGAGCCCCTCGATCGCCGAGCCGTCGAACCCGAGTCCTTCGGCGAAGGCGCCCTCGACCTCGGCGGGGGCGATGGCCACCGACTTCAGTGTGCCCACCACGTCGGTGAACCAGAGCCGGACGAACTTGATCCCGCGCTCCTCGATCGTGCGCAGAACGAAGTCCCGTTGCTTGTCCATCGGTGATGCAGACCCTTCCTCAGGACGCCGGATCACGCCCTGTGTTCAGGGTATCGGCTCCGCCCTCGGTTCGTGTAGCGCCCCGGCCGGGCTGGGCACGACCGCGGATGCGACGTTCAGCTGGAGAGCACCGCGATCCACGCGAACCACACCATCATCGCGATCCACACCAGCGTCGCGCTCGCCGCCAGAGCCGCGGCGCCCCGGCCGCGCAGGCGCCAGACGGGGATGATCGCGAGGAAGCCCACGCCCAGCAGGATGCCCAGCCACGGCAGGATGGTCGGCACACCCACGAGGGCCAGACCGGGCGTGGCTGCGATCGCCCCTGAGACGACGATCCACGCTGCGACGAGGAACGCCACGCCCGTCACCGGGGGCAGTCCGCTGGCGATGAGGAGCCCGACCGGCTCGCGACGAGCGGCCTGGACGATCAGGGTGATGGCCCAGCCGAGGAGCCACAGCACGGCGAACGCGCCGAAGACGAGCGGGACGACGAGGCCCAGTGGGTCGAGGGTGCGCACGGAGTCGACGACCGCGGCGACGCGGATGGTCTCGTGCACGTCGTCGGCGGCGATCACCGGATAGCGTTCAGCCCCGTCGGTGCACTCCGTCTGCACCGCCGCGCCGGGCGAGGCGAGCCAGGTCGAGACCTGCTGCAGGCCGCAGTCGAGGGCGATGGCGCTGTCTGCGCCGTTCGACTGCATGCGGACCACCTGCGATGCAGGGAACGCGCCCGCGGCGAACGCAGTGACCGAGTCGGCAGGCACGTCGGGGTCGGTGTCGGAGGCGAACACCAGCGCCGGAGCGCCACTCGCCGGCAGACCGCGTGTGCCGGCATCGACCGCGGGGACGCCGATGCTCGAGCAGATCTTGTCGGCCGCCACGAAGGTGGTGAGCCCGGGCAGGGGCGTCGGGTCCTCGCCGGAGCCCTCCGGCGCCGGCAGCGTGGGATCGGCCGACCAGAAGGGCTGCCAATCCTGGCACTGCCGCAGCCAGGTGAGCGCGGGATCCCCGTCGACGAAGCGCTGGACGGCGACGTCGGCGAAGGGCTGCAGCGAGTCGGTCTCGCCACCCGACACCCGCGTCAGCATGAAGGGGAGACTCTCGGCCGCGGCGGGATCGCGGAGCGCAAGCTGCGTCAGGGTCACGACGTCGGAGGCCGTGAGGTCGTAGTAGCGGTCGCGCTGAGACACGGGGTCGTGCACGATGCCGTTCGCGGAGTCGTCGCCCACGACCGTGCCCGCGTCGGACAGGGTCGTCGGCAGGTCGGGGTACTCGTCGGAGGACCGCGCCGACAGGGTGGTCAGCGCCGTGGAGAGGCCGGCATAGGCGAGGCCCTTGAGGTCCTGATCGGCGGGGACGAACCCGTCGAGGACCAGCCCGGCGACCCCTCCCGGGTCGGCCGCCGCGACGGTCTGCATGACGCTCGTCGTGGCACCCTGACCGAAGAGAGTCCACGTCGGATAGCCGACCAGCGCCCGCAGCTCGACGATGTCGGCGGCCGTCTGGGCCCGGTTGTATCCGCTCGGATCGCCGCCGGAGGCGATCAGGTCGGCGATGCAGGTCTGCATGGCCGTGACCACGTCGCCCATCTCGTCGGCGGGGGTGTCGGTGGTGGTCATCGCGCCGATGTACGCGCTCACCGCGGCGTCGCACCGGAACGGCTCGGTCGTGTCGGATCCGCCGCGCGGGGCAAGCACGACGACGTCGTGGGACGAGCGGATGGCGGAATCGCTCAGAAGGCGCTCGGCGACCGCGGTCGACTGCGTCGTCGAGCCCGTCATCACGAGGACGGGCGCGCCGGAGGCCGGCTGCTGCGACGCGGGGACCAGGTAGTAGGGCAGGCCGATCGTGCGGGAGGACGGGTTGTTGCGGTTCTCGGGCACGGTGAGGGTGCCGCACGCGGCCCCGCCGGGCGTCCCGGGAGGGCAGTCCGCCGGCGCGATCTCGGCCGCGGGGGCGAGCGAGGCCGCGTTGACGGCCGCGCTGGGCGCCGCCGGCACGGGCGCGGCGATCGCGCCGGACGCGCCCCACAAGGTCGCGGTCAGGGCGGCGATGGCGACCCCTGCGGCAGTGGCACGGATCCCGATGGCTCTGCGTCGGTCCACGTCTCCCCTTCGAACTCGGATCGGCGTTGTCACGCGCTCGGGTCGCGTGACAGCCACAATACCCAGGCCCCGCGGAACTAGACTGACGACATGCCAGAGCAGTCCTCCGTGCCCGAGCGCGCCGTCGTGAAGCGGGTGCGGACCCGCCACTTCCAGAACGCCAAGGACAACGGCATCGTCATCACCGGCCTCACGAGCTACGACCAGCTCACGGCCCAGATCTTCGACGAGGCGGGAGTCGACTTCCTCCTGGTCGGCGACTCGGCGGGCAACACGGTGCTCGGCTACGAGACCACCGTGCCGGTGACCGTCGAGGAGCTCATCCCGTTCGCCCGCGCGGTGGCGGGCGCCGCGCAGCGCGCGCTGGTGATCGCCGACATGCCCTTCGGCTCCTACGAGACGAGCGCGGAGGAGGCCCTCCGCACGGCCGTGCGCTTCATGAAGGAGTCACGGGTGCATGCGGTGAAGCTCGAGGGCGGTGTGCGGAGCGCCGACAAGATCAACCGGATCGTGGGTGCCGGCATCCCGGTCATGGCCCACATCGGCTTCACCCCCCAGAGCGAGCACGGTCTGGGCGGCCACATCATCCAGGGCCGCGGCGACCAGCTCGAGAGGCTGCTCGACGACGCGCGCGCCGTGCAGGACGCGGGGGCCTTCGCCGTCGTCCTCGAGATGGTGCCCGCCGAGGCGGCGCGCCGGGTGACCGACGAGCTCCGCATCCCCACCATCGGTGTCGGAGCCGGACCGCACGTCGACGGCCAGCTCCTGGTCTGGACCGACTTCGCCGGCCTCTCGACCGGACGCGTCCCGAAGTTCGTGAAGCAGTACGCCGATCTCCGTGGCGCGCTCACGAACGCCGTGGAACAGTTCAGGGCCGAGGTCGCCGACAAGACGTACCCCGGCCCCGAGCACAGCTACGAGTGACGAGTCGAGGCTCAGCGACCCTCTCGGGCGTCGTCCTCGGCCCACTTCGCGCTGTTCTCGTGGAGCTTCTCGAGCGCGTGAGAGGCCTCCTCGCGGGTGGCGAACGGGCCGACACGGTCGACGACGCTGGAGGTGTACCCCTGCTCCACCTCGCCGGTCTTCATGTTGTACCAGTACTGGGTCGACGGATCTTCGGCCATGGGGTCCTCCGGAGGTTCGTTCTCGAGCCGGGCGCGACTGCTGCGCCCCTCTAAGCTGATCATAGAGCCGACCGATGGAGAGGGATCATGACGGAGTCCGCGTCTGCGAGCAACGAGGCCACCCAGTCCGACACCGTGGCGGTGGGGATCGACATCGGCGGGACGGGCATCAAAGGCGCGATCGTCAACGTCGCGACCGGCGAGCTCCTGACCGAGCGGAAGAAGCTGCCCACGCCCGACGGCGGTGAGCCCGACGCGATCGTCGCGACCACGAAGGAGCTCCTCGGCTCGCTCGGCGACATCCCGGACGGCGCCAGCGTCGGGATCTGCTTCCCCGCCGTGGTGCGCCACGGCCGCACCATGTCGGCCGCGAACGTGTCGAAGAAGTGGATCGGCTTCGAGGCCGAGGCGCTCTTCGAGAAGGAGCTCGGTCGCGACATCACCTTCGTCAACGACGCGGATGCGGCGGGGTACGCCGAGGTCACCTACGGCGCTGCCAAGGGTCGCGAGGGCCTGGTGATCCTCACCACGCTGGGGACCGGCATCGGGACCGCGCTGATCTACAACGGAGTGCTCATCCCCAACGCCGAGCTGGGCCACATCCAGATCGACGGCGGCGACTACGAGCCCAAGGCGGCGTACTCGGCCAAGGAGCGCGAGGACCTCAGCTGGAAGAAGTGGGCCAAGCGGCTCAACACCTACTACCACGAGCTCGAGGCGCTGCTCTCCCCCGACCTCTTCATCGTCGGCGGCGGCGTGTCGAAGAACTACGGCGACTTCTTCCCGCTGCTCGAGCTGAACACCGAGATCGTGGTGGCGGAGCTGCGCAACAACGCCGGCATCATGGGTGCGGCTCGGCTCTCGACCACGAAGTCGCTGCGCCTCGAGTAGGCGCGGGGCGCTGGGCGCCACCGGCGCCTTGGCGCGGCCAGGCGCCGCGAGGCGTGAATGGGCCGGCTGTACGCCGGGTTCTGTACGGAGTCTCCTCCGTGACGGCCATCTCTCTCGGGGGCGTGTCGCCACGACCCTCTAGCGGTCTACCCGGAAGCTCGGCGAGCCACCTCGACGCTTCCTGTCTGACCTTGCTCCGGACGAGGTTTGCCTAGCCGGCCGGGTCACCCCGGTCGCTGGTGGTCTCTTACTCCACCGTTTCACCCTTACCGGAGGTTCCCCTCCGGCGGTCTGTTCTCTGTGGCACTGTCTCGCGGGTCACCCCGGGTGGGTGTTACCCACCGCCCTGCTCTGTGGAGCCCGGACGTTCCTCGGCGCGGGGCTCTCGCCCCACGACGCGACCGTCCGCCGACCCATTCACGTGGTTCCAGGGTAGCGGATGCGGGTGCCAGGGCAGACGGACGGCCCGCCACCCGGGGATGCCGGGGACGGGCCGTCCGTGCGGAGGGGCATCAGGCCCGGGTGCGCCTCCGCAGCGCGACGAGGGCGACGCCGCCGGCGAGCAGGGCAGCGAGGGCGATGCCGAACGGGAGCGCCGGCTCCGAGCCCGTGGCGGCGAGGCTGCCCGCGGCGGACGATCCGGCGCCGGTCGAGCCGGTGCCCGCACCCGATCCGCCCGCTGCACCGCCACCGTTCCCCGCGCCGGGCGAGGGCTGCTGGCCCGGGTCCACCGCGGCGGCGATGGCGAACGCCACCGCGACGGGCTCGGAGGCGCGCGTGCCGAGCGCCTGGGTCACCGCGTACTGGTAGCTGCCCGCGTCTCTGAGCGGCGCGGCGAACGGGACGGACCAGGTGCCGTCCTCGGCCACGACGGCCTCGGAGGCATCGAGAGCCGACATGCCCGCGATCACTCCGCCGTCCACGCGGACGGTGGCGCCGGGGAGTCCGGTGCCGCTGAGCTCCGCGACGGTGCTGCCGGCCGGCAGCTCACCCGTGGGCGCGTCGGAGACCGTGAGGCCGGTGAGGTCGGCACGCGACGTCAGCCACTCGGCGGGACCGGTGGCGTGGTCGATGATGCGGGTCTCGCCGACGCAGCCGTTCCACCCGTTGCGGGCCGCGTCGTCGACCCAGTCGGCGCCGAGGATCCACGGCATGTGGGGGTTGGCCGCGAGGCCGGCAGCATCCATCGCGTTGCGGAGCACCGGGGCGCCGTCGACGTACATGGTGACGGTGGCGTCCTCAGGGTCGCCGACGATCGCGACGTGCGCCCAGGCGTCGACCATGATCTCACCCGACCAGGCGGTCTTGTCGCCCTTGGTGGGGTCGCCGGGCACAGCCGTCCACTGGAACTCGCGCAGGTTCGAGATGCCGAGGGCCGTCGGTGAGGCGGTCCAGTCCCACTGGGTCTGGGCGAAGCCGTCGATCTTCGACCGGTTGCCGGTGTGCACGAGGAACTTCGACCAGCCGTTCGTCCCCGAGTCCCAGGTCGGGTCCATCTTCACGAAGGTCTCGATGGTGTACCCCTTCGAGAGGTCGGCGTCGTTGACCGGGGCATCCGCATCCGTCGTGAGGTAGCTGTAGCGCGACCCGCTCGAGTCGGCGAAGCAGACCGCCGCACCGTCCGACGAGTAGCCGTGCACGTCGCCGCTCTCGATCGTGACGTCCGAGAGCTCGGTGCCGGTCGTGTTCGTCGTCGCCGGATCCGGACGGTGCAGGTCGTTGCCGCCCGCCACATCCGGGATCACCGTGTCGGTGCCCACGACGCCGTCGAGTCCGTTGAAGCGCCAGTGCGCCAGAGTGCCGGGCACCTCGACGAAGTCCTGCTCATTGCCGGGCAGCTCGGTCAAGACCGGGTCCGGGCCCTCGAAGCCGTCGAGCAGGATGTCGCGCGCCTTCTGCGACAGTGATGCCTCATCCGCCGGGCCGGCCGAGAACGACGGGTTGAAGCCCGAGAAGCGTTCCGAGAAGTCGATCGGCAGCGAGAACTTCTGCTGCGGCCCCTCGAGGAGCGGCTGGTCGTAGCTGGTCAGCGACTCCTGGGGCTTCCAGGTGACCCAGGGCGAGGCGGTCTGCACGTTGATGACGTCGTGGGTGAGATCGAACTCGTACAGGCCGAGGTAGCCGTCGCCGCCCTCGTACGCCATCTGGTAGTCGATGACGACCTCGGTGACGGTGTGTCCGAAGTCGTTCGTCTTGTCCAGACGGGAGGCGCCGTGGAAGTGCCCGTTGAGGGTGAGGAAGATCTGGTCATGGCTCTTGATGAGCTTGTCCCAGAGCCTCAGGCCGTAGTCCGTCTCCCGGGGAGTGGTCTGGTCGGCGTCGATGTTGAGCACCTCGTGGCTGGTGAGGATCACCGGCACGGTCGGGTGCGCTGCCATCACGTCGCTCGCCCACTGCAGGGTGGCGTCGGAGGCGCGCCACGACAGCGCGAGCACCATGTACTGCTGCCCGTCCGCCTCGAAGATGTGGAACTGGTTCATCCCGGTCGGGTCACTGCCCTCGAACGTCGAGACGTTCTTCGCGCGCTCCGGCCCGAACCAATGCAGGAACGGCTCGCGGCTGAGGTCGTACTGGTCGTCGTAGAGCGTGTCGGTGCTGTTGCGCACGTCGTGGTTGCCCGCGAGGATCGAGTACGGCAGCGCTGCGTCGTCGAGGGTGCGGACGGCGGCATCCGCCGCCTGCCACTCGCGCTCGACGCCCACTCGGTCGACGATGTCGCCGAGGTGGGTGACGAACGGGATGTCGAGCGCGTCCGCGTTCTGCGCCAGCCACTGCGTCTGCTCGGCGAACGGGTCGCTCCCATAGCGGGGCATGAACTGGTCGGCCGAGTAGCGCGAGTAGAACTGGGTGTCGGGGAGCACCGCGAGGGTGAACCGCGAGCCGAGCTCGTCGTCGGTCGGGGCGGCCGGAGCCGCGGCCTGGGCGACCGCGGGGGCCGCGATCAGCGTGCCGAGCGCGAGGGTGCCCGCGGCCGTCGCGGCGAGGGTGCGCGCGAATGCGCGTCCGCCGTGCCTGCCGCGTGTCGAGCGCGGTTCGGGAGGAGAGGAGGTCACAGATCGTCCTTGTCGATGAGAGGGCTATGAGGCTGCCAAGAGCCTCAGCCACCCTCCTCACCCTCGACGAACGGTGTGTGGACGCGCGATGAATGACCCCCCGACCAGGGGGTGAACGGACGGCCGCCGACGGTGGTCCGTCAGCGGGCCACGGGTCTCAGAGGCCCGACTCCTCCGTACGCACGAGGATGCAGCTCGAGTCCGGGCAGAGCACGACGTCCTCCGGATCCGCCCGACGGATCGCGTTGAGGTCCTCCGCCGTGAGCGCCACGTTGCTGCCGAGCGAGATGCCGCGCTGCAGAAGGGCGGCCCCGATCCCGTAACGCTCGCGCTGCCGCTCGTAGAGCGCCAGGAGATCGGCGGGCACCTCCGCCGCGATCGCCGCACGCTCGGAGGCGGCGGCCTCGCGCTGCCGCTCGAGCGTGCCGCGCTGGGCATCGCGTTCGGCGGCGAGGAGCCGCTCCTCCGTGGCGAGGTCGTCTCGCCGGGTGACGATCTCGGCGAGCCGCGCCTCGATCCCGTCGACGCGCTCCATCACCTCGAGCTCGGCATCCTCCAGGGTCGAGCGGCGCGCGGCGAGCGAGGCCAGCTCCGACTCGAGACCCTGGATGTCCTTCGTCGAGCTGGACGACGCCAAGCGGTCACGATCCCGCTTCTCGCGGGCCTCGACGGTCTCGACGTCGGCCTCGATCCGGGAGATCTCGACGCGAGCCTGCTCACGCTCGTTGCTCGCAGCGGCGTACTCGTTCCGCGCCTCCGCGGACAGGCGCTCGAGCTCGGCGAGCCTGGCCAGCTGCGGCAGCTTCTGGATGGCGCGGTTCGCCTGCAGGATGCGGTTGTCGGCCGCCTGGAGGTCGAGGAGTCGGCGCTGAGCTGCGACCGGTGCCTTCATCGGGTGGTCCTTCTCTCGGACGGGGTCATTGGGTGATCACGAACTCCCACGGATCGGTGCGGAGCTCGCTGACGACGATCTCGAGGTCGGGCAGGGCCGACCGCAGCTGCGCGGCCGCCGCATCCAGCCAGAGCCATTCGCTGGCCCAGTGGGACGTGTCGATGAGTGCCGGGCCGCCGCCGAGGAGGGCGCGCTCGTGGGCCTCGCTCGCGGGGTGGTGACGGAGGTCGGAGGTGATGTAGACGTCGGCCGCGGTGACCGCGGCGTGGTCGAGGAGGGAATCGCCGGCGCCGCCGCAGAGCGCCACCGTCTGCACCTGGCGCTCGTAGTCACCCGCCACGCGGACACCGGTGGCGGTCGCAGGCAGCAGCTCGCCGAGCGCGAGGGCGAGGCGCCCGAGTGCCATCGGACGCTCGAGGCGGCCGACGCGACCGAGTCCGGTGCCCTCGCGCTCCCCCGGCACGATGGGCTGCTGGTCGACGAGGCCGAGACGCTTCGCGATGACCGACGATGTGCCGTCGTCGACGATGTCGGCGTTCGTGTGCGCGGCGATGAGGGCGCAGCGGCTGCGGATGAGGGTCGCGAGGAGCGACCCCTTCGACGTCGTCTCCGCGACGGTCGTCACCCCTCTGAGCAGGAGCGGGTGGTGCGTGAGCAGCACGTCGGCACAGGTCGAGACGGCCTCGTCGACGGTGGCGCGCACCGCGTCGACGGCCAGCAGCACGCGCTCGACGTCGTCATCCGGATCTCCGCTGAGGAGGCCGGGAGCGTCCCAGCCCTCGGCGTAGCGGGTCGGCCACAGGGACTCGACCACGGTGTTGAACTCGGCGACGGTCGTACTCATCCTCACAACCCTATCCGCGTCGCGGGCGTCACTCCGGATCGAGCCCGACCATCTCGGCGGTCCTGGCCCAGAGAGCGGCCTGGAGGTCCTGATCCGTCGCCTGGAGCGCCGTCGCGCCGTTCGCCCGGAGCCGGTCGAAGTACGCCCCGCTCGCGGCCGGGACCGGTGCGCTGCTCGCCAGCGCGTAGAGCGGCACCGCTCCCGCCTCGGGGGTGAGGCCGTAGTGCCCGCGCGTGACGATGTTGGCGAACCGGATGAGACCGGAGTCGGTGCCGAAGCCCGTGGCGACCGCTCCCGGATGCACCGAGAACGCGTCGATGCCCAGAGGCGCCCAGCGACGGGCGAGCTCCTTGATGAACAGGATCGTGGCGAGCTTCACCTGGCCGTACGCGGTCCAGCCCTTGCGCCATGGACGGCGCTCGTACTCGAGGTCGTCGAGGTCGACCCGGCCGAAGCGGTTGGCGACGCTCGCGGTGGAGACCACCCGGGCATCCGTGCCGCGCTCGAGCGCGGGCTGCAGCAGGCGCGTCAGCAGGTACGGGGCGAGGTGGTTCGACTGCAGCGTGCGCTCGTGTCCGTCGGCGGTGAGGCTGCGGGTGCCGACGAGACCTCCCGCGTTGTTCATGAGGACGTCGACGTGGTCGTACGCGTCCTGGAGCTCCGCCGCGAGCCGACGCACGTCGTCGAGGCGATCGAAGTCGGCGATGAACGCGCGGCCCCCGGTCTGCGCGGCCACCGCGCGGGTGCGCTCCGCGTTGCGCCCGACGATCGCGACCGTGTCGCCGTCGTCGGCGAGCCGCGAGGCGACGACCCGGCCGATCCCGGAGCTGGCGCCGGTGACGACGACGACACGCTCGCCCATCGCTACCGCTCCCCCGCCTCGATGCGGGCGATGGCCTGCGGGTCGGCGCCGTTCAGGAACTCGGTGAGGCGCTCCACCTCCGCCGTCTCGCCTATGCCCTCGGCCGCGCGGCGCAGCATGTAGAGCGACAGCAGCACGCCGCGGTTGGGCTCGTGCGACCACGGCACCGGGCCCTGGCCGCGCCAGCCGGCCTTCCGGAGCGCGTCGAGCCCGCGGTGGTAGCCGACCCGTGCATAGGCGTAGGAGGGCACCTTCTCGCGACGCGACCAGGCGCGATCCGCCAGGGTGGCCCAGGCGAGTGACGACGTGGGGAAGCGCGTGACCGTCTCTGCCAGCACCTCGTCGACCTCGTAGCCCACCGCCCCAGCGAGCGCGTCGGCGACGCCGGGTTCGGCAGGGAGCAGGGTCGGCGGCAGGCCGAGCAGGTTCTCAGAGGTCATGCTCCGATCGTACGTCCCTCCTGCACCGCGTCCGCTGCGTCGGATGTTGTCCACAACCTCGCGCCCTCCGCGCCATCCAGTGCGCGCGCTGGGTACCGTCGCGCCATGCCGAACACCACCGCATCCTTCCTGCACCCCCTCGACGACATCGCCCGCTCCTGGCGGCGGCTTTGGGGAGACGCCCCGCCCGTCCCTCTGCATGTCGCCGAGATGTACCCGTGGCGCCGCATCCGGCTCGACGGATCCGACGACACCGGGTTCGCGGAGCCGTTCCACGTCTCGCGGTCCGAGGAGCGACGCCGTGTTCGGGCTGTGCTCGATGATCTCCAGCCCGGGTACGACTCGCTCGTCGGGTTGTGGATCGATCAGGAGCCGCCGGAGCGCGGCGACTGGACGCCGCTGCCGGGGCTCGACGGGCGTCGGCTCGGATGCGGGTACTCCGAGCACGTGCATGCGGCGCCTCAGCTCGATCGGGCGACGATCGACACGCTGGTCCGACGGGTCGCAGACGGCTCGCACGGCATGCTGATGATCGGCCCGCCCGACCTCGCGTGGCTCGTGCACCCGTTCGACGACGGCATCGAGATCCTGGTGGCGTCACCCGAGAGGCGCGAAGAGCTCCTCGACCGATGGGCGTCGTGGCTGTGCATGCACGCCCCCTGGTACGAAGAGGGGGCACCCGGACAGGATGCTCTGCTTGACTGAGACCATGACCGACCTGCCCCGTGAGCTCCGCATCCGAGACATCGTGCTCGATCTGATCACCGACGGGGACGAGGTGGCCTGCTGGTCTGGCGAGCTGCCCCGCGACGAGCACTCGATGGTCAGCGTCGTGGTCGAGCCCGCGGCCTCGCCGTCGCGCGAGGCGCGGGAGACGGCCGAGGGCGTGATCGGCGGCTTCGACGAACTGGTGGAGGTGGCGACGGCGTACCTGGTCGAGGAGCTGCCCGGCGCTGGCCGGCAACTCACCGATGCCGATCGCGGGCGTCTGTCGGAACCGCCGTCGCCGTTCGGCATGCCGGAGGCCACGGTGTGGGATGACGGCACCTGGCTCCTCCGCTTCGCCGAGGCCGACCTCGATCTCGCGGGCGACCTCGGCCTCGCCGTGCGCTTCGTCGGCACCGCCCCGGTCGCGGTCGACGACCTCTCAGACGCCGAGGAGGACGACCCCGGGTCTGGGTCCGAGTAGGTCACTGTGCTCGCCCGACCACTCAGGGTCAGGCGACTCGCCTCACCCCACCCGCCACAAGGGAGTCCCGGGCCTGTCGAACCGCGACACCGGCGATCGTCAGCTCCCTGAGGGCCGATGGGATCCACGCGGGCGCATACGTCGAGCCGGCGATGACAGACGCGACGACGATCAGAGCGGCGCCTACAGGCGCGAAGTCGCCGACGAGGGTCAGTTGCACGGCCGACGCGACCACGGTGAGATATGTCGAGGTGACCCCTATCGTCATCGCCATGCGCACAGTGCGACTCGTCGAGGCGTGAACGACCGCACGAGACTGCCCCATCATGCACAGAGCCGCGGCGAAGGTCACGACCAGCGGAAGCCCGACCATCGCAGCGCGCGGGTACGCTCCGGCCACGGCCATGATCAGGACCGCGCCGAGCACCGCGGCACCGCCGGTCATCACACCGACCCACCCTGCGTTCCGCGCGGATGGTCTCGTCAACCTCGCGAGGCGCTCGGACCGTCTCACCACCATCTGCCTGGCCCGCTCCGCATCCGCTCGCTCGAGAGGAGCCCGGACCATGAGGACGAGCGCACCGGCCCACGCCAGTGCTCCGGCCTCGCTGCCGGACCCGAGCGCCGCGGAAGCACCCAGCGCAACGCTGCTCAAGATGAGGAGACCGAGTCGCGCGGAGTAGCTGGCAAGACTCGACCGTGATCGACCGTGTGGGATTGCGGCGACGATCACCAGCATCACGGCGCAGGTCGCTCGGACCGCGTCGAACGTCGAAGTCACGCTCGAGAGCGCCCACGGTCTCGGAGCACCGGCCATCAGGAGCCACGTGCCGGCGACGACGAATGCCGCCAACACTTTAATCAGGACGGTGTGGTGTGTGCGCTGGTCAATAGCGGCGGCGGACGGAGGTGGGATTCTCATACGGGGGACGGTAGCCCGGGGCTCCGACACCCGCGGCTGAGTGCCGCACGAGGGGTGGGCCCTACCGGGCTCGAACCGATGACATCCACGGTGTAAACGTGGCGCTCTACCAACTGAGCTAAAGGCCCCTGCCGCTCCACTCTAGCGGCCTGCGCGCATCGCCCCCGATACGCGCCCGTATTCAGGATGGGCGGGGTGGATCGGTGCTTTTCAGGACGGATCGTCCTGAGAACGGCCGGAGGTCCTGAAAACGGACGCGCCCTGTGCCGCGCAGACGCCCGACCCGACCCGGCGACCCGACGCGGCGTCAGACGCGGGCGGGGAGGACCTCGTCGAGGGCGGCGCGGTAGGCCTCGATGGAGCGGGCCTCGCCGGGGGCGGTGATGAAGGAGGCGCGGATGATGCGGTTCGTGTCGATGACGAAGGTCGCGCGGTTCGCGAAGCCCTTCTCCTCCAGGAACACGCCGTAGTCCTTGGCGACGTCGCCGTGCGGCCAGAAGTCGGCCAGCAGGGTGAAGTCGTACCGCTCCTTCTCAGCCCACGCCCGGAGGGTGGCCTTGGAGTCGACGGAGATGCCGATGAGCTCGACGCCCGACTCCTTGAAGAGGTTGAGGTTCTCCTCCAGCGCGCACAGCTCACTCGTGCAGACGCCCGAGAACGCCAGCGGGAAGAAGACGAGGGTGACGGGCCTCTTGCCCTGGAACTGGCTCAGCCGAACCCGCTCGCCGTACTGGTTGGCGAGGTCGAAGTCCGGAGCGAGCGTGTCGTTCTCCAATGCCATCAGGCGACCTTTCCGATGCCGACGCGTGTCGTCGGCTCCGTGCCGGCGAGATGCGCCGACTCAAAAACCACCCCATCCTAAACCCGTTCGCGGGTCCCGGCATTCCCTGCGCCCTCCCCTCGGAGAGCAGTGTCATGGAAAGTCACTAGGCTGGCCTGTGGCGTTCCGCACGAGACCCGTGAGGGCGCTCACACGAATCCGTCTGTACACAACAGAAGAGAGGTCGACGGTGACTGTCAACGACCAGGACCCGTATTCGGCGGGACACATCGACTCCGATCCTGAAGAGACAGCAGAGTGGGCGCAGTCGCTCGACGCGCTGGTCGAGGCGCAGGGGCACGGTCGGGCTCGCGAGATCATGCTCAGCCTGCTCAAGCGCTCGAAAGAGCTCCACCTGAACGTCCCGATGGTCCCCACCACGGACTACATCAACACCATCGCCCCCGAGAACGAGCCCGAGTTCCCCGGCGACGAGGACGTCGAGCGCCGCTACCGCGCGTGGCTGCGCTGGAACGCCGCCATGCTCGTGCACCGGGCCCAGCGCCCCGGCATCGCCGTCGGCGGCCACATCTCGACCTACGCCTCGAGCGCGGCGCTCTACGAGGTCGGCTTCAACCACTTCTTCCGCGGGCCCGACCACGCGGGCGGCGGCGACCAGGTCTTCTTCCAGGGGCATGCCTCCCCCGGCATGTACGCCCGCGCCTTCCTCGAGGGTCGCCTCAGCGCCGACCAGCTCGACGGCTTCCGGCAGGAGAAGTCGCACGCGCCGAACGGCCTCTCGTCGTACCCGCACCCGCGGCTCATGCCCGACTTCTGGCAGTTCCCCACCGTGTCGATGGGTCTCGGACCCATCAACGCGGTCTACCAGGCCCAGCTCAACAAGTACCTCACGAACCGTGGCATCAAGGATGCGTCCGACCAGCACGTCTGGGCGTTCCTGGGCGATGGCGAGATGGACGAGGTCGAGTCGCGAGGTCAGCTCCAGGTGGCCGCGAACGAGGGCCTCGACAACCTCACCTTCGTCGTCAACTGCAACCTCCAGCGCCTCGACGGCCCGGTCCGCGGCAACGGCAAGATCATCCAGGAGCTCGAGAGCTTCTTCCGCGGCGCCGGCTGGAACGTCATCAAGGTGATCTGGGGCCGCGAGTGGGACGATCTGCTCGCCCGCGACACCGACGGCGCGCTGCTCAACCTCATGAACACGACGCCGGACGGCGACTTCCAGACGTACAAGGCCGAGTCGGGCGCCTACGTGCGCGAGAACTTCTTCGGCCGCGACGCCCGCGCACTGAAGCTCGTCGAGGACTTCTCCGACGACCAGATCTGGAGCCTCCGCCGAGGCGGTCACGACTACCGCAAGGTGTACGCCGCGTTCAAGGCCGCCACCGAGCACAAGGGCCAGCCCACCGTCATCCTCGCCCACACCATCAAGGGCTACGGCCTGGGTCCGGCGTTCGAGGGTCGCAACGCGACCCACCAGATGAAGAAGATGACGCTCGACAACCTCAAGACGTTCCGCGACAGCTGGCGCATCCCCATCTCCGACGCCCAGCTCGAGGAGAACCCCTACCTCCCGCCGTACTACCACCCGGGCGACGACGACCCGGCGATCCAGTACCTGCACGAGCGCCGCCGCCAGCTCGGCGGCTTCCTCCCGGAGCGGCGCTCGAACCACACGGCGATCTCGCTGCCCGACGATTCGGCGTACCAGACGCTGAAGAAGGGCTCCGGGCACCAGGAGATCGCCACGACGATGGCGTTCGTCCGTCTGCTCAAGGACCTCACGCGGGCGAAGGACTTCGGCAACCGCATCGTGCCGATCATCCCGGACGAGGCGCGCACGTTCGGCATGGACGCGTTCTTCCCGAGCAACAAGATCTACAACCCGAAGGGTCAGACCTACACCTCGGTCGACCGCGAGCTCCTCCTTGCCTACAAGGAGAGCCCTCAGGGCCAGATCATCCACGTCGGCATCAACGAGGCCGGCGCGGCCGCCGCGTTCACCGCCGTGGGCACGTCGTACGCCACCCAGGGCGAGCCGCTCATCCCGATCTACGTCTTCTACTCGATGTTCGGGTTCCAGCGCACCGGCGACGCGATCTGGGCGGCGGGCGACCAGATGGCGCGCGGCTTCATCATCGGCGCCACCGCGGGCCGCACCACCCTGACCGGTGAGGGCCTCCAGCACGCCGACGGGCACTCCATCCTCCTGGCCTCGACCAACCCCGCCGTGGTGTCGTACGACCCCGCCTACGGGTATGAGATCAACCACATCGTGCGCGCCGGTCTCGAGCGGATGTACGGCGGCCAGCACGACGACCCGAACGTCATGTACTACCTCACGGTGTACAACGAGCCGCTCGTGCAGCCGGTCGAGCCGGAGGGGGTCGACGTCGACGGCATCCTCCGTGGCATCCACCGCCTCAAGGCCGGCGCGGTCGAGGGGCCGAAGGCGCAGATCCTCGCATCGGGCGTGGGTGTGCCGTGGGCTCTCGAGGCCCAGGAGCTGCTGGCCAACGACTGGGGCGTCTCCGCCGACGTGTGGAGCGTCACCTCGTGGACCGAGCTGCGTCGCGACGGTCTCCGCGCCGAGGAGCACAACTTCCTGCACCCCGACGAAGACAAGCGCACCGCGTACCTCACCGACAAGCTGTCGGGCTCGGCCGGTCCGTTCCTCGGCGTGAGCGACTTCATGCACGCCGTGCCGGACCAGATCCGTCAGTTCGTGCCCGGCGACTACGCCACGCTCGGCGCCGACGACTTCGGGTTCTCCGACACACGTCCCGCGGCCCGTCGCTTCTTCAAGATCGACGGACCCTCGATCGTGGTGCGTGTGCTCGAGCAGCTCGCGGCGCGCGGCGAGGTCGACGCGAACGCTCCCTCGTGGGCGATCCAGCGGTACGACCTCCACAACGTCAACGCCGGCACGTCGGGCTCGGCCGGCGGCGAGAGCTGAGCCGATCGACGAGGAGCGGATCACGACGATGACGACCTCATCCCGGAGCGTGCGTGGCTAGGACCAAGGAGCAGACCCTGGCCTGGCTCCGCACGATCCAGGGTGAGCTGTCGACGGCGACGATCAAGCGTCTGGACGCGACCCTCCCCTGGTACGGCGACATGCCGCCGGGGCGGCGGTCCGCCGTGGGCCTGGTGGCTCAGGCCGGGATCAAGTCGTTCATCCAGTGGTACGACGACCCCACGACGACGACGTGGATCGCGGCCGACGTCTTCGGCTCCGCCCCGCGTGAGCTCCTCCGCTCGGTCAGCCTGCAGCAGACGCTGCAGCTGATCCGCGTGGTCGTCGAGGTGGTGGAGGACCGCGTCACGGTGAGCGATCCCTCGCTCCGCGAGGCGATGCTGCTCTATTCCCGCGAGATCGCCTTCGCCGCGGCCGACGTCTACGCCCGGGCCGCCGAGGCACGTGGCCTCTGGGATGCGCGGCTCGAGGCGCTCGTGGTCGACTCGATCCTCTCGGGCGAGTACGACGACGAGCTGCCCAGCCGCATCGCGGCTCTCGGGTGGCACGGTCACGGCGAGGTGAGCGTCCTGGTCGGCACGACCCCGCGCATCCTCGACGTCGACCAGCTGCGTCGCACCGCGCGCCACCTCGACGCCGACGTTCTCATCGGTGTGCAGGGCAAGCGGCTCGTGCTCGTCATCGGGCGCTCGCAGCCGGCCGCGGAGCTCGAGGCCGAGGAGACCGAGTCGCCGTCGGGCAGCTCCCACCTCACCTTCCTCGAGATCGCCGCACGACTCGAGCCCGGCTTCGGACCGGGCCACCTGGTGCTCGGCCACGAGGTCTCGAGCCTCGTCGACGCCTCGCGGAGCGCGAAGGCGGCCCTCGCGGGCTTCGCGGTGGCGCGCGCCTGGCGGAACGCCCCGCGGCCCATGCTCGCCGACGACCTGCTCCCCGAGCGGGCACTGGCCGGCGATCCGCTGGCGCGGTCCACCCTCGTGAACCGGGTCTACCGTCCGCTTCAGGACCAGTCGCCCGAGCTCATGGCGACCCTCTGGTGCTATCTCGACAACGGCCGCTCGCTCGAGGCGACCGCGCGCGAGCTGTTCGTGCACCCCAACACCGTGCGCTATCGCCTCAAGCGCGTCACGCAGGTGATCGGCTGGGATGCCACGGGCGCCCGCGAGGCGCTCATCCTCCAGTCGGCGCTGATCCTCGGGTCGATGCACGACCACGACGGGGCACCCCGTCGCTGACGGCGCCGACCCCCTAAGGTGGATGCACCACAAAGCATCCGCGATTCTTCTATCCGTGTCCGACATCCCGTCCGCAACATCTCTTGGGAGGATGAAGCAGTGATCGTCGTCGTCTGCCCTGGTCAGGGCTCACAGACCCCCGGGTTCCTCGAGCCGTGGCTCACCGACCCCGCTCGCGCCGACCGTCTCGCCGAGCTCTCCGAGGCGGCCGGGCCCGACCTCGCGGCTCACGGCACGGTGAGCGACGCCGACACCATCCGCGACACCGCGGTGGCTCAGCCGCTCATCGTCGCGGCGGGCATCCTCACGCTCGACGCCCTCCTCGCCGACGGACGCGACCGGCGGATCGGCGGCGTGGCCGGCCACTCGGTGGGCGAGATCACCGCCGCGTACGCCGCCGGCATCCTCGAGGCCGGAGACGCGATGCGCTTCGTCGGGGCACGTGGCCGCGCGATGGCCGACGCCGCGGCGCTCACCCCGACGGGGATGAGCGCGGTCGTGGGCGGCGACAGCGACGAACTGCTCGCGCTCTTCTCCGAGGTCGGCGTGTCGCCCGCCAACTACAACGGCGGCGGTCAGATCGTCGTGGCCGGAGCGCCCGACGCGCTGGCGGCGCTCGGCGAGCGCGCACCGCGCGGAGTCCGGGTCATCCCGCTCCAGGTCGCCGGTGCGTTCCACACGCAGTACATGGCCCCCGCCGTCGAGACCTTGGCCGGCGTCGCCGCTGGCCTCACCCCGAGCGACCCCGACACCACCATCTGGACCAACCGCGACGGCTCGGTCGTCACGAGCGGATCCGACTTCGTCGACCTGCTGGTCGGTCAGGTCTCCTCCCCTGTGCGATGGGATCTGTGCATGGAGTCGTTCGCCGCCGCCGGTGTCACGGGCCTCATCGAAGTGGCTCCCGCCGGGGCCCTCACCGGGCTCGCCAAGCGCGGCCTCAAGGGCATCCCCGCGGTCGCGGTGAAGACGCCCGACGACCTCGCGGCCGCGTTCGAGCTGATCGACCAGGACGCCTGATCGCGGCAGCGCGACCGATCCGGCGACGAGAGACGACGAAAGCAGCATCATGACGACCCTGAAGACCACCCGCGGACCGGAGTTCACCCGCATCCTCTCGATCGGTGCCTCGCGCGGCGATCTCACCGTGCCCAACGACGACCTGGTCGGCCCGATCGACTCCTCCGACGAGTGGATCCGCCAGCGCACCGGGATCATCGAGCGCAAGCGCGCCTCGCACGACGTCTTCGCCGCCGACCTCGCCGAGGCCGCGTCGAAGGAGGCGATCGAGCGTGCCGGGATCACCCCGGATCGGGTCGGCGCGGTGCTGGTCTCCACGATCAGCAACCCGGTGATCACCCCGTCGCTGGCCACGCAGCTCGCGAAGCGGATCGGCGCGCCGAAGGCCGCCGCGTACGACATCAGCGCGGCCTGCGCCGGCTACGCCTACGGCATCGCCCAGGCGGATGCGCTCATCCGCGCGGGTCTTGCCGAGTACGTCCTCGTCGTCGGCGCCGAGAAGCTGTCGGAGTTCGTCGACCCCACCGACCGCTCGATCTCGTTCCTCCTCGGCGACGGGGCGGGCGCCGCGATCGTGGGTCCGAGCGAGACTCCCGGTATCGGCGCCTCCATCTGGGGCTCCGACGCCGACAAGTACGACGAGATCCACATGACCGGCACCACCGTCGGCTTCCGCGACGGTGAGACCGAGTGGCCGACCCTCCGTCAGAACGGCCAGGCGGTCTTCCGCTGGGCGGTCTGGGAGATGGCGAAGGTCGCGCAGCAGGCGCTCGACGCCGCAGGAGTCACGGCGGCCGACCTCGCCGCGTTCATCCCCCACCAGGCGAACATGCGCATTATCGACGAGTTCGCGAAGCAGCTCGGCATCGGCGAGAACACCATCGTCGCCCGCGACATCGAGACCACCGGCAACACGTCGGCGGCGTCCATCCCGCTCGCCACCCACCGTCTGCTCGAGGAGCACCCCGAGCTGTCGGGCGGTCTGGCGCTGCAGATCGGCTTCGGCGCCGGACTCGTGTTCGGCGCGCAGGTCGTCGTCCTGCCCTGATGTTCCGCGCTGGCTAGACTTGTCAGCGGTCATCGACACCCCCAAGGAGAAAACAATGGCATTGTCCAACGAAGAAGTGCTGGCCGGCCTGGCCGAGCTCATCAACGACGAGACCGGCATCGCGACCGACACGGTGGAGCTGGACAAGTCGTTCACCGACGACCTCGACATCGACTCGATCTCGATGATGACGATCGTCGTCAACGCCGAAGAGAAGTTCGACGTCAAGATCCCCGACGAAGAGGTCAAGAACCTCAAGACCGTCGGCGACGCCGTGAGCTTCATCGTCTCGGCCCAGGCCTGACACACCACGACTCCGGGCCGGCAGGCCTCGCCTTCGGGCACCTGCCGGCCGAGCCGTCGTGATCCCCTGAGCATCCGCTCGAACATCCGCGCCGCAGCGGCGCACTCGGACTGACCACCCAGAGGAAGCTGTACCACGCATGGGCACCAAGAAGATCGTCGTCACCGGCATCGGAGCCACGTCTCCGCTCGGCGGCACCGCCGAGGAGAGCTGGCAGAACCTGCTCAAGGGAGAGTCGGGGGCGACGCCCCTCGAGCAGGAGTGGGTCGCCAGGCTCGAGCTCCCCGTCACGTTCGCGGCGCAGGCCCGTGTGCAGCCCACCGAGGTGCTGGAGCGCGTGGAGTCGAAGCGCCTCGATCCGGCCACGCAGTTCGCCGTCATCGCCGCCCGTGAGGCGTGGGCGGATGCAGGTTCGCCCGACGTCGTCCCCGAGCGCTTCGGCGTCGACTGGGCTACCGGCATCGGCGGCGTCTGGACGCTGATCGACGCGTGGGACACCCTGCGCGAGCGCGGGCCCCGGCGCGTGCTGCCGATGACCGTGCCGATGCTCATGCCCAACGCGGGTGCGGCCGCCATCGAGATGACCCTGGGTGCCCGCGCCGGCGCGCGGACCGTCGTGTCCGCCTGTGCGTCCAGCACCGAGTCGATCGTGAACGCCTACGAGCACCTGCAGGCCGGCTACGCCGACATCATCATCGCCGGTGGCGCCGAGGCGGCCATCCACCCGCTTCCGCTCGCCTCCTTCGCCTCGATGCAGGCGCTGTCGAAGCAGAACGACTCCCCCGCCACCGCCTCGCGGCCGTACGACGTCAACCGCGACGGGTTCGTGCTCGGTGAGGGTGCCGCAGCTCTCGTGCTCGAGACCGAGGAGCACGCGCTCGCCCGCGGCGCGAAGATCTACGCCGAGCTGCTCGGCGGCGCCGTGACGAGCGACGCCTTCCACATCACCGCACCCGACCCCGAGGGTTCGGCCGCCGCGCGCGCCATGATCGCCGCCGTCGAGTCGTCGGGCCTCGCGCTCGACGACGTCGCGCACATCAACGCGCACGCCACGAGCACTCCCGTCGGCGACATCGCCGAGTACAAGGCGCTTCGCCACGTCTTCGGCGAGCGTCTGGGCTCGATCCCCGTGTCGGCCACGAAGGCCTCGACCGGTCACCTCCTCGGCGGCGCCGGCGCCATCGAGGCCATCTTCACGGTGAAGGCCCTGCAGGAGCGCACCGCTCCCCCGACGATCAACCTCACGGAGCAGGACCCAGAGATCCCGCTCGACGTGGTCCGCGAGCCTCGCACGCTGCCCGAGGGCGACCTCGTCGCGATCAGCAACTCCTTCGGCTTCGGCGGCCACAACGCCGTGATCGCGTTCCGCTCCGCCTGATCGGACCATGACGGGACGACAGCCCCGACACGCTCGACAGCGCCCCTGCCGGATCCGTTCCGGGCGGGGGCGCTGTCGTCTGAGGCTCTGAGGCGGTCAGCCCACGCGGTGCAGCCAGACGACGGGCGACATGTCGCTGGCATAGCGGAAAGGCTCGAGCTCCTCGTCCCACGCCTGACCGAGGGCCAGTCGGAGCTCGCGGTGCAGCTCGAGGGCGTTGGTTCCCGCGATCTCCATGGCGCCTCGGATGCGGTCCTCCGTCACGACGGTGTTGCCCGCGCTGTCGACCTGGGCGTAGTAGATGCCGAGATCGGGAGTGTGCATCCACCGGCCCCCGTCGGTGCCGCTCGAGGCCTCCTCGGTCACCTCGTAGCGGAGGTGCTCCCACCCGCGCAGGGCGGACGCAAGGGCCGCTCCGGTGCCGGGCTCACCCTCCCAGAAGAACTCCGCCCGCTGGGCACCGCGAAGCGCCGGCTGCTCACTCCAGGAGAAGTTCACAGCACGGCCGATGGCGCGCCCTGCCGCCCACTCGACGTGGGGGCACAGCGCGCGTGGCGCGGAGTGGACGTAGATCACTCCGCGCGTGACGGTGGACGCCATCTCGTTCTCCATTCCTCAGGTGCGTCTTCCCCAACGACCTGCAGACGGAGCGATGACCGATGTGCGGTTGTGCTGCCATTATGCCGACCGCGGATGCGAATCACAAGCGTGTAAGTCAGCTCTCAGCCTCGTCAAACCTATACTGAGTAGATGTCGATCCGTGCGGGCATCCTCGGCGTCCTCCTCGAGCAGGACGCCTACGGGCTGCAGATCCACGGCGAGCTCGAGGAGCGCACCTCTCGGGTCGGCCGGATCAACGTCGGCCAGATCTACTCCACGCTCGACCGGCTGGTGACCTCAGGCTCGGTCGTGCCCGCGGATCCCACCGACGACGGGCTCCCCCGCTATCGGATCACCGCGGCCGGCCGGGAGGAGTTCTCGCGGTGGCTCGACTCCCTCGATCCCGACGCGGCGTCAGGCTGGAGCGACACCGTCTTCATGGTGCTCCTGGTCGCCAGCCTCCCGTCGCAGGACACATCCGCCGCGATCGATCGCGCCGTCGCCGTCTGGCGCGGCGCCGCTGATCGCGACGTGACCGATCTCGCCGATCACGCCCGGTCGCGACTCGCATCCGCGGCGCTCGACTGGCTCGAGGTGGCACGGATCGAGGCCGCGTCACTGGCGCGACCGCTCAGCGACCTCCGCCCGCGCCGTGGTCGACGACCGGGCCCGGCGCCACAGCGACAGAGGCACCAGGCGGGCGAGCGCGCGCTCTGACGCGGTCGCGTCGTCGGCGAGGCTCTTCAACACGGCCTCCAGGTCGGAGGCGATGACAGTCCGCGAGTCGGCGTCGATCCGCCCCGGTGCGGCGAACTGCTCCCGTTCGACGGAGGCCGCCAGTCGTCGGACACGGTCCGCGGGCACCCGGCGATCGGCGATCAGTCGCTCCGCGAGGGACTGCACGGTCTCGGTGGGCGATCGGCTGAACCTCTCGTCGTCGAGAGAGTCCTCCAGCTCCATCCACGCGATGGTCGCGGGATGGGGGCTGCCACGCAGGGCGGTGAAGCGCCGTCGCCGGATGAGGGTCCGCACGGCGAACGGCGTCAGCACGACCACGACGACCGCCAGCGTGATCAACCCCGCGGTGATCCAGCCCCGCGCGGTCTCGGCGGCGGAGACGGCCGCCGCGGTGGTGCCGCCGCCGACGTCATCCTGCCCCCGGGCTGTCTGGGTCGCCTGCGGCAGCGTGGCCGGGTCGCGGTCTACGGCGGCGCTGTCGCCGGTCCCCGACGTGGCGTAGTCGGGCAGGCTGTAGTCGGGCGGCGTGAAGTCGAGGCCCGGAGTCGGCTCGAACGGCACCCAGCCGATGCCCTCGAAGAAGAGCTCGGGCCAGGAGTGCAGCTGGTCGGTGTAGACGTCGTACGTCGTCACGCCGTCGCGGGTGCCGTTCGCCGTCTGGCTCGGCGCGTATCCGATGGCGATGCGAGCCGGGATGCCGAGAACCCTCGCCATGACGGCCATCGCCGAGGCGTAGTGCACGCAGTATCCGGACTTCGCTTCGAGGAAGGCGGCGATCATGTCGGCGCTGTCGCCGTCGTAGCCGCCCGCGACCGGCGACGACAGCGAGTACGTGAACAGGCTCGACCGGAAGTACTCCTGCAGGGCCACCGCACGGTCGTAGTTGGTGGCGGCGGAGGCTGTCACCGATCGGGCGGTGTCGCCGATGATGGCGGGCAGGACGTCGGGCAGCTGGAGATAGCGGTCGAGGTCGGCCGGCACGCTGCTCCCCGCCGCCGCGAACTGCTCCGGCGTGGGCTGCACGTCGACGCTCGACACCGCGTACGTCAGCCCTCGGGTGTCGAACTCGGACGCCGTGAGCGTCGAGAGCCCGGACGACAGCTGCCACTGGCCCGTGGGAAGCCCCTCGACCTGGGTCGCGGGGAACGGCATGGGCAGCCAGTCGGTCCGCAGGGCGGAGATCGACACCTCGGTGCGCTCACTCTGCGTGGGCACGTCGGGGGCGAGACCGGCGGGCGTGCCGATCTGCTGGGCGGCGTACGGCACCAGGTCGTCGCCCTCCTCGGGATGCCACGCGCCCTCGGTGAAGTCGCCCAGCGTCACCATCCGCAGGTACTCGGCGGACTCGCCCGTCGTGGAGTAGGTGAGCGAGAGCACGGGAGTGCTGCGGCGCAGGTCGCGGCCCAGCTGGATGGTGGGATCGATGCCCGCGGAGTACACCGACGGGAAGAGGTTGCCTGCCTGATCCTTGTCGAGCGAGCTCTCGGTGAGGCCCGGGGTGATCACGGGCAGCACCGCTGTGGCGAGAACGGTCGCACCCGCGATGACGACCGCGAGCAGAGGATTGCGGCCCGCGCGGGGTTCACGACGCCGCACTGCCGTGCCGCCGATGCGCGAGGAGGTCCAGATGATGCCCAGATACGCCAGACCGACCAGGAGGTAGATGCCGACCTGTGGCGAGGGCTCGCGGATGAAGGGGGCGATCGCCAGCACCGCGAGGAGACCCACCCCGCTGAGGGCGGGTTTCCGAAGGCCGGTGGCGAGCGCATCCGTCACGATCGCGATGAGGCCGATCGACATGACGAGGAGCTGGGTGATGGGCTCATCGGCCACCGCCGGCACCGCCTGCACCGCGATCGACTCCCTTGCCGCGGCGAGGTCGGCGGACAGCTCCGACAGCGTCGAGAGGGTCGGGAAGACGATCCAGAGGGTTGAGGCGGCGTAGAGCGCCACCACGACGACCGCCCACACCACCGCAGACAGCACGACGGCGGCGAGCTCGGACGCCCCGACGGCCCGGAGCACCGCCGAGACGGCGAGCACGAGGACGACCATGGCCATCGTCGAGAACCACCAGCCGATGCCCTGGAGGAGGGGCGAGAGCCCGAAGAGGGCGACACCGACGCCCACCGCGACGAACAGGGTGCTCAGCCACGCGCCGGCATGGTCACGACGTCGGTCGGCCCAGCGGCGAGAGCGCCCGCCCGACGAGCCGCCGACCCGCGCAGCGACCACAGGGGGGCGGGTGGTGTCGGGACGTGTGCCGAGCGCGGTCATGCCAGCCCCCTCGCCTCGCCGAGCGCCCGCCAGACGGAGGGGACGGCATCCTCGGGGTCGCAGTCGACGACGGTCCAGCCCGCGCGCCGGAGTGCAGCGCCCACCTCGCTCGGTCCCCCCGCCCGCCGTGCACCGTGCGTCTGGACGACGAAGGCGACCGGATGCGAGCTCATCACCGACAGCGGCTGCAGAGCCTCCTCCGCTCCCACGCGGTCGGAGACGAACGCGAAGACCGGAGGGGCGTCAGGCGAGGTCAGCGACGCATCCTCGACCGCGAGCCGGAACGCCTCGGGATCGGCGGAGCCCGCGGGGGCGGCGAAGGCGAGGTCGTAGGCGATGCGGTGCGACCCCGGGACATCGACGTAGACCGTGTCGGCGGAGCGGTCGCCGAACCCGACCAGACGGACGCCGAAGCCCTCGCCGGTGAGGTGCTGTGCAACGGATGCGGCACCGCTCACGGCCCACTCGAACGCGGTCGAGGCGTCGTCATCGCCGGGGAAGGACGACGCGTCGAGGAGGACCACCGCATCCTGGTCGTTGCGCTGGTCGTCTTGCTTCACCATGAGCTCGCCGTGCCGGGCGGTCGCCGGCCAGTGCACCTTCCGCACGGAGTCGCCCGGCTGGTACCGCCGTGCGATCACGTCGGGCTCGCCTGCTCCCACCAGACGCCGGGCGGTCTGCTCCGACCCGTCGCCCGTCGACAGACGCAGGTCGGCCCGTGCGAGGTCGTACACGGCGGGGGTGACGATGAACTGCTCCGCCTCGCCGATCGCGATCGCGCGTCGTGCCACGCCGAAGGGGTCGACGAGCGTGAGCACGAGCGGCCCGACGGCGTGAGCGCCGCGGCGCGCGGTATCGGGACGGTAGTGGAGTCGATGGACGTCGGGCTCCCCCGCGCTCTGCGCGGAGAAGCCGGGGAGGCCAGGCAGCTCGTTCGGGTCGCTCGACTGCATCGGAGCGCTCGCCGGATCGACCCAGGTCACCGCGGGCGTGCGCAGGCCGCCCCAGTTCTGCACCAGGAGCACCGCATCGGCGGGTTGGCCGGCCGGCACCGACTCGGGTACGAACCTCCGCCGCACCGTGAGCTGCACCCGGCGGAGCGCAGCCCAGGCATAGCCGAAGCCGACGACGGCGAGGAGGAAGCAGCCGAGGTAGGCGAACTCCTGACGAGCGAAGTACCGTGTCGCGACGAAGGCGGCCACCGCCACCGCGAGCATCGCCCAGCCCCTGACTGTGAGGCGCGGCAGGCGGCCGGGGCTCCGGCGTCGATCGGCGGCAGGGGTCATGCGTCAGCGGGTGCGGGCCAGGGGCACGGGGGTGGCGGAGACGATCGAGCGGAGCGCGTCGGCGATCGCCTGCGTCGCTCCCCCGCGGTCGCTTGCGGCGCGCCGCGTCGGGACGATGCGGTGGGCGAGCACGGGCACGACGAGCTCGTCGACGTCGTCGGGGACGACGAACTCGCGACCCTTCAGCGCGGCGAGCACCTTCGCCGCGCGCACCAGATGGAGCGTGCCGCGGGGGCTCGCGCCGAGACGGAACTCCGGATGCGACCTGGTCGCCTGCACGATCGACACCACGTACGACTCGACCGCGCGGCTGACGTAGACCGCCCGGGCCGTCGCGATCAGCTCGGCCAGCTCGGGCTTGCCGACCACCGGCCGCAGCTCGTCGAGTGGGCTGGCGCTCTCGCGCTGGTGGAGCATGGCCAGCTCGGCCGACGCGTCCGGGTAGCCCATCGAGATGCGCACCATGAAGCGGTCGCGCTGCGCCTCGGGCAGAGCGTAGGTGCCCTCCATCTCGATCGGGTTCTGCGTCGCGACCACCACGAACGGCGCCTCGAGCTGGTGGGTCACCCCGTCGACGGAGACCTGCCCCTCCTCCATGCATTCGAGGAGGGACGACTGGGTCTTCGGCGAGGCGCGGTTGATCTCGTCGGCCACGACGATGTTCGCGAAGACCGCGCCCGGCTTGAATTCGAACTCGTGAGCCGCCTGGTTGTACATCGAGACGCCGGTGACGTCGGAGGGCAACAGGTCGGGGGTGAACTGGATGCGGCTCACCGTGCATCCGACGCTCGTCGCCAGCGCCTTGGCGAGGGTGGTCTTGCCGACGCCCGGCACGTCCTCGACCAGCAGGTGGCCCTCGGCGATGAGGACGACCAGGGCGAGGGTGAGCGCCTCGCGCTTGCCGTCGATGACGGTCTCGAGGTTGGCCATGATGCGGCCGGTGCGATCGGCGAACTCGTCGAGCGGCAGCGGCTCGCTGTGGCGCGCGCTGGGCCCATGGGCCGTGTTCTGGTCGTGGTCGATGGTCATCGACGTCGCTCCCATCTGTGGGCGAGGAGGAAGAGGCTGCCGACGAGCGTGGCCACGCCGAGCGTGAGCAGGAACGGTGTCAGCGACGAGACGATGGAGTAGACGACGAACCCGCTCTGGTCGAGCGTCGCGGCCCTCTGCTGATCGGCGATCACGACGATGGCGACGAGCGGTGCGACCACGAGCACGACGCCGACGATCCAGATCGCGACCACGAACCGATCGACGAGGGGCACCGGCCGAGCCGCCGCGGCGGTGGTCGGCTCAGCGCTCTCGACCGTATCGAACACGCTCAGGTCGACCTCGTCGTCGTAGCCGGGTTGGAAGGCGGCGTCGAACCTGCTGTCGAAGCCGCTGCCCTCCCCCGTGGTGGAGTGGCGCTGCACGGAGTCTCCTCGGAACATCTCGTTCCGATAACGCTAGTGCCCGCCGGGGACGCCGGTGTCGGTCCACACCCATTTCACATGGGGGCGCTCCGTCCGCTCGTGCTCGTTCGAGCGGGCGACGCGGATCTGACACTCCTGTCCGCTTCGCGACCCTGTAGGTCGCCACAACCGTCATATCCATCGAGAGGAGCGTGTAGGCGGGCATGTTGGAATGCACGCTCGGAGCCTTCGGCGGTGATACCAATCCTCGAGAAGTCGAACCCGTATCGGGGACACCGCGAACCGTAGGGCGGACGGGACTTGAACCCGTGACCGACGGATTATGAGTCCGCTGCTCTGACCAGCTGAGCTACCGCCCCTCGGCCGGCGACGGGTCGCACGGCCGAGGTACACGATACCGTGACGCAGCTCGCCCGACGGCGAGGGCGCGAGGGCGCGGCTACGCGGCCGAGGAGCGCTCCTCGTCGGAGGGGCGGGCGACGACCGGGTCGGTGACCTTCTCGCCGCGGTAGAGGTGCTCGAAGGTGACCAGAGTGCGGTCGATGTCGTGGGCGGCGACGATGTCGAGCGAGTCGCGCTTCATGGCCTGCAGCTCGTCTTCCGGCAGGCGCAGCACGCGCTCGAGCTTCGCGGCCAGGTCGGTGGCGTCGCCCGGGGTGAAGAGGTAGCCGTTCTCGCCGTCGTGCACGAGGTGAGGGAGCGCCATCGCGTCGGCCGCCACCACCGGCAGGCCGCTGGCGAGGGCCTCCATGGTGGCGATGCTCTGCAGCTCGGCGATCGACGGCATCGCGAACACCGTGGCCTTCGTGTACGACGCGCGGAGCTCCTCGTCGGAGATCCGGCCCGTGAAGCGGACCCGGTCGGCGATGCCGAGGGTGTCGGCGAGCTGCTGGAGGTTCTTCAGCTGATCGCCGCCGCCCACGATGTCGAGGTGCACGTCGAGGTCGCTCGGGAGCATCTGCACGGCCTTCAGCAGCACGTCGAGCTGCTTCTCGGGCGCGACCCGGCCCACGAACAGGATGCGGTTGCCCTCTCGGGGGCCGAAGTCGGGTGTGTAGTCCGAGGCACGGATGCCGCAGCTGATCGCGTACGTGTTCGTCATGCCGGTGCCGCGTTCGAAGAAGTCGGCCGCGCGGCGCGTGGGCGCGGTGACGGCCTCCGCCTTGCTGAAGGAGCGTCGGGCCGCCTTCCACGCGAGCTTGATGACCACGTCCTTCGCCGCCTGCGGGATGGGCATGAACGCGGTGAGGTTCTCGGGCATCACGTGATTGGTGCCGATCACGCGGATGCCGCGCTTCTGCGCCTCGGCCGCGAGGCCGCGCCCGATCACGATATGCGACTGGAAGTGCACGACGTCGGGCTTCACCTCGTCGATGATGCGGGCGCTGTTGCGGCGGATCGTCCACGGCATCACGAAGCGCAGCCAGTCGTGGAAGGGCCAGCGCAGGCTGAACAGGCGGTGGGCGGTGACCTTCTGGCCGTCGTACTCCTCGGTCCAGGTGCCGTGCGTGCGCGAGGCGGCGGGCACGACGACGTGGACGTCGTGTCCGCGAGACGCCAGGCCCGAGGCGAGGTGCTCCGCGAACTTGGCGGATCCGTTGACATCGGGTGAGAAGGTGTCAGCCCCGATGATGATGCGCAGCGGACGCTCGGCGTCGGGTACGGAGCTCGAAGGCTCGACGCTGGGCGATTCTCGGAAGTCGGTCACGCGGTGTCTTTCTGGTTCGGCGGGAGATCGTCGTCGTTCCGGGCAGCATCCACCTTAGCGTCGAGCCTGCGGATGGAACCGCGCCAGGCCGAACACCCCCAGGATGGCCACCAGCCCGAACACGACGAACGCGAACATCGCCCAGAGCGGCGCCTGCGACGCCTCGCCCAGGACGATGATGCCGATCCCGACCGCGACGAGCGGGTCGACGACGGTGAGTCCGGCGATGACGAGGTCGGGCGGACCGGAGGCGTAGGCGTTCTGCACGAAGTAGCCGCCGAGACCGGCCGCGGCGAGCAGGCCGATCACGCAGAGGATCGTGAGCCAGCCGAAGTCGCCCTGGGTCACACGGCTGATGACGACCTTCGCGAGCGTCGCCACGAATCCGTAGAGCACACCCGCACCGATGATGTAGGCGATCGCCTTGAAGCGCTTGCCCGCCAGAGCGAACAGCGCACCCATGATGGCGAGCACCACCGCGAGGACGATGAGGATGATGACGAGGTCGCGTGTGGTGACGGGCATGTCGCGTGCGGTGAACGCGGCCACGAGCACGAACGCCCCGACACCGCCCACACAGAGCACGATCGACACCACCGAGGCCCGGTTGAGCTTCACCTTGCTCAGCCGCGAGTTGAGGATGCTCGTGATCACGAGCGCGACGGCGCCCAGCGGCTGCACCACGATGATCGGCGAGAAGCCGAGGCTGGTGAGCTGGAGCACGATCGCGAGGCCGAGCATGAGCGACCCGATGACCCACGACGGCCGTCCCAGCAGTGCCAGGATCTGCCGCACGCTGAGGCCCTTGACCGCCTCGTGGGTCTTGGCCTCGACCTTGGTGACCCCGCGGTGCTGGAACTGCGCACCGAGGCTGAGGAAGATCGCGCCGACGAGGGCGATGGGGATGCCGATGAACTGCTTCGGGTCGAGAGCGATCTGATCGGTGAGATCGCTCAGTTCGGGAGGCACCAGACGACGATACCCCGTGGCACCGCTGGATAGAGTGAGCGAATGGCCGTTCTCCCGATCCGGATCATGGGCGAGCCCGTGCTCCACTCCCCCGCTGCCCCCGTCGAGACCATCGACGACGATCTGCGCACCCTGGTGTCCGACATGTTCGAGACCATGGACGCCGCACCCGGCGTCGGACTCGCGGGCCCTCAGGTGGGAGTGCCGCTGCGCCTCTTCGTCTACAGCTGGACCGACGAGGCCGACGAGCTGCATCGCGGGGTCGCCCTCAATCCGGAGCTGTTCATCACCCCGGCCTCGCCCGACCCTGCGGATCCCGACGACGAGTCCGAGGGGTGCCTCTCGTTCCCGGGTGAGCGGTATCCGCTGGCCCGCGGGGCGAAGGCGCTCCTCCGCGCCACCGACATCGACGGTTCGCGCTACGAGATCGAGTGCTCGGGATGGCTCGCCCGCATCTTCCAGCACGAGTACGACCACCTCGACGGCATCCTCTACATCGACCGCCTCGACCACGAGTACGAGAAGCCGGTCTTCAAGACGGCGAAGAAGAAGGGATGGGGTGTGCCCGGCCACAGCTGGCTGCCGGGCCGCGACCACCTCGAGGACTGACCCCCGGTCTCAGGCCATCCCGGTGACGGCGCGCAGCAGAGCGGCCACGGCCGCCGCGGCGATCACCACGATCACGAACGGCACCTTGAGCGCGTACAGCACGGCGGCGACGCCGACCGCGGGCAGGCGCGCGTCCACCTGGAGCGACTGGCCCTGACCGACCGTCTGCACCACGATGAGGGCCGCCAGCAGCGCCACCGTGAGCAGGCTCGCGACGCGGGAGACCCGCGGGTGCTCGAAGGCGCGGGCGGGCACGACGTAGCCGACCGCCTTCAGCGCCAGGCACGCCAGCGACGCGAGGATGACGATCTGCCACGTGGTCACGATGTCGCCTCCTCGTGCGTCCGCGACGCGAAGAGGTTGAACCCGCCGACCAGCACCGCCACCGCGCCGGCGAGGAGCACGGGCAGGCCGGGCGCCAGCGCCGGGATGAGCGCAGCCGCGACGACGGCGGCGCCCACCGCGACGGCGAGGGCCTGCCGCTGCCGGAGGCGCGGCCAGAGCAGCCCGAGGAACGCGGCCGCGGCCGCCGCGTCGAGTCCGTACGCGCGCACGTCGCCGAGCAGGTCGCCCACCAGCGCGCCGATGAGGGTGGTCAGGTTCCAGCCGATGTAGATGGCGAGTCCGGTCGCCCAGAACCCCATCCGCTGCCCTCTGAGGGTCGGCTGCGCCGTCGCCACCGCGGTCGACTCGTCGATCGTCAGGTGAGCCGCCGCGGCGCGCCTCCATAGACCCGGACCGACGATCGGCGACATCCGCACCGCGTAGAACGCGTTGCGCACGCCGAGCAGCGTCGCCCCCGTGATCGCCGACGCTCCGGCGGCCGCACCTCCGGTCGCGAGCACGCCGATGAGGGCGAACTGCGAGCCGCCGGTGAACATCACGAGGCTGAGGAAGCAGGTCTGCCACACGTCGAGCCCGGATGCGGTCGCCAGCGCCCCGAAGGACACCCCGTACGCCGCCGTGGCGAGCCCGACGGCGAGAGCCGAGCGCAGCGCGGCGCGTTCGTCGGGCGTGCGTTCGGGCATGGTCCCACCACTGTACGCAACGGCGGGAACGTCCAGGCGCAACCCCTGGAACGTCCAGGAACCGAGGCGTAACCTGTGGGCATCGCGGAAGGAAGTGCAATGACGCATGCGTACGCGTACACGCGGGTGATCCACTACGGAGGCCGCGTCTACCTCGCCACCGAGACGATGAGCGACATCTTCAGCGCCCACGCGCACGACACGATCGAGCGCGGCGACACCGAGCTCGTGCCACTGCTGCACGAGGGCGGAGTGGAGATGCTGCTCATCACGCCGTCGACCAGGTTCGCGGTCACCGAGATCGAGGTCGGACTGAAGAGCGCCCCGACCGCCTCGGCGACGGGGCCTCTGACGCCTCGAGTCGAGGATCATCTCGCGGCGGGCTGACCGCCCGAACGACGAAGGCCCCGCGGGATTCCGCGGGGCCTTCGTCGTGTGAGCTCCCCGACTTGGACTCGAACCAAGAACCTGCCGGTTAACAGCCGGCTGCTCTGCCAATTGAGCTATCGAGGATCACTGCTGAAGAACAGCGGGCACAACACTATCACCAATCCGGGTCGCTCGTTTCACGCGCGAGCTCCGCCACATACGGGTGTCGCGGATCGGCCAGCACGTCGTCGATGTCGCCCAGACCCACCACCACGCCCTCGTGGATGACCGCGATCCGGTCGACGGCGCGGCGGAGCGACTCGAGGTCGTGGCTCACCAGCAGCGCTGAACCGCCGCGGGCGCGCTGGAAGCCCGCGATCGCGTCGATCACCTGCCCCCGCACCGACACGTCGACGCCCGCGGTGGGCTCGTCGGCGATGAGCAGCACCGGGTCGAGGGCGAGGCTGCGCGCCACGGCCACACGCTGCCGCTGGCCACTGGAGAGCTCGTGGGGCTGCTTCAGCATCGTGCCCACCGGGAGGAGCAGCGAGTCGACCAGCGTCGCGGCCTTGAGGCCGGCATCACGCCGATCGTGCTTGCGGTCGCGGAGGAAGATCGGCTCCGCCACCATCTCGGCCACCGTCATGTTCGGGGTGAGGGTCGTGCCCGCATCCTGCTTCACGTAGCCCACGCCGAGCGTGAACTCGGCGAGCTTGTTGCGGCGGATCGTCCGCATCTCGTAGCCCAGCACGTCGAGGCTGCCGCCGATGATCCGCGGCTGCACGTCGGAGCCCGTCTTGAGCGCCGCCTGGCCCGACGCGACCTGCGCCAGCGTGGACTTGCCCGAGCCGCTCGATCCGACCAGGCCCACGATCTCCCCGGGCTCGATGGTGAGGGTGAACCCCTTCACGGCGACGTGCGAGGGGCTCACGCTGTGAGCGGGGTACTCGATCGTCACATCGGATGCGGTGAGGACGTTGCGGACTGCCATCCGGCAGAGCCTACCCGCGGACCCTCACTCCACCTGGAAGGCGCGACGCTCGGCCTCGAGTTCGGCGATCTGGGCGCCCAGTCGGCGGTAGTCGTCGGGCGCGGCGATGCGATCGGTCCGCTGCAGGGTGCGGATCAGCTGGTCCTTGCGGCGCAGCAGATCGCGGAGGTAGATCTCGCCGGTGATGTTGCGGAGGTAGATCTCGGGCTGCCGACTCGGGCGCTCGGGGATCGGCACGACCGCGAGCTGGCCCACCAGCGCACGGTACTCCTCGGGCACGTCCTGCTCGACGACCGCGACCCAGCCCGGCTCGACGTACTCGTCGAGGTGACGGGCCATCGCGTCGCGCACCGCCGCGAGAGCCGCGTTGCTGAACCCGCTCGAGGTGACCTTCTCGATGAGGTCGCGCCCGATGAGGACGGGGAACTGGAGGATCGCCTGCAGGGCGTCTCGCTCCTGCCGGGTGGCCGTGGCGGTGGGCAGGTCGGTGATGTTGACCGCGACGGGGGCCGGGCGCGCCTGCTCGGCAGCTGTCTGCGGCTCGGGCGACGGAGCCCTGTCGCCGGGCTGCGGCCGCCGCGAGGTCTCGGTCGCGCCGCCACCGCGCCGGGCCGCCGCCTCGACCGCGCGCGACACCTCGTCGAGGTCGGTGCCGAGCATCCGCGCCAGCTGCCGCGTGTACGCCGGCCTCAGCGCGGAGTCGCGGATGTCGGCCACGATGGGGGCGGCATCGCGAAGGGCCGCGACCCGGCCCTCGACCGTCTCGAGGTCGTAGGTGTCGAGCTTCTGCTTGATGACGAACTCGAACATGGGCCGCTTCGTGCGCAGGAGGCGACGCACGGCGTCGTCGCCCTTCGCCAGGCGGAGATCGCAGGGGTCGAGCCCGTCGGGGGCGACCGCGACGTAGGTCTGCGCGGCGAAGCGCTGCTCCTCGGCGAAGGCGCGCACCGCCGCCTTCTGGCCCGCCGCATCCGGGTCGAACGTGAAGACGACCTCGCCGAGACCGGACGCGTCGTCGCCCATGACCCGGCGGATGATCTTGATGTGGTCGACGCCGAAGCTCGTACCGCAGGTGGCGACCGCGGTCGTGACTCCGGCGAGGTGGCACGCCATCACGTCGGTGTAGCCCTCGACGATGACGACCTGGCGCCCGCGGCCGATGTCGCGCTTGGCGAGGTCGAGCCCGTAGAGCACCTGCGCCTTGTGGTACACCATCGTCTCGGGCGTGTTGAGGTACTTGGGCCCCTTGTCGTCGTCGTACAGGCGGCGGGCGCCGAAGCCCACCGTCTGGCCCGTCTGGTCGCGGATGGGCCACATGAGCCGGCCCCGGAAGCGGTCGTAGCTGCTCCCCCGCTCGCCGGTGCTGAGGAGGCCGGCGCCGGTCAGCTCCGCCTCGGTGAAGCCGCGACCCTTGAGGTGCGCGCCGAGGTTGTCCCAGCCCTGGGGTGCGTAGCCCACCCCGAAGCGCTGCGCAGCCGAGGGGTCGAAGCCGCGACCGCCGAGGAAGCGCCGCGCCTCGTCGGCGCCCGCGCTGGTGAGCTGCTCGATGAAGTACTCGGACGCCGCCTGGTTGGCGGCCAGCAGCCGGGCTCGGTTGCCGTGGTCGGACGCCGCGGCCCCGCCGTCCTCGTAGTGGAGCGTGAACCCGATGCTCGCGGCGAGTCGTTCGACGGCCTCGGTGAAGGTGACGTGATCCATCTTCTGGAGGAAGGTGAAGACGTCGCCGTCCTCCCCGCATCCGAAGCAGTGGTAACGGCCCACCTGCGGGCGCACGTGGAAGCTCGGCGACTTCTCGTCGTGGAACGGGCACAGGCCCTTCATCGAGCCGATGCCGGCGCTCTTGAGCGCGACGAAGTCGCCGACGACGGAGGCGATGTCGATGCGCGACCTGAGCTCGTCGATGTCGCTGCGGCGGATGAGTCCGGCCATGGATCTCAGGATACGGTCGCGCCGACGAGCCTGGCGTGCCAGGCGAGCGCGGTCTGGTCGGTGAGGCTGGCGACCTGGTCGACGACGACGCGGCGACGGGTGACGTCGTCCTCCGCCTCGGCCCAGTCGAGGCGGAACGCGGTGTCGAGGTGGGCGCCGCCGGTCTGCCAGAGACGGTCGGCGAGCTGCATGAGCTGCTCGCGCTGCCGCATGTAGAGGGGCTGCCGGGCGTCGTTGCTCATCACGAAGACCGACACGATGCCCTTCAGCGTCGCGATCTCGGCGACGATCTCGTCGGGGACGACGACGTCGGCGCCGTAGCGGGCGAGCGAGGACGCCGGTGCCGCGGCACGCGTCGCCTCGGTCGCCGCGCCGGCGAAGCGGCCGATGAGCTGGCTGGTGAGGTTCTTGAGGTGGGCGTGCGCGCGACGGCTGTCATCCCACCCGGTCAACCACACCTCGAGGTGATCGAGCCGCTCGAACGCGGCGACGATGTCGTCGTAGCTCAGCTCGCCGCCGGAGCGGGCATGGATGCTGTGCAGCAGGGCCTCGTGATCGGCGCGCTCGGCCAGGAGATCGACATCGATGTAGCCGTTGAGCACGGCGTCTTCGAAGTCGTGCACCGAGTAAGCGATGTCGTCGGAGAGGTCCATGACCTGCGCCTCGACGCACAGCGTGCGGTCGGGGGCGCCGACGCGGAACCAGCGGAAGACCTCGACGTCGTCGTCGTAGACGCCGTACTTGAGACGGCCGCTGGCGTCGGGCACAGGGTCGGCCGCCGTCCACGGGTATTTGCAGCTGGCGTCGAGCGACGCGCGCGTGAGGTTGAGGCCGTAGCTTCGCCCGTCGTCGCCGAACGACTTGGGCTCGAGCCGGGTGAGGATGCGGAGGCTCTGCGCGTTGCCCTCGAACCCGCCGATGTCGGCCGCCCACTCGTTGAGCGCGCGCTCGCCGTTGTGCCCGAACGGCGGATGCCCGAGGTCGTGGGCGAGGCACGCCGAGTCGACCACGTCGGGGTCGAGACCGAGGCTGGCGGCGAGCTCGCGGCCCACCTGCGCCACCTCGAGCGAGTGCGTGAGGCGGTTGCGCGCGAAGTCGGCGACGACGGCCGGGCTCAGCACCTGCGTCTTGGCCGCGAGGCGCCGGAGTGACGACGAGTGCAGGATGCGGGCTCGGTCGCGCGCGAAGTCGCTGCGCCTGGAGGAGTGCTCCTCGGGGAGGAATCGCTCGACGTCGCGTTCGCCATAGCCCTCCGCCGACCGACGCTCAGCCCCCACTGTGCGTGAGCTCCGCGGCCGCGAGGTCGGATCGGGCTCCCGAGGCGATGGATCGCGACGCGAGCCACCCGTCGGGCAGCGAGGGGTTCTTCGGGCTGCCCGCGCGCCCGCGCGGACCCTCGGCGTCGGCGCCCGGGTAGGGCATGTCCCAGTCGAGAGTGGCGAGGATCTCGTCCATCTCGTCGAGGGTGCGCACCATCGACAGCGCGGCCCGCACCTCGTGCCCGGCCGGGTAGCCCTTGAGGTACCAGGCGACGTGCTTCCGGATGTCGCGGCAGGCGCGATCCTCGTCGCCGAAGAACTCGACGAGCAGCTCGGTGTGGCGCTTGAGCGTGCGCGCGACATCGCCGAGCGATGGTGCCGCGCGGAGCGCCTCGGCCTCCTCGGCCGTGAGCTCGCCCGAGCGCACCCGGAAGGCGGCGGCGAGATCGCCGAACAGCCACGGGCGCCCGAGGCACCCGCGACCCACGACGACCCCATCGCATCCGGTCTCGTCGACCATGCGGAGGGCGTCGTCGCCCGACCAGATGTCGCCGTTGCCGAGCACCGGGATGTCGGTGATCGTCTCCTTGAGGGTGGCGATGGCCGACCAGTCGGCGTGGCCGCTGTAGAAGTCGGCGGCCGTGCGCGCGTGCAGGGCGATGGCGGCAGCACCCGCGCCCTGCGCCGCCTTGGCGGCCTCGAGGTAGGTCAGGTGGTCGGTGTCGATGCCCTTGCGCATCTTCACGGTGACCGGGATGTCGCCGGCCGCGTCGACCACCGACTCGACGATCTCGCGGAAGAGGTCGAGCTTCCACGGCAGCGCGGCTCCGCCGCCCTTGCGGGTGACCTTCGGGACCGGGCAGCCGAAGTTCATGTCGATATGGTCTGTCCGATCCTCCTCGACCAGGATGCGGGCCGCATCGGCCATGGTCTTCGGGTCGACGCCGTAGAGCTGGATGGAGCGGGGCGTCTCGGACGGATGGTGCGTGATCAGCCGCATGGTCTCGGGCGTGCGCTCGACCAGCGCGCGGCTCGTGATCATCTCGCTGACGTAGAGCCCCACGCCGAACTCGCGGCAGAGCCGGCGGAAGGCGGTGTTCGTGATGCCCGCCATCGGCGCCAGCACGACGGGCACGTCGAGCTGGATCGGGCCGATCGCGAGGCCGGGCTGGGCGAGGGTGTCGGTGGTCATCGTCCTTCGATTCTCCCAGACTCGGCTGAGGGTCGGGCGCTCGTCGGGAATCCTGTGGAGGGTCGTGCGATTGAATGGGGATGTGGAGAACTCAGGCACCGAACGGGTGAAGGCGCACGCGGAGCAGCTCGGACTCGACGTCGAGGTGGTGGAGCGCCCCGCCGCCGACTCGCTCGAGGCCGCCGCAGGGCTCCTGGGGCTCGATCCCGGCGACATCATGAAGAGCCTGGTGGTGAAGCGCCACGACGGCGACTTCCTCTTCGCCCTCATCCCCGGCGACCGCCAGATCAGCTGGCCGAAGCTGCGCGCGCTGGTCGGCGTGAACAAGCTCGCGATGCCGCCGCAGGACATCGCCCTCGCCGCCACCGGGTACGAGCGCGGCACGATCACCCCGCTCGGCTCCACCACGGCGTGGCCCGTCTACCAGGACGCCTCGTTCCACGGCCGCGTGGCCATGGGCGCGGGCGCCCACGGTCGCAGTGCGTTCGTGGATGCGGACGAGCTCGCCCGCGCCCTCGGCGCCACGGTCGCCGACATCTCCGAGCCCCTCACCCCGCGCTGACCGGGGTGCCTCGGGCACGGCAGCCGGTTTGTCCAGGTTTCCGTGGGAATTCGCGGGATTCGCGACGGAAACCTGGACGAACCCCGTAGGTGATGGGCGAGGGGACCGCGGAGCCGAAGAAGTCAGCGGGGCGGGAGGGCGCAGGCGTCGCCTGCGCAGGCGACCGCATCCGGTGCGCCGAGGAGGGTGAGAAGCGGCCGCTCCTCCGAAGACACCTCCGTCGGAGACCCATCCGACCGCGCGGCCTCGGGCGTCGCCCCGGTCACGCGCCGACCTCCGCGCGGCCCGCCTGCACCTGGCGAAGCACGTCGGCGAAGACCGCGGCGTCCTGGGCGCCGGACACGCCGTACTTGCCGTCGAGCACGAAGAACGGCACGCCCTGGATGCCGAGGCGCTGCGCCTCCGCCTGGTCGGAGCGCACGGCGTCGAGGTACTCGTCGGCCTCGAGCGAGCGGACGACGTCGTCGCGGTCGAGGCCGATCTCGGCGGCGAGGTCGGCCAGGTCGGAGACATGCCCGACGTGGCGTCCGTCGACGAAGTACGCCTTCAGCAGGCGCTCCTTCATGTCGAGCTGGCGGCCGTGCGCCTTGGCGTAGTGGATGAGCTGGTGCGCCTTCACCGTGTTGGTGTGCTTCAGGTGGTCGTAGTCGTAGTCGAGCCCCACATCCGATGCGATCGAGGTCACGCGCGTGAGCATGCCCTCGAGCTGCTCGCGGGGGTAACCCTTCGCGGCGAGGAAGTCGTACTCGTCGCCCTCGAAGTCGACGGGGGTCTCGGGCGAGAGCTCGTAGCTGTGGTACTCGACCTCGACGGGGAGGGCGTCGCCGTCTCCGGCGTACGCCTCGATGCCGTTCTCGAGCTTGCGCTTGCCGATGTAGCACCAGGGGCAGGCCACGTCGGACCAGATGTCGATCTTGATGGGTTCGGTCACAACGAGGGCAACACGCGAGACCGGACCGTCATTCCGAGTCGGCGGCCGCCGCGGTGGGTGCGTCGATCGCCCCGCCGAACCGGCGGTTGCGGCCGGCGTAGTGCTCGATCGCGCCCCACAGGTCCGCCCGGGTGAAGTCGGGCCAGAGCCGGTCGAGGAACACCATCTCGGCGTACGCCGACTGCCAGGGCAGGAAGTTGCTCGTGCGCTGCTCCCCCGAGCTGCGTACGAAGAGGTCGACGTCGGGCAGGTCGGGCACATAGAGGTGGCGCTGGATGAGCTTCTCGCTGACCGCCGACGGCCGGATTCGACCCGCCGCGACGTCGTCGGCGATCGCGCGCACCGCATCCGTGATCTCGTTGCGGCCGCCGTAGTTGACGCACATCGTGAGGGTGAGGGTGCTGTTGCCCTGCGTGAGCCGCTCGGCGAACTGGAGCTCCTTGATGACGCTGGCCCAGAGCCGCGGCCGGCGCCCCGACCAGCGGATGCGCACACCCCACTCGTTGAGCTGGTCGCGCCGGCGGTGCAGCACCTCCCGATTGAAGCCCATGAGGAAGCGCACCTCGTCGGGCGATCGCTTCCAGTTCTCGGTCGAGAACGCGTACACGCTGAGGTGCTTGACCCCGATCTGGATGGCGCCCGCCACGACGTCGAGCAGCGCCGCCTCGCCGGCGCGGTGGCCCTCGACGCGGGTGAGGCCGCGCTGGTTGGCCCAGCGCCCGTTGCCGTCCATGACGACGGCGACGTGCGCCGGGACCGCGCCCTTCGGCAGTTCAGGCGGGTAGAGGCCGGTCCAGTCGAGAGGACGGAACGGCTCGGCGAGGGGCGAGGTCTTCCTCACGGGGCTCACGGGTGCTCCTCGGGTCGTTCAGCGGTGGAGGTGGCGGTCGTGGACGCAGCGGCGGCGGCATCCACCCGGGCGCGCGTGCCCCGTTCGACATGCTCGAGCGACCGGAGCCCGCGTTCGAGGTGCCACTGAGCGTAGGCGGACACGACGCCGCTGGCCTGCGAGCGGGACACCGCGGGCGCCGCCTCGGCGGTCGCCCAATCCCCCGTCAGCAACGCGGCCAGCAGCTCGAGCGTGGTCGCGTCGAGCCGCGGCGATCCGGGGGGCGCGACCGCGTCGGCCACCACGCCGCCCAGCTGCACCACGAAGGCGGAGTGCGGCCCGGTGACGCCCGTGACGGCGCAGTCGTGGAAGCTCGGCGCCCATCCGGCGACCGCCATCGCGCGCAGCAGGTACGAGTCGAGCGTGAGCGACGGGCCGTGCTCGTTCCGCGACAGCGAGCGCAGCGCCCCGACGAGCAGGTGGTACTGCTGCAGCGACTGCTCGTGCTCGGTGATGCGGTCGGCGGTCTCGACCATGACGTTGGCGGCGGTGTAGCTGGAGTAGTCGGCCGTGATGGCGGCGCCGTAGGAGCCGATCGAGACGGCCTGCGTGATCGTGTCGAGGCTGCGGCCCTCGTAGAACTGGAGGTCCGCGACCATGAACGGCTCGAGCCGTGAGCCGAACTTCGACGACGTGCGGCGGACGCCCCGGGCGACCGCCCGGACCTTTCCGTGGGTGCGCGTGAGGAGGGTCACGATCCGATCGGCCTCACCCAGCTTCTGGGTGCGCAGCACGACCCCTTCATCTCGGTACACCGGCACCAGACGATCATCCCACCCCCGGATGCGCACCGGCCGTGGACACGGCCGGCGACGGCACGCGACAGCGCCGACCGAGCTCAGAGCGCCTCGAGGGCCTTGCCGAGCTGCACGGCGCCGAGAACGAGGAAGAGCACGGTCATGATGATCGCGTTGTGCCGGATGAGGGCGGCCTTCGTCGAGGCGAGGAACGCGGTGACCCCCTTCGATCCCGATCCTCCGAGGAGCGTCGGCACGATGACGCCGAGGCACGCGATCACGGAGAACACCAGCACCGCGAGGAAGACGAGCGGCCACTCGAGCCCTTCGGTGCCGATGGTGGCGCCCGCCGCGATCATGATCGGAAGGTTCTTCACGTTCGCCACGCCCAGCAGGAGTCCTAGTCCCGCCGACTTCACGGGTCCGAATGAGTCGATCGCGGCCAGCCACCGCGGCTCCTTCGTCTCCTCGCCCTTCTTCGGCCGCCCGTGGAAGCTGCGGTAGGCGAGGAAGAAGAAGAGTGCCGCGAACGCGAAGCCGAGCACGATGTGGAAGAGCTGCGCGAAGAAGGAGTCGGAGCTCGTGGTGCCCTTCGAGCCCGAGGCGAAGGCGAGCGTGACCGCGAAGGTCGCGACGAGGAACGACACAGCGAAGACGATGGCGTTCCCACGCCCCTTCGGGCCGAGCAGCAGCGCGATGACCCCGGCGATGGGCATGGGCGACACGATGACCCCGACCGCGAGCGGGAGCACCTCCCCCAGAACGTGCACGAACACGTTCGCACTCTAGCGGCCGGCGGGCAGGACTGTCTCGGGTCGCTCACCCGAGGTCCGCCACACAGCTGGAGCTTCGCCACACGCATGCACGTGGCGAAGCTCCAGGAGGGTGGCGAGACCGACGACCGAGGTCAGACGGCGGCGAGCTCGCGATCGGACTCGGTGACGCGGATGGCACGATTCACCGCGCTGACGATCGCCTTGAGGCTCGCCGTCGAGATGTCGGCGTCGATGCCGACACCCCACAGGCGCACCCCGTCGACCTGCAGGTCGACGTAGGCCGCCGCCAGCGCGTCACCGGAGGCGCTGAGAGCGTGCTCGACGTAGTCGTAGAGCTTCACGTCGTAGCCCTCATCGGCCAGCACGTTGAGGAACGCGGCGATCGGTCCGTTGCCCGTCGCCGACGTCTTCCGCACCTCGTCGCCGACGCGCAGCTCGACGTCGAGCGCGACCGTGCCGGTCATGTCGCTCGAGGTGCGCATGCTCGTCAGCTCGTAGCGGCCCCACTTCTCGTCGGCGCGGTCGTGCGGCGCGGGCAGGTACTCGTCGGTGAAGATCTCCCAGATCTGGTCGCTGGTGACCTCGCCGCCCTCGGCATCCGTCATGGCCTGCACCACGCCGGAGAACTCGATCTGCAGCTTGCGCGGCAGGTCGAGGGCGTGGTCGGTCTTGAGCAGATAGGCGACGCCGCCCTTGCCGGACTGCGAGTTCACGCGGATGACGGCCTCGTAGGTGCGGCCGACGTCCTTCGGGTCGATGGGCAGGTACGGGACCGCCCAGACCAGCTCGTCGACGTGAGTGCCCTGCGCCTCGGCCTCCGCGGCCATGGCCTCGAAGCCCTTCTTGATCGCATCCTGGTGCGATCCGCTGAAGGCCGTGTAGACCAGGTCGCCGGCCCAGGGGCTGCGCTCGTGCACCTTCAGCTGGTTGGCGTACTCGGCGGTGCGGCGGATCTCGTCGAGGTCGGAGAAGTCGATCTGCGGATCGATGCCCTGCGTGAACAGGTTCAGCCCGAGCGCGACCAGATCGACGTTGCCGGTGCGCTCGCCGTTGCCGAACAGGCAGCCCTCGATGCGGTCGGCGCCGGCCATGTAGCCCAGCTCGGCCGCCGCGACGGCGGTGCCGCGGTCGTTGTGCGGGTGCAGTGACAGGATGACGTTCTCGCGGTGGGCGAGGTGGCGGCTCATCCACTCGATCGAGTCGGCGTAGACGTTGGGCGTGGCCATCTCGACCGTGGCGGGCAGGTTGACGATGACCTTGCGCTCCGGCGTGGGCTCGAAGATCTCGATGACCTGGTTGCAGATGTCGACGGCGAACTCGAGCTCGGTGCCGGTGTAGCTCTCCGGGGAGTACTCGTAGTAGACGGTCGTCTCGGGGACGGTCTGCTCGAACCGCTTGCACAGACGCGCGCCGTTGAGCGCGATGTCGATGATGCCCTGGCGGTCGGTACGGAACACGACGTCGCGCTGCAGGATGCTCGTGGAGTTGTAGAGGTGGACGATCGCCTGCTTCGCGCCCTTGATCGACTCGTAGGTGCGCTCGATCAGGTGCTCACGCGCCTGGGTCAGCACCTGGATGGTGACGTCGTCGGGGATGGCGCCCTCCTCGATGAGGGAGCGGACGAAGTCGAAGTCGGTCTGGCTGGCGCTCGGGAAGCCGACCTCGATCTCCTTGTACCCCATCCGCACCAGGAGGTCGAACATCACGCGCTTGCGCTCGGGGCTCATCGGGTCGATCAGCGCCTGGTTGCCGTCGCGGAGATCGACCGCGCACCAGCGCGGCGCCTCGGTGATGCGGGCGGAGGGCCAGGTGCGATCGGGCAGATCGACCGCGATCTGCTCGTGATACGGCCGGTACTTGTGCACCGGCATGGCCGAGGGGGTCTGGGTGTTCTTCATGTCGAGCGAATCCTTCTTCTTCGTGCGGATGCTGTGCCAGCCGACGACGGACTCCGCGGCGAGTCCGGCTGATCTACGAGGACTCGACGCGGCGGCTAAGAAGGAGCGCGGCGAAGGACATGATCCGACCACGATAGCACCGACGTCACAATCGTCATATTGCGCCCGGGCCGCACGCCACCGCCTAGCGTGGCGGCATGGACATGCTGCTGCCCCTCGGGGCGGTCTCGGGGCTCGTCATCCTCTCGACCGCGCTCGGTCTGGCCTGGCGCGCCACTCGCGGGCGCACGTCCGCCCGCTCGACGGGTGAGGTCATCGTGCCGGAGTCGCTCGGCTCGGACGCCGTCGCCGGATGGGGTCGCGCCGCCACCCTGCTGCAGTTCTCCACGGAGCTCTGCTCGACGTGTCCGCAGACCAGGCGCGTGCTCGCTGCGGAGGCATCCGCACGTCCGGGCGTCGCCCACGTCGATGTCGACGTGACCGAGCGGCCCGACCTCGTCACCCGCTTCTCGGTGCTCCAGACCCCGACCACGCTGCTGATCGACGCCACGGGCGTGGTGCGGGCGCGCTGGGGCGGCTCCGTCCGCCCGCCGGCCGTCCGGGAGGCCCTGGGGAGCGTTCTCGCCCCCGCGCACGCCCATGGACACTCCGAATCCGCTCATGACCCCACCGCATCCGCTCGTGAAAGGAGCACCCGATGACCGACCGCGCCGCACCCGCGGGGATCGACCCGCGGGGTCCACGATTCGGCGCCGCCATCACGGCCGCCCTCCTGCTCGTGGTGGTGGGGATCTCGCTGGCCTCCCCTGCGACAGGGCCCGCCTCGGTCGCCTGGTGGCTGCTCGTCGCGCTCGCCGTCCTCTTCGCCTGGGGCTCCTCGGCGGGGATCGCGAGGCACCCCTGGGGGCTGCTCTTCCGCAGTCTCGTTCGTCCGAGACTCGCGCCTCCCGCCGAGCTGGAGGATCCGCGACCGCCCACGTTCGCTCAAGGAGTCGGTCTGGTGGTGACGGGCATCGCCGTCGTGCTCGGTCTGCTGTCGGTGCCCTACGCGGTGGCGATCAGTGCGGGTCTCGCGTTCATCGCCGCCTTCCTCAACGGTGTCTTCGGGTACTGCATCGGCTGCCAGCTGTACCTGCTGCTGGTCCGTGCGCGTGGCCTCCGCGCGCAGACGCACTGACGGTCCCAGGGTCAGCGGAATAGTCTGGACGCGACACCCGCTCCCGCGAGGAAGGACCCATCATGGCCGTGACCAGCGAAGCAACCACCGTGTGGCGAGGCGACCTCGTCTCCGGTGCCGGCACCACCACCCTCGACTCGTCGGGCGCCGGCGCCTTCCCCGTCACGTGGGCCTCCCGCTCGCAGGGCACGCGCGAGGGCACCACGCCCGAGGAGCTCATCGGCGCCGCGCACTCCGCCTGCTTCTCGATGGCGTTCTCGCACGCCCTGGCCGAGAACGGCACCCCGCCCGAGTCGCTGCAGGTGACCGCCGCCGTCACGTTCGTGCCCGGTGAGGGGATCACCGGGAGCCACCTGCTGGTCAGCGCGACCGTGCCGGGGCTCTCGGAAGAGGACTTCGAACGCCTGGCCGAGGAGGCGAAGGCGGGATGCCCGGTCTCGCAGGCACTCTCGGGCATCTCGATCACGCTCGAGGCCAGCCTCGCCTGACATGCCGGATGCGCAGACAGTCCTGATCGCCGGCGGGTCCGGCGTCATCGGCACCGAGCTCGCCCGCCAACTGCGCGAGGCGGGCCACACGGCGCTGGTGCTCGTGCGCCGACCCGCCCAGACGCCGTTCGAGCGCTCCTGGGATCCCGAGGCCCGCTGGCTCCGCGTCGGCATCCTCGACGGGGTCGACGCGGTGGTGAACCTCTCCGGTGCGTCCATCTCGCGACTGCCGTGGACACTCCAGTACAAGCGCGAGATCCTGCAGTCGCGGATCGGCGCGACGGCGACGCTGGTCGACGCCATGGCGAAGGCCGAGACCCCGCCCCGCGTGTTCATCTCCGGGTCGGCCGTCGGATACTACGGCGATCGGCCGGGCGAGATCCTAACGGAGGAGTCGGCGCCGGGCGACGGCTTCCTGGCGAAGGTCTGCGTGGCATGGGAGCGTGCCGCGGCACCTGCCTCCGCTCACTCGCGTGTCGTGTACGCGCGCACCGGCCTCGTCCTGGGCGAGCAGGGCGCACTGAAGCCGATCCGGATGCTCGCCAAGCTCGGTCTCGCGGGTCCGCTCGGCGACGGGCGACAGCACTGGCCGTGGATCAGCCTGTTCGATGAGGCGGCCGCGCTGCGGCACCTCATCGAGACGGAGGTGGCCGGTCCCATGAACCTCGTCGCTCCCGGCCCGGTGCCGGCCGGCGAGATCATCCGCGAGGTCGCGGAGGATCTCGGGCGGCCGTACTGGCTGCCCGCCCCGGCGTGGGCGATCAAGCTCGGGCTCGCCGACGCGGGCCGCGAGCTGCTGCTCGCTGATCAGGACGTGTCGAGCGCGCGCCTCACCGAGTCGGGCTTCGAGTTCCGCGACACGACGGTCCCGGAGGCCCTCGCCGCCGTCTGACCCGCCCGTCCGTCCGACCATCCCCCGGGTTTCGCGGTCTGCATGACGTGTCGCCGGGTCATCGACCACGCGGAAGGTCACGGAGGCAGCGAAACCAGCGGTGGCAGCTCGGCCGGGCGGCGACGTACGCGCGGGCGAAGCGCCCGCAAAGGGCTAGGCGCGGGCGGCGTCGTGCTCCAGGCGGATCGCGGTGCGGAGGGCGGCGCGGGCCCGGCGGCGGTCGCCGCTGGCGTCGTACGCGAGCCCGAGGCGGAACCAGGCGCGCCAGTCCTCGGGGGCGGCCTCGACCGCGTCGCGGTACTCGCCGAACTCCTCGTCGGCGGCGGCGCGCACCGGGCGGCCGCTCGGGCGCTTGGGCAGGTCGTCGACGGGCAGCTCGCCCTCCGCGTCGAGCCGCTTGACCAGCGCCTCCGTCCGGAAGCCGAACATGAGCTCGCGCACCAGCGCCCACACGCCCACGATGGGCAGGATGATGAGCACCGTCCCCATGGCGATCCCGATGGGCTCGCCGGTGAGCACGAAGCGCACGGCCTGCCAGCCGACGAGCACGATGTAGAGCCCGAGGAGCAGGCACATCAGGAGTGCGGCGGCGCGCCCCTTCACCGGTCGACCGTGGTGGCCTCAGCGGCCTGACCCGACACGTTCTCCGGACCCGTGGCGCCGGTGCGGGGCGCGGCAGGCGCGGTGGTCAGGCCGATGAGGCGGTCGAGGCCGACGACCACCCCGTCCTCGGCGGCGGCCGCGGCGCGCAGCGCGATCCTGATCCCGGTCTGGTAGGAGCTCGGCGAGATGGTCTCGTGGGTGAGGGTAAGGATCTCCCCCGTCCCGCCGAAGACGACGTCCTGCTTGGCGACGACCCCGCTCATCCGCAGGCTGTGCACCGGGACGCTGGCGACCTGCTGTCCGCGCGCGCGCTGGTCGGTGTGGGGGGCCGACACAGGTCCGAGGTGCGAGCGGGCGGCGGCGATGAGCTCCGCGGTGCGCACCGCGGTACCGGACGGCGAGTCGATCTTGCTGGCCGCGTGCGCCTCGACGATCTCGATCGAGTCGAAGTACCGGGCGGCCATGGTGGCGAAGGTCGTGGCCAGCACCGACCCGATGGAGAAGTTCGGGATGACGATGGCCGCCGCGCCGGGGGTCTCGGCCACCGTATTCTCGAGGGAGGTGATCCTGTCGGCCGACCAGCCCGAGGTGCCGATGAGCACCTTCTTGCCCGCCCGAACGGCGTGCTCGACGATGCGCTGGCTGACACCGGGGACGGTCACGTCCACGACGACGTCGGCGGTGAGTATCTCGTCGAGATCGCTCGTCGAACCGAGACGGGCGACGACCTCGAAGTCGTCCTCCTCCTCGATCACGGCGGAGATGACGCGCCCCAGCTTCCCTGACGCGCCGACCACGGCGACCTTGACGACCATGACCTCCAATCTACCGTCCCCGCTCGGGAGCGGGCCCGAGGTGCCCCGCGCAGTCCTAGGCTGACGGGATGCGCATCCGTGAGGGCGAGGTCACCGGCCCCGAGGAGTCGCGGCTGCTCGCCGACTACTTCTCCTACCGCGCCGACGCGTTCCCGCAGCGCGGCGCCTACGTCGTCACGGGCCCGAAGCCCGCAGACTACGCGCCGAGCCGCGGCGTCTTCCTCCTCGTCGAGGACGACGACGGCATCGCGGTCGGTTGTGCGGGGCTGCGGATGCTCGACGCGCCCATCGCAGGCGACGCACCCACCGCAGACGGGGCGCGCGCCGAGGTGAAGCACGTCTGGCTCTCCCCCGCCGCCCGTGGTCGTGGCTGGGCGCACGACCTCATGGCCGAGCTCGAGCGCCGCGCCCTCGAGCTCGGCGCCACGCAGCTCGTGCTCGACACGCACCACACCCTCGACGGCGCCGCGCGCCTCTACGCCCGCGAGGGCTTCACCGAGATCGCCGCCTACAACGACAACCCCAACGCGACCCGCTGGTACGGCAAGCGGATCGGGCCTGCTCAGTAGGGCTGGGCGTCGTTCATGCCCGTGCGGAGCTCGGCGGGCAGGTGACCGAGGTCGTTGTGCACGACGAGCTCGGGCATCCGCCCCGGCTTGTGCCGGATGATGGTGAGGCCGCAGTGCGCCTGGTTGAGGCCCACCCAGCGCCACTCCGGCGCGTCGAGCGCCTCGCGGACGAACCAGCCGATCACGAAGTTATGGGTGATGATCAGGTCGTGCTCATCTCCCGAGGCTGGCGTGAGGAACTCGTCGACCGCATCCGCCATCTGCGCTCTGCCCGCATCCTCCATCTCCGGCGTGACGGAGTTGAAGAACGCCTCGAAGGTGTGCGGCATGGCCGGGCTGTATCCCGTGGGGACGCAGTCGAAGAGAAGGGCGCTCGGCTGAGGATCGAGGGCCGGCAGGTGCTCGGCCATGATCTTGGCCGTCTGCTCCGCGCGGACGAGCGGCGAGTGCCACACGTTGTCGAACGGGACGCCGCCGAGGCGATCGGCCAGGAGCTTCGCCTGACGGACGCCGCGCTGGGAGAGCGGCCCGTCGTCGACGCCGTGCTCGGCGTCCATCTGCTCGCCGTGACGCACGAGGTACAGGGTGCGGGTCATCGTGTCACCGCCACGTCGTCGAAGACGGCCTCGTCGATCGGACCGACCGCCGAGACGCTCACCGAGCCTTCGGCGAGAGTGGCCGCGATCGAGCGGACGTCGTCGAGCGTCACGGCCTCGAGACGGCGCACCTGCTCGTCGAGGTCGACGAACTCGCCCGTCGACAGCTCGGAGCGTCCGAGCCGGCTCATGCGGGTGTCGCTGTCCTCGAGAGCGAGCGCAGCGGCGCCGGAGAGCTGTCCGCGTGCCCGGACGAGCTCGTCGGGCGTGATCCCGTCGGCGGCGATCCGCCGCAGCTCGCCCAGCATGATGTCGCTCACCGCGCGCTCACGCCCGGGCGCGCATCCGGCGTACAGCGAGAACAGCCCCGCATCCGAGTAGCCCTGCGCGAACGAGTACACCGAGTACGCCAGACCCCGCTTCTCGCGGATCTCCTGGAAGAGGCGCGACGACATCCCGCCGCCGAGCACCGAGCTCAGCACGCTCAGCGCCATCCTGCGATCGTCGGTGGCGACGAGCCCGGGCATGCCGAGCATGAGGCTCACCTGCTCGAGCGGCTTCCGCACGACGCTGACCGGTGCACCGGGCAGGATCGCGGCCGCGCCGGTCGGGCGCCGGGCCGCGGGGGCCGAGGCGATCGACAGATCCCATCCGGAGGCGCTCAGCGCGCTCTCGACACGGGCCACCACAGCGTCGTGGTCGACCGCACCCGCCACCGCCACGACGAGGTCGCGGGGCGCGTAGGTGGCGCGGTAGTGCTCCCACACGGCGTCGCGCCCGACGGCGCGGATGGTCGCGGGTGTGCCGCCGATCGGCCGGCCGAGCGGATGCTCGCCGAGGACCGCCTCGAAGAGGCGCTCCCCCGCGACGTCGCCCGGGTCATCCTCCGCCATCGCGAGCTCCTCGAGGATGACCCCGCGCTCGGTCTCGAACTCGTCGGGGTCGAGCGTGGACGCCGCCACCATGTCGGCCAGCACGTCGACCGCCATCGTCAGGTCGCGGTCGCGCACCTTGGCGTAGTAGCAGGTGTACTCCTTCGCCGTGATGGCGTTGTGCTCGCCGCCCACGGCGTCGAACGCCACCGCGATGTCGAGTGCGCTGCGACGGGGCGTGCCCTTGAAGAGCAGGTGCTCGAGGAAGTGCGTCGAGCCGAAGTGCGATGGCGCCCCGCCCTCGGCGCCGAGCTCGTCGCGGGAGCCGACCGCGAGCCAGAACCCGACGGTCGCGCTGCGCGCACCCGGGACGTGCTCGGTGAGGATGCGGATGCCGCTGGGGAGGATCGTACGCCGCACCAGTCCCTCGGCGCCTTCGCCGATGACGAGCTCCGGCAGATCCAACGGAAGTGGTGCTGCGCCGTTCATCACCTCAACCCTATGACATCGCTGAACGCCGAAGCGGCTGGGAGAGCGTCGTCGACGCTTCTCCCAGCCGCTTCGTAGTCAGGCGCTGAAGACCGGAGGATCAGCCCTCGGCCGGAGCCTCGGGGCCCTCGCTGTGCGCCGCGGAGCCCTCCGTGTCGGCGGCCTCGGCGACCACCGGGGCGAGCGACAGCTTGCCGCGGTCGTCGATCTTCGTGATCTCGACGAGGATCTTCTGACCCACGCCGAGGACGTCCTCGACGTTCTCGACCCGCTTGCCGCCGGCGAGCTTCCGCACCTCGGAGATGTGCAGCAGGCCGTCCTTGCCCGGGAGGAGCGAGACGAACGCGCCGAAGGTCGCGATCTTGACGACCGTGCCCAGGAACTGCTCACCCACCTCGGGGTTCTGCGGGTTGGCGATCGCGTTGACCTGGGCGCGGGCGGCCTCGGCAGAGGGGCCGTCGGTCGCGCCGATGTAGACGGTGCCGTCCTCCTCGATGGAGATGTCGGCGCCGGTCTCGTCCTGGATCGCGTTGATCGTCTTGCCCTTGGGGCCGATGAGCTCGCCGATCTTGTCGACGGGGATCTGCACCGAGATGACGCGCGGCGCGGTGGGCGCCAGCTCGTCGGGCTCGTCGATGGCGGCGTTCAGCACGTTGAGGATCGCGTCGCGCGCGGCCTTCGCCTGCTTGAGCGCACCGTCGAGCACGGCGGTGGGGATGCCGTCGAGCTTGGTGTCGAGCTGGATCGCCGTGACGAACTCGCTGGTGCCGGCGACCTTGAAGTCCATGTCGCCGAGCGCGTCCTCCGCACCGAGGATGTCGGTGAGGGCCGCGTAGCGGGTCTCACCGTCGACCTCGTCGGAGACGAGGCCCATGGCGATGCCGGCGACGGGAGCGCGCAGCGGCACACCCGCGTTCAGCAGCGACAGGGTCGACGCGCAGACGGAGCCCATCGAGGTGGAGCCGTTGGAACCGAGAGCCTCGGAGACCTGACGGATCGCGTAGGGGAACTCCTCGCGGCTCGGCAGCACCGGCACGAGGGCGCGCTCGGCGAGGAAGCCGTGCCCGATCTCGCGACGCTTCGGCGAGCCGACGCGGCCGGTCTCACCGGTCGAGTACGGCGGGAAGTTGTAGTGGTGCAGGTACCGCTTGTGCGTGATGGGCGACAGCGAGTCGATCTGCTGCTCCATCTTCAGCATGTTCAGCGTGGTGACGCCCAGGATCTGGGTCTCGCCGCGCTGGAAGATGGCGGAGCCGTGCACGCGCGGGATGACCGCGACCTCGGCGTCGAGCGGACGGATGTCGGCGAGGCCGCGACCGTCGATGCGCACGCCGTCGCGCAGGATGCGCCCACGGACGACGACCTTGGTGACCGACTTGTAGGCCGCCGAGACCATCGGGGGGATGTCGCCGCCGAGCTCGCCCGCATCGACCTTCTGCTGGATGGCCGCCTTGACGCGCTCCTTGAGGGCATCGTCGGCGTTCTGGCGCTCGATCTTGTCGGCGATCTGGTACACGTTCACGAGCTCGTCGTAGGCGAGCGCGGCGACGGCGTCGTACGCCTCCTGCGTGTAGGAGCGGAACACCGGGTAGGACTGGATCTCCTTGGCCGACTGCGAGGCCAGGGAGGCCTGCGCCTCGACGAGCTGACGGATGAACGGCTTCGCCGCCTCGAGACCCTCGGCGACGACGGCCTCGGAGGGCTTGGTAGCGCCGGCCTTGATGAGGTTCCAGCTGCCCTCGGTGGCCTCGGCCTCCACCATCATGATGGCGACGTCGGACGAGCCGTCGGAGTTCTCGACCACACGGCCGGCGACGACGAGGTCGAAGACGGCCTCCTGGAGCTGCGAGAACTTCGGGAACGCGATCCACTGGTCGGGCTCGGAGCCGTAGCCGGGCATGAGCGCGAGGCGGACGCCGCCGATCGGGCCGGAGAACGGCACGCCGGAGATCTGGCTCGACGCGGAGGCCGCGTTGATGGCCAGGGCGTCGTAGAACTCGTCGGGCGCGATGCTCAGGACGGTGATGACGACCTGGACCTCGTTGCGGAGGCCGTCGACGAACGACGGGCGCAGCGGGCGGTCGATGAGGCGGCAGACGAGGATCGCCTCGGTCGACGGGCGGCCCTCGCGGCGGAAGAACGAGCCGGGGATCTTGCCGGCCGCGTACGACCGCTCCTCGACGTCGATAGTCAGGGGGAAGAAGTCGAAGCTGTCCTTCGGGTGCTTCGACACGCTCGTCGCGGAGAGCAGCATGGTCTCCTCGTCGAGGTAGGCCGCGACTGCGCCCTGGGCCTGCTGGGCGAGGCGTCCGGTCTCGAACCGGACCGTGCGGGTGCCGTACTTGCCGTTGTCGAGAACGGTTTCGGCGAACTTGATCTCAGGACCTTCCAAGAGGTCGTACTCCTTTGTTTTACGTCGTCGTCCCGTGTGGACTCACGACTCCTCACGTCGCAGGCAGGCGCGTGGGCAGAGGAGAACGCCTCGTCCCGCGCGGGGACCACGGGCCGGCGGCCCGTCGTCGCTGCTCGAGGGTCTGCGTACTGGTCACCAGTAGAAGCGCTCCGGGTCCGTCTCAGCGGAACCGGCGAGCCACCACCGTTGACCAGCATCCTGCCGGCCTGCTCGCAACGTGAGACATTCTATCAGTCGGCCGCCGGAATGGGCCCGAGATAGACGTCGACGGCGTACGGGCGCGTCGTCGTCCGCGCCACCGCCCGGACGCGCGCGACCGCGCCGTGGGCGGCGAGACCCCTCAGCCGCTCGGACCACTGCGCATCCACGTCGCGGGGAAGGAAGCCGACCCGGTGCACCTCGCCGTCGTCGGCGATGAGGTCGACGGCCACGCGCAGCTCACGCCCGAGCCACCGGGTGGCATCCGGTGTGAGCACGGCCGACAGCTCGCCGCTCGAGCGCGCGAGCGCGGCGTCGAGCGAGGTCTGCCGGCGGCGCGTCTCGTCGACCGGCACCCGCAGTTCCGGAGGCAGGTCGACCAGGTCGATGCCCGCCACCGACACGCGCGCGCTCTCGGCATCCGGCCGGCCCCGTCGCACGAGCGGCACCACGAGGAGCACCGCGGCGGCGAGGGCCAGCGCGAGCAGCAGACCGCTGAGGATCGGCCCCGCGACGCCGAGATCGGAGCGGCTCACGAGCCCCGCGACCATCGCGAGCACCAGCACGAGCGCCAGCAGGAACAGCTCCGACCGCCACAGCGGCTTGCGTCGTCGTCGGTCGGTCATCGCCCCAGTCTTCCGGATGCGGGCATCCGCGACCGAATCGGCCGTCGGCGCCCGTCTCGAGAGAAGCGGAGCTCAGCGCACGCGGTGGATGAGCAGGTTGCGGAACATCGGCCGCTCCTGGACGTCCCAGCCGAGCGGCGCGGTCGCCCGCAGCTCCTTCGCCGTGTAGCTGCGGCGGATGCTCGTCAGCCCGTCGTCGCGGATGAACGACCCGCGCGCGATCGGGAGCGACCCGACCGCGTAGGCCGCGTACGCCAGGCGGCTCCGGCGGATGTCGCCGTGCAGAGCGATCCCCCGGCAGAGCAGCTGGCTGTCGAAGAAGAAGGCGGCGAGCTCCTCGCGGTCGAGGTGGTGGAGCACGTGGTTCGAGACGATGATGTCGAACCGCGCTGCCTCGGCGACCAGGTCGGCGCTGGAGGCCTGCCGGTAGAGCACAGGAGGGCCGGACTGCCGGGAGGCGAACTCGTAGGCGCGGGCATCCGGGTCGATCGCGGTGACCGAGAGCTGGAGGCCATCGCGCGCCGCCCACGCCGCGAGCGAGCGGGCGACGTCGCCACCGCCGCAGCCGAGGTCGAGCAGGGTGGAGGGCATCGCATCCGACAGCCGCGGTCGGATGTGGTCGCGGTAGATGCCGCGCCACCCGGCCACGATGCGGTTGACCAGCTTGAAGCGGGCGTACGTCGCATCGAGGCGCCCGCGATCGCAGGCGGGGTCGTCCATGTACTCCTGGAGGTCGGCCGCCCGCCGGGACAGCGACCCGAGCGCGGTCATGCGGCCGGGACCCCGTCGACCGCCGCCCCTTCGACCGCTGCCGCCCCGACCGCGGCACCAGTCCGCGCCGCCTCGAGCGTGAGGGCGCCGAGCTCGACCGACAGACCGGGGCCGAACGCCATCGCGATCACCGGCCGATCGACCTCACCGCCGGCGTGCAGCAGGTCGGCGAGGATGAACATCACCGTCGCGCTCGACATGTTGCCGAAGCGCCGCAGCACGGAGCGCGACGGTGCCATCGCCTCGTCGTCGAGGCCGAGCCGCGACTGCACCCGGTCGAGGATGTCGCGGCCACCGGGGTGCACCGCCCACCGGGAGGACGCCAGGTCGAGATCCGCCGCGAAGCCTCCGACGAGCTCGCCGATGCTGCCGTCGATGAGCTTGGGCACGTAGGTGCTCAGCACCATCTCGAAGCCGTGGTCGCCGATGGTCCACGCCATCGCCTGCTCGCCCTCGGGCAGGAGGCGCGACCGCAGCCGGTCGATGCGCAGGGCCGGGGACGCTGCCGGACCCGGCCGGCCCGTGACCACGGCGGCCGCGGCTCCGTCGGCGAACACCGAGTTCGCGACGATCTGATCGGTCGTGCTCGACGAGCGCACGTGCAGCGTGCAGAGCTCGACGCAGACCACGAGTACCACAGCGTCGGGATCCGCTGCGCAGAACGCGTCGGCGAGCCGCAGCCCGGGGAACGCGCCCTGGCAGCCCATGAAGCCGATGTGCTGGCGCGCCACATCGTGTCGGAGCCCCAGCTCCTTCACGAGCACGAAGTCGGGGCCGGGGGCGAAGAACCCGGTGCATGACACCGTGACGACGTGCGTGATGTCGGATGCCGCGAGGTCGGGGACCTCCGCCAAGGCGGACCGCGCCGCCTCCACCACGAGCTCCGATGTCACCGCCGCGTAGAGATCGTTGCGGAGTCCGGTGCCGGGATCGAGGAGGAGCCGCGAGGAGCGGTCATAGAACACCGCGGGGCCCTCGGGCTGCGCCGACGCCTCGAGCTCGGTGAGCACCGTGTGCCTGGTCTGGATGCCCGATTGGTCGAACGACGTGCGGACGAGCCTCTCCCCGAGACGGCCGAGCCCGGGCTGCGCGGCGAAGACGTCACGCGCAGCGGACTGCTCGATCACCGTGGGGGGCACCGCGGTGCCGATGGATCGGATCCTCGCTGCGGCCATGTCCCCATACAAGCACTACTCGGTGGGGACTCCCCCGAAAGGACTGAAGTCGGCGTCGAGCGCGAACTCATCACGCACCTGCGACGACCGGTCGCTCCTGCCGAGGGCCCCCGCGAGCTCGCGACCCGCGCGCCGGACGCGCGACGGAAGCGCTGAGACGCCGTCGGCACCCGAGCCCCAGTCCTCCGACGCGGCGAACACCGCGGTGGGCAGGGTGGCGGCACGGAGGTAGGAGAACAGCGGGCGCAGCTCGTGCTCGAGCGCCAGGGAGTGGCGCGCCGATCCGCCGGTCGCGGCGAGGGTGGTGGCCAGCCCGTCGAGCGCGGTGTTGTCGATGACGTCGAAGAACGACTTGAACAGGCCGCTGTAGCTGGCCGAGAAGATCGGCGTCACGGCGATGAGCCCATCCGCTCGCGTGACCTGGTCGATCGCCTCCTGCAGGCGCCCGCTCGGGAAGCCCGTGAGGAGGTTGTTCGTGATGTCCTGCGCGATGTCGCGCAGCTCGACGACGGTCACCTCCACCTCGACACCGTCGAGGGTGGCGGCCTCCACGGTCGCCTCGGCGAGCCGATCGGCGAGCAGCCTCGTCGACGACGGCTGACTCAGCCCCGCGGTCACCACGGCCAGCTTCTTCGCGCTCATCGCACTCTCCTCTTTCCATGCATTCGCATCTACATGCGATCCAACAGGAGGTGGCGAACGACTATTCCCGGAGGTCCACGGACGGCGGAACTAGTCACCCTCTACCAGGATCAAGGTGCCACTGGCCGCCGCATCGGCGAGGAACACAACGAAGTACGCCGGGCATTGCTCGAGCCCGCGAAGCGCTCGGACCACCATGGTCTGATGATCCGGGTAGAGCCGACTTCGGCCATACCGATCGATGAACACACCCGTGGCAGAGCGCAACTGCTCGAAAGCGGCCTCCACCGAAGAGAAGTCGCGGAGAGCGTAGACCCCGGCGCCGTCGTCCCGGATGAACTCGACCCTCATTTCGTGAGTTTAGCTCACTGTCATCGGGGCCGGGAATGACGAAGCGGGCCGCCACCCGGAGGTGACGACCCGCTCGCAAGAAGATCGCGTTGTCAGCGAAGACTACCGGCGCAGGCCGAGTCGCTCGATGAGCGAACGGTAGCGCTGGATGTCGATGTCCTGGAGGTAGCCCAGGAGACGACGACGCTGGCCCACCAGCAGCAGCAGACCACGACGCGAGTGGTGGTCGTGCTTGTGCTCCTTGAGGTGCTCGGTGAGATCCTTGATCCGCTTGGTCAGGATCGCGACCTGGACCTCGGGGGATCCGGTGTCACCGGGGTGGGTTGCGTACTCTTCGATGATCGCCTTCTTGACGTCTGCTTCGAGTGCCATAGATGGGATCCCCTTCCTCTTCGTTGCGCGGTGCCGACAGCCCGATGCTGTGGCGCTCTTGATCCGCGGCCGCTTCACGGCAACCGCATAAGCCTACCAGAGCGAACCGGGCACGGGCCGCCGCTCGTAACATGACGCCGCGCGATTCGACACCGGAACGGGAAGAGTCGAGAGTGGTGAGGCGTTGTAGATCGCGGAACGGACAGACATGACATCATCTCTCGACGGGGCGTCGCTCCCCGTGCTCGACCTCAGCCGCCTCTCCTCCTCGCCCGAGGAGGCGGAGCGCTTCCGCACCGACCTGCGGGAGGCGACCCATGACTACGGCTTCTTCTACCTCGTGGGCCATGGCGTCCCGCAGGAGCTGATCGACCGGATCCTCAGCACCGCCCGCCGGTTCTTCGCACTCCCGGACGACGACAAGCTGGCCATCGAGAACCTCAAGAGCCCGCACTTCCGCGGCTACATGCGCATCGGCGGCGAGCTGACGCAGGGCAAGGTCGACTGGCGTGAGCAGATCGACATCGGCGAGGAGCGCGAGCCGCACCCGATCGAGGCCGACACCCCCGACTACTGGCGCCTCGAGGGCCCCAACCAGTGGCCCGATGCGCTGCCCGAGCTCCGCGACGTGGTCACCGAGTGGTACTCCGAGCTCGACCGGGTGAGCCTGACGCTGTTGCGTGCCTGGGCTCTCTCGCTCGGTGCCGACGAGCACGTCTTCGACGCCGCGTTCCGCGAGAACCCGTCGTCGCTGCTCAAGATCATCCGCTACCCCGGCAAGGACGCCCCGGCGCAGGGCCAGGGCGTCGGCGCTCACAAGGACTACGGGGTGCTCACGCTCCTGCTGGTCGAGCCCGGCAAGGGCGGCCTGCAGGTCGAGAAGGACGGCGAGTGGATCGACGCCCCGCCGATCGACGGCGCCTTCGTCGTGAACATCGGCGAGCTCCTCGAGATCGCGACCGACGGCTACCTCAAGGCCACCGTGCACCGCGTGCTCTCCCCCGCTGCCGGCGACGACCGTGTCTCCATCCCGTTCTTCTACAGCCCCGCGCTCGACACGACGATCCCGACCCTCGAGCTGCCTCCGGAGCTCGCCTCCGACGCCCGGGGTGTCACCCGCGACCCCGAGAACCCGTTGTTCGCCACCTACGGCGAGAACGTGCTGAAGGGGAAGCTCCGCGCCCACCCCGACGTCGCGGAGATCCACCACTCCGACCTGCTCGCGCGGCGGTGACGGAGCCCGGCTCCGAACCCTCGACGAGGTCGGCTCCGTCTCCACGACGGAGCCACCTCGTCGATCTCGCTCCGCTGAGGTCGAGCCCCGCGTTCGCGCGGCTGTGGATCGGCGAGGCGGTCTCCGGCATCGGCAGCCAGATGACCGTGGTCGCCGTGATGCTGCAGATCTACGACTTCACGGGCTCGACCACGGCCGTCTCGGGTGTCGCGCTGTTCGCGCTGGTGCCCATGGTGGTCTTCGGCCTCTACGGCGGCATGCTGGCGGATGCGTTCGACCGGCGGGCGGTCGCGCTGGTCTCGGCGATCGTGGCCTGGAGCTCGACCGCGACCATCGCGATCCTCGCCTGGACCGCGCTCGAGAGCATCTGGCTGCTGTACGTGCTGACCATGCTCAACACCGTCGCGAGCACGGTCATCACGACCACCCGATCCGCGATCTACCCGCGTCTGCTGCCGCGTGAGCTGCTGCCCGCGGCCGCGGCCATGCACGGGATCGCGATGGGCGCCATGGTCACCGTGGGGCCGGCGCTGGCGGGCGTGCTCGTCGCCACGGTCGGCTTCGGCCCGACCTACACCGTCGATGTCGTGCTCTTCGTCACGGCGTTCCTCGGCATCGCGACGCTGCCGCGCATCCTGCCGGAGGGCCAGGTGCAGCGCCCGGGGCTCGAGTCGCTCCGCTATGGCCTGGCGTTCCTGAGGCGGGCGCCCAACATCCGGGCGGGATTCCTCGTCGACATCATCGCGATGACGTTCGGCCAGCCCCGTGTGCTGTACCCCGCCGTGGGCGCCGTCGTCCTCGGCGGAGGAGCGGTCACGTCCGGGGTGCTCACCACCTCCACCGCGGTCGGGGCGATGGTCTGCGGTCTTCTCTCGGGCAGGCTCGGCGCCGTGCGCTGGCAGGGCCGCGCGATCGCCCGTGCGGTGCAGGTCTACGGGCTCTGCATCGCCGGGTTCGCCGTCGTGCTCCTCGTCGCCACGCTCCTCGGCGGGAACACCGACGACGACTTCGGCGGGGCGAGCATCGGGGCGATCGCGCTCGCGGCGCTCTTCCTCGCCGGATCGGGGGCGGCCGACAACGTGAGCGCGGTGTTCCGCTCGACCATGCTGCAGACGGCGGTGCCCGACAACATGCGCGGACGCCTCCAAGGCGTCTTCACCGTCGTCGTCACCGGCGGCCCGCGGCTGGGCGATCTCTATGTCGGCGCGCTCGCCCTCATCGCCGCGGCGTGGTTCCCCCCGCTCCTGGGCGGGATCGTGATCGTGGCCCTCGCCGGGCTCGTGCTCCGGGTGACGCGGTCGTTCCGCGAGTACGACGGGCTCAACCCCCGACCATAGCCGGCGGGACGCCGTCGGCCCCGGCGCGGCTCGGCCCCGGCCCGGCTCGGCCCCGGCCCGGCTCGGCCCCGGCGCGGCTCGGCCTCGATGTGCTTCGGGCTCGACGGGGCTCGGCCTCGATGCGGCTCGGGCTCGACCGGGCTCAGGCTCAGAGCCCGGCGGGCGGTGCCTCGCCGTCGTCGAGCACGAGCGACAGCCGCTGCGTCGGGCGCGTCATGGCCACGTACAGCGACGAGGCGCCGCGGGTCGACTCCGCCCGGATGGCCGCCGGCGCGCCGACCACCACGACGTCGAACTCGAGTCCCTTGGCCTCGGCCGCACTGAGCACGGCCACGGGCCTGGTCAACCCCGCCGCTCCCCTGCCCACCGCGTCGCCGAAGCGCTCGGCGAGTGCCGCGGCGACCGAGTCGACCGCGGCCTCCGGCACGATGACGGCCGTGGTGCCCTCACCCCGCACCGCGTCGACCGTCTCCCGCACCGCCTCGGCGAGCGGGCCGCGCGCGCGGATGACGTCGACGGGCCACTCCGTCGTGCGCACCGACCGCGACCGGGTCACCGCGAGCCCGGCCGCTTCGGCGACCCGCTCGGCCGCCTCGACGATCTGCGAGGGAGTGCGGTAGTTGACGGTGAGCTCCTCGAGCCGCCACGACTCGCCGAAGAGCGGAGCGAGGGTGGTGGCCCAGTCGGTCGTCGACGCGGCCGCGCTGGCCTGCGCGACGTCGCCGACGATGGTGAACGACTTCAGGGGGCCCCGGCGGAGGAGCACACGCCACTGCATGGGCGAGAGCTCCTGCGCCTCATCGACGACGATGTGCCCGTAGGTCCACGTGCGGTCGGAGGCGGCACGCTCGGCCGTGGTGCGCCGCGCCTCCGACTCGGCGAAGCCCTCGACGACGGATTCGGCCGACACCAGCCCCTCGACACCCATGTTGGCGATCGCGGTCCGAGCGTTCTCGAGGTCGCGGGAGCGCTGGGCGCGGGCCTCGCGGTCGCGGGTGGAGGCCTGCTCGTCGAACTCGCCGAGCAGCTCGGCCGCCTCGTCGAGGAGGGGCACGTCGGAGACCGTGAACGCGCCGCCGCGCGGGCGGTGCAGCAGAGCCCGCTTGGCCTTCGACCAGGAGCCCGTGAGCGATTCGAGCCACTGCGGGCGGGCGTAGAGGTCTTCGAGGAAGCGCTCGGGCGTGAGCGGGAGCCACACGGTGTTCAGGGCGACCCTGACGTCCTCCGCCGTGCGGATGTCTTCGCGGAGGTAGGCCTGGTCGGAGTCGTCGATGGTGGTGCCGCGACGCACGAGCTGCTCGGTGAGCTGCCGGGCGAGCTGCGACAGCATGGTCTTGACGAATGAGACCCGGGCCTGGTTGTAGGGCTTGCCCGACTCGCGCGCGCGGGTGACCGCATCCTGGATCGCCGCGGGCTGGATGACGAGGCGCTCACCGTTGACCTCGACGGTCACCGGCTCCTTGGGCACGCGGATGCGGGAGCGGACGGCTCGGCGGATGAGATGCGCCATCTCGGCAGACCCCTTCAGCGCGGCGACCTCGGGCACGTCGTCGTGAGATGCCTCGACCCCGGGGTAGAGCTGACCGAGGCTGGCGAGCACGACCCCCGTCTCGCCGAGGCTCGGCAGCACCGCGTTGATGTACTGCAGGAACGCCCGGCTCGGCCCGACGATGAGCACACCGCTCGACCCCAGGCGCTCGCGGTGGGAGTAGAGCAGGTAGGCGGCGCGATGGAGGGCGACCGCGGTCTTCCCCGTTCCCGGCCCGCCCTGCACGACCAGCACGCCGTTGAGGTCGGACCGGATGATCCTGTCCTGTTCGCCCTGGATGGTCGCGACGATGTCGTGCATGCGACCGGTGCGCTGGGCGGAGAGCGCGGCGAGCAGGGCGCCCTCGCCCTGGAGACGCGTCGACTCGTCGTCGAGGAGATCGGCGTCGAACACCTCGTCCTCGATCCGGACGACCTCGCGCCCCCGGGTGGTGAGATGCCTGCGCGAGCGAGCACCGAGCGGCTCGGCCGCGGTGGCCTGGTAGAACGCGCTCGACTGCGGTGCACGCCAGTCGAGCAGCAGCGGCTCGAGGTTCTCGTCGCGAAGGCCGATGCGCCCGACGTAGCGGTAGCGCGGCCCGTCGGCCTCGGTGGTGAGCTCGAGCCGCCCGAAGGCGAGCCGCTCCCCCACCTCGCGCAACTGGATCACGCGGTCCTCGTATGCCCGGGCGAACGCATCGCGCTCGGAACGGCTCTGGTGATTGCCGCCCACGTCCTCACGGCGCACGGCGGCGAGCTCCTGCTCGGTCTCCTCGCGGAGCGCGTCGAGGCGACCGTAGAGACCCGCGACGTAGTCGCGCTCCCGTTGGAGCTCGGTATCGGACACCCGCCACCTCCCGAATTCAGGCACACCATTCTATGTGACCGACGGGAGGGGCGGGCGCCCAGAGGCTCAGGGGACGGAGATCAGGTCGATGACGAAGATCAGCGTCTTGCCCGAGAGGAAGTGACCCGAGCCGGCAGGGCCGTAGGCCAGCTCCGGCGGGATGGTCAGCTTGCGGCGGCCGCCCGCCTTCATGCCGGGGATGCCCTCCTGCCAGCCGGCGATGAGGCCGTTCAGCGGGAAGCTGATGGTCTGGCCGCGGCTCCACGAGGAGTCGAACTCCTCGCCGTCGTCGTAGCCGACGCCGAGGTAGTGCACCTCCACGGTCCCGCCCGGGACGGCCTCGGCCCCGGTGCCCTCGATGATGTCCTCGATCACGAGCTCTGTGGGCGCGGGGCCCTCCGGCGCGTCGATCTCGGGCTTGGTGCTCTGCGAATCGCTCATGCTCCCATCCAACCCGGGTCGGAGGGAACCGTCAAAGCGCGACTCCGCGCGCCGACGCCAGCGCGACCCTGTCGGCGGTCACGGCGCCCAGCAGCGCGCGCTCGTCGTCGAGCGGCGCCACGCCGCCGCGACCGGTCACGATGCGCTGCCGCGTGAACGCCAGACGTGTCGAGTCGCGGATGAACGCCTTCATCGCGCGGCGTCCGCCCGGGAGCGTGGACGCCCAGCGCAGCGCCGCCCGACGGCCCGACCCCGTGGAGAGGAACTGGACCTCGTCCGGCGCGTACCAACCGGCGGCGGCGTACTCGGCCAGTCGTGCCGCAGTCGTGCGCGTCTCGGCTTTCCGGAGCTGCACCACGAGCACGATCGCCACCGCGAACAGCGGCACCTGCACGACGACGTAGAGCAGGAAGAACCCGCCGAGCCCGTCCACGAGGTACGTCGACCCGTTCCAGAACGCGTGCAGCCCCACGGCGAGCAGCCAGCCGGCGATCACGATGCCGATGCCCGCCCAGACGTTCCGGGAACGCGCCGCGAAGCCGATGGCCACCCCCGTGCACGCCGTGAACATGACGTGGGCGAACGGCGCCATGATGCCCCGCAGCCCGAAGGTGATGCCGAGCGACGCGATCCCGCCGTCGGCGAGGGCGGACGCGAAGTAGAGGATGTTCTCGGTGAAGGCGAAGCCCGCGGCGATGGTCGCCCCGTAGACGAGGCCGTCGACGGGCCCGTCGAACTGCTTGCGGAAGGCCCAGAACAGGAGCAGCACGCCGAGGCCCTTCGCCCCCTCCTCGACGAGCGGGGCCTGGATCACGCTGGCCAGCACGTCGGTCGTCGCCGGCCCACCCGCGGCGAGCTCGAGGAAGATCTGGACGCCGACGTCCACCACCAGGGCGGCGGCCACGGAGGCGGCCGCGCCCCACAGGAACGCGAACAGGAGCGCCGGCCGGGGCTCGGGCTCCCACCGGTCGATCAGCGTGATCGCGGTGATGACCACCGCCAGCGGGATGAGCGCGAGCACACCCGAGATCACGAACGCGACCGGGCCGAGCCCGAAGAACAGGTACGCCGTGACGGCCAGCGCGAGGAATCCGACGAGGGTGAAGCCCAGGGCCGTGAGGACGATCAGCGCGGTGCTCGGTGTCGTCCTCGACGGCACCGGTGGGAGAGCGGGCAGCGCAGGCGCACCTCCGGGAACGGGGTCGGCGTAGGGGCGGGCGGGATCGCTCATGTGCATTCCTCAGGTCTCGTCGCATCACGAGCCTAGCGCGTGTCGGCCTGCCCGCCAGAGGCTCTCGGCTCAGACGGTCAGTACACCTTGCCGGGGTTCATCAGCCCGGCGGGATCGAACACCGCCTTGATGCCCCGCTGAAGCTCGACGCTGCGGTCGCCCAGCTCGTCGGCGAGCCAGCGCCGCTTCAGCACGCCGACGCCGTGCTCGCCCGTCAGCGTGCCGCCGAGTCGCATGCCGGCCTGGAAGAGCAGGTCGGCCGCCGCCCAGACGTGGTCCGGAACGACGACGGATCCGGGATCGGCACCAGGCTCGACCGGGATCACGAAGTTCGGATGCAGGTTGCCGTCGCCAGCGTGAGCCACGACCGGGATGGTTAGGCCGGTCTCGGCGCCGATGCGGGCGATCTCATCGAACATCTCTGCGAGTCGGGAGCGCGGGACGCAGACGTCCTCGATGAGCACGTGGCCGAGAGTCTCCATCGCCGGATGCATGGACCGTCGGATGGCGAGGAGCCGCTCCCCCTCGATCGGATCGGTCGTCATGTCGACGCGACCCGCGCCACCCTCCACCAGCAGGCGGGACGCGATCTCCGCCTCCTCCGCCGAGCCGGCTCCGTCGGTCTGGACGAGCACGAACGCCTGGCCGCCCTCGCCGAGCGAGGTGCCGCGGTAGGCGTCGATGGCGGCCACCGACAGCGGGTCCATCAGCTCCATGACCGCCGGGCGGATGCCGGAGGCGGTGATCGCCGAGCACGCCGCCGCGGCCGCGGTCGTCGACGGGAAGAACGCGCCGATCGTGGCCACGAGACCCTGCGCGATCGGCCGCAGCCGCACGGTCGCCTCGACGATGATGCCGAGCGTGCCCTCGGACCCGGTGAACAGCGCGGTGAGGTCGTAGCCCGTCACTCCCTTCACCGTCCGGCGGCCGGTGCGCAGCAGCGTGCCGTCGGCGAGCACCACGGCGAGACCGAGGACGGCCTCGCGGGTCACGCCGTACTTCGCGCAGAGCAGCCCGCCCGCATCGGTGGCGATGTTCCCGCCGATCGAGGAGATCGCCTTGCTGGCCGGGTCGGGCGAGAAGACGTACCCGCGCTCGGCGACCGCGTCGCTGAGCGCCTGGTTGATCACCCCGGGCTCGACGACGGCGATCTCGTCGGCGTAGTCGATCTCGAGGATGCGGTTCATCCGCTCGACGCTGATCGCGACCGTGCCGGGGCCGGCCGTCGCGGCACCGGCGAGGCCGGTGCCCGCGCCGCGGGGCACGATCGGGACGCCGTGACGGGCCGCGATGCGCACCGCCGTCTGGACGTCGTCGATCGAGCGCGCGAACACCACGGCCTCGCAGCGCCCCGGGCTCAACCAGCCCGACTTGTCGCCGCGCATCCGCTCGAGGTCGGCCGCTTCGAGGCTGACGCGGTCGCCGAGGGCGGCGACGAGGTCGTCGACGACGGTCTGAGTCATAGCTGCATCGATCCGGGTCACGCGTGCTCGTCCATGCTGATGATCGGGATGGCGGCGGTGACGGCCTCGAGCCCGGAGAGCCGCGCCGGCGAGACGAGCTTCGTCACCCGCTCACGGCTCATCAGGCCCGCCTCGACGACGAGGTCGACGATGCTGCGGCCACTGCGGAGCGCCGACTTCGCCAACGAGGATGCCGCCGCGTAGCCGATGTAGGGGGTCAGCGCTGTCACGACACCGACCGACGACGCGACCATGGCCTGCAGCCGCTCGGTGTTGGCGGTGATGCCGTCGACGCAGTTGACGCGGAGGGTACGGCAGGCGCCCGTCATCCACGCCAGGCTCTGCAACAGGGAGTGGGCGATCACGGGCTCGAAGGCGTTGAGCTGGAGCTGCCCGCCCTCGGCGGCCATCATCACCGTCGTGTCGGCGCCGGCGACCGAGAACGCGACCTGGTTCACCACCTCGGGGATGACCGGGTTGACCTTGCCGGGCATGATGCTCGACCCCGCCTGACGCGGCGGCAGGTTGATCTCGCCGAGGCCCGCCTGCGGGCCGGAGGAGAGCAGACGGAGGTCGTTGCAGATCTTGCTCAGCTTGATCGCCGACCGCTTGAGCGCTCCCGAGAGGCTCATGAACACACCCGCGTCGCTCGTCGCCTCGACGAGGTCGACGGCGGTGACGTGCTGGAACCCGGTCAGATCGCGGAGGTGCCGACAGACCGTCGCGGCGTAGTTGGGGTCGGCCGTGATCCCCGTGCCGATCGCGGTCGCGCCGAGGTTGATCTCCCAGAGCAGCGGCATGATGTCGCGGAGTCGCTGGGCGTCCTCCCCCAGCGTCGTGGAGAAGCCGTGGAACTCCTGGCCGAGCGTCATCGGCACGGCGTCCTGGAGCTGCGTGCGCCCGACCTTCAGCACGTCGGCGAACTCCACACCCTTGGCGCTGAACGCGTCGCGCAGCTTCGCGTGCTCCGCCAGCAGACGCTCGAGCGAGAAGCAGAGTGCGAGCTTGACCGCGGTCGGGTACGTGTCGTTGGTGCTCTGGCTGCGGTTGACGTCGTCGAGGGGATGCAGCACGTCGTAGCTGCCCATCGCGAAGCCGTGCTGCTCGAGCGCGACGTTCGCCACCACCTCGTTGGTGTTCATGTTCGTCGAGGTGCCCGCCCCGCCCTGGATGACCCCCACGACGAACTGGTCGTGGTGCTCCCCGGCACGGATGCTCTCGCACGCCGCCTCGATCCACTCGGCCTTCTGAGGATCGAGCACACCGATGTCGCGGTTGGCGCGAGCCGCGGCCTGCTTCACGATGACCAGGGCGTCGACGAGGTCGGGGTAGACCGAGATGGGACGGCGGGAGATCGGGAAGTTCTCCAGCGCTCGCGCGGTGTGGATGCCCCAGTACGCCTCGGCGGGGATCTCCACGCTGCCCAGGCTGTCGGTCTCGATGCGGTGTGAGGGTGTCACGTCTGCTCCGTTGCTCGATGATGGCGGCGCTCGTGGCGCCGCTGTCGACCCTAGCCGAGGCGACGCAGGAGACCGCGGATGAACCCGTCCTTCGCGGGGGTGTACGGCGGATACACGAGACCGAGCGTGTCGGGCGCGAGCCGCTTCGTCAGCACGGCCTTCCGATGGCTGAAGGTCTCGATGCTCGCGACGCCGTGGTACTGGCCCATGCCGCTGCCGCCGACCCCGCCGAACGGGAGCCCGGGCACGGTGAGGTGCGCGACCGGCACGTTGACGCCGACGGCTCCGGACGACGTCCTGGTGAGGAACCTCCGCTCGGTCTCGCGGTCGGACGTGAACAGGTAGAGCGCCAGCGGCTTGTCGCCGGACGTGATCCGCACGATCGCGTCGTCGGGGCCGTCGACGGGGATGACGGGCAGGATCGGACCGAAGATCTCCTGCGCCATGACCGGTGCGTCGGCCGCGACATCGGTGAGCACGGTGGGCGCGAGGTAGCGGGTGCGAGCGTCGAACCGACCGCCGACGGCGACGTTCTGGCCGTCGAGGAGCCCCGTCAGCCGGCCGAACTGCTTGTCGTTGATGATCCGTCCGTAGCTCGACGAGGTACGGGGGTCGCCGTCGTAGAGCTCGGCGATCGCCTCGGCCAGGTGCGGCACGATCCGCTCGGCGACGTCGTGGGGCGCCATCAGGTAGTCGGGCGCCACACAGGTCTGCCCGGCGTTGAGGAACTTGCCCGACGCGATCCGGCGGGCGGCCGAGGCCAGGTCGACGGTGTCGTCGACGTAGACGGGAGACTTGCCGCCGAGCTCGAGCGTGACCGGGGTGAGGTGCTTCGCCGCCGCCTCCATCACGATCCGCCCCACCATGCCGTTGCCGGTGTACAGGATGTGATCGAACCGCTCCTCGAGGAGCGAGGTCGTCTCCTCCACGCCGCCCTCGACCACGACCACCGCCCGCTCGTCGAGGTAGGAGGGGACCAGCCGCGCGATCGCCGCGCTCGTCGCCGGCGCGAGCTCGCTGGGCTTCAGCACGACGGCGTCGCCCGCGGCCAGAGCGCCCACGAGAGGGGCGAGCACCAGCTGCACCGGGTAGTTCCACGGCCCGATCACCAGCACCACACCCAGCGGCTCGAGGATGGTCTTCGCCGAAGCTGGAACCAGCGACAGCGGAACCCGCACCCGGGTGGGCCGGAGCCACGACCGCAGGTGCTTCAGGGTGTGCTCGACCTCGGCGACCACGAGCCCGATCTCGGTGAGCTGCGACTCGGCGGGGTTCTTGCCGAGGTCGCTGAACAGGGCATCCTCGAGCTCGGTGCCCGCCTCGAGCAGCAGCCTCCGCAGGCCCTCGAGCTGGCGGATGCGCCACGACAGCGGCCGGGTCACCCCCCGTTGGAAAGCGCCGCGCAGGGCGGGGACGACGGATGCGGGTGCGGTCTCCACGGCCATCCCCCCATGCTACGAGCGCCCGCTGACCGCCGGTAGGGAACGTGCTGTCTAACCGTGCAGGAACGGCACGATGAGGTAGATGCCGAACAGCACCGCGGCGGCGCACAGGAGGAAGCAGGTGATCGCGCCGACCACGGCGATCATCGGACGCGCGACCTCGACGCCCGCCTCGAGGTCGGCCCCGTCCTCATCGGTGCGCCGGGGGCCGAGCAGCCGGACGCCCAGCGAGTACAGGCTGACCACCACCGCGGTGGCGACGAGGGAGGTGAGGGCGACCACGAGGAACGCGGCCCAGTCGATGCTCATGACGCGCCCCCCTGCGTGCTGGCGGCCTTCCGGCGCCGCCTCGTGGCCTTCGGCGTCCGCACCACCTCGCCGGCGGCGCTGACCTCACTCACCGCGTTGGCGCTCGTCACCTCGTTCTTCCGCGATCGGATGAGGATGACGACGACCACGAGGCCGCCGACCACGAGGTCGATGACGATGCCCACGGGGCCGAGACCCGCGACGAAGGCGGCGAGCGCACCCACGAGTGCCGACGCCGGGAGGGTGAGCACCCAGCCGAGCGCCACCCGACCCGCGGTGCCCCACCTCACCGACGCGCCCTTGCGTCCGAGCCCCGAGCCGATCACGGAACCCGAGGCGACCTGGGTGGTCGAGAGCGCGAAGCCGAGGTGGCTCGACGCGAGGATCGTCGCCGCGGTGCTGGTCTCGGCGGCGAAGCCCTGGGCGGGCTTGACGTTCGTGAATCCCGAGCCCACGGTGCGGATGATCCGCCAGCCGCCCGAGTAGGTGCCGATCGCGATGGCGAACGCGCACGCGACGATCACCCAGAGCTCGGGGCCGCTGCCCGCATCCTGCAGGCCGGCCGCGATGAGGACGAGCGTGATCACGCCCATCGTCTTCTGGGCGTCGTTCGTGCCGTGGGCGAGGGCGACCAGCGAGGAGGAGAAGATCTGGCCGTAGCGGAACCGGCCGCGGATGCCGTTGCCCGCATCCTTCGGGGTGTTCGTGATGGCGTACGCCAGGCGGGTGGCCACGAACGCGACCACGCCGGCCACGAGCGGCGCCACGACCGCGGGCAGCACGACCTTCCCGACGAGGACCCCGTAGTCAACCACCCCGAACCCCGCACCGACCACGGCGGCGCCGATGAGGCCGCCGAACAGGGCGTGGGACGAGCTGGACGGCAGACCGAACAGCCAGGTGACGAGGTTCCAGAGGATGGCGCCGACCAGCCCGGCGAAGATCAGCTCGGGCGAGATCATCACCCCGCCCGACCCCTCTCGGATGATGCCGCCCGAGATGGTCTTCGCCACCTCCGTGCTGAGGAACGCCCCGACCAGGTTGAGACAGGCGGCGATGAGCACGGCCACCTTCGGCTTCAGAGCCCCTGTCGCGATGGGTGTCGCCATCGCGTTCGCGGTGTCGTGGAACCCGTTCGTGAAGTCGAAGACGAGTGCGAGCGCGATCACGAGGACGACGATGACCCAGGGATCCATGGCTCTCCTGCCGTCTCGTCGTTCACCCATCGTTCACCGATGAGCAACCTCATGCTACGGCCCCGGCGGCGTCTACGCTGAAGCCATGACCGTCGAACCGCCTGTCGCGGCCCGCAGGCCCGTCACCCGAGTCCATCACGGCGACGAGGTCGTCGATGACTACGAGTGGCTGCGCGCCAAGGACGACCCCGAGGTGGTCGCCTATCTCGAGGCGGAGAACGCGTACACCGAGGCCCAGACGGCGCACCTCGAGACGCTCCGCACCGAGATCTTCGAGGAGATCCGGTCGCGCACGAAGGAGACCGACCTCTCCGTCCCCGTCCGCGAGGGCGGGTGGTGGTACTACACGCGCACCGTCGAGGGATCCCAATACGGCATCCACTGCCGCGCGCCCCTCTCGGGAGACGACGACTGGACGCCGCCGACGATGGCGGACGGATCCGGGCTCCCCGGCGAGCAGATCCTCCTCGACGACAACGTCGAGGCCGAGGGCGTCGAGTTCTACTCGCTCGGCAGCTTCGACGTCTCCCCCGACGGCACGCGGCTGGTCTGGGCGGCCGACACCGTCGGCGACGAGCGCTACACCCTACGAATCCGCGACCTCGAGACGGGTCACGACCTCCCCGACACCGTGCCGGGCACCTTCGCGGGCGCGGTCTTCTCGCCCGAGGGCGATGCGGTCTACTACCCCACCGTCGACGACGCGTGGCGTCCCGACACCATCTGGCGGCACGTCGTCGGCACCTCCGGCGACGACGACGAGCTGGTGTTCACCGAGCCCGACGAGCGCTACTGGGTGGGTGTGGGCGTCACGCGCTCGCGGCGCTACGTCGAGATCGTCGTGGGGTCGAAGATCACCAGCGAGGTCCACCTGCTCGACACCCGCACTCCGGATGCCGGGTTCCAGGTGGTCTGGCCGCGGGAGATCGGGGTCGAGTACACCGTCGAGCACGCCGTCGTCGGCGGCCACGACCGCCTCCTCGTGCTGCACAACCGCGGCGCGGTCGACTTCGAGCTGGTCGAGGTCGACCCCGAGCGCCCGGACGACCTCGGTCACGGACGCGTCGTCCTGGCCCACCAGCCCGGCCGCCGCCTCGAGGAGGTCTCCGCGTTCGCGCGCTTCCTCACCGTCGACTACCGACGTGACGGACTCACCCGGATCGCCGTGATCCCGCTGCCCGAGCTCGTGGAGACGATCGACCCGGGGGCCCTGCACGAGTTGACGTTCGAGGAGGAGCTCTTCGCCGTCGGCACCTCGAGCAACCCCGAGTGGGAGCAGCCCACGGTGCGATACGGCTTCACGTCGTTCATCACACCGCCGTCGGTGTTCGAATACGACGTCGCCACGGGCACGTCGACCCTGCTCAAGCAGCAGCCCGTGCTCGGCGAGTTCGACCCGGCCGTCTACGAGCAGCGGCGGGTGTGGGCCGCCGCCGACGACGGGGTCTCGATCCCCGTGTCGATCGTGGCCCGCCGGGGCGTGCTCGACGCTGGACCGGCGCCACTGGTGCTGTACGGGTACGGGTCGTACGAGGCGAGCATCGACCCGTCCTTCTCGGTCGCTCGGCTCTCGTTGCTCGATCGCGGTGTCGCGTTCGCCATCGCCCACGTCCGCGGCGGCGGTGAGATGGGCCGCGAGTGGTACGACCACGGCAAGACGCTCACGAAGCGCAACACCTTCACCGACTTCGTCTCGGTCGCAGAGCACCTGGAGTCCACTGGCGTGACCGCCTCCGATCGGCTCGTCGCCCAGGGCGGCAGCGCCGGCGGTCTCCTCATGGGCGCGGTCGCCAACCTCGCGCCGCAGCTGTTCACGGGAATCCTGGCGCAGGTGCCGTTCGTCGACGCGCTCACGTCGATCCTCGACCCGTCGCTGCCCCTGACGGTGATCGAGTGGGACGAGTGGGGCGATCCGCTCCACGACCCCGAGGTGTACGCCTACATGAAGTCGTACACGCCGTACGAGAACGTCGCCGACCAGCCGTACCCGCGCATCCTGGCCACCACCAGCCTCAATGACACGCGCGTGCTCTACGTGGAGCCCGCGAAGTGGACCGCGCGCCTCCGCACGGTCGGCGCCCCGGTGCTGCTGAAGACGGAGATGTCCGCCGGCCACGGCGGCGTCAGCGGCCGCTACGAGCGCTGGCGCGAGATCGCCTTCGAGTACGCCTGGACGCTGGACGTCCTCGGCGCCGCCGCGCCAGCGGCCCCTGGAGCGACGAGTCCTTCCGCCTGAGCTCGAGGCGCACTCAGCGCGGGACGCGCCCCCGCGCGTATCGCGGATCTGACACTCGCGGTGCCCTGACGCCCCGCGAGCCCACCACCAGTGCCACATCCGGCGCGCAGGGACCCAGCTACGGGCTGGGCTTCGCAAGAGCGCCCGACTGAGCGGGTTGCGCCCGCGCAGCGCATCCTGAAGGCCCCGAGGGCCCCGCCACGACACTGAGCGGGCCCAAGCCGCCACGACGCGCTGACGGCACGGCAGCACACGCCTCCCGGCGATCGCGGATCTGACACCTGTGGCGTGCTCAGCAGGCGCGAGCCCACCACCAGTGCCACATCCGGCGCGCAGGGACCCAGCTACGGGCTGGGCTTCGCAAGAGCGCCCGACTGAGCGGGTTGCGCCCGCGCAGCGCATCCTGAAGGCCCCGAGGGCCCCGCCACGACACTGAGCGGGCGCAAGCCGCGACCACGCCCGGACGGGCCGGCCGGACACGCCCCGTCGAGGCCGCGGATCTGTCACCCTGGCGGGGCGCAGACGGCCCGGCTGGACCCCGCCGGGCCGCCGGAAGCCCGGCCGACGGGCCGGGCCGCCCGGAACCCGGGCCGCGGGCTCAGCTCAGGGCGTCGCGGAGGAGGGAGACGAGGGCGTCGAGCTGGACGGAGTCGCCCGAGGAGACCTCCACGTCGGAGCCGTCGAGCGCGCGAGCGGCGAGGCCCTGCTTGCTGTCGATGAGCTCGGCGATGCGGGTGTCGATCGTCTGCGCGGCGACGATGCGCCACGCCGTCACGGGCTCCTCCTGGCCGATGCGGTGCACGCGGTCGATCGCCTGCGTCTGCTCGGCGGCGGTCCACGACAGCTCGGCGAGCACGACGTTGGACGCGGCCTGCAGGTTGAGGCCGACACCGGCGGCCGTGAGCGAGCAGACCGCCACCGACACCTCCGGGTCCTCGTTGAACGCGTCGATCTCGCGCTGCCGGAGCGTGGCGCTCTGGTCGCCGCGGATCGACACGGTCTTGAGGTCGCGCTTGGCGAAGATGTCCACCGCCGCGTCCATCACGTCGATGTGCTTGGCGAAGAACACCACCTTGCCCACCGACCGAGCCAGCTGCGCGGCGTAGTCGGCGGCGAGCGGCGCCTTGGCGGTACCGATCTGGCGCACCATCGTGAAGACGTTGAGGCCGGTCTCGGTGGCCGACGTGTCCTCGAGCTCCTGGCGGGCGACCAGGCGCATGAGGTCGTCGTCGGGCGCCTCGCCGATCTCCTCGTCGCGCGACGCGGCACGCGCCGACACCAACCGGCGGTAGCGCACCACCAGACGCGAGGCCAGCTCGCGCTCGGCCTCGCGGATGGAGCGGCCGAAGTCGTCGTCGAGCTCGACCGGCAGGTCGACGATCCGCTTCGACGGCAGGTCGGCGGCGACGTCGATCTTGCGTCGGCGGACGATGCCGAGGTCGATCACGGCCTCACGGGCGGCGGGGAAGAAGCCGTGGTCGGCAGGCGTGAGCCCGGTCTCCTCGAGTCTGTCCATGAGGGGCGCGGCCGGCTTGTCGCCCTCGATCCAGCCGAGGAACTGCCAGATGGCGCGGAAGTCGTCGACGTCGTTGATCAGCGGCGTTCCCGTGAGCGCCATCATCAGCGGGTCGCCGCCGGGGGCGGTGCGGCGGATGCGGTCGGCCAGGGCAAGCACATTGCGCGAGCGCAGCGAGTTGAGGTTCTTGATGAAGTGGGCCTCGTCGATCACCATGCCCTTGAAGCCCAGGTTCCCGAGCCACGACAGATGCCGGTCGAGCACCTCGTAGTTGACCACCACGACGTCGGCGAAGGCGTCGAGGTTCTGACCGTCGCCGTGCACGACGGTCGCGCGTCGCTGCGGCGTCCAGATCTCGACCTCGCGCGCCCAGTTCATCTTCACCACGTTCGGGACGACGGCCAGCAGCGGGTACGCATCCGCGACCGAGGCGGCGAGCAGCGACTGCGCGGTCTTGCCGAGGCCCGGCTCGTCGGCGAGCAGGAAGGTGCGGTGCCCCTCCTGCACGCTCATGAGGAAGCGGGACTGGTGCTTCATCAGCTCGTGGCCGTTCGGCGAGAGCCGGTCGATGCGCGGGGCCTCGGGCAGCTCCATGCTCGCGGCCTGGCCGCCCGCGCCGTACTCGAACGCGCGGTACAGCGGGCCGAGGAGCTCCCAGTTGGCCAGCCGCCCGACGGCGTGAGGGCGCGCCGGGGTGAGGTCGGGCGCGAGGAAGGGGTTGGCGAGGCGACGTGCCTTCACCGACGACGGGACGACCTGCCGCTCCGCCAGCTCCGGTGGCACGACGGTGGCGACCTCGGTGAGCTGCGGGGCAGGCTCCTCGTCGGGCACGTCGTGGCCGGCGTCGAGCAGGTACTCGCGCCGGAGACTGCGGGCGGCGGGCGAGACGGCCGCGTCGTTCTCGAGCAGGGCGATCAGCGAGGTGTCGCGTGCGGCCGTGCGCGCGAGGATCGAGGCGATGCCGTCGAGACGCTTGAGCTGCTCGGCGCGGTCGGCCTCGCTCAGCGTCTCGTCGGACTTGATCGACGCCCGCTCCTCACGCATGAGGAGAGCCACCACGAGGAACTTCGTGCGGTTGGACGGCGAGACCTTCCCGCGGCCCGCGGCCGCCTCGACCTCGCGCACGCGGCGCGCGAGGATCGGGATGAGGCCCGTGTTGTCTGGGCTCTTCGTACGGCGTCCGCCGGACCTTGACATCGTTCTCCTGTGGAGGTGTGGCGTCGTCCCCGATCGACACGGGGACGGGAGAGCTGCCGGATCGCGAGGGTCGTGCGAGCGGCCGCTGGGTGACGGCAGCCGGGGCCGAGCGAGCACGAGACGTGGTCGGCGCGAAAGATCGACTGGATCCGCCGATGACGATTCTACGGCAGACGGACGCTCAGCGCCTCTCGGCGGGCCGACGCACCTTGATGAGGATCCCGCTGGCCACGAACACGGCCGCCGCCGCGATGTGCAGCGCCTGGAAGACGAGGGTGTCGAGGTCGATCGGCAGCACCGGGTTCCAGATCACCGCGATCGGCAGCAGACCGAGCAGCCACCACCACTGGCGGGCCTGCAGGGCGAAGACGCACATGATGAGGGCGAGGATGCTCACCAGGTAGCGGCCGAGGGTGAACCAGTCGGAGTCGACCACGGCGACGAAGGCCATCAGCACGACCGCGCCGAGGAGACCCGGGGCCAGCGCGGGCCTGGTGAACGCGGGGGTGGTCTGCCTGGTGCTCATCTCTCGCCAATCCTACGTGCCCCTCGATATGGTGATTGCATGAGCATCCCCTCGGTGTCCGGCACCTCTCCGTATGCCGGGCCGCAAGGCCTCTGGACGGCAGACCCCGAAGAGCTTGCAGCCCGCCTGTTCGTCACCGTCTTCGCCGGGCAGGGTGCTGTGCCCCTCCCCCAGCGCGACATCTCCGACGTCTACGCGATCCTGGCGTCGCTGGGCGGGTACACGCTTCCGGATGTGCGCTCCGGCAACACCCAGCCGCTCGGCCTGACGGTGCAGCTGGCGCAGGAGTGCATCCTGCTCTGGGAGCGCGCCACGGTGGCCACCCGGCTGAGCGCCGGCAGCGGTCCGGTGGCCCAGACGATCACCATGCTGCGCTTCGGTCCCGGCGTGCTCGGCTCGAGCGACCCGGTCGCCGCCCTCAAGGCCCGCCTCAAGTGATCCCGCCGCTCGGGCTCCGGCCGCTCGAGTGAGCACCCCCGCAGACGCGGTCGAACGGCTCCGCGAGCTCCTCCGCATCCCCACGATCTCGCTCATCGACAGCGCCGACCTCGACGTCGACGCGTTCGAACGATTCCGGTCGAGCGTCGAGGCCTTCTACCCCGCGCTCCACGCCGCGGCCGAGCGGGAGCTCGTGCGTGAGCACACGATGCTCTACCGCTGGCCGGGTTCCACCGACGGGCCCGTCACCGTGCTCATGGCCCACTACGACGTCGTGGTCGCCACGGAGGAGGGCTGGGCGCATCCGCCCTTCGCCGCCGACATAGTCGGGGAGGGCGCTCAGCGCGAGCTCTGGGGCCGCGGCACGATCGACGACAAGGGCTCCGTGGCCGCGATCCTCGAGGGCGCCGAGACCCTGGCGGCGGCGGGCTTCGTCCCCGAGCACGACGTCTACCTCCTGTTCGGGCACGACGAGGAGACGAACGGCACCGGCGCGCGCGAGGCCGCTCGGCTCCTCGAGCGACGCGGCGTGCGGATCGGGCTCGTGCTCGACGAGGGCGGCGCCGTCGTCGACGGTGTCTTCCCCACGGTCGACCGCCCCATCGCGGTCGTCGGCGTGAGCGAGAAGACCACCACGATGATCGAGCTGCGGGTCGAGCAGCAGGGTGGCCACGCCTCGACCCCGCCACGCGAGACGGCGACGTCGCGGCTGTCTCGCGCCGTCGTCCGCATGAACGCGCACCCGTTCCCCGCCACGCTCAATCCCCCGGTCGAGCGGATGCTGCGGGCCGTCGCCCCGCACGGCCGCGGCCTGGTGAGGTTCGTCCTGTCGCGGCCGAGGCTCTTCCGGCCCCTGCTGATCCAGCTCCTGACGAGGCTCAGCGTCGAGACCAGCGCCATGCTCCGCACCACCGCCGTGGCGACGATCCTGTCGGCCGGCCACGCGCAGAACGCGCTGGCGGAGTCGGCCACCGCCGTCGTGAACGCGCGCATCGCGATCGACTCCGACACCGCACGGGCGGTACGGCGGCTCACGCGCGTGATCGCCGACGATGCCGTCACGATCACGGTGACGCAGGCCGCCAGACCGTCGGCCGTCTCCGAGATGGACGGGCCCCGCTGGGACCTGGTCGCCTCGACGATCAACGCCGTGTACCCCGACGCGGTCGTCGTGCCCTACGTGCAGACGGGGGCCACCGACTCCCGGCAGTTCTCGCGCCTGTCGTCCACCGTCTACCGGTTCAGCCCGTTCCACATGACGGGCGACGAGCGAGCCGCACTCCACGCGAAGGATGAGCGCATCCACGTGGATGCCTACCTGAAGGGCATCACGTTCTTCGAGCGGCTGATCGCCGAGCTCTGAGGCCCCGGCTCTGGGGCCCCGGCTCGGAGGCTCCGAGTCGCTACTCGTCGAGGGCGTTGAGGGCGTTGAGCTCCGGGAGACGGATCGGTCGGCTCGACGGGGGCAGGTCGCGCACTCGCTCGACGCCGGGGACGAGCTCGGAGAGCCATGCCTCGTAGCCGGCTTCGTTCAGGTGGAGGCCGTCGTCGGTGTAGGCCTCGTTGAGCCGACCGTCCTCGAGGGCCATCACGGGCCAGAGGTCGAGGTAGTGCGCCTTCACGGTGGCGGCGAACTGCCACACGTGGCGATTGATCTCCTTGAGGAACTCGGCGTACTCCGCTCCTCGCGGCAGGACCGACTGCACCAGGATGCGCGCATCGGGCAGCGCCTGACGGAGCATCACCAGGATGGTCTCGATGTTGCGCACCACCTGCTCGACCGCGCGACGGTTCGCCACGTCGTTGGTGCCGATGAGCAGCACGACGGTGTCGGGGTCGAGCGCGGTGACCTCGTCGAGCCTCTCGATGAGGCCCTCGGTGGTGTCGCCGCCCCGGCCGAGGTTCACAGCCTCGACGTCGGGGAACCACTCCTGCCAGCGGCCGCCCTCCGTGATGCTGTCTCCAGCGAAGACGATGGTGGGCTTCTCGGTCATCGGGTGCCTCCTCTGAGGGCGGGTCCGGTGGGGGTGCTGTCCATCCTCTCGGGCTCGTCGCCGCGATGCAAAGCGGCGCTCTCGCGATCGGCGGCCAGGGCGGACTGCGTGATCCGGTTCGCCATGCCGTTGAAGATGATGCCGTGGAAGGGCAGGATGACGAGCCAGTAGAGGCGTCCCCCGAGCCCTCGCGGGAAGAAGACCGCGCGCTGGTGGTAGTGCGAGCCGTCGCCCTCGGGCTCGACGCTCATCTCGAGCCAGGCGCGTCCGGGCACACGCATCTCGGCCCGCAGTCGCAGCGAGCGCGGCCGGTCGATGTCCTCCACACGCCAGAAGTCGAGCGCGTCTCCGATGGCGAGCCTTCGCGGATCGCGCCGACCTCGCCGGAGCCCGACACCGCCCACGACCTTGTCCATCCAGCCGCGGAGCGCCCATGCGAGCGGGAACGAGTACCACCCGTTCTCACCGCCGATACCCTCCACGACGGTCCAGACCGCCTCGGGCGACGCGTCGGTGGTGCGGTCCTTCACATCGGTGTACACCGTGTGGCCGGCCCAGTCCGGGTCGCTCGGCAGCGGATCGGCCGGGGCACCGCGCACGTCGGAGTCCTGCCAGCTCGTCTCCACCTCGCCGTCGCGGGTCTTCTGCAGCGCACGGCGCACGGCGAGCCGGTAGGGCGAGAGCCCTTCCTCCGGATCGGGGATCCAGCGGGCGATGTCGTGCTCGCGGGCGACGCACTCGAACTGGAGACTCGCGATGATGGGCACGGCGAGGGAGCGCGGGATGGGCGTCACCAGGTTGACCCACTGCGAGGCGAGCCACGGTGTGAAGACGGGCAGCGACGCGATGGGGCGCTGGTGGAGTCCCGCCTCGAGGGCGTACCCGTTCATCATCTGGCCGTACCGGAGCACATCCGGGCCGCCGATGTCGAACGTGCGGTTCACCTCGTGCGGGAGGTCGGCGGCGGCGACGAGGTAGTAGAGCACGTCGCGGATGGCGATCGGCTGGATGCGGTTGCGCACCCAGCGCGGCGCGGGCATGTACGGGAGAACCTCGGTGAGGTGCCTGATCATCTCGAAGGACGTCGATCCGGAGCCGATGATGACCCCGGCCTGGAGCGCAGCGGTCGGCACCCCGGACGCGAGCAGCACCTGGCCCACGCGCGTCCGCGACCGCAGGTGGGGGCTGAGGTCCTCGCCCTCGGGGTGCAGGCCGCCGAGGTAGACGATCCGGCCGACGCCGGCCTTCTCCGCGGCCTCGGCGACACCCTGGGCCGCCTTCTCCTCGGCTTCCTCGAAGTCGCCGCCCGAGCCCATGGAGTGCACGAGGTAGTAGAGCACGTCGACGTCCGCGACCGCGTCGGCCAGCGCCTCCCGGTCGGCCAGATCGCCGACGGCGACCTCGACATCGCCCGCCCAGGGCACGTCGCGGAGCTTCTGGGGGTCTCGCACGAGCACCCTCACGGTGAACCCCGCCTGCAGCAGCCGAGGCACGAGCCTGCCGCCCACGTATCCGGATGCGCCGGTCACCAGCGCGCGTCGAGTCGTCATGTCCCTCTCACGGTAACCCCGACCGGCCCGACCCGCTCGTGTCGACCCCGTCGGACCACGGCGCGGACCCGGGCCCGTCGCTCTCGGGTGGCCCATCAGGCCCGCTCGTCCTCCAGGAGCACCGGGCGCGACGCCACGAGCCCGATGACCGCGGACGACGCCCCGACGGCGCCCAGGACGATGAGCGGCACGGTCCACGACCCGCTCGCCTCGTGGATCACCCCGACGAGGAGCGGTCCGAGGGCGCTGAGGGCATAGCCGCCGCCCTGCACGAAGCCGCTCAGCGCCACCGCGCCCTCGTGCGTCCTGGTGCGCAGCGAGATCAGCGCCAGCGACAGCGGAAAGAGCATCGGCCCGAGCCCGATGAGGGCGACCCACAGCCCGGTCGCCGCCGTGGGCGCGAGGAGCAGACCGAGGTAGCCCGCGGCGTAGAAGGCCGCCGCGATGAGGATCAGCGGCAGCACCGACCGCATCCGTGCCGCCAGGACGGGGACCAGCAGGGCTGCGGGCAGTCCCATCACCGCGAACAGCGACAGGAGCGCACCGGCCTGCTGGTCGCTCACGCCCGCCGTGTCGGTGAGCACCTCGGGTAGCCAGGCGAACATCGCGTACGCGTTGAATCCGGTGGCGGCGAACAGGGCGAGCAGGGCCCAGGCCATGATCGACCGATGGACCCGGCCGCTCCAGCCGCGCTCGGGGACGTCGGCCTCCGGATCCGATGCTCGGGCGCGTCGGCCCTCGCGGAGAAGGAGCAGGATCCAGGGGATCATCGTCGCGACGGCGAGCACACCCCAGACGCCGAGCTCGACGCGCCAGCCGGCCGCCTCGGCCACCGGCACAGCGACGAGGGGCGGCACCGTCGCTCCGATGGAGAGCGCGGTGGCGTAGACGCTCGTCATCAAGCCGATGCGCTGGGGGAAGTACTTCTTGGTCAGCGGGGGGAGCAGCACGTTGGCGACGCCCATGCCGCCGAAGGTGAGCACACTGCCGAGCAGCAGCACCGGGTACGAGTCGGCGATCCCCCGGACCACGTCGCCGAGCCCGATCGCGGCGAGGGCGACGACGAGAAGCGCCTCGATGCCCATCCGTCGTTGGATCGGCGGGGTCAGCAGCCCGAACGCGGCGAAGCAGAGCGGCGGCAGCATCCCCAGCACGCCGAGCCCGGCCGCGCTGAGAGGGATGTCGGCGCCCACCCGGTCGACCACCGGCGACAACGCGGCGACGGACGTGCGCAGGTTGAGCGCGAGCACCACGATCCCGACGAACGCCAGCACGCCGCCGGCGCGACGCCGGCTCGCCTCGCTCACGCGGCGTGCGTCACGAGAGCAGCTCGCGGATGCGCCGGACGTCGTCGTCCATCTGCGCGATGAGCGGCTCGACCCCGGTGAAGCGGACCTGCCCGCGCACACGGTGCACGAAGGCGACCTCGACGACGTGGTCGTAGAGGTCGAGCTCGCGGTCGAGCACGTACGCCTCTACCTGCTTGGGCGGCACGCCCTCGAAGGTCGGGTTGCTGCCGACGGAGATCGCGGCGGGGTACACCTCGCCGCCGTCGGTGAGCGTTCCCGCGTAGACGCCGTCGGCGGGGATGAGTCCCTCGCAGTCAGGAGACAGGTTGGCCGTCGGGTAGCCGAGCTCGCGCCCGCGCGCGGCCCCGTGCACCACCATCCCGCGCACCGACGGGGCACGGCCGAGCAGCTCGGTCGCGCCCTCGACGTCGCCCTGCGCGAGCAGCTCGCGGATCCATGTGGAGGAGACCTTGCGGTCGCCCTCGGGGCGCACGTCGGCGACGACGTCGACCTCGAAGCCGAGGTCGGGCGACAGGGCGCGGAGCGTGTCGATCGACCCGGCGCCCTTCGCCCCGAACCGGAAGTCCTCACCGACCATCACGAACTGCGCAGCGCAGACGTCGCGCAGCACACGCGCCGCGAACTCGTCGGGGCTCATGGCCGCGAGGGCCGCGTCGAAGGGCAGCAGAAGGGTCGCGTCGACCCCGGCCTCGGCGATGAGGTCGAGTCGCTGGGCGTTGCTGACGAGCGGCGCAGGCCGGGACGCGGGGTCGAGGTGGGCGAGCGGATGACGGTCGAACGTCACCACGACACTCGTCAGGTCGCGGGTGTGCGCGACCCGGACGAGCTCGTCGATCACCGCGCGGTGCCCGCGGTGGAGGCCGTCGAACTTGCCGATCGTGACGGCGCTGGGACCGAATCCGGCGGGGACCTCGTCGAGCGACCGGAAGACCCTCATGCCTGCGACCGCCTCGTGCGGTAGAGCCAGAGCATGCCGAGCACCGGCAGCACGAGCGGCACGAACAGGTACCCCATCCCGTACCACGACCACACCGAGGCGTGGGCGAACAGCTCAGGATGGGTGAGGCTGAGGGTTCCCACGGTGAGCACGCCCAGCAGCTCGAACGAGATCGTGACCCACGCCACGCGGTACCAGATCCGCCCGGGCGCGATGAGGGCGATCGTGGCGACGATGTAGACCACGGCGGCCAGCGCCGACAGCGAGTACGCCACCGGGGCGTCGTCGAACTCGCGGGCGATCTGCACGAACGAGCGTCCGGTCGCGGCGAGGGCGAGGACGCCGTAGACGAAGACCAGCACCAGGCCGATGCCCCTGGCGCGAGGACGACGCTGCTTCTGACTGCTCTCGACGGGAGCTGCGGGGTTCTGGGTCGCCATGGCGGATACGAGTCTAGGCCATCGTCCCCGGCCGTCGGCGGCGGTCACGGCCGCACCAGGCAGCGACGACGGTCCGCCCTGCCGGGCGTTCAGGAGACCTGCACGAGCCAGATCTGGTTCATGCGCCAGACCATCACCGCGATGGCGAGGCAGACCGCACCGATGACCACGGTGCTCCAGCGGCTGCGCTCGACGAGCGCCCAGAACCCTCCTGCGATCGGCAGCAGGATGGCCGACACCAGGTAGACGTAGAACTCGAGCAGGTCGCCGCTGGCCGGGTTGCCCACGGCCGGGGCGACGAACGTGACGATCAGCTGCACGATGAGCAGCAGCTCCACGAGCGCGAGGGCCCCCATCGTCAGATCGCTCGGCACCCTGCGGAGAAGCCCCAGGACGACGCAGAGGATCCCCGCCGCCACGGCGATGAGGACCTGCGCGATGCTGAACCAGAGGACCACGTCACGCCCCCGTCTGGTCGGCGGGGAAGTTGACGAGCGTGCGGGCGATGCCCTTGTCGACCCGGACCAGCCCGACGAGCCGGCCGTCGCCGGACACCGCCGCCACCGGTCCGGCTGTGTCGGCGTGCTCCACCGGGATGCGCTTGCCCTGGCCGAGCGCGACCGCGCCGTCGGCATCGAGGCGCACCACGGGGAAGAGCCGTTCCGCCGTCTCGGTCGCCCCGAGAAGCTCAGGCGTCTCGGCGGACAGCGTGGTGCCGTCCACGGCTTCCGCGACCGCGAACGGTCCGATGGCCGTCCGGCGGAGCGCCGTGAGGTGGCCGCCCACACCGAGCGCCTCCCCGGCATCACGGGCGATGGCGCGGATGTAGGTGCCCGACGAGCACCGGACCACGATGTCGACGTCGACGACCCCGTGCCCCTCGACCTCGAGGCGCCGCGGATCGGCCGTGCGCGTGATCGACTCGATGGTCACCGACCGCGGCGCGAGCTCCACGTCCTCCCCCGCCCGCACCCGGGCGTAGGCGCGCTGGCCGTTGACCTTGATGGCGCTCACCGCGCTCGGCACCTGCTGGATGTCTCCGACCTGAGCGGCGAAGGCGGCGTCGATGGCGGCATCGGTCGCCGGGTCGACCGTATCCGCCCACGACACGATCTCGCCGTCGGCGTCGTCGCTCACCGTGGTGGCGCCGAGCCTCACGGTCGCGTGGTACTCCTTGCCGAGTCCGACCACGTAGGTGAGCAGGCGCGTCGACGCTCCCACACCCAGCACCAGCAGGCCGGTGGCCATCGGGTCGAGGGTTCCGGCATGCCCCACCTTGCGGGTGCCGAGGGCGCGGCGAGCGCGCGCGACGACGTCGTGGCTGGTGATCCCCTGAGGCTTGTCGACGAGCAGGATGCCGCTCTGCGGCGCCGGGGATGCGATCACCCCGCAACGCTAACAGCTGACGGCCGAGCGTCTCCCGGAGCACGATCCTGCGTCGCGGGCGCCTGCCGGTCGGCGGCGGCCGTCAGCAGCTGTCGGCGAAGACCCGGCGCGGATGCGCGGGGTCGGCGGAATCGACGATGGCCGTCGCGCCGAAGCGAGGCCCCGCCTCCGCCTGGTAGAGCTCGTCGGCGCCCTGGAGCACCTCGGGCACCTCCGCCCAGCGTGTCTCGACGTAGACGGTCGCGTTGAAGCGTCCGCGGAGGCCCGGGCGCTGGAGGAACGGCCCGTCGAGCACGAGGTACGCGTCGGGCCCGGCGGTGGTCCACGCCGACTCCGCCACCGTGTCGCGCTCGGCGTCGAAGGCACGGACCTGGAACCCGGTGCTTCCGCCGAGCTTGAACGGCGCGAGCAGGACCCGCTGCAGCGTCGGGACGTCGTAGCGGTCGAAGTACTCGCCCTCCGGCGTCGCCCGGACGCGCTCGGCGGGCATCCGGAAGTCATCGAGGCTCGCCCGCACCGCCTGTCGACCGTCGCGGCGCAACGCGGCCGCCAGCTCGTCGGCGATCAACCGGGTGCCCGCGATCCCGTCGACCGCGACGGCGATCCTGCCCCGACCGTAGTTGTGCGTGATCTCGGCCGCGAGCCCATCGGCCAGCAGCGAGGCGGGAGTGGTCTCGAGCTCCATGGATCCAGTGTACGAGCGCGCGATGCGTACAGTGGTCGGGTGCCGATTGCTCGAACCGACCTGCAGGATGCGGTGATCGAGTGGTTCGCGCACCACGCCCGCGACCTGCCGTGGCGCCGCCCCGGCTTCCCGGCGTGGGGCACGCTGGTCTCGGAGATCATGCTGCAGCAGACCCCCGTCGTCCGCGTGATCCCCCGGCTGGCGGAGTGGCTCGAGCGCTGGCCCGAGCCCCGCGACCTGGCCGCCGACTCCCCCGGTGAGGCGGTGCGGATGTGGCAGTCGCTCGGCTACCCGCGTCGCGCGCTCCGGCTGCACGCCTGCGCGGTGGCCATCGCGGAGAGGTTCGACGGACGGGTTCCCGACGACGTCGACGCGCTGCTCTCGCTGCCCGGGATCGGCGACTACACCGCCCGGGCCGTGGCGGTCTTCGCGTACGGGCGCCGCGCACCCGTCGTCGACACGAACGTGCGCCGTGTCATCGCTCGCGCGGTCGACGGCGCACCCGACGCGTCGGCGCCGAGCGCCCGCCGCGACCTCGCGGCCATGACGGCGCTTCTGCCCGCGGATGTCGTCGACTCGACCCGCTTCAACGCGGGGATGATGGAGGTGGGCGCGCTGATCTGCACCTCCCGGACGCCGAAGTGCGAGCGGTGTCCGCTGTCTGCGCTGTGCGTGTGGCGGCAGCGCGGGTATCCCGACGACGAGGTCGCCCGACGACCCGTGCAGAAGCGCTACGAGGGGTCCGACCGGCAGGCCAGGGGCATGCTGCTCGGGCTCGTCCGCGTCGAGGCGGATCCGGTCGCCGAGGAGGACCTCAGGCGCGTGCTGCCCGACGGCGCCCGCTTCGGGCGGGCGCTCGACGGACTCCTCACCGACGGACTGCTCGAGCAGACGGCCGACGGGCGCTTCCAGCTGCCGGGAGCGGCTCAGTCCTCGTCGTCGTCCTCGTCGGCCTGACGCGGCTTGACGTACGGATCCTCGTCACCGGCGTACCGCGCCGACTGGGCCAGCGACTCCACCTCGGCGTCACGCGCGTGCGCCTCGGCCAGCAGACCCTCGATGTGCTGCGCGTTCTCGGGGATCGCGTCGGCGATGAACTCGAGCGACGGCGTCAGCCTCGCCGTGATGTTGCGGCCCACCTCGGTGCGGAGCATGCCGGTCGCCGCCTTCAGCGCGGCAGCCGAGTCGGTCCGCTCCTGCTCGGTGCCGTACACCGTGTAGAAGATCGACGCGTGCTGCAGGTCGCCCGTCACCCGCACATCCGTGATGGTGACGAACCCCAGCCGCGGGTCGCGCAGGCCCTTGTCGAGCCGCTTCGCGACGATCTCCTTGATGCGGTCGGCCATCTTCCTGGCCCGTGCCTGGTCCACCATCTCCTGTGCCTCCTTGCGTGTACCCGAAACGGGCGGCCCCATCGCTGGGACCGCCCGTCTCCGAGAGTGTTCTAGACGCGCGGCTTCTCGCGAAGCTCGATCGTCTCGATCTCGTCACCGATCTGGATGTCGTTGTACTTGCCCAGGCCGATACCGCACTCGAAGTCGGTGCGGACCTCGGTGACGTCGTCCTTGAACCGGCGCAGCGACTCGATCGCGAGTCCATCGGCCAGCACGACGCCGTCGCGGATGACGCGAGCCTTGGCGTTGCGGGTGATCGTGCCGGAACGGACGATCGCACCCGCGATGTTGCCCCACTTCGACGAGCGGAACACCTCGCGGATCTCCGCGACACCCGACTGGACCTCTTCGAACTCGGGCTTGAGCATGCCCTTGAGCGAGTTCTCGATGTCCTCGAGCGCGTTGTAGATGACCGAGTAGAACCGGATGTCGACACCCTCACGAGCGGCGCGCTCGCGCGCCTTCGTGTCGGGACGGACGTTGAACCCGATGATGATCGCGTTGTCGACCGTCGCGAGGTTGACATCCGACTCGGTGACGGCACCCACACCGCGGTGGATGATCCGCAGCTGGACCGAGTCGTCGACCTCGATCTTGAGGAGCGACTCCTCCAGTGCCTCGACGGCACCGGACACGTCGCCCTTGATGATGAGGTTGAGCGCCTCGACCTTGCCCTCTTCGAGAGCGCGGGTGAAGTCCTCGAGCGAGATCCGCTTGCGGGCCTTGGCCAGCGACGCGTTGCGCTCCGCGGCCTCACGCTTCTCGGCGATCTGGCGGGCGGTGCGGTCCTCGTCGGTGACGATGAACGTGTCGCCGGCGCGCGGGACGCTCGACAGACCCTGGACCTGCACCGGACGCGACGGAGTCGCCTCCGCCACGGCCTCGCCGTTCTCGTCGACCATCGCACGGACACGGCCGTACGCCGTCCCCGCCACGATCGCGTCGCCGACGTGCAGCGTCCCGGACTGGATGAGGACGGTCGCGACCGAGCCGCGGCCCTTGTCGAGCTTCGCCTCGATGGCGACGCCTCGCGCATCCTTGTTCGGGTTGGCCCGCAGGTCGAGACCCGCGTCGGCGGTGAGGAGCACCGCATCCAGGAGGTCTTGGATGCCGATGTTCTCGCGAGCCGACACGTCGACGAACATGGTGTCGCCGCCGTACTCCTCGGCCACCAGGTTGTACTCGGTGAGCTGCTGACGCACCTTCGCGGGGTTCGCATCCGGCTTGTCGATCTTGTTCACCGCGACCACGATCGGAAGGCCCGCGGCCTGCGCGTGGTTCAGCGCCTCGATGGTCTGCGGCATGATGCCGTCGTCCGCCGCGACCACGAGGATCGCGATGTCGGTCACCTGGGCACCACGGGCACGCATGGCGGTGAACGCCTCGTGACCCGGGGTGTCGATGAAGGTGATCTTGCGGTCGATGGAGTCGTGCTGAACGGCCACCTGGTACGCACCGATGTGCTGGGTGATGCCGCCGGCCTCACCCGCCACGACGTTCGCGTTGCGGATGGCGTCGAGCAGGCGCGTCTTACCGTGGTCGACGTGACCCATAACGGTGACGACCGGCGGACGGATCTCGAGATCCTCGTCGGTCTCGTCCTCGAGCTCCTGGTCGAGATCGATGTCGAAGCCCTCGAGCAGCTCGCGGTCCTCGTCCTCCGGGGAGACCATCTGGATCCGGTAGCCGAGCTCCTCGCCGAGCACCTCGAAGGTGGCCTCGTCGAGCGACTCGGTCGCCGTGGCCATCTCACCGAGGTGGAACAGCACGGTCACGAGGTTGCCGGGGCTGGCGTCGATCTTGTCGGCGAAGTCGGTGATCGAGGCACCACGGCGCAGACGGATGACCGTCGAGCCGTCGCCGCGGGGAACGCTGACGCCGCCGAGCGAGGGCGCAGCCCTCAGCTCGAACTCGGCCCTCTTCGTCCGCTTCGACTTGCGTGCCTTGCTCTTGCCGCCACCGCGACCGAACGCGCCGGCGGTGCCACCACCGGGACCACGACCGCGGCCACCGCCGCCACCGGGACGACCGGCGAAGCCGCCGGCCGGACGCTGGAAGCCACCGGCACCGGCACCTGCACCGGGACCACCCGGGCGACCGCCACCGGCGCCGCCGGGACGACCCTGGAAGCCACCGGGACGGGGAGCACCCGGACGCGGAGCGCCCGGACGGGGCGCACCAGGACGCGGAGCGCCCGGACGGGGCGCACCGGGACGCGGAGGACGCGGGATCGCGCCACCGGCACCGCCGCCGCCACCCGGACGGGGCATGCCCTGCTGGCTGGAGAACGGGTTGTTGCCGGGACGCGGGGCGCCCGGACGCTGCATGCCCTGCTGGCTCGCGAACGGGTTGTTGCCCGGACGCGGGGCGCCGGGACGCGGCGCGCCACCGGGACGCGGGGCGTCGGAAGCGGGCTTCGCGGCGCTCGACGGACGCGGGGCGTCGCCGTCGCGGCGCGGAGCATCCTGGCGCGGAGCCTCGGACTGCGGCGCCTCGGCACGGGGAGCCTCGGAACGCGGGGCGGCGGCCGGTGCCTCGGGCTGCGCCGCGGGTGCGGCGGGACCGGGACGCGCGCCACCCTGCGGGCGGGACTGCTGGGGGCCGGGGGTCGGCGCCTTGGGGCCGGGAGTCGGGGCGCCCGGACGGGCACCCGGCTTCGCCGGCGAGGCGGCCGAGGAGCCGGAACCCTGGGATCCGGCGCCGGAGGCGATCAGCGCCTCACGGAGACGCCGGGCAACCGGCGGCTCGATGCTGGAGGACGGGCCCTTGACGAACTGACCCATCTCCTTCAAGGTCGCGAGGGCGACCTTGCTGTCGACGCCGAGCTCGGCGGCGACTTCATGTACGCGTGGTTTTGCAGCCACTTCTCTCCTGTCTCAGGCTCACCCGAGACAGGGCAAGCCGGTGTTAACGGACGGAACTCATCTCGAGCCGCTCATCAGTCGTCACTCATGGTGGACACTCTGCCGTTCAGCTTGGTTTCTGCGTTCGTGCTCTCGAGTTGACCCTGCACGCGGAGCGCTCGCCCGAAGGCTCGTCTCTGGATCGCGGTGCGGAAGCAGTCGAGTGTGGGATGGAGCCATGCGCCCCTGCCTGGGAGGGTGGCGGTCTCATCGAGGATGAGCACCAGATCCTGGGCGACGAACCTCACGAGAGAGGACCGCGGAGCGCGTGCGCGACATCCGACGCACGTTCTGACGGGTTCCATAGTACTCCATGTTCCTGCCCCCGCCGGGAGCGACGCTTCGCTGAGGGCGGAGCCGGCCGGCCGAGAGCGGAGCGGACCGGCCGAGGTCAGTCGCCGTCGAGGATGGAGTCGGGCTGGATGTCGATCTTCGCGCCGGTGAGCTTCGCGGCGAGCCGGGCGTTCTGACCCTCCTTGCCGATGGCGAGCGAGAGCTGGTAGTCGGGCACGAGCGCCCGGACGGCCTTGGTCGCCGCGTCGATGACGAACGAGCTCGACACCTTGGCCGGCGAGAGCGCGTTGGCCACGAAGGTGGCGAGGTCGTCGGAGTAGTCGACGATGTCGATCTTCTCGTTGCCGAGCTCGGCGGTGACCGCGCGGACGCGCTGACCGAGCTCGCCGATGCAGGCGCCCTTCGCGTTCACGCCCGGCTCCTTGGCGCGGACGGCCATCTTCGTGCGGTGGCCCGCCTCGCGGGCCAACGACACGATCTCGACCACGCCGCTCGCGATCTCGGGGACCTCGAGGGCGAAGAGCTTGCGGACCAGCGACGGGTGCGTGCGCGAGACCGTGATCGACGGACCCTTGGTGCCCTTGGTCACGCTCGTGACGTAGACGCGCAGGCGCGAGCCGTGCGCGTACTCCTCGCCCGGCACCTGCTCCTCGGGCGGGAGGATCGCCTCGATCGAGCCGAGGTCGACGTGCACCATGCGCGGGTTGGGGCCCTGCTGCACGATGCCGGCGACGATGTCGCCCTCACGGCCCTTGAACTCGCCCAGCACGTGGTCGTCGGCGATGTCGCGCAGACGCTGGTTGATCACCTGCTTCGCCGCGAACGCCGCGATGCGACCGAAGTCGCTCGGGTTCTCCTCGGCCTCGCCGATGAGCACCTCGTCCTCGTCGAACTCCGGCACGAAGATGCTGATGTGACCGGTCTTCCGGTCGAGCTGCACCCGGCCCGCGGCGACACCGTTCACGGTCGTCGGACGATCCGTGTGCTTCAGGTACGCCGTGAGGATGGCCTGTTCGATGATCGACACGAGCTCCTCGAAGGGGATCTCGCGCTCGCGTTCCAGCAACCGCAGGACGCTGAGGTCGATGTCCATTCCCGGCCTCCTCTGTTCAGATCTGATGACCGCCGATGATGCCCGCGGTCGAACAGACAGACTACCCGAGAACCGAGGCCCCGGCCTACCCGACGGCGGCGGCGACCTGGTCGAGCGGGATGCTCGTGCGCTCGCCGGTGGCCCGATCCCACAGCTCGACCACACCGTCGGCGACGCCGCGGCCCACGATGACGATGGTCGGCACGCCGATCAGCTCGGCGTCGCCGAACTTCACGCCGGGAGAGACCTTCGGACGGTCGTCGAAGAGCACGTCGAGACCGGCGGCCTCGAGCTGCGCCACGACGTCCTCCGCCGCGGTCCAGATCGACTCCTCCTTGCCGGTGGCGATGACGTGCACGTCGAAGGGCGCGACGGTCTTGGGCCAGATGAGGCCCTTGTCGTCGTTGTTCAGCTCGGCGATGATCGCGAGGATGCGGGTGACGCCGATGCCGTACGACCCCATCGTCACGGTGACGAGCTTGCCGTTCTCGTCGAGCACCTTGAGCCCGAGGGCTTCGGCGTACTTGCGACCGAGCTGGAAGACGTGCCCGATCTCCATGCCCCTCGCGAGCTCGACAGGGCCGGAGCCATCGGGAGCGGGATCGCCCGGCTTGACCTCGGCCACCTCGACGGTGCCGTCGGCGATGAAGTCGCGCCCGGCCACGAGGCCGAAGACGTGCCTGCCGTGCTCGTTCGCGCCGGTGATCCAGCCCGAACCCGACACCACGCGGGGGTCGGTGAGATAGCGGATGCCGGTGGCCGACTCCTCGCCGAGCACCGGACCGGCGGCCGACCACGGCCCGATGTAGCCCTTCACCAGACCGGGGTGCTTCGCGAAGTCCTCCTCGGTGGCGGGCTCGACCTCGGCCGGGGCGAAGGCCACCTCGGCCCGCTTCATGTCGACCTCGCGGTCGCCGGGCAGGCCGACCACGACGAGCTCTCGGCGCCCGTCCAGGTGCACCAGCGCCAGGACGACGTTCTTGAGGGTGTCGGCCGCCGTCCACGCGCGGCCGTCGGGACGCGGGTGGGCCTCGTTCGCGCGGTCGACGAGCGTCTGGATGGTGGGCGTGTCGGGGGTGTCGAGCACCTCCGCGGGCGTCAGATGCTCGAACGAGCGGGGCTCGGGCGCCTCCGTCGTGAACGCCTCGACGTTGGCGGCGTACCCCCCGGGCGAGCGGACGAAGGTGTCCTCCCCGACGGGCGTGGGGTGCAGGAACTCCTCGCTCTTCGAGCCGCCCATGGCGCCGGCGTCGGCCTGCACGATGACGTACTCGAGCCCGAGACGGGTGAAGATGCGCTCGTAGGCGTCGCGCTGGGCCTGGTACGACGCGTCGAGACCGGCGTCGGAGGAGTCGAACGAGTACGCGTCCTTCATCGTGAACTCGCGGCCACGCAGGAGACCGGCGCGCGGACGCGCCTCGTCGCGGTACTTGTCCTGGATCTGGAAGATCGTGAGAGGGAGGTCCTTGTAGCTCGAGTAGAGATCCTTCACGAGCAGGGTGAAGACCTCCTCGTGCGTGGGGGCGAGCACGTAGCCGGCGTCCTTGCGGTCGCTCAGGCGGAACATGCCCGGGCCGTACTCCTCGTACCGGCCCGTCACCTCGTAGGGCTCCTTGGGGAGCAGCGCCGGGAAGTGCACCTCGAAGGCTCCGGCCGCGGCCATCTCCTCGCGGATGATCGCCTCGATGCGCGCCTTGACCCTCAGACCCAGCGGCAGCCAGGCGAAGATGCCCGGCGCCTGACGCCGGATGTAGCCGGCGCGCACCAGCAGACGATGGCTGGCGACCTCGGCGTCGGAGGGGTCTTCGCGGAGCGTGCGGAGGAAGAAGCTGGAGAGGCGAGTGGACACGACCTCGAGTCTAGCGAGGCCCGATTCCCGCACACGTCGCGCTCGTTTCCCAGCTGTCCACAGATCTCAGCCCGCACCCACGCTGGTCTGCGGCGCCGCCTAGCGTGACGGCATGCAGACCGCTCAGGCCGGGATCTCGGCCCTCGAACTCCCTCCGTTCCCCGACTTCGTGTCGGCCGCCGCCGAGCCGGCCCCCGTCAGTGCCGCGACGACGCGCCCGCCTCGCGTTCCGGAGGTGCGCCACCGAGGCGTCCTCGATTCGCCCCTCGGCCGCATCGAGGTGGTGAGCAACGGTCGCGCGATCACTGGTCTCGCGTTCGAGACGGCCGGCCGACTCCCCCACGACGGCCATCCCGTCGACCGATCCGACCTCATCGACGACGCGGTGGAGCAGATCGAGGGCTACTTCTCGGGCACGCGACGCCGGTTCGACCTCCCCGTGCGGCCTGCGGTGAGCGACTTCCAGCGCGCCGTGCTCGACGCGCTCGCCGAGGTCGAGTGGGGAACACCCACCACTTACGGCGCCCTCGCGGAGGCGATCGCGCGGCCCGCCGCGTGCCGCGCGGTCGGTCGCGCGATCGGGCAGAACCCCGTGCCGCTCCTGATCCCCTGCCACCGCGTGCTGTCGTCGACCGGCAGCCTGACCGGCTACTCCCAGGGCGACGGCGACGTCACGAAGGCATGGCTCCTCGACGGCGAGGGCATCCCCTTCCGCTGGCCCCCGTCGCGCCGCCCGACGCCTCCGGTCCGCCTCTGACGAGGCGCTTCGGGAGGGCTCAGACGACGAGCTCGAGCGAGCCGTCGTCCCGCAGGCCCAGACGGAAGCCGCTCGCGGTGGCCCACTCGATGAGGTCGGGGACGGAGGCGAAGTCCTCTCCCTGCGCCAGGAGGGCGCGCGTGAACTCCCCCTTGCCCTTCTTGTTGAAGTGGTTGAGCGCCCGCTTCGCGCCATTCGGTCCCTCGCTCACGACGTGCAGGTAGTGCGCGTCGGGGTTTCCGATCGCAGGCCCCAACGCCACGTACCCCTCCGACCGCAGGTCGAGCACCAACCCGGGCCGCTCGGTCAGCTCCCGCGCGATCGACGACCCCCACACCGACTTCACGCTCGGCTCGAGCCTCGAGTCATGCGAGAGCCGATAGGCGGGGATCGGATCACCCGCACCCACCAGCCCGAACAGCGCCGAGTGCACCGCCAGATGCGAGGCCGCGAACCCGAGCGCATCCGGAGACAGCGACGCGACGTCGAGGGCGTCGTACAGCACCCCGGTGTAGCGCTGCAGCGCGGGCATCGTGGGCGAGGTCGTGAGCGCGCGGTTGCGATCGATCTCGAATGCCAGACGCGGGCCGAGCTTCAGGGCCGCGGCCATCTCCTCGGGGCGTCGCGCCAGACGGCGGACCGCCGACGCCAGCGACCGGCGCGGCTTCGTCAGACGAGGGAACGACAGCCGGGCGAGGTCGAGAGCGCCGCCCTCTCCCCCCTCGACCTTGGTCTCCGACGGCGGCAAGACGATCAGCATGGGACAACCTCCAGACGACGATCGCCGCCCCACCCGGAGGCGGAGCGGCGATCGTACGGCGTTGGGACGGGCTAGCGGACGAGCTCCGCGTCGCGGGCGACCACGGTGACCGTGTCGTTCTCGACCGAGAGGAAGCCGTCGTCGGCGCGAGCGACGATGCGCTCACCGCTCGAGGCGTTCACGCGCACCTCACCCGAGGCGAGGATCGCGAGCATCGGCTCGTGACCGGCGAGGATGCCGATCTCGCCCTCGACGGTCTTCGCGACGACCATCGAGGCCTCGCCCTTCCAGATCTCGCGATCGGCCGAGACGACGGTGACGGCAAGCGGGTTCGCCATGCTCAGCCGTTCTCCTTCTGGATCTTCGCCCACTTCTCCTCGACGTCGGTGATGGGGCCGACGTTGAAGAACGCCTGCTCCGCCACGTTGTCGAAGTCACCGCGGACGATCGCGTCGAACGACTCGATGGTGTCCTTCAGCGGGACGGTCGAACCCTCGACGCCCGTGAACTTCTTCGCCATGTAGGTGTTCTGCGAGAGGAACTGCTGGATGCGGCGGGCACGTGCCACAGTGATCTTGTCCTCTTCGGAGAGCTCGTCGACACCGAGGATGGCGATGATCTCCTGCAGCTCCTTGTTCTTCTGGAGGATCTGCTTCACCGCGGTCGCCACACGGTAGTGGTCGGCGCCCAGGTAACGGGGGTCGAGGATGCGGCTGGTGGAGGTCAGCGGGTCGACCGCGGGGTAGAGACCCTTCGACGCGATCTCACGCGAGAGCTCGGTCGTGGCATCGAGGTGCGCGAACGTGGTCGCCGGGGCCGGGTCGGTGTAGTCGTCGGCCGGCACGTAGATCGCCTGCAGCGAGGTGATCGAGTGACCCCGCGTCGAGGTGATGCGCTCCTGGAGGAGACCCATCTCGTCGGCGAGGTTCGGCTGGTAGCCCACCGCGGACGGCATGCGGCCGAGCAGCGTAGACACCTCGGAGCCCGCCTGCGTGAAGCGGAAGATGTTGTCGATGAAGAGCAGCACGTCCTGGTTCTGCACATCGCGGAAGTACTCCGCCATGGTCAGCGCCGACAGGGCGACGCGGAGACGGGTTCCCGGCGGCTCGTCCATCTGGCCGAAGACGAGGGCGGTCTTGTCGAAGACGCCCGCCTCCTCCATCTCGTGGATGAGGTCGTTGCCCTCACGGGTGCGCTCGCCGACACCGGCGAACACCGACACACCACCGTGGTCCTGCGCGACACGCTGGATCATCTCCTGGATGAGGACCGTCTTGCCGACGCCCGCACCACCGAAGAGACCGATCTTGCCACCCTGCACGTACGGGGTGAGGAGGTCGATGACCTTGATGCCGGTCTCGAACAGCTGCGTCTTCGACTCGAGCTGATCGAATGCCGGGGGCTTGCGGTGGATCGGCCAGCGCTCGGTGACCTCGATGGTCTCACCGGGCTCGGCGTTCAGGATGTCGCCGATGACGTTGAAGACCTTGCCCTTGGTGACGTCACCCACGGGCACCGAGATCGGGGCACCGGTGTCGCGGACCTCCTGGCCCCGCACGAGACCGTCGGTCGGGTTCAGTGCGATCGCACGGACGAGGTCGTCGCCGAGGTGCTGGGCGACCTCGAGGGTGATCTCGGTGCTGGTCTCGCCGAGGGTGATCGTGGTCTTCAGGGCGTTGTAGACCTCGGGGATCGAGTCGTGGGGGAACTCGATGTCGACGACGGGGCCCGTCACGCGCGCGATGCGCCCGGCGGCCCCGCCGGAGCCGGCGGTGGCTGCCGGCGCGATGGCGGTGTCAGTCATGTGCCTTCTCTTTCTCGTTACTTCTTGGCGTGGGACAAGGCGTCTGCCCCACCGACGATCTCGGAGATCTGCTGCGTGATCTCGGACTGGCGGGCGTTGTTCGCCAACCTGGTGTAGTTGAGGATGAGCGTGTCGGCGTTGTCGCTCGCCGCCTTCATCGCCTTCTGCGTGGCGGCCTGCTTGGCGGCCGCCGACTGCAGGAGCGCATTGAAGATGCGGCTCTCGATGTAGACCGGCAGCAGCGCATCGAGAACGGTGCCGACATCGGGCTCGAACTCGTAGAGCGGCAGCACCTGAGCCGTCGGCTCCTCGACACCCTCGACGACCTCGAGCGGCAGGAGGCGCACGACCTCGGGCGTCTGCGTCAGCATGCTGATGAAGCGGTTGTAGACGATGTGGATCTCGTCGACGCCGCCCTCGGCCGCGGGCTTGAGGAAGTCCTCGAGCAGGCGGTCGCCGATCGACTTCGCGAGATCGAACTCGGGCACGTCGGTCTCGCCGACCCACTGCTGCTCCGACGCCCGGCGGCGGAAGGTGAAGTACCCGGCGGCCTTGCGTCCGACGAGGTAGTACACCACCTCCTTGCCCTGACCCCGCAGCAGCTCGGCCAGCTCCTCCGCCTCACGCAGCACCTGCGAGTTGAACGCACCCGCGAGACCGCGGTCGCTCGAGAGGATGAGGATGGCCGAGCGCTCGATGCGCTCCGGCTCGGTCGTGAGCACGTGCTCGACGTTGGAGTACGTCGCGACCGCCGAGACGGCGCGCGTCACCGCACGGGAGTACGGGGACGACGCCGCCACGCGAGCCTGAGCCTTCTGGATGCGCGAGGCGGCGATGAGCTCCATCGCCTTCGTGATCTTCTTGGTCGTCTGGGCAGAGCGAATCCTCTGCCGGTAGACCCGAAGCTGCGCTCCCATCGGTTAGCGGCGCCCCTTCACGATCTTCTCCTGGTTGACGTCCTCGGGGTTCGTCGCCTCGAACTGCTCCTTGCCCACCGAGGCGAGCGGCTTGCCCTCGCCCGTCTGGAACTCGAGCTTGAAGTCGTCGACCGCCTTCTCGAGCTCGGCGACGGTGTCGTCGCTGAGCACGTTGGTGTCGCGGAGGGTGGTGAGGATCTCGGTGTTGCGACCGAGGTAGTCGAGCAACTCGGCTTCGAAGCGGAGGATGTCCTCCACCGGGACCTCGTCGAGCTTGCCGTTGGTGCCGGCCCAGATCGAGACGACCTGCTGCTCGACCGGGAAGGGCGAGTACTGCGGCTGCTTCAGCAGCTCGGTGAGGCGGGCGCCTCGGGCGAGCTGACGACGCGACGCGGCGTCGAGGTCGGACGCGAACATCGCGAACGCCTCGAGCGAGCGGTACTGGGCCAGCTCGAGCTTGAGCGTGCCGGAGACCTTCTTGATCGACTTGACCTGGGCGTCACCGCCGACTCGGGAGACCGAGATGCCGACGTCGACCGCGGGACGCTGGTTGGCGTTGAACAGGTCGGACTGCAGGAAGATCTGGCCGTCGGTGATCGAGATCACGTTGGTCGGGATGTACGCCGAGACGTCGTTCGCCTTCGTCTCGATGATCGGCAGACCGGTCATCGAGCCGTGGCCGAGCTCGTCGGACAGCTTCGCGCAGCGCTCGAGCAGACGCGAGTGCAGGTAGAAGACGTCGCCGGGGTACGCCTCGCGTCCCGGCGGACGACGGAGGAGAAGCGACACGGCGCGGTAGGCCTCGGCCTGCTTCGACAGGTCGTCGAAGATGATCAGGACGTGCTTGCCGCCGTACATCCAGTGCTGGCCGATGGCCGAGCCGGTGTAGGGGGCGAGGTACTTGAAGCCCGCGGGGTCGGAGGCCGGGGAGGCGACGATGGTGGTGTACTCCATCGCGCCGGCGTCTTCGAGCGCGCCCTTCACCGAGGCGATGGTCGAGCCCTTCTGGCCGATCGCGACGTAGATGCAGCGCACCTGCTTGTCGACGTCGCCCGACTCCCAGTTCGCCTTCTGGTTGATGATCGTGTCGATCGCGATGGCGGTCTTGCCGGTCTGGCGGTCGCCGATGATCAGCTGGCGCTGGCCACGGCCGACGGGGATCATGGCGTCGATCGCCTTGATGCCGGTCTGCAGCGGCTCATGCACCGACTTGCGCTGCATGACGCCGGGAGCCTGGAGCTCGAGCTCGCGGCGACCCTCGGTCGCGATCTCGCCGAGACCGTCGATCGGGTTGCCCAGCGGGTCGACCACGCGGCCGAGGTAGCCGTCGCCGACGGGGACCGAGAGCACCTCACCCGTGCGGGTGACCTCCTGGCCCTCCTCGATGCCGGAGAACTCGCCCAGCACGATGACGCCGATCTCGTCTTCATCGAGGTTCTGTGCGAGGCCCAGCGTGCCGTCGGAGAACCGGATCAACTCGTTGGCCATGACGCCGGGCAGGCCCTCGACGTGCGCGATGCCGTCGGCGGCGTCGATCACGTAGCCGACCTCGGTGGTCGAGGCCTTGCCGGGCTCGTAGGCCGCGACGAAGTCCTTGAGGGCGTCGCGGATCTCATCGGGGCGGATTGTGAGTTCAGCCATCGTTATCCCTTTTCTGCGGGGCGGTGAGCCCCAATGCGTTCGTGTGCGCGCCTAGCCGGCGAGCTGGAGTCTGAGATCGTTGAGCCGCGTGGCGACGCTGCCATCGATGACATCATCGCCGATCCGGATGCGGATTCCCCCGATGACCCTGGGGTCGACGACGGTGTTGCTCCGGACGGGGCGGCCGTACTGGCTCGCGAGCACGCCTTCCAGGCGCGAGAGCTGGGCCTCCGACAGCGGGACCGCGCTGCTGACCGTGGCCACCAGCGAGCCCGCCTGATCGGCGACGACGGCCGAGGCGTAGCGCAGCAGCTCTCCCACGCGGCGGCCGCGGGGCGAGCCGATGAGCTGACGCACGATGGCGACGGTCTGCTCGGAGGCCTTGCCCCGGAGGAGACGGTCGACGAGCGCCAGCTTCTGGTCGGTGGCGCCCAGCTTGCTGCCGAGGGCCAGCTCGAGCCCGGCGTCGCTCGACACGGCCCGGCCGAACTCGAAGAGCTCGGCGTCGATCGCGGCGGACGACGGGGCGGAGGCGGCGACGGCACGGATGCCGATCTCCTCGATGCCGCCGACGAACTCGCTCTGCGTGGACCACCGGCTCGAGACGATCGTCGACAGCAGCTCGAGGCTGCTCGAACCGAACGCCCCGAACAGCCGCCTCACCAGCGCGGTCTTCGCAGAGCCGTCGATGGCGGGGTCGGAGAGGGCTCCTCGGAGCTGTGCGGAATCGCCGATGACCCGGCCAGCGGCGAAGAGCTCTTCTCCCGTGGCCAGATCGACCCCCGAGGCGAGGCTCGCCAGGCGGGCCTCAGCCTCCTCGAGGGCAACTCTGGTCGCGCTTCCCATGTGCTACTTCTTCCCTGCCTTGCCGGACTCGGATGCCTCGAGGTCGGCCAGGAAGCGGTCGACGAGGGCGGTGGCCTTCTGGTCGTCGGTGAGGGTCTCGCCCACGACGTTCGACGCGAGGTCGATCGCCAGGGTGCCCACCTCGGTGCGCAGCGAGGTGAACGCCGCCTGGCGCTCCGCCTCGATGGCGACCTGGGCGTTCGCCTTCACGCGCTCGGCCTCGGCCTGCGCGTTCGTGGTGATCTCCGAGCCGATGCGCTGAGCGTCGGTGCGGGCCTGCTCGCGGATCCGCGACGCCTCGACGCGGGCCTCGGCGAGCTGAGCGGTGTACTGCTCGAGCGCGGCCTCGGCCTCACGCTGGGCCTCGTCGGCCTTCGCGATGTTGCCCTCGATGGCCGCGCCTCGCTCGTCGAGGAGCTTCTTCATGCGGGGCAGCGCCATCCGCCAGAAGAAGACCAGGATGACGATGAAGCACACCAGCGACCAGACGATGTCGTAGACCTGCGGGATCAGCGGGTTCTGTGGTTCCGCCTCAGCCGCAGCAATGACTGCGTGGAGCATCATGCCTCCTTCCGTGAGTGAAGAGAAGACAGGATCAGGTGAAGATGAAGCCGGTGGCGATGCCGATGAAGGCGAGCGCCTCGGTGAACGCGATACCGATGTACATCAGGACCTGGAGGCGGCCGGCCAGCTCAGGCTGACGGGCGACGCCTTCGATCGTCTTGCCGACGACGATGCCCACGCCGATGGCGGGGCCGATGGCCGCGAGGCCGTATCCGACGGTGGCGAGGTTGCCGTTGACCTCTGCGAGGAGGGTTGCATCCACGTTGTGTGTTTCCTTCCGTGATGGCGGATCGAGCGGGTGCCCGAGCCGTTCTAGTGTTCGTCAGCCAGCGCGAGCTGGATGTAGACCGTGGTGAGAAGAGCGAAGACGTAGGCCTGGAGCACAGCGACCAGGATCTCGAACAGCGTGAAGACGAAGCCGAAGGCCAGGGTTCCCACGCCGAACAGCGACCAGAGGCCACCCGCGTTGAAGAAGAAGAACCAGGTCGCCGAGAAGAAGAGCACCAGGAGGAGGTGCCCGACGACCATATTCATCAGCAGTCGCAGGGTCAGCGTGACCGGGCGCAGGATGAACGTCGACACGAACTCGATCGGCGTCACGATGATGTAGAGCGGCCACGGCACGCCGGGCGGGAACAGCGCGTTCTTGAAGAACGCCCCCGGGTGCTTCTTGATGCCGGCGTACATGAACGCGAGCCAGGCCACGATGGCCAGGACCATCGGCATCGCGATCGTCGCGTTGGCCGAGATGTTCAGGAACGGGATGATGCCGGTGATGTTGAAGAACAGCACCGTGAAGAACATGGTGGTGATCAGCGGGAGGAACCGCCGACCGTCCTTCTTGCCGAGGAGGTCTTCCGCGATGTTCACCCGTGCGAAGTCGAGGCCCATCTCGATGACGCTCTGAAAGCGTCCGGGCACGACGCGCATCCGACGGGTGCCGATCCAGAAGAGCAGGATCAGCACCGCGGCCGCGAGGAAGCGGATGAGGATGATCCGGGTGATCTCGAAGGGCGTGCCCTCGAAGAAGATCGCCGGAGGGAAGAACTCGCCGATCGACGGAGCGTGGAAGCCACCATCGTCGGAGGTCTCCATGGGGACTAGCAGGTTCACAGCGTTAGCTATCAGCGCTATCTCCTGTTTCGGGGCGTGGAACCAGCGATGGCTCTCGCGGCGACGAATGGTGGGGGTACTGTGCCATCTCCGAGCGCAGGCGCTGACGGGCGGCGGAACAGATATGGACAGCCTATCAACATGGCGGCCTCCTGACGAATCGTGCAGTCGGTGTATACAGCCTAACCACGCCGATCTGGCCGAGCGTCGGAGACGTAGGGCATCCGGCTGCGGGCGACCACGACGACATCGATCGCGAGCGATCCGACGACCCCGGCCACGATGCAGAAGAACAGCACCGTGGGGTCGAGCCACGACTGCGCCCGCAGCACCAGCACGAGCACGATGAAGAGGACGAACTTCACCATCCACGAGCCCAGCACGATCACGAAGAACAGCGTGGTGTAGATCGGGGAGGCCGTGTAGCGGTTCGCGATGAGGATGCTCGCGGCCGTCACGCCGAGGAACACCAGGGTGATCACCGCGCCGATGAGCGCGCTCCAGACACCCGACCACCCGACGGCGAGGAATCCGACCACTCCCCCGACGACGGCGATCGCCGCGGCGAGCACGGCGTTCCAGCGCAGGATGGTCGCGAAGACCGGGTTCGACGACGGCGTCGGGTAGTTGCCTCGTGGCTGCGGTTCGGTCACGATGGGGACTCCTCGGGGTCGATGGTCGCCGCCAGAGGCGGTTCGGGCAGGGACACGGCGCCGGTCTCCCCGACATCGCTCGCCGCCACACGACGACGGTAGCGCGAGCTGAGCGGGAGCAGGGTGACGACGGCGCACACCACGAGCCCCAGCCCCAGGAAGATGAACGCGATCCAGTAGGGCTGCACCACGAAGAGGAGCAGGCAGCCGATCGAGATGACCGCGGTCCAGGAGTAGAAGATGAGCACGGCGCGCAGGTGCGAATGCCCCATGTCGAGCAGCCGGTGATGGAGGTGCTTGCGGTCGGCCGCGAAGGGGCTCTTGCCCGCACGGAGGCGTCGTGCCACCGCGAGGGTGAAGTCGAGGAGCGGGATCACGAGGATCGCGAACGGCAGCAGGATGGGCAGGAACGCGGGCAGCAGCTGCGAGCGGCCGATGGTCGCCGGATCGATCTGGCCCGTGACCGAGATGGCGCTCGTGGCCATGAGGAGGCCCACGAGCATCGCGCCCGAGTCGCCCATGAACAGCTTCGCCGGCCGGAAGTTCAGCGGCAGGAAGCCCGCGCACGCCCCGATCAGCACGGCGGTCACCATCGAGGCCAGGTTGAAGTAGTCGGTGGGCGACGTCTCCTGCGCCAGCAGGTAGCTGTAGAGGAAGAACACGCCGTTGGCGATGAGCGCGACACCGGCCACCAGGCCGTCGAGCCCGTCGATGAAGTTGACGGCGTTCATGACGAGCACCACGGCGATGATCGTGATGAACAGCGACATCGTGCTCGACCCGACCGTGATGCCGCCGATCGGCAGCGAGACGATCTGCACGCCCTGCCACGCGAGCAGACCCGCGGCGAGGATCTGACCGGCGAGCTTGGTGAACCAGGAGAGGTCGTAGATGTCGTCGGCCACGCCGATGACGACGATGATGAGCGCCGATCCGAGGATCGCGTACAGCTGTCCGGGCTCGGCGAAGACCAGGCGGAACCAGCTGATCTGCGAGGCCACGGCGATGCCGCCCAGGAGTCCGAGGAACATGGCGATGCCGCCGAGCCGCGGCGTGGGCCGCGTGTGCACGTCGCGTTCACGGATCTTCGGATAGAGCCGGTAGCGGATGCTGAGCTTGTAGATCAGCCACGCGAGGCCGAAGGTGACGATCGCGGAGACGAGGGCGACGAGGAGGTAGAACCGCATCAGACCGGCCCAGGCGCCAGACGGTCGCCCACGACCTCCTCGATCCGCGCCCGGGAGATCGCACCCTGGCGCACGATCCGGACGACGTCGGGCGTGGTGAGGTCGACGATCGTCGACGACGGCTCGTCGCCCTCGCGTGCGCGTGCCGGATCGGGGCGCGCTCCCCCGTCGAGGTAGACCGACACGCTGTCGCCGAGCATCGCGACCGCATCGGCGGCCGTCGGCGCGGGCGGACGCCCGGTGAGGTTGGCGCTCGAGACGGCGAGCGGCCCGGTCTCGGCGAGGAGCTCGAGCGCGATCGAGTCGTCGGGCATCCGGAGACCCACCGTGCCGCGTGTCTCGCCCAGGTCCCACGCCAACGACGGGGTCGCGGTGAGGATCACGGTCAGGCCACCGGGCCAGAAGCGCTCGACCAGCTCGCGGGCGACGTCGGGGATGTCGGTGGCGAGGGCCTCGAGCGTGGAGACACCCGGGATGAGCACCGGCGGCGGGGACTGACGTGTCCGGCCCTTGGCATCGAGCAGGCGCTGCACGGCGGCCGGAGCGAACGCGTCGGCCGCGACGCCGTAGACGGTGTCGGTGGGGAGGACGACGAGCTCGCCTCGACCGAGCGCGGCTCGGGCGAGGCGCATCCCGGTGAGGAGCTCGGCGGGAACCGCGCAGTCGTACGTCTGTGACATGTCGTCCCTCATGATATCCGCGCCCTCTGGACGCATCCGGAAGCCGGCCCCGGCGCGGCCGGCGCAGGGCGGCCGTGGTCAGCGCAGGGCGGTGGTGGTGCGATCGCGCCCGGTGAGATCGCGCTGCGTCGACGCGGCCCGGAAGCCGTCGGCGGTGAGGAGCGCACGGATCGACTCGCCCTGCAGCTCGCCGTGCTCGATCACGACCATGCCGCCCTCGCGGAGCAGCCGCCGCGCGGTGGCCGACACCCGGCGGACCACGTCGAGACCGTCGGCGCCGCCGTAGAGCGCGGCCTCGGGGTCGAACAGCCGCACCTCCGGATCGCGCGGGATCGCGCCGATCGGCACGTACGGCGGGTTCGAGACCACGACGTCGACACGGCCGTCGAGGTCGGGCAGTGCGTCGGCGAGGTCGGCGAACACCAGTCGGGCGTTCTGCACACCCGTGCGGGCGAGGTTCTCCTTCGCCCAGACGAACGCCCGCGGGGAGTTCTCGACGCCGACGACCTCGGCGTGCAGCACCTCGGACGCGATCGAGAGGGCGAGGGCACCGCTGCCCGTGCCGAGGTCGACCGCGAGGGGCGAGCCTTCCGCGGGGACGACCGCCCGCACCGCGTCGATGGCGATCTGCGCCACCGACTCGGTCTCGGGCCGTGGCACGAAGACACCCGGACCCACGGCGAGCTCGAGCGTGCGGAACCACGCGACACCCAGGATGTGCTGCAGCGGCTCGCGGGCGGCTCGCCGCTCGACCACCTCGGCTATCGCGACGGCCTCCTCGGCCGACACCGGCGCATCCGTCACCGACAGCGACTGCACGCGGCCGCGAGAGGCGTCGAGCACGTGGCCCACCAGCAGTTCGGCGTCGACCCGGGGATCGGGCACGCGCGCGGCCTCGAGGATGCGCGCCGAGCGCTCCACCAGACTCCGCACGGTCACCGGCCGGTCGGCGGCGGTGCCCTGCTCGACCACGGCGGTCACGACTCGGTGCCCACCGCGGCGAGCCGGCTCTCCTCGTCGGCGGTGATCGCCGACTGGATGAGCGGCTCGAGCGCCCCGTCCATCACGGCGTCGAGGTTGTACGCCTTGTAGCCGGTGCGATGATCCGCGATGCGGTTCTCGGGGAAGTTGTACGTGCGGATGCGCTCGGAGCGGTCGACCGTGCGGATCTGGCTCTTGCGAGCCGCCGACGCCTCCGCGTCGAGCTCCTCCTGCTGCTTCGCCAGCAGACGGGCACGCAGCACGCGCATCGCCGCCTCGCGGTTCTGCAGCTGGCTCTTCTCGTTCTGCATCGACACGACGATGCCGCTCGGCAGGTGCGTGATGCGGACGGCGGAGTCGGTGGTGTTGACCGACTGTCCGCCCGGGCCGCTCGACCGGAACACGTCGATCTTGAGGTCGTTCTGGTTGATGTCGACCTCCTCCGGCTCGTCGACCTCGGGGAAGACGAGGACCCCGGCGGCGGAGGTGTGGATGCGACCCTGCGACTCGGTGGCGGGCACACGCTGCACGCGGTGCACGCCGCCCTCGTACTTCAGGTGTGCCCAGACGCCCTCCGACGGGTCGGTCGACGACCCCTTGATGGCGACCTGGACGTCCTTGTATCCGCCCAAATCGCTCTCGGTGCGCTCGAGCAGCTCGGTCTTCCAGCCCTTCGACGCGGCGTAGTGCAGGTACATGCGCAGCAGGTCGGCGGCGAAGAGCATGCTCTCCGCGCCGCCCTCGCCGGCCTTGATCTCCATGATCACATCGCGGCCGTCGTCGGGATCGCGCGGGATCAGCAGACGGCGCAGGCGCTCCTCGGCCTCCCCCAGGTGGTCCTGGAGGGTCGGGATCTCCTCGGCGAACGCCGAGTCGTCCTTCGCGAGCTCCTGCGCGGCCTCGAGGTCGTCGGACGCCTGCCGCCACGCGGTGTGCGCGGCGACGATGCGGCTGAGCTCCGCGTAGCGGCGGTTGACCTTCTTCGCCCGCGCCGCATCGGCGTGGAGCTCGGGGTCGGCCAGCTGCTGCTGCAGATCCTCGTGTTCGGCGATCAGCCCTTCGACCGAGTCGAACACGGGTCAGTCGTCCTTGTGGCCGTGACCGTTGTGGTTGCCGCCGGCTGCCGTGGGGATCGACTTCTGCATCTGCATCAGGAACTCGACGTTCGACGTCGTCTCCTTCAGACGGCCGAGCACGATCTCCAGCGCCTGCTGGGGGTCGACGCCGGCGAGGGCGCGACGCAGCTTCCACGTGATCTTGACCTCGTCGACACCCATGAGCAGCTCCTCGCGGCGCGTGCTCGAGGCGTTGACGTCGACCGCCGGGAAGATGCGCTTGTCGGCCAGCTGGCGCGACAGGCGCAGCTCGCTGTTGCCGGTGCCCTTGAACTCCTCGAAGATCACCTCGTCCATCTTCGACCCGGTCTCGACGAGAGCCGTGGCGAGGATGGTGAGCGAGCCGCCGTTCTCGATGTTGCGTGCCGCACCGAAGAAGCGCTTCGGCGGGTAGAGCGCCGAGGCGTCGACACCACCGGAGAGGATGCGGCCCGAGGCCGGCGACGCCAGGTTGTAGGCGCGGCCGAGACGGGTGATCGAGTCGAGCAGCACGACCACGTCGTGGCCCAGCTCGACGAGACGCTTGGCGCGCTCGATGGCGAGCTCGGCGACCGTCGTGTGGTCCTCGGCCGGGCGGTCGAAGGTGGAGGCGATGACCTCGCCGCGCACCGTCCGCTGCATGTCGGTGACCTCCTCGGGGCGCTCGTCGACGAGCACGACCATGAGGTGGACCTCGGGGTTGTTCGTGGAGATCGCGTTCGCGATCTGCTGCAGCACGATCGTCTTGCCCGCCTTCGGGGGCGCGACGATGAGGCCGCGCTGACCCTTGCCGATGGGGGCGACGAGGTCGATGATGCGCTGCGTCAGCTTGCCGGGCTCGGTCTCGAGGCGCAGGCGCTCCTGCGGGTAGAGCGGGGTCAGCTTGCCGAACTCGACACGGTTCTGCGCCTCGTCGACGGGCAGGCCGTTGATCGAGTCGATGCGCACGATCGCGTTGTACTTCTGGCGGCTGCTGCTGTCGCCCTCGCGGGGCTGGCGGATCGAGCCGACGATCGCGTCGCCCTTGCGGAGGTTGTACTTCTTGACCTGACCGAGCGAGACGTACACGTCGCTGTTGCCGGGCAGGTAGCCGCTCGTGCGCACGAAGGCGTAGTTGTCGAGGATGTCGAGGATCCCGGCCACCGGGATGAGGACGTCGTCCTCGCCGATCTCGGGCTCGACGTCGTCGCCGCCCTGACCGCCGCGACGCTTGCGGTCGCGGAAGCGGTTGCGGCTGCGCTCGGAGCGGTCGCCCTCGGCGTCCCTCTGCTGGTTGCCCTGGTTGCCCTGGCCGCCCTGACGGGTGGGCTCGGTGCCCTGCTCCTGGCGCTCGTGCTGCTCGGCGCCCTGCGGGGCGCCGTTCTGCTGGCCGCCGTTCTGCTGAGCGTTGCCACCCTGCTGAGCGTTGCCGTTCTGCGGGCCGCCGTTCTGCTGCTCGCCCGAGCGGTCGCCCTTGTCGCGTCCCCGCCCACGGCGGTTGCGGCCACGACCGCGACCCTCGCTGCGCTCCTGCTGCTCGCCGTTCTCGGACTGCAGCTCGGCGCCCTCGGCCTGCGGGTCGTCGGCACGCTCGGCGGTCTCGGCCGGCGGCACGAGGTCGGTGCCCGACCCGGTCTCGGCGTTGACGTGGCCACCGGCCGAGACGCGCGACGTCGAGCGCTCGATGGCGTAGCCGCCGTCGACGCTGGTGACGCGACGCGAGCCGCGGCGCTTCGGCGACACGGGGCCCTCAGGCAGGTCGATCACGATCTGCTCGCGGGGCTGCTGGCTGGTCTGCTGCGCACCGCGGAGCAGCTCGTCGGGGACGATCGGGCCGTCGACGACGGGAGCGCCGGCGGCCTGAGTCGACTCCACGACGGCGGTCTCGATGGGGCCGGCGGCCTGAGCGGACTCGTTCGCGGCCGGCTCGGTGCTCGGCGCCTCGACGGCGGGAGCCTCCGCGGTCGCGGCCGCATCGGCGGCGACGGCGGCGTCCTCCGCCAGGAGCTCGGCGGCCTGGTCGTCGGCGGCCTCGAGGCCCTCGGCCTGCACGCGGCGGATGGTCTCGAGCAGCTCGCCCTTGCGGAGCTTCGAGGCCCCGGCGATGCCGAGCTCGGCGGCCACAGCCTGGAGCTGCGAGACCTTCAGCGTCGACAGGTCGGCGCGTTCGGTGAGATCTGTCACTGGAAGTACGTCCTTCCCCTGCCGGTCGGATACGCCGGGCAGGAAACGTCGCGGACCGGATTCATCGACGGTAGAACACAGGCCGATGTCACAGCACGCGGCGGGAGAATGAATTGAGAGATGCGACCGGGAAGGATCGGGCTGCCGCTAGGGCTGCGTCACGTCGTCCGGATGCAGGACCACTGTAGCACCTTTGATATCGACGGCGAGGACGAGCGACTGCCAGGGTGTCGCGGCCGTCTGCTCCACCAGTTCGGTGGCGCCCTTCCGCTGGGCCGGGTCGCTGCACAGCACGAGGATGCTCGGGCCGGCGCCGCTGACGACGGCCGGGTAGCCGGCGGCGCGCAGGGCGCGGATCAGCGCATCCGTCTCGGGCATGGCGCTCGCACGGTAGCTCTGGTGGAGCTTGTCCTCGGTGGCCTCGAACAGAAGCTCAGGGCTCTGGATGAGCGAGGCGATGAGGAGAGTGGAGCGCGACACGTTGAAGATCGCGTCGGCGTGCGGCACCGACTCGGGCTGGAGGCTGCGCGCCAGCGCTGTCGACATGGTGTGGCCGGGCACGAGCACGAGCGGCGAGACGCCGCGGTGCACGTTGAGCTTCTTGTAGCGCGGCCCCTCGGGCGTCGTCCACGCGATGGTGAGCCCGCCGAAGAGGGCGGGGGCGACGTTGTCGGGGTGGCCCTCGAGCTCGGTGGCGCGGGCGAGGAGCCCGAGTCCGTCGATCTCGACGACGCCTTCGAGGAGCGCCTGGGCCGCGACCACGCCGGAGGCGATCGCGGCGCCGGACGAGCCGAGTCCGCGGCCGTGCGGGATGACGTTGCGCGCCACGAGGTCGAGTCCGGGCATCTCCTGCCCGTAGGCGGCGAACGTATGCGCGATGGAGCGCACGACGAGGTTGGTCTCGTCGGTCGGGACCTCGCCCTCGCCCACCCCGTGGACCTCGACGAAAGCGCCGGGCTCGTCGCGCACCGTCACGGTGAGCTCGTCGTAGAGCGCCAGGGCCAGGCCCAGCGTGTCGAAGCCGGGACCGAGGTTCGCCGTGGTGGCGGGGACGCGGACGGTGACCGTGCGACCGGAGGCGATCACGACGCGCTCTTCTCGAGGCCGAGCACGCTCGCGACCTCGGCGACGTCGACCGGCACGACCGTGGGGCGCACGTCCTCCCCGTCGGCGCCGCGGAGAGCCCACTGGGGGTCCTTCAGGCCATGTCCGGTCACCGTGAGCACGACCGTCGCACCGGCCGGGACGGCTCCCGCCTCGGAGCGCTCGAGCAGGCCTGCGACGCTGATCGCCGACGCCGGCTCGACGAAGATGCCGACCTCGGAGGACAGGATGCGATGCGCCTCGAGGATCTTGTCGTCGTCGATCGCGCCGAAGTAGCCGTCGGTCGACTCACGCGCCGCGAGAGCGAGCTCCCACGAGGCGGGGTTGCCGATGCGGATGGCGCTGGCGATCGTCTCCGGGTGGAGAACGGGTGCGCCGAGGACGATCGGGGCCGAGCCCGAGGCCTGGAACCCGAACATGCGGGGCAGCTTCGTCGTGACACCGCGGTCGAGCTCCTCGCGGTAGCCCCGCGAGTACGCGGTGTAGTTGCCCGCGTTGCCGACGGGGAGGAAGTGGAAGTCGGGTGCGTCCTGGAGCACCTCGACGACCTCGAACGCGGCCGTCTTCTGGCCCTCGATCCGGTCGTTGTTGACCGAGTTCACGAGGTGCACGGGGTAGCCGGTCGAGAGCTCCCGGGCGATCTCGAGGCAGTCGTCGAAGTTGCCCTGCACCTGGATGAGCGCACCGTTGTGCGCGATGGCCTGGCTGAGCTTGCCCATCGCGATCTTGCCCTCGGGCACCAGCACCGCGGCGGTGATGCCCGCGTGGGCCGCGTAGGCCGCGGCCGAGGCGGAGGTGTTGCCCGTCGAGGCGCAGATGACCGCCTTGGCGCCGTGCTCGATCGCCTTGGAGATCGCCATCGTCATGCCGCGGTCCTTGAACGACCCCGTGGGGTTCATGCCCTCGAACTTGACGTAGACCTGCGCACCCGTGCGTGCGGAGAGCGCCGGGGCCGGGATCAGCGGCGTGCCACCCTCGCCCAGCGTCACGATCGGCGTCGCGTCGGTGACGTCGAGGCGGTCTGCGTACTCACGCAGCACCCCTCGCCACTGGCGGGACGGGATGCGCTCGTTGCTCGTGGACACTAGGCGGTCTCTCCTTCGACTCTCAGGACCGACACGACCCGCTGAACGGCGTCGTGCCGCGCCACCGACTCCACGGTGGCGGCCAGCGCCGACTCCAGGGCCTCATGGGTGACGATCACCAGGGTAGCGGTGCGGGCGTCGGTCTCCTGGCCACGGGAGGTGGCCACGCTCTGCTGCACGGCCTCGACCGAGACCTCGTGGTCGCTGAACAGCGCGGCGATCTGCGACAGCACGCCGGGGCGATCCGCCACGCTCAGCGTGATCTGGTAGCGGGTGACGACGGTGCCGATCGGCAGGATCGGGAGGTTCGCCTGCGTCGACTCCCCCACCCCCGGCCCACCGGCCACGTGGCGGCGCGCCGCCGACACGAGGTCGCCGAGCACGGCGGACGCCGTCTCGACGCCACCGGCGCCCGCGCCGTAGAACATCAGGTCGCCCGCGGCCTCGGCCTGCACGAACACGGCGTTCTTCGCGTCGTGCACGGCCGCCAGCGGGTGTCGGCGATCGACGAGGGCAGGATGCACGCGCGCCGTCACTCCCTCGACCCCGGTTGTGGGATCGGTGTGGCGCTCGCAGATCGCGAGCAGCTTCACCACGAAGCCCGCCTTCTGCGCCGACTCGACCTGCGCGGCCGTGACCGTGGTGATGCCCTCGCGGTGCACCGCCTCGACCGGGAAGGAGGTGTGGAACGCGAGGCGGGCGAGGATGGCGGCCTTCTGCGCCGCGTCGTACGCCTCGATGTCGGCCGTCGGATCGGCCTCCGCGTAGCCGAGCTCGGTGGCCACGGCGAGGGCGTTCTCGAAGCTGTCGCCGTCGGTGTCCATCCGGTCGAGGATGAAGTTGGTGGTGCCGTTGACGATGCCGAGGACCCGCTCCACCCGGTCGCCGGCGAGGCTCTCGCGCAAGGGGCGGATGATCGGGATCGCGCCGCCGGCCGCGGCCTCGTAGTAGAGCTGGGCCCCGACCTGGTCGGCCGCCGTGAACAGCTCCGGGCCGTGGGTGGCCAGCAGCGCCTTGTTGCCGGTGACGACGTCCGCGCCGGACGTGATCGCGGCGAGGATGTACTGGCGCGCCGGCTCGATGCCGCCCATCAGCTCGACCACGATGTCGGCGGACTCGATCAGCCCGAGAGCATCTGTCGTGAACAGCTGACGGGGGATGTCGGCGTCGCGCGGCGCGTCGACGTCGCGCACCGCGATGCCCGCCAGCTCGATGCCCGCGCCGATGCGCTGTGCGAGCTCGTCGCGGTTCTCCAACAGGAGCCGCGCCACCTGCGAGCCCACCGAGCCCGCACCCAGCAGGGCCACGCGCAGGTTGCGGTACTCGATCATCGGTCGGTCTCCTCGGGTGGGTCGGTGAGTGGCGGGTCGGCGAGTGGCGGGCCGGTCGGGCTCGGCTCGGTCGGGCTGGACGGGCCGGCGTGGGTGGTGAACGCGAGGTCTCGAGCCAGCAGGTCGTCGATGGTCTCCCCGCGGACGATCATGGTCGACTCCCCCGCGGACACCGCCACCACGGGAGGGCGCCCCAGATGGTTGTAGTTGCTCGAGAGCGACCAGCAGTAGGCGCCGGTGGCCGGGACGGCGAGCAGGTCGCCGGGAGCGATGTCGCCGGGCAGGTACTCGGCGTCGACGACGATGTCACCGCTCTCGCAGTGCTTGCCCGCCACGCGCACCAGCGCGGGGTCGGCCGCCGACTCGCGCGACGCGATCCGTGCCGAGTACGCGGCGCCGTACAGGGCGGGCCGGGCGTTGTCGCTCATCCCGCCGTCGACGCTGACGTAGCGACGCACGTGCTCGGTGGGGCGCGCCTCGGCGCCCTCGCCTGCGACCTGCACCAGGACGTCCTTCACCGTGCCCACCGTGTAGAGCGTCACCCCGGCCGTCCCGATGATCGAGCGCCCGGGCTCGAATGCGACGACGGGGACCGGGACGTCGAGGCGCGAGCACTCGAGAGCCACGGCGTCGGCGATCGTGCGCGCGAGGTCGGCGATCGGGGTGGGATCGTCGGCGGAGGTGTAGGCGATGCCGAAGCCGCCGCCGAGGTTGAGCTCGGGCACCGGACCGCCCTGGAGCGCCGCCGCGTGCGCCTCGAGGAGCCGCGCCGCCGACTCCGCGAGCCCGCCGGAGTCGAAGATCTGCGATCCGATGTGGCAGTGGAAGCCCAGGAACGACAGGGCGGGGAACGACCGGATGCGGGTCACGTACTCCGCGGCCTGGTCGAGCCTCACGCCGAACTTCTGGTCCTCGTGCGCTGTGGCGAGGAAGTCGTGGGTGTGCGCGTGCACGCCGCTGTTGACCCGCAGCCTCACCTGCTGCACCCGGCCCAGTCGCTCGGCGGCGGCCGCGATCCGCTCGATCTCGACCCAGCTGTCGATCACGACGGCGCCGAGACCGGCCTCGACCGCGCGGTCGATCTCGGCGAGCGACTTGTTGTTGCCGTGCAGGCCGATCCTCGCCGGGTCGACGCCCGCGCGGAGGGCCACCTCGAGCTCGCCGAGCGAGCACGCGTCGATCGCCAGGCCCTCGTCGGCCATCCAGCGCGCGACCGTGCCGGTGAGGAACGCCTTCCCGGCGTAGTAGACCTTCGCCCGCGTGCCGATCGCCTCGAACGCCGATCGGAATGCGGCCAGGACCTCGCGTGCTCTGGTCCGGGCCTCGCCCTCGTCGACCACGTACAGCGGCGTGCCGTAGCGCTCGGTGAGGACGGCGGCGGAGACGCCGCCGATCACCAGGGCGCCCCGGCCGTCGCGATCGGCCGACCGCGGCCAGACGGGCGCGGGCAGCGCGTTCGGGTCGGCCGGAACCTCGAGCCAGGCAGGAGCGAGCGGGGAGGCGGTCATGACGTGGTGATCCTAGCGAAGGGTGCGGTCAGCAGGTGCCGAGGGTGGAGAGGGTCGACTCGTCGAGCACGAAGTCGTCGAGTGTGGCGACCACGGAGGCCTGACCCGGCGTCACGTCGAGGGTCTGCAGTACGACCCCCTGCGGCAGGTACTGCGCGACGCAGACGGTCACCGCCGATCCGATCAGCCGGTCGAGCAGGCCGCTCACGTCGAGGGAGTTCGATCCCTGGGTCAGCTCCGCGCCGGTGGGCTCGATCCGTACGCTCGTCCCCTGAGCCGACACCTGGCCCGTCACCGTGTAGCCCAGCTGGATGCCGAGGAACTCGCCCGTCTGGTCGTAGGAGACCGCGCCGTCGCCGAGCTTCAGCGACGCGCCCTCGGGCAGCGTCACCACCGAGTCGACCGCGCCCTGGTCGAGGGTGAAGGTCCCGGTCGCGTGCTCGACGGGCTTCGCCAGATCGGTGGGGACGCCCGTGGCGGTGACGTGCGCCGCGAAGGGCACGCCGTTCGCGACCAGCGACGGCCCGTCGAGGTCGACCTGGTCGATCCGACCGCTCACCAGCTGGGCGAGGAAGCTCCCGCCGCCGATCGTGACGTCGACGTCGCCCTCGACACCGGCCGGCAGGCGCGACTCGATCTCGTCGGACACCCGGCCCTCGGCATACGCGCGACCGGCGATGTCGGCCACGACGACCAGCACGCCGAGCACCACGACGATCCCGATCAGCCACCAGAGCCAGGTCAGGCGGCGTCGGCGCGGCAGGCTCTCCGTCGTCATCGTCGCGTCACATCCGATCGGGCGCGGAGACCCCGATGAGGTCGAGGCCGTTGCGGATGACCTGGCCCACCGCGTCGTTGAGCCACAGCCGGGTGCGGTGCACGTCGGAGATGGCCTCGTCGCCGAAGGGCAGCACGCGGCAGGCGTCGTACCAACGGTGGTAGTAGCCCGCGAGGTCTTCGAGGTAGCGCGCCACGCGGTGCGGCTCGCGCAGCTCGGCGGCGAACGCGACCATCCGCGGGTACTCCTGCAGGGCGCCGATCAGCGCGGTCTCGGTGGGATGGGTGAGCAGCTCGGGGGCGAACGCCTCGCGGGTGACGCCCGCCTCGGCGGCGTTGCGCGCCACCGACGCGGTGCGTGCGTGGGCGTACTGCACGTAGAACACCGGGTTGTCGTTGGTGCGCGAGCGCAGCTTCTCGCCGTCGAGCGAGAGCGGCGAGTCGGCCGGGTAGCGCGCGAGCCAGTAGCGCAGCGCGTCGGCGCCCAGCCACTGGAGGAGGTCGTCGAGCTCGATGATGTTGCCGGCGCGCTTCGAGAGCTTGGCGCCGTTGAGGTTCACCAGCTGCCCGATGAGCACGCTGAGGTCGTCGGGGTCGTCGCCCGCCGCCGCGGCGAGGGCCTTGAGGCGCCCGACGTAGCCGTGGTGATCGGCGCCGAGCAGGTACGTCTTCTCGGCGAAGCCGCGGTCCTTCTTGCTGAGGTAGTAGGCCGCGTCGGCGGCGAAGTACGTGACGATGCCGTTGCCGCGGGTGAGCACGCGGTCCTTGTCGTCGCCGAAGTCGGTCGTGCGCACCCAGACGGCCTCGTCGGCCTCGTACACGTGACCCTGGGCGCGGAGCCTCGCCTCGGCGTCGTCGATGGCGGTGCGCCCGGTCGCAGGGTCGGGCTCGTGCAGCGTGCGCTCCGAGAACCACACGTCGAAGTGCACGTGGAAGGCGTCGAGCGAGGCACGGATCTCGCCGAGCTGGATCTCGTAGGCGAGATCACGTGCGACGACGACCGCCTCGTCGTCGGGGAGGTCGAGGAGCGACGGGACCCGCTCGAGCACCTTCGCGGCGAGCTCCTGGATGTAGGCGCCCGGGTAGCCGCCCTCGGGGGTGGGCTCGCCCTTGGCCGCGGCGAGCACCGACCGGCCGAAGACGTCCATCTGAGAGCCCGCGTCGTTGATGTAGTACTCGCTGGTGACCTCGGCGCCGGCAGCCCTCAGGATGCGGGCGATCGAGTCGCCGAGCGCCGCCCAGCGGGTGTGGCCGATGTGGAGCGGACCGGTCGGGTTCGCCGAGACGAACTCGAGGTTCACGTGGTGGCCGGCCAGCGCCTCGCCGCGCCCGAAGCTGTGGCCCGCTTCGACGATCGCCTTCGCGATCGATCCGGCCGCCCCGGCCTCGAGCCGGACGTTGATGAACCCCGGGCCGGCGACCTCGACGGCCTCGACGCCATCGACTGCCTCGAGCTCGGCAGCGATCTCGGCGGCCAAGGCGCGCGGGTTCGTGCCCAGCGGCTTCGCCAGCTTCATGGCCACGTTGGTGGCCCAGTCCCCGTGCTCACGGCTGCGGGGACGCTCGACCGTCACATCCTCCGGCGCGAGGTCGACGCTGGCGGCCGAGGCACGCGGCGCGACGAGGGCGAAGAGGGCGGCGGAGAGCTGTTCTGGTGTCACCCGACGATCCTACCGGCCGGGGCCTGAGGCATCCTCCGCCCCGGAGCACGCGGGAGCGCTCAGCGCAGCTGCACGAGCTCGCGCACGTCGTCGGTCGGGAGCTCGTCGACGGTAGCCGTCACGGTCAGCTCCTCGAGAGTGAGGAGTCCGCCGTGATTGGTGAGGAAGGCCGTGTCGGAGGCATCGCGACCGGTGGCGATGCGCACGAGGCTCTGCCGAGGGGCGAGCGCGGTCGCGTCGACCACCTGCCAGGCTCCCTCGACGTGCGCCTCGGCGACCGCGTGGAAGTCCATCGGATCCAGTCCCGGCGCGTAGACCGAGGCCAGGCGCGCCGGGACGTCGAGCGCGCGCAGGAGCGCGACGACGAGGTGGGCGTAGTCGCGGCAGACGCCGCGACGGTCGAGCAGCGTCTGCACGGCGCCGTCGGTGGGGGCGCTGGCTCCGGGCACGTAGCTGAGCTCGGTGCCCACCCAGGATGAGACCGCGTCGAGGAGCGGACGGCCGGACAGTCCCCCGAACTCGGCGACGGCGGTGGGCAGCAGGGTGTCGGACTCGCAGTACCGGCTCGGCCGCAGGTAGCGGACGAGGTCGACCGCCTCGACCGGCGCGGGCTCCGCGCGCCCGTCGACCACCGCGCGGTAGCTCGCGGTGAGGCGCCCCGCCGGCACGTCGAACACATGCAGGCGGGTGCCGTGCTGATCGGTGATCGAACGGTGCGGGGCCTCGACGCCGTCGATCAGGTACGTGGCCGACTCGGAGATCAGCGGCACGCCCTCGGCGCAGGCCACCGACATCACGATCTCGGTGCCGCGGTCGACGGACGCGACCAGGTCTGCGGACACGGTTCTCTGCATTCGGGATCCTCCATGGACGACGGGTGGTGCACGGACGGACCCTGGGGACTGCTAATCTGGAGACACCCTGGCCCCCATAGCTCAGGGGATAGAGCGTCTGCCTCCGGAGCAGAAGGCCGTAGGTTCAAATCCTACTGGGGGCACCGTCACTCCGGCGGGTCTGTCGCCCGCGCATCGCCCGGTCATTCCGCGGTGAGCAGGCCCTTCTCCGCCACGAGCTCCCGCGAGAGCACCTTGTAGCCGACCGATTCGAAGAAGACGGTCATCCGGTCGTCCTCCACGCTCATCACGCGACCCTCGCCCCACTCGTCGTGCTCGACCCGCTCGTCGGGCCGGAAGTCGCCGGCGGCGTCCTCGTCGCCCCGCTCGTCATCGTGCTCGTAGGCAGATCCGCTGGCGCAGGTGTCGCAGTTGCCGCACGGCTTCGTGGCCGAGTCGCCGAAGTACTCCAGGAGGTACTGCCTTCGGCAGCGGAGGGTCTCCGCGAAGCCGCGCACCATCGCCAGGCGCGACTCGTCGATCCGCGTGCGGCGGTCGACCACCTCGTCGACCGCGCGGATCGCGGTCGCCTCCGCGACCTTCCGGACCAGGGCGAACCCGTCCGCGTCCTCCCTCACCAGCTCGGCTTCGACGAGGAGGTTGAGCACCCCCGTGAGCGAGCGCGCCGACACGCCGCTCGCCTTCGCGAGGTCGGTCGCCGACGTGGGGGTCTTCACCGAGAGCGCCTTCACCACGGATCGGACGCGCCCGTGGTCGGCCCGCCCTCCGGCGAAGAAACGGCGCAGCCCGAGGTCCTCCTGTCGGTAGTGCAGCGTCGCCGCGGCGGGCTCGCCGTCGCGGCCGCACCGGCCCACCTCCTGGTAGTAGGAGTCGATGGAGTCGGTGATGTCGGCGTGTACGACATACCGCACATCCGCCTTGTCGATGCCCATCCCGAACGCGCTGGTCGCCACGGCGACGTCGAGCTCGCCGTCCGAGAACCGACGGTGCACCTCCCGCCTCTCCCCCGCCTTGAGCCCGCCGTGGTAGGCCGCCGCGCGGAGCCCGCGCTCCGACAGCACCTCGGCGAGCCGTTCCGTGTCGCCTCGCGTCGCGACGTAGAGCAGCCCGGGCTGCTCGAGCCCGGCGACCTGCTCGAGGACCGCCTGCTCCTTCTCGTGATCGTGCTCGTGCCGGTGCACGTCCAGGCGGATGTTGGGCCGGTCGAACCCGCCTACGACGATCCGCGGCGACCGCATGCCGAGACGTTCGACGATCTCGTCGCGCACGGGTGCCGAGCCGGTCGCGGTCAGCGCCAGCACGCGCGGATGTCCGAGGCGCTCGATGACGGCGCCGAGCCGGAGGTAGTCGGGCCGGAAGTCGTGCCCCCAGGCCGACACGCAGTGCGCCTCGTCGATCACCACCAGGCTCGGGCGCACCTCCTCGAGGCGCTCGAGGACGTCCTCCTTCGCCAGCTGCTCCGGGGCGAGGAAGACGAACTCCGCCTGCCCCGAGGCCACGCTGTCCCAGGCCGCCCTGTTGGCCGAGGCGGACTGCGCGGAGTTGACGGCCACGGCCTCGTCGTCGTCGTGCGTGCGCTCGGTCAGATGACGGACCTGATCGGCCTGGAGCGCGATCAGCGGCGACACGACCACCGCCGGCCCGTCGAGGAGGTGCGCGGAGATCTGATAGATCGCGGACTTGCCGTACCCCGTCGCCATCACGGCGAGGAGGTCCTCACCCCCGACCACCGTCTCGATCGCCTCGGCCTGCCCGGGGCGGAGGGAGGGCCACCCGAAGACCGTCCTCGCCACCTCGGCGGCTCGTTCGCGGACGTCGGTCGAAGGAGAGGCGTCGTTCACTTTCCTGACCGTACCCCCTAGTATGTGGCGCGCGGAGGGCCACCCACCCCCACGCATCCGTTCACCGTCGAAGGGCCCGAGAGAGTTGAGCTCAGTACAGACCTACAAGAGCCACAACATGTGGTACAACCGCATGGACGGCGAGGAGGAGACCCTCTCGAGCCACGTCCTCCGCAGTCAGGCCATCGCCGAGGGCCGCACCTGGGCCAAGAGCAGACAGGCCGACCACGTGGTGAAGAGGATGGACGGCTCGATCGAGTACGTCACCCCGTTCTCTGAGCTCTGACCCGCACGGGCTCCGTCCCGCGAAGGGATCAGAGCAGCCGGACGAAGTAGTAGCTGCCCCACAGGCCACGCGCGTGCGTGACGTAGCGGCCCCAGTCCGGCGAGTGGATCACGCCGCCCTGGCCGTCGTAGATGCCGATGTGCGCGCCCGGCCAGACGACGAGGTCGCCGGCCTGAGCGGACTGCGCCGAGACGCGCACGCCCATGGCCGCCTGCGCGCTCACGGTGCGCGGCAGGTAGATGCCGAACTGCTTGTAGACGTACTGGGTGAGACCGTCGCAGCCGAAGCTGTCGTTCGGGTCGGCTCCCCAGCCGTAGGGCACCACGCCGACGAACTGCTCGGCGTACGCCACGACGGCGTCACCGCTGTACGACGGCGCGGGAGGCGTGACCACGACGGGTGCGGGCGCCGGAGCCGGTGAGGAGCCGCCCCCGCCCGACGACGAGCCGCCACCCGAGGAGGAGCCCCCGCCGCTCGAACCGCCACCCGCGGGAGGTGCCGCGGCGGCGGCGGCTGCCTGCTCTGCAGCGATCTTCCGCTGCTTCTCGGCCTCGACCCCGGCCTGGTACTCCTGCTCGGTCATCGCCGTGTCGGACTGCAGCGCGGCCAGCTGGACTGTGAGCTCCGCCTCGTGCGACTCCTGCTCGATGAGCGCGGCCTGCACGCCCTGCTGCGCGTCCACGGCCGCCTTGACCGAGGCGTCGGCGGCGGCGGCGAGGCTCGTGAGCTCGCCCTTGGCGACCTCCGCCTGCTTGCTCAGCGACGCCGCGGTGTTCTCGTCCTGCTTCGCCTTGTCGAGGATGCCCTGGCTGGCCTCCCCGAGCTTGCTCATCGCGCTCAGCTGATAGAGCAGGTCACCGCTCTGATCCCCTGAGACGACCAGCCGGCTGGTGAGGTCGTTGCCCGCGCTCCGGGCGAAGTCGGCGGCGAGGGCTGCCGCGCGCTTCGCGGACTGGTCCGCGGTGGCGGACGCCTGCGTCGCCTGGGCGGCCAGGGCGTCGGCCTTGCGCTGTCCCTCGGCGAGGGCCGCCTGGGCGGCCTGATCAGCGGTCCAGGCCGCGTCGGCCGCGGCCTGCGCCGCGGCGACCTGGTCCTGCAGACCGGCGATGAGCGACTGGATGCTGGCGACCTCCGCCGCCTTGCCGTCTGAGCTCGCCCGCGCGGCCTGGACGTCGGACCACGAGGGGTAGTCGGTCGCCGCAGCCGGGGCCGTCACCAGGAAGGACGTCGACAGGATGCCGACCCCGAGGGCGGCGGTGAGGGCGAGGACGCGGGGGCCGCGACGGCCGTGGCGCGGGTCGCGCGAGCGCAGGTCGGTCATGATCTCCGGTCCGGGTCGGCGACCGGAGAGTCACTCCAGTCACACCGCTAACATTGACAACGGAATTCACAGTAGCAACACGGCGTGTCCTTCACCAGTCCACAGGACGGATGCGCGTATCATCCGCTCACCGCACGGAGCGTCTCAGGCAGCGAAGGCTGCTCAGGACGAGGGCTCCTCAGGGAAGCGTGCGCGTCTCAGGCCGCGAGAAGCGCGGGTGTCTCAGGCCGCGAGAAGCGCGGAGCCGAGCGATCCGAGGAGCCGGTCGAGCTGCCCCGCCGCGGCGAGGGGTGCCTCCGGGTGCCACTGCACGCCGAGAGCCGGGGCGGAGACGTGCTCCACGGCCTCGATCGTGCCGTCGTCGGCGCGCGCCGACACGACGAGCCCTCGACCGAGGCGGTCCACCGCCTGGTGGTGAGCGCTGGCGGTCACGGCGGTCGTCGCGCCCAGCAGGGAGTGGAGTCGGGACCCGGCCACCACGTCGACGGCGTGCCCGGCGAACATCCGGGCCGGCTCGGCGGCCTCGGTGCGATGGCCGCTGCCGTCGGGGAGGTGCTGCACGAGGCTGCCGCCGAGGGCGACGTCGAGGATCTGGAGTCCGCGGCAGATGCCGAGCAGCGGAAGGCTGTCGCGGACGGCGCGCTCGGCGATGCCGATCTGCACCTCGTCGGCGAGCTCCACGTGGCCGCCCTCGCGCTCGTAGCCGCGCTCCGCCCCATAGAACTCCGGGGCGATGTCCTCCCCACCGAGCAGCACCACGCCCGACGCGCGGTCGATCGCGGCGCGGGCCGCCGCAGCACCCTCGTCGGCGAAGACGCGCTGCGCGGATCCGCCGCCTCGGACGACAGCCTCGACCAGGCGCTGCGCCAGAAGCTCGCTGTAGCGGTGGTAGCGACGCGAGTGCGGCCGGGCAGACGTCACCGACACCACGGCGATGCGTCGATCCGAGACCATGCCTCCATCGTCGGGTACCGAGCCGGCCGCGCGAAACGACGCCGTCACAGTCCGCAACACTCCCGGGACGCACGCCGCACGGGCGGATCCGGAGCGACATCGTGGACGCCCCGGAGGCACCCTCCCTAGTATCGAAGGCGATGCGACACTCAGCGACCGTCACGATCGCCCCCGCCCGACCGCGCCGTCGGCGCCACCGAGGGCCTCGCAGCCTCGCCCTGGCGCTCGTCGCCCTGGCCGGGCTCACCACGGCCGCGCTGCCCGCCGCGGCGTGGGCGTCCGATCCGCCCGAGCTGGCGGGCCGGTCGATCGTCGACGACGTGGGCGCACTGGGATCGCGAGAACCCGAGGTGCAGTCGGCGCTCGACGAGCTCGCCTCGCAGCATGGCATCGACCTCATCGTCGTCTACACCGACCGGTTCACGGGCGCGGCCGACCGCGAGGCCTGGGCCGACGAGGTGGCGGTGCAGAACCAGCTCGGCGTCGACGACGTGGTGCTCGCCGTCGCGACGAAGGACCGCCTCTACCAGCTGTCGGTCGATCCCGACTTCGAGCTCACCGACTCGCAGCTCGAGGAGGTGGAGACCGACGCGATCGAGCCGTTCCTCCGCGACGACGACTGGGCCGGTGCCGCCATCGGCGCCGCGACCGGCCTCGGTCAGGTGATCGCCGGCGGGTCGGTCGATCCGCAGCCCGTGCAGCCCACCGACTCCTCCCGAGGCACCGGGTTCCCCGCGTGGCTGGCGTGGACCATCGCGATCGTCGTCATCCTCGCCGGGATCGCCGTGCTGGTGATCGTGCTCGTGGCCCGCAGGCGTGCGCTCGACCGGCGGACGGCCGAGCTCGCTCCGCAGGGCCCGACGCTCGCCGAGCTCGAATCGGCCGTGGGCGCCGCGCTCATCGACCTCGACGACGCCGTCACCTCGAGCGACGAGGAGCTCGGCTTCGCCGTCGCGCAGTTCGGCGAGCAGGCCGCCGCTCCGTTCTCGGCCGCTCTGGTCCAGGTGAAGGAGCAGCTCCGACAGGCCTTCGAGATCAAGCAGCGGCTCGACGACGCGATCCCGGACAGCGATGAGGAGCGCCGCGCCTGGAGCGAGCAGATCCTCGCGATCTGCCGCGAGGCGGCCGCCACCCTCGACGCGCAGGAGGAGTCGTTCGACGCGCTGCGCGACCTCGAGAACGACCCGCAGCCCGCCATCCAGGCCGCCGAGGCGCAGCTCACCGGGCTGTCGGCGGGCGCCGCCTCGATCGCGGCCTCCGTGGCCGAGCTGGGCGGTCGATACGACGCCGCCGCGCTCACCACCGTCGCCGGCAGCGTGCAGCAGGCTCAGAGCCTGCGCGACTACGCCGAGAAGCAGCTCGCGGAGGCGCGCGCCTCGATCGCGTCGGGCGCCCCGGGCAAGGCCCTGGCCATCCGCTCCGCTCAGCAGGCGATCACCCAGATCGGACAGCTAGCGCAGGGCGTGGAGGGGCTCCGTGCGGAGCTCGATCGAGCGGGGTCGGAGCTCGGCGGCACCATCGCCGAGGCGGAGGGCGACGTCCGCGAGGCCGAGCGCCTGGCCGCCGCCCCGACGACCACCTCCCCCGACCAGCTGCGGTCACTGGCCGCAGCCCTCGGCGTCGAGATCCAGCGCGCACGCAGCCTGGGGGCTCGCAACCCCGTCGCCGCGCGACAGGCCCTCGACGCCGCGACTGCGGCGCTCGATGCCGCCCTGTCAACCGCGCGCGGCGCCGAGGAGCAGGTCACTCGCACTCTGGCGCAACGGGACCGCGCGATCGCAGCCGCGCGGAGCGACGTCTCCTCCGCCGCGAGCTACCTGCAGACGCGGCGCGGCGCGGTCGGGACCGACGCCCGAACCCGCCTGTCCGAGGCCCAGCGGCACCTCGATCAGGCACTGGCGCTCGCCTCCGCCGATCCCGGCGAGTCTCTCCGCGAGGCCACCACGGCGTCGCAGCTGGCGAACATGGCCATCAGCTCCGTGCAGCAGGACCTCGCCGCCGCGCAGCAGTCCTACTACCAGGGCACGCCGGCGTCCGGCGGCGGCGATGACTTCAGCGGCGCCTTCCTCGGCGGGCTGCTCGGGAGCCTGTTCGGCGACGGAGGCGGCTCGCCGTATCGCACCGGATGGTCGTCGGGTCGCTCCCGCAGCGGATCCGGCGGCGGCTGGGGCGGCTTCGGCGGCTCGAGCGGGCGCAGTTCCTTCGGCGGCAGCCGGCGAGGCGGGGGCGGCAGCTTCGGCGGTCGTTCCGGCGGCGGCTCTCGCGGAGGGCGCCGCGGAGGTGGCGGGCGCTTCTGACCCGCCCTGCCGCCGGGCGCCCATCCGTGCCACCATGAGGCGCAGGACGCCCGCCGCGGGATCGACCATCAGACCACAGGACCACGACGTCCAGACCTGAGTGAAGGGAACACACACCATGGCCAAGCAGTCCATCTTCGGGCGGATCGCCCAGCTCGCGAAGGCGAACATCAATGCGCTCATCGACCAGGCCGAGGATCCGCAGCTGATGCTTGACCAGCTGGTGCGCGACTACACCTCGAACATCGCGGATGCGGAGAGCGCGATCGCTCAGACCATCGGCAACCTCCGCCTCCTCGAGGAGGACCACCGCGAGGACGTCGCCGCCGCCGAGGACTGGGGCCGCAAGGCCCTCGCGGCGAGCAACAAGGCCGACGAGTTCCGCGCCGCCGGCAACACGACCGACGCCGACAAGTTCGACGCGCTCGCCAAGGTCGCGCTCCAGCGCCAGCTGCAGAGCGAGAACGAGGCGAAGAGCGCCGAGCCGAGCATCGCGCAGCAGACCGAGTCGGTCGAGAAGCTGAAGTCGGGCCTGAACGCGATGAAGGAGAAGCTGAACCAGTTGGTCGCCAAGCGCGACAGCCTCGTCGCCCGCGCCAAGACGGCCGAGGCGCAGGGCAAGGTGCAGGACGCGCTGAAGAACATCAACGTCCTCGACCCGACCAGCGACCTGTCCCGCTTTGAGGACCGCATCCGTCGCGAGGAGGCGCGTGTGCGCGGCCAGGAGGAGCTCAACAACTCCAGCCTCGACGCGCAGTTCGAGAGCCTCCAGGACCTCGGCGAGCTCACCGAGGTCGACGCCCGGCTCGCCGAGCTCAAGGCGAAGAGCGCCTCCAGAGCGGTGACGAGCGGCGAGTAGGCCGTGGCCGCCTCCTTCGTCATCGTCCCCCAGTGGCAGGGTTCCGGATCGGCGCGCGCCATGCGTCTCATCGACGGCGCGCAGGCGATCCGGGGCGACCTGCCCTCGTCGGCGACGATCGACGTCGACGTGCCTCCTGGTGCGGGCGAGAGCCTCGAGTCGGGGGTGCACCGTCTGACGAGTGTCGCGACGGTGGCGGAACGGCTGGCTGAGACGCTCGCCTCCGCGCCGGGGCTCCCGGTCGTGATCGGCGGCGACTGCGGCGTCGAGCTCGCCGCCGTGCGTCACGCCGCCCGGGCGTCAGCCGAGCCGATGGCGCTCGTCTGGTTCGACGCCCACGCCGACGCGAACACCCCGGCGTCGAGCCCGAGCGGCGCGTTCCACGGCATGGTCGTGCGGACACTCCTCGGCGACGGCAGCGAGAGACTGGTCGACGGCGCCGCGCTGGCACCGGAGGCCCTCGTGCTCGCCGGCACGAGGGCCCTCGACGACGCGGAGGCCGACTTCATCGAGTCGACGGGCATCCGGATGGTGGAGCCCCAGCCGGGATTCGCCGCGGCCGTGGTCGAGGCGGTCCGCGGGACGGGCGCCCCCCGGGTCTACGTCCACGTCGACCTCGACGTGCTCGACCCCGCCGAGATCGAGGGGGTGCAGTTCCCCGAGCCGTTCGGGCTGAGCGTCGCCGATCTGACGGAGGCGATCAGGGGCGTCCGGGGTGCGGCGCAGCTGGTGGGTGCCGGCATCACGGAGTTCGCCCCGGCCGATCCCGCCTCTGCCGTGGACGACCTGCCCGCCATCCTCCGGATCGTGTCGGCGCTGGTGAGCTGAGGAATACGCTGGGAGAGCCGTCGGCCGCGAGGCACGACGTCGGAACAGGAGGACAGGGTGCAGGAGTTCGACGTCGTGGTGATCGGCGCCGGTGCGGTGGGCGAGAACGTGGCCGACCGCGCGGCACAGGGGGGACTCTCGGTCGCCCTCGTCGAGGCCGAGCTGGTGGGCGGTGAGTGCTCCTACTGGGCGTGCATGCCGTCGAAGGCCCTGCTCAGGAGCGCGACCGTGCTCCGCGAGGCGCAGCATCTGCCCGGAGCGGCCGAGGCCGTCACCGGCGAGCTCGACGTCGCGGCGGTCTTCGCACGCCGCAACTCCTTCACCAGCGACTGGAACGACTCCGGTCAGGTCGAGTGGGTCCAGGGCGCGGGCATCGACCTGATCCGCGGGCACGCCGTGTTCACCGGCGTCAAGGAGCTCCTCGTCACCGCCTCCGACGGCACGACCACCCCGGTGCGCGCCCGTCACGCGATCGCGATCTCGACCGGCTCGGCGGCGCTGCTGCCGGACGTCCCCGGCCTGTCCGAGGCCTCCCCGTGGACCAGCCGCGACGCCACCAGCGCGAAGGAGGCCCCGAAGCGGCTCCTCGTCGTCGGCGGCGGCACGGTCGGCGTGGAGATGGCGACGGCCTACGCCGGCTTCGGCACCGCCGTCACGCTGCTGTCGCGCGGCGCCCTGCTGGCCAACCAGGAGCCTTTCGCGGGCGACCTCGTCACCGCCTCGCTCCGCGATCTCGGTGTCGACGTCCGCACGGGTGTCTCGGCCGAGCGGATCGAGCGGGGCGACGACGGCGTCGTCCGCGCGACCCTCCCCGGCGGAGAGGTGGTGGAGGCCGACGAGGTGCTCATCGCCATCGGCCGCACCCCCCGCACGGGCGACCTCGGCCTCGAGACCATCGGTCTCGAGCCGGGAGCCTGGCTCGATGTCGACGACACCATGCTCGTGAAGGGTCCGGATGGCTCAGCGCTCGAGGGCGAATGGCTCTACGCGACAGGCGACGTGAACCACCGCGCCCTGCTCACCCACCAGGGCAAGTATCAGGCACGGGCCGCCGGCGACGCGATCGCGGCTCGCGCGAAGGGCCTCACGATCGACGATGCCCCCTGGGGTCGCCATGTGGCGACCGCCGACCATGCGAGCGTCCCGCAGGTCACCTTCACCGACCCCGAGGTCGCCTCGGTCGGCCTCACCGCGGCCGCGGCCGAGAAGGCCGGGCACCGGGTCCGCGTCGTGGACTACGAGATCGGCAGCGTCGCGGGCGCGTCCGTCCACCTCGACGGCTACAAGGGCACCGCGCGGATGGTCGTCGACGAGGATCGCGACGTGCTGCTCGGCGCCACCTTCGTCGGCCCCGACGTCGCCGACCTGCTCCACTCCGCCACAGTCGCCCTCGTCGGCGAGGTGCCGCTGAAGCGCCTCTGGCACGCCGTGCCCTCCTACCCCACCATCAGCGAGGTCTGGCTCCGGCTCCTCGAGACCTACGGCCGGGACTCCGCGTGATGGAGCGCCTGCGTTCGATCCTGTTCGCGCCGGCCGTCGTCAAGGCCGGATATCTCTACGCCACGGGGGTCGCGCTCGTCTGGGGTGCGCTCCTCAGCACCGGCAGGGTGCGACGCGTCGACGGGCTCTTCGTCTGCACGGGACTGCCGAGGTGGGCGTTCCGCCGCGGCGGCACCTGCGTCGGGGGCGTCTACCTCACCGACCGCAACGATTCCGCGGCGGTGCTCCGGCACGAGGGCGTGCACCGCCGGCAGTGGCAGGCGTACGGGATGATGTTCCCGCTGATGTACGCGCTGGCCGGGCAGGATCCGCTGCACAACCACTTCGAGATCGAGGCCGGTCTCGAGGACGGCGGCTACGTCAGACGGCGCTGACCTCACGGTAGGTGTCGCCGGCGAACCAGACGCGGATCGCGTCGTCGTCGTCATGCTCCGAGTCGGTGCTCATCTCGCCGACCCAGGCGCGCACCGCGCGTCGGAGGGCCTGCCCGCGCTCACAGGGCAGGCAGGTTCCCGGCTCGCCGCTGCGGGTGTCGCGCGTGAGCCAGGTGACGACCATCCGGCTCGGGGCGGCCAGAGGCAGGATGTCGGACGCGCTCGGCACCTCGACGAACACCTGTCCGCGCGCCTTCTCGGGCAGGAGCGCCAGGGTGCCGCGCAGCTCGTCGAGGGTGGCCTCGGTGCCCGCGAGGAGGACGCGGCCGCCGAGGGTGGCGAGCTGGAGTGCGTCGGAGGAGATCACGTACATGGCCCGATCAGTATAGGCATACCTAACTTAGGGTTGCCACACCTCACGACGATGGTCAGGCGATCACCAGACCGGCGGCCGCCGGGGGGTCCAGTCGAGACGTCGCTCGAGCTGGCGCCCGATCGCGAGCAGGGTGGCCTCTCCCCCGGGCCTGCCGATGAGCTGCGCGCCCATGGGCAGCCCGTCGTCGGTCCAGTGCACGGGCAGCGTGATGGCAGGCAGGCCGCTGGCGTTCACGAACGACGTGAACGGCGTGTACTGGACCTGCTGGGCGAAGTTGTGCTCGCCGTCCTCCTGGTCGTACCAGCCGAGGGGTCTCGGGGTCATGGCGAGCGTCGGCGTGAGGATCGCGTCGTACGCCGAGAACTGTCGGATCACCGACGCCTCGAACTCGGACAGGCTGGCGATCGCCCACACCAGCGAGCTCGCCGGGAGCTCGCGGCCGCGCAGCACCAGCCAGCGGGTGAGCGGCTCGAGGAGATCGAGCTCCTCCTCCGTCGTGGCGGGGATGAGCGACGCCCCGGCCTGCCAGATCACACGGAACGCGGCGGAGTAGTCGGGGGACGGCTCCAGCGAGAGGTCTTCGAGCCCGTGACCCAGCGCATCCAGGGCCGTCACCGCGACATCGAGGGCCGCCGTCGCCTCGGGATCGACGGCGATGTCGTAGTCGTGCCGCCACGGCGAGTCGGTGAGCACGCCGATCTGGTAGCGCCCCTCCCCGCGCACGGCGGCGCCGAGGAACAGGCCGTCGTCGGGCGCGGGGGCGCGCAGGGTGTGATCGAAGCGGATGCGGTCGCCGTCCTTCGCGATGATGCCGTCGAGCAGGAAGGCGGCGTCCTCGACCGTGCGCCCGATCGTCCCCGCGACGGGGAGTCCGGCGGGCGCGCCGAGACCCGAGCCGGCGGGCACGAGCCCACGTGAGGGCTTGAGGCCGACCAGACCGCAGGCAGCGGCGGGGATGCGGATCGATCCGCCGCCGTCGCTGCCGGTCGCGAACGGCAGCAGGCCCGCCGCGACCGCGGCCGCCGCTCCCCCGCTGGAACCGCCCGCTCCGCGCGTGGTGTCCCACGGCGTCCGGGTCGGCGGCGCGACCCTCGACTCGGTGTAGCTCGGCATCCCGAACTCGGGGGTCGTGGTCTTGCCGAGGCTGACCGCCCCGGCCTCGTCGAGCTGGACGGCCAGGGCGTCGGACTCCTCGGGCACGAAGTGCTCGAAGAGCCGCGACCCGAAGGTGGTGCGCACCCCCGCCGTGCGCACGAGATCCTTGTCGGCGTGCGGCAGCCCCCAGAGCGGCGCGGTGCGCGGCACCGACGACTCGACCTCCTCGGCGCGCCGCCGGGCGCGCTCGGGGGTCACCGTGACGAACGCACCCACGGCGTCGCCGTGGGCGTCGATCCGCTCGAGGTAGTGGTCGGTGAGCTCTCGGACGCCCACCTCGCCGCGCTGCAGCAGCCGCCACTGCTCCAGCGCCGTCAGCTCGTGGAGTTCCGTCATCGCATCCTCACTTGATCGACTTCTGCAGCAGCACCGTCCCCAGCCAGTGGCCGAACTTGAAGCCGACCCGGCCGAGCCGGCCGACCTCCTTGAACCCGAACCGCTGGTGCAGCCGGAGTGAGCCCTCGGCTCCCTGGTCGGCGATGACCGCCAGCATCTCCTTGATGCCCGCGGCCTTGGAGCGCACGATGAGCTCGCCGAGGAGCGCGCTGCCGAGCCCCTTTCCCGTCGCGGCGGGGCCCAGGTAGATCGAGATCTCGACGGTCCGGCGGTACGCGGCCTTCTGCCGCCAGGGCGAGACGTACGCGAACCCGAGCAGGGTGCCGATCGGCGAGACGGCGACGAGGAACGGGTAGTTGAGCTTCTGCGTCCAGGCGAACTTGCTGCGCCACTCCCGCAGGGTCATCGCATCCTCGTCGAGGGTGACCACGGTGTTGGCGACGTAGTGGTTGTAGATCTCGCGGATGTACGGCAGATCGGCCGCCGTGGCGTCGCGGAGCGAGTACTCGAAGCCGCGCTCCGGCTCCTCGCGCTTCCTCAGCGCCGCGGGCAGCCGTCGTCGTGGCTGGTACTCCTCCTCAAGCATCACCCCAGCCTATCCGCGCCCTCGCGCGCCGCACACGGTCAGTCCAGCCGCCAGTCGACGGGCTCTGCGCCCTGGTCGACCAGCAGGCGGTTCACCGCCGAGAACGGCTTCGAACCGAAGAAGCCGCGCGAGGCCGACAGCGGGCTGGGATGCGCGCTCGAGACCGACGGCACCGATCCCAGCGCCGGGCGGAGGGATGCCGCGTCGCGGCCCCACAGGATCGCGACGAGCGGTCCGCCGCGCCCGGCGAGCACCTCGATCGCGCGGTCGGTGATCTGCTCCCAGCCCCGGCCGCGGTGGGAACCCGGCTGGCCGGGCTGCACCGTCAGCACCCTGTTGAGCAGCATCACGCCGTTCTCGCTCCACCGCGTGAGGTCGCCGTGCGGCGGGGTCTCGACGCCCAGGTCGTCGCGGAGCTCTCGGTAGATGTTCTGAAGGCTCCGCGGCACCGGGCGCACGTGCCGCTCGACGGCGAACGAGAGCCCGATCGGGTGGCCCGGGGTCGGATACGGATCCTGCCCGACGATGAGCACACGCACGTCGGCCAGCGGCGTGCGAAACGCTCTGAGCACATCCGGACCCGCGGGCAGGTAGCCCCGCCCCTCGGCCGTCTCGGTGCGCAGGAAGTCGCCGAGCGCGGCCAGCGTCGGGCCCACCGGCTCGAGCGCCGCCGCCCATCCGGGATCGATCAGTCCCGCCTCGGCGAGCTGCGGGAGGGACAGTGCGGTCATGCGCCGGGGTCGTCGGACCCGGCGGTCGACACCCGGACGCTGCCGCCGTCGGGCGTCGCCTTCCACACGCTGCCGCGGCCGACCACCGTGAGGGGGCCCGCGCCGACGATGAGGGCGGTGTGCTCGTCGATGGCGACCCCGCCGTCGACCGCGCCGGCCTCCGTCGCGGCGATGAGGCGCGTCACCGTCCCCCACTGGGTGCCGTGCACGTCGACCGCGAGATCGATGAGGCCGATGCCCTGCTCGACGGCGACCTCGTCGAGCTCCTCGCTCGACTCCTCCGGCGCGACCTCGACGCCGCCGATGCGCCACCCGCCCACGATCGCCCGCTCGGCCGCGAGAGCGGCACCCGCCGAGAAGCCGAGGTACGGCACCCCGGAGGCGACGAGCCGGCGGATCTCGAGGAAGGCGGGCTCGAGCGAGACGCGGTAGGCCGGCGTCAGGCCGCCCCAGATGACGATCCCGTCGGCGTCGGCCAACGCCGTCGGCTCGATGGGCGCGTTCTCGGGCGCCAGCACCGCCACGGGCGCGAGCGTCGTGAACTGCGAGTAGTAGGCGACCAGCTCGCCGTACTTCTCGGGGCCGTCGTGGTCGCGCACCAGTACGACGACGAGCCGGGCGCCCTCGAGCTGGCCGGCCGCGACGGCGTGCGCCTCGACCTCCTCGAAGAAGCGGCGGTAGACGGCGCCGTCGGTGACGTCGGGCCAGCCTCCGCCGACGAGGTGGATGCTCACGCGGCCGTCACCGGCGCCTTCGCCGACCACGGGAAGACGATCCATCGATCGGTGGTCTTCCAGTGGTAGTGCGGCGCGATCACCGAACGGGGCTTGATGTACAGCGTCGTCGACCGCACGGTGATGCCCACCCGCTCGAGCAGGTCGACCACGAGGGCCAGGGTGCGGCCGGAGTCGGCGACGTCGTCGACGAGCAGGATCTGCTTGCCGATGAGCGGCTCGTTGTCGAGCAGCGGCGGCAGGATGATCGGCTCGGGCAGGGTCTCCTCGACGTCGGTGTAGAACTCGACGTTCAGACTGCCGCAGCTCTTGGTGCCGAGCGCGTAGGCCAGCGCCCCCGCCGGGATGAGTCCGCCGCGGGCGATCGCGATCACGAAGTCGGGCACGAACCCGTCGTCGGCGATCCGCTGAGCGAGCTCGCGCGTCGCGTCGCCGAAGTCGCCCCAGGTGAGCACCTCGCGCTCGGGCACGGCCTCGCCGCCGCCCTCCGCGACGTCCGATCCCGCTGCGTTCGAATCCTGAGTGGTCGATGCCATGCGACAACGGTACCGGATGCCCTAGCATCCGAAGATGACCGGGAGCACCGCCGTCGGACCTCGTGGCCGCACCACCGTCCTGGGTGTGACGGCGGGCCTCATCGGGTACCTGTTCTTCGTCGAGCTGACGAGCGGGATCATCCAGGGCTACTACGTGCCGCTCATCCCGGATCTCGTCCACCACCTGGGCATCCACGACGCCGACTTCAACTGGTTCGAGGCCGCCCAGCTGCTCCTCTCCGCCATCGTCGTGCCCGTACTCGCGAAGCTCGGCGACATGGTGGGCCACAAGCGGATCCTGCTGATCTCGTCGATCGTCACGGCCGCAGCGACCTGGTGGCTGGCCTTCGCCGGCGACTTCACCTCGTTCCTCGTCGCCTGGGCGTTGCAGGGCTTCTACGTGGTCTGGCTGCCGCTCGAGGTCGCCCTCATCTTCGACCGGGGCCGCCGCACGGGCCGCGGGCCGTCGCAGACCCGGCGCGCCGCGGGCCTGCTCGTGGTCGCCCTCGAGACCGGCGCGATCATCGGTGCCCTCGCCGGAGGCCGCCTCTTCTCCGTGTTCGGCGGCGACGTCACGCTCACGCTGATGATCCCCGCCGTCGCCACGACCCTGGTGATCGTCGCCATCCTGTTCGGAGTGCCCGAGTCGGAGCCCGTGCGGGGCCGCAGCCTCGACACCGGCGGCTTCGTGCTGCTCACGCTCGCCCTGCTGCTGGTGACCAGCGGGCTCACCTTCCTCCGCCTGGAGGGGCCCGGATCGTGGTGGGTGTGGCTCATCATCGTCGTGGGCGTGGCCGCGTTCTACCCGTTCGGCCGCTACGAGCTGCGGCAGCGCGATCCCGCCATCGACCTGCGGATGCTCGCGAAGCCGAGCATGTGGCCTGTCCAGCTCACCGCGGGCCTCGTGGGCATCAGCCTGCTCGGCGCGCAGGCGCCGCTCAGCACCTACGCCGGCACCGACCGCGCCAACGGCTACGGGCTCGGACTCGACTCGAGCGACATCTCCACGCTCATCGGCGCCTACCTGATCTCGATGATCGTGGGCGCGCTGCTGTTCCCCGTGCTCTCGCGGCGTGCCAGTCCCCGGGTCGCGATGATCGTCGCCACGTTCCTCGTCGCCCTCGGCTACTGCCTCTGGCTGCCCTTCCACGCCGAGGTCTGGCAGGGGTTCACGAACATGGCCATCGCCGGACTCGGCTCGGGTGCGCTCGTCGGCGCCCTGCCCGCGGCCGCGGCGGCCGCCGCGCCGACGGGCCACACCGGGATCGCGGCGGGCATGACCAACACGACGAAGACCATCGGCGGCTCGTTCGCCTCCGCGGTGTTCGCCGTCGTGCTGTTCCAGGGCGCCTCGACCGCCGTCGACGCGACGGCCTCGAGCCTCAGCGGCTATCTCATCGTGTGGGCGATCTGCGGAGGGACCGCGCTCGTCGCCGCCGTGCTGCTCTTCTTCGTGCCCCGGTTGGCGTTCGCCGACCCGGAGTCCGAGGCGCTCGCCGCGGCCGCTCCTACCGGTCGCCCGGCTCCTTGACCGCGAGCTCTCCGCGCGCGATCTTGTAGACCGTCGACTGAGCCACCGGCTTGATGATCACGAGGTCGAGGCTGACGTGGGCCGGCATCTCGAGCATCGAGCGGATGGTCAGGGCCACGTCGTCGGCGCTCAGCGGATCGGCGACGCCCTGGTAGACGGCGTCGGCCCGCTCCTGGTCGCCGCCGAAGCGGTTCAGCGAGAACTCCTCGGTCTTGACCATGCCCGGCGCGATCTCGAGCACTCGGATCGGCTCGCCGGACAGGTCGATGCGGAGCGCCTCGACCAGGGCGTGCTCGCCGAACTTCGCGGCGTTGTACCCGCCGCCGCCCTGGTACGGGAAGAAGCCCGCCACGCTCGTCACGGTGAGGATGTCGGCCCCCGGCGCCTGGCCGGACGCGACCGACTCGCGCAGCAGCGGCAGCAGGGCGGTGATGACGCGCTTGGTGGCGAGGACGTTGATCTCGAACATCCAGCGCCAGTCGTCGAGGCTGCCCTCGCCCACGGCGTCCTGTCCCATGGCGCCGCCGGCGTTGTTCACGAGCGTCGTGATGCCGCCCGTGGCGCGCAGGTGATCACGCAGCGCCTCGACGTCGGCGTCCGCCGTGAGGTCGGCGACGAAGACCTCCGCGCCGGTCTCCTCAGCCAGCGTGCGCAGCCGGTCCTCGCGACGGGCCACCGCCACGACCTCCCATCCGCTGGCACGGAGGGACCGCACGGTCGCCTCCCCGATCCCCGAACTGGCTCCTGTCACCACGGCACGTCTCATGCGTCCAGGTTACGGCTCGTGTCGGGCCCGCTTGAACGCGGGTGGCGGCCCTCCCTAACCTCGGGAGCGACCAGAACAACGTCGTCAGGAGAGGACCCATGAGCGAGAACGCCGCGGACTGGAAGTTCGAGACCAAGCAGATCCACTCGGGTGCTCAGCCCGACCCGGTGACCAACGCCAGGGCCACGCCCATCTACCAGACGACGTCCTACGTCTTCAACAGCGCCGACCACGCGAAGAACCTGTTCGCGCTCGCCGAGTTCGGCAACATCTACACGCGCATCCAGAACCCCACCCAGGACGTGGTCGAGCAGCGTGTCGCCGCGCTCGAGGGCGGCACCGCCGCGCTGCTGGTCTCCTCCGGGCAGGCCGCCGAGACGTTCGCGGTGCTCAACATCGCGCAGGCCGGCGATCACATCGTGTCGTCGTCGTCGATCTACGGCGGCACCTACAACCTCTTCAAGTACACGCTGGCGAAGCTCGGCATCGAGACCACGTTCGTCGAGAACCAGGACGACCCGGAGGAGTGGCGCCGCGCCGTCCGCCCGAACACGAAGCTGTTCTTCGCCGAGACCATCGGCAACCCGAAGATCAACATCCTCGACATCGAGCTGGTGTCCGGCGTGGCCCACGAGAACGGGCTGCCGCTCATCGTCGACAACACGATCGCGACCCCGTACCTCATCCGCCCCTTCGAGCACGGCGCCGACATCGTGGTCCACTCGGCCACGAAGTTCCTCGGCGGCCACGGCACGGTCATCGGCGGCGTCATCGTCGACGGCGGCCGCTTCGAGTGGTCGAAGAACGTCGAGCGCTTCCCCGGCCTCACCGAGCCCGACCCGTCATATCACGGCGCGAGCTACACGGGCGTGCTCGGCGACGCGATCGCCTACATCATCAAGGCGCGGGTGCAGCTGCTCCGCGACCTCGGCTCCTCGATCGCGCCGGCCAGCGCGTTCCAGCTCATCCAGGGCATCGAGACGCTCTCCCTCCGTATCGAGCGCCACGTGCAGAACGCCCAGGACATCGCCGAGTGGCTCGACTCGCACGACGACGTCGCCACGGTCTACTACGCGGGGCTGCCGTCGAGCCCCTGGTACGCCGCCGCCAACAAGTACGCGCCGAAGGGCGTCGGCGCCGTGCTCAGCTTCGAGCTCAAGGGCGGCGTGGATGCGGGACGCACCTTCGTCGAGAGCCTGTCGCTGTTCAGCCACCTGGCCAACATCGGCGACGTGCGCTCCCTGGTCATCCACCCCGCCTCGACCACGCACTCGCAGCTGACCCCGGAGCAGCAGCTCACCACGGGGGTCACGCCCGGGCTCGTCCGCCTCTCCGTCGGGCTCGAGAACATCGACGACCTCAAGGCCGATCTCGAGCAGGGCCTCGCCGCGGCCCGCCGCACCGCCGAGGCCGCCCGCGCCTGATCCCCGCCCCTTCGAGCGCCCCGTGTCCTCGGCACGGGGCGCTCGTCGTCGCCGGGCTTTGTCCAGGTTTCCGTCGCGAATCTCCGATTTCGCGACGGAAACCTGGACAAAGCCGGACGAGGGGGGCGGGGCGGCACGTAACAATCGCGCACGGGGTCGCGCCCGTCGCCAGAATGGACACGATGGACTGGCAGACACCTGAGGACACCGTCCCGAGCGGCTTCGTCCCCGACGCCGTCCAGCGCACGCTCGGGCACGCGCTGCCGCCCGCGACCGGTGCCTGGCGGGAGGGCGACCCGGTCGGACGCCGCCGGTTCGTGGAGGTCGCCGACTTCGCGTTCGAGTCCGGGGCGCGGCTGGACCGCATCCGAGTGGCCTACGAGACCTACGGTCGGCTCTCCCCCACCCGCGACAACGCCGTGCTCGTGCTTCACGCGCTCACCGGCGACAGCAACCTCAACCACCCGGCCGAGCCGGGCCATCCGACCGACGGCTGGTGGCCCGGGATCGTGGGCGACGGACTCGCGCTCGACACCGAGCGCTGGTTCGTCGTCGCGCCGAACATGCTCGGCGGCTGCCAGGGCACGACCGGGCCCTCCTCCATCGGCCCCGACGGTGTCGAGTGGGGCACGAGCTTCCCGTACACGACGATCCGGGATCAGGTCGCCGCTCAGCGCGCGGTCGCACAGCACCTCGGCATCGACCGCTGGGCCGCGGTGATCGGCGGGTCGATGGGCGGGATGCACGCCCTCGAGTGGGCGGTGTCGCATCCGGATGAGGTGGAGCGGCTGGCCGTCATCGCCGCGCCCGCCTCGTCGTCGGCCGACCAGATCGCACTCAACTCCGTCCAGATGGAGGCGGTGCGCACCGACCCCCTGTTCCACGACGGCGCCTACTACGACGAGATCGACGGCGAGGGGCCGCACCGCGGTCTCGCGCTGGCGCGACGGATGGCGCTCCTCAACTACCGCAGCCCGTCGGAGCTCAACGACCGCTTCCAGCGCAGCTGGCAGAGCGGCATCAGTCCGCTGGGCCACGGCGGCAGATTCGCCGTCGAGTCGTACCTCGACTTCCACGGCAACAAGTTCACTCGGCGCTTCGACGCCAACAGCTACATCACCCTCGTCGAGGCGATGAACAGCCACGACGTCGGTCGCGGGCGGGGCGGGGTGGTCGAGGCACTGCAATCTGTGACCGCCACATCGCTCGTGCTCGGCATCGACAGCGACCGGCTCTTCCCCGTCGCCGATCAGGAGCTGATCGCCCGGCACCTCCCGCGCACCATCCACGGCAGTGCTCCGGTCGTGCTCGAGTCGCCCTTCGGGCACGACGGGTTCCTCATCGAGTTCGACGAGGTGGGCAGGCACCTGTCCGGGCTCCTCGAGACGACCTGATCCCCCGCCCGCATGCGCACGCATCCGCGGGGAAAGACGAAGCCGGGAAGCCCGCATCGTCTGCGCGCTTCCCGGCTGCACTCCCCCCAGGCCCTCTCTCAGGCTACGTTCCGGGTGCAGGACCGGCGTCCCCCAGTAGTGGGGCTTGTCGGCTGTACGATGCGGAGTGTGACCCACCGCCGCCCCGCGATCGAGTGCTGATGCCACGGCCCGACCGCGAACGCAGGCGCCTGATCACACGGACGGTCCGGGTGCTCGGGCTGGCGTTCACCGGATGCTCGTTCATCCTCGTCGCGGTCTCGGGCGCCGCCGCCCCGGAGCGCGCGATCGTGCCGGCGATCCTCCTCGTCGCGGTAGGCGTCGCGTTCGTGCTCCTGGGGCGGGCCCGCACCTGGTTCCGCCCTGTCCTCACCTACGGGCTCGGCGTCGCCGTCCTCGCCGCCTCGTGCCTGCCCGCGACACTCCCTCGCGACGAGATCGAGGCCGCGGGCATCCAGCTCTTCGCCTCGACCGCCATGCCGTCCCTCCTCATCACCCTCTCCGGACAGCGGTGGCGGACCCTCGCGATCGTGGGGTCCTTCCTCCCCGTCATCGCGCTCACCCTGCTCGCTACCGCCCAAGCGCAACCCCTCGCCCTCACCGCGCTCTCGGTGGTCATCGGCTGGATCGCCTTCTCGATCGTGTCGCACTGGCTCGGCGCGAGCATCGACCGCGCCGCCGCCGGCATCGACCGGCTGAAGCACGCGCACGCGGGCGAACGTCTGGCCAGCGAGCGGGAGGCGAGCCGCCGGCGGAACGCCCGGCTGCTGCACGACACCGTCCTCGCCACTCTCACGCTCCTCGCGCACTCCGGGGTGGGCGTGAACGCGGGCGCTCTCAGACATCAGGCGGCGGAGGACGCTCGACTGCTGCGACAGCTGCGCCTCGGCGGCTCCCCCACACCTACCGTCTCCGGCAGCTACAACCTCGAGCCTGTCGAGACCAGCGACCTCGGTCACACCCTCGAGTCGGTCAAGCAGCGCTTCGGTCACCTCGGCCTCGAGGTGGCGTGGCACGGCACCGGACACGTGCTGCTCCGCAGCGACGTGCTCGACGCGTTCCTGCTCTCGCTCTCCGAATGCCTCGAGAACGTCCGCAGGCACTCCGGTGTCGGCGCGGCCGACGTGACGATCACCGAAGACGACACGACCGTCCGCGCCATGGTGACGGATGAGGGGGTCGGGTTCGACCTCTCCTCCGTCGATGTCGAACGGCTCGGGATCGCCGAGTCGGTGATGGCGCGCATCCGCGACGTCGGCGGCAACGTGCGACTCTTCTCGGCGCCCGGATCGGGGACCACGGTCGTGCTCGAGGTTCCGCGATGAGCACGATCGATCCCAAGGCCGACGAGACCGGCGTCCTCACCCGGCTGGTGCGCGCCAGGAGGCTCGGCCCGCAGGCGGTCGACGAGGTCCGCGCCGGGATCGAGCGCGACTCGACCCTCGGGCTGCGCTACCTCGGTGTCGGCGCCACCCTCGTCGGCGTGCTGATGCTCGTGCGGGGCGTGACCGCGTATCTCGCGGACTGGCGGGCCGATCCGGAGTTCCTCGTGCTCGCCGTGGCGTGGGCGCTCGTGCTCGTCGCGTTCGTCGCCATCCAGGTCACGGTCCGGTCCACTCGCGGCCACCTGCCGACACGCGCCTTCGCCGGGCTCCTCGTCTGCGATGCGGTGGCGCTCGCGGCCGACCTCTGGGTCACCGCGGTCTCACCGTCGCCCGCGTCGTTCAGCATCGCGATCGGCGTCGGAGCCACGCTCGTGGGGTGCGTCGCCGTGAGGTCGACGGTCGAGATCCTCGGCGCCACCTCGGCGCTCGCGGCCGTCCTGCTCGTCGTCATCGTCTCGCAGTCGCTCGCCGCAGGTGTCGAACCGGGCAGCCGCGTCGCCTACGCCATGGTGGCGGTCGTCCCGCCGTACGCGGCCGTGTGGCTCGTTCGGGCCTTCAGCACCTTCGTGCAGCGCGCGCTCGACCGCAGCGTCGTCGAGAGCACGATCGGCACGGCGCGATTCAGCGCCGGCATCCTCGCCTCGAAGGAGCTGAGCCGGCTCGACCTCGAGGCCGAGGAGCTGCTGCAGGACGTCGCGCAGGGCGAGATCCGCCTGCCCCTCGACGCCGCCGAGGCCGAGCGCGCCGCGACGCTCGCGGCACGGCTGCGGGTGCGTCTCATCGGCGGCCGCAAGGAGACGTGGCTCCATCACGCGCTCGCCGAGTCGGAGGTGCTCGGCCCCGTCGTCACACTCGAGGACCTCGACGGAAGCGCCGCCTACCTCGATCCTCGCCAGCGCGACGGCCTGCTCTCGGCCATCTGGCTCCTGGCCGACGACAGCGCGCTCTTCGACCCACGCCTGCACATCACGGTCGGTCGGCGTCGCGGATCCGAGCAGAGCGTCGCCGTCGATATGATGGTGCTGCCGATCGTGCTCTCCATCACCGGTCTCGCGAGGCGGCGCATCGATCCGGCTGTCTGGCCGGCCCTCGAACGCGTCGGCCGCTACACCGAGGATGCGCGCCGGGAGCGGATCCGGATACGCGTCGATGCCGTCGTCGCGGTACCTGACGCCTCCCGCTGAGGAGGACACGAGGAGGGGCACCAGTGACGACCGCCGACACGACGAGCGCACCCGGGCGTGATCGCATCCGACTCGCCATCGTCGACGACCACCGCATGCTCCTCGGAGCGCTGACCCAGTGGATCGGCGGGGCCGCCGACGACATCGAGGTCAGCGCGGCCGTCTCGACGTGGCCCGACCTCCTCACCCACGAGGCGTTCCCCGTCGACGTCGTGCTGCTCGACCTCGACCTCAAGGACAACCTCCCGGTCTCGGTGAAGCTGCGCGCGCTCAAGTCGGCAGGCGTCAAGACGGTGCTGATGAGCACGTACTCCGAGCCGGGAATCGTGCGCGAGGCCATCGCCGCCGGCGCGCTCGGCTACCTCGTGAAGACCGAGGAGGCCGACATGATCGTCGAGGCCATCCGTGCGGCCTCCGTCGGCGACAGCTTCATCTCCACCGAGCTCGACCTCGCCCTCTCGGCCGAGGACCTCGACTCGGCGCCGCGCCTGTCGGCTCAGGAGCGGCGGGTGATGGCGCTCTACGGCGGCGGCGAGCCGGTGAAGCAGGTGGCGAAGGCGCTCGACATCTCGGAGGAGACGGCGAAGTCGTACCTCAAGCGCATCCGCGAGAAGTACCGCCTGGTCGGCATCGACGTCGGTACGAAGGTCGCCCTGCGCAAGCGCGCCATCCAGGACGGCCTCCTCCCCCGCGACGACTTCCTCACCTCGCCCGCCCCCATGGCCGACGAGCCCCTCGACTGACTCCCGCTCCCGCCGAGTCGCGAGAACCCGCGCGACTGCCCGCGCCCGAGAAGGGCGCCTTCTCGCGACTCGGCGAAGATGCGGGAGCACACTGGGTTCTCGCGACTCGGCCGGGGGTCAGTCGAGGTCGGAGAGGGCCTGCTCGAGGCGGTCGAGCTTGCCCGTGAGCTCGCCCGTGTGGCCGGGACGGATGTCGGCCTTCAGCACCAGGGAGATGCGCGAGCCGAAGGGGGCGACCGCCTCGGTGGCGCGACGGACGACGTCGAAGACCTCGTCCCACTCCCCCTCGATGGTGGTGAACATCGAGTCGGTGCGGTTCGGCAGGCCCGAGTCGCGGACCACCTTGACGGCGGCGGCGACGGCGTCGTGGACGCTGCCGTCCGCGCGTCCGGTGCCGGACGGGGCGACGGAGAAGGCGACGAGCACGATGGACCTCCCGCGCGGGGCGGGATCAGGCGACCGGTCGGCTCTTCTCGCCGACGACGTGGTCGATACCGCCGGAATGACGATCGCCGCGCGCTCTCCTACTCTGCCACAGCAGCACCAGCGCGTACCCGAACAGGGCGACGGTGAGCAGGTTGCGGAGGGTCAGCACCGTGAGCATCACCGGGTCGAGCCCTAGGATCTCGTCGTAACCGATCGGATAGATGATCTGCGTCAGCAGCGCCTGCACCAGTACGAGCGCCGCCGGCACGAGGAAGCGCCGGCCGAGCGTGACGATCCCGAGGATCACCGGCGCCGACAGCCACACCACGAACTGCGGAGACCCCACCTTGTTGAACACCATGAGGGCTGTGATCAGCGCCAGCACGAGAGGCGGCAGCACCGCCGTCCGTGACCCGCCCCGACGCACGACGACCACGGCGAGCACGAGCACGACCGCCGTGGCCACCACGAGCAGCGGGGTGGTGAGGGTGGCGATGAGGTCGGATCCCGGACCCGTGACCTGGAACGTCAGGATCTCGGTCGAGTAGTACACCTGCCCCTGGCCCGCGTACGCCAGCCAGAGCCAGATCGACGCGAACGGGGCCTCGATCTGCAGCCCTCGTCCCGTCTGCTCCGTGACGAAGCTGAACGCGTTCATGCCCGAGCCGAGCAGCAGGGCCAGCACCAGGATCGACACCAGGGTGATGCCGGCGGCGACCAGCACCCGCATCCGCCGCCGCACGGCGATGACCACCCCGACCAGCACGGCGGCCGGCCAGACCTTCACCCAGGTGGCGAGCGCCAGCAGCACCCCGGCCAGGGCCGGGCGGCTGGCCACGACCAGCAGCCCGCCGATCACGAGGTCGACGGTGAAGATGTCGATGCGGCCGACGGCGACCGGGCCGAGGAGCAGCAGGAAGACGAGCCACCACCAGGCGGCGGCGAGCCTCGTCGTTCGTCCCGCACCGCCGGGCCGGATGCGCCCCACGAGGTAAGCGAAGACGACCGCGTCGGCGAGCGTCACGATGACCATCCAGCCGATGCCGTAGTCGTCGATGCCGAGCACCAGCGAGGCGAGCATGGGGACGATCGCGAGCAGGGGGTAGACCCACGGCCCGTCGATGCCGAGGCGATCGCCGGAGAGCCACTGCTCGACCCAGCCCCGGTAGACGTTGGTGACATCGCCGAACGGCATGCTCGGATGCGTGAGGCCATCCCAGCCGAGCCAGATGTGCACGCCGAGGAACACGACCCACAGCACGATGGGGTTCGCGCCGAGTCGGCGGATCACGGAGAGCACGACGAACATCCTAGAGGGCGGCCACCTCGCCGCCGTGCAGGGTCGCGCCCTCCCTCCCGGCCGACGCCCCGGCTGCTCCCAGCCCTCGCTCACGTGGGCTTGATTGACTTCCTCGGACCGACCCGAGAGAAGTGCTGTTGAGAAACACGACCAGAATGACCGTCGTCGCGCTGACGGGTGTCTTCGCCGTCGGCGTCGTCGTGGTCGTCGCTGCGCCGATCCTCTCGAGCTCGCTCGCCTCGAGCGCGCCGGCGTCGGTGCAGGGCGTCGTGCCCACGGTGGTCGGCACCGAGCCGAGCGACGACGAGACCTCGGCGGCCGCCGACTCCGACGCCCCGGTGTGGACCCTCGGCAGCGACTCCAGCGTGCGCTTCCGCGTGGTCGACGGCGATGACGACGACGTGATCTCGAGCGCCGCCACCGGCATCTCGGGCTCGCTCACGATGTCCGACGGCGTGCTGTCGCAGGCGGAGTTCGTGGTCGACCTGGCCTCGACGCCGATCGAGACGACCCGCGCCGACGAGGGCTTGCTCAGCGCACTCTCCGCGGCCGCGTCGGGCAACCCGATGGCGTCGTTCGTCCTCACCTCACCGGCCAGCGTCGGCGGCGAGGACGGCACGTACTCCACCGCCATCGTCGGCACCCTCACCGTGTCGGGCCGGGCGATCCCGGTCTCGTCGGTGGCCGAGATCACGATCGACGGCTCGACCGGCAGTCTCGTGGCATCGATCCCGATGAAGCTCTCCGACTACGGAGTCCCCGGCGACGGCGTGTCGGCGTACTTCGACATGCACCTCACGCTGGCCGACCAGAGCTGAGCTCCGCCACCACGGCGGGCAGCCGCTGGGCGATGTCGAGCGCCACGATCGGGCCCCCGCCCGATGCGAGGGCCGCGGCCCGCGCGTGGAGCAGCGCCCCCGTCGCCGCCAGCGACACGAGGGCGTCGGGGTCGCCGGCGATCCGCGCCGCGTTCGTGGCCACGAGCGCTCCGAGGGCGCCGGCGAGCACGTCGCCCGCGCCCGCGGTCGCCGTCCAGGACGTGGTCGAGGTGACCGTCAGGCGGTCCCCCTCCGCCGAGCAGATGTGCGTGACGAACCCTTTGAGGAGCACGGTGCATCCGGTCAGGCGCGCCGCGGCCAGGGCCCAGCGGCGCGGCTCGGTCGTGATCGCCGTGCGGTCGACGCGCTCACCGTGAGCCTCGAGCAGGCGCTGCAGCTCCCCGGCATGTGGGGTGAGGATGCACAGCCCCGTCACGTCGTCGACCCGGTCGAGCGCCCCGGCGTCGAGGACGAGCGGCAGACCGCTCCGGATGGCCTCGTCGAGCTTCGCGGCGGCCTCCGGCGACCGAGACGACGCGTCGGTACCGGATCCGGCGAGCCATGCCTGCACGCGCCCGTCGGAGGTGACGACCTCCGGACGGGCCCGCAGCACGAAGTCGGTGGGCCGTTCCTCGGCCAGGTAGCGCACCATCCCGACGCCGGTCCGGGTCGCCGCCTCGACGCCCAGCACGGCCGCGCCGGGGTACTCGGGCGACCCCGTGAGCATCCCGAGCACACCCCGCGAGTACTTGTCGTCGTCGGGACCGGGAACCGCGATGCAGCGCGCGGCGTCGAGCTCGGTCAGCTCGCGCCAGCCCTCCGCCGGGTCAGCGTCGCGAGGTGGCATCCTGCACCTCCCCGACGAGCTCCTCGATGATGTCCTCGAGGAACAGGACGCCGGTCGTGGCGCCCTCCTGGGTGAACGACCGCGACAGGTGGCTCCCCGTGCGGCGCATCGCCGCGAGGGCGTCCTCGAGGTCGGTGCCCTCGTAGACGCCGGGGATGCGGCGGATGCGCTTGGCCGGGATGGGCAGGTCGAACTCGTCGTCGTCGAGGTCGATCACGTCCTTCAGATGCACATACCCGGCGGGCTCGCCCGACGCATCGAGCACGACATAGCGGGAGAAGCCGTACTTGGCCACCGCCCGTTCGACGTCGGTCGGCGTCGCGGTGGGCGGCAGGCTCACCAGCTCCGACAGCGGGACGGCGACCTCCAGGACCTTCTTCGTCGTGAACTCGAACGCGGCGGACAGGGTGCCCGCCGTGTCGGAGAGCATGCCCTCCCTCGTCGACTGCTCGACGATCGTCTCCACCTCGTCGAGCGTGAACGCGCTCGCGGCCTCGCTCTTCGGCTCCACCCGGAACAGGCGGAGGGCGGCGTTCGCCGTGGCGTTGAGCGCCACCGTGATCGGCCGCACCACGCGCCCGATGGCGACGAGCGGGGTCGCGAGGAGCAGCACCGCCCGGTCGGGCACCGTGAACGACAGGTTCTTCGGCACCATCTCGCCGAGCACGACGTGGAGGAACGACACCAGCACGAGCGTGATGACGAACGCGATCGTGCCGATCGCCTCCTCGGGGAGCCCGGTGAGGTGCAGCGGCACCTCCAGGAGGTGGTGGATGGCCGGCTCGGACACGTTGAGGATGAGCAGCGAGCAGACCGTGATGCCGAGCTGGCAGGTCGCCAGCATGAGGGTGGCGTGCTCCATCGCCCACAGCGCTGTGCGGGCGCGAGCGGAACCGGCCTCGGCGAGCGGCTCGATCTGAGACCGGCGGGCGGAGATGACCGCGAACTCCGCGGCCACGAAGAAGGCGTTGCCGGCGAGCAGCAGGACGAGCCAGAGGATCCCGAGCCAATCAGACATCGCGCACCTCCTTCCTTGACGACGGGGCGCCCTCGGAGGACGCACCGCCCTCCGGTGCGGCGGGCAGGAAGCGGAGACGGTCGATCCGTCTGCCGTCGAGACGCTCGACCACCAGTGCCCCCTCGTCGATCCCCACCCGGTCGCCGACCTCGGGCACTCGGCCCAGGCGTGCCATCACGAAGCCGCCCACCGTCTCGTACGGGCCGTCATCCGGCACGTAGATCCCCGCCTGGTCGGCGAGCTCGTCGGGTCGGAGGATGCCGGGGAAGGTCGTCTCGCCGCGGGTCTTGACGATGGCGGCGAAGCGGCGGTCGTGCTCGTCGACCAGCTCGCCGACCAGCTCCTCGACGACGTCCTCCAGCGTGACCACACCGGCGGTGCCGCCGTACTCGTCGACGACCACCGCCATCTGATAGCCGCGGCCCCGCACCTCGCCGAGGAGCGAGTCGAGCATCATCGTCTCGGGCACGCGCACGATGTCGGTGGCGATCGCCGACACCGGCACGTCGCGCCGCCGCTCGCGAGGGATGGAGACCGCCTGCTTGACGTGGACGACGCCGACGATGTCGTCGATGTTGTCGTCGATCACGGGGAAGCGGCTGTGCCCGGTGGCGGCGGCGAGGTCGAGCACGGCGATCGACGGGTCGGAGCGGCGGACGCTCACCACGGCCGGTCGGGCGGTCATCGCGTCGGCCGCGGTGTGGGTGGAGAACTGCAGCGTGCGGTCGAGGAGGGTGGCGGTGTCCTCCTCGAGGGTGCCCTGCATCGCCGATCGGCGCACGAGCGACGACAGCTCGTCGGCGGTCCGCGCCCCGGACAGCTCCTCCTTGGGTTCGATGCCCATGAGCCGGAGGAGCGCGTTGGCGCTGTTGTTGAGGAGCGACACGGCCGGCCGGAACACCATCGTGAACACGAGTTGGAAGGGCACGACCACGCGGGCGGTGGGCAACGGCAGCGCGAGGGCGAAGTTCTTGGGCACGAGCTCGCCCACGATCATCGACAGGAGCGTCGCGATGACGATGCCGACCACGGTCGCGATCACCGGGACCACGACCTCGGGGATGCCGATCGAGGTCATCGGCCCGGCGAGCAGGCTGCTGATGGCCGGCTCCATGGTGAAACCGGTGAGGAGCGTCGTGAGCGTGATGCCCAGCTGAGCGCTCGAGAGGTGCGTCGAGGTGTGACGCAGGGCGGTGATGGTCGGGGTGAGTCCGCGTTCGCCGCGCTCGGTGCGAGCCTCGAGCTCGGACCGGTCGAGGTTGACGAGCGAGAACTCGGACGCCACGAAGAAGCCGGTGCCGACGGTGAGCAGCACGCCGACGCCCACCATGATCCACTCAAAGAGCACCGCGGCACCCTTCGGCGGGGACGGACTGAGTATGCGCAGAAGGAGGGTCGTCCATTGTCCGACCCATGCTACCCGTGCGGGGGGACGCGCTACCAGGAGACCGGCAGCGCCTTGCCCTCCTCGTACCCGGCCGCCGACTGGATGCCGACCAGCGCGTGGGCGTGGAACTCGGCCGGTGTCGAGGCCCCGGCGTAGGTGAAGGAGCTGCGGACGCCCGAGGTGATCATGTCGAGGAGGTCGTCGAGCGACGGCCGGAGCGGATCGAGGTAGATGCGGCTGGACGAGATGCCCTCCGCGAACAGCGTCTTGCGGGCGAGCTCGTAGGCGTCGAGTCGACCGAAGCGCTCCTGCACCGCCTTCGTCGACGCCATGCCCCAGCTCTCCTTGTAGATCCGGCCCGCGTCGTCGGTGCTGAGCAGTCCCGGCGCCTCGATCGTCCCCGCGAACCAGGATCCGATCATCACCGACGACGCGCCCGCGGCCAGCGCCAGCGCGACGTCGCGCGGGTAGCGCACGCCGCCGTCGGCCCAGACGTGAGCGCCGAGCTCGCGTGCGGCGGCGGCCGTCTCGAGCACCGCCGAGAACTGGGGGCGGCCGACCGCGGTCATCATCCGTGTGGTGCACATGGCGCCGGGCCCCACGCCGACCTTCACGATGTCGGCGCCGGCGCGCACGAGGTCGATCACCGCGGCGGCGGTGACGACGTTGCCCGCGGCGATCGGCACGCCGAGCTTCGCCTCGGACACCGCACGCAGCGCGCGCAGCATCCCCTCCTGATGTCCGTGCGCGGTGTCGAGCACGAGCACGTCGACGCCGGCACCGACCAGCGCCCGGGCCTTGGCGACCACGTCGCCGTTGATCCCCACCGCGGCGGCCACACGCAGACGTCCTTCGGCGTCGACCGCCGGGGCGTAGATCGTCGCGCGCAGGGCGCTCGTGCGGCTCAGCGTGCCGACGACCGAGCCGTGCTGGAGCACCGGCACGAAGTCGAGGTCGGCCGCCGCCATCGCGTCGAACGCCGCGCGCGGCGAGTCGAGGTCGTCGGCGTCGAACGCGGGCGACGCACCGTGCACCAGGTCGCCGAGCCGGGCATCGGACGGGGCGCTCGCCAGACGCGAGGCCGTGAGGCAGCCCACGTAGTCGCCCGCGGCGTCGTGGATGACCAGGCCCTGTCCCGGGACCGACGGCAGGAGCATCCGGGCGTTCTCGACCGTGTCGTCAGCCCGGAACTCGAACGGGGTGTCGTAGACGACCGGACGCGACTTCACCCAGCGGATGGCCGCGTCGAGATCCTGGAGCGGCATGTCCTGCGGCAGCACGCCGAGCCCGCCGCGACGCGCGAGCGAGGCGGCCAGGCGCGGGCCGGTCACGGAGTTCATGTTGGCCGACACGATCGGGATGGTCATGCCCGTGCCGTCCTCCGGCGCGAGAGACACATCGAGTCGACTCGACACGCCCGAGCGCGAGGGGATGAGGAACACGTCGGAGTAGGTCAGGTCATGCGTGGCCGTGGATCCGTAGAACTCCATGGGAACACGGTAGACCAGGGCCGTCTCGTGCTCACCGTGCATCGGGGAGGTCTAGGCTTGGAGAGCACGTGTCACGGCGTGGAAGAGTGCAGCGCAGCAGACCCGGCACGTGCCATCCAAGAGGCGACGGAGAGTGGGCGAAACGGTTGTGGCAGGCCAGTTGACGAGTGTGGGAGCAGAAGAAGGCACGGCAGCGGAGTTCGGTGCCAACGAGTGGCTGGTCGAGGAGCTGTACGAGCAGTACCTGACCGACAGGGAGTCGGTCGACCAGTCGTGGTGGCCGGTGCTCGAGAGCTACCACGCTCACGTGCAGGCCAAGCGCGGTGCCGCTCCCGCCGACCAGGCCGGTGGCGGGGCTTCAACCACGCCGCCCGTCCCGCAGACCGAATCGGCCCAGGTCGCTGCTGCGGAGACGGCGCCCGAGGAGGCGCGGCCTGCGACGGGCGCCCAGCCCGTGGCGAAGACCACGAGCGTCGAGGCCAAGCCGCAGCCCATCCCCGCGGAGGCGCCGAGCACGCGCCGATCCGACCCGGACCAGACCGCCCGCGACGTCGCGGAGGACGCCGAGAAGGATGTCGTGACCCCGCTGCGCGGCATGGCGAAGTCGCTCGCGACGAACATGGACGCCAGCCTCACGGTCCCGACGGCGACGAGCGTCCGCTCGATCCCGGCCAAGCTGATGATCGACAACCGCATCGTCATCAACAACCACCTGCGCCGCGCGCGCGGCGGCAAGGTCTCCTTCACGCACCTCATCGGCTGGGCGCTCGTGCAGGCGCTGAAGGACTTCCCCAGCCAGAACGTCTACTACGACGAGGTCGACGGCAAGCCGGCCGTGGTCGCCCCCGCGCACATCGGACTGGGCATCGCGATCGACATCCCCAAGCCCGACGGCTCGCGCGCCCTGCTGGTGCCGAGCGTCAAGCGCGCCGACACGATGGGGTTCAACGAGTTCCTCTCCGCCTACGAGGACCTCGTGAAGCGGGCCCGCGCCAACAAGCTCACGGCCGCCGACTTCCAGGGCGGCACGATCTCGCTCACGAACCCCGGCGGCATCGGCACCGTGCACTCGGTCCCGCGGCTCATGAAGGGCCAGGGCTGCATCATCGGGGCCGGCGCCCTCGAGTACCCGGCCGAGTTCCAGGGCGCGTCGCCGAAGACGCTCGCCGACCTCGGCATCGGCAAGGTCATCACGCTCACCAGCACCTACGACCACCGCGTCATCCAGGGCGCCGGGTCCGGCGAGTTCCTCAAGAAGGTGCACGAGCTGCTGCTCGGCGAGCGCGGCTTCTACGACAGCATCTTCGCCGAGCTCCGCATCCCCTACGAGCCCATCCGCTGGGCCGCCGACATCAACGTCGACGAGGCGAGCGCGATCGACAAGACCGCGCGTGTGCAGGAGCTCATCAACGCGTTCCGCGTGCGCGGCCACCTCATGGCCGACACCGACCCGCTCGAGTACCGCCAGCGCACGCACCCCGACCTCGACATCGCCACGCACGGCCTCACCTTCTGGGACCTCGACCGCGAGTTCGTCACGGGCGAGTTCGGCATGACGCGCCAGGCCTACCTCCGCGACATCCTCGGTGTGCTGCGCGACTCGTACTGCCGGAAGATCGGCATCGAGTACATGCACATCCAGGATCCTGCGCAGCGCAAGTGGCTGCAGGACAAGGTGGAGCGCCCGTACGCCAAGCCCGGGCACGACGAGCAGATGCGCATCCTCGAGAAGCTCAACGAGGCCGAGGCCTTCGAGACCTTCCTGCAGACCAAGTACGTCGGCCAGAAGCGCTTCAGCCTCGAGGGCGGGGAGTCGGTGATCGCGGCGCTCGACGAGATCATCCAGGGCGCCGCCGACGCGGGCCTCGACGAGGTCGCCATCGGGATGGCGCACCGCGGGCGCCTCAACGTGCTCACGAACATCGCGGGCAAGACCTACGGCCAGATCTTCCGCGAGTTCGAGGGCACCCAGGACCCCCGCACCGTGCAGGGCTCGGGCGACGTGAAGTACCACCTCGGCACCGAGGGCACCTTCACCTCGATCGACGGCAAGGAGATCCCGGTCTACCTCGCCGCGAACCCGTCGCACCTCGAGGCCGTCGACGGCGTGCTCGAGGGCATCGTGCGGGCCAAGCAGGACCGCAAGCCGGTCGGCACGTTCACCACGCTGCCGATCCTGGTACACGGCGACGCCGCGCTCGCCGGTCAGGGCATCGTCTACGAGACCCTGCAGATGTCGCAGCTGCGCGGCTACCGCACCGGCGGCACGATCCACCTCAACATCAACAACCAGGTCGGATTCACCACTCCCCCGTCCGAGTCGCGGTCGTCGGTGTACTCCACCGACGTGGCGAAGTCGATCCAGGCGCCCATCTTCCACGTGAACGGCGACGACCCCGAGTCGGTCGTCCGCGTGGCCAAGCTCGCGTTCGAGTACCGCCAGCAGTTCCATCGCGACGTCTTCATCGACCTCATCTGCTACCGCCGACGCGGACACAACGAGGGCGACGACCCGTCGATGACCCAGCCGCTGATGTACAACCTCATCGAGGCCAAGCGCAGCGTCCGCAAGCTCTACGCCGAGGCGCTCGTCGGTCGTGGCGACATCACCGAGGAGGAGTACGAGGCCGCCCAGCACGACTTCCAGGACCGCCTCGAGCGCGCCTTCGCCGAGACGCACGCCGCCCAGACCTCGTCGATCCCCGTGATCACCGGCGACGAGAACGCGGTGGCCGATCTCGAGCGTCCCGAGGCGCAGCGCGACGACGCCTCCTCGAGCGCGTTCGAGACCGGCGTCTCCGAGCAGACGGTCCAGCTGGTGGGCGACGCGTTCCAGAACCCGCCCGCGGGCTTCAACGTGCACCCCAAGCTGCAGCAGCTGCTGCAGAAGCGGCACGACATGAGCCGCAACGGCGGCATCGACTGGGCCTTCGGCGAGCTGCTCGCGCTCGGCTCGCTGCTCACCGAGGGCACTCCGGTGCGCCTCGCCGGCCAGGATGCGCGACGCGGCACGTTCGTGCAGCGTCACGCGGTGCTCCACGACCGTGAGAACGGGCAGGAGTGGCTGCCGCTGCTGAACCTCAGCGAGAACCAGGCCAAGTTCTGGATCTACGACTCGCTGCTCTCGGAGTACGCCGCGATGGGCTTCGAGTACGGCTACTCGGTCGAGCGTCCGGATGCGCTGGTGCTGTGGGAGGCGCAGTTCGGCGACTTCGCGAACGGCGCCCAGACCGTGATCGACGAGTTCATCTCGTCGGCCGAGCAGAAGTGGGGCCAGCGCTCGTCGCTCGTGCTGCTGCTGCCGCACGGCTACGAGGGTCAGGGCCCCGACCACTCGTCGGCCCGCATCGAGCGCTACCTGCAGCTGTGCGCCGAGAACAACATGGTCGTCGCTCGTCCGTCGACCCCGGCGTCGTACTTCCACCTGCTGCGTCGCCAGGCCTACGCCCGGCCGCGCAAGCCGCTCGTGGTGTTCACGCCGAAGGCGATGCTCCGCCTCCGCGGTGCGACGAGCTCGGTGGCCGATCTCACCAGCGGCCGCTTCCAGCCGGTGATCGACGACGCCCGCATCACCGACCGCGACGGGGTCAAGACCGTGCTGCTGCACTCCGGCAAGGTGCACTACGACCTCGCCACCGAGCTGTCGAAGAACCCGGACGACTCGGTCGCCCTGGTGCGTGTGGAGCAGTTCTACCCGCTGCCGCTCGAGGAGCTGCGTGCCGTGGCCGACTCGTACCCGAACGCCCAGCTGCGCTGGGTGCAGGACGAGCCGGAGAACCAGGGCGCCTGGCCGTTCATCCAGTCGTCGCTGACGCCGCACCTCGGTGGTCGTGCGCTCAGCGTCGTGTCGCGCCCCGCGTCGGCCTCGCCTGCCGCGGGCTCCGCGAAGCGTCACGCGGCCGAGCAGGCCGATCTGATCGCGCGCGCCCTGTCGTAGGCACGACGGGGACGAACGAAGGCCGGGCACCTCTCGAGGTGGCCCGGCCTTCGTTCGTCGGTGGCGTCGCGTCGGCTGATCAGGGCGTCAGCAGCACGGTGCGCGGCTCAGAGCGTGCGGAGCGTGGCGATGAGCGTGGTGCGCAGGCCCTCGGGCGCCTGCTCCTTGCAGGCCCGGCGCACCGCCTCGGTGAGCGTCACGCTCACGTGCAGCTCGGACGAGCATCCATCGCACGTCTCGAGGTGGGCGCGGATCTCCTCCACGTCGGTGCGGCACAGCTCGTGCCTGAGGTACTCCTCGAGCTCGGCTCGAGCCTTGTCGCAGCCGCAGTCGTTCGCGGCGTTCACGTCACTCACTTCGCGCTCCTCTTCGCATCCGGGACCGTCAGCCCGCGCCCGCGCGCGTAGTCTGCGAGCAGACCGCGGAGCAGCCTCCTGCCACGGTGCAGGCGGCTCATCACGGTGCCGACGGGGGTCTTCATGATGTCGGCGATCTCCTGGTAGGAGAAGCCCTCGACGTCGGCCAGGTAGACCGCCAGTCGGAAGTCCTCGGGGATCGACTGCAGAGCAGCCTTCACGTCGCTGTCGGGCAGGTGGTCGATGGCCTCCGCCTCGGCGGACCGACCGGTCGTGGTCGTCGTCGCCGACTCCGCGGTGCCCAGCTGCCAGTCCTCGAGCTCGCTCGTGGACCCCTGATACGGGTCGCGCTGCTTCTTGCGGTACGTGTTGATGTAGGTGTTGGTGAGGATGCGGTAGAGCCACGCCTTGAGGTTCGTGCCCTGCTCGAACTGGGCGAAGGCGGCGTACGCCTTCACGTAGGTCTCCTGCACCAGGTCCTGGGCGTCGGCCGGGTTGCGGGTCATGCGGAGGGCTGCGCCGTACAGCTGATCGAGGAACGGGATCGCCTGCTCCTCGAAGAGCTCTCGCGGATCGCGAGCGGATGCGTCGCCGCTCTCGGCCGTGCCGTCGACCGGCTCAGATGGGGTGCTCATCGCCGCCCAGTCTACGGCGGGGGCCCGGTCCGTGATCTCGGACGGGCGCTCCAGCACCGCTGCCGCAGTGACACTCACGCGCGATCTCCTCTCGTCGGTTGACCGCCGACTACTCTGATAACCGATGTCCGTCTCGAGAAATTCCACGCCCCGCTTCGATCCGTACGGCGATGCCACGCCCACGACCGACCCGGGCGACTGGCCTGCGCCGCAGCCGAGCGGACCGCTCGACGCGCGGCTGCGCCTGCCCGGCTCGAAGTCGATCACCAACCGGGAGCTCGTGCTCGCCGCTCTGGCCGACGGCCCGTCGCTCCTCCGTGCGCCGCTCCACTCGCGCGACAGCGACCTCATGGTCGAGGCGCTGCGCTCGTTCGGCACGGTCGTCGAGCGGGTGCCCGGCGAGGGCGGGTTCGGTCCCGACCTCGCGATCACACCCGCTGACGAGCTCGCGGGCAGCACCACCATCGACTGCGGCCTGGCCGGCACCGTGATGCGGTTCACCCCGCCGGTCGCCGCGCTGGCGCTCGGCCCCACGACGTTCGACGGCGACGAGGGCGCCCGACGGCGGCCGATGTCCACGACGATCTCCTCGCTGCGGGCGCTGGGGGTCGACGTGGCCGACGACGGTCTCGGCTCGCTCCCCTTCACCGTGCACGGAAGCGGACGCGTCGCGGGCGGCGACCTCGAGATCGACGCGTCGGCCTCGAGCCAGTTCGTCTCGGGCCTCCTGCTCGCGGGCGCCCGCTTCGACGACGGTCTGCGCCTGACGCACTCCGGCTCGCGACTGCCGAGTCAGCCGCACATCGACATGACGATCGCCTCCCTGCGCGAGCGCGGGGTCGACGTGTCGACGCCCGCCTCAGGCCGATGGGAGGTCTCCCCCGGGCCGATCGCCGGTCGCACGGTCGACATCGAGCCCGATCTGTCGAACGCGGCTCCCTTCCTCGCCGCGGCGCTTGTCGCGGGCGGCGCGGTCCGCGTCGGCGGCTGGCCCGAGGCGACCACCCAGGTCGGCGACGATCTGGCCGACCTGCTGCCCCTGTTCGGCGCCACCGTCGAGCGTGTCGACGGAGCCCTGATCGTCACCGGCACGGGCACCATCTCGGCGGTGACGCTCGATCTCCGCACCGGCGGCGAGCTGGCCCCCGCTCTCGTCGCGCTCGCCGCCCTCGCCGATGGTCCGAGCGAGATCACGGGCATCGGCCACATCCGTCATCACGAGACAGACCGGCTCGCCGCCCTGGTGGCCGAGATCACGGCCCTCGGGGGCGACGCGGAGGAGCTGCCCGACGGCATCCGCATCTCGCCACGGCCGATGCACGGGGGCATCTGGCACAGCTACGACGACCATCGCATGGCCACGGCCGGCGCCATCATCGGCCTCGCCGTGCCCGGCGTCGAGATCGAGGACATCGGCACCACGGCGAAGACCCTGCCCGAGTTCCCCGAGCTGTGGCACGCGCTGGTGAGGTCGACGCGGTGAGCTGGTGGGCGGACGACGAGGACGACGACGAGCCGGAGCTCGACGAGTCCGCTGTGCGCATCCGCCCGAACCCCCGCGGCACACGGCCCCGCTCGAAGACCCGCCCGAAGCACGAGGATGCGGTGGTGGGCCGGGTGATGACCGTCGATCGCGGCCGCTTCGGCGTGCTGGTCGACGAGGACAGCGACTCGGAGCACGAGATCATCGCGTCGCGCGCTCGTGAACTGGGCCGCACGCCGATCGTCACAGGCGACTTCGTCGACGTCGTCGGCGACGTCAGCGGCGAAGCGGGGTCGCTGGCCCGGGTGGTGCGGGTGCGCGAGCGGTCGACCGTGTTGCGGCGCAGCGCCGACGACACCGATGCGGTGGAGCGCGTCATCGTAGCCAACGCCGACCAGATGCTCATCGTCGTCGCCGCGACGAACCCCGAGCCGCGTGCTCGACTCGTCGACCGGTATCTCGTCGCCGCCTTCGACGCCGGGATCGCCCCCATCCTCTGCATCACGAAGACCGACCTCGCCGACCCGGCGCCGTTCCTCGCGGAGTTCGACGCGCTCGACCTCACGATCGTCGCCCTGTCGAAGGACGAGATCCCTCACGAGCGACTCGACGATCTGCTGGCGGGCCACACCACCGTGGCCGTGGGCCACTCGGGCGTCGGCAAGTCGACCCTCGTCAACGCTCTCGTCCCCGGGGCAGACCGCGCCATCGGGCACGTCAACGCCGTGACCGGCAGGGGACGCCACACGTCCTCCTCCACCCTGTGCTTCCGCTTCACGGCGGAGGACGGGAGAAAGGGCTGGATCGTCGACACCCCGGGCGTCCGCTCCTTCGGCCTGGGGCACGTCGATCCGGAGAACATCATCCGCTCGTTCGCGGTCTCCGCGGTGATCCCCCCGGGCGAACCGCCGGACGGGATCCCCCTCAGCGAGGCGCACGACTGGGAGATCATCGACCGGCTCGAAGCGGGGGAGCTCGGCGAGAGCGGACGCGCGCGCATCGAGTCGCTGCAGAAGCTGCTCGAGACCCGCACGGATCGCCCGACCCCGTAGCCTGGACGGGTGACCGACTCCCTCGCCGCCGACCTCGCACTCGCACTCCGGATGGCCGATGCGGCGGACGCGGTGTCCGCCGACCGCTTCCGCGCCACCGACCTGGTGATCACGACGAAGCCCGACCGCACCCCCGTCACCGATGCCGACCAGGCCGTGGAGAGGACCCTTCGCGAGCTGATCGAGTCCGAGCGGCCCGGCGACGCGATCCTGGGCGAGGAGTACGGCAGCGAGGGCACGGGGAGCCGGCGGTGGATCCTCGACCCCATCGACGGCACGGCCAACTTCCTCCGCGGGATCCCCGTCTGGGCGACCCTCATCGCGCTGGCGGTCGATGACGTCCCCGTCGTCGGCGTGGTGAGCGCTCCGGCGCTCGGCAAGCGCTGGTGGGCCGCCCGCGGGGAGGGCGCGCACGCCTCCGACCGGCTCACCGGCGAGACGGACCGACCCCTCGCGGTCTCCGGCGTGGGCGATCTCGCCGACGCCTCGATCAGCTACAACAGCCTCAAGGGATGGGACGAGTACCACCGCCTCCCCTCCCTCGTCGGGCTCTCGCGCGACGTGTGGCGCACCCGGGCGTATGGCGAGATGTGGTCGTACATGATGGTCGCCGAGGGCCAGCTCGACATCGCGGCGGAGTTCGATCTGCAGCCGTACGACATGGCGGCGCTGGTGCCGATCGTGGAGGAGGCCGGCGGGCGCTTCAGCTCGGTCGACGGCGTTCCCGGGCCCTGGGAGGGCAGCGCCCTCGCCACGAACGGGCTGCTCCACGACGCCGTCGTGGAGCGCCTGAGCGCCGACGTGGAGCTCCCCTTCTCCGCCCTCGACTGAACGCTCCCCGTTTTGGCGGCGTGCGTCGAGCCACCCCATAATGGGTGACAGGCCGTGTTCTCAGCGGGCCTTCAGCCTCGCCGGGGGACGGCGCCACACACGCACAACATAGAGGAGTCCTGCATGTCCGTGAAGTCGATGTCGAAGCGAGCCGGATGGATGGCGATCGGAGTGCTGGTGGCGGGTCTCGCACTCGCCGGATGCTCCTCGCAGCCCGACACGCCGCTCGCGACCGACTCCACCACCGGCGAGGAGATCGAGCAGACGCAGACCGACGTCTTCACCCTCGCCGTCGGCGACTGCATGAACGACGTCTCCGGCACCGAGGTGAGCGAGGTCCCGATCGTCGACTGCGCCGACGAGCACGACTACGAGGTCTACCACGACTTCCAGCTCGCGGGCGACGAGTACCCCGGTGACGACGCCGTGAGCACGCAGGCCGAGCAGGGCTGCCAGGAGGCCTTCGAGGCGTTCGTCGGCGTGCCCTACGACCAGTCGATGTACGGCGCCGTGCCCTTCACCCCGACCGAGTCGTCGTGGAACCAGGCGGACGACCGTCTCGTCTCCTGCCTGGTCGGCGACCCGAGCGGCAAGACCGTCGGCTCGCTCCAGGGCGTCGGGAAGTAGTCCTTCCCTCACCAGACGAGTAGCGGGGCGCGGCCGATCGGGCCGTGCCCCGCTTCCCTGTCCGGCGTCAGGAGAAGTCGGCGGCGAAGCTGCCGAAGACGTGCTCGATGGCGGGGATGTCGGCCTCGCTCGCGATGGTCAGCGTGAGGATGACGGTGTAGCTGCCGTCGTCCGGCTGTGCCGCGAGGATGATGTAGTCGCTCGAGCCGCCGCAGCCCGTGTAGTACTGGTACTGGCCGCTGTAGACGCCGTCGGTGTAGGCGTCGGCGGAGTCGAGTGTGCACTGCGCGGTGTATCCGGCGAAGAGGTCGAAGACCGCCTGCGCCGTGATGCCGTCGGACGGCGAGGTGACCTGGAAGGTCACCCCCGAGTAGGCCCACGACGAGCTGAGGCCGGCCAGGTCGGTGCTCGCATCGAGCGAGAGGAACTGGCGCCCATCGTCGGACGTGAACGGCGCACCGTTGACGTCGGCCCAGGTGCTGGGGATCTCGACGCTCAGCACACCCGAGTCGTCGGTGACCGTGCGGAACGACATGCCCTCGGACGAGCCGCCCGACGAGCCGTTCAGACCGGGCACCGTGACAGGCGCGAGCGGCTTTCCGTTGAACTGACCGCGGTAGAACGTGTCGTCGCTGGGACGGTACACCTCGACGTCGATCGTGCCGTCCGAGCCCTGGGTGGAGATGACGTCGCAGTACTCCTCGAGGGTGCCGTCGGCGGCCAGTGTCGTGCCCGCCATGCGCATGATGAGGTCGCCGGGCTGGATGCCCGCCTCGTCGGCCGGGGAGCCGGCCTTCACCGAGGAGGCCCAGACGCCCAGTGCGCTCCCGTCGTCGGCCGGGGGCAGCGCCTGCGCGTTGATGCCCAGGCTCTTGACGTCGCTGCCCGCGATGAGCTGGTCGAGCACCTTCTGAGCCTCGTCGCGGTGGATGGCGAAGTTGGTGTCGAGCTCGTTGTTGCCGGCGTAGTCGACGCCCACGACCGTGCCCTGCGCAGTGACGAGCGGACCGCCGGAGTTGCCGGGCTTGATCTTGGCGTCGTGCTCGATGATCGAGTCGATCGACGCCCAGCTGGTCTGGCCGATCGTCTCGGCCTTCGACACGATGCCCTTGGTGAGCGTGAAGGTGGGGTCGCCCAGCGGGAAGCCCGCGGCATAGACCTCTTGACCTGTCGTGATGTCGCCCTGGTACCAGTCGAGGTAGGGGAACTGCCCGTCGACCTGCACGACGGCGAGGTCGAGGCACTCGGAGGAACCGAGCAGCTTGGCGTCGTACTCCTTCGAGTCGTCGCCGCCCACCCAGACCTTCACGGTGCCCGCACCGGCCACCACGTGGTTGTTGGTGAGAGCGAGGCCGTCCTTCGAGATGAAGAAGCCCGAGCCGCGGCCCGTCTCCTCGGCCATCTGGCCGTCCTCCGGATCGACGAACGTGCCCTCCGACTCGATCTGGATCGTGGCCGACTGCACACCCGAGAAGTCGGCGGCGCCGCTCTTGGCGCCCCCTCCCCCGAAGGTGCAGGCGGCGAGGGGGACGACGACGACGCTCAGGGCGACTGCGGCCAGGGCGCGTCGGGCTGTGGTGACGCTCATGTGCTCAGCTTTCAGGATGAGGAATGTTCGGATCTAGCCGCGACTGTACCAGATCCGAGCAATCGTCACGTCTGCACATCCGCTGTGAACCGCGGAGGGGAGGCGTAGCGTCGAGAGCATGCACTCCCCCGGACGCCCTCACGTCGGAGTCTCCGGCTGGACGTACGACCGCTGGCGCGGAGACTTCTATCCCCAGGGCCTGGCACGCACGAAGGAGCTCGCCTACGTCGCCGAGCGGATGGACTCGGTCGAGCTCAACGGCACCTTCTACTCCCTGCAGCGGCCGTCCACCTACGAGCGATGGAACGGCGCCGTCGGCGGCCGCTTCGTGTTCGCGGTCAAGGGCAGCAGGTACGTCACCCACATGCTGCGGCTGCGCGGCGTGGAGACCGCCCTGGCGAACTTCTTCGCCTCGGGCGTGCTCGCCCTGGGACCGCGGCTCGGGCCCCTGCTCTGGCAGCTGCCCGAGTCGCTCGAGTTCGACGAGGACCAGATCCGCGAGTTCCTCCGCCTGCTCCCCCGCACGACCCGATCCGCCCTGACGCTCGCCAGGAAGCACGACGACAGGGTCGAAGGCCGAACCCACCTCGACATCTCGAGCGTGCGCCCCCTGCGCCACTGCCTCGAACCGCGGCACGAGAGCTTCGACGACGACCGCTTCCGCGCGCTGCTCGAGGAGCACCGCGCCGGGCTGGTGGTCGCCGACTCCGCGGGACGCTTCCCGATGTTCGAGGGGGTCACCTCGGACCTCGTCTACGTGCGCCTGCACGGGACCGAGCGCCTCTATGGGGGCGACTACTCGGACGCCGTGCTCGACGGCTGGGCCGAGCGCATGCACACCTGGTTGGAGCAGGGGCTGGACGTGTACGCCTACTTCGACAACGACTCGGACGGCCGCGCTCCGTGGAACGCTCTGGCGCTGGCCGAGCGGTTGCGGGTCAACGGCGTGTGACGGCGGCCGAGTGGTGGAGATGGGGGGAATCGAACCCCCGTCCATCGCTGAGAGTCTGCGCCTTCTCCGGGTGCAGCCAATGGTGCGTTCTACTCGGCCCCGGTCGTTGTCATTGGCAACGCGACCGACGAGCCCAGTCTCAGGAAGAGTCCCGCGCGACCCTGAGGCTCAGTCGCGCAGCAAGCCCTCTAGATTACGCCGGAACCCGGGTAGAAGACATTCCCGGGCCGACGGCCTGTTTAGTGCTGAAGAATCAGAACTTACGCCGCGAGGGCGAACTTGTTCTGGGTGAGCTTCAGCGAGGCAGTGTCGTTAGATTCGGCACTTGTAGTTTTGCGGAGGACATTAACGAGTTGACTCCGCATTCTCGGCCCGCTTCTCGCAGGTTCACAGACGATGTCGAAACCGATCATCCCCATGCGGGCCGCCGTCACACGCTGTTGAGTTTCCAAACCGCTCGAGGAGCGGCCCTCCAGTATACAGCCGAACGATATCGTGGAGGCATGCCCGACACCGTGATCACCGTCGCCGGATCGCACCGCGTGGTGCACGACCCCGAACGGGCGCGGGTGAGGGTCGGCATCGGCTTCGAGGGATCGAAGCGCGACAGCGTCCTCGCCGCCACTCGGGCCGCCCTCGACTCGCTCACCGGGTCGCTCGCCACGATCCTCGACGAGGAGGTCGGCCCCGTGGTGGCGTGGCACGCCGAGACCATCCGGGTCTGGGGCGAGCGGCACGCGGCGGCCGACGGCACACGGCTCCCGGTCGAGTTCCACAGCGCGGTCTTCCTCGACGCCGAGTTCAGCCACTTCGAAGCGCTCTCCGAGTGGATCGACGTGGCCGCGGCGCGCGACGGCATCGCCATCGACGGCATCGAGTGGATGCTCGCCCCCAGCACCGAGGCCACCCTCACCGCCGAGGCGCGTCGTGGCGCGATCGCCGACGCGCTCGAGAAGGCCGACGACTACGCCTCCGCACTGGGCCTCGGCGAGCTCGTCCCCGTCTCGATCGCCGATCCGGGACTGCTCGACGGCGGGGCGCCCGTCGTGCCCTACGCGGCCACGGCTCGAGCGGTGGGAGGCAGCATGGAGCTGCGTCCGGCCGCCATCACCGTGGAGACGACCGTCCACGCGCGCTTCACGGCCGCGACGCACACCGTCGGCACCCGATGAGCCGCGTCCCCGACCTCGACGGTCGCTGCTACGTCGTCACCGGCGGCAGCGGCGGGCTCGGCTACTGGGCGAGCGAACAGCTCGCCGCCGCGGGGGCCACCGTGGTGATCGCCACTCGCGACCTCGAGCGGGCCGAGGCGGCGGTCCGGTCGATCCGGTCGCACGTGCCCGACGCGCCGGTCGACGTGCTGCGTCTCGACCTCGCAGACCTGTCCTCGGTCGCCGAGGCCGCCGAGGAGATCGCCGCCCTCCCGCGCATCGACGCGATCATCGCCAACGCCGGCGTGCTCTCCACCGGCGGTCGCCAGACCAGCCCCGACGGCTTCGAGCTGATGCTCGGCACGAACGCACTCGGCCACGCGGCGCTGTTCGCGCATCTGATGCCGACCATCCGGACGCGACCGGGCATCCGGCTCGTGCATCTCGGCAGCATCTCGCACGAGTTCACCCGCCTCGACCTCGACGACCTGCAGAGCACCGACTTCAGGGAGTTCCGCACGTACGCGCGCTCGAAGCTGGCCGTGATGACGTACGCCTTCGAGCTCGACCGCCGTCTCCGCCGGGAGGGCGTCGACGCGCACAGCCTCGTCGCGCATCCGGGATACGCCGTCGATCAGCTGGCGCCACGCCGCGACATCCAGCCGGCACCCAAGACCGGGACCCCGTTCGTGCGCGCCGCGCTCCGTGTGATCGCGCAGGGCAAGCACGACGGCGCCCGCCCGATCGTGGCGGCGGCGACGCATCCGGATGCCCAGGGCGGCCAGTACTGGGGTCCCGACGGGTGGCGCCAGCTGCGGGGCGCGCCCGCGCTCGTCGCCGCGAAGCAGTACGCCCGCGACCCGGAGACCGCGGCCCGCCTCTGGTCGGAGATCGAGCGCCTCACCGGCGTCCCCCACCACTTGGACTGACCCGTCTCCGCTCACCCGTCGGCCCGCCGTTCCGGGCTGCGCCAACTCCGGAGATTCGCTCGATCCTGAGCCGACTCCGGAATCCTCACGGCGTGTCGCGGGGAAAGTCCGGAGTTAGCCCAGGCCGGGAAGCAGGGAGGCAGGCGACGGGCTGCGGGCGGGGAGCAAGCGGGCCCCGCCGGGGCTAGTCGCCGAGGCGGGAGCGGGTGGACATGGCTCGGGCGGCCTCGCGCTTGTCCTGCTTCTCGCGGAGGGCCTGGCGCTTGTCGTACTCCTTCTTGCCCTTCGCGACGGCGAGCTCCACCTTGGCGCGGCCGTCGTTGAAGTACAGCGACAGGGGGACGAGGGTGTACCCGCCCTCCTTCGTCTTGTGGCTGATCTTGACGATCTGGTCCTTGTGCAGGAGGAGCTTGCGCTTGCGGCGGGGCGGATGGTTCGTCCACGTGCCCTGGTTGTACTCGGGGATGTGCACAGCGTCGAGCCACGCCTCGCCCCCGTCGATGAACGCGTAGCCGTCGACGAGGGATGCACGGCCCTGACGGAGGGACTTCACCTCGGTGCCTGTGAGCACGAGACCCGCCTCGTACGTGTCTTCGATGGAGTAGTCGTGGCGCGCCCGACGGTTGGTCGCGACGACCTTCTGGCCCTTCTCGCGCGGCATGGCTCCTCCTAGGCTCGGAAAACTGCCGATGGGGAACCGGCAGCCCTCAAGTCTAGACCTTGAGGTACCGCGAGATCGCGAACTTCGCCGACAGCGCAGCAAGCAGCACGCCGATCACCACGAGGATCGGGATCACCACGACCGTCGCATCGTCGCCGACGAACGGCGTGAAGCTGATCCGTTGACCGAGGTAGCCCTGCACGAAGAACGTGACCATCGCCCAGACCGCGGCACCCGCGAGGATCGACCCGATCAGCGCGGCGATCACACCCTCGATGATGAACGGAGTCTGGATGAAGCGGTTCGACGCCCCCACCAGTCGCATGATGCCGAGTTCGCGTCGCCGCGAGAACGCGGACAACCGGATCGTCGTCGCGATGAGCAGCACCGCCGCCACGAGCATCAGCGCCGCGATGCCGATCGCGGTGTAGCTCGCCGCGTTGAGGATCGAGAAGATCTGCTCGAGGTAGCTCCGCTGGTCGGTGACGCTGTCGACGCCGGCGGTGCCCGAGAGGCTCTCGATGAGCACGTCGGACTGCGACGGGTCCTTCAGGTTGACCCAGAAGGCCTGCGGGAGGAGGTCGGGCGTGACGTACTCGGCGACCTGGTCGCCCTTGAACTGGTTCTGGAAGTTCTGGTACGCCTGGTCGCGGTTCTCGAAGTAGAACTGCTCGATGAACGGCGACAGCGTGGGCGACTGGAGCGCGGCCTGCACGGCGTCGATCTGCTCCTGCGAGGCCTCTCCCCCGCCGCAGTTCGTTCCGATCGAGGTGGCGGTGCACATGTAGACCGCGACCTGGGCCTTGTCGTACCAGTAGCTCTTCATCTGGCCGATCTGCATCTGCAGCAGGATCGCGGCGCCCACGAAGGTGAGCGAGATGAAGGTGACGAGCACGACCGAGACGACCATGCTCAGGTTGCGCCGGAGGCCGGTCCCGACCTCCGAGAAGATCAGCGCGAACCTCATCGCGTCGGCCCCACATTCTGGTCGTCGTCGGACGGGCCGGAGCCTGGCGCTCTCAGCCCGAGCTTCTCTGCCAGCGACAGCGAGGCCGTCGCAGGATCGGAGGGATCGGCCGGCACAGCCTGCTGCACGGGGATGCGCCCTGAGCGCTGGGCGGCAGCCGCCTCGTCCTCCTGACGCTGGCGCGCGGCGCGCTGGCGCTGGGCCTCGAGCGCCTGGCGCTGCGCCTCGACCGCGCGCTGCTGCGCCTCGAGCGCGGCACGCTGGCGCTCGAGCTGCTGGCGCTCCTGCTCCAGCTCGGGCGCGTCCTCCACGAGGATGCCACCGGAGGTCGGCGGAGGTGCCACGGCGCCGGTCTGCGCGACCGGGATGACGGCGGGCTCGGTCTCGCCCGGAAGGAGCACGGAACCGAAGGCCAGGTCGACATCGTCCGGGGCCCGCAGGCCGGAGTCGTCGCCGGCCGGGACGATGAGGGTCGACACCGACCCCGTGGCGGTCTCGGTGGATCCTGTGGCGGCACGCGACACGGAACGCGGGGAGACCGGGTGGATCGAGCCCTCGGCGAGGGCGATCTCGGCGGTCAGTCCGGAGTCCTTCAGTGCGACCTCAGCGGTCATGCCGTACTCGCCGTGGCTCTCGTCGCGGACGACCTGTCCGGAGACCAGCTCGACGACGCGGCGCTGCATGTGGTCGACGATCGCGCTGTCGTGAGTTGCCATGACCACCGTGGTGCCCCCGGCGTTGATGCGCTCGAGCACGGTCATGATGCCTGCGCTGGTCGAGGGGTCGAGGTTTCCGGTCGGCTCGTCGGCGAGCAGGATGGCGGGCTTGTTGACCACGGCGCGGGCGATGGCCACACGCTGCTGCTCACCACCCGACAGCTCGTGAGGCAGGCGCCCCGCCTTCTCGGCGAGACCGACCATCTGCAGCACGTCGGGGACGGCCTCCTGGATGAACCCGCGCGACTTCCCGATCACCTGGAGCGTGAAGGCGACGTTGTCGTACACGCTCTTGTTCGGCAGGAGCCGGAAGTCCTGGAAGACGACACCGAGGTTGCGTCGGAAGTACGGGACCTTCCGGTTGGAGATGGTGCCGAGGTCCTGGCCGAGGACGTGGATGTCGCCTCGGGTCGGCTTGTCCTCCTTGAGGATCAGCCGGAGGAAGCTCGACTTCCCGGAGCCGGAGGCACCCACGAGGAAGACGAACTCCCCGCGCAGGATCTCCATGCTCACCGAGTCGAGGGCCGGCCTCTTGGAGCCCCTGTAGGTCTTGGTGACGCGATCGAACCGAATCATTTCGTAGAGAGGGTAAGCATCCGCGGCACGGTTTTCCGGTGCGACGCGCGGCGCGCCGGAACATGTGGGTCCTCTATGAGGAGGACACGCCCGGCGCGGTGATCCGGATCAGTCGTCCTGCGGACGCTTCCGCCAGCGGATGCCGGCCGCGATGAACCCGTCGAGGTCGCCGTCGAACACGGCGGACGGGTTGTTGACCTCGTGCTCGGTGCGGAGGTCCTTGACCATCTGGTAGGGCGCGAGCACGTAGCTGCGCATCTGGTCGCCCCAGCTGGCGGTGATGTTGCCCGCCAGCTCCTTCTTCTGCGCCGCCTCCTGCTCTCGCTGCAGCAGCAGCAGGCGCGACTGGAGCACGCGCATCGCCGCGGCGCGGTTCTGGATCTGGCTCTTCTCGTTCTGCATCGACACGACGATGCCGGTGGGGAGGTGCGTGAGGCGCACCGCGGAGTCGGTGGTGTTCACCGACTGCCCGCCCGGGCCGGACGACCGGAAGACGTCGACGCGGATGTCGGTCTCGGGGATCTCGACCTCCTGCGCCTCCTCCATGAGCGGGATGACCTCGACGGCGGCGAAGCTCGTCTGCCGCTTCCCGGCCGCCCCGAACGGGCTCATGCGGACCAGACGGTGCGTCCCGGCCTCGACACCCAGCTGGCCGAACGCGTAGGGCGCGTCGAACTCGATCGTCGTGGACTTGATGCCCGCCTCCTCGGCGTAGCTCGTGTCCATGACGGTGGTGGAGATGCCGTGCTTCTCGGCGTACCGCAGGTACATGCGCATGAGCATCTCGGCGAAGTCGGCGGCGTCGACGCCGCCCGCACCGGCGCGGATGGTCATGACCGCGGGGCGCGGATCCCACTCCCCGTTGAGGAGCGTCTGCACCTCGAGGTCGCCGAGCACCTTCTCGAGGGAGGCCAGCTCGCTGCGCGCCTCCTCGGCCGAGTCGGCGTCGTCGGCCTCGATCGCGAGCTCGACCAGCACCTCGAGGTCGTCGAGACGGCGCTCGATGCCCTCGATGCGGGCCAGTTCGGACTGGCGATGACTGAGGGCGCTCGTCACCTTCTGGGCCTTCTCGGTGTCGTCCCAGAGGTCGGGGGCGCCGGCCTCGTCGGAGAGACGGGCGATCTCCGACCTGAGCGAGTCGACGTCGACCACGCTGCGGATGTCTGCGAACGTGGAGCGCAGCTGGGAGATCTGGTCTGAGAGGTCAAGGTCCAACATCGTGCCTCCAATCCTAGAGGGGCCCGCCCGGATGCGCCCTCGACGCCCCCGGGTAGTTCACCGGCGTAAACTAGCTTCGATGAGCACGACAGCGGGCGACGACTTCCGATTCCGGTCCATCGCGCTGCCCGCACTCCTCCCGTCCTTCCTCTTCGCCACCGGCGAGGGAGCGGTCATCCCCGTCGTCCCGGCGATCGCCTCCTCCCTCGGCGCCGATCTCGCCGGCGCCGGCCTGATCGCGTCGATGCTCGTGGTGGGCCAGCTCGCCGGCGACATCCCCAGCGGATGGGTGGTGTCGCGGATCGGGGAACGGCGCGCCATGATCGGAGCGGCCGGGCTCGCCGTCGTCGCCGTGCTGATCTCGCTCCTCGCCCCGAACGCCGTCGTGTTCGGAGTCGGCGTCTTCCTGATCGGGTTGGCCGCTGCGGTCTTCGCGCTCGCCCGCCAGGCCTTCATGACCGCGTTCGTGCCCCTGCGCATCCGTGCCCGGGCGCTCTCGACCCTCGGCGGCGCGTTCCGCGCGGGCTGGTTCATCGGGCCCTTCATCGGCGCCGGGGTGATCGCGGCGACCGGGTCGCCGCACTCGGCGTTCCTCGTGCAGATCGTGGCCGCGGTCGCCGTCACCGCGCTCCTGCTGGTCATGCGCGACCCCACCGCGGGGCTGGTGAGGCCCGACGCCGGGGCCAGGGAGGCTGCCGCGGAGGCGCGCGGACTGCTGCCGACGATCTGGCAGCACCGCCGTGTGCTCGCCACCATGGGCACCGGCGCCTCGATCGTGGGCGCGCTGCGCGCAAGCCGGATGGCGATCCTGCCGCTCTGGGCGGTGAGCATCGGGCTCGGCGACTCCACCACCGCACTGGTGATCGGGATCGGCGCGGCCGCCGACTTCGCGCTGTTCTACACCAGCGGGCAGATCATGGACCGGTTCGGCCGGCTGTGGAGCGTCATCCCGTCGATGGTGGGGATGGGGATCGCGCTCGTCGTGCTCTCGTTCACGCACGACCTCTCCGCCTCGACGCTCTGGTTCACCGTCATCGCGATCGCGATGGGGATCGCGAACGGCATCGGCAGCGGGATCATCATGACCCTCAGCGCCGACCTGGCCCCCCGCCAGGACCCGGCTCCCTTCCTCGGCGCCTTCCGGTTCACGGCGGATGCGGGCAGTGCCGCCGCACCGGTGCTCGTGGCCGGCGTCGTGGCCGTGGCCTCGCTCCCCCTCGCCACCGCACTGGTGGGGGTCACCGGACTCGCCGGCGCCGTGATGCTCGCCCGCTGGATCCCCCGCTATCTGCCGCACCGCCGCCCCGCGACGCCCTAGGGCCGCTCAGCCGTGAGTCTCCTGACTCGCACGCCCTACACTTGGAATCGCCTCTGCGGGAGTGGTGGAATTGGCAGACACGCAGGATTTAGGTTCCTGTGCTTTCGAGCGTGAGGGTTCAAGTCCCTCCTTCCGCACGACGACGTGACTCCGGTCGGGTCGTACACCGCCGCAGTGTGCCCACGCCCTGCCGACAGGAGACCCAGTGATCCCGCATTCCGTGCCCGCCGCGCTCATCCCCTGGCTCGACCCCAACACCCTCCTCGGCGGTGTTTTCGGCCCGGTGGCCCTCATCGTCGTCTGCGCCATCGTCTTCGCCGAGACCGGCCTGCTGGTCGGGTTCCTGCTCCCCGGCGACACACTGCTGTTCTTCACCGGCGTCCTGGCGACGACCGGCAAGTTCGGCGTCGACATCTGGTGGGTCTGCCTCGCGATCTCGCTGGCCGCGTTCCTCGGTGGTGAGGTCGGCTATCTCATCGGCCACAAGCTCGGCCCGCGCGTGTTCGAGCGCAAGGAGTCGGGGCTGTTCAGCGTGCGCAACGTCGAGCGCACCAACGCCTTCTTCGAGCGCTACGGCGGGTTCGCGGTGATCGTCGCGCGCTTCGTGCCGATCGTCCGCACCTTCGCGCCCATCGCCGCCGGCGTGGGCCACATGAACTACCGCCGCTACTCCCTGTACAACGGCATCGGCGCGCTGATCTGGGGATCGGGTGTCACTCTCCTCGGGTTCGGTCTCGGGCAGATCCCGCTCGTGCGCGAGTTCGCCGAGAAGTACCTCGACATCGTGCTCATCGGCGTCGTCGTGCTCACCGTCATCCCGACGGTCTTCCACTACTTCCGCGAGTCGCGGCGCGCGAAGCGCGAGGCGGGCGCCGCCGAGGCGGAGGAGGTCGAGATCACGGGAGCGGCCGAACAGCTCACCCTCGAGCCCGAGGTCTTCGACGACCCCACCAGCCGCAAGAACCTCGACTGAGGAGCCCGGGTCGCCCTCCCTCGCGTCAGCGGTGGGTGCGGTCCTCGGTGTCGGCGCGCTCGACCGGCTCGAGCTGGAACGTGGAGTGCTCGACGTCGAAGTGCTCGGCCAGGCACGAGTCGAGCGAGCGGAGCAGCGCCGCGGTGCCGCCCGACTCGAACACCTCCTGCGTGCAGACCACGTGAGCTGAGAACACGTACTGGCCCGAGGTGATCGACCAGATGTGCACGTCGTGCACCGCGGCGACCCCCGGCTGCGCGAGGAGGTGCTCGCGGATCTGGCCGACGTCCATCGACGGCGGTGTCGACTGGGCGAGCACGCCGACGACGTCTTTGAGGAGCGACACGGCGCGCGGCACGATCATGGCGGCGATGAGGAGCGACGCGATCGCATCCGCCTTCTCGAAGCCGGTGGTGAGGATCACGAGGGCGGCCGCGATCACCGCGATCGAGCCGAGCAGGTCGCCGAGCACCTCGAGGTAGGCGCCCCGCATGTTGATCGACTCCTTGGCTCCGCCGCGGAGGATCAGCAGGCTCGCGGTGTTGGCCACCAGGCCCACGGCGGCCACGGCGAGCATGAGGCCGCCCGCGATCTCCCCCGGGGCCGGGTCGAAGAGCCGCGTCACCGCCTCGATCGTCACCGAGACCGCGACGATCACGAGGATGACGCCGTTGATCAGCGCTCCGAACACCTCGGCGCGCTGATAGCCGTAGGTCAGCCGGTCGGTCGCCGGTCGCGCGGCGATGATGGTCGCGATGAGGGCGATGATGAGCCCGACGAGATCCGACAGCATGTGGCCGGCATCCGCCAGGAGCGACAGCGAGCCGGTCGACACCGCGCCGACGACCTCGACGACCAGCACGACCGCGACGATGCAGATCGCCGCCACCAGGCGCGTGCGGTTGGCGCCGGAGGCGTGATCGTGGGAGTGGGCGTGCCCTTTGTCGTCGGCCATCACGACCAGGCTAGAGCCGGTCGCGGCTCCAGGAGCCCCGTGTCGCCTTCTCGGGAACGAGGCTCGTTCTCAACAGTGTCCCGGTCGACCTCGGTCAGTCTCCGACGAGCTCGCGCAGCACCGGAAGGGCGAGGCCGAAGGCTCGGGCCCGGTGGCTCAGGGCGTTCTTCTCCTCGGGGGCGAGCTCGGCGGCGGACCGGGTCTCGCCGTCGGGCATGAACACCGGGTCGTAGCCGAAGCCGCCCTCGCCGCGCTCCTCGTGCAGCAACCGACCGGGCCAGCGCCCCTCGACGACGCGCTCCGCCCCGGACACGGGATCGACGATCGCGATGGTGCACAGGAAGGTCGCGGCACGGTGCGCGTCGGCCATGTCGGCGAGCTGGTCGAGAAGGAGCAGCCGGTTGGCGACGTCGCCCTTGCCGTGGCCCGCCCAACGCGCCGAGAAGATTCCCGGGGCGCCGCCGAGCACGTCGACGCTGAGCCCGGAGTCATCGGCGAGCGACAGGCGGCCGCTGTGGGCGGCGGCCGTGCGGGCCTTGATCAGGGCGTTCGCCGCGAACGAGGTGCCGTCCTCCACCGGCGACGGACCGTCGTAGGCGAGAACCTCGATCCCGGCTCCCGCCGCGTCGACGAGCTGCTGGAACTCCCGCACCTTGTGGGCGCTGTGCGTGGCCAGGACGACGGCGGTCACGAGGCGGGGGTCAGCGGGTCGTAGCCGAGCGCCTCGCGCTGGAGGCGCGCCAGGTCGGCGTTGCCCGCCACGGCGAGGTCGAGCAGCGTGTCGAGCTCGCTGCGGTCGAAGGGGGCCTGCTCTGCGGTGCCTTGCACCTCGACGAAGAGACCGCGGCCCGTCACGACCACGTTCATGTCGGTCTCGGCCTTCACGTCCTCGACGTAGGGCAGGTCGAGCATGGGCACGCCGTCGATGATGCCCACCGAGACGGCCGACACGCTGTCGAAGAGCGGACGCGACCGCTGACCGACCAGCTTCTGGCCGCGAGCCCACTGGATGGCGTCGGCCATCGCCACGTAGGCGCCGGTGATCGCCGCGGTGCGGGTGCCCCCATCCGCCTGCAGCACGTCGCAGTCGAGCACGATGGTGTTCTCGCCGAGAGCCTTCATGTCGACGACGGCGCGCAGCGAGCGGCCGATGAGGCGCGAGATCTCGTGCGTGCGCCCCCCGATGCGGCCCTTGACCGACTCGCGGTCGGTGCGGTCGTTCGTCGAGCGAGGCAGCATGGCGTACTCGGCGGTGACCCAGCCCTTGCCGCTGCCCTGCTTCCAGCGCGGCACTCCCCCGGTGAAGGAGGCGGTGCAGAGCACGCGGGTGCGGCCGAACGAGATGAGCGCGGAGCCCTCGGCCTGGTCGCTCCAGCCCCGCTCGATGGTCACGGGACGGAGCTCTGACGGAGTGCGTCCGTCGGCACGGGTGGTGGTCACGAGTGGTCCTCCTGGAGGCGGGCGCGGGCGGGGATGGTGATGGTGCCGGTCTCGACGAGCTCGACACGCGAGACCTCGGGGCCGAGGAAGCGGTCGGCGAGGCGGAGGAACTCCTCCGCGCTCTCGCCGGTCGCCTCGTACCGGTAGGTGGGGGGCAGGCTCGACGTGCGCTGGATACCGCGGCCGACGAGCGTGCGGTAGACGTCGTTCGCGGTCTCGGTGTCGCTCGAGACAAGGCGCACGCCGTCGCCGACGACGTACGAGATCGCGCCTTTGAGGAACGGGTAGTGGGTGCAGCCGAGCACGAGGGTGTCGATGCCCTGCTCGACCAGCGGCCGGAGGTAGCCCTCGGCGAGGCGCACCAGCTCGTCGCTGGTGGTGTCTCCGGCCTCGACATGCTCGACGAACTCGGGGCAGGCCTGCGTGAACAGGCGCAGGTGCGGGGCGGCGGCGAACGCGTCCTCGTAGGCCCGCGAGGTGATCGTGGCCGTCGTGCCGATGACACCCACCCGATCGTTGCGCGTGGCCGAGACGGCGGTGCGGACCGCCGGCTGGATCACCTCGATCACCGGGACGCTGTAGCGCTCGCGCGCATCTCGCAGCATGGCGGCGGAGGCCGTGTTGCAGGCGATCACGAGCATCTTCACGTCCTGCTCGACGAGGTCGTCGAGCACCTCGAGGGCATAGCGGCGGACGTCGGCCAGGGGCTTCGGCCCGTAGGGCGAGTGCCGGGTGTCGCCGATGTAGAGGATCGACTCCTGCGGCAGCTGGTCGCGGACCGCCCTGGCCACCGTGAGCCCGCCGACTCCGGAGTCGAAGATACCGATGGGCGCGTCACTCACGAGGAGACAGCCTACCCGCGCGAACCGTGAGGCCCGGATAGGCTCGGGAGGGTGACCGATTCGACGGCGCTCCTGACCGACCGCTACGAGCTCACCATGCTCGACGCGGCCCTCCACTCCGGCGCTCACGAGCGACCGTGCGTGTTCGAGGCCTTCGGCCGCTCGCTCCCGGGCGGGAGGCGGTACGGCATCGTGGCGGGCACGGGCAGGCTGCTCGAGCTGATCGAGCGCTTCCGCTTCGGCGATGAGGAGCTCGAGTACCTCCGGCAGGCGCAGATCGTGTCGGAGGCGACCCTGGACTGGCTCGCCGACTTCCGCTTCCGCGGCGACATCCGCGGCTACCGCGAGGGCGAGGTGTACTTCCCGGGTTCGCCCCTGCTCGTCGTCGAGGCGCCGTTCGGCGAGGGTGTGCTGCTCGAGACCCTCATCCTCAGCGTGCTCAACTACGACTCCGCCGTCGCGACCGCCGCGGCGCGGATGGTCTCGGCGGCACGCGGCCGACCGGTCGCCGAGATGGGATCGCGACGCACGGGTGAGCGCTCCGCGGTCGCCGCGGCACGGGCGGCCTACATCGCCGGCTTCGGTGCGACGTCGAACCTCGAGGCGGGCAGGGAGTGGGGAGTGCCCACGATGGGCACGGCCGCCCACGCCTTCACGATGCTGCACGACGACGAGCTGAGCGCCTTCCGAGCCCAGGTCGCCACGCTCGGGCCCTCGACGACGCTGCTCGTCGACACCTACGACATCCCCACCGGCGTCGAGAACGCCGTCCGGGCGGGCGGGTCCGAGCTGGGCGCGGTGCGCCTCGACTCCGGCGATCTGCTCACCCTCGTCGGCGAGGTGCGCGAGCAGCTCGACCGCCTCGGCAACACGAGCACCCGCATCACCGTCACGAACGACCTCGACGAGAACGCCATCGCCGCGCTCGCCGCCACCCCTGTCGACTCGTTCGGGGTCGGAACGTCCGTGGTCACCGGATCCGGGTCGCCCGCCGCCGGGATGGTCTACAAGCTCGTCGCCAAGCAGCTCGACGACGGCACCTGGCTCCCCGTCGAGAAGCGGTCCGCCCACAAGCAGACGCACGGCGGCTCGAAGCACCCCTATCGGGTGCTGGAGGACGGACGAGCCGTCTCGGAGACCATCGCGGTGGCCGCGGCGGAGGCCCCCGCGTCCGCCCGCGCACTGCACGTGCCGCTGATGGCGGCCGGGGTGCCCGAAGCGGGCGCGATAGGACCGGATGCCGTGGCCGCGGCGCGCGAGCACCGCGCGGATGCCGTCGCCGAGCTGCCCGACCGTGCGTTCCGGCTGGCCGCGGGCGAGCCCGCGATACCGACCGTCTACGTCGTCTGAGCGGGCCCGCGCCGTGTGAGGGGATCTGGCCGTGCCTGTGGGCCTACTCGGCCTGCATCCGCTCGTAGATCTCCTTGCACGTGGGGCAGACCGGGAACTTGTCGGGGTCGCGACCCGGCGTCCACTTCTTGCCGCACAGCGCCTTCACCGGCTTGCCGGTGACGGCCGACTCGAGGATCTGCTCCTTGCGCACGTAGTGCGAGAAGCGGTCGTGATCGCCGGGGTCGATGCTCTCCGACTCGAGGAGCTCCTCGAGCTCGCGGTCGAGCACCGCCGTCGATCCGCCGTCCGGCAGGTCGGAGGGATCGGAAGTTCGGGCGGAGACCGGAAGGACCATGGACCGAGTCTAGACGCGCATCCGAGGGTGCCCGCCCGATCCGGACGACTCCATCACGCTTCCCACCCGGCAGCTGCCGGTTCAGTTGCGCTGTGCGGCCGCGAGGATCTCAGGACCCCTGCGGTCGAACACCCGCGCACCGAGAGCGGTGCCGAGCACCACGACCACGAGCCCCGTGCCGACGCCGACCCACAGCGCCATCCAGTACGCGTCGACGTCCCCCTGGAGACCGGCGATGCCCAAGAGGATCGCCGGGAGCGACACGAGGACCGTGCCCACCAGCGAGACGCCCTGAGCGAGGAACGGCCGGGCCCCCGTGGACTGCGGCGACGTGAAGGCGCTGTCGCCCGGGCGCGTCGCCGGGTACGGGAACACCGCCGAGAACGTGCTCGCGAGCCCCAAGCCGCTGAGCACGAGGCAGGTGGCCACTCCGAGCACGGCGGGCAGCGCATCGACCTCTCCGGCGAACAGGACGCTGAGGAACGACCCGATCGCGACCACCGGGATCGCGATGAGCAGGACCGGGACCATCCGCCCGACGCGATCGGCCAGGCCGACGCGGCCGGCCACGACGTGCAGCCAGACGGCGGTGTTGTCGTAGGCGACGTCGTTGTGCACCGCCCAGCCGAGGAAGAGGCAGATCAGCGGCAGCGGCAGAAGAGCCGTGATCTCGACGGGGACGCCCACGAACACGAACACGAACACCGTCACGATCGGCACGACCGGGACGATGGCCATCTGCGCGTAGTAGCGGGAGTCGCGAGACCAGTACGTCAGCGACCGGGCGGCGATCGCGCCGGCGGGAGTCGTCGGCGTGCGGCCGAACCAGCCGAGACCGCCCGGCTCGGACGCCGCCTCACGCCGCTCGGGAGCGACGAGCATCACCGAGACCAGACCGCGCCACGCCAGCCACGCCAGCGCCAGGACGGCGGCCGCGATGAGCAGCTTGAGCACGGCGACGACCCACTGGCCCGCCGCGGCATCGGCCGGGGCCGCCCAGGCGGCGCCGAGCGGCGTCCAGCTCAGAACGGACTGCAGGGAGCCCGCGAGGCCGTCCTGCTCGTTCTGCGCCGAGAGCACCAGCAGCACGAGCCCCGGCGTGAGCAGCAGCACCAGCACCACACCGAGCACGGCGCCGATCTCACGCGCTCGGCGTGTGTCGAGGAGGAAGCCGGAGAGAGCGCTGGCGATCCGGCCGAACAGCACACAGGTCGCCGCCGCGACGACGGCGGAGACCACGGCGATGAGCGTCGACGCGAGCGAGCCCGACCAGGTCACGACGGTCATCAGGGCGGTGATCACGACCGCCGCGCTCGGGATGGTGAGCAGGCCCGTCAGGACGAGCCCCCGTGCGATCTGGCCCTCACGGAGGCCCAGGATGCCGAGCGCGCGCGGGTCCATCGTGCCGGCCACGCCGAACAGCAGAGGACCGACGAGGAACGCCAGAGTCACGACGGAGCCGCCGATGACCACCGCCTCGCGGGCCACGTCGATCTCGGCGTTCCGCAGCGACACCAGGGCTATGCAGGCCGCGATCGTCGCGGCGATGGCGATCAGAGCCCCGACGACCGACCATCCGCGATGACGCGCCCCCGGCCGCAGCGCATTGCCGAGGATGCGGAGTCTCAGTCGGAGGAGCTCAGCAGCCATTCCATCCCCTCCGTCGTGCGACGGGTGCCCGCCAGCTCCATGAAGCGCTCCTCGAGCGTCTCGCCCGCGCGCACCTCGTCGACCGTGCCCTTGGCGAGCACAGAGCCCTCGACGATGATCGCGACACGGTCGCACACCCGCTGGATCATGTCCATGCTGTGGCTGGAGACCACGACCGTGCCGCCGCCCGCCACGTACTTCTCGAGGATCTCGGTCACGTTCGCGGCGGAGACCGGGTCGATCGACTCGAACGGCTCGTCGAGCACGAGGACACGCGGCGAGTGGATCATCGCGCAGGCCAGAGCCAGCTTCTTCGTCATGCCCGCCGAGTAGTCGGAGACCAGGCGGCCCAGCGCATCCTCGAGGCCCAGGGCCGCCGCGAGGTCGGCGCTGCGCGCGGTGACCGTCTTGTTGTCGAGCTTGCGCAGCGTGCCGGAGTAGTAGAGGAGCTGACGGCCGGTGAGGCGGTCGAAGAGACGGAGGCGGTCGGGCAGCACGCCGAGGAGCCGCTTGGCCGCCGCGGGGTCGCGCCACACGTCGGTGTCGAGCACCGTGATGCTGCCCCCATCGGGCCGCAGCATGCCGGTCACCATCGAGAGCGTGGTGGTCTTGCCCGCGCCGTTCGGACCGACGATGCCGTAGAACGAGCCCTGGGGCACGTCGAGGTCGATGCCCGCCACCGCGACGGTGCTGCCGAAGCGCTTGGTGAGGCCGCTGATCGAGAGTGCGATGACGGAGGGGTCGAGGTCGCGCACCACGCTCGGCACCGCGGCGGCGGCCGCCTTGGAGCGGGGCGCCGGACGCGGCTTCGCCGGGCGCCTCGGTGCCGCCTTCGTGGGCGCGGCGGTGCGCGCGGGGGCCCGGGGAGCGGAGGGCTTGCGACCGGTGGCGGGGCGCGCGGGCTTCCCCGCCGGCTCGAGCGGGTCGGCGTCGACAGGGTCGGGTCCTGCTGGGGGGTGCGCGTCTGCGCCTGCTGCGGGGCCCGCGTCGACCGGGTCCGCGTCGACCGGGTCCGCGTCGACCGGGTCGGCGTCGGCTGGGGAAGCGGTGGGCTCGATGACCTCGACGGTCACGGTCTGCTGCACCGTCGGCGCGGCCGAGTCGTCGGAGAACAGCTCCTCGACGGTGATGGCGTCGTCGGCCGGCTCCGGCACGGCGGGTGCGGCGGACGCTCGGGCCGCCGCCGCGGGCGTCGTCTTGGCGGCCGGCCGGGACGTGCTCGGACGCGTGGTCGACTTCGCCGGACGCTGCACGGTCGGCTTGGCCGGGTTCTGCGGCTTCGACGGAGTGCGCGGCTTGGCTGTCGTCTGCGGCTTGGCCGCCGTGGTGCGCGCCGCCGCCGTCTTCGCCGCGGGACGCTTGGTGCCCGTCGCTCGAGGAGCGGTGCGCGCACGGGGTGCCCGTGGCTCGGTGCCGTCTGGCCCAGTGGAGCCCTGGTCGCTCGGTGTCTCTGACTCTGGGCTCACCGCACCAACCTATCAATCGCATCGAGGCCGCGCACGGCCGTCGTCCCCCGCAAGACGCTACCGACGATTCTGCCAGCAACCGACGTCGCCGGATGTTCACGAAACAGAATAGGGACTTCCACCCGGGTCCTCCACGGAGCCGCCGCCTACTCGGCTTCTCCCCAGGTCGGACGCCCCTTCCCGACGGCTCACCTCCCCCGTCAGTGGCCACCACTACGTTCACCGCATGGCAAGCAGTCACATCTCCCCATACGACACCGAGAACATCGCCTACCCCGTGCCGCTCCGCCTCGACCGACGCGATGCACCGCGCAGCTACCTGCTGCGCAATGTCAGTCCCGAGCCGCTGAGCGGGCTCTCCTTCAGCCTGCTCGGCGGTGCCATGATGCGGGCCACCGCACCGCTCCTCCTCCGGCCCGGACAGGAGGTGCGGCTCACCATCCGAGCCGACGACCTTCCGCGCTCCGGGGTGCTGGTCGTGCGCTGGTTCCGACCAGACGGCGACGAGTACCTCTGGCGGGTGAGCTTCTGACGCGGCGCTGAACGACGCCGGGCGGCCGATGCGCCGGTCGCCCGGCGTCAGCCCGCATCCGTCGGTGCTGGCCGACGTCAGTCGGTGCGCTGAGCGTCTTCGCGCGCCTTGATGAGGTCGGCGACCGTGATCTTGTGCGGTCGGTCCGGGAGCATATCGGCGGTCATCCCCTCGACCAGCGTCGCGGGGTCGACGTTCAGCGCGCCCGCGATCCGGAGGATGGTGTGGAGCGACGGGTTGGCCTGCCCGCGCTCGATCTTGCCGAGGTTCGTGAAGTGGAGCCCGGCCAGCTCGGCGAGCTCCATCTGGTTGATGGCGAACCGCTGTCTCTCCTCGCGGATGCGCGAGCCGAGCAGCCTCGCGGCCTCCGAGTGGGCAGATGACACACGACATGACTACCTGCCGCCCGTGAACCGAACCAGAGCGTCAACACCGGTACATCATGTACCACTCGTGTTTGCGCCTCTTTCGCCGAGGTCGCCGCGCCTGAGCCCACTCCGGAATTCTGCCTGTCGTTGGGCTGACTCCGGACCTCTCCGGGCGTGTCGGGGCGAATGTCCGGAGTCAGCTCGGCGCGGCAGACAGCGACCGGGCCCACGACCAGGACCGGGGACGGCACGGGGGCCGGACGGCGGGGTCAGAGGGCGTAACGGGTGAGGAGGGGGACGGCGGCGGTGTCGAGGAAGGCGGCAAGGCCCGTCCAGGCGGCGCGACGGGTGCGCGAGAGGTGGCGGGTGTAGACAGCGGTCCACTCCAGCTCGGGCTCGGCACCCCGGGAGCGTTTGAAGGCGGCGACCCCGCTCGAGGCGTGGAGGTCGAGCCCGCGCTGGTGGGCCTCGTCGGAGAGCGCGAGCGACAGCATCCGGTACAGCCCGACCTCGGCGGGAAGCGACGTGTCGTAGCCGAGGAACGGACCGGCGAGCCACCCGTTCGCGGCGTACGTGCCGACCACGCCGTCGATCCGGTCGCCCCGGCGCAGGACGCTCATCTCGAGGAGCCCGGTGCGGACGGCGAGCCGGACGAACTCGACCGTGTAGCGCGGGTTGAGCCTCGAGTGCTTCTCGAGGTAGAGCATCGTGTAGAGCTCGACCAGGCGCTCGTCGACCTCGGGCGACAACTCGGTGCCGGGCGCGATGCGCTCCAGCGTGTGCTCCGACCGCGCGGCCAGTTCCCGGTCGCGGCGCACGTCGCGGCGGCTCCGCCACTCGTCGTCGGCCGTGGGCACGAGCAGGATGCTCCGCGACGGCACGAGGGTCCACCCCTCCGACCGCAGCAGCTCGGGAAGGCGCCCGAGCCGCGAGTGCACGCTCCTCACCGCGAGAGCGGAGGCGGGGTGTCTGCCGATCAGCTCGTCGACGGCCGCGGCGAGGTCGGATGCGGTCCAGTCCGCATGCAGGTTCGTGGACACCAGGTGGTTGCCGATCACGACCACGTCGTCGGCGCGCGCCCGATCGAGGACGAGGCCGAGGGCGTCGATGACCGGAGCGAGCATCCGTCGTGCGGCGGCCGACGGCAGGTGACGCAGCTCCTCGCGGCTGTAGTCGACGTAGTGGGCGACGGGAGACACCACGTAGCTGCGGTCGCGGCGCGGATCGTCGTGGCGGGTGACCGTGACCGGGAGCACGAGCTCCCCGATGCGGACCGTCTCGATCGACGCCGGGAGGTTCTCGGCGACGGACACCGGATCGACCGAGGAGAGGACTCGCGTGGCCATCGTCTGCCACTCCGAGGCCGGAACGTTCCCCGGCATCGGGTCGCCGTTCCACTCGATGTCGTGCGTCGAGGCGGCCAGCAGCGGTCGCCCGGTGCGCGCCGCTGCGCGCACCTGAGCGCCGAACGCGCCGACCAGGGCCGACGCTCGGACGCGGTCACCGGGCACACGGATCACGTCGGGGGCGGCCAGCCCCCGGATCCACTGCAGCGGCGACCCGCCCGACACCATGCCGGGCACGGCATAGAGGAGGTGCGGCACGGCGAGGCGCACCTCCTCGCGATCGGCGTCGATCGTGCCGCCTTCGGCTCCGGGTGCGAGAGCGTCGGGCGACGACGCCCCGACCCCGCCTGCCCCGAGTAGGCGGTCGGCCAGGTCGCTCCCGGGCGAGAACAGATGCAGCCCGCTCGTCGCGCGCGGATTGCACTCCAGCACGACGACGCCGTCCCCGGCGGTGAGGAGGTCGAAGCCGATCAGCCCGGTGAACCCCGTCTCGGCCACGATGCGACGGGCGACGTGGAGGGAGCTCACCGCCACCGGGTCCCCCGCGGGCACCTGGACGATCGAGACGGCGGCGCCTCTGCCCGCACGCCAGCCGGGCCGGTAGACGACGGCGGCGGTGAGACGACCGGCCGCGGCGACCGCCGACACGCACACCTCGTCGCCGTCGACCCGCTCCTGCACCAGCCACGGTCGGTCGCGGGTGATCCGCGGCGCGTCGGGCAGCGGGTCGGTGTCGCCGAGCAGGACGGTCTCGGCCGCGAACCGGGAGAAGGCCGGCTTCGCGACCAGGCCGCCGCGCTCGTCACCGCGCCGACGTCGCTGCCGCCGACGCCACTCCTGCGCTGAGCGGATGACCTCGGTCTGCGGATGCGCCACCCCGAGCCGCGAGCACAGCGCCGCGAAAGCGGCCTTGTCGTGCAGCGTCCGGAGCACGTCGAGCGAGGGGGCCAGCACACGCGGGCCAGGAGTACCCGACGGCATCGTCCCCGCCAGCCAGAAGATCTCCTCGCAGGTCGGGACCACGAGCTCGAGATCGTGCCGCGCCGCGATGCCCGTGACCGCGTCGCGGAAGGCGAGCGGATCGTAGCGGGCGGGCGGGACCCGGTACGCCGCACTGACCGCCCGCGACGACGCCGTCACCGATCGGACGCTGTCGGCGACGACGACCCTGCTCCCCCGTGCGGCGAGCGCGCGGGCAAGGTCGAGCGCGATCGGCGCCCGGGCCCCCGTGATCAGCACCCCCGTCATGCGGGCTCCCGGCCCTCTCGGCCGACGGCGACGCAACCCAGGACGATCCGCCCTCTCGACACCCCGCTCATGCGCCGGCGGTGAGCACCTCGGGCGCGACCACCTCGTCGCCCGTGAGCAGGAGGAAGGACGACAGCGCGGCGAGATCGGCGGCGTTGTACGGGAGATGGTCGCGCAGGGCGGGCGAGTGCACGAGGTACGCCGCCCACTTCGCCCGCGACAGCGCGACATTGAGGCGGTTCTTCATGAGCAGGAAGCCGATCCCCCTCGGGACGTCGGCCGCGCTCGACGCCGCCAGCGAGACGATAGCGATCGCGGCCTCCCGGCCCTGGAACCGGTCGACCGTGCCCACCTGCACCCCGGTGCGGCCGACCTCGTCGAGCCCGGCCCTGATGAGCTCGACCTGGGCGTTGTAGGCCGCGACCACGATGACGTCGTCGTCGCGGAGCGGGCCGCTGCGCCCGGCGGGGAGGTCGGTCCAGTGACGCCCCACCAGGTCGTCGACGAGGGCGACCACACGATCCGCCTCCTCGGTCGAGTGTGTCGAGCGATCCCGGTGCGGCACCGGCTCGAGGTGCAGCCCCGGCCGGATGCCGTCGAGCGCTCGCTCGCTCGTCTCGGGCAACCGCGGCCGCAGACGCGACTCGTACGAGAGGGCGCTCACCGGGGCGCAGAGCGCCGGGTGGAGGCGCCAGGTCTCAGCGAGGAAGAAGCCGAGCTCGGGCGGGAGCACGTCGTGGCCCTCGCCCAGCCAGCCGAGCGCCGACCGGTCGACGGGCTCGGGATGCGTGCCCTGCGTGACCTGCGGCAGCTGCTGAGGGTCGCCCAGGAGGAGGATGCGCCGGGCCGCCATGCTCACCGCGATGGTGTTGGCCAGCGAGTACTGCCCGGCCTCGTCGACGACGACGAGGTCGAGCTCACGCCGCGAGACCCGCCCGAGGTTGGTGAAGTCCCACGCGGTGCCGCCGAGCACCACGCCCCGCGCCCGCTCGCGGGCGTCGCGGAGGAAGCTCGAGTACCCGTTGCGCGGCACGTCGCTGAAGGAGGCGGTCTCGGGCGCCGAGGACTTCCCCACGCGATCGGCGGGAACGCCCGCGGACACCACCGACTCGAGCATGTGCTCGACCACGGCATGCGACTGCGCCACCACGCCGATGCGCCAGCCGTGCTCGAGCGCGAGCCGGGCGATCACACGGGCGCCGGTGTACGTCTTGCCCGCACCGGGCGGGCCCTGGACGGCGACGAACGACCCGTCTCGCTCGCGCAGCGCCGACGTGATCGTGCCGACCGCATCCGCTCCGGTCGGCGCGTCCGAGGAGAGCTCCGACATCACCTCCGCCGATCCGGTCGAGGACGTGGCCCGCCGCCGCAGCAGGTCGAGCGCTGGATCGCGCGGCAGCGCGGGCAGCGCCGCGGCGATCCGCTCGCCCCACTCGCCGATCGCGCCCTGGATCGACGCGGTGGGCGGCGGCGCGGACGGCGTCATGGCGACGGGCAGCGCGTCGAAGGGCTCGTCGCCGGCGCGGAGCCACTCCTCGACGACCAGCTCGGTCACGCCGTCGTCGCCCGCCCGGACCTCGACGATCTCGTTCCGCGCGCTGGCCGCGCGGTCGGTGGGGGTGGCGCGAGGGTCGAGCCACGGATGCGGTGGCTCGTAGAGCAGGAATCGACCCCGGTCGCCGACGTCGAACCGTGAGCCGGGCGCCTGGTCGCCGCGCAGGACGAGCCGGCGCCGCGGCGCCTTGCCGGGCGTGTCGGCCACCCAGTCCTGGTCGATCGAGGCTCGGGTGACGATGAGGACGTCGCGGGTATCGGCCCAGTCTTCGAGGGGCTGCACCAGGCGGGCATAGTGCTCCCACCAGAAGGTCTTCGCCTCGCGTCGGTGGTAGTCGACGGCCGCGGCGGCGAGGGCGAGCGCCTGCTGGTCGGCGGAGCGGTCGGGCGTCTTCGGGGGCACTCCGTCGCGCAGGCGGGCCGTGAGGTCGCTCGGGCGATCATCGAGCTCGGCCAGCTGTGCAGGCAGCGCCGCCGGGGTCACGCCGTGCTCTTCCGCGCGGGCGAGCAGCCAGTCGCGCAGCCCCAGCGTGGACTCGCAGTCGTACTCGTTGTAGTCGGCGATCTCGCGCAGCTGCGCCTCCGCCTCGGCGGTGAGCCCGGCGTCGCGGAGCTCGGTGTAGCGCACGTAGGCGAGGATCGAGTCGCCGCCCGTGGTGACGTCGCTCTCGCGCAACCGGTCGCCCATGTACAGCGGCTCGAGCTTCTTGAGCCCGTACGACCGCGAGCTGACGCGGATGCTGCGCTTGACGACCGGGTAGAGGTCGACCAGGACGTCGCCCCGGAGGAGGTCGTCGAGCTGCGACTCCCCCACCCCGTGCCGGGCGGTGAGGTTCTGCAGGTGCGCCCGCTCGTAGTCGGCGTAGTGATAGACGTGCATGCCCGGATGCTCGGCCCGCCGTCGCGTGACGTAGTCGAGGAAGGCGCGCAGCGCCTCGCGCTCCTCGGCGTAGTCGTGCGCCCAGAACGGCAGGAATCGCGTTCCGCCGGCGCCGTCGTGCTCGACCACCCCGAACAGGTAGTCGAGGCCCCACTCCTCTCCCGCGCCCTCGGTGTAGAGGGGATCGCCCTCGAAGTCGAAGAAGACATCGCCGGCATCGGGCACAGGCAACGCCGCGAGGCCCGACGGCTCGAAGACCTTGGCGACGAGCGAGTCGGGGTGGCCCACCTGCATCCGCGCCTGATCGCGCAGGGCATCGAGCGCCGAGGCCGACATGCCCGGGACCGGCCCCGACGAGGCGGCGAGCTCGTCGATGGTGCCGATGCCCGCCTCGAGGAGCCGCACACGCTGCGTGGTGCGCATGCTCGCGACGAGGAGGAGGTCTCGGTGTGCCTCGACCTCGGGGGCGCAGACGTCGCACCGGCCATCGACCGCGAAGCGAGGGTCGCCCCAGGTCACCGGCTCGGGGTCGGCCAGCCGTTCATCGAGCATGCTCTCGAGGCGCGACCGACGCTCGAGGTACACCGGGAGGACGTCGACGAGGTCGTGGCTCGAGGTCGAGCCGTCGCCCAGCAGGAGGTGCACCTGCGGGCCGACTGCGATGCCGAGCCTGGTCAGCTGATCGGCGTAGGCGGCGAGCTGCAGGAGGGCCGTCACCTTGGCACGACGGGCGAGCTTGGTGTCGTACACCTCGTACACGTGCTCGGAGGCGTCGGCCGGCGAGGTGCGGCGGATGAAGTCGGCGTAGCCCAGGAACCGTCCGTCGTAGAACGTGGCCTGGTAGACGATGTCGGCCCCGCCGCGGAGCGCGGCGAGAGTGGCCTCCTGCCCTCGCAGCAGGATCTCGGCCGTGGGCCGCTCGTCGGGCCGCTCGATGAGGGCGACACCGCCCGGGCGGGAGCCGTCGTAGCGCCCGAACTCGGCGAGGTAGCGCTCGAGAGTGCGCTCCTCGTGCAGATCGCCCAGACGCGCGGCGCGGTCGAGCATCGGGTCGGCGGTCTCGTCGAGGGGAGGGATGCGCCCGAGCTTCGCGTCGAGGGTGCGCACCAGGGCGAACTCGCACTTCGCGGCGGCGGTGAGGTCGGAGGCGCTGTACAGCACCGTGGTGGGGGCTTCGCCCTCGCGTACGACGATCATCGACCAGCTCCTTGCGACTGCCAGCACACTATCGGCAGCGTCCGACGCCGAGCCCGGTGGAGACGTACCTGTGGAGGGATCGAAGCCTGTGGAGGACGGGGCTCAGCGCACGGCGAGGTTGTCGGCCACGATCCGCCAGCCCTTGTCGGTGGGCACCGTCATGTAGCCGAGATAGAGCCAGATTCGCTCGTCCTCTCCCACGGGGAGCGTCGCGCCGTCGGCTCCGAAGCGGGAGGGGGTGACGCAGCTCGACTCGTCGACCTCCGTCGTGACCGCCATGAAGCAGACCCGGTCGTCGGTGGTGGCCCCCACCCAGTAGGCCGAGCCGTCGTAGTGGCCGAGCAGCCGGAGCGACGGCCCGTAGAGGATCCCCGACGCCGCGGGCAGTTCGGGGGCGGCCGGGGTGGGCAGCTCGCCGGCGTTCACGTGCGCGAGCTTCGAGAGCGCCTCGGTCGGATGCGATGAGCAGCCGGCGAGACCGGCCGTCGCGGCCAGCGCCAGCACCGTCGCCGCGAACACGGTCTTCACTCTCGTCCGCATCCGCACACCTCCCGCGCGACAGACACCCTAGCCCACCAGGCAGAGCGGACGCCGACGCCCCGGACCTCGCACCCGAGGACGCGATGGTTGGATGGGGTCATGCAGCTGGACGCCCACATCGACGACCTGTCGGCCTTCGTCACCGCCTCCCCGAGCTCGTACCACGCCGCCCACGAGGTGGCCCGACGACTGCAGGAGGACGGCTGGACGCTCCTCTCGGAGGACGACCCGTGGACGGGCGGGCCCGGTGGGTACGTGGTCGTACGCGACGGGGCGGTCATCGCCTGGCGCGTCCCCGAGTCGGCTGGCGCATTGACGCCGTTCCGCGTCGTCGGCACGCACACCGACTCCCCCGGCTTCAAGCTGAAGCCCCATCCGACCGTCGGCTCGGCGGGATGGCTGCAGGCCGCCGTCGAGGTCTACGGCGGCCCCCTGCTCACCTCCTGGCTCGACCGTGAGATCGAGCTGGCGGGCCGGATCGTGACGCGGGGCGGCGACGAGCTGCTCGTCCGCACCGGCCCGTTCTTCCGGATCCCCCAGCTCGCCGTGCACCTCGACCGGGGATCGGCGGACACGGTCTCGCTCGACCGTCAGCGCCACACGCAGCCGGTCTTCGGCGTCGGCGATGTCGCGCACGCCGACCTGCTCGCCCATCTCGCCGAGATCGCCGACATCGAGGCCGACGACCTCGCCGGGTACGACGTGCTCGCGGTCGACAGCCAGCCGCCGCGCCGGTTCGGGCTCGACCGCAGCCTGTTCGCGTCCGCCCGGCTCGACAACCTCAGCTCGGTGCACTCGGGGCTCGTGGCCCTGCTCGAGTCGGAGGCCGGCGCGGATCGCGACGGCGGGGATCCCGCCATCGCCGTCCTCGCGGCCTTCGACCACGAGGAGCTCGGATCCGAGTCGCGGTCGGGCGCCAGCGGACCGTTCCTCGAGGACGTGCTCCGCCGCATCCGCCACGGCCTCGGAGCCGACGGCGAGCAGGCGACGCGCGCACTCGCGGCCTCGTGGCTGGTGTCGAGCGACGCCGGCCACTCCGTGCACCCCAACTACCCCGAGAAGCACGATCCCGTGGTGCGACCCCTCGCCGGGCGCGGCCCGCTCCTCAAGATCAATGCGAACCAGCGGTACACCACGGATGCGCACGGCGCGGCGCTCTGGGCTCGTAGCAGCGAGGCGGCGGGCGTACCGTTCCAGGAGTTCGTCTCGAACAACACGGTGCCCTGCGGCTCCACCATCGGACCGCTCACGGCCACGCGCCTGGGCATCCGGACGGTCGACGTCGGCGTCCCGCTCCTGTCGATGCACTCGGCGCGGGAGCTCGCCCACGTCGACGACCTGGTCTCGCTCTCCGCCGCGCTCGGCGCGTTCTACCGCGGCGCCTGACCCCACCGAGCGGCGAGAACGCGCCCCACTCCTCCCGTCGAACGGCGGGAAGAGGCCCTTTCCGGGGTGTGGGAAGGGCGCCTTCTCGCCGTTCGGCGTGGGTGGGCGGGCTCAGCGCGCGGCGCTGGTGCGGGCGGCGGGCTCAGCGCGCGGCGCGGGCGAGGGCGCGGCGCGCGCGGTCGGCGGCGACGAGGGCCCGCCCGGCCTGGTCCTGCGCGCGCTGGTAGAGCACGCCGTAGACGAACGTGTCCTCGCCCGACGCGTGGGCGCGACCGGCCACGAGGTGCAGGTGCTCGGCGAACAGCGACGCGTCGCGGTGCTCGCCCAGGGCGTCCTGCAAGTCCTCGGCGAGCTCACCGAGCGTCGCCGACCGCGCCCCGAGCACGCCGCCGGCGCCGCCGGTGGCGAACTCGGCCGCGTGGCGGAGCTTGCGCGCGGCCTTCCTCGACTCGTGCAGGTGGCCGAGCGCCTCGATCGACTCCGTGACGCCGTCGGAGAGGCTCTCGGCCGCCTCCTCGGCGGGCACCGACCTCGAGACCGCGCGCTCGGCGGCCTTCCGCAGCGTGGAGCGCTGCTCGTGCCGGGCCGAGACGGCGTCGCCCGTCCGCTCGGGCCCGCCGAACCCCTCGAGGTCGTCGAGAAGACGGAAGTACGGCTCGGCGGTCAGCGCCGCGCGCAGGCGGGCGAGCGCTCCCGTCCGCTCCTCGAGCAGCTCGCCGACGAGACGACGGCGGGCGGCCCCGTCGGCCGCGCCGCGCTCGGCCTCGTACGCGTCGAGGGCGTCGCTCGCCCAGCCCGCCCTCACCTCGAGGTCGCGGACCTCGCCGAGCTGGCCGCCCAGCCGCGAGAGCTGCTCGCGCAGAGGGCCGACCCGTTCGCGGCCGAGCAGCGCCCGATGCGTGGCCAGCACGTTCCGCAGGCGACGCACGGTCGTCCGCATCCGGTGCACCGCATCCGGCTCGTCGCGCCGCGCCGCGGGGTCGAGCGCGATCAGCTCGGCCACCAGCTCGCGCACTCCGGCGAGCACGGCCTCCTCGGCGGACGAGCGACGGTCGACCGCCGGCGCGTCCGCTCCGGAGGATCCGAGACCCGTGCGCCCGAGCGCCTGCGCGAGCTTCGACACGCTGGGCGAGACGGTCGCGCCAGCCTCGTGCAGCACCGCCTCCACCTCGTCGAGGAGCGTCTCGCGCTCGGCGCGCGTGCCGGGTGCGGCCGGACCGAGCTCCGCCTCCCATTCGCGCCACGCGCGGACCTCGCCGCCTCTCACATCGGAGGCCGTCACCTGGTCGTCGGCCACCTCGACGACGACGCCGCCGTCCTCGTCGAGGAGCTCGGTGATGGTGCGGGTGGTCGCGATCCTCGCCAGCGGCGTGAGCGCCCGGTCGCGCACCAGGGCGCGGACGGGCTCGAGCACCTCATCCGGGACCGACTCGCCGACCGTGAGCGGCCATTGCATCTCGGTGCGCCCTTCGTCGGCGGGTAGCTTGAGGTGCCAGCCCTCGTCCGCCCCTCCGGCGCGACGCCTGAGCGCGACCCTGGCCCGGGCGAGGTCGAGCGCCTCGGTGTCGAAGTACACCGCCTCCAGACCGAACGGCTCCTCCGCCTGCACCCGGGCGACCCCGGTCACCCCGCCGAGGTCGGGCAGCACGGCCCCCTCCTCCACGGTGTACTTGCGCTCGATCTCGGTCTGCACGGCGGCGCTCATCGTGTTCCCGTCCTCCTTCGTCCGCTGGTGTGGGGCACACTGGCAGTGTGCCATCGCCAGTCCTCGTCCTCGTGAACTCCCCGGTCCTCCCGCATGACGACTCGTCGTCGCGTCCTGCGGTGGAGATCGCCGATCCTGCCCGCCCCCACGTGAGCGTGCTCGACCTCGGGGTGACCCGGGGCGACGGCATCTTCGAGACCATCATGGTCACCCGCGGCGAGGCGCCCGCGATCGACGCGCACCTGGCGCGATTCGGGTCGTCCGCGGCCCTGCTCGACCTGCCCGAACCGGACCCGACGACCTGGCGGGAGGCCATCGCGCTCGCGATGTCGACGCATCCCGAGGTGGAGGTGCTCGCGGTGAAGCTCGTGCTCACCCGCGGCATCGAGGGCGCGGATGTGCCGACGGCGTGGGCGCTGGCCATGCCGACGAAGGACTTCACCTCGAACCGCGAGACCGGGATCCGCGTCGTGGCGCTCGACCGCGGCTACCGCCACGACGTCGCGCAGACCTCGCCGTGGCTGCTGCAGGGCGCGAAGACCCTGTCGTACGCCATCAACTCGGCCGCCCTCCGCGAGGCCGCCCGCCGGGGAGCGGACGACGTGATCTTCACCTCGAGCGACGGCTTCGTGCTCGAGGCGCCCACGGCGAGCGTGCTGCTGCGTCACGGCGACCGCATCCTCACCCCGCCCACCGAGCACGGCATCCTGCACGGGACGACGCAGCGCCGCGCCTTCGAGTTCTTCTCCGCTCGCGGCTACGTGACGAGAGCGCTGCCGGTGACGCGGATCGACCTCGAGCGCGCCGATGCCGTCTGGCTCGCGTCGAGCATCCGCCAGGCGGTGCCCGTGATCGAGCTCGACGGCCGCCCTCTGCAGCACGACCTCGAGCTCACGCACGCCCTGAACGCGCACCTCTCGCTGCGCGACCGCGACTGAGACCGCGACCGCGGTCGTGACCGCGACCGCGACTGCGCGGAGGGCTCAGAGCGCGCGCAGCTTCTCGAGCAGCGGCTCGGCCACCTCGGCGAGGAACTCGTCCTGGCCCTCGTCGCCCACCTGCACCACCGCCACGTCGGTGAACCCCGCGTCGAGGAACGGGCGCACGCTCTCGGCGAGCTCGTCGAGGTCGGGGCCGCACGCGATCGACGACGCCACGTCCTCCGGCCGCACGAACTGGCTGGCGGCCGCGAAGCCGGCCGGGGTCGGCAGATCGGCGTTGACCGCCCAGCCGCCGCCGAACCAGCGGAACTGCGCGTGGGCCTTCTCGATGGCCGCCTCCTTGTCCCTGCCCCAGCAGATAGGGATCTGGCCGATCGACCGGGTCTGCTCGCCCTTCTTCGCGGTCCACCCCGAGACGAGGTCGCCCTCGGGCTGCACCGCGATGAGGTGGTCGCCGAGCGGAGCGAACCGCTCGATCGACTTCTCGCCCGACACGGCGACGCCGATCGGGACGCCCTCGTCGGGGAGGTCCCAGATGCGCGCCGAGTCGACACGGAAGTACTGCCCTTCCCAGGTGACGAGCTCTCCGGTGTGGAGCTCGCGGATGATGGTGACGGCCTCCTCGAACATGTCCTGCCGGGCGTCGACCGCCGGCCAGCCCTCGCCCACGACGTGCTCGTTGAGGTTCTCGCCCGAGCCGAGGCCGAGGATGAAGCGCCCCTCGCTGAGCAGCTGCAGGGTCGCCGACTTCTGGGCGATGACGGCGGGGTGGTAGCGGACCGTGGGGCAGGTCACGTAGGTCGCCAGCTCCACGCGCTCGGTCGCCTGGGCGACCGCGCCCAGCACGGTCCAGGCGTAGGGGGCGTGCCCCTGCTCGGTCAGCCAGGGCGAGTAGTGGTCGCTCGACACCTCGAAGTCGAACCCGGCCTGCTCGGCGGCCACCGCGTACCGCACGAGGTCGCGCGGCCCGCTCTGCTCGGTCATGAGGGTGTATCCGAAGCGTGTCATCTCTGCCCATCCCATCCGGTCGTCTGCCCTCCCAGCGTGCGTCGATCGCCTCGGATGCGCTCGTCACGGTCAGCAGACCGTATGCTTCAGCGACGACCTGAGGGGCACGAAGGCGACGCACACGGCCGCCCGTCAGAGGGCGGGTGCAGGCGGGTCGTCGTCGAGGAGGGCCCGCCCGAGGGTGAGCGTCCCGTCGTCGAGCGGGACGCAGCGCACCCCGCCCCGACCGCGGAGCGCTCGGAACGCGCCCGGTGCCAGCGTCACGTCCATCCACGCACACGGGTTCGCCGCCCGGTGGCCCCGGAAGCGGATCGGCCCCGACCCCGAGTCGAGCGAGAACGGCCGCCCGACCACCTCGTCGATCGGGAAGCCGCGGACCGTGATCGTGCGCCGGGTCGCCGCGGGATCCAGATCGCGGACGCCCGTGACCTCGGAGACGTGGTCGAGGGAGGCGGCGTCGAAGACCGTCACCGCGGCATCCCGATGCGCGCGATGGGCGAAGTAGCGGTCACCCACCGCACCGAGGCCCGCCCTGAGCTCGATCGTGGAGCGGACCTCGGGCTCGCCCTCCGGCGCGGGCAGCGGACCGTCGGCGGGCCGCCCCTCGTAGCGATGCCGCGTCGACACGAGCAGGAGCTCGATCGTCACGGGATGCAGGGGCACGGACTGCACCCTACGCCGCGACTGTGCTGAGAAGTGCGCCGCGGCGCGTCGTCGACCGGGTCGGGCCGGGGCAGAGTGGATGCATGGCCTCCGGACTCGATCGCACCGTCGACCGTCTGCTCAGCGTGCAGCGCCCCGTCGTGCTCGCGCACCTGCGCGGGATCCGTCGTCTGCATCCCGACGCCGACCCGCAGCGGCTCGTGACCATCCTCGAGCGCCGCTACCTCGCCGCGGTCACGTCCGGGGGCGCGGCGGTGGGCGCGAGCTCGATGCTGCCGTTCGTCGGCACCGGTGCGGCGCTCGCCCTGAGCGGCGCGGAGACCGCCGGGTTCCTCGAGACGACGGCGCTCTTCGCGCAGTCGATCACCGAGGTGCACGGCATCGCCGTCGACGACCGCGACCGCGCCCGCGCGCTCGTCATGACGCTCATGATGGGGAAGGCCGGCAGCGACCTGCTGCGTCAGATCGCCGGCCAGGCCGCGGGAACCGGCGTCACCCGGAACGCGTACTGGGGCCAGGTCGTGACGAGCTCGCTGCCCTCGATGGTCGTCGGGCCGATCGCCGACCAGCTCAAGCGCGTCTTCGTCAAGCGCTTCGCCGTCGGGCAGGGCGCCAACGTGGTCGGGCGACTCGTCCCCTTCGGCGTGGGCGCCGCGATCGGCGGCGTCGGAAACCTCGTCCTCGGCCGGACGGTCGTGCAGAGCAGCCGGTCCGCGTTCGGGCCGGCACCGCTCTGGTTCACGGAGGATCTCCAGATCGCTCCGCGTCAGGAGAAGGGCGACCGTGAGCGGGGCCGACTCGATCCGCGCCGGATGCTCCCTCGCGGCCGCCGTCGTGAGCTCCCCGCCCTCGAACAGCTCGATCAGGTGCCCGACATCCGCATCTGACCCGCCTCGGCGCGCGCTCGGCCACGCCGCCGTCCCTCGCACCGACCCCGAAAGGGGTACCGGTGGTATCCTCGAGTGCAGCCGATACCTGTCGGCGCGCGTCCGCGTCTTGCACGCGGTCGTTCGAGGACCAGCGAGAGGGGCAACGCATGAGGGTCCGCATCCTCGTCGGCGTCTTCGCACTGTCCGCCTTCCTCGGTCTCGGGGTGGGCGCCGCATCCGCCGCGTCGCCGTCCGAGTCCACCGATCAGCCGGTGCTCGCGCAGACCGGCGCCGACTTCACGCCCATGCTCGTGACCGCGGGCATCCTGCTCCTCGTGGCGGGCGTCGCGGTCGTCGTCGCCAAGTTCACCGCGGCCAAGTCGTCGCGCTGATCGACTCAGTCTTCACGCACGAAGGGCCGGGAGCGTTCGCTCCCGGCCCTTCGTGCATCTCCCGGTGTCAGCTCTGGAACGAGCCGAGGGTGACGTCGACGGTCTTCGACTGTCCGTCGCGCAGGTAGGTGATCTTCACCGTCGCGCCGGCCGCCTGTGCACGCACCAGGGCGGTCAGGTCGATGTAGTCCTGCACCTGGATGCCGTTGAACGCGGTGACGACGTCGCCGACCTGGAGCCCCGCCTTCTGGGCGGCTCCCCCGTCGGTGACCGAGTTGATCAGCGCACCGGTGGTCGTCGCGTCGGCGGCCTGGCTCGCGTCGGCGACGCCGGCGCCCAGCAGACCGTGCGTGGCCTTGCCGTCCTTGATGATCTCGTCGGTGATCCGCTTCACGGTCTCGGAGGGGATCGAGAAGCCCACGCCGACGCTGCCGGCCTGGCCGCCGTTCGCGGACTGTCCGGTGGACGACGCGATCGCGACGTTGATGCCGATCAGGCGGCCCTGGTCGTCGAGGAGCGCACCACCGGAGTTGCCGGGGTTGATCGAGGCGTCGGTCTGGATGACGGACAGCGCGATGGTCTCGCTGGCCGCGCTGGATCCGCTCTGGCTGCCCTGCTGGTCCGGCGTCTGCTGGCCCGGGAAGTCGAAGTTCCAGAAGTCGAACGGGCTGCCGCCGCTGCCGCCGTTTCCGCCGGAGTCGCCCGACCCGCCGTCGCCCTCGCCCTGGTTCGGGGTCTCGGGATCGGCGGGGGCCGCGGACGACGCCACCGTGATGCTCCGGTTGAGGGCGCTCACGATGCCGTTCGTGACGGTCCCCGAGTAGCCGAGCGGCGCGCCGATGGCCACGACGTCGTCGCCGACGTTGAGCTTCGACGAGTCGGCGAACTCGATGGGCGTGAGGCCCGAGGCGTCCTTCAGCTTGATGACCGCCAGGTCGTTGACCGGGTCGGTGCCGACGATCGAGGCGTCGTAGATCTTCCCGTCGTCGGCCGTCACCCGGAGAGTCGCGTTCGCGGCCGCCCCGTCGAGGGTCACGACGTGGGTGTTGGTCACGACGTACCCGTCGGCGCTGAGGATGACACCGGATCCCGTGCCGCCCGAGGAGCCGGAGCTCGCGCTGATGGTGACCACGGACGGGGACGCCTTCTGGGCGACGGCGGTCACCCAGTCGGTGTTCTGCGGATCGTTCACCGTGATCGAGGTGGGGCTCGACGCGGTGTTCGTCCCGTTGCCCTGGTTCGCGCTGATCGCCCAGACGCTGATGCCCGCACCCGAGGCGCCGCCGATGACGGCGCCGATCGCGAGGGCGGCGATGAGAGCGACACCGCCGCGGCGCTTGCGCTCCGGCCGCTGGGAACTGGTGTGCGCACCGGAGGCGGCGTAGGCCGCCGAGTTGAAGGCGGGATCGCGCGGAGCGGCGTACTGCGGCTGACCCGGGGTGCCGAACGAGCCCTGGCCGTAGTCGCTGCGACCCTGGGGCTGCGCGGCGTAGGGCTGCTGGCCGTAGGACGGGGCGCCGTAGGGCGTGGTCGGGCGCGGGTAGCCGGCGGTCTGCCCGTAGGGCGGCTGCGGGGCTTGGCCCTGCCCCAGCGGCATCGTCGGCTGCGCCGGCGCTTGGTGCAGCGGAGTGGTCGGCTGAGTCGGGTTCGCCTGCTGGCCCTGGTGCAACGGGGTCGTCGGCTGAGTCGGGTTCGGCTGCTGACCCTGGTTGAGCGGCGGGGTCGGCTGCGACGAGCCCGTGCTCTGGTGCGGCGGCAGGGGCGGGACCGGCGCTCCGGACTGCGGCGTTGCAGTGGGCGAGGTCGGCTGGCCGGATACGGCGGGCTGACCGGACGCGGCCGGCTGCGACCAGGGGGCGGGGGCCGACTGCTCCGGCGCGGGGTGTGCGAGGCGCTCCGTCGGCGCCGTCTGCTCCGAGGCGGGGGTCGGCTGCGGGTTCTCCTCGGCGGGCGAGCCGACCGGGTTCTCGGTGCTGTCTGACATGGTGTGCTGTGCTCCTTCCAAGCACCACCCAGCATTCTCAGGCAACCTGTGCGAAGTCTATGACCGGGCTGGATGGCGGCTGCCGCCTGCTTATGACCCTGCTCTCATCCGCATCCGGGCCCCGACCGACGGCGGCGTCACACGGCAAAACCGAGGCCGGCGCACCCTCTAGGCTGGTCCGGGCACGAGATCGAGGGAACATGGACATCAGCGGATCGTGGCGACGCGCCGCGGCGGGGGCAGGCCTCCTGGCCCCCGACGGCAGCATCGCCTCCACCATCTTCGCCGAGATGAGCGCACTCGCTCAGCGCACCGGCGCCATCAACCTCGGGCAGGGGTTCCCCGACGAGGACGGCCCGGCGGAGGTCCTCGAGGCCGCCCGAGCCGCGATCGCCGAGGGCGTCAACCAGTACTCTCCCGGCCGCGGTCTGCCGGTCCTCCGCGAGGCCATCGCCGAGCACCAGCGCCGCTTCTACGGGCTGGAGGTCGATCCCGGCACCGAGGTCCTCGTGACCGCCGGCGCGACCGAGGCCCTCGCCGCGACCCTGCTGGCCCTCCTCGAGCCCGGCGACGAGGTGGTCACGTTCGAGCCCTTCTACGACGCGTACGGCGGTGTGATCGCGCTCGCCGGCGGAGTGCACCGCACGGTGCCGCTGCGTCGACCGCGTTTCCAGCCTGACCATGACGAGCTGCGGGCCGCCGTCACCGACCGCACCCGCGTGATCCTGGTGAACAACCCGCACAACCCGACGGGCGCGGTCTTCGACCGGGACACCCTCGAGCTCGTGGTGGAGCTGGCGGAGCGGCACGACGCCGTCATCGTCACCGACGAGGTGTACGAGCACCTCACCTTCGGGGTGCCCCACCTCCCGATCGCCACCCTCCCCGGGGCGGCCGAGCGCACGGTGACGATCTCGTCGGCGGGCAAGACGTTCAGCACCACGGGATGGAAGATCGGCTGGGCGGTCTCGACGCCCGCGCTCATCACCGCGATCCTCGCCGTGAAGCAGTTCCTCACGTACGTCAACGGCGCGCCGTTCCAGCCCGCGATCGCCACGGGACTCGCGTTGCCCGACAGCTTCTACGCCGGCGTCGCGTCGACGCTGCGCGCGAAGCGCGACCTGCTCGCCTCGGGCCTGGAGGCGGCGGGCTTCGACGTGACCCGTCCCGACGGCACGTACTTCGTCGTGGCCGACGCCGCTCCCCTCGGCTACAGCGACGGAGCGCAGCTCTGCCGCGACCTGCCGGGACTGGCGGGCGTCGTCGGCGTGCCGATCAGCGCGTTCTGCGGTCCGGCGCTCGCCGCGGAGTACTCGAGCCTCGTGCGGTTCGCCTTCTGCAAGCGCGTGCCGGTGATCGAGCAGGCCGTCGCCCAGCTGTCGGCGCTCGCCCGCTGACCCGGGGGGCTACTGGAGCGGGTGGACGCCGAAGCGGCGCAGAGCGAGTGCGGGGTTGACCCGGCGCACGTCGTCGATGCGGTGCGGGTCGATCCAGGCCACGGCCACGTCCTCGCGCTCGCCCAGCGACGCGATCGTGACGCCCATCGGGTCGACGACGAGACTCGCGCCCACGCCGACGGGCGGGGTCTGGTCGGCGGCCACCACGTACACGGTGTTCTCCAGGGCGCGGGCCGTCACGAGCGTGCGCCAGTGGTGCTCCTTCAGGGGCCCCCGCACCCACTCCGCCGGGATGGCGATGAGGTCCGCGCCGGCGTCGACGAGGCGACGCGACACCTCGGGGAACCGCACGTCATAGCAGGTCTGCAGGCCGATGGTGATGCCCTGGATGGAGAAGGTCTCCGGCTCGGTGATGGCCGCGGCCTCCACCCAGTCGCTCTCGCGGCCGCCGAACGCGTCGTAGAGATGCAGCTTCCCGTACGACGCCACGAGGCCCTCGCCCGGAGCGACGGCGGCCAGGAGGTTGCGGAACCGGGCGCCGTCGGCGGCCTCCGCGACCATGCCGGCGATGAGGTGCACGTCGAGCTCGGTCGAGATCCGCGACAGCTCGGTGACGAACCGGCCGTCGAGCGGCTCGGCGTCGTCGACGAGCTCCGGCCCGATCGGGTCTCGGAACGACGAGGAGTACTCCGGGAACACCACGAGGGAGGCCCCGCGCCGGACCGCCTCGGCGGCGAGCCGCTCGATCACGGCGAGGTTGCGGTCGGTGTCGTCGCTCGGAGCGAACTGGGCGATGGCCGCCCCGAAGCCGAGCCGGTGCGGATCCGTCATCACTGAGTACCCCCGGTCACAGTCTCGCCATCGCCTTGATGGCGCGACGCTCGTCCATCGCCGCGTAGCCGGCCGGGATGTCGTCGAGCCCGCCGCGGAAGTCGAACAGGCGTCCGGGCACGATCGTCCCGTCCAGGACGTCGTGGAGCAGCTCCGGGATGTACGCGCGCACCGGCGCCATGCCGCCCACCAGCCCGACGTTGTGCCGGAACGCGGCCTGCAGCGGTACCTCTGCACCGTGCGGGACGCCGACATAGCCCACACGCGAACCGGGACGTGCGATCGCGAACGCCGTGGCCATCGACTCGCCGGTGCCCACGCACTCGAGCACCGCATCCACACCGACACCCACGGTGAGGGCGAGGACCGGCTCGATCGCATCAGGCCCGCGCTGCTCCACCACGTCGGTCGCCCCGAACTCGCGGGCGAGCGCCTGCCTGTCGGCGTGGCGGCTCAGCGCGATGATGCGCTCGGCGCCCAGCCGCTTCGCGGCGATGACACCGCTGAGCCCGACGGCGCCATCGCCCACGACGGCGACCGTCGATCCGGGCCGAACCCCGGCGCAGACCGCGGCGTGGTGCCCGGTGCCCATCACATCGGTGAGCGCCAGGAGCGATGTGAGGAGCTCCTCCGAGGGCATGCCGCCCGGGACGACGACCAGCGTGCCGTCGGCGAGCGGTGCGCGGACGAGCTCGCCCTGCCCGCCGTCGACGCGGAACCCCTCGCTGTCGCGACCGCCCCACATGCCGCCGTGGATGCACGACGACGGGTAGCCGAAGACGCAGTTGGGGCAGGTGCCGTCGCTGAAGGCGAACGGCGCGATCACCACGTCGCCGACGGTCACGGTCGTGACCGCCGACCCGACCTCCTCGACGACGCCGACGAACTCGTGGCCGATGCGCGAGCCGGGCTTCCGCTCGCTCTCGCCCCGGTAGTACCAGAGGTCGGATCCGCAGACGCACGTCGCCAGAACGCGGACGATCGCATCCGTCGGGAGATGGATCTCGGGATCGGGGAGCTCCTCGACGGAGACGTCGTGGACGCCGTTGAAGACCACTGCGCGCATGGTCCGACTCTAACCTCTCGCGCTCGCCCGTCCCGTCGCCCGGCCGTCCGGCGCCGCCCCGGTCACGACGAGCGAGGCGTACCCGGGGATCAGCGACCGACGGACCGCACGGCGGCGCACGATCCGGAGCGGTGACGCACGCTCGGCCGCGAGCACCGCCTCGAGCGTGGCCCTGATCTGGGCCATCGCCAGCGGAGCGCCGAGACAGAAGTGCACTCCCGCACCGAACCAGAGCTGCTTCAACGACACGGCGGGGGCGGCGACCGGATCGAAGCGGCCGGATGCTCGGTCCGCGAGGAACGTCGCGAGCACGAGACGGTCGCCGGGCCGCACGGGCACCGATCCGACCCGCGCCTCGGCGACCACGCTCCGCAGCATGACCGGGGTGGGGGTCGTGACCCGAAGCGACTCGGCGATGGCGTTCTCGAGCGGAGCGTCGTCGCGAGCCAGCTCGCGCAGCCAGCCGGTGTCGAGGAGGATCGCGATCATCCTCGGCACGTGCGACACGATCGTCTCCGTGCCGGTGAGGACGAACGCGCCCACCGCCCCCATCGCCTCGTCCTCCGACAGACCGAGTCCGCGCATCCGGCCGGGCACCGTGCTCTCGTCACCGGCCGCGTAGGCGGCGCGGGCGTGCACGGTCAGCTCGTCGAGCACCTCGCGCGCTGCCGCGACCTGCGGCGGGGTCAGCCCGTGCCGGGTGAGGCGCACGTACCCGGTGATCGCGGAGATGCGCGCGAAGAGGTCTCCCCCGAGCTCACCCTCGATGCCGACGAGCCGGCGGATCACCCGGGTCGCCGACCGGCGCGCCACCTCGACGAGGTCCACCTCTCCTCCCGCGGCGAGGGTCGACGTCACCGCGGAGAGCTCGGCGCCGAGCGAGTCGGCGACGAGCGCCTCGACGGCGGCGGGCGCGAACAGCGGGCCGAGCCTGCGACGCAGGGCGACGTGATCCGCTCCCTCCATGTTGAGCAGCACCCGGGGGCCGAGCACCGGCGTCCAGAGGTCGGCGGGCGAGCCCGGGCCGGTCTTCGTGAACGTCGCGGTGTCGAGCAGCACCGTGCGGAGGATCGCGGGGTCGGTGACGACCACCCCGACCCCGGGGATCCGGCGCACGGGGGCCCGCAGGCGCGCCAGCAGCGGGTAGACGACCGGATGCGCGGCGCGCTGCACCCGTTCCTCCCAGCGGCGCTCCCCACCCGCGACGATCCCGGTCACCGCGACCCCGCTCACCGGATGTCCCCGGTCACCGCGACCCCGCTCACAGCCGGATCACCATCGCGCCGAGCGAGATGCCCGCGGCGAGGCCGACCAGCGCGACCAGGCCGCCCGGCCCCACCCTGCCCGCGGCGCGCGCCTCGGCGAGCTGGAACGGCAGCGTCGCGGAGGCCAGGTTCCCGTGCTCCGCCACCGTGAGGAGGGTGCGCTCCGGGTCGACGCCCAGCACCTCGACGATGCGATCGTGGTAGGGCCGCGCCACCTGGTGGAGGGCGACGAAGTCGAGGTCGTCGACGCCGTAGCCGATCGACGCGAGCGTCTCGGCCACGAGTCCCACGCCGACCGACGCGAACGCCGCCTGCAGCGCCGCGCCGTCCATGTCGAAGTAGGCGCCACCCTCCGAGTGCGGGTTGACGGTGCCGCCCGCGGGGATGGTGCCGACGCCCCAGTGCTCCGACCGGGCGAGGAAGCGCGACCCGAGGATGCCCCGCCCGCCGGACGGCTCGGGCGACTCCGCCTCCCCGGCTTCGAGGATCACCGCCGCTCCCCCGTCGCTCATCGTGTACCCGCCGAACGAACGGAGGAACTGCTCGCGGGAGTCGACCCGCCAGCGCACGGCGTAGGAGGGCACCTCGCCGGTCACGATGAGCGCACGCCGGTACTGGCCGGCGGCGAGGAGGGCGTCGGCCACCTGCATCCCGTTCAGCATGCTGTTGCAGGCGTTCTTCACGTCGAAGACCGCGCAGCGCGTGCCGAGCCGCTCCGAGACGATGTGGCTCGTCGCCGGCTCGATGAGGTCCTGGCTGCCCGAGGCGAAGATCAGGAGGTCGACCTCGCCCGGCGACTGCTCGAGCGCCCGGCGGGCGGCGGCGACGGCGAGGTCGGAGGCCTGCGCCTCGGGACCGGCGACGTGCACGTTCTCGACACCCGTGATCCGACGGATGAGCCCGGTGGGGAGCGTCAACGTCGGATTCTCGACGCGCAGGCGCTCCTCCGTCTCCGCGGTCGTCCGGAGCGTCGACGGCAGGTACGTCGCGCAGGCCACGACGGCGGTGCGGGGGTGTGGGGCGGTGCGGGTCACGGATTCCTCAGGGTGTCGGCGGCGAGAGTGGCCAGGGTGCGCCCGATCGCCTCGTCGAGCGGCGTCCGTCCGGTGAGCAGGGCGGGCTCGGCGGTGCTGGCGGCGGGGCGCTCGAAGGTGAACGAGCAGGCGTAGGCCACGAGCGCGTAGCGGGTGATCGGGGGCTCCCGGCCCGGCCGGGTCGCGGACCACATCCGCTCGACGGCCCCGGCGGCCGCGATCGCGAGCCCACGCGGCACCACGCGGGCCGCGGGTGCACGCCCTGTGGCGGCGAGCACCCGCCCCACGACCTCCTGCAGGTCGACGCTCTCCGGCCCGGCCACCCCCAGCGTCCTGCGGACCATCCAGGGCGCGGAGCCGGCCTCCACCACCGCGTCGACGAGGTCGTCGATGAAGACCAGGTCGCTCAAGGGACCACGACGGAAGCGCGGGAGCCGTGCTCGGTCGGCCGCGTCGAGCAGCCGAGGGAGGAGCGCGGTGTCTCCCGGCCCGAAGACGGCGCGCGGCCGCAGGATCACCCAGTCCCCGGGATACGACCGGACCATGCGCTCCGCCGCCGCCTTCGTCCGCGCGTAGGGCCCGACGAAGCGCAGGCCCGTCTCCTCGTCGGGTCGGACGTCGAGCCGGTCGCGTCCGGAGTAGAGCACGGAGGCGGTCGAGACGTGCACCAGGCGCGGCCGGGGCCGCAGCGCTGCCGCCCACCGCACGATCGCCGCGGTCGTGGTCACCGTGCCCGCGTGGAACTGCGCCGCGCTCCCCCACGGCTCGGCACGCGCGGCGGCGTGCACGATCACCTCGGGTGCCGGCCGGAGCTCGGTGAGCCGACGGATCGCGTCGGGCGCGCCCAGGTCCATCTGCACGTGGTCAGCATGCGGGGCCGGCCGCCGGGACAGGCCGATCACGCGCTCTCCGCCGGCGCGGAGCCGCTCGGCGACGGCCCCGCCGACGAAACCGGACGCGCCGGTGATAAGGGCGGTCATGCGGCCGCCCGGGCCACGCGGCGCACCTTCGCGATGGGATCCTCGGCGGGCCAGGGCACGAGCCGCACGTCGGGGCGGTGCACCCCGAGCGCGGCCAGCGACGCGGTCAGCGAGTCACGCACCGCCTCGTCGTCGGCGCAGTCGAGCAGGGCGAGCTCGACGACCGTGCCTCGCTGTCGGATGCGCCAGTCGGCCCACTCCTCCGCCGTCACCGCCATCGCGCGACGCACGGTGTCGGGGAAGACGTCGACCTGCCGCGTCTCACCCGGCAGATGGAGGACGTCGTCCTCGCGCCCCTCCACCGCCTCGAGCACGGTCGTCACCCGCCCGCAGGTGCAGCGGAGCGGGGAGAGGCGGAGGACGTCGTCGAGCCGGTACCGCACGACGAGCTGGGTGGTGCGGTCGAAGTCTGTGACGATGGGCACGATCCGCCCGCCGCCGAGCGACTCGCGCTCCACGAGCACGCTCTCCTCGTTGAGGTGGAGCGACCCGGCGGCGCAGCTGACCGCGAGGAGCCCTTCGGTGGCCTGGTAGACCTCGGAGACGCCGACGCCGAACGCGCGCTCCACGAGGTCGCGGTCGTGGCGGTCGAGCACCTCGGCCACCGACACCACCTGGCACGGGGCGATCGGCAGGTCGCCCGCGAGACGCCGCGCAGCGAGCGCTCCGAGCACCGAGGCCGGGGCGACCAGCACGTCGATCGGATGCGGCGAGGCGGCCAGCGAGGAGACGTGGCCGTCGAGCGGCTCGAGCAGGTCGTGGAAGACGAACCGCACGCGCGAGCCACCCACCGACTCGTAGAGGTTGCCCCCGGCCCGCAGGAAGAATCGGACCTCGAGCGGTCTTCCCCACGGCCGGAGCAGACGGCGGACGGATCCGGCGTCGAGCACGCGGGCCAGCGCCGTCCCGGCCCACCGCATCCGCTCACGGGGGCTCACGAGGAACACGCCGGGTCTGCCGGAGGTGCCGCTGGAGAGCCCCACCGTGAGGTCGCCGTCGACGAGGGGGGCGAAGTCGCGGGTCTGCTCGGCGCGCCTGGCCACCGCGAGGGCGTCGGTGAGCCGCACACCCCGGGTGTTCAGCTCGTCGAAGCGGTGAAGCGTGATGGCCTTGTCGACGATCGGGAGGCGGTGGAAGCGCGCCCCGGGCCCCACCAGGGGCGAGTAGAACGCCGTCCTCGCACCGTGGCGGCGGAGGTGCCGCGCGACCCGGCGCCGCTGCCAGCGCTCGAGCTGCTCGCGGCTGCGGAAGCGGTAGCCCCAGCGGGCCCGCGCGAACCGGGCGACGAGGATCCACCGATCCAGCACGCTCCCCGGGCTCCCCACCCCGACAGGATACGCGGCGGCCCCGGATACGATGAGCGCATGGCGGGGATCATCGGGCACGTGCTGCCGATCGCCCTCGGGATCGCGTTCAGCACCGTCCCGATCGTCGTGATGATCCTCATCCTGCTGTCGCCCCGCGGCCGGCTCGCGAGCCTGACGTACCTGATCGGCGCGGCGGTGGGGCTGATCGGGCTCACGACGGCGCTGACGATGCTCGCCTCACTGCTGCCCGCCCCGCACGTGTCGGGCTCGAGCCCGTGGATCGCCGCGGTCGAGATCGTGGCCGGCGTCGGGCTGCTCGCGATCGCGATCGTCCGGTTCGTGCGCGCACGTCGGCACCGCGGTGAGGCTCCTCGGGGCACGCCGGCATGGATGCGGCGCGTGTCGTCGGTGGGCCCGGTGCCCGCCTTCGGCGTGGGCCTCGCGCTCATGCTGCGACCGAAGAACCTGCTGCTCACGGTGGCCGCCGGTGTGGCGATCGGCCCGGCGGCACGGGAGCCGCTCGACGCGATCGTGGGCATCGCCGTCTACGTCGTGCTCGGCCTCTCGACGCTCGCCGCCCCGATCATCATCGCGTACGCCAACCCCGGCCGCACCCGCGTGCCGCTCGAGCGGGCGCACGCCTGGCTCGAGTCGAACAGCGCACTCGTGTCGACCATCGTCGTGCTCGTGGTCGGAGTGGTGATCCTCGGCTCGGGCCTCACTCACGTCTGAGGCCCGAGCCGAGGGATCTCATTCCTCGGCGCCGACCCTGCGGCGACCGAGGACGAGGGCGGTCACCAGCCCACCGAGCACGAGTGCTCCGCCCGCCAGCGCCACGGGTGCCGCCCCGGCGCCCGTCGCGGCGAGCGCCCGGTCTCCCGCGGGGCTCGCCGGGCTGCTCGGGCTCGGCACCGGGACAACCGGCGCCGGCGCGGGGTCGGGCACGACGGCCAGCACGTCCACCGCGTGCGCGATGGCGGAGGCGTTGATGCTCAGCGCCTCGACGCTGATGTTGTCGATCGTGTCGCCGGGCTGGTGGTAGTTCGGATCGTAGGCCGCGCCCGCGGTGCCGCCGAACAGGCCGGCCTCCGTCTCGGTCTTGATGTCCTCGGCACCGGTGAAGAGCCCCGACGACGGGATGCCGGCGTTGATGAAGCCCTGGTAGTCGCTCCTGCCGTCGAACGGGGTGTCGATGTAGGGCTGACCGATCGAGTCGAACCACTCGGTGAAGACGTCCTCCACCTCGGCCGATCCCGGGGGCACGTCGACGTCGGCCGGGAAGGTCGACTCGTCGGCGTCGTAGGTGGCGATCACGTAGTTGGGCGAGCCGACCATGTCGAAGTTCAGGTAGGCCGAGATCTCGCTCGCCTCCTCCTCGGTCAGCGACGAGGTGTAGTACGTCGACCCGACGAGTCCCACCTCCTCGGCGCCCCACCAGGCGAACCGCACGGGATGCTGGGGCGTGCCCGACGCGGCCAGCTGCACCGCGGTCTCGAGGATCGCGCCGCTGCCGCTGCCGTTGTCGTTGATGCCCGGACCCTCCTGCACCGAGTCCAGGTGAGCGCCGATCATCAGGACGCTCGACTCGTCGACCCCGGGGCTCTGCGCGAGCACGTTGAACGTGTCGACGCTCGTCGTCTCCTCGTCGATGGTGATCGTGAAGGCCAGGTCGTCCAGCGCCGCGACGAGGGCCTGCCCCTCGGCGAGGGTCACCCCGATCGAGGGCACGGTGCCGGGGGTCAGGCCGCCGAGCGTCCCGTTCAGCGACTCCGCCTCGGGGTCGTTGTCGTAGATCACGACGGCGACCGCTCCGGCCTCCCCCGCCGCGATCGACTTGTCGGTGAAGGCGCAGTCACCGCGGCTGACGACCGCGACGAGGCCGGTGGCGTCGACGCCGCCCCACTCGCTCGCGTCGCAGCCGGTCGCCGTCGCCGGCGCGACCGCCGCCACGTCGACGATGGCGCCCGAGGGTGTGCCCGGGGTGAACTCCATCGGGATGCCCTCGGTCACGTCGGCACCCGTGACCTCGAACACGTACGTGTTGGGGTCGATGGTCTGCGTGTTCGCGACGAACGGCTGGCGCTCGGTCTCGTAGCCCGCCGCAGCGAGGACGCTCTCGACGTACGCGGCGCTCGCCTCGTATCCGGGGGTGCCGATCGCCCTCGTGCCACCGTTCGCGTCGGCGATGTCCTGCAGGGCCTGCAGGTGCTCCATGATGGCCGCCGCGGTCACCCGCTCGTCGAAGTCGGCCGGATCCTCCGCCGCAGCCGGCAGCGCTGTCGCCGCGGCGAAGATCACCCCCGCTCCGAGTCCCGCCGCCAGCAACCGCCTCGTGTGTCTCCCCACCGGTCCTCCTCGGTCTGTAGGTGTTCGGGCGAGGATATCCCCCGACCGAGGCACATCCCGGCAAACGTAACAGAACCGAAACGACGTGCCTAGGATGAGGCGAGGCACACCATGAGAGACGACGACGACCCGACCAGGGTCACCAACCAGCCCTCGCTCACCACCTCGTCCGGCACCATCTGGCTGGTGGTCGGCGGGATCATGGCCGCGATCTGCGTGGCCCTCCTCGCCGCGATGCTGGGCCTCCAGCCCGCCGGGGTGGCGTTCTGGTCGCTGATCGGCATCGTGGTGCTCTACGGGGGCATGCTCGAGGTGCGGCTCCTCGCCCGCCCGGGCCGGGTCCGTCTCACGCTGCTGGCGGTGCTCTTCGGCCTCATCGCCGCCACGGGCCTCGCCTCGGTGCTCGCGATCGGCCTCGCTCAGGCGCGCTGACCCCCTCGTCCTGCGGGTTTCGCGCCCACTTCGGCGTCTCGCGGGGTCAATGGGTGCGCGAGACGCCACAGAGGCAGCGAGACCACGCGTCGGGAGCGGAGACGGCAGAATGGGGCGGTGCGCCCCGTCCTCGCCGTGCTGCTCGCCGCCGTCTGCTTCGGCACCACCGGCTCCGCGCGTGCGATCGCCGACGTCGATGCCAGCGCGCTCTCGGTCGGGGCCGCCCGCATCCTCATCGGCGGAGGGCTGCTCGCGCTCGTGGCCTGGCTGCTCTCGCGGCGCACCGCGCGCGTGCCGGCGGCCGCGCGCCCGTCCGCCCCGCGGCGGGGGCTGCCGACCCCGGTCCTCATCGCGATCGGGGCCGCCGGCGTGGTGGCGTACCAGCCGCTGTTCTTCCTCGGCACCGAGACGAACGGGGTCGCGATCGGCACCATCGTCGCGCTCGGCTCGGCGCCCGTGCTCACCGGCGTCGCCGACTGGGCTCTCCGCCGCCGCTTCCCCGGCTGGGTGTGGGTCATCGCGACCGCCGTCGCGACCATCGGGGTCAGCCTGCTCAGCGGCATCACCGCGGGCTCGACCGGGAGCGTGAGCGTGGTCGGCCTCCTGTCGTCTCTCGGCGCCGGAGCGGCCTACGCCGCCTACACGCTCGCGGGCAAGGCGCTGCTCGATCGCGGCTGGTCGTCGACCTCGACCATGGGGGCCCTGTTCGGCTGGGCCGCCGTCGCGAGCCTGCCCATCCTGCTGCTGTCGGATCCGTCGTGGCTGGCCACCACGGACGGCGCGCTGCTCGCCCTGTGGCTCGGCCTCGTCACCACCACCGTCGCCTACGTGCTGTTCGGATGGGGGCTGGCCCGCCTCTCCCCCGCGACGGTCTCGACCCTCACGCTCGCCGAGCCGCTCACCGCCACCCTGCTCGGCCTCCTGCTGCTGGGCGAGACGCTCGACGCCACCGCCACCGCCGGCCTCGTGGTGCTCGCCCTCGGCATCCTCGTGCTGGCGGTTCCCCGCCGGCGGGCGGTCAGCGCGACCGGGTGAGGATGAGGTGGGCGACGATCGCCGTCCATCCCGTCTGGTGCGCCGCCCCGAGCCCCTGCCCGGAGTCGCCGTGGTAGTACTCGTAGAACGCGATGTTGTCGCGCCAGCGCGGATCCTGCGAGAGCAGCGGGTACCGGGCGTCGGAGGGCCGCGGCGCCCCGTCCTCCGAGAGGAACAGCGACGTGAGGCGGGCGCTGAGATCATCGGCGATCTCGCCCAGGCTGCGCTGGTGACCGGATCCGGCCGGGTACTCGATCGTGTGGCTGCGGTCGAGGCTCGCGTCGTAGCGGCGGAGCGACTCGATTATGAGCGCGTTGAGCGGGAACCAGACCGGGCCACGCCAGTTCGAGTTGCCGCCGAAGAGTCCGCTGGTCGACTCGCCGGGCTCGTAGTCGACCGTCGCGGTCGTGCCCGCCACCTCGACGGTGAAGGGGTTCTCCCGATGCCAGGCGGAGATGCTCCGGATGCCGTGCGGCGACAGCATCCGAGCCTCGTCGAAGACGCCGCCGAGCACCCGCCGCAGCCGCTCGGGCGGCACGAGCGCGAGCAGCGTCTCGTCGCGGGCGACGCCGTCGGCGGCGTGGATCGCGTCGCGCGTCTGCGGGTTGCGCTCGAGGAACACCCGCGCGCGCTGCATGAACTCGGTCAGGGCGGGCGCCCGCGTGCCCTCGAGGACGAGCGACGCGGTGACCGGCACGAGCCCCACGAGCGAGCGCACGCGCATCGGGACGTCGCGGCCGTCGGCGAGGTGGAGCACGTCGTAGTAGAACGCGTCGGTGTCGTCCCACAGGCCGGCGTCATTGGCCGACGCGGCGATCGAGAGGAAGTGCTCGAAGAACTTCGTGGCGACGTCCTCGTACACGGGGTCGCGGTCGGTGAGCACCAGGGCCATCTCGAGCAGGTGGAGCGCGTACGTCGCCATCCACGCCGTGGCGTCGGCCTGCTCCAGCACACCCACCGCGGGTGGCAGGGTGGAGCGGTCGACGGGCGCGATGTTGTCGAGCCCCATGAACCCGCCCTCGAAGAGGTTGTTGTCGCCGTGGTCCTTGTTGTTGGTCCACCACGTGAAGTTCATCAGGAGCTTGTGGAAGACCCGTCCGAGGAAGGCCTGGTCTCGGGATCCGTCGATCTCGTACACCCGCAGCGCGGCCCAGGCCTCGATGGGCGGGTTCACATCGGAGAAGTCCCACTCGTAGGCCGGCAGCTGACCGTTCGGATGCATGTACCACTCGCGCAGGAGCAGGATGAGCTGCTGCTTGGCGAAGCCGGGATCGATGTGAGCGAGCGTCACGCAGTGGAAGGCGAGGTCCCAGGCGGCGAACCACGGGTACTCCCACGGATCCGGCATCAGGATGACGTCGTGGCTCGACAGGTGCGGCCAGTCGCCGTTGCGGATCGCGCCGCGCCCCGGCGGGGGCGGCGGAGCCGTGGGGTCGCCCGCGAGCCAGCGGCGGACGTCGAAATGGAAGAACTGCTTCGACCAGAGCAGTCCGGCGAAGGCCTGACGGGCGACCACCGCCTCATCGGCGGGGATGTCCGGCCCCATCAGGTCGGCGTAGAACCCGTCGGCCTCGCGGCGGCGCTCGGCGAGCACCGTCTGCGAGTCGGCGGCACCGACCGCATCCCCCTCGCGGGTGAGACGGAGCACGACCGCCCTCGTCGCGCCCGCCGGCACCTCGAGGTGGAACCGGACGGCCGACCTGGTGCCGACCCGATCCGGATTCACGGTGTCGAGCCCGGAGACCACATGGTCGCCTATGCCATCCTTGGGATACGGCGAGAGCGGCGGCTCACCCCAGAGCCGTGTCGAGTTCGACACGTTGTCGCAGAACAGCAGCTCGTCGGGGGCGGCGTCGCTCGACGGATCGACCCGGAGGCGCAGGCGCTCCTCCTCGGGCAGGGAGACGACGACCTCGTCGCCGTCGGCCCGCAACGACGGCGCTGACCCGGGCTGCTCATCCCAGCTCCACGTGTTGCGGAGCCACAGTGACGGCAGCACGTCGATCGTCGCGGCCTCCGGCCCGGCGTTCTCGACGCTCACCCGCATCACGAGGTCGTGTGCCGACGCCTTGGCGTAGTCGACCGTGACGATCCAGTACCGGCCGTCGTCGAAGACGCCGGTGTCGACGAGCTCGAACTCGTCGTCGAGCTTCGACCGGGAGGCGTTCTCCTCCACCAGGCGCTCGTACGGGAACGCCGCCTGGGGGTAGTGGTAGCGCCAGGTGTTCCAGGAGTGCGACGGTGTCGCGTCGAGGTACCACCAGTACTCCTTGACGTCCTCGCCGTGGTTGCCCTCGGGCCCGGAGAGCCCGAACATCCGCTCCTTGAGGATCGGATCGGCGCCGTTCCAGAGCGCGAGCCCGAGGCACCAGCGCTGATCGACGTCGCAGAAGCCGGCCATGCCGTCCTCGTTCCAGCGGTACGTGCGGCTGCGGGCGTGGTCGTGCGGGAAGGAGCGCCAGGCGTCGCCGTCGGCGCTGTAGTCCTCGCGGACCGTGCCCCACGCCCGTTCGGCGAGGTACGGCCCCCAGTCGCGCCAGCCCGCGGCCTCGACCTCGGCCATCCGTCGCGATTCGGCACCGTCGCCCGCGCTCATCGCGCCGCCCTTCGACATGGTCAGATCCTAGCGATCGCCCTCGTCAGCCCAGTGCGTGCTCCAGGGCCACCCACGGGAGCATGGCGCACTTCACCCGCGTGACGTACCGCGAGACACCGGCGAGCGCGACGGCGTCGCCGAGGAGCTCCTCGTCGCCGTCGGACTGCCCCTTCGACTGCATGAGCTCGCGGAAAGCGGCGATCCGCTCGCGGACATCGGACTCGGGCAGGTCGTGCACCAGATCGTTGAGGAGGGAGGAGGAGGCGGTGGAGATCGAGCAGCCCTGACCCTCCCAGCTCAGCGACTCGATCACGCCGTCGGCGTCGCGGTGCACGTGCAGGGTGACCTCGTCGCCGCAGGTGGGGTTGATCTGGTGCGACGATCCGGATTCGCCCGGCCGGAGGCCGTATCCGTGCCGCTCCTTCGAGTGGTCGAGGATGACCTGCTGGTAGAGCGACTGCAGCTCGGAGGAGGCCATCACACCACCCCGAAGAAGCGGCGGGCGTCGGCGACGGCCTCGACCATCGCGTCGACCTCGGCCGCGTCGTTGTAGAGGTACGCGCTCGCCCGGGTGGTGGACGTCACGCCGAACCGCCGGTGCAGGGGTTGGGCGCAGTGATGGCCGACGCGCACGGCGATGCCGCGGTCGTCGAGGAACTGGCCCACATCGTGCGAGTGGATGCCGTCGACGACGAAGCTCGCCAGGCCGACCCGCGGGCGGCCCACGGCCGGCCCGAGCACCCGGACGCCGTCGAGGGCCGAGAGCCCCTCGACCATCCGCGCGCCGAGCGCCTCCTCGTGAGCGGCCACCGCCGCCATCCCGATCGTGTCGAGGTAGCGCACCGCCTCGGCGAGCGCGACGGCCTGGGCGACCCGCTGCGTGCCGGCCTCGAAGCGCTGCGGCGCGGGCAGGTACTCCGCCTCGTGCAGGTCGACTCGGGTGATCATCGACCCGCCGGTGAGGAACGGCGGGAGCGCGTCGAGCAGCTCGCGGCGGCCGTAGAGCACGCCGACACCCGTCGGGCCCAGCATCTTGTGCCCGGAGAAGGCGGCGAAGTCGACGCCGAGCTCGTGAAGGTCGACGGGCAGGTGCGGCACAGACTGGCAGGCGTCGAGCACGACCAGCGCGCCCACCCCATGGGCCAGAGCGGTGAGCTCCTCGACGGGGGCGATGCCGCCCAGCACGTTCGAGACGTGGGCGAAGGCGACGATCCTGGTGCGGTCGCCGATCACGGCCCGGGCCTCGTCGAGGAGGAGGTGCCCGTCGTCGCCCACGCCGATCACGCGGAGGGTGGCGCCGGTGCGGAAGGCCAGCTCCTGCCAGGGGATGAGGTTCGCGTGGTGCTCCGCCTCGGTCACGACGATCTCGTCGCCGGGGGCGAGCCGGAAGCGTGCCGCCGCCGATCCGCCACGCCCGAGGGTGGCGTTGGAGAGCCCATAGGCGACCAGGTTGATGGCCTCGGTGGCGTTGGAGGTCCAGACGATCTCCTCCGGGTCGGCGCCCACGAAGGCGGCGACCGTCGACCGGGCGTCCTCGAAGAGCTCGGTCGCTTCGCCCGCGAGCGTGTGCGCGCCGCGGTGCACCGCGGCGTTCGCCTCGAGGTAGTAGCGGCTCTCGGCGTCGATCACCGACCGCGGCTTCTGCGACGTCGCCCCCGAGTCGAGGTAGACGAGGGGGTTCCCGTTCACCTCTCGGCCGAGGATCGGGAAGTCCGCACGCAGGGCGACGGGGTCGAGGAGCAGATCAGTCATCGTCGTTAATAAGATCACGCCGGCCCGGGTGATTCCCGAGCCGGCGTGATCGACCTGCGGATGCGCTACTCGACGTTCGCGGCGGCCGTGTCGAGCGCCTTCACCGTCTCGTCGAGTCCCCAGGTGAGCGACAGGGCGGTGGGCGGCGACACCGAGGCCACCAGCTGGGTGCCGATCAGCGGCGCGACGGTGCCGTTCTTGACCTGCTGCATGGTCTGCGCGGCCGGGGTGGCGAGCCACGCGTCGTACGCCTCCTGCGTGTCGGCGTAGTAGACGAGCACGTCGCTGGTGAGCGAGTCGAGCTTCTCGTTGCTGAGCTGGAAGAAGAACGAGCCGTCTGTCGAGTTGTCCTTGACGCTCTGGGCGTCGGTGAAGCCGAGGTCGTCGAGGAAGCCCACGCGCGGATCGGAGGGCGAGTAGACGTAGAAGGTGCCGGCGAAGTCGGAGGCCGCGGCCACCGTCTTGCCCGCGAACTGCGGGTGCTCGGACGCGACCGTCTCGACCTGGTCGTCGATCGAGCTCAGGACGTCGGCGGCCTTCTGCTCCTGGCCGACGGCCTTGCCCACCGTGGTCACCACGTCGCGCCACGGCGTCGACCAGGGCGCATCCGAGTAGGCGACCGTGGGAGCGATCTGCGTGAGGAGGTCGTACTGGTCCTGGGTGATGCCCGAGTAGACGGCGAGGATGAGGTCGGGCTTGAGAGCCTGGATCTCCTCGTAGGCCGGCTCGTCCGACGACGTGATCATGGTGGGCTCGGCCGCACCCATGGCGTCGAGGGCGTCCTTCGTCCAGGGCAGCACGCCGTCGTCGTCTCCGCCGTAGGCCTGCTTCTCCATGCCGACGGGAGCGATCCCCATCGACAGCAGCGCGTCGTTGCTGCTCCAGCCGAGCGTGACGATGCGCTGCGGCGCGGAGTCGATGGTGACGTCGCCGAGCGCGCTCTGGATCGTCACCGGGAACGAACCCGAGGAGTCGGAGGAGGCCGGGGTCGACGACCCGTCGGCGCCCGGCGAGGAGCAGCCGGCCAGGGCGAGGGCTGCGGTGGCCGCGATCGCGGCGAGGGTGGCGACTCTGTGTCGTCTGAACATGCTGTGGGATCTCCTGGGGTCAGTGGGGATAAGGACAGCCTAACCTAAAGCGGATCCGCGGGCATGGTCGGGGCCTGAGAATGACCCTCGCGCTGGGGGTGGCGAGGGGCTACTCTTGCGACGTTCGTGCGTGACGAAGACTCGAGCCCGAAGGCCTCCCATGACAGCGGGTCCTGCATCTCCGTCCCCGGGGGGACGGTCGCGAACCTGGCCGGTGATCCACACCGTGATCAGGGCGATCCTCGGCGCGGCCCTGGTGGTCTTCCTCGTCCTCATCGGCATCCGCCTGGCGGGGCAGCAGGGCACGCCCACCGCGTCGGCGCCCTCCGCGACCGCCGACTCGACCCCGACGCCGACCCCCACTCCGACGTCCACCCCGACCCCGACCGCGACGCCGAGCCCCACGGCGCCCGCGGGCGGGAGCGGCGGCACCGGGGGCACGGGCGGGACAGGGGGCACGGGCGGCGGCACCGGGGGCGGCGGCACCGCGGCTCCCGTGATCACGTCCTTCACGGGGACGAACTCGGTGAACTGCCCCACCCCGGCCGAGGCGCCCGTGCCCGGCGTCGGATCGGCGGAGCCCCCGGTCGTGCAGTTCGCCTGGACCAGCACCGGCGCAGAGGAGGCCTGGTTCGGCATCGGCACGAAGGACGCGAAGGCCGAGCCCTATTCGTCGGTCGGGGTGAACGACTCCATCTCGTTCTCGTACCAGTGCAGCAATGCCAGCGAGCTCTACACCGTCACGGTCCAGGGCCCGGGTGGCGACGCCAGCAAGACCATCCAGGTGACGAACGTGGGGCATGTCGGATGACCGCCGCCGCTCCTCCCGCCATCCCCGGCTTCGACGCCCTGGCCCCTCTCGGCGCCGGCGGCTTCTCCGACGTGTACCTCTACGAGCAGCACCTGCCCCGACGGCGGGTGGCCGTGAAGGTGCTCTCCGGCGAGGCGTTCGACCAGGCGGGCCTGTCCCGTTTCCGCGACGAGGCCAACCTCATGGCCCAGCTCTCGACGCATCCCTCGATCGTCACCGTCTACCAGGCGGGGGTGACCGACGGCGGAAGCCCCTACCTCGTGATGGAGTACTGCAGCCTCCCCGACTACGGCGCCCGGTTCCGGAGCGAGCGGATCCCGGTGCAGGAGGCGCTGTCGGTCGGCATCCAGATCGCGGGAGCCCTCGAGACCGCCCACCGTGCGGGTGTGCTCCACCGCGACATCAAGCCGTCGAACATCCTCGTCACCGACTACAGGCGTCCGGCTCTGGCCGACTTCGGCATCGCGGGGGTGCTCGGCGGCGCGCCCACGATCGACGCCTACTCGGTGCTCTGGGCCTCGCCCGAGGCGCTCGGCGACGGCGCCGTCCTGCGCCCCACGAGCGACGTGTACTCTCTCGGCGCGACGGTCTACGCGCTTCTGGCGGGCCGTGCGCCGCACGAGGGCGTGGCGGGGCCGGGGCTCGACACCCCGGCGGACGTGCTGGACCGGATGCGCAGCGACACCGTGCCGCCGATCGGCAGGCCCGACGTCCCCCCGGAGCTCGAGGAGGTCCTCGCCACGGCCCTCTCGGCCTCCCCCTCCGCCCGGCACACCTCCGCCCTGTCGTTCGGCCGCGCTCTGCAGCAGGTGGAGGCGCGGCTCGGCCTCCCGCCGACGACGCTCGACGCCCTGGACGACCCGTATTCGAGGGACCGGACGGCGACCGCCTCCACGGATCACGCCGCACCGGCGGTGCCTCCGCCCCCGACAGAGGTCCCGCCCGCGCCGCCCACGGCCGTGCTCCCGCCCGCCCCACCCACGGCGCCGACGGAGCGGTGGGCGCAGCCACCCGCACCCCAGCCGAGTGCTCCGGTCGCGTCCGCGTCGAGTGGCGCTCCGCTCGACTCCACGGTACGTCGCGATGCCGCGCCGGCTCCGGTGTACACCGCGCCGCAGCGCACGAAGGCGCGCTGGCCCGGCATCCTCCTCGACGTCGTGCTCGTCGCCGCCGTGGCGGGCGCCGCCGCCTACTGGTTCCTGGCAGCCTGACATGCGGCTCCGGGTCGCGCTCCGTCGCCATCGCGGACCCGATGCGGACATCGTCGTCACCACCGACGCCACGGCGACGATCGGCGACATCGCCGCCGCGATCGCCGAGTCGGACCCGGTCGAGCGCTGGGATCCGCAGCGGGTGACCCTCTCGGTCTCGCCGCCGGCGTTCGCGGACGAGAGCATCCTGTCGCGCACGACCCCGCTCGCCGACGCCGAGATCGGCTCGGGCTTCGGCGTCCGCATCGTGGGCGCCGATCAGCCCGTCGTCGCGTCCCGACAGCCCGCCGCCATCGCGCGCATCCTGTCGGGGCCGGATGCGGGACGCGAGATCGAGCTGCCCCTCGGCGAGAGCACGGTCGGGCGCGATCCCGGCTGCACGGTCGTGCTCCACGATCCGCTCGCCTCGAAGGTGCACGCGAAGATCATCGTCGGCGAGAGCATCGAGATCGCCGACCTCAACTCCGCGAACGGCCTGCTGATCGACGGCGGGGTGGTCACGCGGGTCACGGTCGGCGAGCGTCAGACGGTGACGGTCGGCGGCACCGAGCTCGGCTTCCGGCGGCTCGGCACGGTCGATGCCGGGCGCACGACCGAGCGAGGCGGGGCGCTGCCGTTCAACCGGTCCCCTCGGGTCGAGCCGCGGTATCCCGGTCGCGAGTTCAACGCACCGCGACCGCCCGAGGATCAGCCGCCGACCCGGTTCCCGTGGGTGTCGCTCGCAGCGCCGATCGTCACCGGCGTCGCGATGTACGCGGTCCTCCAGAGCCCGTTCGCGCTGCTCTTCGTCGCACTCGCGCCGGTGCTGGCACTCGGCAGCTTCCTCGACGGCGGAATGGGCCGACGCAGCCGCCGGCGCCGCGACGTCGAGCGCTTCGACGCCGAGCTCCACGACCTGTCGGTCGCCCTCGCCGCCGAGGCGGAGCCGGAGCGGCGGATCCGCGGCACCGAGGCGCCGAGCACGACGGAGGTGTACGCCGACGCGATGCAGCGCGGCCCGCTGCTCTGGACGCGGCGCCCCGAGCACTGGTCGTTCCTCTCCCTGCGCCTCGGGCTGGCGGCGCTGCCGACCCGCAACACCATCACCACGTCGGACGAGCAACGGGCGCTGCCCGAGCTCCGGGGGCGCGTCGAGTCCGTCGTCGCGCCCTTCCGATCGATCGCGGACGTGCCCGTGGTCGACAGCGCGTACGACAGCGGCGCGCTCGGGGTGGCCGGGCCCCGCTCCGCGGCCGCGGATGCGGCCCGGGCCCTGCTCGTGCAGGTCGTCGGCCTGCACTCCCCCGCCGAGGTCGCCGTCGCCGCGCTCACCAGCGCCGCCTGGTCGCCCGAGCTCGGCTGGCTGGGCTGGCTGCCGCACGTCTCGAGCCCGCACTCGCCTCTCGGCGAGACCGTGCACCTCGCCGACAGCGCCGCGACGGGCACCGCGCTCCTGGCCGCCCTCGAGGAGCTCGTCGAGACCCGGACCGCGCCACGGGCCGACCGCGGCCCGACGACCGACGGTGAGACCGTGCAGGCCGCGGGCGCGCGCGTGGGCGAGGTGCGCCGCGAGGCGACCGTGCACGGCGGCCGACGGCCCGCACTGGTGCTCCTCGTCACCGACGACGCCCCGGTCGACCGCGCACGGCTGGTGCAGATGGCGGAGCGCGCGGCCGGCGCGGACGTGCACGTGATCTGGGTGGCCGCCGACCGCCTCGCCCTGCCCGCGGTGTGCCGGTGCGTGCTCGCCCTCGGGCCGGACGGTGCCGAGGTCGACCTCGTCCGCCTCGGCCGCACCGTGACCGAGGTGCGGACCGAGCGCATCGACGTGCCTCAGGCGGTGGCGCTCGCGCGCCGGATGGCGCCCCTCGTCGACTCCGGGGCCACGGTCGACGACTCGAGCGACCTCCCCGCCACGGTGTCGTTCCTCACCCTGGTGGGACACGAGCTCGCCGAGACACCCTCGGCGGTGATCGACCGGTGGCGGCAGAGCGGCACCCTTCGCGCCGAGCCCGACGACTCGGCAGCGGGGCGCGCACGACGATCGGGCGGGCTCCGCGCCCTCGTCGGCGTCTCGGGCGCCGATGCGATGCACCTCGACCTCCGCGGCCAGGGGCCGCACGCGCTCGTGGGCGGCACCACCGGCTCCGGGAAGTCGGAGTTCCTGCAGACCTGGGTGCTCGGGATGGCCGTCGAGAGCAGCCCGCTGCGGACCACCTTCCTCTTCGTCGACTACAAGGGCGGATCGGCGTTCGCCGAGTGCGTCGCCCTCCCCCACTCGGTGGGGCTCGTCACCGATCTCAGCCCGCATCTCGTGCGCAGGGCGCTGACGAGCCTCCGCGCGGAGCTTCAGCACCGCGAGCGACTGCTGGGGGCGAAGAAGGCCAAGGACGTGCTCGAGCTCGAGCGGCGCGGCGACCCCGACTGCCCGCCGGCCCTGGTGATCGTGATCGACGAGTTCGCGGCGCTCGCGACCGACGTGCCGGAGTTCGTCGACGGCGTCGTCGACGTCGCCCAGCGCGGACGCTCGCTCGGGATCCACCTCGTCATGGCGACCCAGCGACCGGCCGGGGTCATCCGCGACAACCTGCGGGCCAACACGAACCTCCGCGTCGCCCTCCGCATGGCCGACGAGCACGACTCGACCGACGTCGTCGGTGACAAGTCGGCGGCGCAGTTCGACCCCGGCATCCCCGGCCGCGCGGTCGCGAAGACCGGGCCGGGACGGCTCACCGGGTTCCAGACCGCCTACGTCGGCGGCCGCACCAGCCGCGAGCCCGAGCGCGCGGAGGTCAAGGTCGCCGAGCTCCGCTTCGGCGCCGAGGTGGTCTGGGAGCCCGTCGGCCGGGGCGACGTGCCGGTCGACGATGGCCGAGCATCCGACCTCGCTCGCATCGTGGCGTCGGTCGGACGCGCCGCCGTCGAGTCGGGCCTGCCCGCTCCCCGGCGACCGTGGCTCGACGAGCTCGCCTCGACCTACGACGTCGCCGCGCTGCCCGCGGTCGACCAGGGCTGGGCTCTCGGGATCGCGGATCTCCCCGAACGTCAGGCGCAGACGACGGCGATGTTCTCGCCCGACGTCGACGGGCACCTCGCGATCGTAGGCACGAGCGGATCGGGGAAGACGGTCGCCCTCCGCACCCTGGCCGTCGTCGCCTCGTCGCAGCCCGAGCCGGTCGAGGTGCACGGGCTCGACTTCGCCGGCGGCGGGCTGCGGATGCTGGAACGCCTGCCCACGGTGGGCTCGATGGTGCCCGGAGACGACGACGAGCGGGTCGCCCGCCTGATCCGGATGCTCGCCGCCGAGCTCGACGACCGCAACCGGTCGTTCTCCGCGAGGGATGCGGCGACCATCGGCGACTACCGGGCGGCCACCGGGGAGCCGCTCCCGCGCATCCTGCTGCTCATCGACGGCTTCCCGCTGCTGCGCACCGAGTGGGACACCGCTCCGGGGCGAGCGGCCCGCTACGCCGACCTCATGCGGATCCTCGGCGACGGTCGCCGGGTCGGCCTCCATGTGGCCTTCACCGCCGACCGGCCCGGCGCCATCCCGTCGGCCGTCAACGCCGTCGTGCCCAGGCGTGTCGTGCTGAGGATGAGCGACGACAACGGCTACCTCCTGCTCGACGTGCCCGGCGACGTCCTCGACGCCACGTCGCCCCCGGGCCGCGCCGTGCTCGACGGGCACGAGACGCAGATCGCCGTCCCGGGCGGCGAACGCGGCTCCGCGGCACAGGCCGCGGCCGTCGACGCCCTCGCCGCCGCGCTGCGCACGCGGGGCGTGCCGGAGGTGCCGCCCGTCCGGTCGCTGCCCGCCGAGATCCCTGCGGAGTCGCTGCCCGACTCGGTCGGAGGCGCGCCCGTCCTCGGTGTGTCGGACGAGACCCTCGAACCCGTGGCCTTCGATCCCCGCGGGGCGCTCGCGCTCATCGGGCCGCCCGCCTCGGGGCGGTCGACCGCGCTGCTCTGGCTCGCCCAGTCGCTGCGGCGCTGGCAGCCCGATATCGCGCTCTATCGGATCGGCCCCCGCCGCTCGCCGCTCGCCACCGCCGTGGCCTGGACCGAGAACGCCGACGACCCCGAGTCCATCGTCGACCTCGCGCGCCGCCTCGCGGTCTCCGTCGCCGAGGAGCGCGGCCCGGGCGAGATCGCGATCCTCGTCGAGAGCGTGGCCGACCTCCTCTCCACGCCGGCCGACGGGCCCACCGTCGAGCTCATCCGTGCCGTGAAGCGCAGCGACCAGCTGCTCATCGCGGAAGCGGAGACCAGCAGCTGGGTGTCGTCCTGGCCGCTGCTCGCCGAGATCAAGAACTCACGCCGCGGCATCCTGCTCCAACCGGATCCCGCCGAAGGAGACAGCTTCCTGCGCACGACGCTGCCCAGGGTGCCCCGCTCCGACTTCCCGCCCGGCCGAGGCTACCTCGTCGCCGGTGCGCCCCTCCGCGTGCAGCTCCCCCTCCCCGCTGCCGCGTCCTACCCCGTGGCGGTCGCCGCCGCGGTCCTGTGAAGGAGAACACCATGGCCAACCTCAACGTCACCTACGAGGAGATGGACGACGCCGCCCGCCGCCTCGAGAACGGCCGCGACCAGATGACGACGATCCTCACCGAGCTGTCGAACCTCATCGACGGGCTGGTCGCCTCCGGCTTCCAGACCCAGAGCGCATCGGGCCAGTTCGAGCAGACGTATCAGGAGTTCACGAACGGCACGAAGCAGGCGGTCAACGGCCTCACCGGGTTGTCGCAGTTCCTCCGCGGCGCGACCCAGGCCATGCAGCGCACCGACGAGGAGCTCGCCAAGGCGATCCGGAAGGACTGACGGCCGTGCCCGATCTCCTCGTCGACACCGACACGCTGCGGAGCCTCGACGAGGCGCTGAAGCTCATCGTCGCCACCCTCGACGGCGCCGAGGGCATGAGTCGATCCACCGCCGACGCCTCGGGCAACGGGGAGCTCGCGGGTCGGCTGATCGACTTCGCCGACGACTGGGAGGACAACCGGGAGGACATGCTCGAGGCGGTCCGCACGGTCAGCGACGCGATCCACTTCATCGCGCAGGGCTTCGAGGTCCTCGACCAGGACCTGCTCGACGCGATCCTGGGGAAGGGCCGATGAGCGAGCTGACGCCCCTGCCGGGCGATCCCGACCGCATCCTCGGCGACGGCACCCGCTATCGCGAGGCGGCGGAGGCGATCGCGCGGGCGGCGCAGCAGCTCCGTGCGCTCTCCGGAGACGGCTTCCGGAGCCAGGCCGTCGACGCCATCGTCGAGAGGGCGTCCGACGCCGCCGACACCGTCACGAAGGCGCACACCCGCTACTCCGCCGCCGCCGACGCGCTCATCGACTACGCCGGGCCGATGCGCGAGGCGCATGACAGGGCGAACTCCGTCATCGCGGCGAACCGGCAGACGGTCGACCAGCTCTCCTGGATCCAGCCGCAGCTCGACGACGCACGGCGCACGGCGGAGACGCCCGGTCCGGATCAGGCGTCGGCGGTCGCCCTCGTCATGCAGCTGCAGGCTCAGGTGGACCAGCTCCACGTCCAACTCGCGCTGGCGCAGGACGCGTGGAACGCCGCCCGCGAGGACATGAACAGGGCGGCCTCGGTCGCGGCCGCCCGCATCCATCGTGGGAACGAGGCCGACGACCTCGACGACAGCTTCTGGGACTCGCTGTCCGACCTCTTCGACATCGCGAAGATCATCGCCGACATCGTGTCGGTGGTCCTCAAGATCGTCTCGGTGATCCTCACCGTGCTGTCGGTCGTCTTCGCCGCGCTGGCCCTCGTGATGCCGGCGTTCGCCGCCATCGCGGGGATGCTGTTCCTCTACGCCAAGCTCGTGAACGTCGCCGTCGCGATCCTCGCCCTGCTGCAGTTCGCGCTGAACGGCTTCCACCTGCTCGACCTGGCGCTCGCCGGACTCGCCGTGGTCGCGGCCTACGGGGGCGCCGCCCTCGGCAGCGCTCTCGGCTCGGCCGCGAAGGCCGCCGCCGCGGGCGCCTCGAGCGTCGCGGGGTCCACGGTGAGCACGGCCCTGGGCGAGCTGGCGCAGCAGGCCGTGTCGCAGGCGGCGGGCAGTCTCACCGACCAGGTCGTCGACGGGATCCTCGACCTGGGCGGCCCGGGCGCGCGCGGACTCTACGAGTCGATGTCCGGCATCGGCCACGACGCCCTGCAGTCCGCCTTCGGCGACGACGTCACCTCGTTCTCGAACACCGTGGAGGGTCTCGGCGCCAAGGTGGGCTCCGACCTCGCGGAGGGTGTCGAGGCATCGGGGCTCGGGTCCGTCGTCCGGACCGCGTCGAGCGCGGCGGGTCAGGTCGCCGCGCAGGCGGGTCTCGTCACGGATGCGGTGTACGGCGTGGGCGGCTCGGTGGTCGACACCGTGCGGAGCGCACTCGACTCGGCTCAGTCCTCGCTCGACGACGCTGCCCGGTCGACCTTCGGCTCGCTCTTCGACGGTGGCATGAAGGATGTCGCGACCCACATCCAGCACGACCTCGGGTCCGCCCTCGGCGGTCCGGACGTCGGTTCGCGGCTCGCTGATGCGGTCACCGGGCGGCTGTCGGACGCGATCGGCGGTCTGCCCGGCGGCGGTGCCGTCGCCCACGCGGTGGGCGACAGCCTCGGCGGGGTGGCGCAGAGCGCCTACGACGCCTCGCAGCGGCCCGCGATGACCGCCACACCGGTGAGCGCGCGATGAGCGCCGGGGTGCACGTGCGGATGGCGCTCCGCGACGGCTGGGAGGAGATGGGGGATCCGTCGACATCCCCCGCCCCCGCGATCCGGCGCCGCTATCGGCGCGACGGGCGGGTGCTCGCAGCGCTCTCGCTGGAGGTGCTCGACCCGGAGGGCGCGACCCCGGCCGAGTTCGCGGCCGCGGCGTCGACGCCCCCGGCGGAGGCCCGCCCCTGGCGCCGATCGGTCGTCGTCGAGGCGGACGCCGACCCCGTCCGCGTGGTGGTCCACGATCTGGACGGAGCGCGGACCGGTCCGGATGCTCCTCCCGCCCTGCGGCGGACCGCGACTCTCACCTGGTTCCTGTCGCCGGATGTCTGCCTCCAGCTCAGTCTCGTCGCCGACGATCTGCTGGTCATCGGCGACCTCGGTGAGGCCGTGCGCGAACTGGCCGACACCGTGGATTGGGAGGTGCTCGCATGATCGGATCGGAGTCGGGGTACGACCTGGCGCTCCCCGGCACGTGGTGGGAGATCCCGGTCGACGATGAGAAGGCGTCCGACCGGGCGATCGACCGCATCATCGCGGATGCGGTGGGCCGCCGCGACGAGGACGCCACGGCTCGGCAGGAGCTCCGCGCCCGGTTCAGGCTCGCGGCGACCCGTGCCCGGACCGCGGGGGCGTCGCGGCTGCACCTGTGTCGCGAGGTGGTCGTCGGCGTGCCGTTCCCCGCCTCCCTCACGGCGTACCGACCACCGATCCCGCTCGTCGACCGCGGGGAGCGCACACTGCTCGACCAGCTCGAGGCCGTGGTCGACCCGGCGATGGAGCCCGACGACGTGACACTGGACGTGCCCGCGGGCCGGGTGCTGCGGCGGGTGCGCGTGGTGGAGGCCGACGAGGGATCACCGGAGGAGGGGCTGACCACCCTGCGAGTGGACTACTGGCTCGTGCCGCCGTCGAGGCGAGTGCTGCTGCTCTCGTTCGCCTGCGGGCTCCCCGAGCTGCGTGAGGGGCTCGTCGAGCTGTTCGACCTCGTCGTGGGGACGCTCGCCTGGTCTCCTGCCGACTGACGGGCCCGGCGTCAGTCACGTCGGGTCAGGCGCCGTGGAATCGTCCGCGCGGCACGACCATGGGCGTTCCCGACACCGGGTCCGCCACCACCTCCGAGCGCAGGCCGAACGCCTCGGCCACGAGCGAGTCGGTGAGCACCTCCTCCGGGGCGCCGGACGCCACGATCCGGCCCGACGACATCACGACGAGCCTCGTCGCGTAGCGCGCCGCGAGGTTGAGCTCGTGCAGCACCACGCCGATCGTCGTGCCGCGGGTGCGGTTGAGCTCGGTGAGCAGGTCGAGCACCTCGATCTGGTGGGCGACGTCGAGGAACGAGGTGGGCTCGTCGAGCAGCATCACGTCGGGATCCTGGCAGAGCACCATCGCGATCCACACCCGCTGACGCTGACCACCCGAGAGCTCGGAGACGGCGCGGTCGGCCACCTCGAGGAGGCCCGTGCGCTCCAGCGCGTCGGCCACGGCCCGGTCGTCGTCGTGCGTCCAGCGACGGAACCAGCCCTGGTGCGGATACCGTCCTCGGGCGACGAGGTCGGCCACGAGGATGCCGTCGGGCGCCGCAGGCTGCTGAGGCAGCAGCCCCACACGGGAGGCGAACTCGCCGCGCGCGATCGATCGCGTGTCCTCGCCGTCGAGGAGCACGCGTCCGCTGATCGGTCGGCTCAGCCGGGCGAGGCCCCGCAGCAGCGTCGACTTCCCGCATCCGTTCGCGCCGATGAAGACCGTGAGCGACCCGGGCTCGAGCGTGAGGTCGACCCCGTGCACGATCTCCGTGCCGTCGTACCCGACCGACAGGCCCTCCGCCGTGATCGTCGCCGTCATCGCCTCATCCTCCGAGTCCTCTCCTGCCGAGTCCGGCGAGCAGCCACAGCATGTACGGGGCCGCGAGCAGGCTCGTGACCACACCGACCGGCACCGAGACCGTGAAGCCCGCGAACAGGTGCTGGGCGATCAGGTCGGAGGCGGTCACGATCACCGCGCCGGTGAGCGCCGACGCCACCAGGGCGAGGCTGCCCTCGCCGACGAGCCGCCGCGCGATCGGCGCCGACGCGAACGCGACGAAGCCGATGACGCCGGTGAACGCGCATCCGATCGCCGCCAGGCACACCGCGAGGCCGAGCAGCAGGATGCGGTCGCGGGCGACGGCGACCCCCAGCTGGGCGGCCACGTCATCGCCGAGCGCCAGGGCGCCGAGCGGGCGGTGGAAGGCGCCGAGCGCGACCGCGAGCACCGTGCCGGCACCGGCGACGATCGCGATCTCCGGCCAGCTCGCACCCTGCACGCTGCCCGCGAGCCAGGCGAAGGCCTCCTGGGCGCGCCGGACGTCCGCCCGGGCGATGAGGTACCCGAGCAGCCCCGACGCCACGAACGCGACCGAGATCCCGATGATCACGAACCGGAACCCCGACACTCCCCCGGACCCCGACAGGAGCGCGATGATCACCGCCGCGAGCAGCGCCCCGCCGAACGCCCAGCCGGCGACGGCGAGGCCGCTCGCCCCGATGATGAGGGTCGAGAACGCGGCGCTCAGCGCGGCGCCGCCCGTGACGCCGATGATGTCGGGGCTCGCCAGCGGATTGCGCAGGAGCGTCTGGAACACCGCCCCGGCGAGGGCGAGCTCGGCGCCCACCAGGGCCCCCATCACCCAGCGCGGGAGGCGGAGGCTCCACACGACGAACTCGCTGCTCCCCTGGCCCACCAGCGTCGCGAAGACATCCGACACCGGGACACCGCTGGCGCCCAGCACCAGGGCGAGGAACGCGGTGACGAGGAGGAGCGCGGCCAGCACGGCGGCGACCGCCAGCTGCCTCAGCGCCGGACGGCGCCGGACGCGCGCGACGACCGTCGCGGCATCGACGATCTCGACGGTGGACCCGGTGGGAGGCACGATCGCGGCGGTCACAGCGCCAGCAGCTTCGAACGGCGCACGATGGCGATGAGGAGGGGCGCACCGAGGACGGCCAGCACCACGCCGACCTCGACCTCGGCGGGCATGACGAGCACACGCCCGAGCACGTCGGCGAGGATCACGATCACGGCTCCGAACACGGCCGACAGCGGCAGGATCCAGCGGTAGTCGATGCCGACGAGCCGTCGCGCGGCCCACGGCGCGATCAGGCCGAGGAACGCGAGAGGACCGGCGAGCGAGGTGGCGGAGGCGGCGAGCACCACGACCACCACGGCCGAGACGCCGCGCGCCGCCACCACGTTCTGGCCGAGTCCTGTCGCGACGTCGTCGCCCATGGCGAGGAGGTTGAGCGTGCGCCCGAGGAACATCGCGACCACCACGGCGACGAGCACGATCGGCGCGACCACGGCCAGACCGTCCCACCCGCGCCCGGTGAGCGTGCCGACCTGCCAGCTGCGGATCTGCGCCAGCGCCTCGATCCGGTTGAGCAGCAGCACGGTGGTGAGGCTCGAGAAGATGACGGTGACCGCCGCGCCGGCCAGCGCCAGCTTGACGGGGGTGGCGCCCTCGCGGCCGACCGAGGAGACCCCGTACGTCAGTGCCGCGGCGGCCGCGGCGCCGGCGAACGCGAACCAGATGAACTGCGAGCTCGTCGTGGCGCCGAAGGCGACCACGCCGATGACCGCGGCGAACGCGGCGCCCGCGTTGAGTCCGAACAGTCCCGGATCGGCGATCGGGTTGCGGGTGATGCCCTGCATGATCGTGCCGGCGGCGCCCAGCGCGAGGCCGACCAGGAGCCCGGTGAGGGTGCGGGGCACCCGGATGTCGCGGACCACGACCTGGTCGTTGTCGGAGAGGTCGGGCGACACGATCGCGTGCACGACACTGCCGAGATCGACTGTGCGGGTGCCGATCGCGAGCCCGAGAGCGAGGGCGACCAGCAGCGCCCCGACGGAGATGCTGACGGCGACGGCGACGCGACGCCCGGAGGTGCGGGCCGACGATCGCCGCAGCACGCGCGTGGGCGCGTCGATCGCCGTCTCGGTCACCAGCCCAAGTATGGCATGCCTAACCTAAGGGCTCCCTGCAGGACCCCGGCCCGGATCGGGGTGGGGTCGGCTCGAGTACGCGTTCGGGGCGTCCGATCCCTGAAGCAGAAACGAGAAAGACCCCCGCCCTTTCGGGCGAGGGTCTTTCTCGTTCTCGATGCGGGGACAGGATTTGGCTCCCCACCGCCCCTCCACACGCGACTGCGTCGCGCGCGGAGCCTCTGGCGGCGTGGGCCCCCGGACAGCTTCGCGCCCGGGGCACCGGATCGGAAACGAGAAAGACCCCCGCCCTTTCGGGCGAGGGTCTTTCTCGTTTTCGATGCGGGGACAGGATTTGAACCTGTGACCTCTGGGTTATGAGCCCAGCGAGCTACCGAACTGCTCCACCCCGCGGCACGAGAGACAACTCTAGCACGGGTTCTGCGTGGTCATGACCACAGGGCCGGGAACGTCGCCCGGATGCGCTCCGCATCCTCCCCCGAGACCCCCGCAGCGGCCGCGAAGCGGGGCCACGACGCCACCGCATCGCGCACCCGGTCGAGCACGGCGAACCGCTCCGGCACCTGGAACCGGTCAGCCACCGCGAGCAGCTCCGCGCGGCCGATGTCGTCGAAACGGCCCTCCACGCTCATCAGGTGCTGGTACGTCCAGGCCCCGGCGGGGTTGTAGGCGTACGTGATGTCGTAGGCGGGCGCGAGCCGCCACGACGCCGGTCCATCCTGCGGCGCGTCGAGCAGGAACGAGAAGTTCTTCGTGTGGTCGTCGCAGTTGCGCGCGGCGACGTTGAAGACCATCCGCCGGAACGCCTCCGTCATGGCCTCCTCGCCGAGGTCGAGCGCGGTCACCGTCTGCAGGTACTGCGCGTAGTCGTGCGTGCCCCGCTGACGGTAGTCGAGCTCCGCCATCGCGCAGAGCGTCTGCAGGTGGATGCGCCGAGCCCCGTCCTCGGGATCGGTGCGGTCGAAGCGCTTCGTCATGAAGTGCGCCCGGCCGTTCTCCTCGAGCAGCCGGCACGGCGACATCGTGATGCCCGCCTCGAGCGCCATCAGGTGGTAGGCGTACTCGATCCGGCCGTAGCCCGCCGAGCTGCCCAGCTCGGTGTCGCGCCCCACGCCATCGAGCTTGATCATCCACTGCTCGAACCCGGGCTCGGCCGGCAGCTGGCCCGACCGCACCTCCCCTGTCTCGGGGTTCCACGCGATGATCGCCTTGGCCCGCGCGCCACCGGCCGACGTGCCGACCTGGATCAACGTGGCCAGCGCGGCCGCCGCCTCCGCGTCCCCCTCGATCCGGCCCGACAACGCGCTCCTCGCCCCCACCACCAGGTCGCTCAGCTCGAGCGCGGTCGGCTTCCGGCGTTGCGGGCCCCGCGTCGGCCGGAACTCGAGCGCCCCCATCCCCCGCGACCCGAGATAGGCCAGACGGTCGAGCGGCGTGATGCTGGCCCGCTCCACACCGTGCGAGGCGAGGTAGGCCGTGACGAGCGCGTTGCCGAAGTCGTCGGGGAGGGCGTCGGCGACGAAGGGCGGCAGGCGATGGAACGTCGCCTCCGGCAGGGACGGATACGCGCTCAGCGGGCGCGAGAGCGGGGTCGTCAGCGGCGCCAGCTCGATCCCGCTCGCCCGCCATCCCGGCGCGTACTCGAACGCGTACGACCCGCTGCGCGGATCGGGCGCCAACGCCCCCACCAGCTCGCCCCACGCGCGCACCTCGACCACGGAGACCGGCGTGTACGCCATCACAGGTTCCCCTTCCGGGAAGCACGGCGGGGAGCGACCGCGGCGACCTGCCGCTGGAGCATGCGGAGCGGACTCACCGCGATCTCGGGTTCGAGGGCGTCGATCCACCGCTCACGATCGAGCGCCCTGAGCACCTTGACCAGCGTCGACACGCTCGAGCCCCGCCCCGACTCCAGGTTCTTCACCGATCCCACGCTGATGCCCGCGCGCTCCGCGACCTCGCTCTGCGCGAGATCGGCCGCGAGCCGCAGCGCCCGGATGCGCTCACCCAGACGCTGCTCCCACTCCTCAGAGCTGAGGTCTTCTGCCATAGAGACAAGAATATGGCTATAAACGACTTTTCAGGCGCTTATAGCCAATATCTTGTCTCTTAATGTCAGTTCTCTGACGCCGCGATCGCCTGAGCGATGGCATCCTTGAGACGCTTGTCGGCCTCGCCGTAGGCGGCCCAGTCGCCCGCCGCCATCGCGGCGTCGCGATCGGTCAGCGCCTGCTGCGCCGCGGCGAGGGCCGACATCACCGCCGGATCGCCGGTCGCACCCGAGGTGCCGCCGCTCGACCCGCCGGTGCCGCCCGTGCCCCCTGTCCCGCCGGAGGTGCCTCCGCCGGTCCCGTCGGACGGTGTGACCGATTGGTCTCCCGCCTGGGCGCCGGAGTCGCCGCCGAACAGCGAGTCGAGGGCACCGTCGAGCGTGGACTCGAAGGCGATCTTGTCGCCGAACGACACCAGCACCTTCTGCAGCAGCGGGAAGCTCGTCTCGCCTCGGGACTGGACGTACACGGGTTGGACGTAGAGCAGCCCACCGCCGACGGGGAGCGTCAGCAGGTTCCCGCTGAGCACCTGGCTCTCCCCCTGCCGGAGGAGGTTCAGGGCCGAGGACACGCCCGGGTCGGAGGAGAAGCTGTTCTGCACCTGACCCGGCCCGGGTATCGTGTCGTCCTTCGGCAGGTTGAGCAACCGGAGTTTGCCGTAGTCGTCGGACTTCACCCCGGCCTGCGAACCCGCGTTCGAGTCGACGGCCAGGTATCCGGTGAGCACGCTCCTCGACGACTCCGACTGCTCCGACAGGGGGATGAACGTCGAGTACAGCGAGTACTCGGGGGTGTCCTGCGTCGGCATCTGCAGCGTCAGGTAGTACGGCGGCTGCAGCGTCGGGTTGGTGGGCGATGCGGTGGGATCGTTGGGGGTCGCCCAGGCGTCCTCCCGCGAGTAGAACGACCCGGCGTCGGTCACGTGGTACTGGCCCAGCACCGAGCGCTGCGCCTTGAAGAGGTCGGCCGGGTAGCGGACGTGGCTCATCAGGTCGCCGCTCATCTCGCTGATCGGCTTGAGCGTCGTGGGGTAGATCTTCTCCCAGGTCTGGAGCAGCGGATCGGTGGGGTCCCAGGCGTAGAGCGTCACCTTGCCGTCGTAGGCGTCGACGGTGGCCTTCACCGAGTTGCGCACGTAGTTGACGTTGTCGAGCCTCACACCCTGCGTCGACGTCTTCGTGTCGCTGATCGCGTTCGACCACGACTGCGTCTGCGAGTACGGGTAGTCGGCCGACGTGGTGTACCCGTCGACGATCCAGACCACGTGCCCGTCGACGACCGACGGATAGGGGTCGGAGTCGATGGTGAGGTAGGGCGCGACCTTGGAGACACGGTCGGCCGGATCGCGGTCGTAGAGGATCTGCGACTGGTCGTTGACCGCATCCGACAGGAAGATCTGCTCGGACTGGAACTTCAGCGCGTAGACGAGGCGCTTGAACACGTTGTCGAGCTTCGGCCCGCCGTCGCCCGAGAACGTCGTGTAGGTCTGCTGCTGGCCGTCGACGCCCGACGGGTAGTCGAGCTCGACCGGGTTCGTGCCCTCCGGGCCGCCGACGATCGAGTACGGAGGCGAGTTCTCGCCGAAGTAGATGCGCGGCTCGAAATCGCCCAGGGATCCCGTGGTGGGGATGCCGGACTCGAGGAAGACCGGCTGCCCATCGCTCGAGCGCTGGTTGCCGTACGCGGCCACGAGGCCGTAGCCGTGGGTGTAGACGACGGTCTGGTTGTACCAGGTGGCGCTCGAGCCGAGCTGGTCGATGTTGAGGTCGCGGACGGTGACCACCGCATCCTGCACCTGGCCGTCGATGTTGTAGCGGTCGACGTCGAGGTCCTCGGGGAACTGGTAGTACTGCCGGAACTGCTGCAGCTGCTGGAACGACTTGGTCACCAGCGACGGGTCGAGGATGCGGATGTTGGCGGTCGTCGCCGCGTCGTTGCGGAGCGCACCGGGCTCGGCGTCGGTGGTCGCGTCGTAGGAGATCTCGTCGACGTTCGCGACGTCGTACGCCGCTCTCGTCGCGTCGATGTTGCGCTGGATGTACGTGGCCTCGAGTGTGCGCTCGCTCGGGTCGACCTCGAACCGCTGCACGATCCACGGATAGAGCGAGCCGAGCACGAGACCGAGCACGATGAGCATGGCCGTGCCGATGATGGGCAGTCGCCAGCGGCCGATCACGGCGGCGACGAGGAACAGCACGGCGACGATCGCGGCGATGCCGGCCAGGATGGTCAGGCCCGGGATGGTCGCGTTCACCGCGGAGTAGTTGGCGCCCGTGAAGCTGCCGGAGTTGTTGGTCAAGGTCGCGAACTGGTCGAGCCAGATGCTGACGGCCTGCAGCGCGATGTAGACGAACGCGGTCACCGCGATCTGGATGCGCGCCACCTTCGAGATGCGCACCTCGCGCTGGCTGAAGCGGATGGCTCCGTACAGGTAGCTGGTGGCGATGGCGGCGAGGCCGGCGACGATGACCACGGCCGAGGCGAAGCCGACGACTCCCCGCCAGAACGGCAGGTCGTACATGTAGAAGGAGATGTCGAGACCGAACTGCGGGTCCGTCTGACCGAACGAGGTGCGGTTGAGGTACTGCAGCGTCAGCTGCCAGCGCGACGCGGTGGCCACGCCGGCGAACAGGCCGAGCACGGCGGGCACCCCGAAGGTCGCCACACGGCGGAGGGGCTCGATCACCTGCTGGTACCGGTCGAGCTGCGAGTTGAGCTTGGCGTAGACCGGTCGCCGGCGGAAGGCGATCTCGATCGACAGCCACACCGGGAGGGCCATCGCGATGAAGCCGATGAGGAACATGATCCCGGCGGCGAACCACTGTGTGGTGAGCACGTTCAGGTAGCCGAGCTGGTCGTACCAGAGCACGTCGGTGTAGAGCGTCGAGAAGACGAAGAAGCCCACCGCGAGGGCGACCACCACGGCTATCGCTATCGCGAGCGTGACCCTCGTTCTCCGTGCCGGCTTCTCTGCTTGTTGGGAAGTCACGTTCGCCTCTGTGCTCGCTATCGGTTCCGGGCTCGCTGTCGGTGCGAGTCGATCCTACGACGATGCCGGGTGCGCACCGCCGTCGGGACCCGTACCGCCGATCCTATTGACCGGCGTCTGAGAGGGCGCTGGCGGTCGCGTCGCAGGTGGGTAACGACGACAGGTCGCCGCCGGACTCGATCGTCTGCAGCACCGTCATCGCATCGGCGAGGGTGGAGACCTTGAAGACGGAGAGGCCGTCGGGGATGTGGCCGGTCACCTCGCTGCAGTTGTCGGCGGGTGCGAGGAAGTACTGCGCGCCGGCGTCGCGGGCACCCACCATCTTCTGGCGGATCCCGCCGATCGCGCCCACCGTGCCCTCGGCGTCGATCGTGCCCGTGCCGGCGACGCTCTGCCCGCCGTTCAGCTCACCGGGGGTGAGCTTGTCGATGATGCCGAGGGCGAACATCATGCCCGCGCTCGGGCCGCCGACGTTGTCGAGCTGGATGTCGACGTCGAAGGGGAACTCGAACACGTCGGTCCCGCCCACCCCGATCGCCGGGGCCTTGATGGCGTCGGAGTACTGCGGGGTGATCTCGAGCGTCTCCTGGGTGCCGTCCTCGTGGCGCACGACGAGACTGAGGGGCTTGTCGGTGCCGTTGTCGGCGACGATGCTGCGCAGCTGGTCGACCGCGGTGACCGGGGTGCCTCCCGCGGAGAGCACGATGTCGCCGGCCACCAGCACGCCGTCGGCCGGTCCGCCGGAGGCCACGCTCGCGATGCCGAGCTCGGTGGTGAACGGGATGTCGAGCTGGTTCAGCGCGGCGGCGATCGCCTCCTGCTGGCTGTTCGTCATGTCCTGCGCGTTCTGCTGGTTGCGCTGCTCGGTCGTGACCCCCTTGGGGTAGACCGCCCACATCGGCACGACGGCCTTCGTCGGATCGAACCAGGCGGAGATCACCTGGGCCCACGACGGCGACTGGCTCGGATTGCCGATGGCCGACACGGTGAGCATGTCGAGCGTCCCGTCGGTGGGGTAGGTCGGGGCCCCGTCGACCGTGATCAGGTCGACGGCCTTGCCATCCTGCTCCTGGCTGCCGAGCGTGTTGAACACCGGACCCGGCTGCTCGATCACGTACGGGGCGGGCAGGAAGCTCATGATCAGGGCGGCGACGACGGCCGCGATCAGGAGCGTCCAGCCGACCGTGGCCCGCCGGGATCGGGGACGGGTGGTGGCGGGCTCGGGCTGCTCACCGAAAAGGCTCACGGGTTCCTCTCGTGCGGTGCCGGGGTGGATGTTCGCCACGGGCGCACCGGTCGGCCTTCGAGCTTATGGGAAAACCCAGCCTGGGCGGTGGGCCAGCGGTTAGCGTAGGAGCACTGTCTGACAGCGGGCCAGGAGTCTCGCGAGAGCGGGCTGCAGGCATCCCGACCGCAGCCGTCCCCGACCGCAGGCAGAGTCACCAGAGAGGATCAGCCGTGAGCGATCAGCCCCGAGACGACGGTCAGCCCGAGGACGAGTTCCGCGACATGCTGCGTGCCTTCCTCTCCGGCGACTCCGACATCGATCCGTCGCGTCTGGCCAGTGCGGCCGGCCTCCCGTCCGACCCGGCAGCGGTGTCGAACCTGATGCAGCAGCTCCAGAACGCGATGCAGGCCTCCGGCGAGGGCATCGACTGGACCGCCGCGGAGCGCCAGGCCGTCGAGCTGGCGGGGCAGGGCGGCACCTCGGTGACCGACCAGGCCCACGCCCAGTTCGACCAGGCGCTGCACGTGGCGTCGCTGTGGCTCGACGAGGCCACCTCCCTCGGCGACTCCGCGCACGCCCCCGGGCTCATGACCCGAGCGGAGTGGGCGAAGGCGACCACCCCGGTCTGGAGCCAGCTCGCCGAGCCCGTGGCGGCCAGCATCTCCGACGCGCTCACCGACGTGCTCAAGGAGCAGGCACCCGAGGAGATGTCGGGCATGATCGCCGGCGCCAGCCAGCTCATGCGCAACCTGGGCGGCACGCTGTTCGCGATGCAGCTCGGTCAGATCATCGGTCGGCTCTCCCGCGAGGTGGTGTCCGGCGGCGACGTCGGCATCCCCCTGCTCGACGAGGGGCGCGCGGTGCTCCTGCCGCAGAACATCGAGGAGTTCGGCGAGGGTCTCGACATCCCCGACGACCAGGTGCAGCTCTACCTCGCCATCCGCGAGCTGGCGCACGCCCGACTGTTCCGGCACGCGCGGTGGCTGCGCCTCCACCTCATCAGCTCCATCCGCGAGTTCGCGAGCGGCATCTCGATCGACACCTCGCGCCTCGAGGAGCTCGCCGCCGGCTTCGACCCGCAGAATCCGGAGGAGCTCCGCGACGCGATGGCGTCCGGCGCTCTCATCCCGCCGCGCACCGAGCAGCAGGAGCACGCGCTCGCGCGCATCGAGACGACGCTGGCGCTCATCGAGGGCTGGGTCGACGTCGTCACCGCGAACGCGTCGAGCCGGCTGCCGAAGTGGAACGCCGTGGCCGAGACCGTGCGCCGTCGTCGCGCCACCGGCGGGCCCGCCGAGTCGGCGTTCGGCGCGCTCATCGGCCTCGAGCTGCGTCCGCGCCGCCTCCGCGAGGCGGCCGCGATGTGGCAGCAGGTGACCGACGCGGTGGGAGTCGAGCAGCGCGACGCGCTCTGGTCGCACCCCGACGTCATGCCCACGGGCGACGACGTCGACGACCCCGCAGCCCTCATCGCGCGGCTCACCGGGCCCGCGCCGGAGCCCGACGAGATGGACCAGGCCCTCGCCGAGCTGCTGCGCAGCGAGGAGGAGGGCGACCGGCCCGACGCGGGTGACAAGCCCGACGACCGGGACCAGCCGCCGGTCGTCTGAGCTCCTCGGCTGCCCGGTCTCACCCGGTGCAGCCGGCCCGGTACGCGCGACCCCTGTGGAGAGCCGGTCGGACCTGTGGAGAGCCGGAGCGGGATCCTCGCGCTTCGGGCATCATGCCGGGCATGGTCCTCCGCCTCTCCCCCGCCCATCCCGTCGTCTGGCTCACGCCCGACAGCCTGCAGGTCGGGTTCGAGACGCCCCTCGCGGTGCTCGATCCCGTGCCGCCGGGCGCCGACGCGCTTCTCGCCGTGCTGGCGCGCGGCATCGCCGACGCGCCGCCCGCGACGATCGCCGTCCGACTGGGTCTCCCGCCGCAGACGGTCGACGACGTGCTGCGTCTCATCGAACCGGCGCTCGTGCGCGACGGCCCTCCGTTGGCCGGGCGGGTGGTCCGGATCGAGGGCGCCGATCGGTCACCGGTCGCGGCCCTCGCCGAGCAGGTGACCGCGCTCGGCGGCGAGGCGGTGACCGTGCTCGGCGGCGTCGCGTCGACCGAGGCGTCCCGCGACTTCGTCGACCTCGCGATCCTCGTCTTCCGGTTCGCGGTCCAACCGCGACGATGCGCCTCGTTCACGTCAGCCGACATCCCGGTGCTCCCCGTGGTGTTCGGGGAGGGCTCGGCGATCGTGGGGCCGGTCCTGGCACCGGGCGGCCTCGAGGGGGCCGCCGGGCCGGACCGGGCGGGGCCCTGCGCCTGGTGCCTGCACCTCGGCGCCGTCGACGCCGACGCTCTCTGGGAGATCAAGGCCATCCAAGCGGCGGCCAGGCCTGCGGCGAGCACGTCCGCCCGGGGAGTGGCCGCGGTCGCGGCGCAGACGGCGACCGAGCTGCTGCGCTGGGCTCGGCCCGGTCCGCCGGCCCCTCCGCGACGCGTCGAGATCGACCTCCGGGAGCATCCCGCCGAGTCGCCGGCGACAGTGACGGCCGTCAGCCCCCATCCGGAGTGCGCGTGCCGAGCTCTGCCAGGAACCGTGAGGGCGCACGGTCGGCCGAGCGCCTGGTCCCCTGCCGGGCCCACGACAGGTACAGGCGCGAGCGCGCGCGGGTGATGCCCACGTAGAAGAGCCTGCGCTCCTCGTCGATCGCCTCGAGGCCGCCCGCGTGACTGATGGGCAGCAGGCCCTCGGCTGCGCCCACGATGAACACGTGGGGCCACTCCAGGCCCTTCGCCGAGTGGAGCGTGGCGAGAGTCACAGCGCGCACGGTCGGCTCGTGCTGCATGCTCTGCCGAAGCAGGAGCTCGTCGGTGAAGGCCCGGAAGGTCGTGCCCTCGGGCATCTCCTCGGCCAGGCGCATGAGCGCGTTGAGCAGATCCCACCGCTCGCGCACGGCGCCCGCCGCGGTCGGCGGCTCCTGGCTCCACCCGCGCGAGCGCAGCACGTCGCTCACCGACTTGAAGAGAGGTTCTCCCACCACCGAGACGGAGGCGGCCCGCAGCTCGAGCACCGCGCGCGCCACGTCGGGCTGGTCGAAGAAGCGCTTGCCCCCGCGCACCTGGTAGCTGACGCCCCGGTCGGCGAGCGACTGCTCCAGCTCGGGCGACTGCGCGTTCACGCGGAAGAGGATGGCGATGTCGTGCGGCTGAACGCCGCCCGCGACGAGTGCCGCCACCCGATCCGCGACGGCGTTGGCCTCGGCGCGGTCGTGCGCGAACTCCTCGATCGTCGGCGCCTCCCCGGGGTCGGGTGCGGCGGCGTGGAGTGTCAGGGCTCCGGGACGACCGCGCATGAGGCGGTTCGCCAGATCGAGCACGGCGATGGTCGAGCGGTAGTTCTGCTCCAGCGACACGACCGTGGCGTCCGGATGGCGGCGCGGGAAGTCGAGCAGGTACTCGGAACGGGCGCCCGCGAAGGAGTAGATGGTCTGGCTGGCGTCGCCCACGACGCAGAGGTCGTCGCGATCGCCGAGCCACAGCCGCAGCAGATGCTCCTGCAGCGGCGAGACGTCCTGGTACTCATCGACGACGAAGAACCGGTACTGCTCACGCACCTGCAGGGCGACCGAGGGCTCGGTCTCGATCATGCCCGCCATGGCCAGCAGCACATCCTCGAAGTCGATGCGCCGCTGCTCGTCCTTCAGGCGCTCGTACGTGCGCTGCAGCTCGAGCATCTGGTCGACCGACATCGAGCCGGGCATCGACCTCCGGGCGTGCGCCGCGGTCTCGTACTCCTCGAGCGTGAGGTTCGACACCTTCCGCCACTCGATCTCGGCGGCGATGTCGCGGAGGATCGCGGTGTCGACCCGCGCCCGCACCGCGGTGGCGGCGTCGGCGATCAGACGCGCCTTCGCCTCCAGGATGCGGGGCGCATCACCGCCGGCCACCTGCGGCCAGAAGTAGTTCAGCTGCGACAGCGCGGCCGCGTGGAACGTCCGCGCCGCGACGCGGTCGGCGCCGAGCGGACGGAGCCTCCCGCGCAGCTCGGCGGCGGCACGGCTGGTGAAGGTGAGCGCCATCACGCGGTTGGGCGGGTACACGCCGCCCGCCACGCCGTAGGCGATCCGGTGCGTGATGGTGCGGGTCTTGCCCGTGCCGGCGCCGGCCAGGATGCTCACCGGGCCGAGGAGGGCGCGCGCGGCCTCGCTCTGCTGGTCGTCGAGGCCTTCGAGCAGCGTGTCCGGATCCACCTCAGAACCCCGGCTCGGGCAGCGGGCCGCCGTACCAGCGCTCGATGATGGCGCGCGCGATCGACGACCGCCCGGGGAACAGGACGCCGTGGTGGGCGTCGGCGAGCTCCTCGCGGGTGAACCAGCGCAGGTCGAGGATCTCCTCGCCGTCGGGGCGCTCCGCGGCGGCGCCGCCGGGCGCGACGCGCGCCAGGAAGCCCACCATCAGCGAAGCGGGGAACGGCCACGGCTGGGATCCGACGTACTCGGGGTCGTCGATGACGACACCCGACTCCTCGCCGATCTCGCGGGTCGCGGCCGCCTCGAGCGACTCGCCGGGCTCGACGAAGCCGGCCAGCAGCGAGTAGCGGTTGTTCTCCCACATCGCGTTCGAGCCGAGGAGCAGGCGGTCGTCGTCATCGACGACGCCGACGATCACCGCGGCGTCGGTGCGGGGGAAGAGCTCGATCCCCTGCACCGTGCAGCGGCGCACCCATCCGCCCGCCTCGGCTCGGCTGGGTGCACCACAGCGCGGGCAGTGCGTGTGGGTGCGGTGCCAGTTGCCCATCGCCAGGGCCTCGGTGAAGACGCCCGCGCCGAGGTCGTCGAGGTCGGCGGCGGTGAGACGCAGGTCGAGCCAGCGCTCGTCGGCGGAGGCCATGCCCTCGGCGGCGTCGTCGATCGCCCTGGCGTCCGGGGCGGCGTCCGGAAGGAAGACGGCCCACAGCGGGGAGCCCGCGGGAACCGGTCCGGCATCCTCGAGAGCCACTCCGAGGTAGAGCGTCGATCCATCGTCGGCCAGTGGATCGCCGACCCCGTCGGGAAGGTCGCCCGCCGTGAGCAGCGCGACCGCGGGCGCCTCGCCCGGAGCACCGAGCGCCTTGCCCGCGCGGAGCACCACGACCCGCGAGGCCTCATCCGCCCACAGCCGACGCAGTCTGTCGGCGTCGGTGCGTGCCGCGTGATCGCGATCGACGCGCTGACGCGAGAGCGGGAGGAGGGACTGGAAATCGCGTGACATGGTTTCCCGATCGTGCGTGGCGCGAGCCGTAGCGAGCGGGAGCCCGCCTACCCTTGGAGCATGGCGAGATCCCACCTCACTCTAGCTGCGCTCGCAGCGTCGGCCATGCCGGGCGCAGACATCGTCGCGACGCGCCCGATCAGCTCGAGGACCCAGGGCCGCTACGACTCCGCCGTGCTCAGCCTGCGCACCGGCGACGAGGTGATCGTCCGCGTCCCCACCGACGACGAGGCTGCCTCCGAGCAGTCCCTCGACCTCGTCGCGCTGCAGGCGCTGACGGCAGGCGTGCGCTCGAGGCTGCCGTTCCGCGTGCCCGGGTACGAGGGGCAGGCCCCGGTCGGCGACACCCGCGCCGTGGTCTACGACTTCATCCCCGGCACACCCGCGTCGCTCGGCGACGTGACCGCCGACAGCGCCACCGCCGCCTCCGTGGGGGCCGCCATCGCGGCCGTCCACTCGCTGCCCACGTCGGTGGTCACCGAGGCCGGCCTCACGGTCAACAGCGCCTCGCAGCTCGCCGCCCGGTCGCGGAAGCTCGCGGAGCGCGCCGCCGCCACGGGGAAGGTGCCGCAGGCGCTCTCCACCCGCTGGGCGCTGGCGCACGACGACAGCGCGCTGTGGCAGTTCCAGCCCTCCGTCATCAACGGCACGCTCTCGCCGGAGTCGTTCCTCATGGTGGGCGACCATGTCAGCGGCATGCTCGGCTGGTCGGGCCTCGCGGTCGGCGACCCTGCGACCGACCTGTTCTGGCTCAGCTCCGCCGCCACCCCCGAGGGTGCCGAACTCGTCTTCGCCGCCTACGAGCGCGCTCTCCCCCGCCCCGCCGACCGGCAGCTGCGCAAGCGCGCCCGCCTGTACGCCGAGCTCGAGATCGCGCGCTGGCTCCTCCACGGCCTCGGCTCCCGCGACCAGGGCGTCGTCGGCGACGCCGAGAGCATGCTCGCCAGCCTCGCGTCGAGCGTGCAGTCCGACCTCCTCAACCCCCTCTCCACCGACACGGGCCAGGTCATGGCCGTCGAGGAGGTCGAGGCCCTCCTCGACCGCACCCCCGTCCGCACCTCCTCCGCCGCCGACCCCGCCGCCCGCATCACCGAGGACTGACCCGCCCGCGTCCCGCTCCGCGGGCCCGGCTTTGTCCAGGTTTCCGTCGGAATCGGGGCGATTCGCGACGGAAACCTGGACAAAGCCCCTCGATGGAGTGCGACCCCGGGACGTCGGCCAGGGCAGCCTCGCGATCGCTCGCGCTAACTCGCGGTGGCTCGCGGCGGCCTCGCGGTGGCTCGGGGTGGCTCGGGGTGGCTCGCGGGCCCGGGCTAACTCCGGATTTCGGCGCGCTTCCGAGCCAACTCCGGATGCTGGGCGGCGTGTCGCGCCGGAAGTCCGGAGTTGGCGCGAGCCGGCCCACCCACGGATGGGCCGCATCCGCGTGGGGATGACGCGCATCCGCGGGTGGATGCCGCCCTACCGTGGCGCGCCCTTTTCAGGAGATGCCGGCCGATGGGCCCGGTGGTTTCAGGGTGTTAGTGCAACGCGGTTGAGTAGTTGGCCCAGTGTGGCGGCTGGGGTGTGGAATCCCAAAGTCTGGCGGGGGCGGATGTTGAGCAGGTGTTGGGTTTCGGCGAGGTCGGTGTCGGTGATGGTGTTGAAGTTGGTGCCCTTGGGGTAGAAGTCCCGGATCAGGCCGTTGGTGTTCTCGTTGCTGCCGCGTTGCCAGGGCGAGTGCGGATCGCAGAAGAACACCGGGCATCCGGTGGCGATCGTGAACCGGGCGTGGCCGGCCATCTCCTGGCCCTGGTCCCAGGTGATCGTGCGGGTCAGTTCCGCGGGGAGATGACTGATCATCGCCTGCAGGACATCGATCACGGTGGCACTGTCCCGGGCCCCGGGCAGCCGTCTTAGCAGCACGAACCGGGTTTGGCGTTCGACCAGGGTTACGATCCCGGAGTTCTCCGGTCCCACGACGAGGTCTCCTTCCCAGTGCCCGGGAACCGCTCGATCCGCGACCTCGGCGGGACGGTCGGTCAGTCGCGCCCCGTCCAGCCAGGGACGCCTCGATCGGGCGGGGAGCTTGGATCGCGGGATCCGGCCGGTGCGTCCGGACCGCAGTGCCTTCTGCACTGTCAGTTCGTGACGCAGCCCGCCTCGGCCTTGGAGGTAGAGGGCCTGGTAGATCGTCTCGTGCGACACCTGCATCCCCTCACCGTCCGGGAACTCGACCCGCAGCTGACCGGCGACCTGCTGGGGAGAGAACCGCAGGTTCAAGCGTGACACGACCTCGCCACGCACCGCCGGATCCTCCAGCTTCCGCGGCGTCGGCCGGGAACGCTGCAGCAACGCTCGATGGTGCGCCAGGTGAGCTGAGTACCGGTCCTGTCTCCAATGCTCCACCGCGTTGCGGCGCAGCTCCCTGGACACCGTCGACGCCGACATCCCGACCATCCTCGCGATGGCCCTGACCGACAGCGGCGGACTCATCGCCCGACCAGCCTGGATCACAGCACGGTCAGCCAACGTCAACCGACGATACGACCGCCCCACGGCACCGGCCACGACCGCGTCCATCGGGACCGGCACCGCGCCGCCCGGAGCACCACGCTTCTGTCTCATGCCCACGACCTTGGCCCACGACCACACGGTCACGTCATTCACCCGCAGACGACGACCGACCTCCACCGCCGACACCCCCGACGCCAGCAGCCGATACGCCTCAGCCCGAACCTCCCACCCGATCTTCTTCGGCACCACAACGCCCCTTCATTCCAGGCGTTGCACTAACACCCTGAAACCACCGCCGTATTCAGGACGGAACGTCCTGAATACGGGATCCGGTCCTGAGAACGGACGGCGGCCGCGGGGTTAGCGGCGGAGGGGGCCGGGCTCAGGAGAAGGCGCGGGCGACCAGGGCGCGGAGCTCGGGCTCGGAGTGGAGGCGCTCGGGGCGGATGAGGACGTCGTCGGCGACAAAGTAGAAGCAGGCGTCGACGGAGTCGACGGGGACGCCCCGCCACGTGGCGTACGCCAGGCGGTAGAGCGAGAGCTGCAGCTGCTTCAGCTCGAGGTCGGCCTCGTCGGCGGGCGGACGGCCGGTCTTCCAGTCGACCACCTCGTAGCGGCCGTCGCGCTCGAACACGGCGTCGAGGCGGCAGATGAGGATGCGACCCTCCAGCACCAGGTGGATCTCGGTCTCGACCTCGATCGGCGAGCGCGCGGCGAACTCCGACGCCTCGAAGATGCCCACGAGCTGCTCGAGCCGCTCGTCGTCGATCTCGAGCAGGTCGGACCCGGCAGCCAGGTCGGACCCGGCAGCCAGGTCGGACCCGGCAGCGAGGTCGGACCCGGACTCGGGGAGCTCGTCGCCGTCGAGCTCGTGCAGCTCGGCGTCGAGCAGGTCGTTGCCCGGCAGCACGAGCCGCTCGTCGAGCAGCGCGCCGCCGCCCGCGGCGAAGCGCGCCTCGAGCCACAGGTGGAAGCGCGACCCGAGCCTGGTCTGCCGGTAGGGGCGCTCCGGCATCGGCCGCGCGAGCAGGGCGGCGACCTGCTCCGGGTCGGACACCCAGTCCTTGAAGCGCGACGCGGGGATGCGCGTGGGCACGTCGAGCGTCGGCGCCTGGCCCGCGGCGGCCCGCTCGGCCAGGAGGAGCTCGATCTCGGCATCCCACGGCGTCTCGGCGCCCGGGTCGGCCTGCGCCACCGCCGCAGCCGCCCGAGCGACGCGCGTTCGACGGGCGCCCAGCGGGTCGCGTGGCCACACCGTGCGCGAGGCGGCGTCGGCGAGCGGGTTCTCCTCCTCGTCGGGCGCGTCGGGCAGCGAGTCGGCCGGGATCACCCCGACCTCGCGCAGCTCGAGCAGGAAGCGGCTCGGCCCGCGCGACGACTTCTGCGTCGACCAGAACGCCCCGGTGAGGAGGAGCTGCTCTCGGGCGCGGGTTACGGCGACGTACGCCAGCCGCCGCTGCTCCTCCGCGTGCCGATCGGCGATCTGCTGTTCGAACTCCCCCAGTGCGTCGGCCAGCTCGCCCTGATGCTCGGCCCCGCGCCAGTGGAACGTGGGCAGCTCGAGGTGGTCGCCGCGGAACGCGAACGGCAGCTCGCCGAACGCGAGCCAGCCCTTCTTGGCGCGCGGCGCATCCGGCAGCTCGCCCTCGACCAGGCGCGGGATGGCGACGAGGTCCCACTCGAGGCCCTTCGCCCCGTGGATGGTGAGGATCTGCACCGTGCCCGCCTCGGGCTCGTCGCTGCGCGGAGCGAGCCGGTCGCGCTGCTCCGCCTCCTGCAGCCAGGCGAGGAAGGCGCCGAGGCCGGCCGAGGGATCGAGCGCGGTGAACCCTCTGATCTGCTCCTCGAAGGCGTCGAGCGCGGCGATCCCGGCTTCCGGATGCGCACCGGCGAGCACCTCGATGTCGAGGCGCAGCTCCTGCACGACCACCCGCACGAGATCGGACAGCGCCAGCCCGGTGCGGGCGCGCAGCGCGGTCAGCGTGCGGCCGGCCTCGCGCATCCGTTCGAGTCCCACGGCCGAGATGTCGCCGAGCACCCCGTGCCCGGGAGGAGCGGTGGCGACGAAGTCGAGCGCGTCGACGAGCGAGGGCGCCTCGCCGTCGGCGACCGACGAGCGGAGGATGCCGCGCACCTCGTCGTCGAGAGGCGCGTGCTTGTGGTCGCGCCGGGCGAGCCACGCCGCCACCTGCTTGAGCCCGACGAGATCGCGCGGGCCGATGCGCCAGCGCGCGCCCGACAGCAGCCGCACGAGCTCGGGACCGGCCGTCGGGTGGTACAGGACACGCAACGTGGACACGAGGTCGACGACGACGGGCTCGCTGAGCAGCCCGCCCAGCCCGAGCACGTGGTACGGCACGCCGGCGTCGTCGAGCGCGGAGGTGAACCGGTCGACGTTCTTCACCGACCGGCAGAGCAGAGCGGCCGACGGCGGCGCGCCCGCGCCGCGCATCCGCTCGCCGAACCAGCGGGCCACCGCGCGCGCCTCGTCGTCGACGGTCTGCGCGAAGGCCACCTCGACAGTGCCCTCGGAGGCGCCGGGCCGCGCGCCGAGCCGCTCGACCGCCACGCCCGCCGACAGCGGCGCGACGATCGTGTTCGCCGCGTCGAGCACGAGCCGCGGGTTGCGCCAGCTCGTCGACAGAGCGAACGGATGCGGGTCGGCGGCGCCGAAGTCGTTCGCGAACCGGCCCAGGTTCGCGGCGCTGGCCCCGCGCCATCCGTAGATCGACTGGTGCGGGTCGCCCACGGCCATCACCGGATGGCCGCCGAAGAGCCGCGAGAGAAGGCGCGTCTGCACGACGCTCGTGTCCTGATACTCGTCGAGCAGCACCACACGGTACCGACGGCGGTGCTCCTCGGTGACGATCGGTGCCGTCTCGACGATCCGGAGCGCGAGCGCCACCTGGTCGGAGAACTCGATCAGCCCCCGTCGGCGCTTCTCGGCCGCGTACTCCTCGGCCAGGGCGACGAGGGGTTCGAGCGCCGCCACCGCCGCGAACGGGGCGACCAGACCGGAACGGAGGGCCGCCTTGACACGGGCGGACCCTGTCGGCAGGTCGCGGAGCGCCAGGAACTCGGCGGCGTAGTCGACGACGTCGAGACCGTCGGCGACGTTCTCGGCCATCGACCGGCTGAGGTCGAGGACGGCGGTGGTGATCTGATCGGGGCTCTTCTCGAGGTCGGCGAGCCGGTCGTCGCCCTTCGTGAGCACCACATGGCGGGCGAGCTGCCAGGCCGAGGCCTCGCTCAGCACCTGCGCGTCGCCCTCCTGGCCGATCCGGACGGCGTTCTCGCGGAAGATCGTGTTGGCGAAGGCGTTGTAGGTCGAGATGGCCGGCGCTTCGAAGGCGTCGATCTCGGGCCCCAGCCCGTGCTCCGAGAGCTGGGCCACCCGCTGCTGGATGCGCGCGGCGAGCTCGCCCGCCGCCTTGCGGGTGAAGGTGAGGCCGAGCACCTCCGACAGCGACACGTGTCCGTTCGCGACGAGCCACACCACACGCGCGGCCATGGTCTCGGTCTTGCCGCTGCCCGCCCCCGCCACGACGATGCGCGGCTCGAGGGGCGACTCGATGACCGCCCGCTGCTGCTCTGTGGGTGTGGGAAGGCCGAGACGCTCGGCGATCTCGGTCGCGCTGAGCGGCACCCGAGGTGTCGGCTCGTCGACGAAGTCGTCGAGGTCGAAGAGGGCGTCGGTCATTCGCTCACCGCCTTGACCAGCTGGATGCGGTACGGCGACCGGTTCTGGATGTCGCGCTCCGCCGGTTCCAGGGCGGCCTCGAACGCGGTGCCCGCCATGCCCGTGGCCACCGCCCGGATGCGACCGACGATCTCGTCGAGGGCGACGTCGTCGAGCGCCTCCTGCGAGACGACCGTGTACCGCCGGCCGGAGCGGGGCTTGCTGACGTAGACGAGGGAAGCACCGCCGGATGCCGCGTCGCCGGCACCGAGCGCGGAACGCACCTCGGGGTCGGCGAGCGCGAGCTGGTACGTCGCCAGCTGGGCATGGCGAGCGGCATCGGCCTTGCTCGGCGGCGACTTGCCCGTCTTGAGGTCGACCACGACCACGCGGCCCGACGCATCGGCCTCGACGCGGTCGATGGTGCCGGCGACCTTCGCGGGACCCAGGGCCATCTCGAACGGCGTCTCCGCTCCGAGCAGACCGACCGTCGCTCGATCGGTGAGGTAGTCGGAGAGGCCGGCGAGCTTCTGGAGCATGGCCCGGTGCTCGCGCTCCTGCACCCAGCCGGCCTCGAAGCGGAGCTGCTTCCAGCGCGGCGCGGCGCGCTCGGCCAACGACTCGACGGTCGGCGCCACGTCGGGCTCGGCCGAGGCCTCCTCCATCACCGCGTGGACGATGGTGCCCACCCCGCTCGCCACGCTCGGGGTGCTGCCGGCGACGTGATCGACGAACCACACCAGAGGCGACTCCTCGAACGTCTCGATCGACGACGGCGACACCCGCACCGTCGTGTCGGGTGCGGAGAGGTCGGCGAGCGGGTCGTGCGTCGAGACGTCGAGCACACCGAACCACTCGTTCGGATCGGCGCCCGCCACGCCCTCTCGGGCCAGTCGCGACAGCGCCGACGCGGCACGCGCATCCGCCCGCTCGGCCACCGCTCGGCGCAGCGACCCGACCATGCCCCGCAGCGTGTACGGATGGCGGTCGGGCGTGTACTCCGGCGCGTCGGGCGCGAGCGCGAGGAACGGGGAGGGGCGCTCGTCGTCGCTCGACACGCAGCTCAGCACGGTGAGCGACGTCGATCGCGAGACCGCCACGGAGAACAGCCGCAGCTCGTCGGCGAGCACATCGGCCCGCGTCTGCTCGCGCTGGGTGGTGACGTCGCGGCCGCGCCATGCGTCGAGCGCCGCGCCGAGCCGCTCGGCGTGCAGGAGGGAGTTGCGGAGACGCAGGTCGGGCCAGACCGACTCCTGCAGCCCCGCCACGACCACGACCGCCACCTCGCGGCCGGCGATGCCGACCGGGGTGGTGACGAGCACAGACCCGGCGCGCGATCGCGGCGAGAGGGAGTCCTCCGGCACCTCGGCGCCGAAGAAGCCGTCGAGGAACGCCTCGGGCGAACCGCTCGGGTCGCGCTCGGCAGCCCGCTTCGCGGCGGAGAACAGGGCGACGACGGCATCGAGATCGCGCCCCGCCTCGTCGGCGACGACCCCCGTGCCCCGCGACGCCGCGAGCCAGCGATCGGCCAGGCCGCTGCGGCGCCAGAGCGCCCAGAGCAGCTCCTCGGTCGAGCCGCCGGCGTCGCGCTGGGCCCGGAGATCGCGGAGCAGCGCGGCCATCGCCTCCACCCGCCGCGCGGCGGGGAGGTCGACCGTGACGAGCGAGCCCGGCGTCAGCAGCGCCTCGCGCAGCAGCTCCTCCGACGACCGGGAACCGCCGTCGGCCAGCTCCGCGTGGCGCAGCGCGAGCCGCAGACGCCGCAGCCCGATCGCATCGAGGCCGCACACCGGACCGAGTACGAGCTCGACCACCAGCGCGTCGTCGATCTCGCGCCAGCCGATCGCCGCGCCCATCACCTCGGTCAGGTGGCGCGCGGCCGTCGTGTCGCGCAGGGCGACCGCCCCGGCGGTGGTGCGAGTGGGCACCTCGGAGGCGGCGAGGCCCCTCGCATACCCGGGCACGGAGCCGCCGGACCGCACCACGACCGCCATGTCGGACCAGCCGACGCCGTGCAGCAGGTGCTGCTCGCGCAGCAGCCGAGCCAGGGCGGCGATCTCGGCGCCGCGCCCGGGAGCGCGCACCACACGCACCTCGGGTTCGGCCCGGCCAGAGGGCCCGTCGCCTGTCGCTTCTGCCTGCGCTTCCGTCCCGTCGACCGGGGCCATCGCCCGCTGGCGCCCCGCACCGGCGGTGCCGATCCGCTCGGTCACCGCCGCCGTGAGACCACGGATGCGCCCCGCCTGCCGATGGGACGTGGACAGCACCGCGAGCGGCCCGGTGCGGACACCGAGGGTCGACCGGAGCGCCGCGAGCGACCGCGGATCGGCGCCTCGGAAGGCGGCGGTCGCCGCATCCGGATCGCCGAACGCCACCACCGTGGCCCCGGCGCCGGCGAGCGCGCGCAGCAGCTGCACGGAGCCCGTGTCGAGATCGTGGAAGTCGTCGACCACGACGAGCCTGAGCCCGCCCAGGGCCTCGCCCGCGCGGACGGCCCTGGTCGCCTCGGCGAGCACCTCGGCCGAGTCGAGCGCGGAGACGGGCGAGGCGTCGAGCGTCGCCGCCACCCCCGCGAGGAACGCGCCCGCGGCCTCCCACTCGGGCAGCGACTCGCGCCGACCCAGCTCGGCGAGGAGGGCGGCGCCGACGCCGCGCTCGGAGGCGCGCATGGCGAGCTCGCGCAACTCGGTGCGGAACGAGCGCAGCCGCCGCACCTCGGGCGGCAGGTGGTCGGGCCACAGCACCGCCGCCGCCCGCACACCGTCGACGCCACCGGCCTCGGCCCCCGCGTCGACATCGTCGTCGAAGCCCGCCTCGAGGAGGTCGGCGAAGAGGCGGTCGTGCTCGGCCCCGCTGAGCATGGTCACGGGCCGACCGGGCGAGGCCGCGGTCGCCGAGGCCACCTCGAACGCCACGGAGGCGGGGGTGCGGGCGAGCGGCCCGGGCAGGGCTGCTCCGATCCGCAGGGCGAGCTGGTCGCGCAGCTCGGCCGCCGCCGTACGGCGCGGGGTGAGCAGGAGCGCGCGGCCGGGCTCGACCCACCCCGAGCGGATGCGCTCGACGACGAGCGCGAGGGCCGTGGTGGTCTTGCCGCTCCCCGGCCCGCCGAGCACCGCGAAGGTCTCGCTCGCGGGGCGCTCGAGCACGGCGCGCTGAGAGGCGTCGAGCTGCACGTCGGGGATGGGCACGCGACCACGCTAACGGGGGCTTCCGACATCGCGAGGGCGGCTCTCCGCGCGCGAACGAGAGCGCTGTTCGCTCTCAGCTCAGCCACCCCACGGCGGCGGGCGGGAGCGGTGCCGTACGCTTGCCTCGACAGGCGCGCAGGCGCCTCGCGACGTGAAAGGCACTCCCCCGTGGACATTCGTATCGGCATCGCCAACTCGCCCCGTGAACTGACCTTCGAGTCCGCCCAGTCTGCGGCCGACATCGAGCGCACCGTCTCCGAGGCCCTCGCCTCCAAGGCCACCCACGTCAGCCTCAGCGATGAGAAGGGCCGTCTCTTCGTCGTGCCCACCGCCGCCCTCACCTACGTCGAGATCGGCAGCGAAGAGGCTCGTCGCGTCGGCTTCGTCGCCTGAGCCGATGGAGCTGCTGTTCGTCACGCTCGGAGGCGTGATCCTCGGCATCATCGCCCGCTACGCCCTTCCCGGGCGGGGTACGCACGGCGTCATCCTCGTGCCCGCGGTGGGCGCCCTGGCGTCGGCCGTGCTCTGGGTGGCTCTCACCTGGCTCGGCTGGCCGTGGGACGGCGGATGGATCTGGGCCGTCACGCTGGTGGCGGCCGGGCTGATCGTGGCCGTGGTCGACCTCGTGCTCGGCCGTGTGCGCGAGGAGGCCGACCGCAGACGGCTGGCCGACCTCCTCTCGGGCCGCGCTCCGATCAGCGCGCCCGCACGCTGATCTCGCACGACATCCGCGCGTAGCCGCCCCAGGCGTTCGCCGCGTCGACGATGATCGGGAACCGCCCGGCGACGGCCGGCACGCCGGAGATGACGCCGGTCGCGTGGTCGAGCTCGAGCCCGGCAGGCAGCCAGCTCGCGCCGTAGTCGACCGCCGCGTCCGACTTCACCCGGATCGAACCCGAGTACGGCAGGCCGACGACGGCGTCCGGCGCGGGGCACGACACGATGACCGGCCGGTCGGGCAGTCGGACCGTGAACGCGCATCCGGTCTTCGTCGAGGTCCCGCCGAGGCCCGTGACCGAGACCGTCACCGTCGACATCCCGGGGACGGTGGCGGTCCCGCTGATGAGCCCGGAGACCGGGTCGACGCCCAGCCCGGCCGGCAGCCCGGTCGCGCTGTAGACCATCCCCTCCGGACCGCTGGCCGCCATGGCGAAGCGATACGGCTGATCCACGACCGCGTCGTCGACGGGGCAGCCGGTGGCGAGGGTCGGCGGATCGAGCGAGGGGCCGACGTCGATGAAGCACGGACCGTACTCGGCGCGCTCGTCCCGGCTGGTCGCGACCAGCGTGAAGCCGGACGATCCTTCGGCGGTCGGCACACCCCGGATGGCGCCGCTCTCGGCGTCGAGCGTGAGGCCGGCCGGCAGCGTGCCGATGAGCGAGAAGACCGCGCGGTCGTGAGCGCGCAGCAGGGAGAAGTACCGCGAGCCGACGTTCGCGGTGTTCACCGGGCACCCGGCGATCGACACCGATGTGTCGCGGGGTGCCGACGGGATCGCCGGAGCCGAGAGGGCGGCGGGGGCGGCCGCGGCGGCAGAGGCCGCCAGGGCCGGGGATGCGACAGCTGGAGCCGCGGCGACGAGGGCGCCGACCGCGACGGCGGCGACCAGGATCGACGTCACCGCGGCGGCGACGGGACGGAGGGGACGGGGCATGGACTCGCCTTCGCTCGTCCGACCCACCGGCCACGAGGCTAGCGCGGATCCCGACGGATCCTCAAGGAGCAGATCAGGCGGGCGAGGAGGTGAGCGTCAGGCGGTGAGGCCGAGCTTGTCCATGCGGCGGGTGTGACCGGCCACGATCTCGGTGAACACCGGCTCGATGCGCTGCTCGTCGGAGGCGGGGTTGCCGGTGAGGTGGATCGCCGAGCGCGCCACGAGGAGCGTGTCGCCCACGACGCGCCGACCCCAGAGCGCGAGACGCGAGCCGAGCACCCGGTCGACCGAGATGGCCTCCCCCAGTACCTCGGCGATCGTGTCGCGGCCCGAGTCGGCGCGGAGGATCGTGATGCAGCGCCCCGACACGTCGCCCGGCAGGCCGGACGCGAGGAGCGTGAAGAAGTCGTCGAGGATGCCCGCCGTGAGGTACACGCTGAGCAGCTGCTCGTGCCAGTCGGACCCCTTGACGAGCGCACGGTACCGGTCGATGCCCGCGGTGAACGGCGCGATCACCTCGTTCGGGTCGTCCACGAGGCGACGGAGCTCGGCCACGAGACGCTCGTACTTGTCGAGCGCCCGACCCGCGGGGGCGGTGAGGCGCTGCTTCGACGGCACGTCGGGCGCGCCCTCGATCGCGTCGGAGACCTCCTCGAACACGGCGAGCTGCACATAGGCGACCTGACCGAGATACGGGATCACCTCGGGGGTGAGGTCCTCGAGGTTCACCCGGGGATAGCTGGAGGAGTCGACCCTGGGCCGCAGCCGGGGCAGCTCGATGCGCACCGACGGGCGGCGGAGGAATCCGAACACGCGCGCCATCCTATAAGGGCCTGCGAGCCGGAACGGACCGGCGGCACCCCCGTCCGGTAGACTCTCCACCGGCCCTTGAACGATACGGGCCGCTTCGCCGCCGCCAGGCGCCATCGCCGGCCGTCGCAGCGCACCGCTTGCGCAGCACCGTTCTCTCGCGGCGAGACCAGACACGACAGGGTCATCAGTGACTTTCAGCGAACTCAACATCGATCCCGACATCGTCGAGGCACTCGCCTCGAAGGGCATCATCGAACCGTTCCCCATCCAGGAGCAGACCATCCCCCTCGCGCTCGACGGGCAGGACATCATCGGTCAGGCCAAGACCGGCACCGGCAAGACCTTCGGATTCGGTCTGCCGCTCATCCAGCGCCTCGGCCCCGACCCCGAGCCGGGTGTGAAGGCCCTCGTGGTCGTCCCCACCCGCGAGCTCTGCGTGCAGGTCACCGAGGACCTGGAGCTCGCCGCCTCCAACCGGCCCACCAAGATCGTCTCGATCTACGGCGGCAAGGCGTACGAGGGCCAGATCGAGCAGATCAAGGCCGGTGCGCAGATCGTCGTCGGCACCCCCGGTCGCCTCCTCGACCTCGCCGGCCAGCGCCTGCTGTCGCTGGGCGCCGTGCAGGAGATGGTGCTCGACGAGGCCGACAAGATGCTCGACCTCGGCTTCCTCGCCGACATCGAGAAGCTCTTCGCGCAGACGCCGCCGCTGCGCCACACCATGCTGTTCTCCGCGACCATGCCCGGGCCGATCGTCGCCCTCGCGCGCCGCTTCATGAACCGGCCCATCCACATCCGCGCCAACGACCCGGATGAGGGCCTCACCCAGGCGAACATCAAGCACCTCATCTACCGGGCCCACTCGCTCGACAAGGACGAGGTGATCGCGCGCATCCTGCAGGCCGAGGGCCGCGGCAAGACCGTCATCTTCACCCGCACCAAGCGTGCGGCCGCGAAGCTCGTCGAAGAGCTGAACGACCGCGGCTTCAATGCCGCCGCCGTGCACGGCGACCTCAGCCAGGAGCAGCGTGAGCGCGCCATGGCCGCGTTCAAGGCCGGCAAGAAGGATGTGCTGATCGCCACCGACGTGGCCGCCCGCGGCATCGACGTCGACGACGTCACCCATGTGATCAACCACACCATCCCCGACGACGAGAAGACCTACCTGCACCGTGCCGGCCGCACCGGCCGCGCGGGCAAGACGGGCATCGCCGTGACGTTCGTCGACTGGGACGACCTCCACAAGTGGGCCCTCATCAACCGGGCCCTCGAGTTCGGTCAGCCCGAGCCGACCGAGACCTACTCGTCCTCGCCGCACCTGTTCACCGACCTCGACATCCCGGCCGGCACCCGCGGTCGCCTGAAGCCGACCCCCGCCGTCAAGACGGAGTCCTCGCGACGTTCCTCGTCGGGGTCCTCCTCGTCGGGGTCCTCCTCGTCTGGGTCCTCCTCGTCTGGCTCGTCGGCGTCGTCCGAGGCGACCGCGTCGGAGGGCGAGGGCACGAGCTCCAGCGCCCGCCGTCGCCGCCGTCGCCGCACCGGCGGTGGAGCGGGCGAGACGTCGGGCGCGGCGACCGGCACGGTGACCGAGGCCACGGATGCGGGTGACGCGTCGAGCGCATCCGACGACGCCGCGCACCACGACGCCCCGGGCGAGCACCGCGACGGCAACAGCGCCCCCCGCCGCCGCCGTCGTCGCCGCGGCCCCCGCCCCACCCCCGCCGCCGAGTAGCCGAGCGGCGCGCGCGGCCGATCCGCCGCCACCACACGCACGCAGCGCGCGGGTGCTGACTCCGGAATTCCGGCGCGACACGCCGCTGGAAGTCCGGAGTCAGCTCCGACACGCCCGAATCTCCGGAGTTGGCCCCGACCGCGCGCGTCCTGCAGACCGCGGGCGCGCGGCTACGGCAGGACCGGGGCGGAGCCTGTGGCGGACTCGACGAGCGCGTCGAGGACGGCGGGGGCGGTGGTGTTCTCGCCGAGGCGGTTGGGCTTGCCCGCACCGTGGTAGTCGCTCGAACCCGTGAGGGCGAGGCCGTAGCGCTTCGACAGCGCGAGGAGACGCTCCCGCCCCTCGGGCGTGTTCTCGCGGTGATCGATCTCGAGGCCGAAGAGCCCGGCGTCGACGAGGTCGCCGATCATCGACGACAGCGCGACGTCGGCGCGGCTCCTGGTGGCCGGGTGCGCGAGCACGGGCACTCCCCCGGCCGCGCGCACCAGCTGCACTCCGAGGAGCGGCGAGGGCGCATAATGCGGCTGGTAGTACCCGGCGCGCCAGTGCAGGATCCCGGCGAAGGCGTCACTGCGCGTGCGCGCGAGCCCACGGGCCACGAGCGCGTCGGCGATGTGCGGCCTCCCCACGGTGGCGCCCGGCTCGGTCTGGGCGACGACGTCGTCCCACCCGATGTCGTAGTCGCGGCCGATGCTCGCGACCATCTCCTCGGCCCGATGCAGCCTGGCCTCGCGGATGCGCTGCGTCTCGGCGAGCAGCCCGGGAGCCGCGGGGTCGATGAGGTACGCGAGCATGTGCACGCTCGACCAGTCGACACGCGTGCTGAGCTCCATGCCCGGGATGAGCGCGACGCCCGTCACGGGCACCGCGGCGGCCGCCTCGGCCCATCCCGCGGTCGTGTCGTGGTCGGTGAGCGCCACCGTGCCCAGCCCCGCGTGAGCGGCCGCGGCCATCAGCTCGGCCGGCGTCTCGGTCCCGTCGCTGACCCGGCTGTGGGTGTGCAGATCGATCGGCGCAGGCCACGACCGGACGGGAGACATCCCCCCATGCTATTGGAGGACAATGGAGGGCATGTCCGACAGCGAGCGTTCCCTCACCACGACCGAAGCCCCGGCCACCCCGGAGCCCCGCGCCACCGCCAACCGATCCACCACCCCCGGGTCGGATGCGTTCAAGAACTACATCGCGAGCGGCTGGGCCGAGCGCGATGAGATCCTGCCGCCCGCGCGCGAGCAGGCGCCGTCGGCGCTCGAGCGTCGCCTCGCGCTGTCGGCGGCGTTCCCCGGGAAGCGGCTCGTCATCGCCGCGGGTTCCCGCAAGCAGCGCTCGAACGACACCGACTACCCGTTCCGTGCCCACTCGGCCTTCTCCTACCTCACCGGGTGGGCCTCAGACAGCGAGCCCGACTCCGTGCTCGTCTTCGAGCCGACCGAGGCCGGGCACGACGTCACCCTCTACTTCCGCGAGCGGGCCGGCCGTGACTCCGAGGAGTTCTACGCCAACCCCGAGATCGGCGAGTTCTGGATCGGCCCGCGGCCGTCGCTCGCGCAGGTCGCGGCCGACCTCGGCCTGGTCACCGCGGGGATCGCGGAGATCGAGGACGTGCCGTTCGACGACAGCACGCTGGTCCTGCGCGAGACCGGCGAGCACCTCCCCCAGGGCGCTGGTGACGACGCCGACGCCGACCTGGCGCGTGTGCTCTCGGAGCAGCGTCTGGTGAAGGACGCCTACGAGATCGAGCAGATGCGCCTCGCCGTCGCGGCCACGGCCCGGGGCTTCGACGACATCATCGCCGACCTCCCGCGTATCGCCGCCCACGAGCGGGGCGAGCGCGCGGTCGAGGGCGTCTTCAACGCGCGCGCCCGCCTTGACGGCAACACCGTCGGCTACGACACGATCGCCGCGTCGGGGCCGCACGCCTGCATCCTGCACTGGACCCGCAACGACGGGCCCGTCGTTCCGGGCGACCTCATCCTGGTCGACGCGGGTGTCGAGCTCGACAGCCTCTACACCGCCGACATCACCCGCACCCTGCCGGTCAGCGGCCGATTCACCGACGTGCAGCGTCGCGTGTACGAGGCGGTGCGCGAGGCCGCGGATGCCGCGTTCGCGATCGTGCGCCCGGGCATCCGCTTCCGCGAGATCCACCAGACCGCGATGGCGGTCATCGCGCGGAAGACGGCCGAGTGGGGGCTGCTGCCGGTGAGCGCCGAGGAGGCGCTCGAGGCCGACAACCAGCAGCACCGCCGCTACATGGTGCACGGCACCAGCCACCACCTCGGCATCGACGTGCACGACTGCGCGAAGGCGCGACGCGAGATGTACCTCGACGGCGTGCTCGAGCCGGGCATGGTGTTCACGATCGAGCCGGGTCTCTACTTCCAGCCCGACGACCTCACCGTGCCCGAGGAGTACCGAGGCATCGGCGTGCGCATCGAGGACGACATCCTCGTCACGGCCTCGGGCGCCGAGAACCTCTCGATCGACATCCCGAGGTCGGCGGACGACGTCGAGGCGTGGATCGCCCGTCTCGCCCGCTGAGAGCGGCGACGCGGTGCGTCAGGTGTCGTACCGCGTCACCTGACGTACCGCGTCACCTGACGTACCGCGTCAGGCGAGGCGATGATGCGGCTCAGGCGCGCGGGGGCTCCGACGGATGCGGGGCCTCCGGCGCGCCGCCGGGGCCGCCGGCCGGCCCGCCTTCGAGCAGGTTGCGGGCCCGGTTCGCGTGCTGGGGCTCGACGATGACCGAGTACGACGACGCGACGACCTGCATCACCGAGGTGAAGTCGCGGCGTCGGCGATTGAGCGCGTACGCGGCGAGGCTGAACAGCATGCCGAACGCGGCGCCGATCAGCACCGCGGCCAGCAGGAACGCGAGCGAGATCTGCGGCGAGAAGATGAGGAACAGCAGCCCGAAGAACACGCCGAGCCAGAGACCCGACACCGCGCCCGTGAGCGCTGCGCGGCCGTAGCTCATCGTCCCGGTCACCTGCTCGACCGTCTTCAGGTCGCTGCCCACGATCGACACCTCGCGCACCGGGAACTCGTGGTGGGCGAGTCTGTCGACCGCCTCCTGCGCCTCCGGATAGGTCTCGTAGGTGCCGACGACCTCTCCGCGCGGGACGACCGGCGTCCGGAGTGGGCCGCGGCGTCCGTTCGGAGTCGAGTTCGTCATGTGCTCCATCCTCCCACGGAGCCCCGGATGCACGGCTGTGCACGACGGGGGAACACCCGGTGAGACGGGTCTACAGTTGTTCGATGTGAGTGCCACCAGAGTCTTCGTCGCCCGGCTGGCGGGGCGCTCCGTCTTCGACCCCGCCGGCGACCGACTGGGGAAGGTGCGCGACGTCCTCGTCGTCTATCGCCACGACCATTCGCCGCGCGTCGTCGGTCTGATCGTCGAGATCCCCGGCCGGCGTCGCGTCTTCGTCTCGATCGGGCGGGTCACGAGCATCTCGAGCGGCCAGATCATCACCACGGGCCTCATCAACGTGCGTCGCTTCGAGCAGCGCGGCGGCGAGGTCCGGGTGATCGCCGAGCTGTTCGGCCGCACGATGGTCTTCGGCGACGGCTCCGGCGAGGGCACGGTCGAGGACGTCTCGATGGTCGAGGTCGGCCCGGGCGAGTGGGAGATCGCACAGCTTTTCCTGCGGCGTCCGCGCAGCGGGCCGTCGCCGTTCGGCAAGGGCGCGACCGTGATCGTCGACTGGGACGAGGTGCGCGAGAAGACCGGCCAGGGCGAGGCGCAGTCCGCCGAGCAGCTGATCGCGACCTACAGCGACATGAAGCCGGCCGACCTGGCGTCGACCCTGCTCGACCTGCCGCAGCAGCGCATGCTCGAGGTGGCCGAGGAGCTGCCCGACGACCGCCTCGCCGACGTGCTCGAGGAGATGCCCGAGAGCGAGCAGGTGGGGATCCTCGCCGGGCTCGACGACGACCGCGCCGCCGACGTGCTCGATCAGATGCAGCCCGACGACGCCGCCGACCTCATCGCCCAGCTGCCCGACGAGCGCGGGCAGCACCTGCTCGGCCTCATGCAGCCGGAAGAGGCCGACGACGTGCGCATGCTGCTGCGCTACGAGCCCGACACCGCCGGTGGTCTCATGACCACCGAGCCGATCATCGTGTCGGCCGACGCGACGGTCGCGGAGGGCCTGGCGCTCATCCGCCGCCACGAGCTCGCCCCCGCCCTCGGGGCGGCGATCTGCGTCACCCTGCCGCCGTACGAGCCGCCCACCGGACGCTTCCTCGGTATGGTGCACTTCCAGCGGATGCTGCGCTACCCGCCGCACGAGCGCCTCGGCACCCTCCTCGACCAGGGTCTCGATCCCGTGACGGCGACCACGAGCGCGGCCGAGGTCGCGCGCATCCTCGCCAGCTACAACCTGGTGTCGGTCCCCGTGGTCGACGACGCCCATCGACTCGTCGGGGTGGTGACCATCGACGACGTCCTCGACTACCTGCTGCCCGACGACTGGCGAAGTACCGACAGCGACGACGACCCCCGCGGGTCGTCCACGCGACCGAAACCGCGACTGCAGGCGGCCCTGAGCCCGGCCCCTGCGCAGGCCCGCGCTGACCGCCCACCCCGTGGAAGGAGGACGACCGATGGCACGTGACGCACGAGACATCTCACTCGACGCACCGAAGGGGCGCCGGCAGGGCGTCCTCCCCCGCCGACCCGCGAATCGCGACCGCTTCGGCCGCTTCACCGAGGCGATCGCCCGCGCCATGGGCACCCCCTGGTTCCTCATCGGCCTGACGCTCTTCTGTGTCGTCTGGATGCTGTTCAACTCGTTCGCGCCGGAGGCCTGGCGGTTCGACTCCGCCGCCATCGGGTTCACGGCGCTGACCCTCATCCTGTCGCTCCAGGCCTCGTACGCGGCTCCCCTCATCCTGCTGGCCCAGAACCGTCAGGACGACCGCGACCGCGTGCAGTTCGAGCAGGACAGGCAGCGGGCGGAGCGGAACCTCGCCGATACGGAGTACCTCGCCCGCGAGGTCGTCGCGCTGCGCCTCGCGCTGCAGGACGTCGCGAGCAAGGAGTTCATCCGCGCCGAGCTGCGCTCCCTCCTCGAGGAGCTCGAGAAGGACCGCGCCGAGCAGCCGGAGCCGGCGAGGGACCGGGAGTGACCGACGAGCGGCTCCTCGCCGCGCTGTCCCGCGTCATCGATCCGGAGATCCGGCGCCCGATCACCGACCTCGACATGATCGCGGATGCCCGAATCGACGAGACGGGGACGGCGCGGGTCGGCCTGCGGCTCACGATCGTGGGCTGCCCCGCCGCGCGCACGATCGAGAGCGAGGTCCGCGCCGCAGCGGCCACCGTGCCCGGCGTCGCGGCCGTCGACGTCGACGTGTCGGTGATGACCCCCGACCAGCGGGCCGCGCTCACCGAGCGTCTCAAGGGCCCGGGTTCGCGCGCCATGCCGTTCGGCCCGGGCACCCTCACGCAGGTGTACGCGGTGACGAGCGGCAAGGGCGGGGTCGGCAAGTCGACCCTCACGGCCAACCTCGCCGTCGCCCTCGCCGCGCGCGGCCTGCGGGTGGGCCTGGTCGATGCGGATGTGCACGGCTTCTCGATCCCCGGCATCCTCGGGCTGGTCGACGAGACGGGCGCGGCCGTGCGTCCGACCCGCCTCGACGACATGATCCTGCCGCCCGTGGCGCACGGCGTGAAGACGATCTCGATCGGCATGTTCCTCGACCCCGACCACGCCTCCGGGAAGGCCGTGGCGTGGCGCGGGCCCATGCTGCACCGCACGATCCAGCAGTTCCTCACCGACGTCTGGTTCGGCGACCTCGACGTGCTGCTGCTCGACCTCCCCCCGGGCACGGGCGACATCGCGATCTCGGTCGGGCAGCTGCTGCCGAACGCCGACGTGCTCGTGCTGACCACACCCCAGGCGGCCGCCGCCGAGGTGGCGGAGCGCTCGGGTCTGGTCGCCGCCCAGACCGGACAATCGGTGTTCGGCGTCATCGAGAACATGGCCGGGCTGCCGCAGCCCGACGGGTCGATGCTCGAGGTCTTCGGATCGGGCGGCGGCGCGCTCGTCGCCGAGAGGCTCTCCCGCGCCACCGGGCACGAGGTGCCGCTCCTCGCCTCGGTGCCTCTCAGCCTCGCCCTGCGCACCGGTGGGGATGCCGGCGTCCCCGTCGTGGTCGGCGATCCCGCCGACCCGGCCGCGCGGGCGATCGCGTCGGTCGCCGACCGCCTCGCCGCCCGCGGACGCGGCCTCTCCGGCCGCTCGCTGCCCTTCTCGCCCGCCTAGCCCCTTCGGCCGGACTGCTCCGCCTCTCAGCGGCGTCAGGTGGCCTCGGAGTCGAACGGCGTGGCGAGCACGTCGCCCGGACCGCCCGCGGAGAGGGGCTTCTCATCGACCGCGGCAGCCACTGCCGCCGCACCACCGGCGGCGCCCACGGTCGATGGTCCCGACCGCGACACCGGCTTCAGGGCCGGGGCGGCCGAGTCGGTCTCGTCGAGCAGGGCGTCGCGGATGATGCGCCGCGGATCGTACTGACGCGGATCGAGCTTCTTCCAGTCGACCTCGTCGAACTCCGGCCCCATCTCCTCGCGCATGCGCTCCTTGGCGCCATCGGCCATGCCGCGCAGCCGCTTCACCAGGCCGGCGAGCCGCGCTGAGTACTCGGGGAGACGCTGGGGGCCGATCACGAAGACGGCGATGACCCCGATCAGCAGCAGCTTCTCGAAGGTCAGGCCGAACATGCCTGCATCCTATCGCCGTGAACTGGCCGCTCCCCCGGCCGCGTGGCACCCCGACGAGGCGGATGCGGTTGCCTAAGCTGGAGCACGGAGGTCCCGTGTCACGCAAAGAGTCGAGCTGGAAGTACGCCGACGACGTCGTCGTCGAACGCCCTGGAGTGGTCGCCGCGCGCGCCCACTCGATCGAGCTGGGGGTGCGCGCCGTCTCGCCGGCGATCGGCAGCCAGCTCGCGGTGATCGCGGCCGCGATGGGGGCGAGCTCGATCGTCGAGGTCGGGACGGGAGTGGGCGTCTCGGCGCTGTACCTCCTCGAGGGCTCGCCCGACGCGGTGATCACCTCGATCGACACCGAGGCGGAGCACCAGCAGATCGCGCGTGCCGCGCTCCTCGAAGCGGGCGCCGCACCCAACCGCATCCGCCTCATCACGGGCAAGGCCGCCGACGTGCTGCCCCGCCTGAACGACGACGCGTACGACATGGTCCTCCTCGATGCCGACCCGGCCGCGATCATCGACTACGTCGAGCACGCCCTGCGGATCGTGCGCTCGGGCGGTGTGGTGCTCATCCCCCACGCCCTGTGGGAGGACCGCGTGGCCGATCCTGCGTCGCGCGGCGACATCGAGAGCGACTTCCGAATGCTCGCCGGCGAGATGGCGGCCTCGGCCGTGGTGGTCTCGGCGGTGTCCCCCGCCGGCGACGGGCTGCTCCAGGTCGTCAAACGCCCCCCGGCGCAGTAGCCCTACCGGCGCAGTAGCAGCGCCTCCCCGTACGTCGAGACGACGACGGCCCCGGCGCCCGAAGGCGACCGGGGCCGGTGAAGGCTGTCCGTCAGGCGGGGCTGACGACTCCCGCGAGTGCGTCGTGGAGCTCCTTCGCCTCCTCGTCGTTGACGGAGACGACGAGACGTCCCCCGCCTTCCAGAGGCACGCGCACGATGATGAGGCGTCCTTCCTTCACTGCCTCCATCGGTCCGTCGCCGGTCCTGGGCTTCATGGCCGCCATTCGGCTCCCCTTTCGTGTCCTTCTTCCATTATCCCGCATGGTCAGCGGGCAGGTCGACTCGGCGCTCCGCCGGGCGTCATGCCAGCGGCGCTCACAGGCATCACGGTGGTGTCCAGTCCGCGCCGTAGACCGCCCAGCAGATGAGCAGCCAGCCGATCTGCAGCGCCACGCTCACGACCACCAGCAGCACGCGGAAGACGATCGAACGCGGCACCGCCGCGGCACCCAGCAGCGGGAACATCGGCATCAGCAGGCGGAAGGTGCTCGACTGCGGGAAGAACACGGCCAACAGGTAGAGGCCGTAGCTCGCCACCCACAGCCGGAGGTCGATGCCGAGTCGCTTCACCCACGGCGAGAACAGGATCGCCACGAACAGCACGATGAGCACCACCACGAGGATGGCGCCGAGCGGCGCCCCCACCCACCAGTTGCCGCCCTGGAACCACGCGGTGAAGGGCACCAGCTCGACGTATCCGATGTACGGCGCCCGCCAGGCGAGCTCGGTGTCGGTGTACGCCGTGAGGTCGCCGGTGGCGAACCAGGCGATCGCCGGCCAGGCGAGCCCCAGGAGCCCGCTGTAGACCGCGAGCACGGAGGTGAGCACTCGTTGGCGCGCCGGGTAGGGGTCGCGGGCGCGGGTGACGAACCGCACGATCGTGTGGAGCACCAGGAAGAGCGCGAAGGCGAGCCCGCTCGGGCGTGTGAACGCCATGATCGGCACCACCAGGAACAGCCACCCGTACCGACGCGACACGACGAGGTGGAGGGCGATGACGAGCAGCAGCAGGTACATCGACTCGGCGTACGACAGCTGGAGCAGCGGCGACACGGGCGCGACGCAGAACAGCAGCACCGCGAACAGCGCCTGCCCGTCGGCGCCCAGCACGCGACGCATCAGACGGTAGAACACGAGGGCGGCGGCCAGGCCGCAGACCACCGAGACGCCGAGCGCCAGCACCTCCCACTGCCCACCGGTCGCCACGCGCAGCAGCGACACCAGGAACGGGTATCCGGGCATGAACGCCCACGCGTTCTCGCCGACCTGTCCGGTGGAGGTGACCGGGAGCGTCGACGGGTAGCCGTAGAAGGAGACGATCTTGTACCAGTTGCCGTCCCAGATCGCCGAGTAGGCCAGGTAGGGCGGATGCGGGCCGGTCCAGGGGTTCTGCTCCTGGGTGCTCGCGATCACCAGGATGATCGCGGTGGTCAGCAGCCTCGTGAGAAGCCAGACCACCAGCACCCGCGCCCACCAGGGGGTCGCGCGGATGCGCACCGCGAGTCGCGAGGCCACCGTGCCGGGCTCAGGCGGTCAGCCAGGAGCGCAGAGCCCGCTCGCACGACTCGATCTGCGAGACGAGCACGCGCTCGTCGTCGGCGTGCGCCTTCAGCGGGTCGCCCGGGCCGAAGTTGACCGCGGGAACCCCCATTGCCGAGAAGCGGGCCACGTCGGTCCAGCCGTACTTCGGCTTGGCCTCACCGCCGACCGCCTCGAGGAAGCGCTGGGCGAGGGGCGCGTCGAGCCCCGGCCGGGCGCCCTCGGCGAGGTCGACGATGCGGACGTCGTAGCCGGGGAACAGGTCGCGGATGTGCGCCTCGGCCTCGGCGCCGGAGCGGCTCGGCGCGAAGCGGTAGTTGACGTGCACCATCACCTCGTCGGGGATGACGTTGCCCGCGACCCCGCCGGTGATGCCCACGGCGTTGAGGCCCTCGCGGTAGACCAGCCCGTCGACCTCGACCTGGCGCGGCTCGTAGGCGGCGAGCGTGTCGAGCACGACGGCGGCCTTGTGGATGGCGTTGTCGCCCACCCAGCTGCGGGCCGAGTGCGCCCGCAGGCCGTAGGCGCGGATCTCGGCACGGAGGTTGCCGTTGCAGCCGCCCTCCACGCTGGAGTTCGACGGTTCGCCGAGGATCGCGAAGTCGCCGGCGAAGAGGTCGGGACGGTTCCGGGCCAGCCTGGTCAGCCCGTTGAGCTCGTTCGACACCTCCTCGTGGTCGTACCACATCCACGTGATGTCGACATTGGGCTCGGTGAGCTCGGCGGCGAGCTTCAGCTGCACGGCGACCCCCGCCTTCATGTCGACGGTGCCACGGCCCCAGAGGTACTCGGCGCCGTCGATCGTCTCGTACCTCGTCGGCACGTTCCCGTTGATGGGGACGGTGTCGATGTGGCCCGCGATGACGACCCGCTGGGCGCGCCCGAGGTTCGTGCGCGCCACGATGGTGTCGCCGTCGCGCACGATCTCGAGGTGCCGGGCGTCCGCCAGCGCCGCGACGATCGCGTCGGCGATGACGCCCTCGTCGTCGGAGACCGACGGGATGTCGCACAGCTGCTGAGTGAGCACCGTGGACGAGAGCGAGAGGTCGAGGACCGGATGCGCGGGGTCGAAGTCTGGCACCCGTCAAGTCTAGGCGGGCCTCCCTCTAGCATGGGATCCATGCCCTCAGAGACGCTCAGCTCGACCGCGCCCGCTCCCACCCATGTCTGGGGACACGGCCTCGCCACCGTCGCCTCCGACGGCACCGTGCTCGACACCTGGTTCCCGGCGCCGAGCGCCGGTGTCGCCCCCGAGGGCGCGCAGGTGCCGGCCGAGCTCGCCGCGCAAGCCGTGCCCGACGAGCGCCGCGCGGTCACGGTCGAGGCCGTCACCGTGTCGATCGAGCTCGCCGCGGCCCCCGCGTCGACCCCCGACGCCTACCTGCGGCTGCACGCCCTGTCGCACCTCCTGGTCGCTCCCAATGGCCTCAGCCTGGACGGGATCTTCGCCCACCTGCCCAACGTGGTGTGGACGAACGCCGGCCCCGTGCATCCGGCCGACATCGACCGACTGCGCCGCTCGCTGCAGCGTCACGGGATCCAGGCCTACGCGGTCGACAAGTTCCCGCGCCTGCTCGACTACGTCACGCCCGACCGTGTGCGGATCGCCGACGGATCGCGCGTGCGCCTCGGCGCGCACCTCGCGCCCGGGACCGTCGTCATGCACGAGGGCTTCGTGAACTTCAACGCCGGCACCCTCGGCCAGTCGATGGTCGAGGGGCGGATCTCGCAGGGCGTCGTCGTCGGCGACGGGTCCGACATCGGCGGCGGAGCCTCCATCATGGGAACCCTCTCGGGCGGTGGCACGCAGCGTGTCGCCATCGGCCGCCGGGCACTCCTGGGCGCCAACGCGGGCGTCGGCATCTCGATCGGCGACGACGCCGTGGTCGAGGCCGGGCTCTACGTCACCGCCGGAACGAAGGTCGTCCTGAAGGACGGCGGTGACGAGCGCACGGTGAAGGCGGTCGAGCTGTCCGGGGTGCCGAACCTCCTGTTCCGCCGCAACTCCCTCACGGGCGCGGTGGAGGCCGTCTCGCGCACGGGCACGGGCATCACGCTGAACGCGGCCCTGCACGCCTGACGGCGTCCCACCCCGCCGAACAGCGAGAAGGCGCCCCTCCCGGTCCTAGGGAAGGGCGCCTTCTCGCTGTTCGGCGGCTGTCGGACGCTCAGCGGGCGGGGAGGTCGCGCTGCGGCGAGCCGACGTAGAGCTGCTGCGGGCGGCCGATCTTCGTCTGCGGGTCGTCGAACATCTCGCGGTAATGGGCGATCCAACCGGGAAGGCGACCGATCGCGAACAGCACCGTGAACATGCGGGTGGGGAAGCCCATCGCCTTGTAGATGACGCCCGTGTAGAAGTCGACGTTCGGGTAGAGGCGACGCTCCTTGAAGTAGTCGTCGGCCAGGGCGATGCCCTCGAGCTCCTTGGCGATGTCGAGCAGGTCGTCCTGCACGCCGAGGGCGGCGAGCACCTCGTCGGCGCTCTCCTTGACGAGCTTCGCCCGCGGGTCGTAGTTCTTGTACACGCGGTGTCCGAAGCCCATGAGCCGGATGCCGGACTGCTTGTTCTTGACCTTCTCGACGAACTTCTCGACACCTTCGCCGGAGTCGCGGATCTGGGCGAGCATCGTGAGCACCGCCTCGTTCGCCCCGCCGTGCAGCGGGCCGAAGAGGGCGTTGATGCCGGCCGAGATGGAGGCGTACATGTTCGCCTCGGTCGAGCCGACGAGACGCACGGTCGACGTCGACGCGTTCTGCTCGTGGTCCTCGTGGAGGATGAGGAGGCGCTCGAGCGCCTTCGAGAGCACCGGGTTGACCTCGTACGGCTCGGCGAGGGTGCCGAAGTTGAGGCGCAGGAAGTTGTCGACGAAGCTCAGCGAGTTGTCGGGGTACAGGAACGCCTGGCCGATGCTCTTCTTGTGCGCGTAGGCCGCCATGACGGGCAGCTTGGCGAGCAGGCGAATCGTCGAGATCTCGAGATCCTCCGGCTTGTGGGGGTCGGTCGAGTCCTGGTAGTAGGTCGACAGGGCCGAGACGCCCGAGGAGAGCACCGACATGGGGTGCGCGTCGTAGGGCAGCGCGTCGAAGAAGCGCTTGAGGTCCTCGTGCAGCAGCGTGTGGCGGCGGATGCGCTCGTCGAACGCCTCGAGCTCGGATGCGCTCGGCAGCTCGCCGTAGATCAGCAGCCAGGCGGTCTCGAGGTAAGTCAGGCTCTTCGCCACCTGCTCGATCGGGTACCCGCGGTAGCGCAGGATGCCCTGGTCGCCGTCGATGTACGTGATGCGGGACTTCACGGCCGCGGTGTTGACGAAGCCGTAGTCGAGCGTCGTCAGCCCGGTGTCCTTCGTCAGACGCGAGACGTCGATCGCCGACGCGCCGTCGACGCTCCTCAGCACGGGCAGCTCGGTCGTGGTGCCCTCGTACGTCAGAGTGGCCTTCGATGCGTCGTTCGCGGTCTGACCGGCGTCAGTCACAGCGCCTCCTCGAGTGTTCCTGCGTGATGGCCGAGCGGACGCGATGGATCTTGTCCCCCGGCGACGTCAGCCCGTATACAGCCTAGACCGACCGAAACCCTACTGTCGCATCCGCCCGAACCGGCCGCGGTGCGTTGGAGGATGCCTACGAACGGGACCGCACGTCCAACCGGTCGGCGGCGGCGCGGATCCGTTCGTCGGTCGCCGTGAGCGAGAACCGCACGTGATCCGGGAAGTGCTCACCGTAGAAGGCGCCGGGCCCGACGAGGATGCCGAGGTCGGCCAGCCAGGCCACGGTGTCCCAGCAGTCGGCGCCCTCGGTCACCCAGAGGTAGAGGCCGGCCTCGCTGCGGTCGATCCGGAGCCCGGCGCGCTCGAGAGCGGGGGCGAGCACCGCCCGACGCGCCCGGTAGCGCTCCTTCTGCTCGGCCACGTGCGCGTCGTCGCCGAGCGCCACCGTCATCGCGTGCTGCACCGGAGCCGGCGGCATCATGCCCGCCTGCTTGCGGACGGTGAGGAGGCGCGCGATGAGCGCCGGGTCGCCGGCCGCGAACGCGGCGCGGTACCCGGCGAGGTTCGACTGCTTGCTGAGAGAGTAGGCGGCCAGCACACCCGTGAGGTCTCCCCCGGTGACGCGCGGGTCGAGCACGCTCGGCACCGGCTCGTCGGCCCAGCGGCCCTCCCACCCGAGCTCGGCGTAGCACTCGTCGCCCACGACGACGGCGCCGAGCTCGCGAGCCCGGGCGACGGCCGCGGCCAGCTGATCGACGTCGAGGACGCGGCCATCCGGGTTGCCGGGGCTGTTCAGCCACACCAGCCGGGTGCTCGGGGGCCACTCCGCGGGGTCGTCGGAGGCGACGGACGTCGCACCCGCGATGACCGCACCCATGGCGTAGGTCGGATACGCGGCCCGCGGATGCACGACGACGTCTCCCTCACCCAGCCCGAGCATGAACGGCAGCCAGGCGACGAACTCCTTGGAGCCGATCGTCGGAAGCACGTCGGCGCCGTCGAGTCCGGTCACACCGCGTCGCCGGGCGTACCAGTCGACGATCGCCTCACGCAGTGCGGGAGTGCCGGCGGTGGCCGGGTAGGCGTGCGCATCGGTCGCTTCAGCGAGAGCGCGCCGCACGACGTCGGGGGTGGGATCGACCGGCGAGCCGATCGAGAGGTCGACGAGACCGTCGGGATGAGCGGCCGCCCTCGTCGCGAAGGGCGCCATGGCGTCCCACGGGTAGTCGGGCAGGGCGCCCAGCGCCACCTAGTGGCCCTCTCCCTGCGGGGGCAGCGCCGCCACCAGAGGGTGGTCGTGCTTGATCACGCCGACCTTGGCCGCGCCGCCGGGCGAGCCGACCTCGTCGAAGAACTCGACGTTGGCCTTGTAATAGTCGGCCCACTCCTCGGGGAGGTCGTCCTCGTAGTAGATGGCCTCGACGGGGCACACCGGCTCGCAGGCGCCGCAGTCGACGCACTCGTCGGGGTGGATGTAGAGCGACCGTTCACCCTCGTAGATGCAGTCGACCGGGCACTCGTCGATGCAGGCACGGTCTTTGACGTCGACGCATGGAAGGGCGATGACATAGGTCACAGTGGTTCAGGTCCTCTCAGGTCCAGCTCTTCGATTCTATGCCGTGGAGCCGGGTCGGGCCGACCGAGCCGGGGTGCGCCGGAACCGCGGCCAGACCACCACGAGAAGCGCCTCGATCACCGAGCCGTAGAGCCACACCGGGCCCTCCCCGGTGGCGGTGATGAGGATCGACCCACCCTGGCTCGGCAGCACGAAGAGTGCCACCACGCCGATGGCCGCGGCGGCGCCCAGCACCGAGTACACGCGCGACTCGAAGCTGAGCCGGAGGCCGAGCAGGAGGAGCGCGAGCGAGATCAGCGCGAGCACCAGCCCGATCGGGGCGTCCCAGCCCAGGATCGAGATCGTGACCATGTGCACGATGGTGCCGAGGGCGCCGAACACCGCGCCGAGCAGCAGCGACACGACGCCGCCGAGGATCCTGGCGGAGAGCGAGGCTCGCGGGCTCGGGGGCGGGGCGTCGGTCAGCACTCGACCACGATAGTCCGCGGTGGCTGAGCACGCGGCAGGAGCGGACTCGTTCGCGCTGGACAAAGATCCCGTCGTCGGTCTAGAGTCGCTACGCCTAAGGCAAGCCTTACCTCAGGTAGGCATCCCTCACCAGCAGAACAGGTCCCCGTGCTCGCCAACTTCCTCATCGGGCTCCGCGAAGGCCTCGAGGCCGCGCTCGTCGTCGGCATCCTCGTCGCCTACGTCCGCAAGCTCGACCGACGCGACGTGCTGGTCCGCATCTGGTTCGGTGTCGGCATCGCCATCGCCGTCTCCCTGGCGCTCGGCGCCATCCTCACCTTCGGTGCCTACGGGCTCAGCTTCGAGGCTCAGGAGGCCATCGGCGGCAGCCTCTCGATCGTCGCGACCGGGTTCGTCACCTGGATGGTGTTCTGGATGCTGCGCACCTCCAAGAACCTCAAGGGCACCCTTCAGGCCGACATCGACAGGGCCCTGGTCGGGGCGGGCTGGAGCCTGGTCCTCCTCGCCTTCCTCTCCGTCGGGCGCGAGGGCCTCGAGACCGCCCTGTTCATCTGGGCGGCCGCCCAGGCCACCGGGCAGACGCTCCTCCCCCTCGTCGGCGCCCTGCTCGGCATCATCATCGCGGTGGTGCTCGGCTGGCTGATCTACCGCGGCATGGTGCGCATCAACCTCTCGCGCTTCTTCGCCTGGTCGGGCGTCTTCCTCATCCTCGTCGCCGCGGGAGTGCTGTCTTACGGCGTGCACGACCTGCAGGAAGCGGGCATCCTCCCGGGGCTCGGCGCCCTCGCCTTCGACGTCAGCGCCGCGATCCCGCCGGACAGCTGGTACGGCACCCTGCTCAAGGGCGTCTTCAACTTCTCCCCCGCGACCACCTGGCTCGAGGCCATCGCGTGGACCGTCTACTTCGTCCCCACCATGACCGCGTTCCTCGTCCTGGCCTTCAGGAAGCCTGCCCCGCGGCCCGTCGGAGACACCTCGACCGCAGCATCCGTGGGAACAGCACCCGCCGCCGCGGCCACCGCCCCCAGCACCTCGACCACCCCTCATCTGGAGCATCCGTGAACCTGAAGCCCCTCCTCGCCTCGGCCGGCGCCGGCGTCGTCCTGCTCGCCCTCGCCGGATGCGTGCCCAACAACGCCTCGTCGACCGACGCCGCGGGTGCGATCACCGTCGACAGCTCGGGAGACTCCTGCTCGGTCTCCGCGAACACCGCCTCCAGCGGCACGCTCACCTTCTCGGTCACCAACTCGGGCGACCAGGTGACGGAGTTCTACCTGCTCGGCGACGACGGCCTGCGCATCGTGGGCGAGGTCGAGAACGTCGGCCCCGGCATCTCGCGCGACCTCGTGGTGCAGGCTCAGCCGGGCGACTACTACACCGTCTGCAAGCCGGGCATGGTCGGCGACGGCGTGGGCAAGGCCTCGTTCACCGTCAGCGGCGATCGCGTCTCGCTCGACGGCGATCTGCAGGCCCAGGTCGATCAGGCCGCCACCAACTACGTGGCGTACGTCAAGGACCAGGTCGCCCAGCTCGTCACAGGCACCGACACCTTCCTCGACGCCTACACCTCGGGCGACGACGCGACCGCGCGCTCGCTCTACGCCATCACCCGTGCGAACTACGAGCGGATCGAGCCCGTCGCCGAGTCGTTCGGAGACCTCGACCCCGAGATCGACTTCCGCGAGGCCGACGTCGCCGAGGGCGACGAGTGGACCGGATGGCACCGGATCGAGAAGGACCTCTTCCCGCCGACCGCTGCAGAGAACGGGGGCGTCGAGTACACGCCGCTCACCCCCGAGGAGCGCACCGCCTACGCCGACAAGCTCCGCGACAACACGCAGGAGCTCTACGACGCCGTGCACGACCCGTCGTACTCGGTGACCATCGACGCCATCTCCAACGGCGCCATCGGGCTCCTGGAGGAGGTCGCCAGCGGCAAGATCACCGGCGAGGAGGAGATCTGGTCGCACACCGACCTGTGGGACTTCCAGGCCAACCTCGAGGGCGCCAAGGTGGCCTACGAGGGCGTGCGCGACATCGCCGTGGAGAAGGACCCGAAGCTCGTCGCCGAGATCGATCAGCGCTTCCAGACGCTACAGGACACCCTCGCCACCTACGGCAGCCTCGACAGCGGCTTCGTCTACTACAACGACCTCACGACCGACCAGGTCAAGCAGCTCGCCGACGAGGTGAACGCCCTGAGCGAGCCGCTCAGCCAGCTCACCGCGACGCTGGTCGGCTGACGGCTACGATCGACGACGTGCCCGAGCGCGACGACCAGGAACCCGAGGCCCGCGGCCTCTCCCGCCGCGGGCTCCTGGGGCTCGGCGCGGGGCTCCTCGGGGCCGGTCTCGGGGCGGGAGCCGCGCTCGGCGTGAGCCAGGCCGTGTCGGCCTCCGGCAGCGGATCGACCGCGACCGACGCGACGGTCTACGCGTTCTACGGCGACCACCAGGCCGGCATCGTCACGCCCGCACAGGACCGTCTGCACTTCGCCTCGTTCGACGTCGCCGCCGGCCTCTCACGCGATGACCTCGTGGGCCTGCTGCAGGACTGGGCGGATGCGGCGGCGCTGATGACCGCAGGGACTCCGGCCGGCCGATATGGGGCCGTGAACGGCCCGTACGACGCCCCGCCGGACGACACCGGCGAGGCGCTGGGGCTGCCCGCATCCGGTCTCACCCTGACCTTCGGATTCGGGCCCACGCTGTTCACGGCCGCCGACGGCACCGACCGCTTCGGTCTGGCGTCGAAGCGCCCCGATGCGCTCGTCGATCTGCCGCACTTCCCGGCCGACGCGCTCGTCGAGACGCTCACCGGCGGAGACCTCTGCATCCAGGCCTGCAGCGAGGATCCGCAGGTCGCGGTGCACGCCATCCGGAACCTGTCGCGGATCGCGTTCGGGCGTGCCGCGCTGCGCTGGTCGCAGCTGGGGTTCGGGCGCACGAGCTCGACCAGCACGGCGCAGCAGACGCCGCGCAACCTGTTCGGCTTCAAGGACGGCACGGCGAACATCAAGGCCGAGGACGGGGCGACCGTCGACGCCCAGGTGTGGGCGCAGTCCACTGACGGCCCTGCGTGGATGGCGGGCGGCTCGTATCTCGTCGCCCGCAAGATCCGCATGACGATCGAGACCTGGGATCGCACCTCGCTCCGCGAACAGGAGGCCGTCATCGGCCGCACGAAGGGCGACGGCGCCCCGTATTCCGGCGGCACCGAGTTCACCGCACCCGACTTCTCGGCCACCGGGCAGGGCGGCAAGCCGCTCATCGCGGCCGACTCGCACGTGCGCCTGGCGCATCCGGATCAGAACTCGGGCGCGCAGCTGCTGCGCCGCGGCTACAACTTCGTCGACGGCAACGACGACCTCGGCCGCCTCAACGCCGGTCTGTTCTTCATCGCGTACCAGCGCGACCCGCGCACCCAGTTCATCCCGATCCAACTCAACCTGGCGAAGAACGACGCGATGAACGAGTACATCCGCCACGTGGGCAGCGGCATCTGGGCCATACCCCCGGGCGCCCGCACGGGCAGCTTCCCCGGCGCCGATCTCTTCGCCTGACACGTTTCGCCACGCTCCTGGCGCTTCGCCATACGCATGCGCGTGGCGAAGCGCCAGCAGTGTGGCGAAACGGAGGGGATGGGGCGGGCTACGCCTGGCGCTTGAGGCGCGCGGTGTTGCGGGCCCGGGCCTGGGCGTCGAGCTCGACCTTGCGGATGCGCACGATCTCGGGCGTCACCTCGACGCACTCGTCCTCGCGGGCGAACTCGAGGCACTCCTCGAGCGACAGCTGGCGGCTCGGCGTCATCGACTCGAAGTTGTCGGCCGTCGACTGCCGCATGTTGGTGAGCTTCTTCTCCTTGGTGATGTTCACGTCCATGTCGTCGGCGCGCGAGTTCTCGCCGATGACCATGCCCTCGTACACCTCCTCGGTGGGGTTCACGAAGAAGGTCATGCGCTCCTGCAGACCGATGATGGCGAACGGAGTCACGACGCCCGAGCGGTCGGCGACGATCGACCCGTTGTTGCGCGTGACGATCTGCCCGGCCCACTCGTCGTAGCCGTGCGAGATGGCGTTGGCGATGCCGGTGCCGCGGGTGATCGTGAGGAACTCGGTGCGGAAGCCGATGAGGCCGCGCGACGGCACGATGAACTCCATGCGCACCCAGCCGGTGCCGTGGTTCGACATGTTCTCCATGCGGCCCTTGCGGGCGGCGAGGAGCTGCGTGATCGCGCCGAGGTGCTCCTCGGGCGCGTCGATCGTCAGGTGCTCGTAGGGCTCGAGGGTCTTGCCGTCGACGACCTTCGTGACCACCTGCGGCTTGCCGACGGTGAGTTCGAAGCCCTCACGGCGCATGTTCTCGACGAGGATGGCCAGCGCCAGCTCACCGCGGCCCTGCACCTCCCACGTATCGGGCTTGCCGATGTCCTGGACGCGGAGCGAGACGTTTCCGACCAGCTCGCGGTCGAGGCGGTCCTTCACCATGCGGGCGGTGAGCTTGTGCCCCTTCACCTTGCCGACCAGCGGCGAGGTGTTGGTGCCGATGGTCATCGAGATGGCGGGCTCGTCGACCACGATGGCGGGCAGCGGACGGACGTCCTCGGGATCGGCGATCGTCTCGCCGATGGTGATCTCCTCGATGCCGGCGATGGCGACGATGTCGCCGGGACCGGCCGACTCGGTGGGGAAGCGCGTGAGCGCGACGGTCTTCAGCAGCTCGGTGATGCGCTGGTTCGCGACGGATCCGTCGTGCTTGACCCAGGCGACCTGCTGGCCCTTCTTGATGGTGCCGTTGAAGACGCGCAGCAGTGCGAGACGGCCGAGGAACGGCGAGGCGTCGAGGTTGGTCACGTGCGCCTGCAGCGGAGCCTCGTCGTCGTAGGTCGGGGCCGGGATGTGCTCGAGGATCGCGCCGAACAGCGGCTCGAGGTCGTCATTGTCGGGCAGCGAGCCGTTCTCGGGCTTGGTGAGGCTCGCGGCGCCGTTGCGACCCGAGGCGTAGACGACGGGCACGTCGAGGATCGCGTCGAGGTCGAGGTCGGGCACGTCGTCGGCCAGGTCGGACGCGAGGCCCAGCAGGAGGTCCTGGGCCTCGCCGACCACCTCGTCGATGCGGGCGTCGGGACGGTCGGTCTTGTTGACCAGGAGGATGACGGGCAGCTTCGCCTCGAGCGCCTTGCGCAGCACGAATCGGGTCTGCGGCAGCGGGCCCTCGGACGCGTCGACGAGCAGCACGACGCCGTCGACCATGGAGAGGCCGCGCTCGACCTCGCCGCCGAAGTCGGCGTGGCCGGGGGTGTCGATCACGTTGATCGTGATCGGGGTGTCGCCGGCGTGGACGCCGTTGTACGAGATCGCCGTGTTCTTGGCGAGGATCGTGATGCCCTTCTCACGCTCCAGGTCGTTCGAGTCCATCATCCGGTCGTCGGCCTCGAAGTGGGCGTCGAACGAGTTCGTCTGCTTGAGCATCGCGTCGACGAGGGTGGTCTTGCCGTGGTCGACGTGGGCGACGATCGCGACGTTGCGCAGGTCTGCGCGGGTGGCCAGTGCCATGAGTTGAGTTCCTTGGAGTCGTGAACCCGCTCAGTGGCCTGGCCACCCGCGGACTCGAGATGCGAGAGCGGGCGGCTGCGCCCGCGGGCTAGACGCCGAGGGCGATATTCGCACCGGGAATGGCGTTCAGCAACTCCCTAGTGTACTGCTCCTTGGGCGAGTCGAAGACCTCGTCGGTCGACGCGGCCTCCACGATGCGCCCGTGCTGCATCACGGCGACGTTGTCGGCGATCACCCGGACCACCGCCAGGTCGTGCGTGATGAACAGGTACGTCAGCTCCAGCTCCTCCTGCAGCTCGGCGAGCAGCTGGAGGATCTGGGCCTGCACGAGCACGTCGAGCGCGGAGACCGCTTCGTCGAGCACCACGATCTCGGGCTTGAGCGCGAGAGCACGGGCGATCGCGACACGCTGGCGCTGCCCGCCCGAGAGCTCGCTCGGATAGCGCGTGATCAGCGTCTGGGGCAGCGCGACCTGGTCGAGCAGCTCCTTCACCCGCGCCTTCCGCGACGCCGCGTCGCCCACCTTGTGGGTCTGCAGCGGCTCGGCGATGGTGTTGCCGATGTTGCGGAGCGGATCGAGCGAGCCGTACGGGTCCTGGAACACCGGCTGCATCTTGCGACGCAGCGCGAGCAGCTGACGGCCCTTCAGACCCGAGATGTCCTCGCCGCCGATCTTGATCGTGCCGCTCGTCGGGTCCTCGAGCTTGAGGATCATCTTCGCCACGGTCGACTTGCCCGAACCCGATTCGCCCACGAGCGCCGTGGTCGTGCCGCGCTCGATCGAGAACGAGACGTTGTCGGACGCGGTGAGGTTCGCCGCCGCGCCCTTGACGCCGCGCAGCTTGTACAGCTTGGTGAGGTCGGTGACCTCGATGGCGTTGGGGCGACGTTCCTTCTGCTGGTGCGCGACACGCTCCTCGGCGGCGGCGATCAGGTCGACACCCTCCGTCACCTTGGTGGGCGCGTAGTCGAGGTCGCTGATCGTCTTCGCCGAGGACTGGATACGGCGCGAGGCGAGGCTCGGCGCCGCGGCCACCAGACGCTGGGTGTACGGGTGCAGCGGGTTCTGGAGGATCTCGCGCGACGGGCCCGACTCGACGATCTGGCCCTTGTACATGACGACCAGCTGCTCCGCGCGCTCGGCGGCGAGGCCGAGGTCGTGGGTGATGAAGAGCAGCGCCGTGCCGATGTCGCGCGTGAGGGTCTCGAGGTGGTCGAGGATCTTGCGCTGGACGGTGACGTCGAGCGCCGACGTCGGCTCGTCGGCGATGAGCAGCTTCGGCCGCGAGGACAGGCCGATGCCGATCAGCACACGCTGGCGCATGCCGCCCGAGAACTGGTGCGGGAACTGCTTCATGCGCTTGTCGGCGTCGGAGAGGCCCGCCTCCTTGAGCACCTGGATCGCGTGCTGCTTGACCTCGCGCTTGCCCGAGGCGATGCCGTTGGCCCGGATGGTCTCCTCGACCTGGAAGCCGATGTTCCACACCGGGTTGAGGTTCGACATCGGGTCCTGCGGTACGAAGCCGATCAGCTTCCCGCGGACGTCCTCCATCTGCTTCTCGCTCAGGGCTGTGAGGTCCTGACCATCGAAGATGATCTTCCCGCCGGTGATGGCACCGGTGCCGGGCAGCAGGTTGATGATGGCGTGGGCGGTCGTGGACTTGCCCGACCCCGACTCCCCCACGATGGCCAGCGTCTGGCCCGCGTTCAGGGAGATGTCGACACCGCGGACGGCGGGGACGACCCCGCCCTGGTTCCTGAATCCGACCTCGAGGCCCTTGATCTCGAGCAGCGGCTTGCCGGTCTGGTCGCTCATCGCTGAGCCCTCGCCTTCGGGTCGAGCGCGTCGCGGACCACCTCGCCGAGCATGATGAAGCTCAGCACGGTGATCGACAGCGCGATGGAGGGGTAGATGAGGGTCTGCGGCGCGGTGCGCAGGTCGGTCTGAGCGGCGCTGATGTCGTTGCCCCACGACATGGTCGAGTTGGGCAGTCCGACGCCGAGGAACGACAGCGTCGCCTCCGCGACGATCGCCGCGGCGAGCGAGATCGTCGTCACCACGATCACCGGGGCGATCGAGTTCGGCAGCACGTGACGCATCAGGATGCGGAACCGCGAGACGCCGAGGGCCTGCGAGGCCATGACGTAGTCGGCGTTCTTGACCCTCAGGATCTCGGCTCTCAGCACCCTCGCTGTGGAGGGCCACGCGAAGATGCCGATCGCCAAGGAGATGACGAACACGTTCCGGTAGGCCGAGAACACGCTCATGATCACCACGGCGGCGAGGATGTAGGGGATCGAGAAGAAGATGTCGCCCGCACGGGACAGCACCGAGTCGACCCAGCCGCCGTAGTAGCCGGCGAACATGCCGAACACCACGCCGAGCACGGTCGTGAGGATGATGACGATGATGCCCACGGAGAGCGAGGTGCTCGTGCCGTGGATGATCCTCGAGTAGACGTCGCAGCCCTGCTTGGTGAAGCCGAGCAGGTGCCCGTCGGTGGGGCCGCCGTTGCTGTTCGACAGCTGGCAGTCGTCGTTCGGCGGAACCTGGGTGAACAGGCCCGGGAAGAGCGCGACGATGACCACGAGGAGGATGATCGCGGCCGAGATCCAGAACATGGGGCGACGGCGCATGTCGCGCCACGCGTCGATCCACAGGTTGCTCGGCTTCTCCGCGACCTTGACGGCGTCGACCGCGACGAGAGGGGTCTCCTCCAGCGGTGCGACGTAGTGGTTGGCGGATCGGGTCGGGACGTTACTTGACATAGCGGATCCTCGGGTCGAGAAGGCCGTAGAGCAGGTCGACGATCAGGTTGACGACCAGGTAGATGAGCACCATCACGGTGACGAAGGACACGACCGTGGGTCCCTCGCCGCGGATGATCGCCTGGTAGAGCGTGCGCCCGACACCGGGCACGTTGAAGATGCCCTCCGTGACCGTGGCGCCGACCAGGAGCACGCCGAAGTCGGTCGCCGCGTAGGTGACGACCGGGATCAGCGAGTTGCGCAGGATGTGCACCGGGATGACGCGACGGCGCGACAGGCCCTTGCTGTAGGCGGTCCGCACGAAGTCGAGCCCGGAGGTCTCGATGACCGACGACCTCGTGAGGCGCACGATCTGGGCGAACGAGATGCTCGCCAGCACGATCGCCGGGAGGATCAGGTCCTGGATCGGGGCGCCGCTGGACACCGTCGTCCTGGCCCAGCCGAGTTGGATGCCGAACACGAACTGCGCCACGAAGGCGATGACGAAGATCGGCAGCGAGATGAGGATCAGGCTGACCACCAGCGCGGTGGCGTCGAACAGCTTGCCCTTGCGCAGGCCCGACACCAGACCGATCAGCACGCCGAGGATGAACTCGATCGCGAGAGCGAGGATCGCCAGCTGGATCGTGACCGGGAAGGTCCGCGCGAGGATCTGGGTGACCGGCTCCCCGGAGAACGAGGTGCCGAAGTCTCCGACGAAGATGCCGCCCAGGTACAGGAAGTACTGGATGATGAACGGCTGGTCGAGGTGGTACTCGGCTCGCAGCTGCGCGAGGAGCGCCGGGTTGGGGGTCTTGTCGCCGAAGAGGGCGAGAAGCGGGTCTCCGGGCATAGCGAAGACCATGAAGTAGATGAGGAACGTCGTTCCCAGCAGGACGGGGATCGCCTGCAGAAGACGCCTGAGGATGTAGCCGACCATCTGCTACGCGGCGCCCTTCTCAGAGGTGGACATGGGGTGGTGGGGCCAATCTTGGGTAGGAAGAGCCGGAGTTCAAAGGGACAGGGTACGCCTCGTGGGCGCTCCTGGCACACGCAGGACGGGGGCGACAGCTCTCGCTGCCGCCCCCGTGCTGGTGATGCTAGTTCTTGGTGATCTCGTAGTAGAGCGGCACCGAGTTCCAGCCGAACTGGACGTTCTGGACGTTCTCGCCGTAACCACCGGTCACGTTGGAGTACCACAGCGGGATCGCGGGAAGGTCCTTCAGGAGGACTTCCTGCGCCTGCTGGAACTTCTCGTTCGCGGCGCTCAGGTCGGAGTCCATCGCACCCTCCTGCAGCAGCTGGTCGAACTCGGGGTTCGAGTAGTCACCGTCGTTGGAGGAGGCGTTGGTCGCGTACAACGGTCCGAGGAAGTTGTAGAGACCCGGGTAGTCGGCCTGCCATCCGGTGCGGAACGCGGTCTGGATGGAACGGTCGGTGATCGCGGTGCGAGCCTCCTTGAACGTCGGGTACGGAGCGCCGGAGGCGTCGATCCCGAGGGTGTTCTTGATGCTGTTGGTCACAGCGTCGACCCAGCCCTGGTGGCCGCCGTCGGCGTTGTACGCGATCTGGAACGAGCCCGACCACGGCGAGATGGCGTCGGCCTGGGCCCACAGCTTCTTCGCCTCGTCGGGGTTGTACTTCAGCACGTCGGCACCGTCGAGCGAGTCGCTCCAGCCGTCGATCACCGGGGAGGTGAAGTCGGAGGCGGGGGTGCGGGTGTCCTGGAAGATGACCTTGGTGATCTCGGGGCGGTTGATCGCCATCGAGATGGCCTCGCGGCGCAGCTTGCCCTCTTCGTCGTTGCCGAAGTGCGCGAGGCGCTCCGGGATGGTGAACGACTGGAAGATCGCGGCCGGCTGGTTCACAGCGCGGTCACCGAGGTCGGACTGGTAGGTGCCGAAGGCGCTGTCCGGGATGGCGTCGAGCACGTCGAGGTTGCCACCGAGCAGGTCGGAGTACGCGGCATCCTGCGTGGCGTAGAAGACGATGCTGAGCCCGCCGTTCTGCGCCTTGCGGCCACCGTTGTACGACTCGTTCGGGACGAGGTCGATCTTCTCGTTGTGCTTCCAGGCGGTGTCGCTGGCCAGCTTGTAGGGGCCGTTGCCGATCGGGTTCTGACCGTAGGCCTCCATGTCCTTGAAGGCGGACTCGGGCAGCGGGTAGAACGCCGAGTAGCCGAGGCGCAGCGGGAAGTCGGAGCGAGCCTCGTTCAGCGTGACGGTGAACGTGTGGTCGTCGACCACGTTCAGACCGGTCAGCGGACTGTCCTCGTCGTAGCTGAAGCCCTCGATGTCCTCGAAGAAGTAGCTGTTGAGCTGCTTGTTCGACGCGAGTGCACCGTACTGCCACGCGTCGACGAAGGAGTTCGCCGTGACGGGGCTGCCGTCGGAGAAGGTCTCGCCATCCTTGATCTTGATGGTGAAGGTCTTCGAGTCGTCGGTCGTGATGCTGTCGGCCAGGTCGTTCTGGGGAGCACCGGTCGCGTCGTAGTAGACCAGACCCGCGAAGATCGCGTCGAGGATCTTGCCACCACCGGTCTCGTTGGTGTTGGTGGGGATCAGCGGGTTCTGGGGCTCGGAGCCGTTCGTCGTGATCACGGCGCTCGAGCTTCCCGAGGAACTGTCGGATGAGCCGGTGGCGCATCCGGACAGGGCGAGTGCACTCGCCGCGGCCAGCGCGATGACGCCGACCCCTATCCGTCGAATCTTCAATTTTCCTCCTGTGCAAGTGGGGGCATGGCACAGCCCCAAGCGGGGGCCGGAACCTAGAGAAGTACCCTAGGTGGGGGGTCCGCGCATATCAAATACGGCCGGAGAAAGTTACAGAGACGAAACGAATTCCAGCAGAATGTTGTGGACCCTCGACAGTCGATGCGCGGATTCCGCGCGTCACGCAAGAAAAGTGAATCGATGACCCGAGCTGCCCGATGGGCCCACCTCCGCAGGCGTCGGCTGTGGACCGAGATCGGTCTGGTGCTCGGCGTGTCGCTGGGCGCCTCCGCGGTGTACTCGATCGTCCAGATCGTCCAGCGCCTGACCGCCGAGACCCCGCTCTCCGGGCAGACCGCGACCATCAACGGCTCGCTCAGCGACCGGCCCGTCTTCGACCTGATCTACCAGCTCCTCGCCATCGGCTTCGACCTCGTCCCAGTCGCACTCGCGCTCTACCTGCTGGCGATCTCCGGCGGCAGCCCGTTCCGCAGGCTCGGCTTCGACCTGCGCCGCCCGTGGAGGGACCTGGGCCGCGGATGGCTGCTCGTCGCGGTGATCGGTGTACCCGGCATCCTGCTCTACGTCATCGGTCGGCAGCTCGGGTTCACCGTCACCGTGGTGCCTTCGCCGCTCGACACCCACTGGTGGACGGTGCCCGTCCTCATCTTGGCGGCCCTGCGCGCCGCCCTCCAGGAGGAGGTCATCGTCGTCGGGTACCTGTTCACGAGATTGCGGCAGCTGGGCTGGGGCGAGCGGCGCATCATCCTCGCCGCCGCCGTGCTGCGTGGCAGCTACCACCTCTACCAGGGCATCGGACCGTTCTTCGGGAACGTCGTCATGGGTGTGGTCTTCGGCTGGTGCTACCGGCGTTGGGGGCGGGTGATGCCCCTCGTCGTGGCCCACTGGATCATCGACATCGTGTCGTTCGTGGGGTATCCGCTCGCCCTGCAGCTGTTCCCGGGCCTGTTCGGCTGACGCCCGGCGGATCCGGAGTGACGCGGTCTACTCCGCCTCGGTCCGACCCCGGCGGTTCGACACGACGAGCGCGGCGATGCCGCCGGCCACCACGACCGCGCCACCGACGAAGCCGCCGATCATCAGCCAGTTGGGCGTGCCGCCCGAGTTCCCGCCCGCGGACGACGACGCCGCTGCGGGCGTGTCGGTGAACAGCGGGGCGATGGTCGGGGTGGCGGTGGCCTGCGCCGTCACGGTGACCTTGATCACCGCCGACGCGGTCCCCTTGTCGGATGAGGTAGAGATGGTGCAGAGGATGCCCGAGCTGCCGATGGGGAAGGTCGCCCCCGACTCGACCGGGGCGCCCACGATCGAGCACCCGTCGACCGTCATTCCCCCGGCAGGGGATGCGGTCCAGGTCACCGCGGCGCCGTCGGGCGACGTGGCGGGCACCTCGATGCTCGCGGGGACGATCCCCGCACCCGAGAAGTCGGCGCCCACGACGCGCGCGCCGCTGAAGTCGGCGCCCGTGAGGTTCGCCCCGGTGAAGATCGCGCCCTGGACGTCGCCGCCCGAGAACGAGGCGCCCTGCAGGTCGGCGTTGCGGAAGTCGGCTTCCGCCAGCTTCTCGCCGCTGAGGTCGGCCCCGGCGCACTGCGCCCCGCCCGGCCCGTTGTCGACCGTGCGCGAGATGACGCACGACCCCTTCGAGTACACCGGATCGGCGTTCGCCGCCGTCGCGCCGACCGCCAGGGAGGCGCCGATCGTCGCGAGAGCGGCGAGGGCGAGCAGGCTTAGTCGTGGCAGGCGCATGGGCTGCACGATATCAAACGGCGGCGGCGACTCCCCGAGCCCCCGGCGCGTCACGCGAACGCGTCGGGGGGCGGGCAGGCGCAGAACAGGTTGCGGTCGCCGTACGCCTGGTCGATGCGGCGCACCGGCGGCCAGTACTTGCCCCTGACGAGCGTCGGCACCGGATGCACGGCCGTCGTACGGTCGTACGGCAGGGTCCACTCGTCGACGGCGATCGACTCCGCCGTGTGCGGGGCGTTCCGCAGCGGACTCGACTCCACCGGCCACTCCCCCGACGCGACCCGGTCGATCTCGGCGCGGATCGCGAGCATCGCCTCCACGAAGCGGTCGAGCTCGACGAGGTCCTCGCTCTCGGTCGGCTCGACCATGAGCGTGCCCGGCACGGGGAAGCTCATCGTCGGCGCGTGGAAGCCGTAGTCGATGAGCCGCTTCGCGACGTCGTCGACGGTGACCCCGGTGCGCTGCGTGAGCTCACGCAGGTCGAGGATGCACTCGTGCGCCACGAGACCGGCGTCACCCGTGTAGAGCACGGGGAACGCGTCGCGGAGGCGTGCGGCAAGGTAGTTCGCCGACAGCACGGCGGCCGCGGTGGCGCGCTGGAGGCCGTCGGCCCCCATCATCCGGACGTAGGCCCAGCTGATGGGCAGGATGCTCGGGCTGCCGTACGGTGCGGCCGACACGGTCGGCCCGCCGTGCACGACCGTGCCCAGCTCGAGCGAGGCGTGCTCGGAGCGCTGCGCGAACGCATGCCCCGGGAGGAATGGAGCCAGGTGCGCCTTGGCCGCGACCGGTCCGACCCCGGGTCCGCCGCCGCCGTGGGGGATGCAGAACGTCTTGTGCAGGTTGAGGTGCGAGACGTCGCCGCCGAGGTCGCCGAAGCGCGCGAAGCCCAGCAGGGCGTTGAGGTTCGCGCCGTCGATGTAGACCTCGCCGCCGGATGCGTGGACGAGACGGCAGATCTCGGCGATGTCGTGCTCGTAGACGCCGTGGGTCGACGGGTACGTCACCATCAGAGCGGCCAGATCCTCCGCGTGCTCCGCGATCTTCGACCTCAGGTCGTCGAGGTCGACGTTGCCGAGCTCGTCGCACGCGACCACCACGACCTTCATCCCCGCCAGCACCGCCGAAGCGGCGTTGGTGCCGTGGGCGCTCGACGGGATGAGGCAGACCGTGCGGCCGTCGTCGCCGCGCGAGCGGTGGTACTCGCGGATGGCGAGGAGCCCGGCGAGCTCACCCTGGCTGCCCGCGTTGGGCTGCAGGGAGACCGAGTCGTACCCCGTCACCTCGGCGAGCCAGCGCTCGAGCTGGTCGATCAGCTGAAGATGGCCGGCGACGTCGGCCGCGGGGGCGAACGGGTGCACCCCGGCGAACTCGGGCCAGGTGATCGCCTCCATCTCGGTGGCGGCGTTGAGCTTCATCGTGCACGAGCCGAGCGGGATCATGCCGCGGTCGAGCGCGTAGTCGGAGTCGGCGAGGCGCTTGAGGTAGCGCATCATGCTCGTCTCGGAGTGGTGCGACGCGAAGACCGGGTGCTCCAGGAACGCGGACGTCCGCGCCAGGGCGGCGGGCAGGCCGAGCCCGTCGGGCGTCTCCGCGCCCACCGTGCTCGGGGTGGTCGACGGATCTCCGGTCAGGACACGGGCCACGGCGGCGACGTCCGCCGGCTCCGTGGTCTCGTCGAACGACACTCCGACGGTGGACTCGTCGACGAGCCGCAGCAGCAGCCCGGCGTCGTGCGCCCTGGCCACCGTCGCCCCGGCATCCGGCACGCGGACGAGCACGGTGTCGAAGAAGGCGTCATGCACCGTCGTCAGTCCGCCCGCCTGGACGAGGCCCGCGAACGCGCGCGCATGCGAGGCCACCCGCGCCGCGATCGCCCGCAGGCCCTCGGGCCCGTGGTAGACGGCGTACATGCTCGCCATCACGGCGAGCAGCACCTGCGCGGTGCAGATGTTCGACGTCGCCTTCTCGCGGCGGATGTGCTGCTCGCGCGTCTGCAGGCTGAGCCGGTAGGCGGTGCGGCCCGACGCATCCAGGCTCACACCGACGAGGCGACCGGGGAGCTGGCGCTCGAGACCGTCGCGCACGGCGAGGTAGCCGGCGTGCGGACCGCCGAACCCCATGGGCACGCCGAAGCGCTGCGACGTGCCCACCGCGATGTCGGCCCCGAGCTCACCCGGAGGCGTGAGCAGGGTCATCGCCAGCAGGTCGGCGGCGACGACGGCGAGACCGCCACCCTCGTGCACGGCGGCGATCGCCGCCGACGGGTCGGCCACCCGGCCGGATGCACCGGGATACTGGAGCAGGGCGCCGAACGCCTCGCTGAAGACCGGCGGCAGCTCGGCGCCGGACAGATCGGCCTCGACCACCTCGATGCCCACCGGCGCCGCGCGGGAGGCGAGGAGCGCACGCGTCTGAGGCAGCGCATCCGTGTCGACGACGAAGACGTTCGACCGCGATCGGCTGGCGCGACGCGCGAGCAGCATCGCCTCGACCGCCGCGGTGCCCTCGTCGAGCATCGACGCGTTGCCGGTGGCGAGCCCGGTGAGCTCGGAGACCATGGTCTGGAAGTTGATCAGCGCCTCGAGGCGCCCCTGCGAGATCTCGGGCTGGTAGGGCGTGTATGCGGTGTACCAGCTCGGGTTCTCGAGCACGCAGCGGGTGATCACGGCGGGCGTGATGGTGTCGTAGTAGCCGAGCCCGAGGAAGGAGCGGTTCACGCGGTTGAGCGACGCGAGCGTGCGTAGCTCGGCGAGCGCCTCGCGCTCGGACGCCGGCACCGGCAGCGCATCGAGCGACGAGGTCTGCTGGATGCCCGCGGGGATGGCGGCACGGACCAGGGCGTCGACGCTCTCGTAGCCGAGGGCGTCGAGCATGCGCGCCTGAGCAGAGGAGTCGGTGCCGATGTGGCGGGTGACGAATCCGTCAGCCATGCGGTCAGCGTCCGATCAGCGCGGCGTACTCGGCCGCCGTCAGAAGTGTCGGCAGCTGAGCGAAGCGCACCTTGAGCAGCCAGCCCTCGCCGTACGGGTCAGCGTTGACGACCTCCGGCGCGCCCTCGGCCGCGGCGTTCTTCTCGACGACCGTGCCGTCGAGCGGCGAGAACAGCTCGCCGACCGACTTGGTCGACTCGATCTCGCCCACCACGGCGCCGGAGCTCACGTCGGCCCCGTCATCGGGGAGGTCGAGGTAGACGATGTCGCCGAGCTGCTGCGCGGCGTAGTCGGTGATGCCGATCGTGGCGGTCGCGCCGTCGATGCGGACCCACTCGTGCTCGGCGGTGTAGCCGAGGTCGTCGGGGAGTGCGTCGGTCATGTCAGTCCTTCTTCCGGCGGTAGAACGGGAGGGAGACGACCGTGACGGGGAGACGGCTCCCCCTCAGGTCGACGTACAGGGTGGTGTCGGAGGCGGTGAGAGCGGGGTCGACGTACGCCATGGCGACGGGGTGGCCGAGCGTCGGCGAGAGCGCGCCGCTCGTGATCTCGCCCACCGGGTGCTCCGACGACTCGTCCTCGTAGACGGCGTATCCGGCACGCGGGGCGCGGCGCCCGTCGCCGACGAGGCCGACCAGGCGGCGCTCCTCGGGGCTCAGCGGTGCACGCGCCGCCTCGGCGCCGGGCGCGGTCGAGCTCGCCGCGACGACCCTCGCGAGCGCGGCCTGCGACGGTCTCGTCGACGTGCCGAGCTCGTGGCCGTAGAGCGGCATGCCCGCCTCCAGGCGGAGCGTGTCGCGCGCGGCGAGCCCCGCGGCGACCAGTCCGCGGGGAGCACCCGCGGCGCGGAGCGCGCGCCAGAGCCCCGGCGCCGCGGTCGCCGGGACCGAGATCTCGAAACCGTCCTCCCCGGTGTAGCCCGTGCGGGCGACCAGGACGGGCGTGGAGTCGAACGTGCCGTCCGTGATGCGGTAGTAGCCGAGCGCGCCGAGGTCGACGACTTCGAGGCCCGCAGTCTCCTCGAGGATCTGCTGCGCCCTCGGTCCCTGGACAGCGACGAGCGCGCGATCGGTGAGATCGGTCAGGGTGACGTCGACACCCTCGACGCGCTCCCCGACCGATCGCAGGACGACGTCGTGGTTGGCCGCGTTCGCGATGACGAGCACCTCGTCGTCGGCGAGGCGGTACACGACGACGTCGTCGAGCACGCCCCCGTCCTCCGCCAGAAGCAGCGAGTACTTCGCCCGCCCCTGCTCGAGATCATGGACGCGCGACACGAGCGCACGGTCGGCCGCCTCGGCTGCAGCCGGCCCGGTGAGCGAGAGCTGCGCCATGTGGGACAGGTCGAACAAGCCCGCCGCCTCGCGGACCGCGCGGTGCTCGGCGAGGTCGCTCTCGAAGCGGACGGGCATCGACCAGCCGGCGAAGTCGACGAAGGAGGCGCCGGCCGCCTCGTGCTCGGCATGGAGCGGCGAGGGACGGGAAGGGGACGATTCGGGGGGCATGAGCTCTCCAGCGTGCGCGGAGCACGACGCGGACGGCGTCGCGCTGGTGGCGAAGAACTCCCCCTCTGTCATCGGGCCTGAGAGCTTCACCGCGAGAGCGGCTTTCACCATCGGCGAGCCCGCATCGGTGCGCGGACTGCTTTCCAGAGCGGCCTTGTCGCAGCGGTACGAGGACCTGAGAGATTATCGGGGAGGATTGCTCCTTCGGTGCCGGCTCTGGCCGGCTCTCCCGCTGCGATGTATGGGCCCGGTGTTCGGTTGTGGATGCGAGTCTAACGGCTTCAGCGGACCGCGGTCGAGGGCTCGCCGGTGGCGAAGGGCTCGACGGGCTCGGACGGCGCGACGGGCGCGACGGGCCCTGACGGCGCGTCGACCGCGGACGGGAGGGCGGGCTCGATCCGGGCGAGCTCGCGGCCGGCCGCCATTCCATCCGGCCCGGGCGTACCGGCGGCGAGGGCGAGCTCGGCCCGCGCCTCCTCGGTCCGGCCGACGAGCGCGAGCAGACGCCCCGCGAAGAGGCGCAGGCGCGCGGAGCAGGCGGGCTCCCCCAGACGCACGAACTCCTCAGCGGCCAGGCGGGCCGCTTCGATCGCCCCTCCCTCATCGCCCAGGTCGTCGAGCACACGGGCGCGGACCTCGAGGGTGCGCGCTCGGAGTGCCCGATCCGCACCCGCGCCGAGAGCCGCAGCGGCGTCGACCTCCTCCAGGGCGTGCCTGTCGCCGAGCGCGGCGAGCGCCCGCGCCGAGCGCAACCGCACGTCGACGACGCGAACGGGGTCGCCGAGGTCGACAGCGGTCGCTCTGGCCGCCTCCAGGACGTCGATCGCCTCGTCGCTGCCCTGATCGGCGAGCAGCTCCCCCAGCGCGACCCGCACCTCGAGACCGCGCTCGAGCATCCGCCTGCGGTCGAGTGATGACGGGGCGCCGTCGTCCCCGGGGTCGGGCCCGGAGTCGGCCCCGGCGAGGTGCTCGAGGGCGACGCTCCACGCGCAGTAGGCGGCCGCGTCATCGTCGTCGTCGCGGCAGGCCCGGCCGAGGAGCCAGAGCACCTCCCCCGTGCTCGGGCCGTGCTCCGCGCGCGCCGCGTGCTCGAGGATCGCCTCCAGCTCGTCCCGAGCCTCGTCGCCCCGCCCGGCGAGCACCAGGGCGGACGCGAGCTCGAAGCGTGTCGCGAGTGCGTCGCGGCGCCCGATCGCCGCCGCCGTCCTGGCGGCGGTGCGACGGGCCTCGACGGCGCCGTCGACCTGGCCCGCATCGGTGAGCAGAGCGGCCAACAGCCCGCAGGTGTCGATCATGCCGTCGTGGTCGCCGAGCTCGGCATGCACGGCGAAGGCCCGATCGGCCTCGGCCACACCCTCGTCGGACGAGCCCAGCGCGAGGAGGACGTGCGACCGGTGCAGGTGCGCGGCGGCTCGGAGCCCGAGGTCGACCTCCTGGGCCAGCACCTCGTCGAGCAGGGTGAGGGCCGCCCTGTGGTCGCCCGACGCGCCCCGCGCTCGCGCCCGCAGGAGCATCGCCGTCGCCTGCAGCTGCTGGCCGGGATGCGCTGTCGCCGCTCTCCGCACCGCCTCGCCCAGCAACCGGTCGGCCTCGGCCCATCGACCCTTCCGCAGCTCCGCACCTCCGTAGGCGAGGAGGAGCCGGGCGAGGACGGGGTCGGCGAGGCCGAGCCCCCGCGAGCGCTCGAGCGAGCTCGCGAAACGCTCGGGCGCATCCGGCGCGTCGCCGCCGAAGAGCAGCAGGCCCAGCTGGAGGTCGAGCTCCGCCTCCTCATCGAGGTCGTCGACGATGAGGCACTCGAGCCGGCGCTCGAGTGCGTCCTCCGCCGCGCGGAGAGCACCGCTGTCGACGAGGAGGCGCACCCGGAGCCCGAGGAGCGTCGCCCGATCGTCTCGGTCGGCGCAGAGCAGGCCCTCTCCGATGAGCCGGAACGCCTCATCGATCCGGCCGGCACTCGCGTGCTCTCGCGCTGCGGTCAGACAGGACCCCGGGTCGGGGAGGACGTCGTCCGGCGGAGGCACGGCGCGTGATCCCGCGGTGAGGGCCGCCCGCGTCGCGACGATCGTCCGCGGGCCGTGCCCCGTCTCCCGATCGCGTTCCACGCGGGCCCTCGCGGCCGTCACGCCGTCTCGGGCGTCGATGCTGCCGGCCAGGTCACGAGCCCGCGCCCACACGGCGCGACCGAGGGTCGCGGTCGTCCAGGCGCCGACCCGCGGCCCGATGAGGGCCGCGAACGCCGGATGGTCGGCGAACGGGACGGAGGCGGAGCCGCGACCCGCGCGGGTCAGGGCGTCGAGCAGTCCCCCGACACCGACGAGGAGGTCGACGACCTGCTCCGTCGACCTCTCGTGTCTCGGCAAGCGGGCCACCGCCGAGACCGCGAGCGCCGTCGCCTCGTCGAGGTCGGAGACGACGGCGGTGAGCCCGATCCTGGAGCCCAGGATCGACAGCCCGCCGGCAGTGGTCGACTGAGCCATCGCATCCGACAGCCGCAGCGCCTCGGCGGTCCTGCCCTGACGCACCATGGGGAGCAGGAGCGCCGCGGTGGCCGACTCGGGCTCGGTCGGGCAGCCGTCGTCGTCTGCCCGGAGTGCGTCGAGCTCGTCGATCGCCGCCGCCTCGCGACCCGCCAGGAGGTGGCGACGCACCTCGACGGCGTGCGCGCATCCGCGGCAGCATGCGTCGGGCCGCCCCTCCACCGCACGGAGGTAGCGCTCCCGGACCGCACCGTCTCCCCCGCCCGAGCGCAACGACCACTCGTAGCGGGCGAGGAAGCACGGCGCGAGATCCGCGCCCGTGGCGGAGTAGACGTCGACCATGTCGTCGAGGGTGCGCACGATCGTCTCCGCGCTCACCCGGTGGCTCGCCGCCAGCGCCCTCGGGATGGTCGCGTAGTCCCACAGCAGGTCGAGCTCGTCGAGCGTCACCGGGAAGCGCAGCGGATCGGCGCGGTGCAGGGTGAGGCAGCGCCCGAAGCTCTCGAGCCGCAGCCCGTCGTCGTGGTCGAGCATCGCCCAGCTGGAGAGCCGCAGCTCGGCGGCGTACACGAGCTCGTCGTCGCCGAGCGCCTGGGCGAGAGCGCGGGCGCTCTGCAGCACCTCGAGCTCGAAGGCGCCGTGTGCGAGACGATCCGACTGGTTGAGCAGGCGTCGGATGTGGTGGGCGGGCTGCATCAGTAGGGCAGGCGCCCCAGGGCCTGGCCGGGCGTCCAGTGCGACACAGGAGGTGGATCGGCGACGCGGGCCGCGGGGAGGGTTGCGGGCTCGGGGAGGGTCGGTGCCGTCGCCGGCGCCGTCATCGGCGCCTCACTCTGGCCGATCTCGCTGAGCGTCGCAGTTCGGACGGTCCGCCCTTCCTGCGGGGCGAGAGCACGCGTCTCCTCCCCGGTGTCTCGCGCTGCCACGGTGGGCACGGCCTCCGGGGCCGTGCGCCGGAGGATCGCCTCCATCACGCGCTCGAGCGGCCCATCGCCGAGCGCCAGCCGCCAGAGCACGGATCCTCCTGCAACCAACACCAGAACAGCGACGAATGGCATCCAGACGGCCGGCAGCATCGGCCCGGCCATCGCGGGAACGCCCGCCGTCGTGATCGCCGCTGTGACGACCGCGGCGGTCAGCGTCATGCTGCCCGGCGCGCTCAGCACCAGCAGCGCAGCCCGCAGCGGATCCTCGATGAGCAGAAGCACGCTGATCACCCCGATGGCCAGACCCACCGACGCCATGAGCACGGCCACGGACGCGCGGTCCGGCGCGACGAGCACGTCGATGGCCCAGGCCGGAAGCGCGTCGAGACCCGGGTGCAGCAGGAGAGCGCCGAGACCACCGGCCGCGAGGATGCCGCCGGAGAGAGCCACGAGAGCACGACCGAGGAACCGCCCCGCGGTCGCGCTGCCGAGAAATGCCCCCACGAGGATGGCGACGACGGCCGTTCCGAGAGATGCGCCCTGGTCCGCGTACCACTCGGCGACCGCGACGACCGTCTGAGCCGCGGGGATGCTGGTTCCCGGCCAGGAGAGCAGGAACGCCCCAGCCGCGGAGGCAACGGGCGCCATGATGAGCGCGAGCAGCCCGAGCGGCACGAGCACTCGCGGCCGGAGCGGTGCGAGGAGGATCGTGAGGGGCGCGAGGACCGCGACGAGGAGGACCACCGCACCCCCGGGTGCGTCGAACGCGATCAGTCCGGCGGCGAGAGGTAGCAGCAGAGCTGACCGCGCGAGGCGCCTCAGCCGCCTTCTCGACAGCTCCGCCGCATCTCCCTCGCCTCGACGGAGAGCGGACACCGATACCGCCGCCGAGACGAGCAGCAGACCAGCGAGACCGCTGCGCGAGCACCACTCGGCCGCGCTCACCCCGCCCAGAACCAGCGTCGCCGACGACGGGAGAAATGCGGGGACGAGGAGCGCGAGCAGGAAGACACCACGCGCCGCGTCGAGGCCGACCGACCGATCGCGCGCACCGAGCAGGCGACGTGCGATCGGCGACGCCTCCCCGCGCGGAGTTGGCAGGACCTCCGACTCATCGCCGGATGCGAGGTCGAGCTCCGGTCGGACGGGCCACCGGGTGGTCTCCGGTGCTGTCGTGAAGTCCGGCGTCGCCGTGTCGCTGACGTTCGATCGCCCTCGTCTCGGGCCCCGGACGGTGGCGATACCCACCTCATAACCGCGCTCCGATCGGAGATCCGACCGCCGCCGCCGCGCGGCCCGAACCCCGCGGACTGTGACCAGCACGGCCACGACGACGATCACGAGCCCCGACGCGACCCCGATCAGTGCGGGGACACTGAGCGTGATCGCGCCATCGAGTCCTGCCATGCCAGCTCCTTCTCGCGGTGCGAGTACGGAGCTTAGCCACACTTCGGCTTAAAGTGAAGGATTATCGGTATCGAGTTCACGGACCGCCGAGCTCGGCGTCCTCCGAGAAGTCCGACTCCTCCTCCATCACGCCCACCTCGTCGTCACCCGAGTCGGTGCCGGTGCCGATCTCGTCCCACACACTCGGCTGATCCTCGGGCGCTCCACGATCGATGCTGCTCATGCGACCACCGTACGTCGGAGCCCGTCGGATCGCTCGCGCTCGTCGACGCGCGCTCGGGCGCCGTGCCCGCACGGGTCAGGCGGCGAGCCGGAAGATCCAGAACCCCACGGCGACGAGGGTGAGGACGACGGACGCCACCGTCGTCACCACCGGGATGCGCCCCCGTAGTCGGCGCCCCGCTTCGGCCACCTCGGTGACCGAAGGCGGGAACAGAAGCCCGGCCGCCGACGCGGTCGTCGCTTCTGTCGCCGAGGCTCCTGTCGTCGTCGGATATCCTCCATCAGACGACCGCCGCATCGCCCGATCGTCGGAGTAGGCAGAGGTCTGCTTCGCGGTCTTGGGCCACAGGGCGGAGACGATCCGCTCGATCCGCCCCCACTCCGTCGGATCGTCGAGCCGGAGCCCGTCACCGAGGTAGACGAAGAGGAGGTCGTCGACGATCTCGACGTCGACGTCGGCCGCTCCATCGATGAACGCGGCCATGACATCCGGAGTGAAGACGTACAGCGCGTCGCGCTCGTAGCCACGGGGGCAGTACAGCGTGAAGTAGCGGTCGAAGTCGCCCTCGAGACCGAGGATCTGCGACCTGTCGAAGCCGTGGGACAGGTTGGAGCCGAAGAGGCCGTTGTTCGAGCGCGCGTCGAGGAGGATGTGCGGGAGTCGCCGATCGAGCTGGAGCATCAGGTAGCCCCGGCGATGCTGACGCCGGTTCTTCTCGCTGCCCGTCTCGAAGACGAACTCCCCCGCCTCGAAGACGCGATCATGCTGGCGACGGAGCATGTTCTCGAGCCTGCGGGCTCCGCCCTGCTGGAACAGGGTGCCCGGGTAGACGCTGTCGTCGACCGGGCGGAATACGAACCCGTTGCGCTCCGCGAAGACGGCGAGCCTGAGCCGTCGGCTCCAGGCCACACGGCGGCTGACGACGAGCCAGAGAGCGCCGCCACCCAGGACGACACCGCCGACGAGGAAGCCCAGGGTCTGAAGAGGGACGCCGGGGACGAGCTCCGCGGTTCCCGTTCTCGTCAGCATGCCGTACACAGGGGCACCCACCCCCACGAGGAGGATCACCACGGTCGAGCGGAACGGCCAGGGCGGGACGAACTCCGGGGCCTCCGTCTTGAGTCGTGCCCGAGCCGACGCCCGCTCCTGGCCAGATGAGCTGACCCTCAGGGGCTCCACGTCGAGGCCCAGAAGCGGACTGTCAGCGCTGGACACGGCGGACCGCCTCTGCGAGCGCCGGCCACGTGGCGGCGACGTCGAGTGGGAACGGATCGGGCGAGTACACCACGACGAAGTCGCCGCGCACATCGACGCGGAGTGGATGCGGCAGACCCTCGACACTCAGCGCGGGCAGAAGGCTCACGGCCCGCAGACCCCCGCGGGGCGGGGCAGACGGATCTGACGCGACCGCATCCGCATCCCGGGCCGAGGCCCATCGCCTCGCCGCCTCGGCGTCGTGCACGAGGAGGTAGCCCATGTCGATCGATCGGCCACCATCGAGGGCCGACGCGGTGGCCCGATAGCGCCCCACCTCGATGAACCGCGGAGAGCGCCGACGGAGCCGCACGACGGTCAGGCGGTTCGCGCCCTCCCGGAACAGGGCGCCGGGTGTGTCGGGATCGGCGATGTCACGCTCGATCTCGAGCCCGTTATCGGCAGCCAGGAGGTCGAGCCGGATGGTCTCCTCAGCGCTCCGATGCCTGCGCTTGAGGCCGACGACCACGGAGTACACGACGAAGGCGAGCAGCAGGGCACCCACGATCGGGAACAGCTCGAGATCGGCGCCGACGAGGTACACGCAGACGATGACGAGCACCACCGGGGTCGCGGCGTAGGCGCCCGCCGTCACGAGCCAGCGCTTCGGCGCCGGCGGCGAGGATGGGCTCCGAAGTCGACGACGCTCGGCCGCCCGGATCGGCCGCGTGAGCGCATCGGTGCGGACCGACAGCTCGCCTGGTGGGGACTGCATTCACCGAGCTTAGCTCATTCTCGACGAATCCTCACCGGCTGCGCGGTATCGTGGCGTCATGGATGTGCTGCTCGCCGTCGCCGTGTTCATCGCGGCCGTCGCCGCGGCGGTGATCGGCATCCCCCGCATGATGGCTGCGCAGCGTGCTCATCAGCGGGAGGAGCACGAGGCGGGCAGCCGCGGCGTCGCCGGCTTCGGCGTGGTCGACGAGCTCTTCAACCCGTCGGCGCGCAACGCTGTGTTCGAGCGGCAGGTGCAGCAGGAGCACGTCGTCCCGGCTCCCTCCCCGGGCGACCCGGCGTACACCGAGAACCGCATCCGCCTCACCCTGCCACCGGAGGACGGATCCCCACGCCGGGACCAGGGTCGCGTGTAGCGTCGGAGCCGTGACGAGGACGTCCGGTTCATCCGTCTGTGGTGGGTGTCCCGACAGGCGGATCTCGCCGGCGAGCACCCGTCGAATGCGGAGTGACGTCCCGCTCGAGCTGAGCGATGGTACGAGCGTCAGCCCGTCTAGTTTCCTGCACACCGCACCGACCGCGTACGCTCGCCCGCGGAGAGGGGATCACGACGGTGGCGCGACGCAATCGGTGGTGGACCGAGGGGTACTCCTGGAAGGGGCTCCTCGGCACCTCGCTCGGCCTGCTCGGGGTCGGGATCGTCGTCCTCGCGCTGGGGCTGCTGTTCGGGATCGGCCGGTGGGAGTTCAGCGGACTCTTCGCCGGACTCGCGATCCTCTGGGCCGTTCGCGCCCTCATGCTCTACCGGACGGAGAAGCGCGGGGCATCCGACGAGGACGAGGCGTCGGGCCTGTGAGCACCACGGCCGATCTCAGACGGGGACTGCGAGGGCTCAGCCGAGCACGATCGCGGCGGTGACGCCGAGCAACGCGACGACGATCACGGCGAGGACCGGGCCGAGCGCCGCCTCGACGAACGAGACGGAGCCGGGAAACCGCCGTCGAGCGACGGACGGACGCAGGGGCTCACGCACCTCGACGACACGCACGCCGCGGGCACGCAGCGCCTCCGATACGGCGTCCGTCGGGGTGGAGAACGCGTCGAGCACCGCCGTCTCCCCGCGCAGCACCACGCGTCGGGTCGGAGGACCGGCGACGCGTGACGGCAGCATCAACCCGTGCATCACCACCACCTCCCGCACCTCCGCGATGCGGACGACACTCGCCGAGGACGCGCCGTACGATGACGGCGTCCCCCTCGATCCGCGCCTCCACGAACCGCGGGAACAGCAGGAGACCCGCGACCAGGAAGACCGCCGACACGACCGCAAGCCCGAGCGGGATACCGACAGCGCTCGATCTCGCGAAGGCGACCGCCCAGATCACGCACCCCGTCGTCGCGATGCTCGCCGCCGCGAGGAACAGACGGCCCGCGAGGATCGACACGTCATGCCTCCGGACTCGGTGACGCCGATGTACCCGAGCCGTTCAGCGTCTCGACTATCAGCCGAGGATCGACGTCGATGGTGTCCGCGGCGACCGAGCGTCGGCGCCGCTTGCCGCCGGCCTGCCCGGTGAACTCCACGCGTGCCGGCAGCAGACCGGACGCGGGGATGATCTTCGCACTCGTCCCCGCCCGCGCCCACTCCTCGGCACGGATGCGCGGGGCGAGCCCCGATGGGCGCTCGATCGAGGGAAAGCGCACCGCGTCGGACGTGATCGTGACCGCGACCGCGGGCAGGCGCGGGTGCCGCCTCAGCTGCCGCACCCCCAGCGCGCCTATGGCGACCGGAATCGCGAGCAGCGCGGTGAAGGCGAGGAGGACGACCGCGTCGATGTGACCCGCTGAGATCGTCGCGGCGACGAGCGGCAACAGCGTGACCAGTCCCCACAGGATCCCGAGGCCCAGCAGCGCAATCCCCTGCTTCCGCACCAGCGTCCGTAGCGTCTGCTCGGTGGCGGCCCGACCGGCCTCGTCGTAGCGCACCACCAGGTCGGCCGTCATCGCCCAGCCCCTCACACGTTGAAGCGGAACTCCACGACGTCGCCATCCTGCATCACGTAGTCCTTGCCCTCCACGCGCGCCTTGCCGCGGGAGCGGGCCTCGGCGACGGAGCCGGCCTCGAGGAGGTCGGCGAACGAGATGACCTCGGCCTTGATGAAGCCCTTCTGGAAGTCGGTGTGGATGACTCCCGCCGCCTGGGGGGCGGTCCAGCCCTTGCCGATCGTCCAAGCGCGCGACTCCTTGGGGCCGGCGGTGAGGTAGGTCTGGAGGCCGAGCGTGTCGAAGCCGACGCGGGCGAGCTGGTCGAGGCCGCTCTCCTCCTGGCCGGTCGAGGCGAGCAGCTCGGCGGCGTCGGCCGGGTCGAGGTCGATGAGCTCGGACTCGATCTTCGCGTCGAGGAAGACCGCCTGCGCCGGGGCGACGAGCGCGGCGAGAGCCTCCTTGCGGGCGGTGTCGGTGAGCACACCCTCGTCGACGTTGAAGACGTAGATGAAGGGCTTCGCGGTGAGCAGGCCGAGCTCGCGGAGCGGCGCGAGTTCGATCGAGGAGGCGGACAGGGGCTGACCCTCGTCGAGCCAGGCGCGCGCGGCCGTCGCCGTCTCGAGGACGACGGGCTCGAGCTTCTTCCCGCGCACCTCCTTCTCGTAGCGCGTGATGGCCTTCTCGAGGGTCTGGAGGTCGGCGAGGATCAGCTCGGTGTTGATGGTCTCCATGTCGGCGGCGGGGTCGACACGACCGTCGACGTGCACGATGTCGGAGTCGTCGAAGCCGCGCACCACCTGGGCGATCGCATCGGCCTCGCGGATGTTCGCGAGGAACTGGTTGCCGAGTCCCTCGCCCTCGCTGGCGCCGCGCACGATGCCCGCGATGTCGACGAACGACACCGTCGCGGGCACGAGCCGCTCGCTGTGGAACACGTCGGCCAGCTGCTGGAGGCGCGGATCGGGGAGGTTCACCACGCCGACATTGGGCTCGATCGTGGCGAACGGGTAGTTCTCGGCCAGGACCGTGTTCTTGGTGAGCGCGTTGAAGAGCGTCGACTTGCCGACGTTCGGGAGTCCGACGATGCCGATAGTGAGAGCCACGGGCCTCTACCCTAGTCGGCCCGGCGGGCGGATGCGGTCACGCGCATCCGCCCGCCGGATACCGACGACAGGGCCTCAGTTCTGCGGGAAGCCGAGGTTGATGCCGCCGTGCGACGGGTCGAGCCAGCGCGAGGTGATGGCCTTCTCGCGCGTGAAGAAGCGGAAGCCGGCCTCTCCGTACGCCTTCGTGTCGCCGAAGATGGAGTCCTTGAACCCGCCGAACGAGTAGTACGCGACGGGCACCGGGATCGGGACGTTGACGCCGACCATGCCCACCTCGACCTCGTTCTGGAAGCGGCGCGCCGCCCCGCCGTCGTTCGTGAAGATCGCCGTTCCGTTGCCGAAGGCGCCGTTGTTGATGAGCTCGAGGCCGTCCTCGTAGGAGGCGACGCGCACGACCGACAGCACCGGTCCGAAGATCTCCTCCGTGTAGACGCGCGACGTGGTGGGCACCTGGTCGATGAGGGTGGGGCCGAGCCAGAAGCCGTCTGCCGCGCCGTCGACCTCGATGCCGCGCCCGTCGACCACCACGGTGGCGCCGTCTTCGACGGCGACGTCGATGTACCCGGCGACCTTGTCGCGGTGCTCCCGCGTGACCAGCGGGCCCATGTCGCACGAGCGGCGGCCGTCGCCGACCTTCAGGGTGGCCATGCGCTGCGTGATCTTCTCGATCAGCGCATCCGCCACCGGCTCCACGGCCACGATGACCGAGATCGCCATGCAGCGCTCGCCCGCCGAGCCGAAGCCCGCGTTGACGGCGGCGTCGGCCGTCAGGTCGAGATCGGCGTCGGGGAGGACCAGCATGTGGTTCTTCGCGCCGCCGAGGGCCTGCACGCGCTTGCCGTTCTTCGCGGCGTTCTCGTAGATGTACTTCGCGATCGGCGTCGAGCCGACGAACGAGATGCTCTTCACGTCGGGGTGCTCGATGAGGCCGTCGACCGCCACCTTGTCGCCGTGCAGCACGTTGAAGACGCCGTCGGGGAGGCCGGCCTCCTTCCACAGCGCCGCCATCCAGTTGACCGCCGACGGGTCCTTCTCGCTCGGCTTCACCACGACGGTGTTGCCCGCGGCGATCGCGATGGGGAAGAACCACATCGGCACCATGGCGGGGAAGTTGAAGGGCGAGATGATGCCCACCACACCGAGCGGCTGCTTCAGCGAGTACACGTCGACGCCGGTGGAGACGTTCTCGGAGTACTCGCCCTTGATGAGGTGCGGGAACCCGGTGGCCAGCTCGACGACCTCGAGCCCGCGGGTGATCTCGCCCATCGCATCCGACAGCACCTTGCCGTGCTCGCTGGTGAGGATCTCGGCCAGCTCTCCGCGGCGCGCGTTGAGCAGCTCGCGGAATGCGAAGATCACCTGCTGGCGCTTCGCGATCGACGTGTCGCGCCACGCGGGGAACGCCGCCTTGGCGCTGGCGACGGCCGCGTCGACCTCCTCGGTGCTGGCCAGGGCGACGCGCTTGGTCTCGACGCCGAGGGCCGGGTCGTACACGGGCGACGTGCGTCCGCTCGTCGACGGCGACTCCGCGCCCGAGATCCAGTGGGTGACGACGGCGAGGCCGGTGTCGAGGGTGTCGGTCATCGAGGTGCTCCAGTGCTTCGTGAGGGAGGGCCGCTTCCTCCCAGGACAGGGCGGTGCGCTGCGGTGCACTCATGCTAGGCGAACGGATGCGCGGTGGACACTGCCAGAATGGTGAGCGTGGCCGCACTCGCATCGACGTTGTGGCACGGAGGGGAGGGACGCCCATGCCGGTGACGCTCGGCGACCTCGTCACGGCCCCGGAGTTCGGCCTGCGGATGGTGTGGCCGGCCGATCCTGCCGGCCACGACGGTGATGTGAGGGCGACCGAGGTCGCGTGGGTGCACAGCTCCGATCTGCCCGACCCCGCCCCGTGGCTCGAGCCCGGGCAGCTGCTGCTGAGCGATGGCGTGCAGTTCGCCGGCGACCCGTCCGAGGGCTTCGCGCAGGACTACGTGGCGCGGTTGGCCGATCGCGGTCTCGTCGGTCTCGCGCTGTCGGAGGGCATCGTCCACGATCGGATCCCGGACGCCGTGGTCGAGGCCTGCCGCGCCCACGGTCTGCCGCTCCTGAGCGTGCCGCGACGGACCCCGTTCATCGCCGTGATCCGGTACGTCGCCGACATCCTCGCCCGCGACCGCCGCGAGCGGCTCGAGTGGTCGCTCGACGCGCAGCGGGCGGTGGCGCGGGCGGCGTCGAGCAGCGGCGGACTCGGCGCGACCATCGACGAGCTCGAGCGGCGTCTCGGCGGATGGGCGGCGCTGTACGACGCCGCGGGCCGCGTGCTGCCGTTCGGGGGCGCCCCCGCGGAGCACGGCGCCCAGGTGGAGCAGCTCGTGCAGCGGACGCTGACCACGCCCCGGCCGAACCGACGCCACCGCCTCGGGGCCGACGACGCGGTGGCTCTCGAGCGGATCGGGACGTCCGCGCATCCGCTCGGCGTGCTCGCCGTGAAGACCACGGCCCCCTTCGACCCCGCCGAGAACGACCTCGTCGCGAGTGTGCTCGCGCTGGCCAGCATCGCGCTCGAGCAGCGTCGCGCCCTCGACCTGGAGCGCAGGCGGCTGAGAACCGGGGCGCTCGAGCTGATGCTCAGCGGCCGGGTCGCGTCGGCGGATCGGGTCGCTGCGCCGCTGTGGGGCACGGTCCCCGTCGGGCCGCTCCGGGTGGCGGTCGCACCACGCGGCGCGGAGTCGGCGGAGCTGCTCGACGCGCTCGAGGCGGCCTCCGCCGACCGCGGCTGGACGTTCTTCGCCGAACGCGGAGACGACCTGGTGATGGTCGGCGATGAGCGCGGGATGCGGACGGTGCGAGGGCTGCTGTCGGATCACGGGATCCGAGCGGGGGTGTCTGGTTCGGTGGACTCGGCCACGCTCCAGCGCGGTCTCACCGAGGCCCGGGCCGCCCACGGTGCCTCGCGCACGGGAGTCGGCGAGTACGACGGGCTCGTCGACGAAGGGCTGGAGGGTCTCCTGGTGGCCACCGGCGCCGAGAGCCTGGCCCAGCGGATGCTCGCGCCGTTGCGTGACGCCGACGACGACTCCGACTCCGACTCCGCGCAGACGGGTCAGCCCGGCTCACTCGAGACCACGGTGCGCGCCTGGTTCGAGAGCGGATGCTCGTGGGATCGCGCGGCCCGACGTCTCGACGTCCACCGCCACACCGTGCGGACACGCGTGGCCCGGGCGGGAGCGCTCCTCGGCCGCGATCTCGACGACCCGACCGACCGGGCGGAGGTCTGGCTGGCGCTGCGGCTTCTCGCGCGGAGCTGAGCCCGCGGGCTGATCCGGTCGTCGGCCATGCGCTCCTGCACAACCGGCGTCGACCCGTTCTTCTCCCCCATCCCGTCGTGCCTGGGGGACGCTGTCGGAGGCCGATGCCACACTGTCCTCATGGATGCTCTGCTCACCCTCGTGATCGGCCTCGCGGTCGGAGTCGCCCTCGGCCTGGGGGCGTCATGGCTGGTCTCCCGCCGGGCGCGCGTGACCACCGACGGCTCGTCGACCGCGACCGACGCGGTCGAGGCCGAGCTGGCGTCCGCCCGGGCGCAGGCCGCCACCGCTCAGGCCGAGCTCGGCGAGCTGCGGCCGCGCGCCGCCGCACTCGAGGCCACCGCGACCCTGCTCCGCGAGCAGGCCGCGTCGCAGGCTCAGGGACACGAGAACCAGCTCGCCTACGTCACCGAGCAGGCACGCGAGCGGGTCGAGCTCCTGCGCGCCCAGACCGACGAGCGGATCGCCGCCCAGGAGGCGCAGCACCGGGAGCAGCTCGCAGGCCAGGCCGAGCGCATCCGCGAACTGCAGGAGCGCATCCGCGAGCTGCAGGACACCGACGCCGCCCGCCAGAAGGAGGACGGCCGGGTGCTGCTCGCGCTGAGCCCGGTGAAGCAGACGCTCACGGCGATGCAGGAGAAGGTCGCCGAGCTCGAGAAGCAGCGGCAGCAGCAGTACGGCGAGCTCAGCGAGCAGCTGCGCAGCGCCTCCGAGTCGGAGGAGCGGCTGAGGTCCACCGCCGAGTCGCTCGCGTCGGCGCTCCGCTCGAACTCCACCCGCGGCGTCTGGGGCGAGACCCAGCTGCGGAGCGTCGTCGAGGCCGCGGGCCTCATCGAGCGCGTCGACTTCGACGTGCAGACCACGATCTCGAGCGACTCCGGCGCCGGCCGCCCCGACATGGTCGTGCACCTGCCGGGCGGCAAGAACATCGCGGTCGACGCCAAGGTGCCGTTCGACGCGTACCTCGAGGCGAGCGCCATCCCCGCCACCGCCGTGGGCGCCGACCTCGACCGCCGCAAGCAGCTGCTCGACAGGCACGTCAAGGCGCTGCGCGCCCACATCACGGCTCTCGGCAGCAAGGGCTACTGGAACGGGCTCGAGGCCTCCCCCGAGCTCGTGATCGCGTTCATCCCGAGCGAGTCGCTGGTGTCGAGCGCGCTCGAAGCCGACCCCGGCATCATGGAGTTCGCCTTCGCGAAGCGCGTGGCGCTCGCCTCGCCCGTCACGCTCTGGTCGGTGCTCAAGACGGTGGCCTTCTCCTGGCAGCAGGACGTCCTCACCCAGGAGGCGCGCCAGCTCTTCGATCTCTCTCAGGAGCTGTACGGGCGTCTCGGCACCACGGCGGGCCACATCAGCAAGCTCGGGCGCACGATCGACCGCAGCGTCAAGGACTACAACGCGTTCATCGGCTCCTTCGAGCGGAAGGTGTTCCCCACCGCGCGCAAGCTCGCCGCGCTCTCGGGCGACAACCTGTTCGAGCCGGTGGAGGCGATCGAGGAGACCCCGCGCGAGGTCTCAGCCCACGAGCTGCTCGCCGAGCTCGAGGTGGCGACCCCCGCCGCCCTCGACGCCGCCGCGAGCGACCACGAGTCGGCGCAGATGCTCGCCTTCCCGGTCGACCCCTCCGACGACGCCCCTCGCTCCGCCCGCGCCTGAGCCCGCGCACGCGCCCGCCCGCCCCTGAACCCGCGTCCCGCCCGCATCCCTCTCGGCTTTCGCTGCCGCTTTGACCTTCCGCGTGGTCATTGGGCAGGCGAGACGCCAAAGAGGCAGCGAAAGCAGCAGCGACCGGCGGGGGCCGCCCGGCGTGGACTGCGTGGCGCGGGGCGCGGGGCGCGGGGCCGATGCGCTAACGGGTCAGAGCCACTTCTCGGCGAGGTGGTCGGCCTCGATGCGGCGGATGGTGCCCGACCTCGAGCGCAGCACGACCGACTCGGTTCGGATGATCGGCCCGAGCCGCTTCACCCCGGCGACGAGCCCGCCGTCGGTGACGCCGGTGGCGACGAAGAAGGTGTTGTCGCTCTTCACGAGGTCGTCGGCGCCGAGCACGGCGTCGACGTCGAGGCCGGCGTCGATGCCCTTCTGGCGCTCGTCGTCGTCCTTCGGGGCGAGCTTGGCCTGGATGAACCCGCCGAGCGCCTTGATGGCGCACGCCGTGACCACCCCCTCGGGGCTGCCTCCGACGCCGACGCACATGTCGATGCGCGTGCCGTAGCGAGCAGCGTTGATGCCTCCGGCGACATCGCCGTCGAGCAGCAGGCGCGTGCCCGCACCGGCGGCGCGGATGTCCTCGATGAGCTGGGCGTGCCGCGGCCGGTCGAGCACCGCGATGCGGAGCTCGCCGACATCCTTGCCCTTGGCCTTCGCCAGAGCGCGGATGTTGTCGCCGATCGGGCGGTCGATGTCGATCACGCCGATGCCGTCGGCATCCGTGACGATCTTGTTCATGTAGAAGATGCTCGATGCGTCGAGCATGGTGCCGCGGTCGGCGGCGGCGAGCACGGAGAGCGCGTTCTGCCTTCCTGCCGCGGTGAGGGAGGTGCCGTCGATCGGGTCGACCGCGATGTCGACCGAGGGGCCGACGCCCGTGCCCACCTGCTCGCCGTTGAACAGCATGGGCGCGGCGTCCTTCTCGCCCTCGCCGATGACGATCGTGCCCGCGAAGTCGACGGTGCCGAGGAACGCGCGCATGGCGTCGACGGCGGCGCCGTCGGCAGCGTTCTTGTCGCCCTTGCCGATCCAGGGCTGCGCCCGGATGGCGGCGGCCTCGGTGGCTCGCACCAGCTCGAGTGCGAGGTTGCGGTCCGGATTCTCGTACTTCTTGTCGCTGGTCACCTGCTCAGCCTATCGACAGGGGTGATCACGCGCCCCGGTCCGCATCCTCGTCGAAGCGGAGCGCGGTGAGGACGTCGACGAGGGTGGTCGGCCCGCCGACGTTCCCCGGCACCACGACGTAGAGGAGCGAGCGCCCGTCGGCGACGGTGAGCCGCCACACGGAGACGCCGGGCAGCACCTGGCCGAGCACGACGGCCGATGTCGCGCCGAGCCCGATGCGAGCCACGTCCGCCGAGGTGATTCCACCCTTCGAGACCGCGACGTCGACGTCCGCCATCAGTTCGCGCACGCTGGTCGTGAGCGCCGCCATGACCTTCTCGCCGTGCTCGAGCGTGTTGTGCTCGGCCGAGCGCATGCGATCGGTCGTCACGACGGCCAGCCCCCGCGACGAGATCGACGGGCGGGCCGCCTCCGCGGCGCGGCGGCCCTCGCCCGCGGGATCGAGAAGCGCTCTCCCCGTGTCGATCACGGAGAACGTGCCGAAGCGCTCCTCCACCGGACCGAGTTGCGCGGTCGCGCCCGCCGTGTGCGACCCGCACACCAACAGGGTGCGCGGCCGTGTCCCGACGAGGGGGCTCGGCAGGAGCCCGTCGCTCTCGACCCCGGCGAGCGCGGCGGCGAGCGGTGCCGCACTGCGCACCACGAGGGTGCGCCCGGCGCCGCGCGCCGCCTCGATCGCCCAGGCGATCGACCGCACGTCGTCGTTCGTCTCCGCGTCGGGCACCACGACCGCACCGGCGGGCACCGACCGCAGCAGTTCGACGAGCGCTGCCGGATCAGCGCGCAGCTCGGCCAGGCCGAGCGGATACGCGCGCCGACCCGACTTCTCGGCGACGTAATCGACGAGGACCCCGGTGCCGAACGGGAACACCGGATCCTGGGCGAACTCGGTCTCGTCGGCACGGATCCGCTCGCCGTCCACCGCGACGTAGTGCACCCCGCCGACGGTGGTGCGGCCCCCGTCGGGGAAGGCGGGCACGAAGACCATCACCGCGTCGGGCGTGAGGAACGCCTCCGTCTCCGCGAACACGTGGCCTCGCAGGGTCGAGTCGCCCCGCAGCACGAACTGCAGCGTCTCACCGAGCAGCGCGGCCGCGGCCTCGCTCTCCCGGCGGATGCGGATGACCAGCTCGACCGCCTCCGCCTCGCCGATGGCCCGGGAGTTGGTGAGCACGTAGACGCTGTCGTGCTCGGCGAGAGCCTCGCGGAGCAGCTCCACGCTGGTGGCGAGCAGCACGGGCACGCCGGCGGCCGACTGCGTGCCGGTCGGGTCGTCGTCGAGGATGACGGTCTTCATGGTCTCTCTCCTTGGGTCGCGAGACGTCGGATCGGAAGGGGCAGCGCGCTAGGGGAGGCGCTACCCGGCGGCGATGATCGCGTCGACCTCGGCGCGCTCCTTCTTGCCCCAGGTCTCGCGGGTGAGGAGCGCGGCGATCAGCCCGATGACGCCGACCGCGACGAAGATCCAGGCCACACCCGTCCAGCCCATCGCCGCCGCGGCAGCGGTCGCGATGAAGGGGATGAACCCCGAGATCGCCGCGGAGAACTGGTAGCCGAGGGAGGCGCCCGAGGTGCGGGTGTGGGTGGGGAACAGCTCGCTGAAGTACGCACCCTGAGTCCCGGCCAGCAGGTCGTGGATGATCGTCAGCGCGATGAAGTAGACGCCGATGATGAGGAACGGCACACCCGTGTTCACCAGGAGGAACATCGGGAAGCCGAACGCGATGGTGGCGGCCGAGCCGATCAGGTACATCGTGCGGCGCCCCACCCTGTCGCTGAGAGAGCCCCAGAACACGGTCGTGAAGATGCCGAGGCCCGTCGCGACGATGAGGCCGGTCAATGCGGTCTGGCGGTCGGCGATCTCGTTCGACGTGATGTAGCTGATCATGTACGTCACGATGACGTAGAAGCCGCCGGTCTCGGCCAGTCGCAGCCCGATGACCCGGAGGATGTTCCTCCAGTCCTCGCGGATCACCGTGAGGATCGGGTTCTTCACGACCATGCCCGTCGACTTGGTCTCCACGAACTCGGGGCTCTCCGAGACCTTGAGCCGGATGATGATGCCCGCGATGATCAGGATCGCGGAGAACAGGAAGGGCAGGCGCCAGGCCCACTCGCTATCGAATCCGGCGGTGGCGAGGAACGCGAGGTTGGCGAGGAACACGCCGAAGGGCACACCAGCCTGCGGGATGGCGGCGTACTTGCCGCGCTGACGCCACGGGGCGTGCTCGAAGGTCATGAGGATCGCCCCGCCCCACTCGGCGCCGAACGCCAGGCCCTGGATGACACGGATCGCGGTCAGGAGCAGCGGTGCGAGCAGCCCGACCTGCGCGTAGGTGGGCAGCAGTCCGATGAGGACGGTCGAGATGCCCATGACGAACAGCGCGCCGACGAGGACGGGCTTCCGGCCGATCTTGTCTCCGAGGTAGCCCCCGATGATGCCGCCGATGGGTCGCATGGCGAAGCCGATGCCGAAGGTGAGGAAGCCCAGCAGCACGCCGACGACCGGATCGGTGTTCGGGAAGAAGTCGGTGCCGAAGTAGAGGGCGGCGGCGGTGCCGTAGGCGAGGAAGTCGTAGTTCTCGATCGTGGTGCCGACCGCCGAGCCGAAGGCGGTCTTCAGCTTGTCGGGCGAACCCAGGGCCGCCTGCTTCGCAGTCGGTTGAGTGACGGTGGTCATGAGGGGTATCTCCTTTGATATGCGGCAGGCGGGTGACCGGATGCGTCGAGCCGGTCACCCGGCCCGTCACATGTCGGGCAGCACCACGCCTCCGACTCGTCCGGTCTTGTAGAAGTCGGTGATGTGCTCGCGGACGAGGCGCACGGCCTCCTCCGCGTCCTTCCGCTCGATGGCGGCGAGGATGCTCCTGTGCTCGGCGCGGACGGTCGTCGCGGTCTCCCGCCAGTCGGCCAGGCGGGCGTACGCGTCGATCATCTGCTTGTGGATGGCGATGCGCAGCGAGCCCATGAGGTGGGCGGCGAGCGCATTGCCGGACGACGACGCGATCCTCACGTGATACGCGGCGTCGAGGCTGTTGAACTGATCTGCCGTGATGTCGGGGGCGTCCATCTGGTCGAGGATGGCCTCGAGCTCGTGGACGTCCTCCTCAGTCGACGTCCGGGCGGCCTCCGCGACCGACCAGGTCTCGAGCGCGAGTCGCGTCTCGAGCACGTCGTGCTGGCTGAAGTGCCCGAGCGCGAGCTGCAGCTTGAGCAGGTTGACCATCCCGGGGCCCGGGGTGCCGAGGAGGACCGCTCCCCCGTCCGCACCCCCGCCCCGTCGGATGTCGACCACGCCGAGCGCCTCGAGCACCCGCAGGGACTCGCGCAGGGACGGCCGCGAGACCCCCAGGAGCACCGCGAGGTCGCGTTCGCTCGGCAGGTGGTCGCCCACCTTGAGCCGGCCGTCGAGGATGCGCTCCTCGATCTGCGCCATCACCTGCTCGTAGGTCCGCACCCGTTGGACGGGCTCCCATCCGCTCGCCTCGGTCGTCATGCCAGTCCCGCTTCCCGGTTCGAAGGTCGCCGATGCCGTCATCGGCGCACCTCCTCATGGTAGTTTCCGCGGGCATGATGGTCAGACCTCTGTAGGGGTTCGGTCTGTTCAGGCCGTCGCCGCGAGATGCTCGGCTCGGAACTCGTTCTCGAGCTCGCGACGCACCTGGACGGCGAGCAGCGACTCGTCGGCGTCGACGTCGTCCCACGAGATCATCTGGTCCTTCGGCACGTCGCGGATGAGCTTCATCCCATGGGCCAGACCGAGGGGCAGAGCGTTGTGCCCGAGAGAGATGTGCGCGGGCGCGAGCTTGCCGAACACGGTGTAGCCGCCCTCCCCGTCCAACGTCTCACCGGCGCGCAGCTCCTTCTTCGCGGTCGACACGACGTCGCCGTGGAAGCCGTGAGCGGTGCCGGTGGGCTCGCCGCGAAGGACGGCCGACGCGATCGAGACGGGGAGCTCGAGCCCGATCATGTGGTACGGCCGGTAGAGCGAGCCGTAGCGTCCGCTGTCGTCGGTCTTGACCCCGTACTCGGCGAAGCACTGGGCCGCGTAGTCGGTCTTGGCCTCGAACGTCACGAAGACGCCCCAGCGCAGGTCGCGCGCCACCTCGGTGCCGTCACGGTGGAGGCTCGAGATGATGTCGACCGTGCCGCGGCGCGACAGCGTGCCGCCCTTCTCCTGCTCCTTGAGCAGCTGCGGCAGCTCGTCGACGTCGACCGGGGTGAAGTGCAGGCCCTCATCCATCGGGATGAGCCCCGTGCCGTTCGCGACGGCGGCGGCCTCGATCGCGGACTTGGTGCCGTCGAGGAAGGAGTTGAACATCTTCGGGTTGAAGTCGCCCGTGGCGAGCTGCTCGGCGGTGAAGCCGTAGTAGTCCCAGACGGTGTCGGGGGTCGAGTAGTGGTACTCGGGCAGGTACTTCGTGCCCTTTCCGGCGGAGACGACGTCGAAGCCGACGGTGCGGCACCAGTCCACGAGCTCGGAGATCAGGGCGGGCTGGTCGCCGTACGCCATCGAGTAGACGACGCCGGCGGCGGCGGCGCGGCGGGCGAGGATCGGTCCGACCATGCAGTCGGCCTCGACGTTCACCATGACGATGTGCTTGCCGTTGTCGATCGCCGTGAGGGCGTGATAGGTGCCGATGATGGGGTTGCCCGTGATCTCGAGGATGATCTCGATGCGACCGTGGGTGAGGAGCGAGTCCGCGCTCTCGGTCACGTGGGTGCCGCCCGTGGCGAGCGCTTCGTCGAGACTCGACGCCGCATACCGCTCCGCGGGCCAGCCCGTGCGGTCGAGGGCCTCCTTGGCCTTGGGGACGTTGATGTCGGCGACGCCCACCACGTGGATGCCGGGCTGATCGACGGCCTGAGTCAGGAACATCGACGAGAACTTCCCGGCGCCGATGACGCCGACCCGGATGGGCCCGCTCTCTGCGGTGCGCTTCTGGAGAAGCGAATACAGGTTCATTGACGAACTACTCCCTTGTAGACGAGCGCCATCGCCCTCGCCCGATCTGCTTGCGGACTGATGGTCTGACCATCTGTCTTTCACCCATGGTGCGATGGATTGGATCGGGTGTCAAGTCCCGCGGGAGTCCGAGCCCTAGACTCGGAGTCGAACGCACAGGCCGGCGCCGTGGCGCGCCCACCGAAGGAGATGACATGCCCATCGCGACTCCCGACCAGTACGCAGAGATGCTCGACAAGGCGAAGGCAGGCGGCTTCGCATACCCGGCCATCAACGTGTCGTCGTCACAGACGCTCAACGCCGTGCTGCAGGGCTTCCAGGAGGCCGGATCCGACGGCATCATCCAGGTCACCACCGGCGGCGCCGACTACTTCGCCGGCCAGTCGGTGAAGGCCCGCGCCACCGGCGCCCTGGCGTTCGCCCGCTTCGCCCACGAGGTCGCGAAGAGCTACGACATCACCGTGGCTCTCCACACCGACCACTGCCCCAAGCCCGCGCTCGAGGACTTCGTGCTGCCGCTGATCGCCGCCTCGGAGGAGGAGGTCAAGGCCGGTCGCGAGCCGCTGTTCCAGTCGCACATGTGGGACGGATCCGCGGTGCCGCTCGATGAGAACCTCGAGATCGCGCAGGACATGCTGAAGCGCACCAAGAACATCAACGCCATCCTCGAGGTCGAGATCGGCGTCGTCGGCGGTGAGGAGGACGGCGTCGCTCACGAGATCAACGAGCACCTCTACACCACCCTCGCCGACGCGACGAAGACCGTCGAGGCTCTCGGCCTGGGTGAGAACGGCCGATACATGGCCGCCCTCACCTTCGGCAACGTGCACGGCGTGTACAAGCCCGGCAACGTCAAGCTCCGCCCGGAGCTGCTCGGCGAGATCCAGGCGGGTCTGACCGAGCGGTTCGGCCACGGGCCGAAGCCCCTCGACCTCGTCTTCCACGGCGGATCGGGATCGACCGACGCGGAGATCGCCGAGGCCGTCGCCAACGGCGTCGTGAAGATGAACATCGACACCGACACCCAGTACGCGTTCACGCGCGGTGTCGCAGCGTGGATGTTCACGAACTACGACGGCGTGCTCAAGGTCGACGGCGAGGTCGGCAACAAGAAGGTGTACGACCCCCGCGCCTGGGGCAAGTCGGCCGAGACCGCGATGGCCGCCCGCGTCGTCGAGGCCACCCAGCAGCTCGGCTCCGCCGGACACTCCGGAAAGTAGCCCCCTCCGCGTGACCGACGAGCAGAACGGCGCAGGCCGGGGCGAGCAGAGCGACCCCCGGCCCAAGCCGAAGTACGGCGAACTTGCCCCTCCCGGATGGACGTGGCAGCCGCCGCCCGACCCCTACGCCACACCGGCGAAGCCGACGGACGAGGAGGATGCGGCACCCGCGTCCGCGCCCTCGGGCGGATGGGCGCCGCCGCGCGCACCCGGTGCTCCCGGCCCTGTGCCCGGGCCCGGTGGGGCGCCCGGAGACCGACCTCGGCGCGGCGGCGACTTCGTCGCGACCATCGCGCTGCTGGTGTTCGGGCTGTTCTCGGTCATCAACAACGTGGTGACGCTGTTCGACCTCGACTCGTTCCTCCGGCAGTTCGCCGCACTGTACGACATCCAGGACTACTCGCCGAACGGCGAGTTCTCGGCCGCGGGCGTCGGCGTGGGCATCTTCTGGATCGTGCTCTACCTCGCGACCGTATGGATCTCGGTGGTCTCGCTGCGCGCGCGCCGGCTCACGTTCTGGATCCCGCTCGTGGCAGGGGTGGTCGCCACGCTCTCGGCGACGGTGCTGTACCTGATCGCCTTGCTGTCGGATCCGACCGTGCTCGATCAGTTCTCCACCGCTCCCCCGCTGTAGACGGAAGGCGCTGTACGCGGAAGGCGCTGTAGACGCAAGGGAGCACCCGGGGCGGCGCGCGGCGGGGCCGCACGCGCTCAGGCGCGGGAGCGGCCCCCCAGCGCCCGCGCGTCGCGCTGACCCGCGGTGTCCTTCCGCAGCTCCTTCGGGAGCGAGAACACGAGGTCCTCCTCGGCGGTGGTCACCGTCTCGACGTCGCCGTAGCCGGCGCCCGCGAGCTGATCGAGCAGCTCCTGCACGAGCACCTCGGGCACGGAGGCACCGGAGGTGACGCCGACGGTCTCGACGCCGTCGAGCCACTCCTGCCGCACCTCGTCGGCGTAGTCGACCCGGTAGGCGGCCTTCGCGCCGTACTCGAGGGCGACCTCGACCAGTCTCACGGAGTTGGACGAGTTCGCGGAGCCCACCACGATGACGAGATCGGCGTCCTTCGCCACCTTCTTGATGGCCACCTGACGGTTCTGGGTGGCGTAGCAGATGTCGTCGCTCGGCGGATCCTGCAGGTGGGGGAAGCGCTCGCGCAGCAGCCGAACGGTCTCCATCGTCTCGTCGACCGACAGCGTGGTCTGCGAGAGCCAGACGACCTTCTCCGGGTCCTTCACCTCGACGAACGGGACGTCCTCGGGCCCGTTCACGAGCGTGATGTGCTCGGGCGCCTCGCCTGCCGTGCCCTCGACCTCCTCGTGGCCCTTGTGGCCGATCAGGAGGATCTCGAAGTCGTCGCGCGCGAAGCGCACGGCCTCTCGGTGCACCTTGGTGACCAGGGGGCAGGTGGCGTCGATGGCCTGGAGCCCGCGATCGGCGGCGCCCTGCACGACGGCCGGCGACACACCGTGCGCCGAGAACACGACGTGCGAGCCCTGAGGCACCTCGTCGACCTCCTCAACGAAGATCGCGCCGCGCCTCTCGAGGGTGGCGACCACGTGCTTGTTGTGGACGATCTGCTTGCGCACGTAGACGGGGGCGCCGTAGTGCTCCAGAGCCTTCTCGACGGCGACCACCGCGCGGTCGACTCCTGCACAGTAGCCGCGGGGGGCGGCGAGCAGCACACGCTTCTGACCGGCCACCGGCTTATCGTCTAGCCTGGTCCTCGTGCCCGGCATCCGGGGCACTCCGAGGCTGATCGTCGCGTTGCTCACCTCCCGATTCTATGTCGGGCTGCGCAGACGCAGGTGGGGTCCGCCCACCGCGAACACGGCCGCGAACAGGAGGACAGTGACCGACGCACCCGCCGGCATCGACGCACCGCCCACGCTCGAGAACCCCTGGCCGGTCGCCGGGTTCGCCGAGAAGATCCGCGGCTACATCGACCGCCTCGGCACGGCCTGGGTGGAGGGCGAGATCACGCAGTGGGGTGTGTCGGGCGGCAACGTCTACGGCAAGCTCCGCGATCTCACGGCCGATGCGACGATCGGGTTCACCATCTGGTCGTCGGTCAAGTCGCGCATCCCGGCCGACCTCAAGCAGGGCGATCGGGTGCTCATGCTCGTCAAGCCCAACTACTGGGTCAAGGGCGGCTCGCTCACCATGCAGGCGTACGACGTGCGGCACGTCGGCCTCGGCGACCTCCTCGAGAGGCTGGAGCAGCTGAAGCGCACGCTCGCCGCCGAGGGCCTGTTCGCGCCCGAGCGGAAGCGCCCGCTGCCCTTCCTCCCGGGCTGCGTCGGCCTCATCACGGGCAAGGACAGCGACGCCGAGAAGGATGTGCTGCGCAACGCGCAGCTGCGCTGGCCGTCGGTGCACTTCCGTGTGGTCCACGCCGCCGTGCAGGGCGATCGCACGGCACGCGAGGTGAGCCGTGCCATCGCGCAGCTCGACGCCGATCCCGAGGTCGACGTCATCATCGTCGCCCGCGGCGGCGGCGACTTCCAGAACCTGCTCGGATTCAGCGACGAGGCGGTGCTGCGGGCCGCGGCCGCCGCGACCACTCCCCTCGTCAGCGCCATCGGGCACGAGGCCGACAGCCCCCTGCTCGACCTCGTCGCCGACCTCCGTGCCTCCACCCCGACCGACGCGGCGAAGCGGGTCATCCCGGATGTCGCGGAAGAGCTGAGCCGTGTCGACCAGGCCCGCTCCCGTATCCGGATGCGGGTGAGCCACCAGGTGCAGGTCGAGGTCGACCGCATCGGGCAGCTGCGGTCGAGGCCGTCGCTGGCCACCCCGTCCTGGATCATCGACTCGAGGTCAGAGGAGCTGACCCGGTTCGTCGCCCGCGGCGTCGAGCTCGTCGAGCGCGCGATCGAGCACGAGGCGCGCACCGTGCGCGAGCTCGCGGCGCACGTGCGGGCGCTGTCCCCGCAGCGCACCCTCGACCGCGGGTACGCCATCGCCCAGTCCTCGACCGGCGCGGTGGTCCGCTCCGCCGCCGAGGCCCCCGCCGGCGAGACGCTCACTCTCACACTCGCCGAGGGCGTGGTCGGGGCGACGTCGCTCGGCACCAAGGCCGATCACGTCCGCTCCGCGCATCCCCCGCTCTGAGCCTCGTCGTAGCCGGAACGGATAAAAACCCCCCATGCCAGAATCGCCCACGGCCGACGTCTCGGAGCTCAGCTACGAGCAGGCCCGCGACGAGCTGATCCGCGTCGTGGGTGAGCTCGAGCAGGGCTCCGCCACCCTCGAGCAGTCGCTCTCGCTCTGGGAGCGCGGCGAGGCGCTGGCCTCGCGCTGCGAGCAGTGGCTGCTCGGCGCGCGCGAGCGTCTCGATGCCGCCAGGCGGGGAGTCGAGGGCTGACCGTGGCCGGCACCTCGAAGCCGATCGTCGCGGAGCTCGGCCGCCCCGAGACCCCGCAGGAGACCGCCGCTCGCCTGGCCGAGCAGTCCCGCCTGTACCGGCAGCGCAAGACGCTGAACAACCTCGTGCTCTCGCTCCTCGTCTCGGTGGGACTCGTGGCCGTGATCATCCTCGCGGTCCCCCGCCCGACGACCGTGCAGCGCGATCCGATCGACTACGCGCAGGTGGCCGAGTCGGTCCAGACCTCGATGCCCGTCCCGCTCGCCGTCCCCTCGCTCCCCGAGGGGTGGACGTCGAACGCCGCCGAGCTGCGGGGCGGCGGCGCCGACGGTGTGGCCTCCTGGTACATCGGCCTCCTCACCTCCGGCGACTCGCCGCAGTACGTGGGTCTCACGCAGGCGCTCGACTCGAACCCGACCTGGATGGCGCAGCAACTGGGCGACAGCGTCGCCGCCGGCACGGTCGACCTCGACGGCGTGACCTGGACGGTGTTCGACAACCGCGGACGGTCGGGCGACTTCGGCAACAACCAGTACGCCCTCGAGGCCGAGTCGGGCCGGTCGACGTACATCGTGGCGGGCACGGCGACGCCCGAGGAGGTCCAGCAGGTGGCCGCCTCGATCGCCTCGAACGTGCTCGCGCAGACCGATGCGTCGAGCCAGTAGACCTCCATCCCCTCATCAGACCCTTCACCAGCCGAGACCAGATGACCCGCCTGCGGGTCCGGGAGACGACGTGACAGACACCAGGACCACGCCCGCATCCGTGTGGGCCGAGATGATGGCCGGCAACGAGCGCTTCGTCGCCGGCACGCCTCTGCACCCGCGCCAGGACGTCGAGCGCCGTCACGAGCTCGAGGCGGTGCAGCAGCCGATGGCCGCGCTGTTCGGATGCTCCGACTCGCGACTCGCGGCCGAGATCATCTTCGACCTCGGCCTCGGCGACCTCTTCGTGGTGCGCAACGCCGGCCAGGTGATGGCCGAGTCGATCGCGGGGTCGCTGGAATACGCGGTCGAGGTGCTCGGGGTGAAGCTCATCGTCGTGCTCGGGCACGACGCCTGCGGTGCGGTCGCGGCCGCCATCGGGTCTGTCGAGCCGGATGCGCAGCCCCTGCCGGGCAGCATCCGCACCCTGGTGCAGAAGATCACGCCCGCCATCTACAAGCTGAGCGCGCCGCGCGACCAGAACGGCGAGCTCGTGGTCGCCGACATCGACCCGCAGGAGGTGGGCCGCATGCACCTGCGCGACACCGTGCAGGAGCTGATGCAGTCCTCCGACATCGTCGCTCGCGCGGTCGCGGACGGTAGATTGGCCGTGGTGGGCGCGAACTACCGCCTCTCCGAGGGCCGCGCCTACGCCGACATCGTGATGGGCGAGGTCTGACCTCTCCGCTCACCCTCCCGCTGCGATGAGCAGCGACTCCCTGATGAAAGGACGACCACACAGTGGTGGACACCGCTCCCGAGACCGAGTACCGCATCGAGCACGACACGATGGGAGAGGTGAGGGTCCCGAAGTCGGCCCTCTACGCGGCGCAGACGCAGCGCGCGGTCGAGAACTTCCCCGTCTCGGGCGCTGTGCTCGAGTCGGCGCAGATCGCGGCGCTCGCCCGCATCAAGAAGGCCGCGGCCCTCGCCAACGCCCGCCTCGGGGTGCTCGAGCAGGACATCGCCGACTCGATCGCCTCCGCGGCCGACCGCGTCATCACCGGTGACCTCGACGCGCAGTTCCCGATCGACGTCTACCAGACCGGTTCCGGCACCTCGTCGAACATGAACATGAACGAGGTGCTGTCGACCCTGGCGACCGAGTCGCTCGGGCGCACGGTGCACCCGAACGACCACGTCAACGCCTCGCAGTCGTCGAACGACGTCTTCCCCACGTCGGTGCACGTGGCCGTGACGGGCGCGCTCATCCACGACCTCATCCCGTCGCTCCAGCACCTCGCCGAGGCCCTCGAGGAGAAGGCCGCCGAGTGGGCGACCGTCGTGAAATCGGGACGCACCCATCTCATGGACGCCACGCCCGTGACCCTCGGGCAGGAGTTCGGCGGCTACGCGGCTCAGATCCGTCTTGGGATCGAGCGTGTGCAGAACACCCTGCCGCACGTGGCCGAGGTGCCCCTCGGCGGCACGGCCGTCGGCACGGGCATCAACACCCCGGCCGGCTTCCCGCAGCTGGTGATCTCGCTGCTCGCCGAGGAGACCGGCCTGCCGATCACCGAGGCGCGCGACCACTTCGAGGCGCAGGGCGCCCGCGATTCGCTCGTCGAGGCCTCCGGCGCGCTCCGCACCCTCGCCGTGTCGCTCACGAAGATCTGCAACGACCTCCGCTGGATGGGATCGGGCCCGAACACCGGTCTCGGCGAGCTCCACATCCCCGACCTCCAGCCCGGCTCGTCGATCATGCCCGGCAAGGTCAACCCCGTCATCCCCGAGGCCGTCCTCATGGTCGCCTCGCGGGTGATCGGCAACGACGCCTCGATCGCCTGGTCGGGCGCTTCGGGCTCGTTCGAGCTGAACGTCGCCATCCCCGTGATGGGCACGGCGCTGCTCGAGTCGATCCGTCTGCTCTCGTCGTCGTCGGTGCTGCTGGCCGATAAGACCGTCCGGGGGCTCAAGGCCAACGTCGAGCGTGCGCGCGCACTGGCCGAGTCCTCGCCCTCGATCGTCACGCCGCTCAACCGCGTGATCGGCTACGAGGCGGCGGCCAAGATCGCGAAGCACTCGGTGGCCAAGGGCATCACGGTGCGCGACGCCGTCATCGACCTCGGCTTCGTCGAGCGCGGCGAGGTCACGCTCGAGCAGCTCGACTCCGCCCTCGACGTGCTCTCGATGACCCGTCCCGCCCAGTCCTGAGCGCAGCGCGGCCGCGCGCCGCGCTCCTGCACAGCCCCGAGAAGCCGGGTGCGCATCCACAGATGTGCACCCGGCTTCTCCGTGTCTGGCCCGATAGCCCTACCGTCGTCGCATGCCGGTCGTCGTCCCTCTCCTCTGCCTCGTCACGGTCGCCGTGCGGGGAGCGGAGGCGGGCCTCCTCCCCGGGCTGTGGTTCGCGGCGACCGGATGCCGGCTCGCGCTCGCCGACCTCGTCGAGCGGCGCCTCCCCAACGCGCTCACCCTCCCGGGCCTCGCCCTTGCTGCGATGGCGGCCTGCCGCGATCCCCCGGTGGGTCTCTGGATGCTCGGCGCGGCGGCGCTGATGACCGTCTGCTGGCGGGTCGGCGCGGTCGGGATGGGCGACGTCAAGCTGTCCATCGGGCTATGCGGTGCGGTCGCGCTGGTGGGCGGCGCATCCGCGGCCCTCACCGCGTGCGCAGCGGCGGTCGTGCTCTGCGGGCTGCTCGCGCTCGACGCGCTGCGCTCGGGCGACCGACACATCCCCCTCGGGCCCCCGCTGCTGCTCGCCGCCTGGGTCGGTGTGGTGCTGTCGCCGGCGTGAGCCGGCCCCGAGCTCGGGCAGTGCCGGTCACGAAGCGCGGTGCCGGTCACGGGCCGGTGACGTCACGCGGTCCGGGGGCTACCCTGACCGCATGCGTCCGCTGCGATACTCCATCAACGTCACACTCGACGGCTGCGTCGACCACCGCGAGGGAGTCGCCGATCCCTCCCTCCACCGGCACGCGGCCGAGGCACTGGGCCGAGCCGACGCGCTGATCTTCGGACGGCACGTCTACTCGATGATGGAGGATGCCTGGCGTGGGCCCTTCCCCGACTCGAGGCCGGATTGGATGAGGCCCTTCGCCCGCACCATCGACACGGCGAAGAAGTACGTGGTCTCGACGACGCTCGACGCCGACGCCGCCGACTGGAACGCCGATCTGCTGCGGGGCGGCGACCGTCTGGAGGACGAGATCCGGGCGCTCAAGGCCCAGCCGGGCGAGGGCCTCTACACGGGAGGAGTCGCCCTCCCGACCGCTCTCGCCCGGCTCGACCTCATCGACGAGTACGAGTTCGTCGTGCATCCGCGGGTGGCCGGCCACGGCCCCTACCTCTTCGGTGGGCTCCCCTCCCCGATCGAGCTCACGCCGATCGGCGAGACCCGCCTCGAGTCCGGAGCCGTGGCCACCCGCTACGTGCCCACGCGCTGACCGCTACGCCAGCTCGTTCGACTCCAGCATCTCGGTCACCAGGGCCGCGATGGCCGAGCGCTCCGATCGGGTGAAGGTCACGTGCCCGAACAGCGAGTGCCCCTTCAGCGTCTCGATCACCGACGCGACGCCGTCGTGCCGGCCGACCCGCAGGTTGTCGCGCTGGGCCACGTCGTGGGTCAGCACCACCCGCGAGTTCTGGCCGATCCGCGACAGCACCGTGAGCAGCACGTTGCGCTCGAGCGACTGCGCCTCGTCGACGATCACGAAGGCGTCGTGGAGAGAGCGACCACGGATGTGCGTCAGCGGCAGCACCTCGAGGATGCCCCGGTCGACCACCTCGTCGAGCACGTTCTGCGAGACGAGCGAGCCGAGCGTGTCGAACACCGCCTGAGCCCACGGGTTCATCTTCTCGGCCGCGTCGCCGGGCAGGTAGCCGAGCTCCTGACCGCCTACCGCGTACAGCGGACGGAAGACCATGATCTTCCGGTGCTGCTGCTTCTCGAGCACGGCGTCGAGTCCGGCGCAGAGCGCGAGAGCCGACTTGCCGGTGCCCGCGCGACCGCCGAGCGACACGATGCCGATCTCGGGGTCGAGCAGCATGTCGATCGCGATGCGCTGCTCGGCCGACCGGCCGTGCACGCCGAACACGTCGCGATCGCCTCGCACCAGACGGAGAGCGTTCGGCCCGGTCACGCGACCCAGTGCCGATCCGCGATCGGAGTGGATGACGAGCCCCGTGTTGATCGGCAGCCCCGCGACCGCGGGGGTGTCGAGCTCCTCGTGCTCGTACAGCTTCGCCATGAGGTCGGAGCCGAGGGAGAGATCCGTGATGCCCGTCCAGCCCGAGTCGGGCGCCTGTTCTGCCCGGTACTCCTCGGCGGCGAGGCCGATCGACGCGGCCTTCACGCGGAGCGGGAGGTCCTTCGAGACGACCGTGACGTCGAGGCCGTCGTTCGACAGGTTGAGCGCCACGGCGAGGATTCGTGTGTCGTTGTCGCCGAGCTGGAGGCCCGACGGCAGCACGGACTGGTTCGAGTGGTTGAGCTCGACGCGGACGCTGCCGCCGTTCTCGAGCGCGATCGGGAAGTCGAGACGCTCGTGCTGGATGCGCAGCTCGTCGAGGTTGCGCAGCGCCTGGCGGGCGAAGTAGCCGATCTCCGGGTCGTTCCGCTTCTTCTCCAGCTCGGAGATCACCACCACCGGGAGCACGACGTCGTGCTCCGCGAATCGGAAGATCGCCTTCGGGTCAGACAACAAGACCGAGGTATCCAACACATAGGTACGCTCGGTCTGCTTGACGGTGTCTGGGGTGCTGCCTGAGGGCGAGACGTCCTTTCGAGTGATCTTGCTGGACTTGCGGGTCATGGGCTCGGCCACATCCACTCCAACCCCGAGCGCGTGGCGCTCGGACCGTGTAACGAGCCGGCCAGTGGATCGCGAAACGAACTTATGTGGCCGTCTCGACCAGGTGCCATACCTGATGACACTGAAACTACGACTCCCGGGCTCTCGGCGGGTTACGACACGCGACCGATCAGATTAACGCCGAGTTACACCGGTGTAGTTCACCCGCCGTAGCGGCGGTGGCGGCGCGCGTAGTCGCGCAACGCGCGGAGGAAGTCGACCTCGCGGACGTCGGGTCCGAGGGCCTCCATGAAGTAGAACTCGCTGTGGGCGCTCTGCCACAGCATGAAGTCGCTCAGACGCTGCTCCCCCGACGTGCGGACGACCAGATCCGGGTCGGGCTGCCCACCCGTGTAGAGGTGGTCGGCGATGAGCTCCTGGTCGATCGACGCCTCGAGCTCGTCGAACCCGTGGCCCGCCGCCCGGTGCGCCTGGATGATGCTGCGCACCGCCTCCGCGATCTCATGGCGCCCGCCGTAGCCGACCGCGAGGTTGACGTGGAGCCCGGTCGCGGAGGCGGTGCTCGCCTCCGCCTCGCGGAGCGCCGTGACGAGGTCGTCGGGCAGGCCACGGTCGGAACCGAGGTGCTGCACGCGCCAGTCGCGGTAGTGCGAGACGTCGTAGGCCAGGTCGGCGATGATCCTCACCAGCTCGTCGAGCTCCTCCGAGCCGCGGTTCTTGAGGTTGTCGGTGGAGAGCAGATAGAGGGTGACCACCTCGATGCCGAGGTCGTCGCACCACTGCAGGAACTCGAGCATCTTCGCCGCGCCCGCACGATGGCCGTGCGCGGCGGTCTCGAGTGCGCGCTGCTTGGCCCAGCGGCGGTTGCCGTCCACGATCATCGCGACGTGCTTGGGCAGCTCGGCCGATTCGAGGCTCTTGCGGATGCGCCGTTGGTACACCCGGTAGAGGAGGCCCTCCCCGAGGAGGTCGCGGCTAATCGGCACAGGTTCACCGTACTCGCCCGGCAGGCGATCTCCCAGCCGACGCCCGGAGCCCCCACGTAGCCTGGACGACATGAGCTCTGCGCACATCCCGGTCCTCGAGGAGGGCTTGTCACCGGCCCCCGCGGAGGAGCGCCCCTCGTGGCGCGGCTGGCTCCACGCCGGCATGCTGCCGCTCACCATCGCGGCCGGCATCGTGCTCATCTGCCTGGCCGACGGTGCCCTCGCCAAGTGGACCAGCGCCGTCTTCATGGTCACGTCGATCATGCTGTTCGGCAACTCGGCGCTGTACCACCGCTTCGCGTGGAAGCCGAAGACGAAGCTGCTGCTCAAGCGCATCGACCACTCGAACATCTTCCTGCTCATCGCCGGCACCTACACGCCCATGGCGGCGCTCACCCTCTCCGGCGACAAGGCCGCGCTCCTGCTCTCACTCGTCTGGGGAGGCGCGGTCCTCGGCATCGCCTTCCGCGTGTTCTGGATCGGCGCCCCGCGCTGGCTCTACGTGGCGCTCTACCTCCTGCTCGGCTGGGCCGCGGTGATGTACGCGGTCGACATCTACACCGCCAACCCGGCCACGATGATCCTGGTCGCCGTCGGCGGCATCGCCTACAGCCTCGGCGCCGTCGCCTACGCGCTCAAGCGGCCGAACCCGTTCCCCGGGAGGTTCGGCTTCCACGAGGTGTTCCACGCGTTCACCGTGATCGCGTTCCTCTGCCATTGGACGGCCATCCTCCTCGTCGCCGTCGCCCCGCCGAACGGCGTCTGACCCGCGCTGAGCAGATCCCTCCCACCGGCTCCGCGCCGCTGAGTATCCGGCGATCGTCATCACTCACGGAGGGACCTGCGCACGGCGCCGGGGTCCGAGCGATCGTCGATCCTCGTCACGGCATCTGACCAAGCTCGACGAATAGGGCGGCGCTCCCCCGGAATCTCGTGATGACGATCAGTGCGCCGAGCCGGGACGCCCTCAGTCTTCGGACTGTCGAGCTCATACCGCCACCTCGACACCGGATGCCGGAAAGCCCCTGCTCTGGAGCCGGACTTGCCGAGATTCGGTGTCGGAGTGACGGCGCCCCCGGCGAGCCCGGGCGGACACGCGGGACTAGCGCTCCGGCGTGCCCGATCCCGCGCCCTTGTCGCCGCGGTTCTGGGCCGCGAGCTCCTCCTCGAGCTCCATGCGCACCTTCTCGCGGTAGTTGACCCGGCGCACGCGGCGCACCATGTCGATGACGAGGAGCACGGTCACCGCGGCGACGAGGAACGTCACGATGAAGCCGACGACACCCGGGGTGACGGTGTCGGGATCCGGCGTGGTGTCGTCAGCCAGCAGCCACGCCGTCGTGGCGGAGGCGAGCAGGGGGGTCATGCGTCCTCGATCCCGGCGAACAGGTCGCTCTCGACGTCGTCGCCTGCGATCGCGGGAGAGACCCGCGACGCGGCCAGCTGGAAGTCCTCGTACGGCCAGGCGCGGCGCTGCATGTCGTTCGGCCAGAAGAAGAACGGGGTGTCGGGCGCGACCTGGCTGGCGTGGGCGCGGAGCGCCGCATCACGCACCTCGAAGAACCCGCCCGCCGGAACCTGGGCGGTGACCACGGGCCGCTCGCGCTTCTCCATCCACTCGCGCATCTCGGTGAACGAGGCGAGGAGCGGACTCTCCGGGCTCTCGCTCCGGAGGGTCTCGAACACCGCCTCGAAGCGGGCGGGGTTCATGATGCGGTCGTAGTAGACCTTCGAGACCTCCCACGGCTCGCCCGCATCCGGATACGCCTCGGGATCACCTGCCGCCTCGTAAGCGCGCATCGAGATCTCGTGGCAGCGGATGTGGTCGGGATGCGGGTAACCGCCGTTCTCGTCGTAGGTCACGAGCACCTGGGGCTTGAACCGGCGCATCAGCCGCACCAGGGGCGCCGCCGAGGTCTCGACGGGGATCGCCGCGAACGCGTTGGTCGGCAGGGGCTCCCCCTCCCCGGGCAGACCGGAGTCGTGGTAGCCGAGCCAGCGGTGCTCGAAGCCGACGGCCTGCTGAGCAGCAGCCATCTCGATGCGGCGCAGCCCCGCCATGTCGCGTTCGGCCCAGCTGCGGTCGGCGAGGGACTCGTTGAGGACGGAGCCTCGCTCCCCTCCGGTGCAGCTGACCACCATCACCTCGACGCCCCGATCGAGGTAGTACGCGTAGGTCGCGGCTCCCTTGCTCGACTCGTCGTCGGGATGGGCGTGCACCGCCATCAAACGGAGGCTCAGCGGTCTCAACTCCTAGGAAGTACGTCTACCCTTGTGGTGCATCCAGACTATCCGTTCGAGTCCGAGAGGTCGCCGCGTGAGCCACGACGAGGAGATCGAGACCCCCGGTCCGGCCTACGTCGACCCCGACGACCGGATCGAGTCGAGCGAGATCGCGGCACGCTACGGCCGGACGAAGGGCAGGCGCTTCCGGGGCAAGGCGTTCGCGATCGGCGGCACGATCACGGCGCTCGTCGTCGCAGGCGCCTGGGTCGTGTGGGCGGGTCTCGACGGCGACTCGGCGAGCATCCAAGCCACCGACACCGGCCACCAGGTGGTCGACGACACCACGGTCACGGTCGATTGGAACCTCTCCGCGCCCGCCGGGGCCTCGGTGCGCTGCGCCATCCAGGCGATGAACGCCGACTTCCGCACAGTCGGGTGGAAGGTCGTCGACGTGCCCCCGAGCGACTCGGCGATCCGGCCCCTCTCCGAGACCGTGCGCACCACGGAGCTGGCCACCACGGGTTTGATCTCCAGCTGCTGGCTGTCGTAGAGTTCTCTGATACGTCCGGGCCAGAGGTCCGGGCGTCGAGCTTTAACGAGGAGTGCTCCCATGGCAGAGGCCACCTTCCTGACGCAGGACGCATACGACCGACTCGCCGCCGAGCTCGAGGAGCTGAGCGGCCCCGCTCGCCTCGACATCGCCAAGAAGATCGAGGCGGCGCGCGAAGAGGGCGACCTCAAGGAGAACGGCGGCTACCACGCCGCGAAGGACGAGCAGGGCAAGATCGAGGCGCGCATCCGCCAGCTCACCGAGCTGCTGCGCACGGCCGAGGTCGGCGAGGCCAAGGAGAGCCACGGCGTCGTCGAGCCGGGCACCGTCGTCACAGCCCTGGTGGCGGGCGGCGAAGAGCGCTTCCTGCTGGGCTCCCGCGAGATCGCGGGCCAGACCGACCTCGACGTCTACAGCGAGCAGAGCCCGCTCGGCAGCGCCATCATCGGCCTCAAGATCGGCGAGAAGACCACCTACACCGCTCCCAACGGGCGCGACATCGCGGTCGAGATCGTCAACGTCGAGACCTTCTCCGGCTGACCAGCCGAGGCGGATGCGCACATCGCCGAACGACGAGCGGCGAGCTGACAGCGACCCCCGCTCAGCCCACCTCGTCGACGATGCGCGACAGCGCCGCGTGCGTCACCGTCATCTCGGCGATCCGCTCGGCCATGCGGTCGCGCACCTCCGCGAGCTGGTCCCGTGAGGCGCGGTGCACCTCCGGTGCGGCGTCGCCGCTGCACGCGAGAACGGCGCCCGCGAGCTCGCGGCTTATCCCGAGCCCGAATAGCAGCTGGAGGTTCCGGGCCCGCGCCACGGCCGCTTCGTCGTACTCGCGGTAGCCGTTCGCACCGCGCTCCGCCTCGATCAGCCCGTGCTGCTCGTAATAGCGCAGCGACCGCGCGCTCACGCCGCTCCGACGGCTCAGCTCTCCGATCAGCACGGCGTCTCCCCTCGACTTGACCTTGACACGATGTCAGAGTCTACAGTCCGACGCATGACACCCACCTCCGATCCCCGAGCCCTCCGTCGCGACACCCTCGTCGACACCGTCGACCACGTCATCCAGCACTCCGTCGAGCTCGACGGCCTCCAGCGGACCTTCACCGTCATCGGCGCCCCGACCGCGCCCGCCGCCCGCCCGCTCGTGCTCGTCTTCCACGGCTCCCGGCAGGACGGCGAGTCCCACCGTCGATTCACCCACGACGCCCTGCTCCCCCTCGCGACGAGCGGGGAGGCGGTGGTCGCCTACCTCGACGGCTACCGCGGCCACTGGAACGACGCTCGCCGTGAGAGCTCGTTCGCGGCGCGACGGCGCGGGGTCGACGACGTCGCGTTCGCGCGGATGGTCGTGGACCGTCTCGAGGCCTCGCACGGTATCGACCCGGCCCGGGTCGTGACGGTGGGGTACTCCAACGGCGGCCAGATGGTCTTCCGTCTTCTGCACGAGGCGCCGGAACTCGTCTCCGCCGCGGTGATCATCGCGGCGGCGATGCCCGCGCCCGAGAGCTTCCTGGCGAGCCCGAGTGCCCCGGCGGCACGCCCGACCCCGATCGCCCTCGTCCACGGCACGCGTGACCCGATCGTGCCCTTCGAGGGCGGCACGATGCGCTGGTGGGCGCGACGGCTGTTCCGGGTCGGCGGCCGCAGCCTCTCGGCCCTCGAGACCGCCGCGTATCTGGCGGCCCGCAACGGCCTTGACGGACCGCCCGAGGTGACGCCCCTCGAAGCGGCAGCGTCCTCCGACGGTCGCACCACGGTCATCCGCACCCGCTACAGCACGCCCGACATCCCCTCGGTCACCCTCTACGAGGTCAGAGGCGGCGGCCACACCGTGCCCGGCCTGCGCCCGTCACCGCGGATGGTCGGCCGCACCACGGCCGACGTCACCCTGGCCGACCTGGTCGCGGAGGCCGTCTCCCTCGCATGACCGCGGAGACGGGTGCCGGCTACTGCTCCACGCGGACCGTGTAGCCGGCGTCCTCGAGCTTCGCGATGATCTCGTCGCGGTGATGGTGACCGCGCGCCTCGATGTGCAGCTCGAGCTCGACCTCGCTGATCTGGAGACCCTTGCCGTGGCGGGTGTGCTGAACCTCGACCACGTTGGCGTTGGCCTCGGCGACGAGCTCGGCGGTGCGCGCCAGCTGACCGGGACGATCGGGCAGCATCACGCGGAGCTTGAGGTAACGGTCGGAGGCCGCCAGGCCGTGGCTGATCACACGCTGCATGAGCATCGGGTCGATGTTGCCGCCTGAGAGCATGACCACGGTCGTGCCCGTCTCGCGGACGGCGCCCGCGAGCACGGCGGCCACACCGACGGCGCCCGCGGGCTCGACGACCTGCTTCGCCCGCTCGAGCAGCACCACGAGGGCCCGGGCGATGTCGGCCTCGGAGACGGTGACGACCTCGTCGACGAGGTCGCGGATGATCTGGAAGTTGAGCACCCCGGGACGCGCCACGGCGATGCCGTCGGCGATCGTGGGCAGGGTGACGATGTGCACCGGCTCGCCGGCCTCGATCGAGGGCGGGTAGGCCGCGGAGTTCGCCGCCTGCACGCCGATCACGCGGATCTCGCGCCCCTCGCGGGCGGCCCGCTGCTTCACCGCCGCCGCGATGCCCGCGATGAGACCCCCGCCGCCGATCGGCACCACCACGGTCTCGAGGTCGGGCACCTGGTCGAGGATCTCGAGCCCGAGCGTGCCCTGGCCGGCGATGACGTCGGGGTGATCGAACGGCGGGATGAAGACCGCGCCCGTCGTCTCGGCGAACTCCGCCGCGGCGCGCAGCGGCTCTTCGACCGTGTGACCTCGGAGCAGGACGTCGGCGCCGTAACCCCGCGTCGCCTCGAGCTTGGGGAGCGCGACGCCCAGCGGCATGAAGATCGTGGCGTGGATGCCCAGCTCGCGCGCGGCGAAGGCGACACCCTGGGCGTGGTTGCCGGCCGACGCGGCGACGACACCCCGCGCCTTCTCCTCGTCGGTGAGGGCGAGGATGCGGTTGTACGCCCCGCGGATCTTGTACGAGCCGGTGCGCTGCAGATTCTCGCACTTGAGGAAGACGGGCGAGCCGACGAGCTCGGCGAGGTAGGTCGACCGCTCCATCGGCGTGACCTTCGCCACCGCGCTCACGCGCGTGCGGGCGGCCTCCATCTGCTCGAGCGTGGGCGCGGCCTGAACGTGCGTCGTGTCGGTCATGGGGTGGCGGTGTCCTTCGTGCTTCGGGTGCGCAGACGTCGGGGGCTCCTCGGCGGCGGGCCGGAGTCGGCGGCGGGCGCCCGTGGGGCTCGCCCGTCGGTGCGCCACTGCCCGCTCGCGACGTACTTGATCATGACATTAAGCGTGGCGACCACGGGCACGGCGAAGAACGCCCCCGCGATGCCCGCGATCATCGAACCGCCTGCGACGGCGAGCACTACGGCGAGCGGATGCACCTTGACGGCCGTGCCCATGACGAGCGGCTGCAGGATGTGACCCTCGACCTGCTGCACGAGCAGCACGACGCCGAGCATGATCAGCGCGATCACCCAGCCGTTGTAGACCAGTGCGATGAAGACCGCGAACGCCCCCGTCACGACGGCTCCCACGATCGGGATGAAGGACCCGAGGAAGACGAGCACGCCGATGGGGATGGCCAGAGGCACACCGAGGATCGCGGCGCCCGTGGCGATGCCTATGGCGTCGATGAGGGCGACGAGGATCTGCACCTTCACGAAGGAGCGGAGGGTGTTCCAGCCGGCCTTGCCTGCACCGTCGACCGCGAGCCGGGCGCGACGGGGGAAGACACGGACGAGCCAGCCCCAGATGCGCTCCCCGTCGATGAGGATGAAGAGCGTGGCGAAGAGCACGAGGAGAGCGCCCACGAGCACGTGCCCGAAGGTGGTGCCGACGCTGAGGGCGCTGCGCGCCAGCGACGATGCGTCGTCCTGGATCGCCTGCCAGGCCTGGGCGACGTACTGGTCGAACTGCTGATCGGTGACGTGGAGGGGTGACTCCTCGAGCCAGCGGCGCAGGTCCATGAACGAGGCGACGGCGCGATCTCGCACGTCGCCGAATCCGGCCGACACCTGGGTCGCCACGAGGTAGATCAGCGCCGCGACCGCGACGAGCGTGCCGACCTCCGCCGTGACGATCGCCGCCCAGCGGGGCCAGTGGTGGCGCACGAGGAAGTTCTTGAAGGGCACCAGCAGGGCGGCGAGCACCACGGCGACGAGGAGCGGCACGATGATCTCGCGCAGCTGGGCGATGAGGAACAGCAGGAGGGCGAGGCCGCCCGCGACCAGCAGGATCCGCCACGACCAGGCCGAGGCCAGGCGCATCCCCCGTGGGATCGACTCGACGATCGGGTCGGCCGCCGCTCCCCGCGCGCGCGCCGCAGCCCTGAGGCGGCGGGACGGTCGCGGCATGGGCTCCGGCATGGAGTCAGTCTACGGTCCGGAAGCTGAGCGTCCGTCGTCATGTCGGCGGCTCCCGATAGGGTCGGATCGTGTCGCCCGACAGCCTCTCTCCTGCTCTCGCCCGGCGCGTCGCCCTGGCCGCTCAGGGCTTCGGATCACCGCCTCCCGCGGTCGTCGGAACGCGGCAGCTCAACCTGTTCCTGCGCCGCCTCGGCGTGCTCCAGATCGACTCGGTCAACGTCTTCGAGCGCAGCCACTATCTGCCGGCCCTGGCCCGTCTGGGCGCCTACGACCGCCCGCTGCTCGACCGCATCCTCGCCGGGCCCGCCATGACGGAGTACTGGGCCCACGAGGCCGCCTTCTTCCCGGTGACCGACCTGCCGCTGTTCGACTGGCGGAAGGCGGAGTACCGCGACTGGTATGCGGCCCGGCCCGACTCGTTCCCGAACCAGAACCCGGCGATGCTCGAGTGGCTGAAGTCCGAGCTGGCCGAGAAGGGGCCGATGAGGGCGAGCGAGGTGGAGCACGACTCGAACGTCCGCCGGGGGCCGTGGTGGGGCTGGTCCGACGTCAAGCGAGGCCTCGAGACCCTGTTCCGGACGGGCGACGTCGTCGCCGCGCCGCGCGCGCGCTTCGAGCGCACCTATGCGCTGCCCGAGCAGGTCCTCCCTCGCGAGGTGCTCGAGCGCAGCGTTCCGCGTGACGACGCGATCCGCGAGCTGGTGACGACGAGCATCCGCGCCCTCGGCATCGGAACGGTGAGCGACGTGGCCGACTACTTCCGGCTCAAGTCGGCCGATACGATGACCGCCCTGCGCGATCTGGAGGACACCGGCGAGGTGCGCCGCGTGCAGGTGCCGGGGTGGGGTCGCGACGCCTACCTCCACACCGAGGCGCGCCTCCCCCGCCGGATCGAGGCGGCGGCGCTGCTCTCGCCCTTCGACCCCGTCGTCTGGGAGCGCGCGCGGGCTCTGCGGCTGTACGACTTCCACTACCGCATCGAGATCTACACCCCGGCTCCGAAGCGCGTCTACGGCTACTACACGCTCCCGGTGCTCATCGACGACCGCCTGCCGGCGCGCATCGACCTCAAGAGCGACCGCAAGGCCGGTGTGCTGCGTGTGCAGTCCGCCTGGGCCGAGCCGGGCTTCATCGACGACGACCTGCCGCGCATCGTGGCGCTGCTGCGACAGGCTGCCGCCTGGCAGGGCCTCGAGCGGATCGAGGTCGCCGAGTGGGGCACCCTCACGGGCGCCCTGCGGGCCGCGCTCTCCTAGAAGGAGCCGCCCATCTTCTGCAGGCGCTCGATGCGGTCGGGGATGGGCGGATGCGTGGCGAACAGACGCGCCACGACACCCGGCTTCATCGGGTCGGCGATCCACATGTGCGCCATCGACGACGACTGCTTCTGCATCGGCCGACCGTAGGCCTGGAGCTTGGCGAGGGCGCTGGCCAGAGCATCCGGGTGCCGGGTGGTGAGGGCGCCCGTCGCATCGGCCAGGTACTCGCGCTGACGCGACACCGCGAGCTGCACGACGGTGGCCAGGATGGGCGCCACGATGAGCGCGATCAGGCCGGCGATCATGAGCACCGGGTTGTTGTTGTTGTTCCGACCGAAGATGGTGAGGCGGAGCAGCATGTCGGCAATGAAGCCCACCGCCACCACGAGCCCGAAGACCACCATCGAGACGCGGATGTCGTAGTTGCGCACATGGCCCAGCTCGTGGGCCATCACGCCCTCGAGCTCGGCGTCGTCCATGATCGCGAGCAGGCCGGTGGTCGCGGCCACGATCGCGTGCTGCGGATCGCGACCCGTGGCGAACGCGTTCGGGGCCGGGTCGTCGACGATGTAGACCTTCGGCATGGGCGTGCCGGTGGTGATCGAGAGGTTCTCGACGATGCGATAGAGCCGCGGGTTGTCGGCCTTCTGGATCTCTCGCGCGCCGCTCATGGCCAGGGCCTGCCCGCTGGCGATGAAGTACTGGAACAGCGCGTAGAGCGCCGCCACGACGACCACCACGATGACGATCGTGGTGTTCTTGTAGATGAGGCTCGCGAGGTAGCCCAGCCCTCCGATGATGAGGAGGAAGACGGCGATGATGAAGACGGTGTTGCGCTTGTTCTTCGCTATGGCGCGGTACATCGGGTGGTGTACGCCTCCTCAGCGGGTCAGAACTGCACGCGCGGCGGCTCGCTGATCGCCGCCACGTCGGTGACCTCGAAGAACTCGCGCTCGGTGAAGCCCAGCTGGCGCGCGAAGATGTTGTTCGGGAACACCTTGATCTTCGTGTTCAGCTCGCGCACACCGCCGTTGTAGAAGCGGCGCGAGGCCTGGATCTTGTCTTCGGTGTCGACCAGCTCGCCCTGGAGCTGGAGGAAGTTCTGGCTGGCCTGCAGCTGCGGGTACGCCTCGGCGACCGCGAACACGCTCTTCAGCGCCTGCTGCATGTGGTTCTCGGCGACGGACGCCTCGGCCGGCCCCTGAGCGCTCAGCGTCTCGGCGCGCGCCTGGGTGACGCTCTCGAAGACGCCCTTCTCGTGCGCGGCGTACCCCTTCACCGCCTCGATGAGGTTCGGGATGAGGTCGGCTCGCCGCTTCAGCTGCACCGTGATGTCGCTCCACGCCTCGTCGACACGCACGTTGAGCGTGACCAGCGAGTTGTAGGTCGCCCACAGGTAGATGCCGATGATGGCGACGAGGACGACGACGATGATGACCGGGATGAGCCACTCCATGGCGTCAACTATACCGGTCTACTCCGCGCACCCCGGGGTGGTGAGGCGTCCTCACAGCATTGCTCAGCGGCTGCGGCACACCTCGCGGAACCACTCGAACGAGCGCTTCGGCGTGCGCTCGAGGGTGTTGAAGTCGACGTGCACGAGACCGAAACGCTGGGTGTATCCAGCCGCCCACTCGAAGTTGTCGAGCAGCGACCAGACGTGGAAGCCCCGGAGGTCGATCCCCGATGCCGGTCGGGTGCTGTCGGCCACCGCGTCGAGCGCCGCCCGCAGATGCGCGTCGATGTAGTCGATGCGGCGGTCGTCGGCGACCTCGACGGCGCCGTCGTCGCGACGGCGGATCCGGTCGGGCAGGCTCACCCCGCTCTCGGTGATCACGACGGGCGGCAGCGCCTCGCCGTAGCGTTCGGCGAGCTCGTCGAGCGCCGTGCCCAGCATCTCGGGCGCGATCGGCCAACCGAATCCGGTCGTGGGGTACTCGGGCCAGGGCGCCAGATGGAACGGCAGCGACCGCATCGCCTCGGCGTCGCCGTCCGGTGTCGACGCCGATCCGGAGCCGGCGGCGATCCGCGAGGGCATGTAGTAGTTGAGGCCGAGGAAGTCGAGCGGCTGGGCGATCGTGGCGAGGTCGGCGGGATCCACCGCAAGGGCCCCCAGCAGCGCCTCGAATCCCTCGGGTGCGTCGGGGTATCGGCCGAGCAGCACGGGGTCGGTGAAGATCCGGTTGTGCAGCACGTCGAACAGCTGGGCGAACGCGGTGTCGGCCTCCGAGTCGGTCGCGGGGCTCACCGGGGTGTGGACGTTCACGATCCCGAGGCGGGCGTCGGGTGCGCTGGCGCGGAGCGCCTGGGTGGCGAGCCCGTGGCCGAGCAGTTGATGATGGGCGGTCGGCAGCGCACCGAAGAGGCGTGTCGCCCCGGGGGCGTGCACGCCGAGCGCGTAGCCCTCGAGTGTGACGGTGGCCGGCTCGTTGATCGTGGCCCAGGTGGGGACGCGGTCGCCGAACCGCTCGCCGACCGCGTAGGCGAGGTCGGCGAAGCGCGACGCGGTGTCGCGGTCGAGCCATCGTCCGCGGAGCGCCGTGGGGGTGTCCCAGTGGAAGAGCGTGGCGAACGGTCGGATGCCCGCGGCGAGCAGGGCGTCGAGCAGCCGGTCGTAGAACGCGGCGCCCTCCTCCGACAGCGCGCCGCGCCCCTCGGGCTGGAGCCGGGTCCACGAGAGGGAGAACCGGTACGAGTCGGCGCCGAGGTCGGCGAGCAGTGCGACGTCCTCCGCGTAGCGATGGTAGTGGTCGGCCGCCACATCGGCGGTCGCGCCGCCGGCGATCGCGCCGGGGACGCGGGTGAAGGCATCCCACACCGACTCACCGCGCCCACCCTCGCGCACCGCGCCCTCGATCTGGAAGGCGCTGGTGGCGGTGCCGAGCACGAATCCGTCGGGGAGTCTCGCCGCCAGGGCGCGTGCGCGCTCGAGGCGCTCGTCGTCGATCACTCCCCCATCCTCGCAGTCCTCGCCTGCCGGGGCCCGCGGATGCGCACGGCCGTCATCCCCTCACTCCCCCAGCACACGGTCGAGGTAGGCGTTCGTGAACAGGCGGTCGGGGTCCATCCGGTCGCGGAGGGCGACGAAGTCGGCGTGCCGCGGATACAGGTCCGCCAGCGACGCGGCGTCCTGCGTGTGGAGCTTGCCCCAGTGGGGTCGCCCCCGGTGTTCGCGCATGATGTCCTCGACGGCCTCGAAGTACGGTCGATGGTCCTCGCGGTGGTAGCGATGGACGGCGATGTAGCCGCTGGGCCGGCCGCTTGCGGTCGACAGCCAGAGGTCGTCGGCGGCGGCGAACCGCACCTCGATCGGGAACGAGACGTGCCACCCCCGCGAGCGCGTGAGCTCGTCGATGGCGCGCACGATGTCGGCGGTGCTCTCGGCGGGAACCGCGTACTCCATCTCGCGGAACCGCACGGTCCGCTTGGTGGCGAACACGCGGTGCGAGAGGTCGCTGTACTCCCGGTTGGTCCAGAGGCGGTCGGCGAGGCGGTTCACCGAGGGCACGATCGCGGGCACCATCGAGCTCGCGGCGCAGGTGACCCGGTAGAGGCCGTTCGCCATGAGCGTGTCGTCGACGAAGCGCTGGAGGGGGCCCAGCGGTCGCGTGGGCTCCCCGACGGGACGACGCTGATTCGTCTTGGTCACCGCGGTCGTCGTGTCGGTGAACCAGTAGAACTCGAAGTGGTCGGAGCGCTGGACGATCCCGTCGAGATCATCGAGGGTCTCGCCCAGTGGCGCCGGGCACTCGAGTGCGGTGAGCACGAACGCCGGCACGCACTGCAGGGTGACCTCGACGATCACCCCGAGGGCGCCGAGCGAGAGCGCCACGGCGGGCAGGAGCTCGGGCTCGTTCTCCTCGTCGATGCGGCGAAGCTCGCCGTCGGCGGTGACGAGCGTCACCCCCACCACCTGCGTGGCGATCCCACCGAAGCGCGATCCGGTGCCGTGCGTCCCCGTGGAGACCGCCCCGGCGATGGTCTGCACGTCGATGTCGCCGAGGTTCTCCATGGCGAGCCCGTGCGGGCGCAGCAGCCGGGCGGCCTCGTGGAGTCGTGTCCCCGCCAGGAACGTGACACGCATCCGCTCGCGGTCGACCGAGACGATGCCGCTCAGCTCGTCGAGCTCGAGGAGCACTCCCGTCGCGACCGCGATCCCGGTGAAGCTGTGCCCGGCGCCGACGGCCTTCACACGGAGCCGCGCCTTCGACGCCGCGGTCACGGCCCGCTGCACCGCGCCGATGGTCTGCGGGCGCTCCACCCGCACGGGCTTCACCCGCTCGGTGCGCGACCAGTTGCGCCAGACCCCGTTCGCCGCCGTCACAAGAACGCCTTCCCCTCGCCGCGGTAGCTGGGGACCTCGCCGATGAGCCGCCCGTCCTCCACCACGGCGAAGCGGTCGACGTGCTCCGAGAGCTCACCCGACTTGGTGTGTCGGAACCAGACCCGGTCGCCGAGTTGCAGGCGTGCGGCACCGCGTCCGGTGAGGGGCGTCTGCACCTCGCCGGCCATCTCGCGGGGCACCATGCGCGCGGGGCGTGGCCAGACCACCTCGGGCAGCCGATCGGGGGCGGGCGGCCCGGAGGCGATCCAACCGCCCCCCAGCACGGTCGCCATCTCGGGGGTCGGCTTCCGCACCACCGACATCGCGAACGCGGCCGCTGGCGCGGGCCGGAAGCGCGAGTAGGTGTCGAAGAGGTGGCCGCCCAGGAGCCCGCTGCCCGCGCCGATCTCGGTCACCGACGGATCGGCGCCGGTCGTCTCGAGCGACCCGGTCCCGCCGCCGTTGACGAACTCCAACGGGGCGAGCCGGCGCACCGCGGCGACGACGGCGCCCCGGCGCTCGCGCAGCTCGGCCACCGACTTCCGCTGGATCACGTCGAGGATCCGCCCTCGGATCGGGTTGCCCCGGGGGCGGTTGCCCACGCCGGCGATCTGCGACTCGTACGCCATCATCCCGACCAGGGAGTAGCCCGGCCTGCCGAGCACCTCCCGGGCGAGCGCCGTCGCATCGGCGGCGTCGTACACGGGTGAGCGGTACGCGCCGATGTGGCCGAGCCCGGGGGCGACGAAGGCGGCGTCGAGCTCGATGCCCACCCGGATCGGGGCCGCGCGACGCGACGCCGGCACGACGGAGTCGATGAGGTCGAGGTGGTCGGCGGAGTCGATCATCACCGTCACGCGCGCGGCGGCACGCTCGTCGGCCGCGAGCGCGGCGAGCGCCGCCCGGTCGACGGTCGGGTAGCCGACCACGACGTCGTCGTGGGTCTCGGCGAGCCAGAGCGCCTCGGGCAGCGTGTACGCGAGGATGCCGCGATACCCGGGCAGCGCGAGCACGGCGTCGATCACCGCCCGGATGCGGATGGACTTCGAGGCGACGCGGATGGGCGTGCCGGCCGCTCTGCGCAGCATGTCGTGGGCGTTGTGGGCGAGCGCCTCGAACCCGAGGACGGCGTAGGGGGTGTCGAGCGACTGCGTGGCCTCGGCCAGGGCCGGCCAGTAGCGGAGCTCGTCGCGCCAGATCCCAGGCACAGCGGGCGCCCGGGTGAGGTCGAGCAGGTCCGAGGAGCCGGTCGAGGCGGTGCCGGTCGAGGCGGTGGCGGTCGCCGCGGACGTCGGGGAGGCACCGGGCTTGCGAGGGCTCATCGGACGCTCCTCACCCGGGAGACGGCGAGCGCCCCGAGCAGAGCGAACACCGCCGAGGCGAGGAAGAGCACGGGGAAGCCCCCGAGCGACCAGACGATGCCGGCGCCCACCAGCGGCGCGACGGCCTGGGGCACGGCGGTGGCGATGTTCATGATTCCGAGGTCCTTTCCACGGGAGGCGGGGTCGGGCAGCACCTGAGTGGCGAGCGCCTGATCGACCGAGAGGAAGCAGCCGTACCCGGCGCCCAGGAGACCGGCGGCCACCATGGTCGCGTCGAGCTGAGGCAGGAACGCGAGGAGGAGCGCGGCGAAGGCCTGGATCACCGAGGAGAGCAGCACGAACACCCGACGTCGGGCGAGCCGATCCGACAGGCGACCGCACACGATCGAGGCGATCACGACGAAGACCGTGTAGATCACGATCAGCATCAGCAGGTCGTCCTCGGCGTTCGCGTCGTTCAGGCCGAACATGAGGAAGTAGAGCAGCAGAGAGGTGCCGAGCGCGTTGCCGATGTTGACGAGGATGCGCCCGGCCAGCGTCCACCCGAAGTCCGGATGCCGGCGCGGGCTCACCCAGAACCCCTCTATGAGCGCCGCGAGCGTCATGGGCGGCCGATCCGCGGGATCCAGGCGCGCATCCGGGACCAGGATGAGGAAGGGCAGCACGAGCACCACGAGCAGGATCGCCATGGCGGAGTAGCCGAGGAGCTGCCCGGTGAAGAGAGTCGTGGCCAGGAGCACACCGAGGATGAGCCCGATCGCCTGCGGGGCCGAGATCCAGCTGGAGACGAAGCCGCGCTGCAGCACGGGCACCTGGTCGCTGATGCACGCCGTGAGGGCGGCCGACAGGATGCAGAAGCCCACGATCGAGACGGTCCACCACACACCCACCCCGACGAGCCCGTCCTGCAGCCCGAGCACCGCGAGGCCCACGGCGAACACGACCGCGCCCACCGCGATCCACGGGCGCCTGCGGCCGAACCGCGAGGTGGTGCGGTCGGACAGCGCGCCGGTGAGGGGGAACGCGAGGAGCGCCGCGGCGCCGGCGATGGCGCTGATCACCCCGAACGCGACCACGCTGTCGACCCACCTGCCGGAGTCGACATGCACCTCCACCTGGAGGGGCAGGAGCAGCTGCACCGGGGTGAGCTGCGCCATCCAGACGCCGAGCCACGCGGTGGCGAACAGCGCGATCCAGCCCCCTCCCACACGCGTGCGGGGCTCCGACCCCGCTCCCGCGACCCTCACCGTGCCGTCCGACGCGGTCATCCGCGCTCCCCTCGTCTTCCCTCATCCGCCACGGACCGCGCCGTCGACCGCGACTGCACCGATCGAGCTTCGGCACGTCGAGCCCGCGCCGCGAGCGACCGGGCGGCGAAGCGGATGGTCGCCTCGGCCCGCGCGTCGTCCTCGTCGACGAGCCAGCCCAACGTGAGTCCGTCGGTGAGCGCCACGAGCTGCGCGGCCAGGACGTCGACCGGATCGAGCCACTCCGAGCCCGTGCGCTCGGCGGCGGCCTCGAGCGAGCGACGGGCGAGCATCCGGTACCTCTCGTACTGCCGCACCGCGAGGGCGCGGGTGTCGGGGTCTCGGACCGCGTGCTGGGTGAGCTCGAGCATCGCGCGCTCCCGGTGCGGGTCGGCCTTGAGGCCCTCGAGATAGGCGCGGAGGCCCGCGACGAGCACGTCCTCGAGCGGGGCGTCGACGCCCGTCGGCACGTCGAGCACACTCGTCTCCGACTCGACCGCCTCGGCGATGAGGGTGCTCAGCAGCTCGTCGCGGGACGAGAAGGCGTAGTGGAAGCTCGCCAGGGCCATGCCCGCCTCGGCGGTGATCGCCCGGGTGGTGGCCCCCGCGATCCCGCGCTCGGCGATGACCGTGAACGCGGAGCGGATCAGGCGCGCGCGGCGCTCCTGCACGGCCATGTGCGCCACGCCGATCACCTCCCCGCGGAGCGGCGCTGCGACGCGCCGACTGGGTCAAGCGTCCCAGTCGGGCAAGTATGCCCTCGCGGAGCGCTCCGCGTCCATGGCCAGGTGAGGATTTCGTGCGAACCGCCCGCATGGGCTTTGACTTGCCCCGCGATCTTCCCTAGGAAGGAGGAGGTGCCGGAGACGCGACAGAGTGGGACGACGGCGGTGTCGCGCGACCGCGACTCCGCGAGTCGGTCGATCCCGGACGCGCTCCGACGGCTCACCGCGGTGGTGCTCCTGGGTGTCTGCGCCTCGGCTGCGCTGAGCACCGTGGCCCTGGGTGGAGCCGCTGCACCGGCGACCGCCGCGCCCTCCAGCGCATCCTCGTGGGCCGCGTCGGCACCGGCCGACGCGACGTCGGATGACGTGACGTCCGAAGACACCGCACAGACCGACGCGACGCCGAGCGATGCGACGCCCACGGCTCCGGCGCCGACCACCCCCGACCCCACACCGCCGGGCGACACCACCCCGCCGCCCGGGGCCGTGGCCCCCGCCATCTCAGCGCCCGCCGCGGGGTTCGTCTCACCTGGAGCCGTCTCCGTCCGCGGCCGGGGAGAGCCCGGCTCCCCCCTCGCCGTCTCCACGGGCGGTGCCGCGCTCTGCACCACCACGGTCGGCGACGACGGATCGTGGACCTGCGAGGTCGACGGCCTCGCCTCCTCTCCGTCGACGACGCTCATCGTGACCCAGGACGACGGCGTGCAGGGCGACGGCCAGTCGCAGACCGCCTCGGTGTCGATCGCCGTCCTCACCCCGCCCACCGTCACCGGCGGGCCGCGTGGCCCCCTCACCAACGGAGCCCTGCGCGGCACCGCCTACCCCGGGGCCACGGTGACCGCGGCCGCCGACGGCGCGACCTGCCAGGGTGTCGCCGACGGATCGGGCGCGTGGTCGTGCCCGCTCGGCGGCCTGCCCGACGGGCCGCACACGGTCCGCGCCTGGCAGGAGACGCCGTGGAGCGGCGGCGCCTCCCCGGAGAGCGCGGCCACCGCCATCACGCTCGACGCCACCGCTCCGGCCGCCCCCGTGCTGACCTCGCCCGGCGCCGATGCCGCCCTGCCCGCCTCGGGCGCTGTGTTCACCGGCACGGGTGAGGACGGCTCCGCGGTGTCGGTCTTCGCCGACGCCTACGTGCTCTGCCAGGTCCCCGTGTCGGGCGGCGCATGGTCGTGCACGGCATCGGAGGTGCCCGCGGGCACGTATCGCGTCGTCGTGCTGCAGCAGGATGCGGCGGGCAACGTCAGCGTGCAGTCCGCCCCGATCAGCCTGCTCTTCGGCGCCACCACGGGGACGGCGCCCGGCACTCCCGCGCCCACCACGCCGAGCACGCCCGCCGATCCCTCGTCGCCGACTCCGCCCGACGCCGCCGCACCCCCGCCCGCCGCTGCGCCCACCCCCGGGGAGCCGGTCCCCTCCGTACCGGGCGCCCCGGGCGGACTCGAGCGCTCGCAGGGCACGTGGGCCGACGCGACGCAGTTCACGACCGCGCTGTCGCCGCTGCTCGGCTCGGGATCGGCCTCGACGTGGCTCGTCGCCCTCCTCGCGGGCGGCTTCGTGGTCGCGGTCGTGGCACTCCCCGCGCGCCTGCTCGCCGGAGCCCTCGGCACGTTCGACCGGGCGGGCGACGGACGACGTGCCCGCCTGGCCGCACGACTGACCGGGCGCAACCGCTCGCGGTACGAGTTCGAGCGGGCCCCCGACCTCGCCGTCTCACCCCTCATCGTCGGCGCCGGAGCCCTCCTCGCGTCGGCCGCGGTCTCGGTGCTCTCGGTCCCCGTGCTGGGCCAGCCCGCCTACCTCCGCCTCTTCCTCGCCGCGGTGACCGCGCTGGCGATCGTGAACGCCGCCGCGACGGTGCCCGCCGCTCTCGCTGGCCGACGTGTGCTCGGTGCCGCCATCACCATCCGCCTCGCCCCTGCCCTGCTGCTGGTCTCCGCCGCCGGTGCGGTGCTCTCGCGGCTGGCCGGTCTCGACCCCGCGCTCGTGGTCGGCCTCGTCGTCGCGCTCGCCGTGCCTGTCGCCACCGGTCGCGTCGACCGGGGTCGGCTCGCGGTCGCCCAGCTCGTCCCTCTCCTCGCTCTCGGCGCCGCCGCCTGGGTCGTCCTGTCTCTCGTGCCTCCGGTCGGCGGAGCCGCGGGCGCGTGGCTCACCGAGGTGCTCACCGTCACCGCGCTGGCCTCGTTCGGCACGGCCTCCGCGCTCGCCCTCCCGCTCGGCTCCTCCCCCGGCCGCGCGCTCCTGCGTTGGTCGCCGGCGATATGGGCCGGCGTCGGCGTGGTCTCGTTCGGCGGGCTCGCCGCACTCCTCCTGCCCGCCGTCGCCGGATCCGGTCGCATGTGGATCCCGATCGTGGTCGCCGTCGCATTCGGTGCCGTGTCGTCGTGTGTCTGGGCGTGGCAGAGGTACGTCGCGCCCGTCCTAGGATCGGATGGTGACGAGTGATGAGCATCGGCTGGTCCCGCATCCGACCCCGTCGTCGGTGACCCCGGAGCAGTTCAAGGCAGCCTTCCGCAACCACCCCGCCGGCGTGGCGGTGATCACGGCGGATGCGGGCGACGGCCCGGTCGCCCTCACCGCGACGAGCGTGTTCTCGGTGAGCGCAGAGCCCCCGGTGCTGGTGTTCTCGGTGTCCGAGCACTCCTCCTCGACGCCGACGATCCGCCGCGCGGCCACCGTCGTCGTGCACCTCCTCGGCGCCGGCCAGCTCGACATCGCCAAGCTCGGAGCGACGAGCGGGATCGACCGCTTCGCCGACACGTCGATCTGGAGCCGGCTCCCCACCGGCGAGCCCTACTTCCCCGCGGCGCACGCCTGGATCCGCGGCGAGGTCGTCAACCAGATGGAGGTAGGCGCCTCCACCGTGGTCGCCGTGCAAGCGCTCGAGACACACGCGCCGCCCGCGGGCGACCACAGCGCCGACGCCGCGGAGGCGCAGCCGCTGGTGTACCACAACCGCACCTGGCACAGCCTCGGCGACCACTCGAAGCTCGTCTGAGCGCCGGTCCCACGACGAAGGCCCCCTCCCGCACGGGAGGGGGCCTTCGTCGTCTCGGGGTCCGGATGCGCTTGCGCACCCGGATGAGGGGGTCAGAGCAGGATCTGCATCGGGTTCTCCACCAGCTCGGCGAGGCGGGCCAGCCAGCGCGCGGCGATCGCCCCGTCGACCGGACGGTGGTCGACCGAGAGCGTGACGGTGACGATGTCGGCCGGGACGACGCTGCCGTCCTCGGCGAAGACCGGCTGCCGGCGTGCCGCCCCGATGGCGAGGATCGCCGCCTGCGGCGGGTTGATGATCGCGGCGAACTCGTCGACGCCGAACATGCCGAGGTTCGAGATCGACAGCGTGCCGCCCTCGAGCTCCGACTGCTGGAGCTTCCCGGCGTTGGCGCGGGAGACCGCATCCTTGATCTTCGCCGACAGGCTCGACAGCGACAGGCTCTCGATGCTCCGGATGGTCGGGGTGACCAGTCCGCGCTCGCTCGCCACCGCGACCGAGACGTCGGCGGTCGGGAACGAGACCACGGCCTCGTCGGTCCAGATCACGTTCATCTCGGGCACGTCGATCAGCGCCCTCGCCGCCGCCTTCACGAAGAAGTCGTTCACCGACACGCGGACCGTCGACTGGGCGTTGACCTGTGCACGGAGCTCGAGCAGCGCCGTCACGTCGAGGTGCTTCGTCAGGTAGAAGTGCGGGGCGGTGCGCTTCGACTCCTGCAGACGCGACGCGATGAGCTTCCGCAGCCTCGAGTGCGGCTCGGAGGTCGCCCCGTCGGGCAGCGTCGCGGGCTTCGCCCCGGGCGCGGGAGCCGCCGCGGTGGAGGCGTCGGAGGCGGGAGCAGGTGCGGGCGCGGCGGGGGCGGCCGCCTGACCGGAGGCCGGTGCCGACTCGGCCGCGGCCTTCACGTCGTCACGGACGATGCGGCCACCGGGGCCGGATCCGGTGAGCGACGCGATGTCGACCCCGAGCTCCTTGGCCAGACGGCGCGCCAGCGGGCTGGCGAACCGCCGCTCACCTGAACCGGCGTCCGGCGCCGACGTGGCGGGAGCGTCGTCCGCCGCATCCTGTCCCCCGCCCGACGCGGTGGCGGGCCGGGCCGGCTCGGCGGGCGCGGGTGTCGCCGCGGGGGCCGCCACGGGTTCGGCCGCGGGTGTCTGGGCCGGGGCCTCGACCGGGACGATGCCCTGCACCGTCTCGGCCTCCTCGGCCTCGGGCAGGCCCGTGACCGCTCCGCCCGCCTCCGCATCCGCCGCGACAGCCGCCGCGACGTCGGCGCTCGACGAGAGCGTGGGATCGGTGCCGCCGCTGAGCTCGCGGACGAGCTCCTCCCCGGCGCTGGCCGGCTCGCCGGGCGCGAGCAGGACGGCGATCGGGTCGCCGACCGGCACCATGGCGCCGGAGTCGACGAGCAGGGCGTGGACGATCGAGTCCTCGTCGACGTCGATGTCGACGACGGCCTTCTCGGTCTCGACCGAGGCGATGGTGTCGCCCGAGGCGAGCGTCGCGCCGACCTGGACGGTCCAGCCCTCGAGCGCGGCCTCGTCGGAGTCGGCGGAGACGCCGGGCATCCTCAGCAGACGTGCCATGTCAGGATCCTCTCTGGTTCTCTTCGGCCGACGTCAGACGATCTCGGCGATGGCGGCGACGATGTCGTCGGTGGTCGCCAGCGCGGCGGCCTCGAGCACCTTCGAGATGCTCGGCGACGACTCCGACCCGCTGACCCGGAGCACCGGGGCATCGAGCCAGTCGAAGTAGCGCCGCTGGATCTCGTCGGCCATCCAGCCCCCGTACGAGGTGCCGGCCGAGCCCTGCTCGGCGATGATCACGCGGTTGGTCTTCTTGATCGACTCGCCGATGGTGTCCCAGTCGACGCTCGCCTTGTCGAGCCAGCGCAGGTCGATGACCTCGCCGTCCACGCCGGCCTTGTCGACCGCCTCGAGCGCTCGGGCGACCATCGACAGGTAGCTGATGACGGTCACGTCCTCGCCCTGCCGGCGCACCGCGGCCTTGCCGAACGGCAGCAGGAGGTCGAGGTCCTTCGGGGCGTCGCCGACCGTCTTGTAGAGGTCGGCGTCGTGCTCGAGCACGGCGACCGGGTCCTTCAGGCGCATCGCGGTGTTGAGGAGGCCGACGTAGTCGACCGCGCTCGAGGGTGCGATGATCCGCCAGCCGACGCTCGTGGCCAGGACGCCGGCCGGGTCCATGGAGTGCTGCGATCCGTAACCGGTGTTGGTGCCGATCTTGATGCGGAGCAGCAGCGGCATGTCGTGCTTGCCGCCGAACATGTGGCGGGCCTTGCCGATCTGGTTGAACAGCTGATCGGCTGCGACCCAGAGGAAGTCGGCGTACATCAGCTCGACCACGGGGTAGTAGCGGCCGTCGAGGGCGAGGCCACCGCCGAAGCCGGTGAACGCGTTCTCGCTGATCGGGGTGCCGAGCGTGCGGTCCGGGAAGTCGTCGGCGAGGCCCTTCGTGGCGCCGCGCGAGCCGCCGTTGAGGCGGTGGACGTCCTCACCCAGCACGACGATGCTCGGGTCCTGCTCCATCCGCCGGTGCATGACCTCGGCCACGACGTCGACGAACTTCTTCTGCTCGAGGTCGTCGGGGCCGAGCTCGGAGTCGTCCTTGACCGTGAGGCCCTCGAACGACGGGATCTCGCCGCGGATGCCGGCGTTGATGTTCGCCGGGTCGGGCCACAGCTGCGACTGGATCTGGAGCTGACCGGGCTTGCCGCCCGGCACCGGCTCGACGACCGTCGTGCCGATCTCCTGCATGATCGCCTTCGAGCGGGCGCGGAGGTCCTTCGCCTCGTCGGCGGTCAGGATGCCGCGACGCACGAGGTGCTGCTCCATGATCGCGATCGGGTCGCGGTCGCGCCACGACTTCTCCTCGTCCTTCGTGCGGTAGCCGAAGGCGCTGCCCGGGAACGGGCCGTTCTGGTGGAAGTAGCGGTAGGTGTCGACCTCGATGATGGTCGGGCCGCCGCCGTTCCGCATGTAGTCGACGGCCGCCTTGGTGGCGAGGTAGACGGCGAGGGTGTCCTGGCCGTCGACACGCCACGAGGGGATGCCGAAGCCCAGGCCGCGGCCGGAGAGCCGGGCCTCTCCGGTGGCCTCGCCGACGTTCGTCGACACGGCGTACTGGTTGTTCTCGATGAAGAAGCAGGTCGGGGTCGACCACGCCGAGGCGAGGTTGAAGCTCTCGAGCACCGATCCGATGTTCACGGCGCCGTCGCCGAAGTAGGTGAAGGCCACGTTGTCGGTGCCGGCGTGCCGGTCGGCCCAGCCGAACCCGACCGCGAACGGCACGGCGCCGCCGACGATGGCGTTGGTGCCCATGGCGCCCGCCTCGGTCCACTGCAGGTGCATCGAACCGCCGCGGCCGTTGCAGTAGCCGCCGGCGAGGCCGGCGATCTCGGAGAGCGTGCGGTACAGCACGTCGCGCACCTCGGGGCTGAAGTCGGCCTTCGCGTCGAAGCCGTCGGGCGAGACGTGGCCGAGCGCCTTCGCGAGGAACTGGTGGTGGCCGCGATGCGAGCCGTTGATCTGATCGGCGCTCACCAGCGGCAGGATCGAGCCGACGGCCCCGCCCTCCTGGCCGATCGACGAGTGCGCCGGGCCGTTGATGAGCTTCTGCCCGGCCAGCTCGAGGACGTACTCCTCGAAGGCGCGGATCAGGTTCAGCTGCACCAGCATGGTCTGCAGCAGCCTGGGGTCGGCGGAGTCCCAGTCGGACTTCGTCGTGCGCAGCTCCACCCACTGGGCGGCCGGCTTGAGCTTGGTGGTCGTTGCCATTGATCCTCATCCTCGATGAATCGCCCGTGTGTCACACGGGATCGACGGTCGGCCTCGTCGCCGAAGGCGTCGGATATGCTGGGGCGAAGCACGACGATGGTGCGTCACCTGGAGCAAACCTACCGTACAACTCTATACATGTACACATCGTGACTGCGAGAATACCGGGGGACTTCGAGATCACGACGGAGTGCTCCCGGGTCTGATGCGAGGAGATTTCGACGGTGACTGAAGTTCTCGACCGCAATTCGGCGACGCCGCTCTACGTGCAGCTGTCCGACCTCATCCGCGACAAGATCACCCGCGGCGAGTGGGTGCCCGACCAGAAGATCCCTTCCGAGAACGAGTTCAACACGCTCTACGGCATCAGCCGCATGACGGCGCGTCAGGTGCTCGCGCGCCTCGTCGACGAGGGCCTGCTGTTCCGGGTCCAGGGCAAGGGCACGTTCGTGTCGCGCCGCAAGATCTCGACGCGGTCACCCTCCTACATGGGCATCCGCGAGCAGCTCGAGCAGCAGGGCTACGCCACGAGCACCGAGATCCTCAGCGAGCAGCTCATCGACGCGGATGCGCGGGTCGCCCGCGAGCTCGGTCTGGCCGAGGGCACACCCGTCTACGCCATCCGCCGACTGCGTCGGGTGGAGGACACCCCCATCAGCCTGCACGAGTCGTACGTCCCCGAGTCGCTGGCACCCGGCATCACCGAGCGCGACCTCGCGTCGCAGCAGCTGTGCACCGTGCTCGAGCTCGACTACGACCTGCAGATGGCGCACGTGACCGAGACCCTCGAGACCTCGGCGGCGTCGAAGGCCGAGGCGAAGCTGTTCGGCAACCGCGCGGGCACTCCCCTGCTCCTCCTGGAGCAACGGATCTCCTCCGCATCGGGCGTCCCCTTCGAGTTCGCCCGCATCCACTTCCGCGGCGACATGATCCGCCTCGAGTTCCACTACGACCTCTAGCCCCCGCGCTGCGGCGCCGGCGCCGGGTTTGTCCAGGTTTCCGTCCTCAACGGCGCGCTTCGCGACGGAAACCTGGACAAAGCGCGGGTCGCGCGGGCGTGAGCGCGAGGGTCAGGAGGCGCGGGCGGCGGTGTGGTCCTCCAGGGCGCGCTCGAGGCCTGCGAGGTCGATGAACCCGTCGGCGTTGCGCACGTCGAGACCGGCGAGGAGCTTCGCGGGGGCGCCCGCGTCGCCGAGGGAGTCGACCACGGTCGTCGCGGCGGGGAACTCGTCGTCGCCCGTGAAGTGGCTGACGGTGACCACATGTGCCATCCCGGCGGCGGCCGCCGCGGCGGCGCCGGACTGGGAGTCCTCGATCACGACGACCTCATCGGGCGTGCGGCCGAGCTCGGAGGCGGTGAGCAGGTAGATGTCGGGCGCAGGCTTCTTCGCGGGCACGATGTCGCCGGCGTACACGGCCGCCATCCTGGCCCGCTGCTCGGGGCCGATGACGGAGGCGAGCACGGCCTCGACGCTCTTCTCGGCCGACGTCGACGCGCAGGCGACCTGCCAGCCGGCGTCGAGCGCCTCGGCGATGATGCGCGCGATCCCGGTGCGACCGGGCAGAGCGCCCGCGTCGACCAGCTCGACGTAGATCGCCGACTTGAGCTTGTGCGCCGCGAGGATCCGCTCGTCGAGCTGGTCGCCCGATCCGAGATCGATCTCCGGATGCTGCGCCAGGTAGGCCTTGAGGCGCTCCTTGCCGCCGCCGATCCGCAGCAGCGGCCCGTACTCCTCCGCGGTCCAGCGGAACGGGAAGCCGAGCTGCTCGAACGTGCGGTTGAACGCGACCAGGTGCCCGTCGAGCTCGGTCTCGGCGAGCACGCCGTCGCAGTCGAGGATGAGGGCGCGCCCGCTCACGCGGCCACCCCCGCGCGTCCCGCCGAGCCGAACAGCTGGATGTGCTCGATGACGGTCTCGGTGACCGAGTCGCGGATCTGGTCGAAGAGCTTCACCGGCTCCCACTTGCCCGTGCGCTCGGCCTCGCTGAGGTGGTCGCGCGCCGAGTACATGTACGCCAGCTTGAGGGCCGTGGAGATGTTGATCTTCGAGACGCCGGCGTCGATGAACGCGCGGAACTCGTCGGCCGAGAGCCCGGTGCCGCCGTGCAGCACGATCGGGATGTCGGTCAACGCGGCGAGCGCCCTCACCCGGTCGACCAGGAGCACCGGGGCCGCCTTGTAGAGGCCGTGCGCGGTGCCGAGCGCGGGGGCGATGAGGTCGGTCGACGTCTCCTGCGCCACCTCGACGAGCTGCTCGTCTGAGTAGAAATGGACATCCGGGTCGTCGGAGCCGACGCCGTCCTCGACGCCGACGATGTTCTCGATCTCGCTCTCGACGTCGACACCCCGGGCGTGCGCCTCGGCCGTGACCTCCGCGGTCTCGGCGCGGGCCACGTCGAACGAGCGATCGGAGGCGTCGAAGAGCACCGAGGACCAGCCGTGCGCGATCGCCTCGGTGATGACCGCCCTGTCGGGGCAGTGGTCGAGATGCAGCGCCACCGGCACGGAGGCCTCATCGGCCGCCGCCTGGGCGATGGCGGCGAGCACGGGCGCACCGAAGTACTTCACGGTCTTCACCGAGGTCTGCAGGATGATCGGCGAGCCGACCGAGTCGGCGGCCTTCACGACGGCTGCGATCGAGATGCCGTCGACGATGTTGACCGCCGGGACCGCGTAGCCGGCTGCGCGCGCCTCCAGCGCGAGCTGCTTGGTGCTGGCGAAAGTCATCAGGTGTTCCCTCCTCTGGATCGGAGCGGCTCTGCTGCGATCCGGACCAATATAACAAGTATAGCCAACCCTATACAACCTAGCCGGCGTGCAGGATCAGAGCCCTCCGCCGACCTCGGCAGCACGCGCGAACACGCGGTCGAACAGCCGATCGTCCCACCGACCGGCGAGCACGAAGACGTCGGCCAGTGACAGCCGATCGCGCATGAACGGCAGGGCGCCGAGCGCCCAGCGCGCCCGCTCCCCCGACACGGCGGGGGTGAGCTCGGAGAAGGTGAGCGGCGCACCCCAGAGCCTTAGCGCCTCGGCCGGATGCGCCGGGTCGCCGGCGAGGTGCTCGAGCGTCGCGAGATGGCCGTCACGGGCGGCGAAGAACGCCTCCACGCGGTCGCCGACCGACTCCCAGCGGGCCATCTTCTTCTCGACCGCGCGCCAGCACTCCTCGCCGAGCGCGCCGGAGGGGTCGACGGGCAGCCACGTCTCGAGCACACGCTCGCGCAGGCCGGACGGAACGACGAGATCGCCGGGCCCGAGGTCGAGGATGCGCTCCTCGTGGAGCGCGACGTCCCACAGCGAGGCGGCGAGGATGCTCGCCACACCCACCTGGGTCCCGTGCAGGTCGTGCGGGGCGTGCGCGGCCATCGCCGACATGTCGAGCACGTGGCTCACCAGGTGCTCGACGCCCGACAGCGGCGCGGTGGTGCCGGCATCGCCGATGACGAGCCCGCCGACGGTGAGCACCTCGACGAGGGCGGCGAGTCGATCGGCCTCGGTCGCGGAGGCGTCGGCGAGACGCGGGGCGATGTCGCGCACGGGATCGACGAAGCGACCCTCGTACTCCCCCGGGTCCATCCCGATGGCGCACGCGAGGTACCAGTCGGCGGGGGCCGACCAGATCGCGACGGCGTCGCCCACCCCCGCCCGGGTGAGCTCGACCGGCGCCTCGGCCACGACGTCGGAGTCGATGACGAGAGCCGCGGGCCAGGTGCTCGGGACGGTGCGCTTGGCGCCGTTCTGCACCAGGACGGAGAGCGGATCGGCGAAGCCGTTGACGCTCGCCGCGGTCTGCACCGAGATGAGCGGCGCGGCGACGGCGGCCGCCACCACCTTGCCGAGGTCGCTCACCGTACCGGAGCCGACGGCGATGACGAGGGCCGCACCCGCCGCATCCGCCGACGCCTGCGTCACCGTCGCCTCGTCGAGCGTCACGCCGTGGCCGGACTCGAGCACCTCCACCGTGCGGCTCGCGCGCCCCTCGGGCAGCAGCGCCCGCACGACCTCGAGCACGTCGACGGTGTCGACGACCTTCGCGGCCGAGTCGGTGAGCAGCACGATCTCGCCGGCGGGGGCGAGCTCGTCGACGAGCGCGGCGATCCCGCGGACCGCGCCCTCTCCCGAGAGGACGCGCATGGCGCCCTGCGAGGAGGCGAGGGAGAGCTCGGCGAGTGTGGCGGTGGTCATCGGTGTCCCTTCGGGTCGCCTCAGGAGGCGACGGGCTGGTGGTCGAGGAGGTCGTCGATGCGACCGAGCACCCAGTCGGGACGGTGCTCGTCGGGGGCGACGCGCAGCATGTCGAGGTCGGTCTCGCCGGTGAGCACGAGCGCCGAGCGCATCCCGGTGTTCTTGGCGAACAGCATGTCGGTGGCGAGTCGGTCGCCGACCATCACGCTGGTGGCCGGATCGAGACCGGTCTCGGCCGAGATGATGTCGAGGAGGTCTTTCGAGGGCTTGCCGAACACGGCCTCGCACTCGACCTGCGTGCCCGCCGTGATGGCGGCCGTGATGCAGGCGGCATCGGGCTCGCCCCGGCCGCCCGGGAACGGGCAGAAGCGATCGGGGTTCGTGGTGACCAGACGGGCCCGCTTGTAGAACCAGAGCGCGTCGAACGCGATCTGCAGCTTGCGGTACTCGAACGTGCGGTCGTACGACGACACCACGAGGTCGATGCGCTCGGGGTCGTCGGTCATCTCGATGCCCGCCTCGGCGAGGGCCTCCACGAGCGGCATCTCGCCGATCGGGTAGACCCTCGCCTCGGGCATCGTGCGGCTGATCCACGACACGGTCGCCGCCAGGCTGGTGTAGACCTCCGACACGTCGGTCGGGAGCCCCAGCCTGGTCAGCTTCGCCGCATAGTCGTCGGGCCGCTTCGTGGGGTTGTTGCTGCAGAAGACCACGCGCTTCCCGCGAGCGCGGAGGCCCTCGATCAGCCGTTGTGCACCGGGGAGCAGAGCCTCTCCCAGATAGATGGTCCCGTCGAGGTCGAAGACGTACGACTCGAACTCGAGGATGGGGTCGCTCGGGAAGGGCTCTGCCTGGTGCTGCATGGTCTCCGGTGGTCTTCCTGGTGGGTGGGGCGGGTCAGGCCGCGGCCGCGCCACGCGTGGCGCTCTGCAGCTTGTCCCAGATGGGCATCATCGACTTGCGGATGTCGCGGTAGACCTCGAAGAACGGCGTGTAGAGCGCCGTCTTCGCGAGGTCGGGCTCGTACTCGCGCACGATGTTGACCGTCGAGTCCGCACCTTCGCTGTAGCTGTTGTACAGCCCCGCACCGACGCCCGCCACGATGGCCGCGCCCTTGGCGCCGAACTCGGTGCCCGCGGGGACGATGATCTTGCGTCCGAGGACGTCGGCGAAGATCTGGCACCACACCGGGCTGTTCGCGCCACCGCCCGCCATCCGCACCGTCTTCACCTCGGTCGGGATCGAGTCGAGGCAGTCGCGGATGCCGTAGGCGACACCCTCGTAGACGGCGCGGAGCATGTCGAACCGGTTGTGGTCGCCCGTGATGCCGTTGAAGGAGCCGCGAGCACTCGGGCGAACGAAGGGGGCGCGCTCGCCACCGGGGGCGAGGTAGCCGTGGTAGATCACGCCTCGCGATCCGATCGGGGTGTCGAGCACCTTCTGGTTGAGGTAGGCGAAGAGGTCGCCGTCCGACGGGGCGTGCGCCTCGGCCTCGGCGCGGAACGGGCCGCCGAACTCGCGCAGGAACCAGTCGAGGTTGGGCGTGCAGAAGTTCATGCCCAGCGCGCGGATCCAGGTGTCGGGGCCGTGAGGGATGAGCCAGCCGACGTCCTTGGGCTCGATCTCGCCCGAGATGTCGTCGGTGCACACGGTGACGATCCCCGCGGTGCCGATGACCGCCATGCAGTCGCCCGGGCGGGCCACGCCCACGCCGAGCGAGGAGGCGGTGATGTCCATCTGCCCCTTGTAGACCGGCGTGCCCTCCTTGAGGCCGGTGACCCCGGCGGCAGCGCGCGTGACCGTGCCGGCGAGGTCGGTGGGGCTCTTGATCGGGGGCAGCACCGCGTCGATGCCGTCGATGCCCCAGATGCGGTTGACCTCCTCGGACCACGTGCGCGAGCGCACGTCGATGCCCGAGAGGCTGGCGTCGGACGGGTCGGTCGAGATGTCGCCGGTGAGGTTGTACTCGATCCAGTCCTTGCACCAGAGGTTCACGGCGTTGCCGAGCAGGTCGGCCTGGTTGTCGGCGCGCCAGCGGAGGATCGTCGAGGCCGTACCGGCGTACGGGCCGGTACCCGAGATCTCGAACTGCTCGCTGACGGTGCCGTCCTCGTACCAGCGGTCGATGATCGGGCCCGTGCGGCCGTCGGTCCAGAGGATGGCGGGGCCGATCGGCTTGCCGGTCTCCCGGTCGATCAGCCAGCTGCCGTCGCCCTGCCCCGTGACGGAGATCGCGACGATCTCGTCGGGACGGACGCTCGTGCCGGTGAGCGCCTCGCGGATCGCCTCGGAGGCGGCGACCCACACCTCCTGCATGTTCTCCTCCGCGAGATGCGGCTCCGGATTGGTGATCGGCACGTTGCGCGCGCCTCGGTTGAGCTCGTTGCCCTTGGTGTCGAAGATCGCCGCCTTCAGCACCGACGTGCCGGCATCGATCCCCAGGATGTACTGACCCATTCGTTCCTCGTCCTCCCCCTTGAGGTGCGTCGTGTGGGACGTCATGTCCGCAGTGACGTGCCAAATATATAGACATGTACATACAGATGGAAGAGGGATGATAGAACTTGTATAGGGGTGTGTATCCCACATCCGGCCACCCACCCGCGAAGGAGCGTGAGGCGCCGTGCGAGCCCTCGTGAAGTACGAGACCGGACCAGGCCACGTGGAGGTCCGGGAGGTCGATCCGCCCGCCCTCAGCCCGGGGCACGTGCTCATCGACATCGCGCACGTCGCCGTCTGCGGCACCGATCGGCTCGCCGTCGAGGGGAGCCACGACTTCGGCGTCGCGCGGACGCTCGGTCACGAGGCATCCGGGGTGATCGCCGCCGTCGCCGACGACATCGTGGACCGGCCCGACCTCGTGGTCGGCGCCCGCGTGACCGTCGAGACCGACGCCTACCTCTGCATGCGGTGCGAGTACTGCCGCCAGGAGGAGTTCAACCGCTGCCCGTTCCGCAAGGGGATCGGGACGACCACCGACGGCGCGCTCGCCGACCAGCTCGTGATGCCCGAGCGGGCCGTGCACGTGCTGCCCGACGGCATCGACCTCGTGCAGGGCGCGCTCACCGAGCCGCTCGCGATCGCGGTGCACGCGGTCGTGGAGCAGGGCCCCTCTCTCTCCGGAGAGGTCGTGGTCGTGATCGGGCCCGGCGCGATCGGGCAGCTGTGCGCCCAGGTCGCGCGTGCCGTAGGAGCCACGGTCGTGCTCGTCGGTCGCACCCGCCACCACGAGGCGCTGCGGCGCGCGGAGGACGCCGGCATCCCCCACGTCGTCGACTCGGAGACCGAGGACCTCGACGCCGTGGTGAAGGACCTGACAGGTGGCTACGGCGCGCACACGGTGTTCGAGTGCAGCGGCGCCCCGGGCGTGGTGGAGTCGTCGATCCCGCTGCTGCGCCGCGGCGGCCGGCTCGTGCTGGTGGCGTTCTTCCGCGAGGATCCGCACATCGACATCGACGCGGTCATCAACCGCGAGATCGAGGTGCTGGGCTCCCGGGGCAAACGCCCCTCGAGTTACCGCACCGCCCTCCGCCTGATGGAGTCCGGCCAGGTCGACCTCACCCCCCTCTCCCCCCTGCACCTCCCCTTGGAGGAGTGGGAGGAGGGCCTCGCCGAGGTCGCCGCGGGCCGCAAGGTCATCTTCGACCTCCGCCCCTGACCCCCTGGCTTTGTCCAGGTTTCCGTCGGAATCGGGACGATTCGCGACGGAAACCTGGACAAAGCCGGGGGGGGTGACCGCGGTGGGGTCAGGCGATCTTGCGGGTCCAGCCCCTCGTCATGTCGCGCGCGGTGGTCCAGCCCGCGTACAACGCGTCTGCCTGGTCCCTCGAGATCTGGGGCTCGAAGACGCGGTCCACCTGGTACTTCGCCTCCACCTCGTCGAGGCTCTTGTAGACGCCGGCGGAGAGGCCGGCGAGGAGCATCGCGCCGAAGATGGTCGCCTCGGCGTTCTTCGGGCGGATGACCGGGATGCCGAGCGTGTCGGCCTGCAGCTGGCAGAGCAGGTTGTTCTTCACCGCTCCCCCGTCGACCCGCAGCTCCGGGATCTCGAAGGCCGAGCCCTGCACCGCCGCATCGACGAGGTCGCGGGTCTGGTAGACCATCGACTCGACCGCGGCGCGGATGATGTGGAGCCGGTTGGTGGCGTTCGACATGCCGACGAGCACCGCCCGCGCCGTCGGGTCCCAGGTGGGGGCGGCGAGGCCCGTGAAGGCCGGCACGAGGTACACGCCCTCGGTGCTCGAGACCTGCCCGGCGTACCACTCGCTGTCGGGCGCGGCGTGGATGAGCTGCAGGTCGTCGCGCAGCCACTGCATCGTCTTGCCCATGGCGTAGACGACGCCCTCGGTCTCGTACGCGAGCTTGCCCTGGATGTTCCAGGCCGCGCTCGGCGTGAGACCCTCCGGGCGGAACGGCGTCGGACCGTTGTTGATGTTCAGCACACCCGCGGTGCCGTAGGTCATCTTGACCTGGCCCTGCTTGTAGGCGGCCTGCCCGAACAGACCCGCCTGCTGGTCGCCCAGGTTCGACGTGATCGGCACCGCCGCGCCGAAGGTGGCCTCGATCGTGCCGAAGTGCGCATCCGACGGGAGGATCTCGGCGAGCATCTGGCGCGGGATGCGCATCTCGCGCAGGAGGTCGTCGTCCCAGTCGCAGGTGTCGAGGTTCATCATCATCGTCTGCGAGGCGTTCGACGGCTCGGTGACGAACGACTGGCGGCCGGTGAGGTTCCAGATCAGCCACGTGTCGACCGTGCCCGCGAGCAGCTCACCGCGCTCGGCGCGCTCCTGTGCACCCTCGACGTGGTCGAGGATCCAGCGGATCTTGGACGCCGCGTAGAACGCGTCCGGCACGAGTCCGGTGCGCTCCTTGATGAGTTCGCCGAAGCCCGAGTCGACCCACTCCTGCACGATCTCGTCGGAGTGCCGCGACGCCCAGACGATGAGGTTGAAGATCGGCCGGCCGGTGTCCTTCTCCCAGACCATGCCCGACTCGCGCTGGTTGGTGAGGCCCACCGCGGAGAGCTGGTCGGGCGTGATGCCGGCCTGACGGATCGCCGCGCGCATGACCTCGAGCTGCGTGTTGAGGATCTGCATCGGGTCGTGCTCGAGCCAGCCCGGGCGCGGGTAGATCTGCGTCAGCTCAGCCTGGCCGAACCCGAGGACGTTGGTGTCCTCGTCGATGACGAACGCCCGCGCGCTCGTCGTGCCCTCATCGATTCCGAGGATGTACTGTGTCATGGTCTCCCACTTCGTCGTGATGTGCCGGATGGCGTTCGTCGCCGGTCGGGTCGGGCATCGTGCGCTGGCCGGCCGCGCGCACGACGAGACGGCGCCGCGGATGCTCGTGAGCGCATCCGCGACGCCGCCCGGTCTCTAGGAGAGCGGGACCTTCTTGGTCCAGCCCTTGGTCAGCTCGCGCGCCGCGGTCCACCCGGCGTAGAGCGAGTCGGCCTGGTCGCGGCTCATCTGCGGCTCGAACACGCGGTCGACGGCCCACTTCGACTCGAGCTCCTCGAGGCTGGAGTAGACGCCGGTCGACAGGCCCGCCATGAGCATCGCGCCGAAGATGGTCGCCTCCGCGTTCTTCGGCCGGATGACCGGGATGCCGAGCAGGTCGGCCTGCAGCTGGCAGAGCAGGTTGTTCTTCACCGCTCCCCCGTCGACACGCAGCTCGGGGATGGTGAGGTCCGATCCGGCCAGCGCAGCCTCGACGACGTCGCGCGTCTGGTAGACCATCGACTCCACCGCGGCGCGGATGACGTGCAGACGGTTCGTCGCGTTCGACATGCCGATGAGGGCGGCGCGGGCGTACGGGTCCCAGGTGGGGGCCGCGAGGCCCGTGAAGGCCGGGATGAGGTACACACCCTCGGTGCTCGACACCTGGCCGGCGTACCACTCGCTGTCGGGCGCGGCGTGGATGAGCTGGAGGTCGTCGCGCAGCCACTGCATCGTCTTGCCCATCGAGAACAGCACGCCCTCGATCTCGTACGCCGTCTGACCCTGCACACCCCAGGCGAGGCTCGGGGTGAGTCCCTCGATGCGCTGCGGCGTGGACCCGCAGTTGATGTTGAGCACACCCGCGGTGCCGTAGGTCATCTTGACCTGGCCCTGCTTGAACGCGGCCTGGCCGAAGAGGCCGGCCTGCTGGTCGCCGAGGTCCGAGCCGATGGGGATCGACGTGCCGAAGGTCGCCTCCATGTCGCCGAAGTTCGAGTCGGACGGCACGATCTCCGCGAGCATCCCCTTCGGGATGCCGTAGTGGCCGAGCAGCTCGTCGTCCCACTGCAGCGTCTCGAGGTTCATCATCATCGTGCGCGAGGCGTTGGAGTAGTCGGTGACGAACGACTTGCGGCCGGTGAGGTTCCAGATCAGCCACGTGTCGACGGTGCCGGCGAGCAGCTCGCCGCGCTCGGCCCGGCCCTGCGCGCCGGGGACCTGGTCGAGGATCCAGCGGATCTTGGAGGCCGTGTAGTACGCATCCGGGATGAGGCCGGTGCGCTCCTGGATGAGGTCGCCGATCCCGGCGTCGACCCAGCCCTGGACGATGTCGACCGAGTGGCGCGACGCCCAGACGACGGCGTTGTAGATGGGGCGGCCGGTGTCCTTCTCCCAGACGATGCCGGTCTCGCGCTGGTTGGTCAGGCCCGCGCCCGACAGCTGGTCGGGCGTGATGCCGGCGTCGCGGAGGGCGGCGCGGATCACCTCGAGCTGGACGTTGAGGATCTGCATCGGGTCGTGCTCGATCCAGCCGGGCCGGGGGTAGATCTGTGTGAGCTCGGCCTGGCCGAACCCGCGGACGTTGGTGTCCTCGTCGATCACGAACGCGCGAGCGCTCGTGGTGCCTTCGTCGATTCCCAGGATGTACTTGACCATGTCTCCCACTTCGTCGTGTTAGAGGTCCGTCGCACGCCGTGCGCGGCCCTATGAGGCTGGCGTAAACGTATTAGTACGTAGCTGTATAGTCAAGTATTGCCCGCCCCGGACGATTGCCTATACGCTCTCCCTCGACCCGGCGCGGATGCCGGATCTCCGCACGAGGGCGCGCCCGCCCTCCAGCGACACAACGATGTGAAGCAAAGGACTCGTCAATGGACATCAGCTTCGTCTCCATCCTCGCGGCCGCGGCCGGAGGCTTCTTCGGAGCAGCGCTCGGCGCGCTGCAGGCGTTCATCTTCACCGGATTCATGGTGCTCGTCGGCGTGGTCGCCCTGATCGCCGACCCCAACTCCACCATCCTCAGCGATGTCGCGTTCGGACCCGCCTTCGGCCCGCACATCGCGTTCGCCGGTGGTGTCGCGGCGGCTGCCTACGCTGCCAGGAAGAGCGATCTGATCGGGAAGGACATCGTCACCCCGCTGGCGAAGTTCGCCCGCCCCGACGTCCTGCTCATCGGCGCCGTGTTCGGCCTGTTCGGCTACTTCGTGCAGAAGCTGATCGCCCTCATCCCGTGGTTCGGCGCCAACACCGACTCGGTGGCACTGACGGTGATCATCTCGGCGATCGTGGTGCGCCTCATCTTCGGCAAGAGCGGGCTGTTCCCGAAGAACGGCACCGGAGCATCCGGCTGGGCCGCCTACTCGCCCACCGACAAGGGCCGCTGGATCGAGGGCCAGGAGCGCTTCGTGCCCAACACCGTCCTCGGCATCTTCGTGGGTCTGCTCTCCGCCTTCGTCGCCGTGACGCTCCTCCAGGCGCTCCCGCAGCTGTCCGGCAACGCGCAGACGTTCATGTTCGGCATCTCGGCCGTGTCGCTGATCTTCCTGTCCTTCGGACACGCGGTGCCGGTGACCCACCACATCACGCTCCCCGCAGGTGTCGCCGCGGTGACCTTCCTGCCGATCGTCGGCGAGGCCTGGATAGCGATGCTCATCGGCGCCCTGGGCGGCCTCATCGGCGCCTGGTTCGCCGAGTTCTTCAGCCGGCTGTGGCTGGCCCACGGCGACACCCACATCGACCCCCCGGCGGCCGCCATCTGGCCCGCCACCACGCTCATCCTGGGCGCCGCCGCCATCGTGACGGCCGTCAGCTGAGCCCATCGAGGAGAACCACCCCATGACCGACTGGGATATCGAGCATCTGGCGGGAGTGCGCGCTGTCGCACTCGACGTCGACGGGACGATCGCCGGTGGCGACCATCGTGTGAGTCCACGCACCGCGGACGCCATCCGATCCCTCGCTGAGCTCGGTATCCCAGTCATCCTCCTCACCGGCCGTTCGAGGCGGAACACCCTCGAGCTGGCCCGCGAGGTGGGCATCACCAACCTCGTCGCCGCTTGCAACGGCGCCGTCGTCTTCGACCCGGTCGCGGATGAGAACGTGCGTGTCGTGACGATGGCCCCGACCGACATCGAGGTGCTCATCGGCCTCCACCGCGACCTCGATCTCGAGCTCACCTGGTGGACGCCCGACGACATCATCGTCGAGCGCGACGGCCTCATGCGTCGGCAGCTCATGGAGCTGAACGAGGCCGAGGTCGACGTCGCCGCGGTCGAGAGCATCGACCCGGCACAGGTGGTCAAGATGATGCTCTACGCGGCACCGGCCCGTCTCGACGCCGCGACCGACGAGATCCTCGCCCGCGCTCCGCACGGCACCCGCTCGATGGACGTGTTCTTCGAGTTCGTCGACCCCGACGCGAACAAGTGGGCCGCGCTCTCGTTCCTGCTCGACCGCCTCGGCGTCTCGGCCGACGACGTGCTCGGGATGGGCGACGGCGGCAACGACGTGGCCTGGCTCTCTCGGATCGGCCATCCGATCGCCATGGGCAACGCCCGCGACGAGGTGATCGGCGTCACCAAGCACCGCACGGGCCACCACGCCGACGACGGCGCGGCGGAGATCCTCGAGATCGCCCGCGATCTGATCGTCGCAGGCCCGCCGCGCCCGCGCGTACGCTGAACCCCGCCAGACCCCGCCAGAAGGAGCAGCTCGTGCCCTCCCCCCTCCACCTGTACCGCCTCCCCGAGCAGGTGCGCGACGACGACTACATCGTCGCGACCTACTACCTCGAGCTGCCCGCCGACGCCGATGTCATGGCGCGCACGGCGGCGTTCGCGATCGGGCAGACGATCGGCACCTGGCTCCCCGTGCCCGGGATCACCGACGAGATGCGCGCCCGCCACGAGGGCCGTGTGATCGGGGTGCTGAACGCACCGCCGACCGACCTCCAGCGCGCGGACGGCCCCGAGACCTTCGGGTACTTCGTGCGGATCGCCCTGCCGACGCTCAATGTCGGCCCCTCGATCCCCATGATCCTCACCACCGTGCTCGGCAACGACTCCTCGACCTCGGTCGAGGCCAAGCTCGTCGACCTGGAGCTGCCCGACTCGCTCGCCGCGCAGTTCAGCGGTCCGAAGTTCGGCGTCGACGGGCTGCGCGGCCTGCTCGACGTGCACGACCGTCCGATCCTGCTTAACATGATCAAGCCGTGCACGGGCCTCACCCCCGAGGCCGGGGCGGAGATCTTCTACGAGACGGCGCTCGGCGGCATCGACATGATCAAGGACGACGAGCTCATCGCGAACCCGTCCTACTCCCCCGTGGTCGAGCGTGTGCGCCTCTTCACCTCGGCGGCGAAGCGCGCCGCCGAGGTGACCGGGGTGGAGACCCTCTACATCCCGAACGTCACCGACCGGCCCGATCGGATGCTCGACACGGCCAGGCGCGCCGTGGATGCGGGCGCCCGGGCCGTGATGGTGACCTATGCCACTGCGGGCTACGGCGCGCTCGAGGCGCTGGCCGAGAGCGTCGACGTCCCGGTGCTCGCGCACTTCGCGGGCGCCGCGCCCTACTTCGAGGGCCCGTCCACGGGCATGAGCGCGCCGCTCGCCATGGGCCTGCTCCCCCGCCTCGGCGGCGCTGACATGGCCCTCGTCACGACCCCGTACGGCGGGTACAACATCCGGAAGGTGCAGTACATCCGCACCGTGCACCAGATGCTGCTCGAGCGGCCGTCGCTGAAGCCGACCATCCCGATCATCGGCGGCGGCGTGCATCCCGGAACGGTCGACCGCTACGTCTCCGATCTCGGCTCCGACATCGTGCTGGGCGTCGGCGGGGCGATCCAGGGCCACCCGGGCGGCGCGGCCGCCGGTGTGCGCGCCATGCGGCAGGCGCTCGAGGCGCGGATGGCCGGCGTCCCCGTCGCCGAGGCCGCCGCCTCCCACGAGGAGCTCGGCCAGGCGATCGCCGCCTGGGGCACCCTGTAGCCACCGCGCTGCTCTCGGGCTCGCCCGGCCATCAGCGCACGCGCCAGACCGCCCTCGTCGAGGCGGCCGCCATCGTGGCGACGACGATGACGGCCGCGCAGCCGACGAGTGTGGGCGCGGTGCCGACGGTGTGGGCGAGCGGTCCGACGAGCGTCTCGCCGAGCGGGATGGCGGCGAACGACCCGATCATGTCGTACGAGTAGACACGCGACAGCGCCGCGGGCGGGATGTGGCCCTGCAGCGACTGATCCCACGCGATGGCGAAGACCTCGAGCGCGACGCCTCCGAGCGCGAACGCGACGAGCAGAGTCGGCAGAGCGGGCGCCACCCCGAGGGTCGCGACGGGCAGCGCGGTGACGGCCATGAGTGCCACTCCGATCCCCAGGGCGCGGCTCGGCCGCCAGCGGAGGGCCAGCAACGCGCCGAGCGCCAGGCCCACCGTCTGAGCGGCGACGACCAGCCCCCAGGCGGCTCGGCCGAACGACTCATCGGCCACCACGGGGCCCAGCACGGTCGTGGCGCCGACGAACGCCGCGTTGAGCACCGTGAACTGGACGACGACGATCCAGACCCAACGTCGGGCGGCGAACTCGCGCCAGCCATCGCGGAGATCCGCGACGACGGACGAGCGCGCCCCGCCGACGGCGCCGGGCCTCATGCGCGGCAGGCGCATCCGTGAGAACAGCAGAGCCGCCAGCAGGAATCCCGCGGCGTCGACGGCGAGCCCCCACCCCGGGCCGATCAGCGCGACGATGCCCGCGCCCGCCGAGGCACCGACGATGCTCCCTCCATTGAGACCCAGGCGGAGCAGAGCGTTGGCCGGGCGGAGCGCGTCTTTCGGCACCGTCTCGGGCACCATCGCCGCGGACGCCGGCAGGCTCACGGCAGCGACCGCTCCGCCGAGCGCACTCAGCCCGAGGAGGGCGGGGACGGTGGCGGACCCGCTGACGACCAGCATCGCCACGACCGCCTGCAGCACCGCGGCCGCGAGCGAGGTGCCGACCAGCAGGATGTCGCGGGGCAGCCGATCGGCGAGGACGCCGCCGAACACGAGGACGAGCACGGTCGCCAGGGATCGGGCTCCGACGACGAGACCGAGGTCGGCGGCCGAGCCCGTGAGGTCGAGCACGGCGAACGCGAGCGCGATCGGCGCGACGGCGTTGCCGAGGATGCTCGTGGTGCGGGCGGCGAGCAGCCAGCGGAAGCGGGGGTGACGGAGGGGGCGCGGCCGGCCGGCGCCCTTCGGCGTGAGGTCGCCCGCCCGCGCGTTCGTCTGCTCGATCACGGGTGCGCGAGCGGGAACAGCACCGCCGTCATCGAGACCGGGCTCGTCCGGGGTGTGCGAGGGGGTCGCGCGGCGGCGTGCAGGAGCGCCGAGGCCTCGCGGACGTGATGGACGACGCGGCGCCAGGTGTCCTCGTCTATCCAGAGCTCGGCGTCGGTCGACATGTGCGGGCCGTCGACCCGGTGCCTCGACCGGCGCCGCAGCTCGTCGATCAACGCCTCCACGTAGGCGGTCTGCTCCTCGGACAGGCCCGCGCCCACCTCCCCCAGCGTGCTCCGGTCGGCGTCGGCCTCGGGCCTCTTCGCGGACGACTCATGGCGGTAGCGCTTCGCGTCTCCACCCCGCAGACGGACCACCTCGACCACTCTGATGAGACCCGCCCGCTCGAGGACACGCAGGTGATAGCTCGCGGAGGCCTGGCTGCAGCCGAGCTCCCGGCCCGCCTCGGCCGCGCTCATCGCCGCGCCGGTGAGCAGCGACAGCAGCCGGAGCCGGAGAGGATGCGCGGTGGCGCGGAGCTCGTGGAGGGTGGACATGACGCCATGCTCGCAGCGGCGCCTGCGCACCGTCAAACGTGCCTTTGGGGGTCGCGACTCAGCGGAGGATGGCGAGGTCGCGGGCCCGGGAGACGGCAGCGGTGCGCGAGCCGACGCCGAGCTTGTCGAAGACGTGCACGAGGTGCGACTTCACGGTCGCGTCGGTGATGTGGAGGCGCGCGGCGATGTCGGCGTTCGAGGCGCCCTCGGCGACCAGGGAGAGCACCTCGATCTCGCGAGCCGAGAGGCTGATGCGCGGGGCGCGCATCCGGGCCATCAGGCGGCCCGCCACGGCCGGGGCGAGCGCGCTCTCGCCCGCGGCTGCGGCGCGCACCGCGGCGAGCAGTTGGTCGGGCGGCGCATCCTTCAGGAGGTAGCCGCTCGCGCCCGCTTCGACGGCGGCGAGGATGTCGCCGTCACTGTCGTAGTTCGTGAGCACCAGCACGGCGGGCGCGCCGACGACCGAGCGCACCTGCCTGGTCGCGTCGGCGCCCGTCCGCTCCTGCCCGAACTGGAGGTCCATGAGCACGAGGTCGGGCGCCGCCTCCGCGGCGAGCGCCACGGCCTCGTCGGGCGTGGAGGCCTCGCCCACGACCGTCACGTCGCCCGCGGCCTCGAGGAGCGCGCGCAGCCCGGCGCGGACCACGGGGTGGTCGTCGGCGATCACGACGCGGATCACGGCGTCGTGTCCTCGAGGGTGACCGTGACCGTCGTGCCCGCCCCCACCCGGCTCTCGACGAGCAGCGTGCCGTCGAGCTGCTCGACCCGCTCGGCCATCGCCTGGAGCCCGAACGAGTCGGACGCGCGCGCAGGCTCGATGCGCGATGGGTCGAAGCCGACGCCGTCGTCCTCCACGGTCAGCGTCGCGCGCGCACGGTCGACGGCGAGGCGGATGCGGATGCGGTCGGCATCGGCGTGCTGCACGGCGTTGGCGACCGCGCCCTGCGCGATCCGCAGCAGCGCGATCTGCGAGTCGATCGGCAGCCCGGCGTCGGAGGCGGGCACATCGACCTCGACGGCGAGGTCGTCGCGCGACCAGCGTCGCCCGAGGCGCTCGAGCGCGGGCCCCAGGCCGTCGTCGAGCGTGGGCGGAGCGAGCTCGCGGATGAAGCGGCGGGTGTCGGCGAGCCCCTCCGCCGCGGTCGCCCTCGCTAGCCGGATGTGCTCGAGGCCCGGCCGCTCGCCGTCGGCGGCCTCGGCCGCGTGGAGCAGCATCTGGATGCTCGACAGGCCCTGCGCGACCGTGTCGTGGATCTCGCGGGCCAGTCGTGCGCGCTCGGCGAGCATGCCCTGCTCGCGCTCCGTGGCGGCGAGACGGTCGCGGGTCGAGACGAGCTCGGCCACGAGGGCCTCGCGCTCGGCCGCCTCCCGCGCGAGCGCTCGGTAGCCCAAGCCGATGAGCATCGCCACCGCCGCCCCGACGAGCGGCCCGACCACTCCGCCCAGCGTGAACCCGCCGTGCAGTCCGAGGGCGAGGACGGCGATCGCGGTGCTGACGACGACCGCGACCGGCCCGGCGACCCGCGGGAGCACGTGGAGGTAGAGGAAGAACAGCGGGAACACGAGGTAGGCGGCCTCGGGCACGAGCACCATGAGGGCCGCCCAGACGACGGTGAGGGCGGTGACCCAGAGCGCGCCGGCCAGCCTCCGTCGGTTCGCCGCCATCCTCTGGATGCGCGCCCCGAGCACGTACACCACGGCGAACGCCGCGACGAGGGCCAGCTCCACAGGCATCAGCGGCGCGTTCGTGAGCAGGATCCGGACCAGCACGAGGGTGAGCAACGTCACGACCAGCGCGTGCAGACCGATCCTGAGCCCCACGAAGACGGGGGTGAGCGTGCTGTGAGCCATCGTCCTAGCAGCGTACGGGGCGTGGACGCCGGCGGGATCAACCGGAAGTTGGAGCCGAGGACCCGACTCGGCGCTGATGTCCCGGCGTCGGGCCTCCGCGAGTCTGAGGAAGGCGCCGGGGACGGACCCCGCGCCGGAAGGGAGCATCCGTGTTCGTCGCCTGGCGAGACCTGCGCTACGCCCGAGGGAGGTTCGTCCTCATCGGCTCGGTCGTGGGTCTCATCACCCTCCTCGTCGGCTTCCTCGCCGGCCTCACGGGAGGACTGGCGGGGCAGAACGTGTCGGCCGTGCTCGGCCTGCCCGGGGACCGGCTCGTCCTCCAGCAGCCGTCCAGCGGGTCTGTCTCGTTCTCCGAGTCGACCATCTCCCCCGACATCGTCGACGAGTGGCGGAGCGCTCCGGGCGTCACCGCGGTGACGCCGATCGGCATCGCCCAGGGACGAGCGTCCGGACCGGGCGTCGACGCCGGCGCGGTGGGCGTCGCCCTGGTCGGCATCCCCTCGGATGCGCGGGGGTCGACGGTCGGGGACCTCGCACCAGGCGGTGACGGCTCCATCGGGCTGTCGTCGGGCGCGGCAGCGGCGCTCGGCGCCTCCGCCGGCGACACGGTCTCCATCGCGGGCATCGACTTCCGCGTCGACGACGTCGGCGGCGACGCCTGGTACAGCCACACCCCGGTCGTGGCGCTCTCGCCCACGGCCTGGGCCGAGCTCGACCAGCGCCTCGGCGGCGCCGGCGAACCCACCGTCCTGGCGGTGAGCGGATCACCCGCCTGGGACTCCGTGGCGGCGAGCACGGGCACGGTCGCCGAGACGCCGCTCGGCAGCCTGTCGGCGCTCGAGACGTTCCGATCGGAGATCGGATCCCTCGGGCTCATGATCGTCATGCTCCTCGGCATCTCCGCCCTCGTGGTCGGCGCGTTCTTCACGGTGTGGACGCTGCAGAGGACGAGTGACCTCGCCGTCCTCAAGGCTCTCGGAGCGTCCACCCGCTCGCTCGTCCGCGACGCCCTGGGTCAGGCGCTCGTCGTGCTGATCGCCGGGATCGGCGTCGGCACCGCCGTCGTCGTGGGTCTCGCCTCTCTGCTCGGCGATGCGCTGCCCTTCCTGCTCAGCCCCCTCACCACGATCGTCCCAGCGGTTCTCCTCGCCCTCCTCGGGCTGGCGGGCGCCGCCGTCGCGCTCCGCACCGTCACCTCCGCCGACCCCCTCACCGCACTCGGGAGCACTCGATGATCACCCTGACCGACGTCACCCTCACCTACCCCGACGGCGACACGCGCATCACCGCGCTCGACCGCGTCACCCTCGTCGCCCGCGAGGGTCTCGTGACCGGCATCGTCGGGCCGTCCGGATCGGGCAAGTCGTCGCTCCTCGCCGTCGCCGCCGCCCTCATCCGGCCCGACAGCGGCCGTCTGATGATCGACGACGTCGACGTCACCGCCCTCCGCCCGCGGGAGGCCACGGGGCTCAGGCGAGATCGTATCGGCATCGTCTTCCAGCAGTCGAACCTCGTCCCCTCGCTCACCGCGCGCGAGCAGCTTCTCGTGATGGCCGAGCTCGGCGGCGGGTCCCGCGCGCGACGCGGTGCGGTGAGGGCCGCCGCGGACGAGCTGCTCGCGGCCGTGGGCCTCGCCGGGCTCGCCGATCGGCGGCCCGCTCAGCTCTCCGGGGGCCAGCGGCAGCGCGTCGCGATCGCCCGCGCGCTCGTGCACCGCCCCTCCGCCCTGCTCGTCGACGAGCCCACGAGCGCCCTCGACCAGGAGCGCGGCGGTGAGATCATGCGCCTCATCCGGCGCCTCACGCGCGAGCGGGGAACGGCGACGCTCCTCGTCACGCACGACCTCGTGCACGCCGAGGCGCTCGACGACGTCGTGACCGTGGTCGACGGCCGGATCGTCGAGAGCGCCCCCGTCGTGGCCTGAGAGTCGCCGTGACGGCGTGAGAGCCTCCACGTGAGGGCAGGCGTGCGTGAGAGCATCGTGGCGTGGAGCAGCGAGGAGAGATCGGGATGCGCGGTCGGCTCGGCATCGCCGTCACCCGGATCGAGGATCGGATGACGGCCGATCAGGCCGGGTACATCCGTGAGCTGATCGCGGCGGACGAGTGGGGGCTCGCGCTCGAGCAGATCGCCGATGTGCTCTCGGAGCACGAAGCGGGCTTGCGCGACGACGAGCGCGACCAGCTCCTCGCGCTGAACCGGCGGATGGGGATGGGCGACCGCGTTCCCGGAGCGCTGTCGCTGTGCCCGCGGATCAGCTAGTGCCCGGCGCCTGCCCTGCGAGGTCGGCGAGGAGAGCGCGCGGGTGCGACTCCGCATCGAGGATGCCCCACTCCGCCCAGACGACGACCCCGGCGCGCACGACCACGGTGCTCCGCCGGTAGAGCTCCACCCCGTCGTACCGGAACGTCGGCACCCCCAGCAGGTCGCGGAGCGTGAGCTCTTGGTCCGAGAGGAGCGGGTACGGCAGATGCAGGCGCTCCGCCGCCTCCCGCTGGTCATCGGTGTCCTGGGTCGAGAGTCCGTAGATGCGCAGACCGATGCGCGCGAAGTCGGCGGCGAGGTCGCGGAACTCGCTCGACTCCGCGGTGCACCCCTTCGCGCCCGGGATGAGGGCCCAGTCGTCGTCCTCGGGGCGGTCCGTCCGGCCCGTGCGCGGGTACACGAAGAGCACGAAGTCGCCGGCGGAGTCCGCGACCGGGTCGAGGATGCCGCCGGTCGTGGCGGGGAGCTGCACTGCGGGGAAGGTCTCCCCGACGTCGATCCTCGCCCGTCCCGCCGTCTCGTCGCTCATCCGACCATCCTCTCAGCCGCCGGCCGATGCCCCGGCCCGACCCGGCGCGGCTCAGGCGGCCACGGCGGCGCGGACCTCGGCGACGGTGGCCAGGAACGTGCGCGGGTCGACGCCGGCACGACCGAGGAAGACGCCGTCGGGGATGCCCATGAGGTCGCCGCTCGCGCGTCCCGCGGCGGCGATCGCGTCGAAGGTGCCCGGTCCGGCGCTGCCCCCGTAGAGCACGCGCGACTCACCCCGACGCTCGGCCAGCATCTCGCGGATGCGCGCCACGACCCCGACGACGTGATCGCCCGGGGCGGGCTCGGCGGCGCCGATCGCCCAGGTGGGCTCGTAGGCGACGATGACGGGCGCATCCGAGCTGATGCCGCCGAAGGCGATCTCGAGCTGCGGGCGGATGATGCGCTCGGGGTCGGCCCCGCGCTCGGGCTCGCCCACGATGAGGATGGGGACGAGACCGGCCTCGGCGGCGGCCTCCGACTTGGCGGCGAAGTCGGCGGGGCCCTCGCCGAGGTGCTTCACCCGCTCGGGGTGCCCGATCATCGCGAAGCGAGCCCCCATCCCCGCCAGCAGCTCGGCGCTGACCTCGCCGGTGTAGGCGCCGGCCGGGAAGCGGGAGACGTCCTGCGCCCCCACCAGTCCCCCGAGCGGTCGGAGTGCCCGGAGAGCGTCGGCGATGAGCGGGAACGAGGGGCAGAGGAAGACGTCCTCGGCGCCCTCGGGGGTCGCGGCGAGCCCCTCGGTGACGATCCGGAACCACGTCGCCGCCGAATCCGCGGTGAAATAGCTCTTGGAGCTGCATCCGATCAGGGTCGCTGGCAACATCGTGGGCCTCCTCGCCGGTGGGGAACGCCTCCGAATGTATCAGCGGATGGACCGGTTGTGCGAAGATGTATATACATGTTGGTGTGGGTGTCTGAGCGCATCCCCTCACCGTCGACGTCAATGGAGAAAGAGACAGCATGACCGACTTCGTTCGCGCCGACTCGGCGCGGCTGACCAGCAGGAAGTACGACATCGTCGTGGTGGGCGGTGGCATCAACGGCGTGGCCATCGCGCGCGATGCAGCGCAGCGAGGCCTCAGCGTGGCGCTGATCGAGCGCGGCGACTTCGCGGTCGGCACGTCCTCGTGGAACAGCCGACTCATCCACGGTGGGCTGAGGTATCTCGAGCACGGCGAGATCCCGCTGGTCTACGAGTCGCTGCACGACCGCGAGTGCCTGCTGCGGATCGCCCCGCACCTCGTCGAGCCGCTGGCGTTCGTCGTGCCGCTGTACAAGCACAACCACCTCCCCGGGTGGATGTTCCGGATCGGCATGATCCTCTACGACGTGCTCTCCTTCTCCAAGTCGGTGCCCACGCACCGCGGCCTCGGCCGCAAGCAGGTCGCCGCCGAGCTCCCCGGGCTCGACAAGCGCGGACTCTCCGGCGCGGTGCACTACTACGACGGACAGGTCGAGTTCCCGGAGCGCCTCGTGCTCGAGACCGCGATCTCGGCGCAGCGCTGGGGCGCCGACATCGCCAACTACGTCGAGGCGGTCTCGATCACCCACGACGACTCGGGGATCACCGGCGTCGCCGCCCGCGACACGCTCACCGGCGAGGAGTTCACCATCGCCGCATCCTCCGTCGTCAACGCGGCCGGCCCCTGGATCGACCTCCTCGGCGAGGAGCTCGGCCTGAAGCGCCAGATCGGCGGCACGACCGGAACCCACTTCGTCGTCGACCCGTTCCCCGGGGCGCCCGACGCCTGCATCTACTTCGAGGCCCGCGCCGACAACCGTCCGATCCTCGTGATCCCGTGGAACGGCCGCTACCTCATCGGCACCACCGACGACCGCTTCGAGGGCGATGCGTCGACCGTGAGGGGCACCGACGCGGAGGTCGAGTACCTCCTGTCGGAGACGAACATGCTGATCCCGGAGGCGAACCTCACCGCCGACGACATCCTCCTGACCTACACGGGCGTCCGGCCGCTGCCGTACCGACCCGGAGTGAAGGCGGGCGCGATCCCGCGCAGCCACCTGATCCTGGCGGATGAGCGCATCCACGGTCTCGTCACGATCGTCGGCGGCAAGCTCACCCCGCACCTCAGCCTCGGCCAGCAGACCGTCGACAAGGTGGGCGAGGTGCTCGGCCGGCAGCTGCCCAAGTCGCGCACCGCCCGCTCGCCGCTGCCCGGCGCGTACACGACGAAGTGGGCGGCCAAGTCGCTCGCCGCGTCGAAGCTGCGCTCCCGTCTGCCGTGGAACGAGACGGTCAACGAGCGCCTCGTCGACGTCTACGGCGGACTCGTCTCCGGGATCGTCGACGTCTACGAGAGCGACGAGCGCTATCGTGCCGTCTTCGGCGAGGGCCGCAGCGCGATCACGGCCGCCGAGGTGGTCTACGCGATCCGCTCGGAGGGCGCGCTGACACTGGTCGACATCCTGCACCGCCGCTCGATGGTGGGCCTCGAGCCCGCGATGGGCACGGATGTGGAGCGCGAGGTCGCATCCCTCGCCGCCACGGTCGCGGGCTGGGACGAGGCGCGCGTCGCGTCGGAGCTGGCCGCGCACCGCGAGTACATCACGCGCCTGCAGGGCGGCGTCCCCCACCCCCACCTCCTGGAGGCGTAGGCGCGCTCCGCGCCTACGCGCGCGGGCGCGAGCACACCCAGGAAGCGCGGGTGGACGACGCGTGCAACCGCTCTTTCCGGGTGTGCTCGGCGTGGGGCGGGCGGCGCGGGCGGGGGCAGACTGGAGGGGTGAGCGTCCGCGTCGTCGTGCTGTCCGATACCCATCTGCCCGCTCGGGCGAAGGTGCTGCCGGAGGTGCTCCTCGAGGCGATCGATACGGCCGACGTGGTCATGCACGCCGGGGACTGGGTCGACGTGGCGACGCTCGACCTGCTCACCTCAGCCAGTCGCGAGCTGGTCGGGGTGTGGGGCAACAACGATCCCGAGCCGCTGCGGGAGCGTCTGCCCGAGGTGGCGCGGACGACCGTGGAGGGCGTGCGCTTCGCCATGGTGCACGAGACCGGCGCTGCGACCGGGCGAGAGCGGCGGATGGACGCCCGCTACGCCGACGACGCCGACGTGCTCGTGTTCGGGCACAGCCACATCCCGTGGGACACCGTCACCGCACGGGGCCTCCGGCTGCTCAACCCGGGCTCGCCGACCGACCGGCGACGGCAGCCGGTGGGCACGTTCCTCACGCTCGACGTCGAGGCGGGCGCGCTGGCGGATTTGCGGCTCGTGCCGGTGCCGTCGGTGGCGGGCAGGAAGGCGGACGTCAGCGACGCTTGAGCGTGACGCCGTAGATCGACGAGGCGGCGAGCATCGCGAACAGCGGGAGCACGACGATGGTGCCGACCGTGACATCGGGCAGCACTGCCAGGAAGGCGATCGCGATGATGAGCAGCACCGTGAGGCCCAGCTGCGCCCACATCAGCCACGGGTGACGCAGCTCCGCCGACGATGCCTCGTCGAACTCCTCGTCCTCCACGCAGCCCACACTAGCGTCCCTCCCCTCCGGATCCCCGTAGGCTCAGAGCATGGACGACCGGGAGATGGACGGGATCGAGCTCGTCGGCGGCATCCTCATGGTGCTGGCCAGCGCCGCCGTCGTATACGGTTCGCGCAACAACTCGAGCATCGGCGTCGTCCTCGGCTGCCTCGGGATCGCGGGTGGCATCGCGATGATCGTCGTCCGCCTCGGGCGCACGTCGCGGCGCCGAGCGGCCTCCGCCGTGGTCGACGCCTCAGCCGCCGATGGCTCGACGGGGCCTCAGAGCCCGAACGGGTCGGTGTAGACCGCTCCCCGGGTCGACACATACGCCGTCCACACGACGCCGTCGTGCCAGCGAAGCTCGAAGCGCCCGCTGTAGTCGGGCCACCACGCCCCCGCCGCCACGGGCTGCTGCACCACCTGAGGCTGCGGATGCGCCACCTGGGGCTGCTGCTGGACGACCTGCGGCTGCTGGTACGCGACCTGCGACTGCTGGTGGTGTGCGGGCGTCGTCTGCTGGTACACGGCCTGTGACTGCGGAACGGCGAGCTGGGGCTGCTGCCCGGCGACCTCGGGCTGCTGCTCGGCGAGCTGGGGCTGCTGCTCGGCGACCTGCGGCCGCGGCACGACCTCCGGCTGGGTCTCCGTCACCGGCGTGGTCTGAGCGGTCGGCTCGGGCTCGGCGGAGTGGGCGGGGGCAGCGTCGGCGGGCGTCGGGTGAGCCTCCTCCGCGAAGAGCGCCTCGATCCACTCCGCCGGCTGCTCCGCGACATCGGCGTGCTCCGCCGGCTCGAGCTGTGATGCGCCGGGCTGCTCCGGGTCAGCTGCGGCCGCGGGTTCGAGCTCCGGGTCAGGTGCGGCCGCGGGTTCGAGCTCCGAGTCAGGTGCGGCCGCGGGTTCGAGCTCCGAGTCAGCTGCGGCCGCGGGTTCGAGCTCCGAGTCAGCTGCGGCCGCGGGTTCGAGCTGCCGCTCCGCTTCGGCCTCGGACGTGGCCATGGGTTCGGGCTCGGCCGCGGGTTCGACGTCCTGCTGACCCTCCGCCTCGACCGCGGGTTCGAGCTCGGGCTCCGGAACGAGACCCAGGATCATCGGCTCGGCGTCGCCCACGTGCTCCCGCGCCGAGCGCGGCTGGGGCAGCACGAACTCGGACGGGGCCGCCGTCTGCAGAGGATCGGCGCCAACGCCGGGGGCATCACCCATGCACGGGACATTATCACCGGCGCCCGGGAGGACACAGGCGCAGGACCGAGCGCGGCCCCACGCATCCGCCGACCCCGCATCCGCCGGCCCCACATCCGCCGACCCCGCGCATCCGCGCCCTCACCCGCGTCCGTCTTCAGGACCTGCGCCCGCATTCAGGGCGGATCGTCCTGAGAACGGGCGATCCGCGGCGGATCTCCTGAGAACGGCCGCCGCGCCCGCCGAGGCGCGTGCCCCCACTGGGATTCGAACCCAGACTGAGACGATTTTAAGTCGGCTGCCTCTGCCGGTTGGGCTATGGGGGCGCGTGATGATCGTAGCCGCCGCGGGAACGACGAAGCCGCCGCGACGGGGCGCGGCGGCTTCGGTCGTGCAGTGCGAGGACCGGGTGCGACTACTCCGACTTCGGGGTGGTCTTGCGCGGAGCGCGGGCACGGGGTGCGCGCGCCGGCTTCTCGGCAGGAGCGGCCGCAGCCGGAGCAGCACCAGCCGGGGCGGCGGCCGCAGCCGTCGCCTCGGGGGCCGGCGATGACGCGGGAGCGCCGACGAGCGCGGGCTCCTTCGCCGCAGCGGGCGCCGCGGCAGGGGCCGGAGCCGCCGCGGGCGCAGCCGGACGCGGGCGCGCCGCGAACGTCTCGAACGCGAGGCGCGGGTGCTCGCGCGCCTCGAGCGAGACGATGTCGCGGCCGAGGAAGAAGTTGTTCACCCAACCCCAGATGACACGGAGCTTGCGCTCCCACGACGGCATGGCCAGGCCGTGGTAGCCGCGGTGCGCGAACCAGGCCAGCAGGCCCTTCAGCGCGATCTTGCCCGACTGGAACACACCGATGCCGAGGCCGAGGCCGGCGACCGCACCGAGGTTCTTGTGGAAGTAGTCGTGCACCTTCTCGCCGCGCAGGGTGGCCACGAGGTTCTTCGCGAGGGTCTTGCCCTGGCGCACCGCGTGCTGGGCGTTGGGCACGCAGAAGCCGCCCACGCCGCCGCCGGTGAGGTCGGGCACGGCCGCGACGTCGCCGCAGCCCCACGCGCCCTCGACGATGCCGTCGTCGCCCTCGACCCGGAGGTCGGCGCGCACCCGGAGGCGTCCGCGCTCCTCGATGGGGAGGTCGCTGTTCTTGACGTCGGGGGTGGCCATGACGCCCGCGGTCCAGATGATGGTGCCCGCCGCGAACGACTCGCCCGTCGACAGCTCGATCACGCCATCGACGGCCGACTTGAGCTGCGTGTCGAGGTGCACCTGCGCCCCGCGCTCGGCGAGGTTCTTGAGCACCCAGTGGCTGGTGGGGAGGCTGACCTCGGGCATGATCCGCCCCATCGCCTCGATGAGGTGGAAGTGGGTCTCCTCGAACGACAACTCGGGGTACTTCTGCAGCAGCGCCGAGGCGAACGAGCGCAGCTCGGCGAACACCTCGATGCCGGCGAACCCGCCGCCGACCACGACGACCGTGAGCAGGCGCTCGCGCTCGGGGCCGGGGGGCAGCACGGCGGCCTTGTCGAAGTTGGTGAGGATCTGGTCGCGGATCGCCGTGGCCTCCTCGATCGTCTTGAGGCCGATCGCGTTGTCGGCGACACCGGGGATCGGGAAGGTGCGCGAGACGGCACCTGCGGTCACCACGATGATGTCGTACGACTCCTCCCACGCCTCACCGGCGTTGGGGGTGATCGTCGCGGTCTTCGAGGCGTGGTCGATCTTCGTGACCTTCGCCGCGAGGATGCGCGTCGACTTCAGGTGGCGACGCAGGCTCACCACCGCGTGACGCGGCTCGATGGAGCCCGCGGCCACCTCCGGCAGGAACGGCTGGTACGTCATGTAGGGCAGCGGGTCGACCACGGTGACCTCGGCCTCGCCCTTGCGCAGCCACTTCTCGAGCTTCCACGCGGTGTAGAAACCGGCGTAGCCGCCGCCGACAATGAGGATCTTGGGCACAGTAAGAAACTCTCCTCGATAGGGGTGCGCGCACCCGCCAATCTACTCCTTGCGCTGGAGCACCCTGAGCCGCGCACGCAGACCGACCACGAGCACGACGAGCGACGCCGCCAGTCCGATGAGCAGGGCGACGGGCCCAGCCCACAGTGAAAAAGAGTACACGTCGAACGAACCGCCCGTGGCGGGCGCCTCGGCGCGGCCTCAGCGGTGGTCTCCGGGGCGGGGATCACGATGTCGTAGAGGGTGGATGCGCCGGCCGCCGGACGGTAGGTCGCGATCCAGTCGGAGAGGGATCCGAGCGGGTTCGCGTCGACGTGCGGGACGTTCGCGGTGACCGCCGCCGCAGCGTCGATGAGACCGTATCCGTAGATCGGGCCGGGGACCGTGTCGCCCTTCGGATCGGCCGTGGCGATGAGCCGGTTGACGACGTCGTCGGCGTCGAGCTCGGGATGGGCGGCGCGGATGAGGGCGGCCAGCCCGCTGACGATCGGCGCGGCCCCGCTCGTGCCGCTCCAGATGCGCGGCGACCCGCCCGGGTCGATGGCGACGAGCCCCTCGCTCGGCGCGGCCACCGCGATGGTCGTGCCCTGCGACGATGCGTCCTGGCTCGCCGTCCCGTCGCGGTCGACGCCGGCGACGGCCACGACACCGGGGATGGTGGCCGGCGCGCCGACCTCCTCGGTGCCGGTGCCGCGGTTGCCCGCGGCCGCGACGATCACCGCATCGTGGTCGAACGCGTAGGAGAAGGCGTCGTCCCAGCTCTGCGGCCAGTCGAGGCTGTTGCGTGTGAGCGAGAGGTTGATGACCTTCGCGCCGTGGTCGACGGCCCAGCGCACCGCATCCGCGATCTGCTGGTCGGATCCGACCGCCCCCTCCCCCAGCTCGACCGAGATCGACAGCAGCGAGGATTCCGGCGCGACGCCCATCACGCCGTTCGAACCCCCGGTGCCGCGACCCGCGATGAGTTCCGCGACCGCGGTGCCGTGCCAGTCCTCGTGACCCACCGGCGTCTGCCCGTCGGCGGTGCCCAGCCCCGAGAGGTCGGTGCCGCCGACGACCGCCCCGGCGAGCTCGGGCACCGAGCCGTCGACGCCGGTGTCGATCACCGCGACCGTGACGCCCGCACCGCGCGTGGTCTTCCACGCGTCGGTGAAGCCGTAGTCGGACAGCCAGTACTCGAGTGAACGGACCTCATCGGCCTGTGCGGCAGGAAGGGCGCCCAGCGGACTCGCCACCACCAGCAGGGTCGCCGCCGCCGACCAGAGCGCGATCACCAGCCGGCGCCGCGACATCAGGGATCGATCCCGTAGTCGGCGCACTCGCACACGAGAGGCGACCAGTCGCCCCGGTCGAGAGCGAGGTCGCCGATGGGGTTCACGCCCGGCCCGGCGGCGAGCGAGTGCGCGGCGAGGGCGTGCAGGCACTTGACGCGGCGCGGCATGCCGCCCGCCGAGATGCCCGCGATCTCGGCGACCTCGCCGTAGTGCTCGCGGTCGGCGAGATACGACCCGTGCGCCGCGAGGTAGGCGGCGGAGACGTCGTCGTCGTCGAGCAGCTCCTGCAGCTCGACCATGACGTGCTGCGCCTCGAGATCGCTCATCGCGGCCGTGGCCGCCGGATGCGTCATGTAATAGAACGTGGGGAACGGCGTGCCGTCGCTCAGCCTCGGCGACGTCGACACCACGGTCGGATTGCCGCAGACGCAGCGGGCGGCGATGCCCACGACATCGCGCACGGGACGACCGAGCTGAGCGGATGCCACGGCGAGATCGCGGTCGCTCGGCGGATCGAACGGCGGTCTCATTGCACGGTGCCCGTCTGCTGGAGCTGGTCGGGGGTCTGGGTGGAGAGGCCGGACGTCAGCCCGGACGAGAACAGGGCGCCGAGCCAGTCGACGTCGGTGCTCTGGATCTGGTCGCTCACCGCCGGCGCATCGGCGCCGGTCTGCGGCACGTCGTCGATGACCAGGAAGCTGGTCTCGCCCGGCATGACGAAGTACAGCCGGTCGCGCGCCTGCGCCTTGATGTAGGCCGGATCGTTCCACCGGGCGATCTGCTGCGACAGCGCGTCGTTCTGGGCGGTCTTCTGATCGACCGCGGCGTGCAGCTCGGCGAGCTGCTGACGCTGCTCGAGGTACACCCGCAGGCCCGGCGCGACGATGATCACGAAGAGCACCACCACGACGAACATGAGCACGGTGAACCCCGAGAAGCGGATGCTCCGCAGCCAGCCCCCGGGGGCGGCGGCCTCGGGCTCGGAGCCCTGCGGCAACGCGACCGGCACACGCTCGGGGCGTGTCCTCTGGTCGCGTTGCCGCATCATGCTCCTCGGGTCGGACGGCGGAGCCTCCGACCGGGTGGTCTGCTAGGAGGCGAAACGGGGGAACGCGCTGCGACCGGCGTAGACGGCGGCCTCGGCGAGCTCCTCCTCGATCCTCAGCAGCTGATTGTACTTGGCGACGCGCTCGCTCCTGGCAGGCGCTCCGGTCTTGATCTGACCGGCATCGGTCGCCACGGCGAGGTCGGCGATCGTGGTGTCCTCGGTCTCGCCGGAGCGGTGGGAGAGGATCGCCGTGTAGCCGCTGCGCTGAGCGAGCGAGACCGCGTCGAGCGTCTCGGTGAGCGTGCCGATCTGGTTGACCTTCACCAGGATCGAGTTGCCCGCGTGCTTCGCGATGCCGTCGGCCAGGCGGGCCGGGTTGGTGACGAACAGGTCGTCGCCGACGAGCTGCACCTTCGACCCGAGCTCGGACGTGAGGTGGGCCCAGCCCTCCCAGTCGTCCTCGGCCAGGGGGTCCTCGATGGAGACCAGCGGGTAGTTCGCCACGAGGTCGGCGTAGTAGGCCGAGAGCTCCTGGGCGCTCCACTGCTTGCCCTCGAAGGAGTACGACCCGCCCTCGAAGAACTCGGTCGAGGCGACGTCGAGCGCGAGGGCGACGTCCTTGCCGGGGGTGAAGCCGGCCTGCGAGATGGCCTCGAGGATGAGGTCGAGCGCCTCGCGGTTGTGCGGCAGCTCGGGAGCGAAGCCGCCCTCGTCGCCGAGCCCGGTGTTGAGGCCCTTCGACTTCAGCAGCGACTTCAGCGAGTGGTAGGTCTCGACGCCCCAGCGGAGGGCCTCCGAGAAGGACTCGGCGCCCAGCGGGACGGCCATGAACTCCTGGATGTCGACGCCGGTGTCGGCGTGCGCGCCGCCGTTGACGATGTTCATGAGCGGGACGGGCAGCACGTGCGCGTTCGGTCCGCCGACGTAGCGGAACAGCGGCAGGTCGGCCGAGTCGGCCGCGGCGCGGGCGACGGCCAGCGAGACGCCGAGGATGGCGTTCGCACCGAGGCGCTTCTTGTTGTCGGTGCCGTCGAGGTCGATGAGGGCGGCGTCGACGAGGCGCTGGTCGGTGGCGTCGAAGCCCTCGATGGCGGGGCCGATCTCGTCGATGACCGCGTCGACGGCCTTCTCGACACCCTTGCCCAGGTAGCGCGACTTGTCGCCGTCGCGCAGCTCGTACGCCTCGAAGGCGCCGGTGGAGGCGCCGGACGGGACGGCGGCGCGGGAGACGACACCGTCGTCGAGGAGGACCTCCACCTCGACGGTCGGGTTGCCTCGCGAGTCGAGAATCTCTCTAGCGCCAACGGCTTCGATCAAGGCCACGGGATATCTCCTCAGATTCAGGCGTGCAGAGGGGCGCTGTGGCGCCCACCGCCTGTCAGTCTAGTGAGTCGTGGACGAGGCCACTCATGTCCTCCACCGTCCTGAGCAGCCAGTCGGCGAGGTCGACGGAGTCGCGCTCGGTCGGATCGTCCATCACCGCTCCGACCGCGGCGAACACGAGCGCGGTCGCGAGCCTGGCCCGTCGCTCCGTGGTGCGCTCGGCGACCAGCCCGGCGATCTGGCGCCGGACGTCGGCCATGAGCAGGAAGACGTCGCGCACGAGCTCGGGCCGTCGCACCAGCAGGTCGCGCAGCGCCTCGTGGCGACGCCGCTTCTCGGACGGCAGGTCGGTGAGTCCGGCCACCAGCCGGCACAGGTCCGGCACCAGGTCGTGCTCGCCGTCGCCGGCGAGGAACTCCGCCCTCGCCTCGGGGCTCACGACGAAGCCGTCGACGCCGATGATGGCCGAGACCTTGGACGGGAAGTAGTTGAAGAACGTGCGGCTCGAGACCCCCGCCTCGGAGCAGATCGCATCGACCGAGGTGTTCTCGACGCCGTTCTCGACCACGAGCCGCAGGGCGGCCTCGTGGATGGCCGTGCGCGTCTCGGTCTTCTTGCGCTCGCGCAGCGACGTGGTCGCGGGTCTGGCGCTCATCGGATCTCCTCCAGCCGCTCGGTGAACACGGTGAGCAGCTCGGCGAACCGCGACAGGTCGTCGTCCTCCCACCCCTCGAAGACGTCCTCGTAGGCCGCCCTCGCCTCCGCCCGCAGGCGCTCGAGTCGGTCGAGCGCCTGCGGGGTGGGGCGTACAGGTCGGCGCGCTTGTCGCTCGGATCGGGCGACGAGGTGACGAAACCGAGATCCTTCAGGATGCGGAGCTGCCGGCTGACCGCGCTCTTGTCCATCCCGATGTGGGCCACGATCGCCCCCGGCGGGGTGGGATGGTGGGCGGCGATGTACACCATGACCGAGTAGCCGGACGGCTGGATCTCCGGGGAGAAGGCCGTCGCGTTGCGGACGATCCCGGCGCGCACCGATCGCACGATGCGCGCCATGTCGTCCTCGACTCGGGCGAGGGAGTGTCGACGGTCGGTCACACCCTCCAGGGTAGGGGCTGTCATCGGCGTGGCCGCGAGCCTCCCTCACCGGAGCCCGGCGCGGTCGCTCCCGACGCGGAATCGGGAGCGTCGGAGGCTTCCGAGGTCTCTGCCGCCAGGTCGATCCCCCGGGTGTCGGCCGCGATCTCCGCGGCCGACACGGCGACGACCGTGTCCCGCTCCTGTGCGGCCAGCTTCTCCTGCGAGGTCTGTCGGCTGAGCGGCAGGTTCGGAAGGAGGGCGATGGCCACGATCGAGATGACCGCCAGCGGCGCCGCCAGGAGGAAGACGTCGCCCACCGCCTCGCCGTACGCCGACTCGATCAACGTCCGGAACGGGGCGGGCAGGGTGCTGAGGTCGGGGATCGTCCCGCTGCCGATGCCGCCCGCCTGAGACGGGTCGACGCCGAGGCCACGGAGCCCGTCGAGCACGAGGTCCTTGATCCGGCCGCCGAGCACGGCGCCCATGGCGCTCACGCCGATGGTGCCGCCGAGGCTGCGGAAGAACGCCACCGAGGCGCTCGCCGTGCCGATCTGGCGCGGGTCGACGGCGTTCTGCACGATGAGCACGAGGTTCTGCATCACCATGCCGACACCGGCGCCCATGACGAACATGTACACGAAGACCAGCAGGAAGCTCGTGTCGTAGCGGATCGTGCCCATGAGGGCGAGGCCGATGGTGAGCAGGATCGAGCCCGTCACCACGTACCGCTTCCACTTTCCGGTGCGGCTGATGACCTGCCCGATCACGACGCTCGAGATGAGCACGCCGGCGATCATCGGGATGGTGAGGAGCCCCGACTCGGTGGGCGTCTTGCCGCGGGCGAGCTGCATGTACTGACCGAGGAAGACGCTGGTGCCGAACATGGCCACACCGACCGAGATCGACGCGATGACGGCGAGCCAGAACGTGCGGTTCTTGAACAGCGTCATCGGGATGATCGGCTCCTTGGCACGGAGCTCGACCAGCACGGCGAGGCCGAGCAGCACGACGGCGCCCACGATCATGAGGACGCTCGTGGCCGAGCCCCACTCGAACTGGTTGCCCGCCAGGGTCACCCAGATCAGCAGCGTCGAGACGCCGGCGGCGATGAGCACGGCGCCGAGGTAGTCGATGGTGACCTTGCGGCGACGGGTGGGGATGTGGAGGGTCTTCTGCAGCAGGATGATCGCGACCACCGCGAACGGCACGGCGATGTAGAAGTTCCACCGCCATCCGGCCGAGTCGGTGATCACACCGCCCAGCAGCGGCCCGCCGACCGTGGCGACCGCCATGACGGCGCCGAGCAGGCCCATGTAGCGGCCGCGCTCACGCGGCGGGATGATGTCGGCCATCACGACCTGCACCAGGGCGGTGAGACCGCCGGCGCCGAGGCCTTGAAGCACGCGGAACGTGATGAGCATCTCGGTGTTCTGGGCGAGGCCCGCGAGCCCGGAGCCCACCACGAAGACCACGAGCGAGAGCTGGATGAGGAGCTTCCGGTTGGTGAGGTCGGCGAGCTTGCCCCAGATGGGCGTCGAGACGGTGGTGGCGAGCAGGGTCGATGTGACGACCCAGGTGTAGCCGGCCTGGTCGCCACCCAGGTCGGAGAGGATCTTGGGGAGCGAGCTCGACACGACGGTCGAGGCGAGCATCGCGACGAACATGCCGAGCAGCAGTCCGGACAGTGCTTCGAGCACCTGTCGGCGGCTCATGGCGCCCGGCGCGGTGTCCAGCGCGGGCTCTTGGGTTCTCAGTGACACGGTTCTCCTGCAGGAATTAGTTGACGACCGTCAACGATACGCCGATCATTGACGGCCGTCAACTAATTTCTGCAGAGACTGAAGAATTTCATGCGATGAAGCTAGAGGTCCTCGCCCTGCGTGATCGCCTCCGCCTCGGCGAGCCGATCAGGCGCCTCATGGTGATCGACGTGACGGATGTGACGACGGAACACCACCACGATGAGGGCCGCGACGACCACCGACCCCGCGGCGACGTAGAACGGCACGGACGCCCCCATCACACCGCCGATGAGCGAGGCGAGGGGCGGCGCGACGGCGCCGCCGATGAAGCGCACCGCGGAGTACGACGACGACGCCACCTGCCGCGGCAGATCGGTCGCCTGCATCACCGACTCCGTGAGCACCGTGTTCATCACGCCGAGCATCAGCCCGCCGATGACCACGCACGTGATCAGGGCGCCGGTGTTGCCGGTCGAGAGACCGGCGGCCACGAGGTCGAGTGCGAGCACGAACAGGGTGCCCCACAGCACGTGGGTCTTCGGGATGCGCCGGGTGAGCCACGGCGCCACCCAGACCGAGGTGATGGCCAGCGCCACACCCCATCCGAAGAAGGTGAACCCGAGCCCCATCTCATCCAGCGGGAGGACGTAGGGCGTGTAGGCGAGCAGGATGAAGAACCCGATGTTGTAGAACAGCGCGGTGATCGCGAATGTCGCCAACGCCGGGCGGCGGAGCGCGCGGAACGGCGCCGAGAGCGGGGTCGGTGTCGGCGGCGTCTCCGCATCCTTCTTCAGGAGCGTCGCGATGGCGATGAAGGCCACGGCCATGAGCACGGCGGTGCCGAAGAACGGTCCGCGCCAGCTCACCGAGCCGAGCAGCCCGCCGAGGAGCGGGCCGATCGCGATGCCGAGGCCGAGGGCGGCCTCGTACAGGATGATCGCCGACCCGGGGCCGCCACTGGCGGCACCCACGATCGTGGCGAGGGCGGTGGAGATGAACAGCGCGTTGCCGAGCCCCCATCCGGCCCGGAAGCCGATGACCGACTCGACGTTCTGGCTGAGGCCCGCGGCCAGGGCGAACACGACGATCATCGCGAGCCCGAAGAGCAGGGTGCGACGGGCGCCGATGCGGGTGGAGAGCCAGCTCGTGAAGAGCATCGCCACACCCGTGATCACCAGGTAGCTGGTGAACAGGAGGGATGTCTGGGTCTGGGTGGCCTGGAGGCCCTCGGCGATCGCCGGGAGGATGGGATCGACGAGCCCGATGCCCATGAAGGCGATCACGCAGGCGAAGGCCACCGCCCAGACGGCGAGGGGCTGGCGGAGCAGCGACGGCTTCTGCTCGACGGCGGTGGCCGCCATCAGGCCGCCCTCACGATGCTCTCCGCGCGGGCGTCGGTGCACTCGTGGATGAGGTCGACGGCCCGGGAGAGGGTGTCGACGTCGACCGGGCCGAGCTCCGAGAAGAGCGGAGCGAGCACGGACCCGACCTTGCGACGCCACTCGGCGAGGGCGACGACCCCCTTGGGGGCGAGCGCGATCTGCCAGGCGCGGGCGTCGTCGACGTCGGCGATCCGGCGGATCCACTCCGACTCGTTGAGGTTCGCCACGATCTTGGTCATCGTGGGCTGGCTGACGCGGTTCTGCTTGGCCAGCTGGCCGAGCCGCATCGGGCCGAAGGTGTCGAGCACGCTGAGCGTGCGCCAGACGGCGGGCGACGTGGTGTCGCCGGATGCCTGGGCTGCGAGACGGGTGAGGCGCTGCGTGACGGAGACGAGGTCTGAGAGCAGTGACTCGAGTTCTGGTTCCTGTGCGGAGAGTGTTAGTTCGTTAGTCACAACTAACAAGTATACATAGCTCGGCTATGCAAGTGGCTTGAGCTCCAGATCCGCGACGGACGAGGTGGTCTCCGAGACCTGAGCGAAGTGCGTGAAGCCCGCCGCGGCGGCGCGGTTCAGCAGGTTGCCGAGGTTCTTCGTGCGTCGCTCGAGCCTGACCCGGGAGGCGTCGTCGGCGACGAGCGCCGACTTCAGCGTCAGCAGACGCTCGGGCGCGACGTCCTTCCCGTGGACGAGCACGACAGCGGTGTGCTCCTCCCCCGCCTCGTCGGCGATGAGGTCGATGATGCGCTCGAAGCCGATCGAGAACCCGCAGGCCGGCACCTGCTCGCCCACGAAGCGGCCGATCATGCCGTCGTAGCGGCCCCCGCCGCCGAGCGAGAACGAGAACTCCGGGTGCTCGATCTCGAAGATGGTGCCCGTGTAGTAACCCATGCCGCGCACGAGGAACGGATCGAAGGTCAGCGAACCGACCACACCCGCCGCCGCGAGCGCCGAGCCGATGGCCGCGAGCTCGTCGACCGCGGCACGATCGACGCCGGCGGGGAGCACAGCGAGCATGGCCTCGGCGTCGAGCGGGACGTGCCCGCCGATGCCGCCCGCGAAGTGCGCCTCCACGGCATCGGCCGAGGCGGCCGAGACCCCGCGGTCGCGCAGCTCGGCGACGACCCCGGCCGGGCCGATCTTGTCGAGCTTGTCGAGGGTGATGAGCACGGGCGCCACCTCGCCCTCTCCGAAGCCGAAGACGGCGAGCATGGCGTTGAGGATGCGGCGGTCGTTGATCCGGACGCTGCAGCCCTCGAGCCCGAGCGCCTCGAGCGTGGCGAGGGTGGCGGCGATGAGCTCGACCTCGGCGAGGATGCCCTCCTCGCCGATGATGTCGATGTCGCACTGCACGAACTGGCGGTAGCGCCCCTTCTGCGGGCGCTCGGCGCGCCAGACGGGCGCGACCTGCACCGAACGGAACACCTGAGGCAGCTCGGCGCGGTGGGAGGCGTAGAAGCGGGCGAGCGGGACGGTGAGGTCGAAGCGCAGGCCGAGATCGGCGAGCGATTCGGCGTCGTCGGCCGCCGCGGCGGCCTCGAGGTCGGCCTGCGTCAGGCCGCGGCGCAGGAGGTTGAACGCCAGCTTCTCGTTGTCGCCCCCGAGTCCGGCGTGGAGGCGGTCGTAGTCCTCCACCACGGGTGTCTCGATCTCGTCGAAGCCGTGGGCGGCGTACACGCGGCGGATGACGCCCAGAGCGCGCTCGCGCTTGGCCTTCTCGTGCGGGAGGAAGTCGCGCATGCCGCGGGGTGGGACGACGGGGGAAGCCATGACCTCAAGGTTACCGATCGGCATGGGGAGCAATTGCTCACAGGGCTCCGTGACCCTTCGGCCCTATCGTGGAGGCGAGGGGGTTGTCCGTGAGCATCGTCGTCTCCGGCCTCGCACGCTCGTTCGGCGAGGTGCAGGCCGTCCGTCAGGTCTCGTTCGAGGCTGCACCCGGGCGCGTGACGGCCCTCATCGGGCCCAACGGGTCGGGCAAGACCACCCTCATGCTCATGCTCGCCACCCTGCTCCGCCCCGACGCGGGCTGGATGCGGGTGGCCGGTGTCGATCCTCTGGCCGACCCCCGCGCGGCGCGGCCGCTCATCGGCTGGATGCCGGATGCGCTCGGCTCCTGGAACAACCTCACGGTCCGCGCGGTGCTCGAGCTCTCGGCGCGCATGTACGGCCGCACCCGCCTCGACGCGGTCGAGCGCGCCGCCGTCGTGCTCTCCGCCGTCCGGCTCGACGAGCTGGCCGACCGCCCCACCCGGGTGCTCTCGCGCGGGCAGAAGCAGAAGCTCAGCCTCGCCCGGGCCCTCATCAACGACCCGGCCGTCCTCCTCCTCGACGAGCCCGCGTCGGGTCTGGATCCCGGTGCGCGCATCGAGCTGCGCGAGCTGGTGCTCGAGCTCGCCTCGCTCGGGCGCACGATCCTGATCTCGAGCCACGTCCTGGCCGAGCTCGATGAGATGGCCGACGACGCGGTCTACCTCGACCGCGGGGTCACCGCGAGCGCCGAGCGTGTGCTCGCCGCTCGCACCAGCGCCCGCGAGTGGCGCATCCGCGTGCTCGAGACCCCGGGGGCGGCCGACCTCGGCGGAGCGCTCGCCACGCTCGGCGTCCATCCGCAGCGGGTGCGGCGCGATGACCGCGACTGGCTCGTCCTCGTCGACACCGAGACCGATGCCGCCGCGCTCCTCGCCGATCTGGTCGGCGCCGGAGCCCGCATCACGTCCTTCGCACCCGCCGTGGGCGACCTCGAGCACACGCTCCTCGACATCCGTCAGCGAGGCATCGCATGAGCCGCTACCTCTCGGGCGTCTGGCTGATGCTCACCCTCGACCTCCGCCAGCGGGTGCGGAGCACGGCCTGGTACGTCATCCTCGGCGTCTACGCGGCCGTGCTGCTGGTCTTCTCCGTGGGCGCTGCGGCGACCGTGGCGGCCTGGGCGGGCGGCGGGGTGCTGTACTCCGTCGTGGTCTACTTCGTGCTCCTGCTCGCCACGCTCGTCTCGCCGGCCCTCAGCGGCACGGCCATCAACGGCGAGCGCGAGGCGGGCACCCTCGCCACGATCCAGGTCACGTCGATCACCACGGGCCAGATCGTGCTCGGCAAGTTCCTCGCCGCCTGGGCGACCTCGCTGGTGTTCCTCGCGGTGTCGGTCCCCTTCCTCATCCTCGGGCTGGCGTTCGGCGAGATCTCGCCGCTCACGGTGCTCTCCTCGACCCTCATCCTCGCTGCCGAGCTCGGCGTGCTGTCGGCGATCGGTGTGGGGCTCTCGGGGCTCATCCGCAAGCCGCTGTTCTCGGTGGTGGTCTCGTACCTTGTGATCGCGGGGCTCTCGATCGGGACGCTGCTGGTCTTCGGCATCGCGGGGACGCTGACGCAGACGCCGGTGAAGGTCACCACCATCGACTCGCAGTGGACGGTCGACCCCGACACGGGTGACTCGACCGCGGAGTGCGACGCCCCCGAGGTGCGCTACGAGTCGACCCCTCGCTACGACCTGTACTGGGGCTTCCTGGCCGCCAATCCCTACGTGGTGGTGGCCGACGCGTCGGCCCGAGACTTCGACGAGTACGGGACCCCGCGCGACGTGTTCGGCTTCATCGCCTCGGGCGTGCGCCTGGCGCAGCAGACGCCCGAGAGCGACGTGGTGCACGACTGGTGCCACAGCGACAGCGAGTTCACCCCGAGCATCACGGCCGAGGAGTCGCTGCGCACGGGGGCGCCCAGCTGGTTCATCGGTCTGATCCTGCAGGCCGCCGTGGGCGCGGGTGCGTTGGTGGGCGCGTGGCGCGCCACCAGGGCTCCTTCGGGTCGGATGGGTCGAGAGTCGCGGATCGCGTAGCTCAGGCGCCCTCCGCCTCGCCCAGCCCGTCAGGCGTCCGCGGCCGGTGTCTCCGCAGCCAGGATGTCGTCGCGCAGGCCGCGCAGCGCCGTGCGCAGGGCGCGCTCGGGGTCGAGGCCGCGGGCACGCGACGACGCGGTGAGCTGCAGCAGCAGAACGCCGAGCTCCTCCTCGTCGGCGGGCGACTCCACGACCGGCCCCGGGGCGGCCACACCCACCTTCTCGGCGCGCCCGAGCAGCTTGTCGGCGAGGGCGAGCGAGGGCATGCCCATCGGGATGCCGTCGAGCACGCTCGTGCGCGCGGGCTTCTCGCGCGCCTTCAGGTCGTCCCACACCGCCTCCACGTCGCTCGCCGTCTCCGCGTGCGCGTCGCCGAAGACGTGCGGATGCCGGCCGACCATCTTCGCGGTCATGTGCGCGGCGACGTCCTGCAGGTCGAACGCCTCCCCCGGCGTGGCCGCGGCGATGTCGGCGTGGAACAGCACCTGGTAGAGCACGTCGCCGAGCTCCTCCAGCATGGCGTCGCGGTCGCCGGTCTCGATGGCGTCGATGAGCTCGTGGGTCTCCTCGACGAGGTAGCGGACGAGCGATTCGTGCGTCTGATCGGCGTCCCACGGACATCCGCCGGGTGGCCGGAGCACGTGCACCACCTCGATGAGCTCGTCGAGTCGGGTGGGTCCGTCCGTCGTCGCATCCTCGATCACAGACCCCACCCTAGGTGCCCGGTAGACTGGGATGCGGTGAGCCGGGAAGTCTGGTCGGCACGGGGGCGCAGTGCGCCCGCGCCGCCCTCCCCAGATCGGACCTCATGAGCGTCATCCGTTCCGAGCGCAACGCCGCCGTCCTCCTGCTCCTCGCCGCCGTGCTCGGCCTCGTCCTGGCCAACAGCGCCGCGGGGCCTTTCCTCCTCGACGCGAAGGCCGCGCACCTCGACCTGCCCGCGCTCGGCATCGAGCTGTCGATCGGTCACTGGATCAGCGACGGGCTGCTCGCCGTGTTCTTCTTCATCGTCGCGATCGAGCTGAAGCACGAGCTGACCGAGGGGTCGCTCGACTCGTTCTCGAAGGCCGTCGTGCCCGGCATCGCCGCGATCGGCGGCATCGCCGTGCCCGCGGTCGTGTTCCTCGGCGTCGTGGGCGCGACGGGCGGCTTCGGCGAGGGTCTCGCGAACGGCTGGCCGGTGCCGACGGCGACCGACATCGCCTTCGCACTCGGCGTGCTCGCGACCTTCGGACGCAGCCTGCCCTCCGGCGTCCGGGTGTTCCTGTTGGCCCTCGCGGTGCTCGACGACCTGGTCGCGATCCTCATCATCGCGCTGTTCTTCACCTCGAGCATCGACCTGGTGGCGCTCGTCGGCGCCGCGGTCGGCGTGATCGTCTTCGCCCTCCTGGGCGTGCTGCTGAAGCGCGGCCGGATGCGCGGACCGCTCATCCTCCTCATGGTCGCGGTCGCCCTGCTGGTCTGGTGGGCGGTGCTGCAGTCGGGCATCCATGCCACCATCGCCGGCGTGGCGCTCGGGCTCGTCCTGCCCCAGCGCCAGGGCTCCCGGGCCGCGCACGTGCTCGAACCGTTCTCGAACGGGCTCGTCCTGCCGCTGTTCGCGTTCTCGGCCGCCCTGGTGGCGATCCCGCAGGTGAGCGTCGGCGAGCTGAGCCCGGCGTTCTGGGGCATCCTCGTCGCGCTGCCCGTGGGCAAGCTGCTCGGCATCACGGCGGCCGGGTGGCTCGGCCAGCGGATCGTGCTCCGCCCGTCCCGAGGCGCCGCCGTCGAGGAGCGGCTCCCCCTCCGCGACCTGCTCACCGTCGGGCTGCTCGGCGGCATCGGGTTCACGGTGTCGCTGCTCATGAACGAGCTCGCGTTCCGCGACAGCGCCGAGGTGATCGATGAGGGCACCCTCGCCGTACTGCTCGGCTCGGGCCTCTCGATCGTCGCCGCCGCGAGCGTGCTCGCGGCGCGCTCCGCCCGCTCCCGGAGGCGCGCCCGCGTGGCCTAGGCCGAGGGGGTCGTGGCCGACGCCGGAGCAGACGACGTCGAGGCCACCGCGGGCGCGAAGATCGTGTCGATCAGGTTCGAGACCCACTCGATGAGCTCCGCATCGGCCAGCGGCGACCCGTTGACGACGGGCATGGGCACCGAGACCGAGTTCGTCGCCGCGAAGTGCTTCGCCGCCGGGTACATGCGGCGCAGCCGCACCTGGAGCGACTCGGGCAGGTCGGCCGGGGCCACCCGCAGGTTCGAGCCCATCGCCACGACCTCGCCGAGATTCGCCTTCTGCGCCATCCGTCGCAGCCGCGAGACGGCGACGAGGTTGACCACCGGCTCGGGCAGAGGGCCGTAGCGGTCGATGAGCTCCTCGACCACGCGGTCGATGGTGTCGTCGGAGGCGGTCGGCGCACTGGCCGTCGACATCTTCTGGTAGGCCTCGAGACGCAGCCGTTCGCTGTCGACGTACTCCTCGGGGATGTGCGCGTCGACCGGCAGCTCGAGACGCAGCTCGGTCTGCCCCTCCGCCACGTCGCCGCGGAACGTCGACACCGCCTCGCCGATCATGCGCAGGTAGAGGTCGAACCCGACGCCCGCGATGTGACCGGCCTGCTCGCCGCCGAGCAGGTTGCCCGCACCGCGGATCTCGAGGTCCTTCAGCGCGACCTGGATGCCGCTGCCGAGGTCGTTGTTGGCCGCCAGTGTGGAGAGGCGATCGTTCGCGGTCTCGGACAGCGGCTTGTTCTCATCCCACAGCAGGTAGGCGTAGGCGCGCTCACGACCGCGGCCCACACGACCGCGCAGCTGGTGCAGCTGGCTGAGGCCGAACTTGTCGGCCCGATCGACGATGAGGGTGTTGGCGTTGGCGATGTCGATGCCCGTCTCGATGATCGTCGTCGACACGAGCACGTCGAACTTGCGCTCCCAGAAGTCGACGATCACCTGCTCGAGCTGGTGCTCGTTCATCTTCCCGTGCGCCACCGCGACGCGCGCCTCGGGCACGAGCTCGGCGAGGTTCGCCGCCACCCGTCCGATCGACTGCACCCGGTTGTGCACGAAGAACACCTGACCCTCGCGCAGCAGCTCGCGGCGGATGGCCGCGGCGACCTGCTTGTCGGAGTACGGCCCGACGAAGGTGAGGATGGGATGCCGGTCCTCCGGCGGGGTGGCGAGGGTCGACATCTCGCGGATGCCGGTCACCGCCATCTCGAGTGTGCGCGGGATGGGGGTGGCGCTCATCGCGAGGATGTCGACGTTCGTCTTGAGCTTCTTGAGCGCATCCTTGTGCTCGACGCCGAAGCGCTGCTCCTCGTCGATGATGACGAGCCCGAGGTCTTTGAAGACCACGTTGTCGGTGAGGATGCGGTGGGTGCCGATGACGACGTCGACCGTGCCGTCAGCCAGGCCCGCGACCGTCTCGCGGACCTCCTTGTCGGTCTGGAACCGGCTCATCGCCCTCAGGTGCACGGGGAAGCCGGCGAAGCGCTCCTGGAACGTCTCGAGGTGCTGGCGCACGAGCAGCGTCGTAGGCACGAGCATGGCGACCTGCTTGCCGTCCTGCACCGCCTTGAACGCGGCGCGCACGGCGATCTCGGTCTTGCCGAACCCGACGTCGCCCGAGAGGAGGCGATCCATGGGGATGGGCCGCTCCATGTCGGCCTTCACCTCGTCGATCACGGTGAGCTGGTCGGGCGTCTCGGCGAACGGGAACGCCTCCTCCAGCTCGCGCTGCCATGGGGTGTCGGGGCCGAACGCGTGGCCCTTCGACGCCATGCGCGCCGAGTAGAGCTTTACCAGCTCGACGGCGATGTCGCGGACCGCCTTGCGGGCCTTGCCCTTCGCGGCCGACCAGTCGCTCCCGCCCATCTTCGACAGGCTCGGCGCCTCGCCGCCGACGTACCGGGACAGCTGGTCGAGCTGATCGGTGGGCACGTACAGCTTGTCGCCCGGGTATCCGCGCTTCGACGGCGCGTACTCGAGCACGAGGTACTCGCGGGTGGTCTTCACGGCGTGACGGCCGCCGCTCGAGACCTGGCGCTGGGTGAGCTCGAGGAACTTGCCGATGCCGTGGGTCTCGTGCACCACGAAGTCGCCGGTCTTCAGCTGCATCGGGTCGACGACGTTCTTGCGCCTCGACGCCAGCTTCTTCACCTGGCGGGCCTCGTAGCCCACCGTGCGGCCGTAGAACTCGGTCTCGCTGAGAAGCGCGAGGCGGTCGGCGGGCAGCTCGAAGCCGCGCTCGACCGCCGCGCGCACGACGTAGACGCTGCCCGCCTCGGGCTCGTCGGGCACGTCGTCGACCGCGACCGCGGCGACACCCTGCTCGGCGAGCACGTCGACGGCGCGCTCGACGAGCCCCTGGCCGACCGCGGCGACGACGACCGTCCAGCCCTCCTTCGTGCGCTGGGCGACGTGGTCGATCGCCCCGTCGACGTTGCCGTGGAAGCTCGGCACCGTCTCGCCGTCGAGCCGCACCGTGAGGTGCTCCTCGAGCTCACGGTGCTCGGGCAGCACCTCGTCGGGACCCTGCTGGAACTCGCTCACCGTCCACCACGCGCGGTCGACGCCGGCGGCGTCGCGCAGCTGGTTGAGCGAGAGGAACTCGCCCGCGGCGAGGTCGATGGGCGCCTGGGCGCCGGCCGTGGCCGCCAGCCAGGCGGCGGAGAGGAACTCGCGGTTGGTCTCGGCGAGCGAGATCGAGCGGGTGGCCACCCGCTCGGGCGAGAGCACCGCGATCGCGGACCGCGCCGGCAGGTAGTGCGTGAGCGGCACCAGGCGGTCGACGAGGGCGGGCGCCAACGACTCCATGCCCTCGACCGGGATGCCCTCGGCGATCTTCTCGAGCATGCCGGCGAGGCTCGGGAACTCGTGCTGCATCTCGCGCGCACGCTGGCGCACGGCATCGCCGAGGAGCAGCTCGCGGCTCGGCGCCAGCACGACCTCCGCCACCGCGTCGGGCAGCGACCGCTGGTCGGCCACCGAGAAGGCGCGCATCTCATCGACCTCGTCGCCGAAGAAGTCGATGCGGTACGGGTGCTCCGCCGTGGGCGGGAAGACGTCGAGGATGCCGCCGCGCACCGCGAACTCGCCGCGGCGGGTGACCATGTCGACCCGCAGGTAGGCGAGCGCCACGAGCTGCTCGGAGATCGACGCGAGGTCGTACCCGCGCGACCCCATGGCGAGGCGGATGGGCTCGAGGTCGGCCAGGTCGTCGGCGATGGGCTGCAGCGCGGCGCGCACCGAGGCGACCACCACGAGAGGCGCCGGATGCTCGCCGCGCTCGTGCGCATCCGCCCAGTCGCGCAGGCGCCGGAGCGCCTCGATGCGGCGGCCGACGATCTCGGGGCTGGGGCTCAACCGCTCGTGCGGGAGGGTCTCCCACGCGGGGAACTCGACCACGTCGGAGTGCGGCGCGTACGACGCCAGGGCCGCCCGGACCGCCTCCGACTCGCGGCCGGTGGCCGTGACCACGAGCAGCGCCTGCGGGAGGTCGAGCTCGGCGCGCCGCTCGAGGAGACCGGCGAGGAGCGGAACCCGGAGGCCCTCAGGGGCCGAGAAGTCGGTGGCACGACCGGCGTTGCCGAGGGCCCGTTCGAACACGGAGGCGCGCGTGAGCGCATGCGTCAAGCCCTGAAGGATCACTCGTCCGATTCTACCCGCGGCCTCCGACAGCGCGGCCGGGTCGGCCTCCGCCGTCGGCGTACGCCGTGCCCCATCCGGTCGTGCAGACTCTTCTGGTGAGCTCCACCACCACACGTCGCCGTCACGCCGTCGATGAGGTCCTTCCCGTTCCCAAGCTCGCCGCCTACGGGTTCCAGCACGTGCTGGCCTTCTACGCCGGCGCGGTGCTCGTCCCCATCCTGGTCGCGAACGCGCTGGGGCTGAGCACCGAGCAGCTGATCCACCTGATCAACGCCGACCTGTTCACCTGCGGGATCGCGTCGATCATCCAGTCAGTCGGGTTCGGGCGCCGGTGGTTCCGCTTCGGCGTGAAGCTCCCCCTGCTGCAGGGCGTGACGTTCACCGCGGTCTCGCCCATGATCGCCATCGGGACGGCCGTGATGGCGGGCGGCGGCACCTCCATCGACGGGCTGCTCACGATCTACGGCTCGGTCATCGTCGCAGGGCTCGTCACCATCGCGCTCGCCCCCGTGTTCGTGAAGCTGCTGCGCTTCTTCCCGCCGGTCGTCACCGGGTCGATCATCCTCATCATCGGCATCGCCCTCATCCCCGTCGCGGCCGGCGACATCACGTACGGCGCGATCGGGGGCACCAACGGCGTGGTCGTCGACGCGTCGGGCTCCACCGTGCCCACCGCCCCGCTCGACTACGGCCTGGCCAACGGCGGGCTGCTCCTGCAGAACCTGGCCTACGCGTTCGGCACGCTCGCGCTCATCCTCGCGGTGCAGCGGATCTTCCGCGGGTTCCTGCAGACGGTCGCGGTGCTGATCGGGCTGGTGCTCGGCACGCTCGTCGCGTTCCTCCTCGGCGACGCCTCCTTCGAGGCCGTCGGATCGTCGCCGTGGTTCGGGCTCGTGACGCCGTTCTCGTTCGGGGTGCCGCAGTTCTCGATCACGGCGATCCTGTCGATGATCGTCGTGATGCTCATCACCATGGTCGAGACCACCGGCGACACCTACGCCACCGGCGAGATCGTGGGCAAGCGCATCCGGCCGGCCGACATCGCGGCCGCCATCCGCGCCGACGGGCTCGCGACGACGCTCGGCGGCGTCTTCAACTCGTTCCCGTACACGGCGTTCGCCGAGAACGTCGGGCTCGTGCGTCTGACGCAGGTGCGGTCTCGATGGGTGGTGACGGCCGCGGGCGTGATCATGATCGTGCTCGGGCTGTTCCCGAAGGCGGCGGCGCTCGTCGCGGGCATCCCGCATCCGGTGCTCGGCGGAGCGGCGCTGGCGCTCTTCGGCGCGGTCGCGGTCGCCGGCGTGCAGACGCTGCAGAAGGTCGACTTCAGCGACCACCGCAACTCGATCATCGTGGGCACGACGCTCGGGCTCGCCGGGCTCGTCACCGCGTACGGCGCCATCGCCTCGGCGTTCCCGTCGTGGGCGACGATCTTCTTCGGATCCGGCATCACCCTGGGTGCGATCGCCGCCATCCTGCTCAACCTGCTGTTCTTCCACACCGGCGGTCGGGGATCCGGTGTGGCCGGGCGCCCGGGCGCCGACCTCGTCACGCTCGATGAGGTCAACCGGATGGACGAGGCCGCCTTCGCGCGCACCTTCGGGTCGATGGTGAACGACTCCCCCTGGGTCGTGGCCGCGGCGTACGCGCGGCGTCCCTTTGCCGACACCACGGCGCTGCGCGCGGCGTTCCAGGACGCGATCCTCGGCGGATCCTCCGACCAGCAGCTCGAGCTGCTGCGCTCCTTCCCCGACCTCGGGAACGCCGACGACAGCGCGCACGCCTACGTCCGAGAGCACTCCGAGGGCGGCATCGACGCGCTCACCGACGAGGACCTCGACGACACCATCGCCCTGTCTCGGGCCTACCGCGCCCGCTTCGGGTTCCCCCTCATCGTCAGCGCACGCGACGTCGACCGCTACGAGCGCGTCGTCGGCGCGGGCCGCGCCCGCCTCGCGAACGCCGAGGCCGCCGAGCGCGCCACGGCCCTCCTCGAGGTCTCGAAGGTGTTCACCCACCGCTTCGAGGACGCCGTCGCCGACGCCAACCCCTTGTCCACCCCCTTCAACCCCTGAGCTCCGCTCGTCGGGCACGGGCTGCGCGCCGGTCCGCAGGGCGGCATTCACCCGGGCGGCGGACGAGGCCGGGGCTACGCGCGAGGAGAGTGGACCTGCTGCTGGGCGGCGGTGAGGCCGCGCTCGGCGATGAGCTCGACGGCGTCGGCGGCGTCGGCGATGAGGTTCGGGAGCGCCTCGCGCTCCTCCTTCGAGAAGGGCTTCAGCACGAAGTCGGCGGCCTGCATCCTGCCCGGAGGCCTGCCGATGCCGGTGCGCACGCGGAGGAAGTCGGGGGTGCCGGTGGCGGCGATGATGTCGCGCAGGCCGTTGTGGCCGCCGTGGCCGCCGCCCTGCTTGAGTCGCACATCGTCGAAGGGGATGTCGAGCTCATCGTGCACCACGATCACGTGGTCGGCGGGGATGCCGTAGAACTGCGCGAGACCGTTCACGGGGCCGCCGGAGACGTTCATGTACGTCAGCGGCTTCGCGAGCACGAAGCGGGGGCCGCCGGGGACGAGTCGTCCCTCGGCGACCACCGCGTTCGCGCGATGCCGCTTGAAGCTCGCGCGCATGCGCGTCGCGAGCTCGTCGACCACCATCTGGCCGATGTTGTGACGGGTGGCGGCGTAGTCGGGCCCGGGGTTGCCGAGCCCGACCACGAGCCAGGGTGCGTCCGTCACGGGGGTGGTACCGGGAGGTGCTACTCGGCGCTCTCGTCGGACGAGGCGGCCTCGCCCTCCGCGGCCTCGGCGTTCTCCTCCGACTCGGTCGCGGCCGGGATGGTGATGCCGACGACGACGAGCTCGGGGTCGGAGACCAGCGTGGCGCCGGAGGGGAGCTCGACGTCCTTCGCGTGGATGAGGGTGCCCTCCTCGAGGCCCTCGATCGAGACGACGAAGCGCTCGGGGATGTGGGTGGCCTCGACCTCGACGGCGATCGTGCTGGTGTCCTGCGTCGCGATGGTGCCGGAGTACGACTCGCCCTCGAGGATGATCGGGACCTCGACCTCGACCTTCTCGCCGCGGCGCACGACGATGAGGTCGATGTGCTCGATGATCTGGAGCACCGGGTCCTTCTGCACGTCCTTCACGAGGGCGAGCTGCTCCTTGCCCTCGATCGAGAGCTCGAGCACGGCGTTCGCCTTGCGGAGGATGAGGGAGACCTGGTGGCCGGGCAGCGTGACGTGCTGCGGGTCGGTGCCGTGGCCGTAGATGACCGCGGGGATCTTGTGAGCGGCACGGATGCGGCGGGCTGCGCCCTTGCCGAACTCGGTGCGGGGCTCTGCGACGACGTGGGTGTCTTCCTGGGTTGCCATGGTTCTGCTCCTTCGCGAGCCAGGCCGGCCCGCATGATGGTGTCTTGTTCAACTCGACCGCGTGAGCGGGAGGGAAGGCATGCCGGCCGAAACCCACCGCGTCGATCACGGCCACCGCGCATGCGCGACGGCCCTCGCCGAGGTCAGTCGTCCATGCTACAGCACGAGGGCAGGGCGACTCGCCACGTCACATCCGGCACCCAGCATCGACACCTGTCGTTCACCGCTCGTCCTGTCGCAGGTCATGTCGCCTCCCTAGCGTCGGCGGCGTTTGTCCCCTCGAGGGGTCACGCCCGGTCCGGCGCCAGAAGCGCCGACCGTCCTCATCACCGACACGAGAGTCACACACCGCATGCGATCACCGACCCGGAGGGCGCTCGCCGCCCTGCTCGCCGGAGCCACCGGCCTCACCCTGGGAACGGGGGCGCTCGTCGCGGCCCCCGCCGCCCTGGCGGCCGACGTCCCCGCCGTCCCCCCGCTCCTCGTCACCGAGATCGATCCCGACAACGACGGCGACGACCACTTCGAGTTCTTCGAGCTCGCCAACACGACGGATGCGGACATCGACCTGACCGCATCCGGTCTCTCGCTGAGCTACATCTACGCCGACAGCGACGACAGCGCGAAGGACAAGGCGCTCACCGTGCCCGCGGGCAGCGTCGTGCCCGCCCACGGCACCGCGGTGGTCTGGCTGCAGTACGCCTCGGGCAAGGTCGACTCGTTCTCGAAGACCGACGACGACTTCCGCGCGCACTTCCCGGAGGGTGCGGAGGACTACCCGATCATCCACGCCACCGGGCAGGCCGGCATGGCGAACGGCGGCGACCGCGGCATCCGCGTGATCGACCGCGCGGGCGCCTCCGTGAGCTGGTCGTTCTACCCGGCCGGATCCGTCGGTCCCGACCGCGGCGCGCACTTCGCACTGCCTGCCGATCCGGCCGCACGCTCGATGCGCGTCCTCTCCGCACAGGCGGATGCGACGCCCGGCCTCGTCGACCCGGCCGCGTTCCAGCGCCCCGGCGACGGCGACCCGGATCCGGACCCGACCGACCCGCCGAGCCCCGAGCCGACCGACCCCGCGCCGGCGCCCGGCCCGCAGCCCGACCCGTCGCTGGTCACGGCGCCGCTCCAGGTCACGGAGCTGCTCCCCGACTCGTCCAACGTGGGCTCGGGCGACGGGTACGAGTTCATCGAGGTGTACAACGCGACGAGCACGCCCGTCGACTTCGGCGACTACACCATCCGGTACCTCTACCCGCTGGAGGACCTCACGAACAGCCAGACCGCGCTCTGGCCGGCCCAGCCGTCGAACCCGGTCATCCAGCCCGGCAAGACGCTCGTGCTCTGGGTGAAGAACGGCGCCAACGACGCGCTCACCGCGGCGGACTTCAACGCGAAGTTCGGCACGTCGCTCACCGCGGGGACCGACCTCGTCGAGATCCACTCCGCAGGCATGGCCAACGGCAGCCCGCGCGGCATCGAGGTCATCACCAACACCGGCTTCAGCGTCAACCGCGCGTACTACAACCTCGGCGGCGCCGACGACACCGTGGCCGACCAGGGCATCCAGTACGCCGTCGACCCCGCCGACACGACGCGTCAGCGCCTCAGCGGGCTGGCCCCGGCCTCGCCCGGTGCCGTCACCGCCGAGCAGGTGCCCGCCGGGCTCATGGTCCCCGCGGTCGACACCGCGGCGCCGACGATCGCGGATGCGACCGCCGCGACGATCACCCCGGGTTCGCCGTTCCGCTTCACGTTCTCGGTGACGGACGACACCCAGGTGCGCACCGTGACGCTGCGCTGGAAGACGAACGTCGACGCAGGGTTCCGCTCGGTGAACCTCACCTCGGACGGCTCAGACGGGTACGCCTTCAGCGTTCCCGCCGCCGACCTCACGGGCGCCCGATCGGTGGACTACCAGGTCACCGCCTCCGACGGCCGCTCCCTGTCGTCGACCGAGGTGGTGCACCTCCCCGTCGAGGGCGCCGACTCGTCCCCGCTGCGGCTGAACGTCGCCGACGGGCAGTTCGTGTCGGGGCAGGCGCGCCTCGCCGCGGCGACCGACGACGCCTCCGACACCGTGACGCTGAGCGTCGACGGCGCGCCCGTCCAGACCTCCGCATCGCTCGAGGCCGAGCCCGTGTTCGCGTTCGACGCGAGCGGGGTCAACGTGTTCTTCAAGAACGGCGTGCGGATCGGCGACGACGTGCTGCACATCTTCGACGACGGCATCCCGGAGGGCTACGAGACCGTCGCCACCCCGGTGCCCCTGTCGTACGTGACGCAGGGCCAGGAGCTCGTCGTGAGCGTCTGGGCCGGGACGAAGGCGGCGCCCGTCATCGACCCGAACGAGAACAACGACGACTTCACCATCAAGAACCTCCGTCTCGTGCTCCCCGACGGTCGCACCCTCACCCCGGTGGGCTACGACGACTCGACGACCGTGCTGCAGATGGGCGACTCGACCGGGAAGCTCGACTTCTACGACGCCCGCTTCGTGCTGCCGGACGACGCGTTCGCGGCGAAGGCGGCGACCTGGGACACCACGGCTGTCGCCGACGGAGCTCACACCGTGGCCGCCTCGTCCTCAGGAGCCTCGGCATCCGCCACGGTCTCCGTCGACAACACCGCGCCGGTCATCACGACCGGCGCCGTCGACGGCACCGAGTACCGCGGCGGGTTCACCCTCGATGCCTCGGCGACGGATGCGGGTTCCGGCCTGGCCTCCTCGCAGGCGACGCTCGACGGGTCGCGCATCGCGCTCCCCTACGCCACCTCCTCGGTGACGCTCGCCTCGGGCACGCACTCGTTCGTCGTGACGGCGGAGGATGCGCTCGGCAACACCGCGACACGCACGGTGTCGTTCACGACCCCCGACGAGCAGCCCGGCACCGAGCTGGTGTCGCCGGTGGACGGCGCGATCGTCACGACGCGCGACGTCGACCTCACCGCCACGCCGACCGACCCGTCGGGCGACGTGCTCGACGTCGACTTCGCCAAGGGCTACCACCTCGATCCGACCGACAGCGGCGTGACCAGCTGGAAGGGCGCGACCGAGATGGCGGCGGCCGTCGATCGCACCGACCGCGCGGTCCTCACCGGCGACGAGCTCGCCGCGATGACCGGCGCCGACGGCGTCGACTCGTCGGTGTCGAGCGGTTCCGCGTTCCCGTACCAGATGTTCGACGTGACCGTCCCGGCGGAGGCCGGCGACGACGCGCAGGCGCGTCTGGCGTGGTCCGGCTCGGCGAACGCCGACGCGAAGGTGCTGATGTACGTGATGAACACGGCCACCGGATCGTGGGAGGAGGTGGACCGTCACGTCACCGCATCCGGTGCCGCCCCCGAGTCGTTCGACCTCGCCGCGACGGTCCCCGTCGCCGACCATGTGAAGGACGGCGCGCTCACCGTGCTCGTGCAGCACTCGGAGGGCTTCACCTCGGGCGACCTCTCGTCGCGCACCTCGGACGTGACGCCGTACCACCCGGACGCGACCCCGCGCTCGGACTACGACTTCACGCTCGCCTGGGAGACCGACACCCAGTACTACAACGCCAACCCGGACTACTACCAGCACCAGCTCGACATCCACGACTTCGTGCTCGATCAGCGCGACGAGCTGAACCTGCAGTACCTGTTCCACACGGGCGACATCGTCGACGACTCGACGATCGAGGACCAGTGGATCCGGGCCGACGCCGCGTACGACGAGCTCGACGCCGCAGGGCTGCCGTACGGCGTGCTGGCAGGCAACCACGACGTGGGCCACAAGGAGGACGACTACTCGCACTACTCGCAGTGGTTCGGCGAGTCCCGGTACGCGTCGAACCCCTGGTACGGCGGCAGCTACCTCGACAACCGCGGGCACTACGACCTGTTCTCCGCCGGCGGCATCGACTTCATGGTCGTGTCGATGGGATGGGGACCGGGAGAGGCGGAGATCGCGTGGATGAACGACGTGATCGCCCGGTACCCGGAGCGCAAGGTGATCCTCAACCTGCACGAGTTCATGCTCACCACGGGTGGCCTCGGCGACATCCCGCAGCGGATCCAGGACGAGGTGGTGGCGACCAACCCGAACGTGATGATGGTCATGTCGGGCCACTACCACGACGCGTTCACGCGGGCGGATGCGTTCGACGACGACGGTGACGGCACGCCCGAGCGGACCGTGTACTCGATGCTGTTCGACTACCAGGGTCTGGCGGAGGGCGGCCTCGGCTACCTGCGCCTGCTCCACTTCGACGACGAGACCGGCACCATCACGGTCCGGACGTACTCCCCCTCGCTCGACGACTTCGACTCGGACGACCCGTCGCTCGACATGGGCAACCAGGAGTTCACGATGTCGTACGAGACCCTCGGGATCACCCCGGCGGTCAAGGAGCTGGCCACGGATGCGTTCAGCGCCGACATCCTGACGACCGACACCGTCGAGTCGCTGCAGGACGTCGCGAGCGGCACCACCGTGTCCGCCACCTGGACGGGCCTCGCGGACGGTCCGCACGGCTGGTACGTCCGGACGGAGGACCCGTACGGCGCCGTCGACCTCTCGGCGGTGCGGACCTTCACCGTCGATGCTGCTGCCGCTCCGGGTGAGCCCGGCGAGCCTGGTGGTCCTGGCGGTCCTGGCTCGGGCGATCCCACGCAGCCGGGTGGTCCGGAGGATCCCGAGGACTCCGACAGCGGAGACGGTGCCGGAGCGGATGCGGGCGCCGGCCAGGCGGGTGGCCCGGACTCGGCACAGGGCTCCGGAACGGGACGCGACGGTCTCGCGTCCACCGGCGCGGCACCGATCGCGGTCGGTGCGGCCGCCGCGCTGCTGCTCGCCCTCGGCGGCACGGGGCTGATCCTCCGCCGCCGCCGCGTGCAGTAGACGCGGGGCCCGTGGGCGGGCCGGCTCACTCGGACCGGTCCGCCCACGGGCTCACTCTCGGCAGGACCACGCGACCCGGGTCTTCGCAGGACAGACGGGGTGCGGATGCGGAAGACTGTACGAGGGCACGCGACGAGCGGCCCGAAGACGGCACGGAGGAAGAATGACCGAACAGGGCAAGGCCAACATCGGCGTCGTGGGGATGGCGGTGATGGGCTCGAACCTCGCCCGGAACCTGGCCAGCCGCGAGGGCAACACCGTGGCGGTGTACAACCGCTCCCCTGAGCGCACCCGCAAGCTGGTGTCCGAGCACCCGGAGGCCGGGTTCATCGCGTCGGAGTCGGTCGACGACTTCGTCGCCTCACTGTCGAAGCCGCGCACCGCGATCATCATGGTCCAGGCCGGCGCGGGCACCGACGCGGTCATCGCCGAGCTGGCCGACCGCTTCGAGCCCGGCGACATCATCGTCGACGGCGGCAACGCGAACTTCCACGACACCATCCGTCGCGAGAAGGACGTCTCGGCCCGGGGCATCCACTTCGTCGGCACCGGGATCTCCGGTGGCGAGGAGGGCGCGCTCAACGGTCCCTCGATCATGCCCGGCGGCACCGCGGAGGCGTACGAGACGCTCGGCCCGATCCTCGCGTCGATCGCCGCGGTCGCCGAGGGCGAGCCGTGCGTGACGCACATCGGCACCGACGGCGCCGGCCACTTCGTGAAGATGGTGCACAACGGCATCGAGTACGCCGACATGCAGCTCATCGCCGAGGCCTACGACCTGCTCCGCACGCTCACCAAGCGCGAGCCCGCCGAACTGGCCGAGGTGTTCACCGCCTGGAACTCGGGCGACCTCGAGTCGTACCTCATCGAGATCACCGCCGAGGTGCTCAAGCAGGTCGATGCCAAGACCGGCAAGCCGTTCGTCGACATCGTCCTCGACCAGGCCGGCGCCAAGGGAACCGGCGCGTGGACCGTGCAGAACGCCCTCGACCTGGGCACCCCGGTCGGCGGCATCGCCGAGGCCGTGTTCGCCCGCTCGCTGTCGTCGCACCCTGAGCAGCGCGAGGCCGTGCAGAAGACGATCACCGCCCGACCCGACGTCGTGGAGGTGGACGTCGACTCGTTCGCCGACGACATCCGCGCCGCGCTGTACGCGTCGAAGGTCGTCGCCTACGCGCAGGGCTTCGACGAGATCATCGCCGGGGCCAAGCAGTACGGCTGGGAGATCGACAAGGGCGCGGTGGCGAAGATCTGGCGCGCGGGGTGCATCATCCGCGCGCAGTTCCTCAACCGGATCGTCGAGGCGTACGAGAACGACGCCGAGATCACCTCGCTGCTCGAGGACCCGTACTTCGCCAAGGCCGTCGCCGAGGGCGAGGCCGCCTGGCGTCGTGTGGTGTCGACCGCGGCCCTGTCCGGTGTGCCGGTGCCGGGCTTCAGCTCGGCGCTGTCGTATTACGACGGCCTCGCGTCGAAGCGCCTGCCCGCCGCCCTCATCCAGGGCCAGCGCGACTTCTTCGGCGCCCACACGTACAAGCGCGTCGACGCCCCCGGCGTCTACCACACGCTCTGGTCGGGCGACCGCTCGGAGATCGAGACCGAGCCCAGCACCCACTAGTTCCACGGTTCCGCCACATTTCTGGCGCTTCGCCACGCGCATGCGTATGGCGAAGCGCCAGGAGTGTGGCGAAACGTGAGGGTCAGGCGGGGACGTCCTCGGCCTGCTCGGCCTTCACGCGCTGGCCGACGACCGCGGAGACGCCGTCCTGGCGCATCGAGACGCCGTAGAGGGCGTCGGCGATCTCCATCGTGCGCTTCTGGTGCGTGATCACGATGAGCTGCGACGACTCCCGCAGGTCCTCGAACGTGGTGAGCAGCCGGCCCAGGTTGGCGTCGTCGAGCGCCGCCTCCACCTCGTCCATGATGTAGAACGGGCTGGGGCGGGCCTTGAAGATCGCCATGAGCAGCGCCACCGCGGCCAGCGAGCGCTCACCGCCCGAGAGCAGCGAGAGCCGCTCGATCTTCTTCCCCGCGGGCTTGACGCTCACTTCGATTCCCGTGGTGAGCATGTCGGTCGGATCGGTGAGCGTGATCGATCCGGTGCCACCCGGGAACAGGATCGGGAAGACCTCGGAGAACGCCCGCTGCGTGTCGGTGAAGGCGCTCTCGAAGATCGTCTGCATCCGCTCGTCGATCTCCTCGATGATCGTCAGGAGGTCCTTGCGGGTGTTCGTGAGGTCGGTGAGCTGCTCGGTGAGGAACCGGTGCCGCTGCTCGAGCGCCTCGAACTCCTCGAGCGCCAGCGGGTTCACGCGGCCCAGCTCGGCGAGCTTGCGCTCGGCCTTCGCGAGGCGCTGCTGCTGCTGGGCGCGCACGAAGGGGCGGCCGGGTGTCGGGGTCGGTGCGTCGTCGTCGGATGCGGTGCTGTCGTCGGAGGCGCGAGGCACGTCCTCTGCGCCGACCGGTTCGTCATCGGTCGACTCGTCCTCCGACGCCTGCACCGCTGCAGCGGGCGCCGGCGCGTCGTCGTCCGGCACGGGCTGGTCGGGCCCGTACTCGGCGATGAGCACGTCCTCGACGAGCCCGAGCTCGGAGCCGACACGCTCGAGCAGGCTCGAGAGGTGCAGCTTCTTCTCGTAGATCTGCAGCTCGAGACCGTGCACGTTCTCGGTGATCTCCTGCAGCCGACGGCGCAGCACGGCCTCGTCGCGGCGCAGCGCGGTGAGCTCCTCGTTCTGCTCCGCCCGCTCGGCCTCGCGGCGGGCCAGCAGCAGGCGCGCCTCGTCCACCGACCGGTCGACCGACTCGAGCACCGCCGGCAGTGCCTCGACCACGGCGGTCGCCGCCTCCATCTGCCGCCGCCGGATCACGGCGCGGCGGGCCGCGGCCTCGGCGGCCGCCCGCTCCGACTCGAGCTGCTTCTCGAGGGCCGCCGCGCGCAGCTGCTCGGCACGCACCCGCTCCCGCGCCGTCTCGACTCCCAGGCGCGCCTCGACCTCGTGCTCGCGCGCCCGCTCGAGCTCGGCGAGCAGCCCGTCGCGCGAGCTGACGTCGAGGATCGGCCGGGGCCGCGCGCGCAGCTCGTCGAGCTCGGCGCGCGCCTTCTCGGCGCCCGCCTCCGCCGACGACACGGTCTCCTGGGCCAGCTTGAGCGAGCGGGCGAGGCGCTCGAGCTCACCCTCGGAGGCCTCGGCCTGCGCGCGGAGCCGGCTGAGCTTCTCGGTGCGCGAGGCGAGCTGCGAGTCGTGCTCGCGGAGCGAGGCGAGCGCGGCCTGCGACTGCTCCTTCGCCACCTGCAGCACACCGCGCTGCTCGGCGAGCGCGAAACGGGCCCGCTCGATGAGCGAGAGCCGCTCCTCCAGCAGGGCGGCGGCGGTGTCGCGCTCGGCGATGAGCTCGATGCGCGAGCGCGTCGCGCCCGAGCCGCCGCGGAGCACGTACCGGGTCAGCACGTCGCCCTCGCGCGACACCATCGTGAGCGCGGGGCCGATCTCGCGGCTCAGCGCCTCCCACGAGTCGCGGCCGGCCGCGAGGTCGTCGGCGATCACCACGGCGTCGAGGATGCCGGCGAGGCCGGCGGGCCCGTCGACCACCCGGGTCGCGGCGGTGAGACCGGCCGGTGAGCCGAGCGAGTCCAGGGCGGCCGCGGCGCGGGAGCCGGCGTCGGCGCCCACGCCGGGGGCCTCGGGGTCGGAGCCGTCGGCTCCGGAGTCCTCCGGAGATCCGATCACGATCTCGACACGGCCCATGTCCGACTCGGCGGCCGCGGCGATCGCGGCGATCGCATCCGTCGTCGTGGTGGCGAGCACCCCATCCGCGAGGGGCCCGAGCGCGGCGGCGATCGCGGCCTCGAAGCCGGGCGACACCTTCACGTGGTCGGCCACCAGACCGCGGATGCCCGTGAGGCCGGCTGCGACGAGGTCGGCCGAGCCGTCGCGCTGGTCGAGCGCCATCGACAGCGCGCTCGACCGGGCGGCGAGGGCGTCGCGCTCGCGCTCGTGGGTGTGCAGCTCGTCGCGCAGCCGATCGATCTCGCCCTCGGCCTCGAACACCGCGGCCTGGGCGAACTCATAGGCCTCGTCGAGGTCGGTGTCGTTCTCCTCGGCCTCGGCCTGCTGCTCCTCGGCCTGCGCGAACTCGGCGCGCACGGCCTCGGCGCGGACCGTCGCGGCGTCGAGCGCGTTCTGCTGACGCAGCACCTCGCCGCGCACGGCGGCGAGCCGCGAGTTCGCCGACTCGAGTTGTCCGGTGAGCTTCGACAGCTCGAGGTCGTGCTTCGACACCAGCGACGACTGGTACGCGATCTGCTCGTCGAGCGAGTCGAGGGAGGCGCGGGCGGTGGCGGTGGCGGCCTGCGCGTCGCGGTGCGCCTGCTCGGAGGTGCCCACCAGCGCGGCGAGCCGTTCGGCCTCCTCGCGCGAGTCGGCCACCATTCCGGGCGTGACGCCGGGCTGCATCTCGGGCACCGACGCCTCGCCGCCCAGCAGGGCGAGCCGCTGGTGGGCGAGGTTCGAGAGGTTGCGCAGCCGCTGCTGCGCGCTCTCGAGTCCGAAGCTGACCTGGCGCGCCGAGTCGACCGCATCGCCCACCTGAGCGGCCTCGATACGGGCGATCCGCAGGGTGAACTGCTCGAGCCGCTCCTGCAGCACGATCCGCTCGGAGTGGCGCTCGCTCTCGGTGCGCGAGTGCGCGTCGAGTGCGCGGCGCAGCTCGACGACCTCGTCGGCGAGCAGCCGGGCCCGTGCGTCGCGGACGATCGCCGCGATGCCCTGCGCCTGCTTGGCGATCTCCGCCTGCCGGCCGAGCGGCCGCAGCTGTCGGCGGATCTCGCCCGCGAGGTCGCTCAGGCGGGTGAGGTTCGCCTGCATGGCCTCGAGCTTGCGCTGCGTCTTCTCCTTGCGACGCCGGTGCTTGAGGATGCCGGCCGCCTCCTCGATGAAGCCGCGACGGCCCTCGGGGGTGGCGTGCAGCACCGCATCCAGCTGGCCCTGACCGACGATGACGTGCATCTCGCGGCCGAGGCCCGAGTCGCTGAGCAGCTCCTGGAGATCGAGCAGCCGGCAGCTCTCGCCGTTGATCGCGTACTCGCTGCCGCCGTTGCGGAACAGCGTGCGGCTGATCGTCACCTCGGTGTAGTCGATGGGGAGCGCGCCGTCGGCGTTGTCGATCGTGAGCGTGACCTCGGCACGGCCGAGCGGACCCTTCGTCGCCGTACCGGCGAAGATGACGTCCTCCATCTTGCCGCCGCGGAGGGTCTTCGCCCCCTGCTCCCCCATCACCCAGGCGAGGGCGTCGACCACGTTGCTCTTCCCGGAGCCGTTCGGGCCGACCACGCAGGTGACGCCGGGCTCGAACTGGAAGGTGGTGGGGTTGGCGAAGGACTTGAACCCCTTGAGGGTCAAGCTCTTCAGGTACACGGCACACCTCTCCACGCTCCGGGTCGGATGCGTGCCCCTACGGTACCGCCCCACCCGGTCAGCGGGCGGATGGGCCCGCCGCGCGGGCGCTTGCGTTCTGGCGCGAGCGCCCGCGCTTGGGGGTGGGGCGGCGCGGATGTGGCAGTCGTGGTGGCCCTGGAGCGCGCGAGGTCACCGCGAGTGCCAGATCCGCTCGTGCTCCGTCGGGCGGGACAGGGCGTCGTATGACGGTGGCAGAATCGAGGCATGGCCCTCGCCCCGCTCGTCTCCCCCGGGCCCGAGCTGACCCGAGCCGAGCTGCTGCGCTACGCCCGCCAGATGGCACTGCCGCAGATCGGGCTCGAGGGGCAGCGCAGGCTCAAGAACAGCCGCGTCGTCGTGCTCGGCGCAGGCGGGCTCGGCTCGCCCGTGCTCCTCTACCTCGCCGCGGCCGGCGTGGGCACCCTCGGGGTCGTCGACCGCGACACGGTCGACGTGTCGAACCTGCATCGGCAGGTCCTGCATCCGGATGTGGCGGTGGGCTCACGCAAGACGGCCTCCGCCGCTGCCGCGCTGCGGCGCCTGAACCCGCACGTCGAGGTGATCGAGCACGACGTCGAGATCACCCCCGAGACCGTGCTCGACCTCGTGTCGGAGTACGACGTGGTCGTCGACGGCACCGACACCTTCGACGTGCAGATCATCGCCGACGCGGCGTGCGCACTCGTGGGCAAGCCCTACGTCTGGGGCTCCGTGCTGCGCTTCGACGGGCAGGCCACCGTGTTCTGGGCGCAGGCGCCCGACGGCGCGGCCCGCACGCTGTCCGACCTCTACCCCGACCTCGAACGCCGGGGAGCGGACGCCGACGAGACGTGCGCGATCGCGGGCGTGCTCGGTCCGCTCTGCGCCACCGTCGGCGGCATCCTCGCGTCGGAGACCCTCAAGCTCCTCGGCGGATACGGGGAGCCGCTGCTCGGCCGCCTCCTCGTCGTCGACGCCCTCGACGGCACCACGACCGAGGTGCCCTTCGGCACCGCCGAGCCCGCGACGCCGCGGGTGGCGAACGTCGGCCGGCCCTACGACCCGTTCACCGACGGACCCACCGCCGGCAGCTCCCCCGGACCCGCCGCGCGACCCCACCACGAGAGGACCACCATGCAGGACGACGCCTCCACCGACTCGGTCTCGGTCTCCGAGCTCGACTCCCTCCTCCAGGCCCGCGCCCGCGGCGAGGCCGACTTCGTGCTCGTCGACGTGCGGGAGCCGCACGAGCACGAGCTCGTCGCGATCGACGGATCGGTGCTCGTGCCGCTCGGCGGCATCCTCTCGCCCGAGGCCCGCGAGGCCGTTCCCGCCGACGCCACGGTGATCGTGCACTGCCACCACGACGGCCGCTCCCAGCGCGCCGCGCAGGCCCTCCGCCAGTCCGGCTACGACGACGTCCGCTTCGTGCGCGGCGGCATCGACGCCTGGGTCGCCGAGATCGAGCCCGAGAAGCCCCGCTACTGACCGCGCGCCCCTGTCCGGCCGGGGCGCGGATGTGACGCTGGTGGCGGCCAGAGGCGCGCCGAGGCCACCGCGAGTGCCAGATCCGCGAGCCGCGCGCTCTCCGGACAGGGCCGGCCCCCGGTTGCATTCCCGCGTGATGCGGGCGCGGATGTGACACTCGTGGCGGCCTGCGGGCCGCCGAGGGCACCACGACTGCCGTATCCGCCAGCGCAACCCGCCGACGACCCGCATGTATTGCCCCGGTCCCCGCGTCGCACGGGTGCGGATGTGACGCTCGTAGCGACCTGCGGGCCGCCGAGGGCGCGGGCAACGCACGTGTCGCAGGCCAGCGGCCGACGGATGACGCGGGTTGCGCCTGCTGAGCGCCGGGGAAAGGCCCCACCGGGCAGGAGTGCCCGCGACACGGGCGCAACCCGCACGGCCGCTCGGCGCCCTCCGCACCGCGTCGTCCCGCGCCCCGCGTGGATCCGGCGCGGATGTGACACTCGTGGTGGCCCCCGGGGCGCTGAGGTCACCACGAATGCCATATCCGCGCGTCTGTGGGGCGGTCGGCGCGCGGAGAGGGCCCGCGGGCGGGACGCACGCGCAGGGTGGGGGCGGGCGCGCGTAGGGTGGATGCATGACGGTCGCACTCGGGATCCCCGCCCCCCGCGGGGGCGCGCGAGCCGACGCCGCCGACACGACGGGCGCCGGTTCGGCGGCCACCGTCGTAGCCGCGCGGCCGCGCGAGGCGGGGTCCGGGCTGAGCGACCGCTTCGGCCGCGTGGCGACCGATCTGCGGGTGTCGCTCACCGACCGCTGCAATCTGAGGTGCACGTACTGCATGCCCGCCGAGGGGCTGCCGTTCCTCCCCCGGCCGGCGCTGATGTCGCGGGCCGAGATCGTGCGGCTCGTGCGCCTCGCGGCCGAGCACCTCGGCGTGCGGCAGGTGCGCTTCACGGGCGGCGAACCGCTGCTGCGGGCCGACCTCGTCGACATCGTGCGCGAGGTCGCGGCGCTCGATCCGCGTCCGGAGATCTCGCTCACCACCAACGCCATCGGCCTCGCCTCGCGGGCGACAGCGCTGGCCGAGGCGGGCCTCGACCGCGTCAACGTCTCGCTCGACTCGATCGAGCCGGCCACGTTCGAGGCGATCACGCGGCGCCCGTTCCTCGACCGGGTGCTCGCGGGGATCGACGCCGTCCGGTCGGCCGGGCTCGTCTCCACCAAGGTCAACGCGGTGCTGATGCGCGGCGTCAACGACCACCAGGCCGTCGACCTCCTCGACTGGGCCCTGACCGGCGGCCACCAGCTGCGGTTCATCGAGCAGATGCCGCTCGACGCCGACCACTCGTGGAGCCGCACCGACATGATCACGGCCGCCGAGATCCGCGGCCTGCTCGAGGAGCGCTACCGTCTGGCCCCCGACGACGCTCCCCGCGACGGTGCGCCCGCCGAGCTCTACCGTGTCTACGACGGCGAGCGGATGCTCGGCCGCGTCGGCGTGATCGCCTCGGTCACGGAGGCGTTCTGCTCCGACTGCCGCCGCACCCGCCTCACCGCCGAGGGACGGGTGCGCAGCTGCCTGTTCTCGCACACCGAGACCGACCTCCTCGAGCCGATGCGCGCCGGCGCCACCGACGACGACCTCGCCGAGCTGTGGCGTGGCGCGATGTGGGCCAAGCCGGCCGGTCACGGGCTCGACGACCCGACGTTCGCGCAGCCCGCCCGCACGATGAGCGCGATCGGCGGATGAGCGTGGTCACGATCCGCTACTTCGCCGCTGCCAAGGCCGCGGTCGGCCGGGTAGGAGATGAGCTCGACGCCGCGGGGCGGTCGATCGCCGACGTGCTCGGCGAGATCGCCGCGGGGGCCACGGGGACCTCGTCGTCCGAGGCCGGTGCCGTGCTGTCGCGCTGCTCCTTCCTGCTCAACCGCTCGGCGACCACCGACCGCACGCGTGTGCTCGCCGACGGCGACACGCTCGACGTGCTCCCGCCCTTCGCCGGCGGCTGAGCCGCGCCGCCTCGAGTGAGCGCCGACGGCGTCGCAGGCGTGGGGCAGGATGGACGGGTGCGCACGATCGACGACCACCGCGACGAGATCCTCGAGCTGCTGAGGCCTGTCGCGCGCGGGCTCGGGTCCGAGACGATCGACGTCGGCGGAGACGCCTTCACCGATCGCCCCGAGGAGCACGTGGCGCGCTATCTCGCTGCCGATGTCGTCGCGCCGCGGGCGCTGCCGGGCTTCGACAACTCGCAGATGGACGGGTTCGCGGTGCTCGCCGCCGACCTCGAGTCCGCCGCGCCGGGATCCCCGGTCGCGCTCCCCGTGGCCGGGCGGATCGCGGCCGGCGACGCCGCGCCTCCGCACCGGCCCGGCACCGCCACGCCGATCATGACCGGCGCGCCGCTGCCCCCCGGCGCCGATGCCGTGGTGCCGGTCGAGCGGGTCGATCCGCCGCTCTTCCCCGCCCCGGGGACGGAGGCGACCATCCGCTTCACCGCTCCGGTCGGCTCCGGCACGTACGTGAGGGCACAGGGGTCGGATGTGGCCGCAGGCCAGGTGCTCCTCCACGCGGGTGACCGGCTCACCCCGGCTCGTGCGGGAGTGATCAACGGCGTCGGGCTCACCGGGGTCGCCGTGCGCCGGCGGCTGCGGGTGCTGCTCGTGCCGACCGGGCATGAGATCCGCGACCCTGGTGAGGATCTGGCGCCCGGGCGCATCCACGACTCGAACTCCGTCGCGCTCACCGCCGCTCTGCAGTCGATCGGATGCGATGTCGACGTGCGGCCGTGCCGCAGCGACGACGCGGAGGACCTCCTCGCGATCCTCGACGCCGCGACCCGTGGGGAGGCGGACGGCACACCCGACCTGGTCATCACGGTGGGCGGTGTGAGCGCGGGGGCGCGCGAGGTGGTGCGCGATGCGCTCGGCCCGATCGGCGTGCGCTTCGAGAAGGTGGCGCTGCAGCCCGGCGGCCCGCAGGGGCTCGGGCTCGCGGCGCTGCGCGACGGTCGCACGCTGCCCGTCGTCTGCCTTCCGGGCAACCCGGTGAGCGCGCTGGTGTCGTTCGAGGCGTTCCTGCGCGGCGCCCTCCTCACGACGGCGGGCGCGACGGTCGTCGGCCGCGAGCGCCGCCGCGCTCCGATCTCCCACGACCTCGACTCGCCGCCGCACGTGCTTCAGCTGCGGCGTGGCGTGCTGGTCGACGGCGAGCTGCAGACGCTCGGCGGCCCATCGAGCCACCTGCTGCACTCGCTCGCCGGCTCGACGGTGCTCATCCATGTGCCGATCGGCGTCGACCACGTCGCCGCCGGCACCCCGCTCGACTTCTGGAGGATCGATGACTGACGCGACAGCCCCCACCACGGTGGAGCACGCCCGTGGCTGAGGGGACCGAGCTCACGCACCTCGACGAGCGCGGGGCCGCGCGCATGGTCGACGTGTCCGAGAAGGCCGTGACCGCCCGCCGCGCGGTGGCCCAGGCGGTGGTGACGACGACGCCCGAGGTGATGGCGCTGCTCGTCGCCGGCGAGCTGCCCAAGGGCGAGGCGCTGCCCGTCGCCCGCATCGCCGGGATCCTGGGTGCCAAGCAGACGCCGTCCCTCATCCCGCTGTGCCATCCGCTCCCCATCTCGGGCGCGTCGGTGGAGTTCGAACCCGGTGCGACGAGCCTCCGCATCGTGGCGAGCGTGAAGACCACCGGGGTCACCGGGGTCGAGATGGAGGCGCTGACCGCAGCATCCGTCGCCGCGCTCACCGTGTACGACATGATCAAGGCGGTCGACCGCGGCGCGGTGATCGGCGACGTGTGCGTGCTCGAGAAGTCGGGCGGCGCGAGCGGCGAATGGGCACGCGGATGAGCGAGTCCCCCTTCTCGCCGGCGGCGGAGGGCGACTCGGGGGACGACACGACGGGCATCCGCGAGCCGCGTCCTCCGCGTCGGCCTCGCCGCGCGATGGTCGTCGTGGCGTCGACGCGCGCTGCGGCGGGTGTCTACGACGACACCGCCGGTCCGCTGATCGCCGAGTGGTTCGCCGCGCGCGGGTGGAGCAGCGTCGTCGAGGTCGTGCCCGACGGCGCGCCCGTCGGCCGCGCGCTCGAGGCGGCGATCGCGGCCGGCATGGATGCGGTGATCACCTCGGGCGGAACCGGCGTCTCCCCCACCGATGCGACCCCCGAGATGACGAGAGCGCTCCTCGACCGCGAGCTGCCCGGCGTGGCGGAGGAGATCCGACGCCGAGGGACCGCCGCGACACCGCTCGCGATCGTGTCGCGCGGGCTCGCGGGCGTCACGGGCACGACGGTGATCGTGAACCTGCCCGGATCCCGCGGCGGGGTGCGCGACGGCCTCGACGTCCTCGACGGGGTGCTCGAGCACCTCGTCGACCAGCTGCACGGAGGCGACCATGTCCGCACCGAGTGACTCCACCGACTGGCAGCAGCACAGCCGCGTCCGGCTGGCCGAGGTCACCGACGAGACGATCGACGTCGCCCGCTGCGCCGCGCTCGTCGAGACCGCGCAGGACGGCGCGGTGGTGACGTTCGCCGGGGTGGTGCGCGACCACGACGACGGCCGCGGGGTCGACGCGCTGTCGTACTCCGCGCATCCATCGGCGACCGAGGTCGCGGTCGAGGTGGCGGCCGAGATCGCCCGCCGCCACCCCGAGGTGCGGCTCGCGTTCGCCCATCGGATCGGCGACCTCGCCGTGGGCGACGTGGCCCTCGCCGCCGCCGTGGCCTCCGCGCACCGTGCGGCCGCGTTCGCGGCCTGCGCCGAGCTCGTCGACCTCGTGAAGGAGCGGCTCCCCATCTGGAAGGAGCAGCGCTTCGACGACGGCACCACGGAGTGGGTCGCCTCCCTGGGCTGACCCGCCCGCGTCCGCGTCCCCCGCGTGCGCGTCCCGGCCTCCGCGCGTCCTCGTCGAGCGGCGAGAAACGGCCCCTCCCGGACGCGCACAAGGGCGGGTCCTCGCCGTTCGGGTTCACCCTGAGCGGGGGCGCGGGGCGAGGCGCCCGCGCTGAAACGCGCCGTTACACTGCGGAAACAGGGGTGCGATGTACTGGGACCCCGTGTGACAACGCGGGTCGCACCGCGGAAGGGCACCACCCGATGGATCTCCACACCGTCACCACCATCATCCCCGCGAGGGATCGCGCCGACCTCGCCCGACTGGCGCCCGGTGTCATCCCGGTCGCCGGCGGTTCGTGGGTGTTCTCCGAGAAGCAGGCCGGCGTGACCGGCCTCGTCGACCTGATGGCGTTCGACTGGCCCGCCTGGACCGTGCTCGACGGCGATCTCGTGATCTCGTCGACCTGTACCCTCGCCGAGCTCGCGGCGATCCCCGACGATCGCGGCTGGCCCGCGCATCCGCTGTTCTTCCAGGCCTGCACGGCGCTGCTGGGCTCCTTCAAGGTCTGGAACGTCGCCACCGTCGGCGGCAACGTGTGCGCCTCGCTGCCGGCGGGCCCGATGACGTCGCTGCTCTCCGGCCTCGACGCGGTCGCCCTGGTCTGGCGTGCCGACGGCCGCGACGAGGAGATCCCCGTCGCCGCGCTCGTGACCGGCAACGGGCAGAACGCGCTCGGGGTGGGCGACGTCGTCCGCTCGTTCCGCGTGCCCGCTTCGTCGCTGGCCGCGCGCACCGCCTATCGGAAGATCGCGCTGTCGCCCATCGGGCGCTCGGGCGCCGTCGTCATCGGCCGCCTCGCGCCCGACGGCGCCTTCACCCTCACCGTGAGCGGCGCGACGGTGCGTCCCGAGCAGCTGCGGTACGACACGCTGCCCGACGCATCCGCTCTGCAGCACGACGTCGCCGCGCTCACCACGTGGTTCACCGATCCGCACGGCGCCGCCGATTGGCGGCGTGCGGTGTCCGCCCTGCTCGCGGCCGAGATCCGCGACGAGCTCGAGGAGGTCTCCCGATGAGGTTCGTGATGAACGGCGAGCAGCGCGAGGCCGAGCCCGCCCCCGGGCAGTGCCTCCGCACCTTCCTCCGCGACCAGGGCGGGTTCGAGGTCAAGAAGGGCTGCGACTCGGGCGACTGCGGCGCCTGCTCGGTGATCGTCGACGGCACGCCGGTCCACTCCTGCATCTACCCGGCGTACCGGGCCGCGGATCGGATGGTCACCACCGTCGCCGGACTCGGCGACCCCGATGACCTGAGCCCCGTGCAGCAGGCGTTCGTCGACAACGCCGGCTTCCAGTGCGGCTTCTGCACCGCCGGGATGGTCGTCACCGCGACGACGCTGAAGCCCGAGCAGCTCGACGACCTGCCGCGGCTCATGAAGGGCAACCTCTGCCGCTGCACCGGGTACCGGGCGATCCGCCAGTCGATCACGGCGGGCGTGTGCGCGCAGGCCGGTGGGGCGGATGCGGCGGGCGGCTGCGGGGGGATCTGCGGCTCCCACGACGAGAGCGCTGAAGCGGTCGCCGTCGATGTCCCGGTCATCGACGACCCCCTCGTCCAGACCAGCACTCCCCCGACGCTCACCGTGGGCACCGCGGTGAAGGCGCCCGCCGGTCGCCGCATCGTCACCGGACGCGAGCCGTACACGCTCGACGTCGCCGTGCCCGGCGTGACGCACCTCAAGGTGCTCGGCAGCCCGCATCCGCACGCCCGCATCGTCGCCATCGACACCAGCGAGGCGGAGGCGCTCGAGGGTGTGCACGCCGTGCTCACCCACCGCGACTCCCCCGACGTGTACTTCTCGACGGGCCGTCACGAGCACCGCACCGACGACCCCGACGACTCGCGCGTCTTCGACGACGTGGTGCGCTTCCGCGGGCAGCGCGTCGCCGCGGTCGTCGCCGACACGATCGGCATCGCGGAGGCGGCGTGCCGCCTCATCCGCGTGACGTACGAGCCGCTCCCCGCCGTGTTCGACCCGGAGGAGGCGCGCGCCGCCGGGGCCCCGCTGCTGCACGGCGACAAGGAGGCGGGCACGTCGCGCATCCAGCATCCCGAGCGGAACACCGTGCAGTCGATCCACGCCGAGCACGGCGACGTCGACTCCGCCCTGGAGGCGGCGGAGGTGCGCGTGTCGGGCACGTGGCAGACCAGCCGCGTCTCGCACGCCTCCCTCGAGACGCACGGGACCGTCGGCTGGATGGAGGGCGACCGGCTCGTGCTGCGCACGTCCAGCCAGGTGCCGTTCCTCATCCGCGACGAGCTGTGCCACGTGTTCGGGCTCGACCGCGAGAAGGTGCGCGTCTTCACCGCGCGTGTCGGAGGCGGGTTCGGCGGCAAGCAGGAGCTGCTCACCGAGGACGTCGTCACGCTCGCGGTGCTGCGCACCGGGCGCCCGGTCTCGTACGAGTTCACGCGAGCCGACGAGTTCACGGTCGCGCCGTGCCGCCACCCCATGCGGGTGTCGGTCGAGCTCGGCGCCACCGCTGAGGGCCGCCTCACCGGTCTCGCGATCGATGTGCTGAGCGACACCGGCGCCTACGGCAACCACTCCATCGGCGTCCTCTGGCACTCCGTCGGCGAGACGGTGAGCCTGTACGACGTCGCTGCCAAGCGCATCGACGCCGAGGTGGTGTACACGAACAACATCCCCTCGGGCGCGTTCCGCGGGTACGGGCTCGGGCAGGTGCTCTTCGCGATCGAGTCGGCGCTCGACGAGCTCGCCGTGAAGACCGGGATCGACCCGTTCGAGCTGCGCCGCCTCAACGCGGTGCAGCCGGGCGACCCGCTCGTCGCGACCCACGTCGAGGGCGACGACATCGGCTTCGGCAGCTACGGGCTCGACCAATGCCTCGACCTCGTCGAGGCGGCGCTCGCGCGGGGCTCGGGGTCGGCGCCGGGTGCCTACGTCCTCCCGGTCCCCTCCGGTGACCAGTGGAGCGTCGGGGTGGGCATGGCGTCGTCGATGATCGCGACGCTGCCCCCGCGTGGGCACTTCTCCACCGTCTCCATCACCCTCGACGCCGACGGCGCGTACACCGCGGGCGTGGGCACCGCCGAGTTCGGCAACGGCACCACGACCGTGCACACCCAGATCGCCTCGAGCGTGCTCGACACGCGGCCGGAGCGCATCCGCATCCGCCAGTCCGACACCGACGCTGCCGCCTACGACACCGGCGCGTTCGGGTCGGCCGGATCCGTCATCGCGGGCAAGGCGCTGTACTCTGCGGCGACGTCGCTGAAGTCCGCCATCCTGCGCACCGCGTCGGAGCTCGCGGGCGAGTGGAGCGAGGGCCACCTCGAGGCCGACGGAGTGCGCATCGGAGAGAGGTTCGTGCCGCTCACCGAGATCGCCGCCGCGGCCGGCGGGTCGCTCAGCGCCACCGGCAGCGAGGACGGCGCGAAGCGGTCGCTCGCGTTCAATGTGCAGGCCTTCCGAGTGGCGGTCGACCGCAGCACGGGCGAGGTGCGCATCCTGCAGTCGGTGCACGCCGCCGACGCGGGCTTCGTGCTCAACCCCGAGCAGCTGCGCGGACAGATCGAGGGCGGCGTGGCGCAGGCCATCGGCACCGCCCTGTACGAGGAGATGCTGCTCGACGAGGGCGCCGTGACGAACCCCGTCTTCCGCGGATACCACCTGCCGCAGATGGCCGACGTCCCCGACACCGAGGTGATCTTCGCCGACACCGCCGACACCGTCGGACCCTTCGGCGCGAAGTCGATGAGCGAGGCCCCGTACAACCCCGTCGCCCCCGCGCTGGCGAACGCGGTGCGCGACGCCGTCGGCGTGCGCCCCCACGAGCTCCCGATGTCGCGCGACAGGGTGTGGCGGATGCTGCAGGGGTGAGTTCTCGGGGCCGGGTCGCGTGGCTCCTACCGGGTCCAGTACTGGCTAGGGGCTGGTCGGGTCAGGGAGCCTCAGCCCAGGCCTCGGGCTGACTCCGGACTTCGCGGCTTCTCAGCGGCAATTCCGGAATCTGGACGGCGTGTCGCAGCGAATCTCCGGAATCAGCTCAGGCCGAACACAGGCACTCAGGCCGAACGCAGGCACTCCGACACCCGGCATCCCTGGGCCGCCGGAGGCACCCGGGGTCGGTGGTGCTGCGAGTCGCGCCCGATCCGTAGCCAGTCGGGGCCCACCAGGCCCCCTCGACGCAGGAGGCGGGCGGAACCCGCACCACCACCGCGGGAGCGCCGGCACCAGCGCCTCGAGAGCGCCCCACCCGGGCCGGGGCTCAGCGACGGAGAGCGGCGGCGGCGCCCGCGCGGACGGCGTCGGCGACCGCGGTGAGAGCGACTGAGCGAAGGCGCCACTGCTGCCAGTACAGCGGCACGTCGCGCGTGCCGGCCTCGACGATCGTCACGAGGTCGTCGCCGTCGCCGACCTGGAGGTCGGGCAGCATGGCCCAGCCGAAGCCGCGGCGCACTGCATCCGCCATGTCGACCGAGGCGGGGATGAAGGTGTGCGGCACCGCCGACGCCTCGAGCCCGTGCGTCCGAAGGAGCGCATCCTGCATGTCGTCCTTCGCATCGAACGCGACCACCGGCGCCACGGCGAACGAGGCGGGGCTCGCGCCGTCGGCGAACCAGCGATCCGCGAAGGCTCGGCTCGCGCGCGGGCGGTACCGCATCGCGCCGAGCGGTTCGACCGAGCAGCCCTGCACGGGTTCGCGGTCGGACGTGACGGCCGCCATCGCGCTCCCGTCGCGGAGGAGCGCGGGCGTGTGCCCCTCGTCCTCGCGCAGCACCCGCAGGCCCACCGTCTCGATGAGCGGGGCGACCGCGGGCAGGAACCACGTCGCCAGCGAGTCGGCGTTCACCGCGATGGGCACCTCGGGGCGGATGCTCTCCGCCGCGCCGATCCGGACGAGCGCCTCCCTGCTGAGCAGGTCGATCTCTCTCCCGAGCTGCAGCAGCACCTCGCCGGTCGCGGTGGGGGCGGCCGGGCGGGTCCGGGTGACGAGCACCGCGCCGACCGCGGTCTCGAGCGCCTTGATGCGCTGACTCACCGCCGACTGCGTCACGCTGAGGGCGCGGGCGGCGCGGTCGAAGGTGCCCTCCTCGACGACCGCGCGGAGGGCGGCGAGCTGATCGGGCTGCAGATTCATCATCAGCGATGCTAATGGTTCAGTCAGAAGTGCAGTTGGACGCGCTCATCCAGGAGCGCCTACGGTCGAGACGTGGCCTCCCCTCTTCTCGCCGCCGTCGCCGGGCTCGGCTTCGGGCTCTCGCTCATCGTCGCGATCGGTGCGCAGAACGCGTTCGTGCTGAGGCAGGGGCTGCTGCGCTCGCACGTCGGCGCCGTGGTGATGATCTGCGCCCTGAGCGACACGGCACTCATCGGCGCGGGTGTCGCGGGGATCGGCGTGATCGTCGAGCGGTTCCCTCTCGTGCTCGTCGTCGTGCGGGTGGCGGGTGCGATCTTCCTCGCCGTGTACGGGGTGCTCGCGGCGCGGCGGGCGCTGCGTCCGGCGGTGCTGACGGCGGATGCGCGCCCCGGCCCCGGCAGCCTCTGGGCCGCGGTGCTCACGTGCCTCGCCCTCACGTGGCTGAACCCGCACGTGTACCTCGACACGGTTCTGCTGCTCGGATCCGTCGCGAACACCCACGGCGACGACCGGTGGTGGTTCGCGCTCGGCGCCGCCGCGGGCAGCGTGCTGTGGTTCTCGGCGCTCGGCTACGGCGCACGTCTGCTGCGTCCGGTCTTCGCCCGCCCCCTCGCGTGGCGCATCCTCGACGCCGCGATCGCCCTGGTGATGCTGGCGCTGGCGGTCTCCCTGCTGCTCCCCGTGCTCCTCCCCTCCTGAGTCGAGTGCCCGCGAGCGGCATGACGCCCGACCTGGCGGGAGCGCACCCAGAAAGCGCGGATGCGTGGGCCGCGCAGCCATCGTTTCTGGGTGTGCAGCGAACGATCGCCCGGCGGCACTCGCGCATCCGCCCATCCATCACGTCCCCAGCGCGCGGCTAGCGCCCCCGCAGCACCTCGACGGCGTGGGTGACGCGCGCGGCGACGTCGCGCGAGGACACGCGGGTGAGCTCACCATCGGCGACCACCGCCTCACCGTTCACGTAGAGGCGGCGGAGCGGCGGGAGCGCGCCGAGCGTCAGCGCGGCGACGGGGTCGGCGATGCCGGCGTGCTCCACGTCCGACACGTCCCACACGGCGATGTCGGCCAGCTTCCCCACCTCGAGCGAGCCGATCTCGTCGGCGCGTCCGAGCACGCGCGCGCCGCCCATCGTCGCCATCCGCAGCGCCGTGCGGCCGCTCATCGCCGACGCCCCCGATCGCAGACGTCCGGCGAGGGTCGCCATCCGGATCTCGGTGCCCAGCTGCCCCGACTCGTTCGACGCCGAGCCGTCGACGCCGAGCCCCACCGGCACCCCGGCGGCGAGCAGGTCGGCGACGGGCGCGATGCCCGCGGCGAGGCGCGCGTTCGACGACGGGCAGTGCGCCACGCCCGTGCCCGTGCGGGCGAAGCGGGTGATCGCGTCGTCGTCGAGGTGGACGCAGTGCGCCATCCAGACATCGTCGCCGAGCCAGCCGAGGTCGTCGAGGTAGCGGGTGGGGGTCGTGCCGAAGCGCTCGAGGCAGAAGGCGTCCTCCTCGACGGTCTCGGAGCCGTGGGTGTGCAGCCGCACCCCGAGCTCGCGCCCGAGGACCGCAGCGTCGCGCAGCAGCTCGGGCGTGACCGAGAACGGGGAACAGGGCGCGATGGCGATCCGCACCATCGACGACGGCGACGGGTCGTGCCAGCGGTGCACCGCATCCGCACTCGCCTGCAGCGCGGCGACCGTGGTCTCGACGGCGAAGTCGGGCGGCAGCCCGCCCTGCGAGCGGCCGAGGTCCATCGACCCGCGGGTGGCGTGCAGGCGCACACCCAGCTCGCCCGCGGCCTCGACGATCGAGCCGAGCACGTCGCCGCCGTCCTTCGGGAAGACGTAGTGGTGGTCGCCGACGGTCGTGCATCCGGATCGGGCAGCCACCGCCATCGCGCCGAGCGCTCCGGGGCCGACCGTGTCGGCGGTGATCCGGGCCCACGTGGGATACAGCGCGACGAGCCAGTCGAACAGGATGCTGTCCTGTGCCAGACCGCGGGTGAGCCACTGGTACAGGTGGTGGTGCGTGTTGACGAGGCCCGGTGTGACGAGGCAGCCGGCGGCGTCGAGGCGCTCGACCGAGAGGAAGCCGCCGGCGTCGGGGCGCTGCGGATCGGCACCCTCCCGCGCCCACCCGGGGGCGGGACCGGCGCCCACCGCGGCGATGGTGCCGCCGTCGATCACGACGTGACCATCCGGATGCTCGGTGCCGTCGGCGTCGATCGTCGCGACGTACGCGTGCTCGAGGATCAACCGGTCGGCGGTCATCCGACCCGACCGCGGATCTCCGTCGACCCCGCGTCGGGGAGGTCTGCCGAGTGGCCCCCATGCCCGGTCGCAGGCCGGTGGATCGGACCGCTCGTCTCGCGGAGGGGCGCGGCGCTCGCGCGGGTGCGGCTCTGCAGCACCTCGGCGAGGATCGACACCGCGGTCTCCTCGGGGCTCGAGGCGCCGAGGTCGAGCCCGATCGGCGAGTGCAGTGCCGCGAGCTCGCTGTCGTCGAGGCCCGCCTCGCGCAGTCGTTCCAGGCGCCGTTCGTGGGTGCGGCGGGATCCCATCGCGCCGACGTAGGCCACCGGCAGCCGGAGGGCGAGGGTGAGCAGTGGCACGTCGAACTTGTCGTCGTGGGTCATCACGCAGAGGACGGTGCGCTCGTCGACCTCGGTGTCGGCGAGGTAGTCGCTCGGCCACCGGTTGACGACCTCCGCCTGCGGGAAGCGCGCGGCCGTGGCGAACACGGGGCGTGCATCGCACACGGTGACGCGGTACCCGAGGAGCGCCGCCGCGGAGGCGAGCGCGGCCGAGAAGTCGACCGCCCCGAACACGATCATGCGCGGGGGCGGAGCGCTCGCCAGCAGCAGAAGCTGCACGACCTCGCCGTCGCACTCGACGGCACGGCGTCGGGTGACCCCGTTCGCGCCCGCCGCCTCGACCTCCCGGAGGAGTCGCGGATCCTCGTGCGGGGTGTCGGACGAGAGGATGCGCCCGCCCTCATCGTCGACGACGAGCCCGAGCGATGCCTCTCGCCCCTCTGCCGCTGCCTCGAGCTCGCGCCGAGTCGCGGGGCGGAGGGCATTGCGCAGACCGGGGGCCGCGAACTCATGCACGACGACGCTCAGCCGCCCGCCGCACGCCAGACCGACCGCGAACGCGTCGTCGTCGCTGAACCCGAACTCGCACAGCTCGCTGCGCCCGCTCTCGAGCACTCGCGTGCACGCGTCGTAGACGGCGCCCTCGACGCATCCGCCCGAGATGCTGCCGATGACCGCACCCGAGGAGTCGACGGCCATCGAGGTGCCGAGCGCCCGCGGGGCGCTGCCGTCGACGGCGACCACCGTCGCGACGGCGACGCGCGAGCCCGCGTCGATCGCGGCGAGCAGCCGGGAGGCGAGTTCGAGCATCGGGACCTCCTGTCGTGCCCTCAGCATAGGTGTCGCGTGTGACGCCGACGTTACGGCGCCTCGCGTCATCTGCCCGACACATCCGCTTGCCATGATCGGTGCATGCTCATCCTGCGCGACGCTCAACACGTGTTCACCGGGACCGACCAGGTACCCGCCGACGGCCTCGAGCCGGGCGGCGACGTCGTCGTGGCGGACGGCGTCGTGGTCTCGGTGCCGCACGCGGGTACGACACCGACCACCGGCCGGTCCGACTCGTCGGCCGAGGTGCTGGATGCCTCGGACTGCGTCGTGACGCCGGGCCTCGTCAACGCGCATCACCACCTGCTGCAGAGTGCGTTCCGCACCCTGCCCGGCACCCGCGGAGTCGCGATGCGCGACTGGCTGCCCACGATGGCGGCCGCGTACTCCGCGGTCGGCGTCGATCCGGAGCTCGGCCACGCGGCGGCGCTCACGGGTGTGGCGGAGGGGCTCCTCAGCGGGGTCACCACCGTCGCCGATCACCACCTCACCTGGCCCGCCGCGATGACGACCGACGAGACGGTCGCGCTCGCCGCGGCCACCGCCTCCGCAGCCCGAGAGCTCGGCGGACGGCTCGTCTTCGTGCGCGGGGCGGCGCGCGACGACGCGGCGCAGGCCGCCGAGTCGGCGGACGCCATCGCCCAGGCACTCGCGCCGGCGAGCGGCGGCCTCACCGACGACGGGATGCTGCAGGTCGCCATCGGCCCCGCCGGCGTGCACAGCGACGGGCGCGACACGTTCGAGCGCTTCGCCGAGGTCGCCGCGCGGAGGGGGCTGCGACGGCGCACGCAGGCGAACGAGCAGGTCGACGTGGCGATCGCGCTGGAGCGGTACGGGCGCCGCCCGCTCGACCTCCTCGACGAGTGGGGGTGGCTCGAGGCGGATGTGACGCTCGCCCACCTCTGCGACGTCACGGAGGCGGAGATCGCCCTGCTGGCCGAGCGCGGCGTCACCGCCACACACGCTCCCGGATGCGACCTGCCGATGGGGTGGGGCATCGCGCCCGTGGCTGCCCTGCGGGACGCGGGAGTGGCGGTGGGCCTCGGCACCAGCGGGGGCGGCAGCAACGACGCGGGGCACCTGCTGGCGGATGCGCGCCTCGCGATGCAGGTCGCTCCCCTGGCGGGGCGCCCCCTCGCCGCCCGCGAGGTGCTGTCGATGGCCACGCACGGATCGGCGGCCGGCCTCGGCCGCCCCGAGCTCGGCCTGCTGGCCCCCGGCGCGGCCGCCGACCTCTGCGTCTGGGACGTCGCGGGCGTCGCCGACGCGGGCGTCGCCGACCCCGTCGCGGGCCTCCTCTGGGCGAACCCGGGCAGGCGCCCCCGGCACGTGGTGGTCGCGGGCCGCGTCGTCGTGCGCGACTACGCCCTCGTCGCCGCCGACGAGCGCGCGATCGCCGCCGACCTCGCCGCCCTCCTCACCGCCCGCCGCGCGTAGCCCCGCAGCGCGGTGTCGCGCCCAGTCTGACCTCTCGCAGGGTCATTGACCCCGCGAGACACCACACCACCCGCGAAAGCCGCCCGGCCAGGAGCGGACGGACTACAACTCCAACACGAGACGCGGACACGCAGCGCGGGAGACGCAGATCATCATCACCTCGTTGGCGTCCTGCTCCTCGGGGGTGAGGACGGAGTCGCGGTGGTCGACCTCGCCCTCCACGACGGGGGTCTCGCAGGTGCCGCAGGTGCCCTCGCGGCACGACCACAGCGCGAAGACGCCCTGCTCCTCCACGACGTCGAGGATCGACTTCTCCGGCGGCACCGTCACGGTGATGCCCGACAGCTCGAGCTCGACCTCGAACGCCTCGTGGTACACCGGCTCGGTGACGGCGCGCGCCTCGAACCGCTCGACGTGCAGCGTGTGCGGGGGCCAGCTCGCGGCGCGCGCTTCGAGCGCCTCGATCATCCGCGCGGGCCCGCAACCGTAGACGTGAGCGCCGGCGGGGTCGAGAGCGACGACGTCGAGACGGGCGCCCTCGTCGGCGGCGTGCACGGCGACCCGCGATCCGTACGCCTCGACGAGCTCGTCGACGAACGCCATCGTGGCGCGTGAGCGTCCGGCGTAGTCGAGCGTCCAGGGTGTGCTCGCGGCTTCAGCGGCGCGGATCATGGGCAGGATCGGCGTGATCCCGATCCCGCCCGCGACGAACCGGTACGCCGGGGCCGCATCGAGCTCGAAGTGGTTGAGCGGACCCTTCACGCGGAGCGTCGACCCCGCGCGCACGTGGTCGTGCAGGTGCGCGGATCCGCCCCGACCGTCGGGCTCGCGCAGCACCGCGATGCGGTACCGTGAGCGGTCGGCCGGGTCGCCGCAGAGCGAGTACTGCCGCTCCACGCCGGGCTGCACGACGACGTCGAGGTGCGCGCCGGGCCGCCAGGCGAGCAGTTCGGCGCCACGGGGCGAGGTGAGCTCGAGGAGCACCACCCCCTCGGCGACGGGGCGCGCCTCGGCGACCACGAGGTCGAGCTGGGCGAGCGAGACGCTCATGCGTCGGCCCTCCGCTCCTTGACGATGAACATGCGGTAGCCCTTCCCGTCGGCGGAGCGCCAGCGGTGCAGCGCCCCGCCCACGTAGTGCAGCGAGTCCCCCGGCTCGAGCGTGTGGATCCCCTCGTCGGCCAGGTCGACGGCGACCGTGCCGCTCACGACGTGCAGGAACTCGTCCTCGTCGTGGGTGTAGAACTCGCCGAACTCGAGGTTGTCTCCCCTGAACTCCATCGGGACGAACGGGGTGTCGGCTCGCACCAGGATCCGCGCCTGCCCGCCCCCGAAAGGCCCCTGGACGCCCTCGTGCTCGCGCACCACCGACGATCGCGCCGGCGGGCCCGACGGCAGCTCCTGCTCGGCGGCCCCCGCCATCAGCTCGACCTGGCTCGATCCGAGCGCTCGGGCGATGCGCTCGAGCGACGGCATGCTCGGCCGGGCGTGCCCCCGCTCGAGCTGCGACAGGAACGGATGCGACAGGTCGGACAGCCGCGCCAGCTCGACCAGGGTGAGCCCGCGCGCCTGTCTGAACGAGCGGATGCGCGCGCCCAGGCGCTCGGTCTGCTCGTCGATCGCGACGCTTCCGGTGCTGATGGCGGCTCCCTCCGAGTGGTCTCGCGAGAACAGTAATCACGACACCGCCCAAGCCGGAAATCGGCGTTCCGAGCAATTAATAATGCGAAATCGGCGCGTTACGTATCGGAAACGAAGCGCTCGTAGCGTGGCCCGTGTTGAGGCCATCAACATTCAGCAACGCCGTCGGCGGCCTCCGATCCCTCCCAGAGAACCGCCCGAGCGCAGAGGAGACGCCGCAGATGACCGCTCTCCCCCGCCCGATGCGGCTCCTCGCCGGAGCCCTCCTCCGCGACGGGCGCACGGTCGACGTCGTGCTCGACGGCGACACCGTCGCCGCGGTGCTCCCGGCCGGCACCGCTCCGCGCCCGACCGACGCCGACGCGGTCCTCGACCTCGACGGCTTCCTGCTCCTCCCGGCCCCGGCCGAGCCCCACGCCCACCTCGACAAGGCGCTCTCGTGGGACCTCATCGGCCCGCCGATGGGCGACCTGGGGCTCGCCATCGAGTCGTGGCGCGCGTACTCGGCCGAGATGACGGTCGACTCGATCGCCGACCGCGCCCGCAGCACCGCGCTCGCGATGCTCGCGAACGGCACCACCGCGATCCGCACCCACGTCGACCTCCTCCACGGCGACGCACCGCTCCGCGGGGTGGAGGCGCTCGTCCGGGTGCGGGATGAGCTCGCCGAGATCCTCGATCTCGAGCTCGTCGCCCTCGCCGGCCCCACTGTGCCGGATGCGATCGTCGAGGCCGCGCTCGACGCCGGCATCGACCTCGTCGGCGGCGCTCCTCACCTCGCCGACGATCCCGTCGCCGACCTCCACCGCCTCCTCGCGATCGCCGAGCGCTACGGCGTCGGCGTCGACATGCACACCGACGAGAGCCTCTCGGGCGCGATCACGCTCGACGCCCTCGCGATCGCCGTCCGCGACCGGCCCGCCGGCCGGGTGGCGACCGCCGGGCACTGCGTCCGGCTGGGCACGCTGGAGGCCGCCGACCTCGGCCGGATCATCGACGACGTGGTGGCGTCCGACATCGGCATCGTGACCCTCCCCATCACGAACCTGTACCTGCAGGGCTGGGAGCATCCGACCTCGACGCCCCGCGGGCTCACCGCGGTGCGCGCCCTCCTCGACGCGGGGGTGCGCCTCGGCGCCGGCGCCGACAACGTGCGCGACCCGTTCAACCCGGTGGGCCGAGCAGATGCGCTCGAGACCGCCGTGCTCCTCGTCACCGCCGGGCACCTGACCCTCGACGAGGCCTACGACGCGGTGAGCGTCGGAGCCCGCAGCGTCATGGGCCTGCCCGACGCCGGCATCGTGCCCGGCGCCCGGGCCGAGCTCGTCGCCGTCCGGGGAGTCTCGCTCTCCGATGTCATCGCCACCGCTCCCGCCGACCGCGCCGTCATCCACGCCGGGATGCTCGTCGCCCAGAGCGAGACCGTGCGGCGGATCGCCGTCCCCGCCCCACGATCCCTAGTCGAAACGAGGTGAGAAGCTCCATGTCCATCGCTACGCAGACGCTTCCCGAGACCACCACCGACACGCTGCTGTCGTTCGAGAACGTCGAGATGACGTTCCCCAACGGCACGGTCGCCCTCTCCGGCGTCGACCTCACGGTCAAGCGCGGGGAGTTCGTCACGGTCGTCGGCCCGTCGGGATGCGGGAAGTCGACCCTCCTCCGGATCGCGTCGGGCCTCGAGAAGGCCTCCGACGGATCCGTCGAGATCGACACCAGCCGCATCGGCTACGTCTTCCAGGATGCGACGCTGCTGCCCTGGCGCGACGTGCAGTCGAACGTCGAGCTGCTCGCCGAGCTCAACGGCATCGGCAGGAAGGAGCGCGCCGCGCAGGCTGCGCAGGCCATCGAGCTCGTGGGCCTCAAGGGCTTCGAGAAGAACCTGCCGCGGATGCTCTCCGGCGGCATGAAGATGCGCACCTCGCTCGCGCGGTCGCTGACCCTGAACCCCGAGCTGTTCCTGTTCGACGAGCCCTTCGGCGCGCTCGACGAGATCACCCGCGAGCGCCTCAACGACGAGCTCATCCGCCTCTTCGACGAACAGAAGTTCGCCGGGCTCTTCATCACCCACTCCGTCGCCGAGGCCGTCTACCTCTCCACCCGCGTCATCGTGATGTCCGGTCGCCCGGGGAGGATCGTCGACGAGTTCGAGGTGGACTTCCCGTTCCCGCGCGACCCCGACATCCGCTTCACCGCCGAGTTCGCCGAGCTCTCCGGCAAGGTCTCCCACGCACTCCGAGAAGGACACCGGTAAGCACCATGACGACGACCCCTCCCGCTCCCCCGAAGAACCGGACGCTGACGCAGCCGGCCACCGTCCGGAAGGCGAAGAGCCCGCTCGCGACGTACGGTCCGCCGATCCTCGTGGCGCTCGGCATCATCGCGGTCTGGTACTTCGTCTCCTACGTGGTGCTCGACGCGCAGCGCCGCTTCCTGCTCCCACCGCCGCACGAGCTGTTCACGCAGGCCTTCTTCAAGGGCGACGTCATCAGCGACATCATGGTCGCGCTCGGACGCACCGCGATCGTCGCGCTGGTCGGCCTCGCGATCGCCATCGTGATCGGCGTGCTCTGGGCCATCGCGATGAGCCAGGCCCGGTGGGTCGAGCGGTCGCTCTTCCCCTACGCCGTCATCCTGCAGTGCATCCCGATCCTCGCGCTCGTGCCCCTCATCGGGTTCTGGTTCGGGTTCGACTACCCCGCCCGCATCATCGTCTGCGTGCTGATCTCGCTCTTCCCGATGGTGTCGAACACGCTGTTCGGTCTCCAGTCGGTCGACAAGGGCCAGCGGGAGCTGTTCCAGCTCCAGAAGGCGTCGCGCTGGACCGTGCTCACCAAGCTCGAGATGCCCGCGGCACTCCCCGCGATCTTCGCCGGGATGCGGATCTCCGCGGGCCTGTCGGTGATCGGCGCGATCGTCGGCGACTACTTCTTCCGCCGCGGCGAGCCGGGCCTCGGCTCGCTCATCTCGAACTACCAGTCCCGCGTCCAGTCGGCCGAGCTGTTCGCCGCCATCATCGTCGCCTGCCTCTTCGGCGTGCTGATCTTCGCCCTGTTCGGCTGGATCGGCAAGCGCGTCGTCGGCCGCTGGTACGACTTCTCCGCCAACTGACCCCACTTCCCGATCCGTCACTTTCGGCTAGTCCGGGACGTCCGCACTGTCGGAAAGTGGCGGATCAGGATCGACCGCACCACCCCGCACCACCCGCACCACCGCTCCACCTCCCTGCACCACACGCACACTCGAGGAGTAGTCATGCGCAGCACCCGATCCAGACTGGTCGTCGCGGCCGGTCTCGCCGCCGCCACGGCGGTCGCCCTGTCCGCCTGTTCGAGCGGAGCCAGCTCGACCGAGAACACGGCCGCCGCCGATCTCACCGTCGGCTCGGTCGACCTGGCCGCCGCCGGCTGCCCGGCGGACGTCGTCATCCAGACCGACTGGAACCCCGAGGCAGAGCACGGCCACCTGTACCAGATGCTCGGCCCCGGCTACACGGTGGACGCGGAGAACAAGTCCGTCTCCGGCCCTCTCATGTCGAAGGGCGAGTACACGGGCGTGAACGTCGAGATCCGCTCCGGCGGTCCGGCGATCGGCTTCCAGCAGGTCTCCACCCAGATGTACACCGACCAGGACATCATGCTCGGCTACGTCACCACCGACGAGTCGGTGCTGCTCTCCGAGAGCGCCCCGACCACCGCCGTGTTCGCGCCCCTCGACATCAGCCCGCTGATGATCATGTGGGACCCGGCCACCTACCCCGACGCGAAGACCGTCCAGGACGTCGTCGCGAAGGGCGCCGTGGTCAGGTACTTCGGCGGATCCGCGTACATGGAGTACCTCAACTCCGTCGGCACCGTCCCCGCCGCGCAGTCCGACGGCAGCTACGACGGCGCCCCGGCCTCCTTCGTCGCCGCCGGCGGCAAGGATGCGCAGCAGGGCTTCGCGTCGGCCGAGCCGTACATCTACCAGAACGAGGTCGAGAGCTGGATGAAGCCCGTCAAGTACGAGCTCGTCAACGACCTCGGCTACGAGGCGTACCAGTCGGCGATGGTCGTGCGCTCGGGTGACCTCGAGAAGGACAGCGACTGCCTCAAGTCGCTCGTGCCCGTGCTGCAGCAGGCGGAGGTCGACTACTTCGCCGACCCGGCGCCGGTGAACACGATGATCCTCGACCTGGTCAAGCAGTTCGACACCGGCTGGGTCTACTCGCAGGGTGTGGCCGACTACTCGGTCAAGACCATGATCGACGAGGGCATCGTCGGCAACGGCCCGAACAGCACCCTCGGCGACTTCGACGACGCCCGCATGAAGACCTTCTACGACGCCGTGTCGCCGGTCTTCGAGAACCTCGGCACCCCGCCCGCCCAGGGGCTCACGGTGAACGACATCTACACCAACGAGTTCATCGACACCTCGATCGGCCTCCCGGCCAAGTGATCCCCGATCCGTCATCTCCCGCCGCGCGGCTCACGTCGCCGGCGGGAGGTGACGGATCTCGTCTGAGAAGGACCGCACCATGAGCACCTCCCCCGATCGGATCGCCGCGCTGGCCGCCGAGCTCTCCGCTCTCCTCGGCGACCGAGGCGTCACCACCGACCTCCGCGGCCGCGAGAAGGCCTCGGTCGACGGCGCGCGGATGTCCCCCATCCTCGCCGAGCAGCTGCCGCTGGGGCTCGCCGACCTCGTCGCGTTCCCGCAGAACGCCGAGCAGATCGCGGAGGTGGTCGCCGCCGCCGTGCGTCACGGCGTGCCGGTCACCCCTCGCGGCAAGGGCACGGGCAACTACGGGCAGGCGATCCCGATGCCCGACGGGCTGGTGCTCGACATGTCGAAGGCCCGCGCGGTCGTCGAGGTGGGCGACGGGTACATCACCGCCGAGGCGGGCACCCCCATGGTGGTGCTCGAGAACGCGGCCCGCGAGACCGGGCAGCAGATCCTCATGTACCCGTCGACCGCGCAGTCGTCGCTCGGCGGGTTCCTGTCGGGCGGATCCGGGGGCACCGGCTCGATCAAGCACGGCAGCAACTCGAACGGCTACTTCGTCAAGGCTCTCGACGTGGTGTTCGCCTCGCCCGAGGCGGCGCTCGTGCACGTCGAGGGCGAGGACGCTCAGCCCTACGTGCACACGTACGGGACGGCGGGGATCATCGCCCGCGCCACCATCGCGCTCGAGCCGATGCAGGACTGGCGGGGCTTCTACGCGAGCTTCCCGACCTTCGAGGCGGCGACCGGCGTCATCCGACAGATCGGGCGACTCGAACCCACGCCGCGACTGGTATCAGCCGATCGGGAGACCATCGTCAACGCCCTGCCCGACGATCCCGCCATCGTGAAGGATCGTGCCTCGCTGCGCGCCATCCTCGACGTCGCCACCCTCGAGGCCGCGACCGCGCTCGTCGAGGGTGCGGGCGGACGGGTCGAGGACGTCCGCGAGGGCCCGCAGCACACGGTGCGCATCTCGATGCTCTCGTACAACCACCCCATCGAGTGGCTGCAGAAGAGCGACCCTGGTGTGTACTTCCACGTCGAGGTGTCGGGCGACGCCCTCGTCGACCGCCTCGACGAGGTGCAGTCCGTCTACCCCGGCGCGCTCCTCCACATCGAAGCACAGCACGACCGCCCGATCGGGATGCTCGCGGCGCCGTACGTCAGCGCCGAGGAGGTGTACGCCGGCTACGACCGGCTCGTCGCGCTGAATGTGGGCTACCACAGCCCGCACCAGTGGTTCGTCGACCACCATCCCGACCGCACGCGAGAGGTGGCGGCGACCACTGATCCGGAGGGGCTGCTCAACCCCGGGAAGCTCGTCGCGGCCACCGCGCCGACCGGGGCGAAGGTCTCGTGAGCGCGTCCGCCTCCGGCTCCGGCCCCGCGTCTCGCAGGCTGGTCGAGCTCTCCGGTCCGGCGGCGACCGCCGCGCTGTCTCCCGACTCGGTCATCGTCCTGCCGACCGGCGCCGTCGAGCATCACGGCCCCCACCTGCCACTGATGACCGACCTGCTGCTCGCCGACTCGATAGCGAACGCCGCCGTCGAGGCCGCGGCGACGGAGGGGCAGGACGTGTGGATCCTCCCCGCCCTGGCGTACACGAAGTCCGACGAGCACCACTGGGCGCCCGGCACGATGTGGCTGTCGTGGGACACCCTCATGCGCACCGTCGTCGACCTCGGCCGTTCGATCAGCGCGATGCCCGCCCGCAAGCTCGTGTTCTTCAACGGGCACGGCGGCAACCTGGCCCTCCTGCAGGTCGCGTGCCGTGAGCTGCGGCGGCTCTACGGCCTCGAGACCTTCCTCATGGGCGCGTCGGTGCCCGCCGGCGCCCACGACGACGACGCCCCGGAGGAGTTCGGGCTCGGCATCCACGGCGGACACGCGGAGACCTCGCTCGTCATGCACGTGCGCCCCGACCTCGTCGACCTGTCGGTCGCCGAGCGGAGCGTGCCCGAGCACCTCGCCGGATACGAGCACATCGGCTTCAAGAAGCGGGTCACGTTCGGCTGGCTGTCGAACGACTTCGGCACCAACGGCACCGTCGGCGATCCCACCCGCGCGAACGCCGCCTACGGAGCTCAGCTCTTCGAGAACGCCGTCTCGGAGGCGGTGGCCGCGTTCGCGGAGGTCGCACGCTTCAGCGCGGACGGCTCGCGATGAGCCCCGCGCTCCCGGCCTCGGCGATCGCGCTGCTGGAGGAGTGGCTGCCTGCGAACTCCTCGCCCGCGCGTCCGCTGATGACGCTCTCCACGATCGGGCTCGACGGGTATCCGGATGCGCGCACCGTCCTGCTCTCGGAGTGGGACGAGAGCGGCTTCTTCCTGCACACGGACTCGCGATCGCGCAAGGCGCAGCAGCTCGACGCCGACCCGCGCGCCTCCCTCACGCTGGTCTGGCCCGAGCACAAGCGGCAGCTGGTGATGCAGGGTGACGCGTCGCCCGCATCCGCCGACGAGCAGACGCGGGCGTACCGCCACCGCTCGCGCTACCTGCAGCTGCTGGCGTGGCTCAATGACCCCGCCTTCGCCGCATTGCCCGAGCCGGACCGCGTGGCCCGCTGGGCCGCGTTCGATGCGGCGAACCCGTCGCTCTCGGCGCCGGACACCTGGCGCGGCTACCGCGTGGCGCCGGTGCGCCTCACCTTCTGGGAGGGTCGCGACGACGCCGCCTCCCGCCGCCGCGAGTTCACGCTCGCGTCGTCCGGCTGGCAGGAGTCTCTCCTCCCGGGCTGACCCCGCCCCCGCCCCGCCCCGGGTGCGCGAGCACACCCGGAAAGAGCGCTTGCACGGCGCGCCCAGCCGCGGAAACTGGGTCCGCTCGGAGATGCCCCGCGCCCACCGGCCCCGCCCGCCGCGGGCCCCGCCGCCCCGCCCCGGGGGCGCGAGCACACCCGGAAAGAGCGGTTGCGCGGGGCGACCAGCCGCGGAAACTGGGTGCGCTCGCCCGCTCGCGGAGCGAGCGGCGCGGGTCAGGAGCCGGACGGCGTCAGGAGGAGCGGACGGCGAAAGGAGCGGACGGCGAAAGGAGCGGACGGCGTCAGGCGTGGCGGGCGGCGACGCCGTCGAGGCGGAGCACCGCCGACTCGTCGCGGTGTGCGCCCGCGGCGCCGACGTGCTTCTCCGGGACCGCACCCCCGGGCCCCTTCTTGAGCACGCCGTAGAGCGCCATCGCGTGGCCGCGGCCCACGCCGTAGTCGTCGCGGAGCCACTCCACGACCTCGCCCGCCTTCGTGTCGGGGCCGAAGCCGCGGGAGGCGGCCTCATCGAGCAGCTCCTGGGGCGTCTTGCCCGTCTTCGCCTCGATCGCGTCGAGGTACGCCTGGTACGACATGCCCCGACCCTACCGGCACCCCACCCGGACGTCGATGGCGGAGGGAGTTCCGCCGGCCGAGCCCGCGGTGGCCGCGAAAAGGTCGCGTGAGAACGACGATGGGCCCGTATACGGCTCATCTGCGCTCTCATGCGACCTTTCGACGGTCACCCCGCCCCGGGCGGCGCGCGACGCAGCGCCGGGCGAGCTGCGTCGGCGGGAATGGGCACCGCCGCCGGCCCGTGGTGGGGACCGGCGGCGGTGGGTCGGGAGGCTACGACGCGCGGCGGCGGCGCAGCAGCATCAGGGCGAGACCGGCCAGCCCGGCGAGGAGGGCGAGCGCCGCCGCGCCCGGCACATACGTCGGGGCGCCCGTGGCGGCGAGCGAGCCGTCCGAGCCGGTCCCCGCGGGAGCCGCTCCGGATCCGGAGCCGCCCGCGCCAGGTCCACCGGACCCGGGCCCACCCGAGCCGGGGTCACCCGCCCCGGGCCCACCCGTCCCCGGGTCGGCCTGCACCACGGCGACCGTGACGGTCGCGGTCGCCTGCACGCCATCGGCGTCCGTCACGGTGACCACGGCCGCGTAGTCGCCCACCGACGCGTAGGTGTGGGTCGCGCTCACCGAGTAGACGTCTCCGTCGGCGAGCGCCTGAGCACCGGATCCCGGGCCCGGCGTCACGGCCGCCGCACCCACGCCCGTGCCGTCACCCCAGTCCACGGTCGCCGTGTACTCGTCAGCGCCCGCCCCGGCGCCGCCGGTGACCGTCGCGAGCGTCGCGTCGAGCGACGCGCCCGCGGTGGCCGAGAGCCCGGCCGCCGGGGTGACCGCGAGCGGAGAGAACTGCTGCGTCAGCCGCAGATCGTCCACCCATCCGCGGAGGTAGCCGTTGTCGTCCGCGGTGGCGTAGTGCTCGCCGGTCGCGAAGTGCAGCACGACCTGGTCGATGGCCTTTCCGTCGACCGCGTCGGGGAGCACGACGGAGACGTCGTTCCACGCGTCCGTCGTCAGCACGCCGCCCTGCGCGACCGGATCGAGGGTGGCCCCGTTCGAGGCGGTGGCGCCGCTGTCGCTGAGGCGCGTCCCGTCGGTGAAGAGGAGGTCGACCGAGACGTACTGGCTCGCATCCTGCACGAGACCCGCGATGGCGGTGGTCTCGGCCTGCGGGTACACCGACCAGCTCAGGGTCGAGCCGGCCTGCGCGCGGAGGTCGTCGACGTCGAGCAGCTGCGTCGTCGCGCTCGCGTCGGGCTCGACGGCCCGGCCCGAGTAGACGATGGAGTAGCCGCCCGTGTGCGCCTTCTCCTGATGGAGCTTCGTCTCGGGGCCGCCGATGCCGCAGCAGTACTCGCTCCAGCCGTTCTGGTCGATCACGGTGTTGTCGGTAGGGCGCGCCTGCCCGTCCTCGAAGCTCGTGTCGATCACCGGGGTGCCCTGCTCGTGCACCGAGACGTTCACCACGGCATCCGGCAGCGCCGACCCGTTCGCGGTGAAGTGCACCCGCACCGGATACGTGCCGGCGGCGAGGTCGGATGCAGCCCGCAGCACGACCGGCGCGGTCGCGGTGCCGTTCGCATCGAACACGAAGCTCCCGGACGGGACGTCCGCGGTGAGCCCCGCGGGCGCGTCGATGGAGAACCCGGCGTCGACGGTCGCGCTACCGAACCGCTGTGCGCGGACCGTGATCGGGGAGGTGGTGCCTCCGCGGACCGCGTCGGCCGTAGGGTCGACGCTCGCCAGCACGGGACGCTCGCCGTCGCGGACCGACGGGGGCGCATCCGCGGCCGCCGTGCCCCACGCGGTGTTCGGCGTGCTGCCGAGGGTGTAATCGACGACGGTGTCGTGCGAGATGGCATCAGCCGGCAACCAGGTCGCTGTCTGCGCCTGTCCGTCGACGCTCATCGACTGGATGTACTGGTTCTCGATGCTCGCCTCGGGGGCCGAGATGGTGATGGTCTCGCCGCTGGCGCGGTGGACGACCGTGTCGGTGAACAGCGGTGCCGCCACCGTCAGCTCGGAGCGCGAGGGGTTCTCGGGGTACAGGCCCATCGCCGCGAACACGAGCCACGACGACATCTCGCCGAGGTCGTCGTTGCCGGGGATGCCGTCGGGTCCGTTCGGCAGACCGTCCTTCGTGTCGAGCCAGAGCTGCTGGATCGTGGCGCGCACGGTCTCCTGCGTCTTCCACGGGGTGCCGGCGTAGTTGTAGAGCCAGGGCGCGCCGATGGAGGGCTCGTTGTCGACGTTCGAGTGCAGGTTGGTGTCCCACGAGCCGCCCGCCAGGGTCCACTCGTTCGGGATGCCGTCGCCGTCCTCGTCCCCCACCTCGTGGAAGAACGCGTCGAGCCGGGCCTCGGCCGCGGCGTTGCCGCCCATCGCCTCGAACAGGCCCGCAGGATCGTGCTGCACCATCCACGTGTACTGGGCGCTGGTGCCCTCGACGAAGCCGTTGCTGGACGCCGGGTCGAAGCCGGTGGTCCAGCTGCCGTCGGCGTTGCGGCCCTGGATGTAGCCCCCCGCCGGAGTCGCGGCGAGGTTGAACTGGTTCTGCCAGGACTGCGACCGGGCGACGAAGGTGTCGTGGTCGCCGGCGTAGCCGAGACGGTCGGCGAGGCTGGCGAGCCCGTAGTCGGCCGCCGCCATCTCGAGCGTCTCGTTCGGGCAGCCCCAGGCGTTGCACCCCTCCGGGTAGTAGCCGTACTGCAGGAACTGGTCGAGCGACGGACGCTGCCCGACCACGGCGATGTTCCATCCCGCCCGGGAGAGGTCGTTCTCGGTCGGCACGGTGGCCGCGGTCTTCAGCGACTGGTAGGCGCGGTCGACGTCGAAGTCGTCGCCGCCGAACGCGACGATCCCGGCCAGCGCGACCGCCGACGGGTCGCCCACCATGACGTGGGTGCCGCCGGAGTTGTGCGTCCAGCGGTCCCACTCCCCGCCGTTCTGGTCAGCCTGGTTGAGGAGCGACGCGGCGATGTCGCTTCCCCGCTTCGGGTCGAGCAGCGTCACGAGCTGCACCTGCGAGCGGTAGACGTCCCAGCCCGAGAAGGTGGCGTACTGCGCATCCTGCCCCTCGGGCACCTGGTGCGTGGCGAGGTCGAAGCCGGTGTACTCGCCGTTGACGTCGCTCGTCACGTTCGGGTGCAGGAGCGCGTGGTAGAGCGCGGTGTAGAAGGTGGTGCGCTCGTCGTCGGTGCCGCCGCCGGTCTGGATGCGGTCGAGCTGCTCGTTCCAGTCGGCGCGCGTCTGGTCGCGCACCTGCTCGAGTGTCGTGCCCGCCGGGTTCTCGGCGGCGAGGTTCTGCTGGGCGTTCGCGAGGCTCACGTAGGAGATGCCCACACGCGCGTTGACCGCAGTGCCCGCGGAGGTGTCGAACCCGACGTAGGCGCCCGAGCCCTTGCCCGCCGGCGGGTAGCCGCCGGGGTACGTGGTGCCGCCCTCCGCATCCGTGGTGCCGGGGCGGAGCTCATCGTCCTGCCAGGTGCCGACGCTCGCGAAGGGGGTGTCGAACTGCACGGTGAAGTAGACGGTGTAGTAGCTCTTCTGCAGGATGCCGTCGCCGGTGAATCCGCCGCAGAAGTTGCCGCTCGTCACCGATCCGGAGACGGTGTTCGTGGCCTGGTCGATGTGCACGTCGGCGTCGCTCGATCCGACGAGCGAGTCGGAGGTGCGGATGAGCATCGAGGCGGGGGCACCGTCGGGGTAGGTGAAGCGTCCCGAGCCGGTGCGGGTGGTGGCGCCGAGGTCGACCTGGACGCCGTTGTCGAGGTCGACGGAGTAGCTCCCCGGCGAGGCCTGCTCGTTGTCGTGCGAGAAGGTGCTCTGGAACGGGCTGCCCGCCGCGTCGGCCGCCGACGGCGAGACGTTGATCGCGCCGCTCACGGGCATGAAGGGGAGGTCGCCCGACAGGCCCGCACATCCGGCGCCCGAGACGTGCGTGAGGCCGAACCCGCGGATGATGTCGCGGCTGTAGTCGTAGCCGCTCGGCGAGGCGCTGCGCAGAGTGCCGTCGCCGGCGACCGTGCTCTGATCGGGGCTCCAGGCGAGCATCCCGAACGGTGCGACCGCGCCGGGATACGTGTTGCCCGCGTTCGAGCTCCCGACCAGCGGGTCGACGTACTGGGCGGGGTCGCTGACGATCGGATTCGTCGCGGCCTGCGCGGCGGCCTGGGCGATCCCTCCCCCGGTGACGGTGAGGGTGGCCGCGAGGGCCGAGGTGGCGACGGCGGCGAGTGCTGCACGCAGCGGGCGGCCGTGGGTGGTGCGAGATGTCACGTAGGTACTCCGATGGACCTGGGATTGTTCCGCCATGAAACCATCCGTGTGACAACGTTGTCAACCCTGAATGAGGTACACGACTTCTCGACGCTGGCTCACCTCCGCGTCGGTGTCGCGCTAGCCTCGCAGCATGCCCCGCCCCCGCTCCTTCGCCCAGGTCGACGTGTTCTCGGCGCAGCCGCTGCGGGGCAACCCCGTGGCCGTCGTCCTCGACGGGGCTGACCTGTCCGACGACGAGATGCAGAGGTTCGCCCACTGGACGAACCTCTCGGAGACGACGTTCCTCCTGCCGCCGACCGACCCCGCCGCCGACTACCAACTGCGCATCTTCACGCCCGGCCGCGAGCTGCCGTTCGCCGGACACCCCACGCTCGGCAGCGCCCGCGCCTGGCTCGACGGCGGCGGATCGCCGCGGCATCCGGGGGGCGATCGTTCAGGAGTGCGGGGCGGGCCTCGTGCGCGTCCGGCTCGAGGGCGACACGCTGTCGTTCGCGGCGCCGCCCACCGTGCGTACGGGGCCGGTCGACGCGGAGATGCTCGCGCGCGTGGTCGAGGCCCTGGGCGTCGCGACCGACGACGTGGTCGCACACCAGTGGGTCGACAACGGGCCGGGGTGGCTCGCGATCCAGCTCCCCTCCGCAGAGCACGTCCTCGCGCTCGAGCCGCAGCTCGCGCTCATCCCCGACGCGAAGGTCGGCGTGATCGGCGCCTACCCACCCGGATCTCCCGAGGCGTTCGAGGTGCGCGCCTTCGCCGCGACCCTCGGTGCGGGCGAGGACCCGGTCACCGGCAGCCTCAACGCGAGCATGGCCCAGTGGCTGCTGCGGACGGGTGCGATGTCGGGCCGCTGGACCGTCTCGCAGGGCACGCGCCTCGGCCGCGCGGGCCGCGTCTCGATCACCCCCGAGGGCGACGACCTCTGGGTGGGCGGCGCGTGCACCACCGTCCTCCAAGGCACCGCCCTCCTCTGAGCCCGCCCGCAGGCCGCGCCCGCTCGCCGCACCAGCACCCGCCCGCACCAGCACCCGCCCGCCGGCCTGAGCCGACTCCGGAGGTCCGGCCCCATCAGAGGCAACTCCGGACTCTTGACGGCGGGTCGCCGCGAAAGTCCGGAGTTGGCCCCCCGCACTGACGCCCGGACGGGTTGGTCAGTCGGCGAGCGCGGCGGACTGGGCGTCGAGGACGGTGAGGAGCGCGGCCTGCGCGTCCTCCGCCTCCGCGGCCGTCACGCCGTTCGCGACGTACGTCTGCACGACGACCCAGCGGTCGCCTGCGTCGGTCCACCATGTCGACCGCACGTCGTCGGCGTCGGGCTGCGTGGGGCCGCTGACCCCGTTCCATCCCGCGTGCGAGACCGCGGTCCACGCCGGGTCGGATGCGGTGCACGCGGCCACCTCGGCGTCGAGCGCGGCGAGGGGGTCGGCGGCGACCCCGTCCTCGTCGTCCCCGATGAGGGCGATGCCCACCGATGCCTCGAGCCGGTCCGGCTCAGCGGACACACCCAGGTCGATCGTCTGGATGTCCTCCTGCACGTGAGACCAGGCACCCCACCACGCATCCCGTCGGGCGGCGTCGCACTCCGCCGAGGAGGCCCACTCCGGGGTGTTCACGATGAAGGTGTACGTCGACGGCCGCCAGGCGCGCCCATCGGCGGCGCACAGCTGCTCGGGTGTGACGAGGCCGGCGACGTCCGCCGCCGGAGACGGCGGACACGCCTTCGTCGCCGCGGGAGCCGTGCCGGAGGGAGCGTCCGCCGCGCATCCGGTCAGCGCGAGACACCCGGCGAGCCCCGCCGCGACGCCCAGCACGCCCGCCCACCCCGCTCTCCGCATCCTCATGACCGCACCCTGCCATGAATCGCGGTGTCGCGCCCTGTCTGGCCTCTCGCGGGGTCACTGGCCCAGCGAAAGGCCACACAGGCAGCGAAACCCGGCAGGCAGCGGAAGCCGGCGGGCGGCCGGGCCCAGGAGGAAGACCCCGTCAGTGCTTCGCGTTCTGCGCGGCGGCGGCCGCGGCGAGGATCGTGAGCAGCCGCGGCGACGAGCGCTCGGGCAGATGCACCTCGATGAACACGGCCCGCTCGATGGTGGCGTGCGCGAGCGACAGCGCATCCGCCAGCTCGGCCTGTGTCGACGCCGACACGGTCACCGCGAGGTCGCGCGCACCGAACGCCGCCGGGATGAGCGTCCAGTCCCAGGGCGTGATGTCCTGGTACACCGCGGCCGGGCTCTGGATCATGCGCTCAACGGTGTAGCCGCCGTTGTTCAGCAGGAACACGATGGGCGTGTACCCGCGGTGGAGGATCGTGGCGAGCTCCTGGATGGTCAGCTGCGCCGCCCCGTCGCCCACGAACAGCACGCACCGCTTCGTCGGATCGGCGACCGCGGCACCCAGGGTGGCGGGCACCGTGTAGCCGATCGCCGACCACACGGGCTGACCGAGCAGGTCGCAGCCGTCGGGCAGCAGCAGGTCGAGGGCGCCGTAGAAGGAGGTGCCCGCATCCGCGATCACGGTGGTGTCGGGCTGCATCCAGCCCTGGATGCTGTCCCAGAAGAAGTCCTGGTCGAGCTCGGCATCCGGCGCGGGAGGGTCGGCGACGAGCACCGGCGGATGCCCGACGGGCGCCACCTGCGCGCGGTGCGACTCCCCCAGCACCTCGTGCAGAGCGCGCAGGGAGTCGGAGAGGCGCACGCCGTAGTAGGTGGTGTCGGCGATCCGGGCGGAGGTGAGCCCGAGCTCGACCGCGTCGTCCTCGTCGAACGCCTGGGTGAAGAAGCCGGTGAGGAAGTCGCTCATCACGGTGCCGGCGAGCACGAGCAGCTCGGCGCCGTCGACCGCCTCGCGCGCCTCGTCGACGCGGGTGAAGGCGCCCATGTAGGTGCCGAGGCTCGCCGGATGCGACTCGTCGAGCACCGCCTTCGCCATGTTCTGCGAGGCGACGTACACGCCGTCGTGATCGGCGATGTCGCGGATGACGGACTCGAGCGAGGTGCGGTGCACCTGCGGTCCGACGAGGAGGGTGACCCGCTCCGACGGGGTCACCACCTCGCGGAGGCCCTCGCGGAAGCGGGCCAGCTCACCCGCGTCGCTCGTCGCCCCGACGAGCGGGGTGCGGAGGTTCGCGGCGTGCACCGGGGCGACGGCCACGTCGGTGGGGATGGCGAGGTACACCGGCTTCGACTCGCGGAGGGCGGTCATCAGTGCGGAGTCGATGTCGCGCGTCGCGCTCTGCGCGCGCACGATCGTGGCGGAGGCGGTGACCTCGCGATAGGCGCGGACGAAGTGCTCGTAGTCGCCGTCGATGAGCGTGTGGTGGAGGTGCGCGCCCGCGGCCCGGGCGACCGTGGAGGGCATCCCGGTGATCTGCACGACGGGCACGTCCTCCGAGTAGCTCCCCGCGACGCCGTTGATGGCCGACATCTCGCCCACGCCGAAGGTCGTGACGAGGGCGCCGATCCCCCGCTTGAGCCGCGCATATCCGTCTGCGGCGTACGCGGCGTTGAGCTCGTTGGTCGACCCGACCCACGTGAAGCCGTCGACCGTGGCCATCTGGTCGAGCAGGCTCAGGTTGAAGTCGCCCGGGAGGCCGAACACGTGATCCGCCCCCAGCTGCACGAGCCGGGTGGCGAGGTACTGCCCCACGGTGACGGTCGGATGCACGGTGGTCGTGGAGGTGGGGACGGCGGTGACGGTGTCGGTCATGGCTGCGATTCCTTCGTCGTGTCGGCGCCGGCGCCCTCGTGAGCCGCGCGGCGTGCTGTCATGCGAGGAGCCCGAGACGGTCGGCCACGCTGCCCATCGCGTCGGCGAACGACTCCTCGGCACCGGGCTCGCCGTGGGACGGCCCGCCGGAGAGGTCGACGCCCGAGACGCCGTCCACCGCGAGCAGAGCCTCGCACAGTTCGGTGACGGCGTCGAGCCCGGCGGCCCGCGGGTCGCGGGCGTGGAGGATCCGGTCGAGGAACCCCTCGGGGAGCACGAGCGACGTGAACGACCGCAGGAGAGCGGCACTGCCCGCGTCGACGACCATGGGCACACAGACCACGAAGGCCGGATCGGCGCCCTCGTCGCGGACGTCGCCGATGAAGCGGCGCACCGGCTCCACGCCGCCGCAGTGGTCGACGAAGCACACATCGGCGCCTGCCCGCAGCTTCTCGGCCAACCGCGCGGCCCGGCGGTCGATCGGCGGGGTCGTGGGCGACTCCCCCACCGACACGAGGTGCCCCACGGCGCTGGCGAGCGCCGCGGTCCGGGTGGAGTCGAGGTCGAAGACGGGCATCGCATCGGGGCGGTCTCCGGTGAGGGTATGGTCGCCGGTGACGCAGTGCACCCCCGCGACCCCCGCATCCGCGAGCGCCGCGAGCTCCCCCTCGAGTGCGACGCGGTTGCGATCGCGATTGTGGAAGCCCGCCCACACGGCGACGCCACGGTCCTGGATGAGCCGGGCGCGGTAGGCGGGCGGGAACTGCACACGCGACGTTCCGGAGTCGCCGGCGAGCACCGCGTCCACGCGTCCGGCCAGCACGTCGGCGCAGCGCTCGAGCGACGCACGGTCGAGCGCGCGGGCCGGGAAGTCGGCGACGACGACGGGTCTCGTCGCGAGCAGCTGGCGCATGCGCTCGGCGGACGGGATTCGATCGACGCCGTCGGTCCCCGTCGGGGCGGTGCCGTGCCAGCGGACGGTGGGCTCGTCGAGGAAGACGCAGGGATGCGCGGCGACCTCGCAGCGGCCGTCGAGCTCGACGCCTCCGCAGGGGCCGTACTCCATGCGCTTCGGGCACGCCTCCCGCACCGCCGCCGCGACCATGCGGTCAGGCTAGCGGGCGGATGTGTCGGCCACGTTTCGCCCCGCAGCCCCTATGCTCGGCGCATGCGGACAGCACGGGCGCGGGGCGGACGGGGCACCGTGCGTACTCGCGTCCGCATCGCAGCACGCGCCGCGGTACCGGCGGCGCTCCTGACCGCGGCGTTCCTGACGTCGAGTGCCCCGTCCGCGGCGAGCGCCGCACCCGCCACCGTCCCTGCCGCACCCGCCACCGCCACGGCCGCCTGGTACGTCTCCTTCCACGGCGGGGCCGACGGCTCGGGCGTGAACCAGCTCTACGGCTACGACACGGCGGGCGCGCTGGTGCAGTCCGCCGTGCTCGCGACGGGCGCCTCCGATCCCGCCCTCGCCGAGTTGCGGGGCATGGCGCTCACCGCATCCGGCGACCTGCTGGTGGCGAACGCCACTCAGCACGACAGCACCGTGCTGCAGTACGGCCTGCCCGGCGACGACGGCGTCCGCCCGATCGTCCCGCCCGACGGCGTCCTCGCGTCGAGTACGACGGCGGGCGCGGGGCTCGCGCATCCGTACGGCCTCGCCGTGCTGCCCTCCGGGGGTGTCGCGGTCTCGAGCCAGGACTCGCAGGTGGTGACGCTGCTCACCTCGGCCGGGCTGCCCGACCCGCCGTCGGGCGGCGCACCCTGGTGGGCGTCGCACCATCCGGATGCGGACCTCCCGCCGGGCACGCTCGTCCCGTCCTCCGCCGATGTGCCCGCGAAGGACGGCGGGCTCGTCGCGCCCCGCGGCATCCTCGTCGCCCCCGCGGCGGGTGACGACGCGGGCGGCGGCGCCGATCCGGTCCTCTACGTCGCCGACAACGGAGCGCAGGCGGTCCGCAGCTATGACGCCGTGACAGGAGAGTTCCTCGGCGACGTGCTCACCGCCTCTCACGACGGCCTCGGCAGCCCCGTCGGGCTCGCCCTCCACGACGGACGCCTCTACGTCACCAGCGAGGGCACCGACGACGTGATGAGTCTCGACCTGTCGAGCGGGAAGACGCACACGGTGGTGTCGGGGAAGGTCGACCACATCGGTCTCGATCATCCGTCGGGCCTGTCCTTCGGATCCGACGGGCGGCTGTACGTGGCCAGCCGCATCGCGCAGCAGGTGATCGCCTACACCCTGGATGCGAAGGGCGACTCGGCGACGGCGGCGTCGGTCTTCCTCGACGGACTCCCCGACCAGCCGGAGCAGCTGCTGGGGCTGCTCCCGGCGGGCGTCGGCAGCGGTGATCCCGATCCGGATCCCGGTTCCGGTCCCGGTCCCGGTCAGGGGCAACCAGGGCAACCCGCACCCGGTGACGGGCCGACGACGGGCGCCGCCGCGGTGGCGGGAGCGCCGGGGGCGCGGCCGTTTGGGAGCGCCTCCGCGCTGGCGGCGACGGGACTCGCGGCGAGCACCGCTCAGACCGGAACGACGGCCGCGGCCGTCCTCCTCCTTCTCGGGGCCGGTCTCCTTCTCGGGGCCGGACTCGTGCTCGGGGCGGCGAGCAGGGTCGCCCGTCGCGCCTAGGCTGTCGGCATGACCGCTCCCTACGACCTCGTCGTCCGCTCCCGCGCCGTCTTCACCGAGGGCGGGTGGCGCGAGGCCGCGGTCGCGGTACGCGGCGGCGTCGTCATGCTGATCGCCGAGTACGAGGAGGAGATCCCCGCGCACGCCGAGGTCGTCCTGCCCGAGGGGCAGGTGCTCATCCCCGGCGTGGTCGACTCGCACGTGCACGTCAACGAGCCCGGCCGCACCGAGTGGGAGGGCTTCACCACCGGCACGCGAGCCGCCGCCGCCGGCGGGGTCACCACCATCGTCGACATGCCGCTCAACAGCATCCCGCCCACCACCACCGTCGAGGGCCTCGACGTCAAGCGCGCGGCGGCCGAGCCGCAGGCGAGCATCGACGTCGGATTCTGGGGTGGCGCGATCCCGTCGAGCCTCGGCTCGCTCCAGCCGCTGTGGGAGCGCGGGGTGTTCGGCTTCAAGGCGTTCCTGTCGCCGTCGGGCGTCGACGAGTTCCCTCACCTCACCACCGAGCAGCTGAACGCCGCGCTCGACGAGGTCGGCGCGTTCGGCGGTCTCCTCATCGTGCACGCGGAGGATCCCGACGTGCTCGACCGCAGCACCGCATCCGAGGGCAGCACCCGGTACGTCGACTTCGTCGCGAGCCGCCCCGACCTCGCCGAGGAGGACGCGATCGCCCACGTCATCGCGGGCGTCCGCCGCAGCGGGGCACGCGCCCACGTGCTCCATCTCTCCAGTGCGCGCGCTCTCGACCAGATCCGCGCGGCCAAGGCGGAGGGTCTGCCGATCACCGTCGAGACCTGCCCCCACTACCTCAGCTTCACCGCGGGCGAGATTCCGGATGGGGCCACCCAGTTCAAGTGCTGCCCGCCCATCCGCGACGACGGCAACCGCGACCTGCTCTGGGAGGCACTGCTCGACGGCACCATCGACCTGATCGCCTCCGACCACTCGCCCTCCACCGCCGAGCTCAAGTTCTCGTGCGGCGGCGACTTCCTGGAGGCGTGGGGCGGCATCTCGGGCTTGCAGGTGTCGCTCCCCGCGGTGTGGACGGCCGCCCGCGATCGCGGCATCCCGCTCGAGCGGGTCATCGGATGGATGTGCGAGGGTCCCGCGGCGCTGACGGGTCTGACGGGTTCGAAGGGCTCGATCGAGCCCGGGGCCGCCGCAGACCTCGTCGCCTTCGCCCCCGAGGAGTCCTTCACCGTCCACGCGTCCGAGCTCGAGCACCGCAACAAGGTGAGCGCGTTCGACGGCCGCGAGCTGCACGGCGTCGTGCACACGACGTGGCTCGCCGGTGCTCCCGTGTACTCGCTCGCAGCGGCGGGCGACGCCGTCTTCGCGGCGCCCTCGGGGCGTCTGCTCGAGCGGACCAGCGACCGGCACGGGCTGTAAACAGCACGTAAATTCGTGCGGGCCGCCGCTCCCGCGGGCGGCGTCCGGCCGGCACCGACGAGAGACTGGGGTCGCGGATGCGGCGCGCACGCCCGCGTCCCCTCAGCGGAGGAAAGGTGGACCGCATGGCGATCGTCCTCGGACCGAACCAGTACGGCAAGGCCGAGAACCGAGTGGTGCGCATCTACCGCGACAGCCCGCGGCACGAGATCCACGACGTGAACGTGTCGACGTCGCTCCGCGGCGACTTCGCGGCCGCGCACCTCGCCGGCGATCAGGGCACGGTGCTCCCCACCGACACACAGAAGCAGACCGCCTACTCCTACGCGAAGGAGAAGGGCCTCACCTCGATCGAGCCGTACGGCATCACCCTGGCCACGCACTTCGTCGACGACGTCGTCCCCGTCGAGGGCGCCCGCGTCGAGATCGAGGAGTACGCCTGGGAGCGGGTCACGGTCGACGGCGCGGAGCACGACCACACCTTCGTCCGCCGCGGCCAGGAGGTGCGCACCGCCGCGATCACCGTCGAGGGAAAGGGCGATGCTCAGCGCGTCTGGCTGGTGGGCGGCCTGAAGGACCTCACGATCCTGAAGACCACCGGCAGCGAGTTCCACGACTTCCTCACCGACCCGTACACCGTGCTCGAGCCCACCAGCGACCGCATCATGGCGACGTCGCTCGTGGCGCGGTGGCGGTTCACCTCCACCGATCCCGCCGATTGGGCGGATCTCGACTGGGAGGGCCTCTACGCCGGGGTGAAGCAGACCATGGTCGAGGTGTTCGCCACGCTGCAGTCGCTGGCGCTGCAGCAGACGCTGTTCGAGATGGGCAAGGCGGTGCTCGAGCGCTACGACGTGCTCGCGGAGGTGCGCCTCTCGGCGCCGAACAAGCACCACTTCCTCTACGACCTCTCGCGCTTCGGGGTCGACAACCCCGGCGAGGTCTTCCACGCCGACGACCGCCCCTACGGCCTCATCCAGGCCTCGGTCCTCCGCGACGACGCCCCCGATGCCGGCTCCGCCTGGACCCCTGGCGCCGGCTTCGCCTGATCCCCCGCCCGTCTGCGCCCTCGCCGCCGGGCTGTGCTGCGCGTCCCACCCCGGCTTTGTCCAGGAAAACGTCGCGTTTCGGCGAAAAAGGGTCGGATTCCTGGACAAACCCCACATTCACGGATGGGCCCGCATCCCCGGGTGGACGCGCGTTCCGGGGTCGACGCGCGTCAGCTGCCGCGGTAGGTGCTGTAGGCGAAGGGGCTCAGCAGGAGCGGGATGTGGTAGTGCTGGTCCGCATCCGCCAGCTCGAACACGACGTGCACCTCAGGGTAGAAGGGGCGCACCTCCTGCTCGGCGAAGTAGGTCGCAGTGTCGAAGGTGACGCGGTAGCGGCCGGGCTCCAGGCGCGTCGGACCGAGTTGGTTGACGCGCCCATCCGCATCCGTCACCGCCGACCCGATCATGCGCCAGTTGCCGAGCTCGTCGTGCTCGAGGATGATCGGCACCCCCGCGGCCGGGCGGCCGATCACCGAGTCGAGGACGTGCGAGGTGACGTGGCTGCGGTCGGTCATCGGTCCTCCGGAGTGTGATCGGGCACGGGGTAGAGCGAGGCGAGTCGCAGCATCGTGATGTCGTGGAGCTCCGACGCCACGGTGGCGGCCTCGGTCGCGTCGTCGAGCGTGAGGCGCCGCTGCAGCTCGGACAGGATCTCGGCCCGCGAGCGTCCGGCAGCACGGATGAGGAAGACCCGATCGAACCGCTCCTCGTACGCCCTGTTGCCTTCGGCGATCGCCGAGGCGAGGTGCTCGTCGGAGGCCTCGGCCGCCGACTGCTCGCTGCGCGAGAACCGCTGCGACTGCCCCTCCCCCTGCGGGCGCTCACCGATCCTCGGGTGGTGCGCGAGCGCGGCGTCGACCTCGTCGGGCGTCAGCGACGCGGCCACCGCGTCCGCTGTCGCGAGCAGCGAGGCGTTGCCGGCGTACGGGCCCCCGGCGACGACGTCAGCGGCGAAGCGCTCGACGCCCAGGCATGACAGCAGGGCCTCGCGAAGGTCGTGGTCCGACTGCCCGGTCACCGCATCCGCCATTCGTCCAGCTTACGATGAAGGGATGACCGACAAGATCGTCGGACTCGTGCTCGCCGCGGGCTCCGGCAGCCGCTACGGCGGACCGAAGGCGCTCGTCGTCGGCGACGACGGCGTGCCCTGGCTCGCGCGGGCGATCGACGTGCTGACGAGCGGCGGATGCGACGAGGTGGTCGTCGTGCTCGGTGCGGCGGCCGTCGAGGCGGGCGCGCTGCTGCGCGCGGCGCGACTCGGCGACGACACGGAGGACGGCGGCGAATCGCCGGTCCGTGTGGTGGAGGCCGAGCACTGGGCCCGTGGGATGGGCGAGTCGCTGCGGGCCGGGCTCACGGAGGCCGCGCGAGCGGAACCCGTCGCCGTCGTCGTCACGCTCGTCGACCTCCCCGCGCTCGACCCGCGCGCGGTCGAGCGAGTGATCGGAAGACCGCATCCGCCCGCCGAGGATGCGCTGCGCCAGGCGGTGTACGACGACCGGCCCGGGCATCCGGTGCTGATCGGGGCCGCGCACCTGCCCGCGCTCGTCGACTCGCTCGACGGCGACGTCGGCGCGCGCCCCTACCTCGTCGCGCACGACGTGCTCGAGGTCGATTGCACCGGACTCGGCGGCGACGACGATCGCGACGTCCCCGCTCGGCCCGCAGGCTGATCGCCCACCCGGAATCGCCGACCAGACGGAATGATCGGGACGCCTCCGCGTTGATCGATTCCATGACCGTTTCAGACGTGAAGACCATCGGGATCATCGGCGCAGGCAACATCGGAGGGCAGCTGGCACGGCTCGCCGTGCGGCACGGCTACGACGTCGTGATCAGCAACTCCCGCGGCCCCGAGACCCTCTCCGGCCTCATCGCCGAGCTCGGGCCGACCGCCCGCGCGGCGACCGCCGCCGAGGCGGGCGAGGCGGGCGATCTCGTGGTCGTGACCATCCCGCTCAAGAACTACGCCGAGGTGCCGGTCGAGCCGCTGGCCGGCAAGGTCGTCATCGACACGAACAACTACTACCCGCAGCGCGACGGGCAGATCGCCGAGCTCGACGACGAGACCACCACCACCGCCGAGCTGCTGCAGGCGCACCTGCCCACGTCGAAGGTGGTGAAGGCGTTCAACAACATCATGGCCGCCGACCTCACCACGAACGGCACCGCTGCCGGCACGTTGGACCGCCGTGCGCTGATCATCGCGGGCGACGACGAGTCGGCGAAGGCCACCGTCTCCGCCCTGATCGAGGAGTTCGGCTTCGACGTCGTCGACGCGGGCCCGTTGTCCGAGGGATGGCGCTTTCAGCGCGACGAGCCGGCGTACGTCGTGCGCATGACGGCCCCCGAGGCCGTCGAGCGCCTCGCCGCCGCCGTCCGCTACGCCGACATGTAGCACGCGCCCGCCTCGCCGTGGGGCTTTGTCCAGGTTTCCGTCGCTCTTTCGCGAAAAGGCGACGGAAACCTGGACAAACCCCGCGGCCCACGGACGGCGCGAGCCGGCGCGCGGCGCGAGCCGCCCGCGCGGCTCAGGAGGGGTCGAGCTCGCCGAGGCGGTCGTAGAGGGTGGTGATCGTCGCGATGCGCGTGCGCGACTCGCGGGTGCGGAGCGCGAGCGCCGACGACGCGAGCACGTTCACCAGGCTCATCGCGGACGCGTAGCTGTCGAGCGCCGAGACGCTGTCGATCGGGCACTCGATCCACGTCGTCACGCCGTCGGCGTACCGACGGGCCGAGGCGTCGGCGATGAGCACGATCGGCACCCCCCGCGAGGCGATGCCGTCGAGCATCCGCCCGAACCCGGCCGCGCGCCGCCGGAATCCGAAGAGCACGACCGCGTCTCGCGCATCCAGCTCGGCGATCTCCTCCGACACCGTCTGCCCTGGCAGGGGCGCCACGTGCACGTGCCCCCGGCCCTGCGCGAGCTGCTCACGGAGGTGCAGCGCGAGCGGGAAGCCGTTGCGCTGACCGATGATCGTCACCGTGCGGGCGCGGGCGAGCAGCGTCGCCACCTGCTCGAGCCGGCCCGCGGGAAGCGAGTCGAGCATCCGCCTGAGGTTCTCCACCTCGCGCACGAGGTGCGCGGCGAGATCGGCCGAGGCGCCCGGCACGACGCCGCCCACCGGCACGCCGGAGGAGCGCAGCGCGCGGGCATGCTCCCGCACCTCCTGCGCGTTCTCGAAGCCGAGCCGGCGGAAGAGCCTCGACACCGTCGCCTTCGAGACGCCGCTGCGCTGGGCCAGCTCGGTGCCGGAGTAGATCGCGAGATCGCCGAGGTGGTCGAGGATGAAGTCGGCGGCTCGCTGCTCCTGCGGCGAGAGGTCGCCGTAGGAGCGGTCGATCCGCTGCCCGATGCTCATCGGCGGACGCGACGGGGTCGTCCCCGTCCGCCCACCGGAGGTGCTCACCGGGCTACCCGACCGGCGTCGGAGACACCGGGTCGAGGGGGTCCGGGGTGTCGTCCACCACGGCCAGCACCGCCGCCTCGAACGCGTCGAGCGCCTTGGCGACGTCGTCCTCCGTGACGTGCTCGTCGGGATGATGGCTGACGCCGCCCTCGCAGCGGATGAACATCATCCCGATCTCGGTGATCTCCGCGACCGCCATCGCGTCGTGACCCGCCTTCGAGAACAGCGACATCGGTCGCTGGTCACCGGTCGCACGGATCCCGTCGGAGATCACGCCCTTGAGCCGAGGGCTGCAGGATGCGGCGGGCGCCGAGTGCGTCTGCACGCTCTCCCAGCGCAGCCGACGCTGGCGGCAGATGTCGCTCAGCATGTCCTGGATGACGTTCCAGATGCGGTCGCGCTCCGAGTCGTACTCGCCGCGCAGGTCGAGACTGAACTCGACGCGTCCCGGGATGACGTTGACCGCATCCGGCCACACCTCGAGGTGCCCGACCGTCGCGATGAGCTGCGCCGACCGGGCGATCCGCTCGATCGCGAGGATCGCGTCGGAGGCGCCGGCGAGCGCGTCGCGTCGCCGCTCGTACGGGGTGCCCGAGTGGCCGGCCCGCCCGTGGATGGTGATGAGGAAGCGGCGCGCGCCGGCGATCGAGCTCACGACGCCCAGCGCCTTGTTCTCGTCCTCTAGGTACGGCCCCTGCTCGATGTGCGACTCGAGGTAGCCGACGAGCTCCTCGGGGCGCCGGGCGGCGTCGCCGATCCGCGACGGGTCGAGGCCGAAGTCGAGGTACGCCTGGCGCAGCGAGACACCGTGCTCGTCCTCGAGCGCCCACCACTCGTCCTCCCAGGTGCCCGCGAGGGCGCGGCTGCCCAGCAGGGCGCGGCCGAAGCGGGTGCCCTCCTCGTCGGCGAAGGCCACCACCTCGAGCGCGAACGGCAGCTCCCTGCCAGAGGAGTGGATGCGCTCCACCACGGCGATCGCCGACAGCACCCCGAGGATCCCGTCGTAGCGACCCGCGGAGGGCACGGTGTCGAGGTGCGAGCCGAGCAGCAGCGCGGGCAGACCCTGCTCGCGGCCCTCGAGTCGGCCGCAGAGGTTGCCCGCCGCATCCTGCCAGGTGCGCATACCCGCCTGACGCATCCACTCCGCGACGAGGTCGTTGACCTCGCGGTGCTCCTTCGAGAGGTAGACCCGCTGGATCAGCCCGTCGGGCAGCGACGAGAACGTGGCGAGCCGATCGCAGCGCTCGAGGATCTCGGCGGCGCTGGTCGAGGCGAGGACGCTCACGCCGCGCTCCCCTCGACCGACGCCGCGTAAGACTCGTACGCCCCGTCCACTCCCCCGCCCGCGACCACCGCGGCGCCCTGCCTGCGCAGCACCGTCTCGAGCGCCGCGAGCGTGGTGAGCACCGTGTCCTTCCGGGCGTTGTAGCCCATGGTGCCGATCCGCCACACCTTGCCGTGCAGCGGCCCGAACGACGTGCCGATCTCGATCCCGAAGTCCTCGAGCAGCTCGCCGCGCACGGCGTCGCCGTTCACGCCGTTTGGGATGACCACCGCGACGACGTTGTTCATCTTGTGCGACAGGTCGCCGAAGGTGGCGAGCCCGAGCCCCTGCACACCGGCGAGCATCGCCGCGCCGTGCACGCGGTGGCGCTCCACGGCGGCATCGACTCCCTCCTCGACGAGGAGGCGGGCGCACTCGCGCGCTCCGTAGAGCATGCTCGTGGCCTCGGTGTGGTGGTTGAGGCGCTTCTCGCCCCAGTAGTCGAAGATCATCGCGAGGTCGAGGTAGTTCGAGCGGATGCGCGTGGCATGGATCTCGTCGGCGCTCGACGCGATGCCCGCCTCGATGCTCTTCCGCGACTCGATGACCTCGACCGCCCGCGGCGAGAACGTGGCCGGCGCCGAGCCGGACGGCCCACCGAGGCACTTCTGGAGCCCTGCGGTCACGGCGTCGAGACCCAGCGCATCCGTGTCGAACGGGTTGCCCCCGAGGCTCGCGGTGACGTCGGTGTAGAACAGCACGCCGTGCTTCGCGCACAGCTCCCCGAGCCCCTCGAGCGGCTGCGCCACCGTGGTGCTGGTGTCGCCGTGCACCACCGCGAGGACCTTCGGCTTCACGCTCTCGAGCGCCGACGCGATCTCGGCCTCGGTGAAGACCTGACCCCACTCCTTCTCGATCACGTGCACCTCGGCACCCGCACGCTCGGCGATCTCGCGCAGCAGATGTCCGAAGCGACCGAAGATGGGGACGAGCACGCGGTCGCCTGGGCTGACGAGGCTGACGATCGCCGCCTCGATCCCGGCGCGCGACGTGCCGTCGACGAGGAGCGTCTGCTGGTTGCGGGTCTTGAAGACCTGGCGGTACAGCTCCATCGTCTCGTTCATGTACCCGGTCATCGCCGGGTCGTACTGCCCCACCAGCTGGGCCGACATGGCCCGCAGCACGCGCGGGTCGGCGTTGATCGGGCCGGGGCCCATCAGGAGGCGAGGCGGCGGGTTGATCGGCAGCGTGCTGATGGGAGGCTCCTGTCTCGGCGTGAGAGCACTGTTTCGTGACTCTCATCGTACGAAACCGGTGTTTCACCCGTGTTTCGTCAGGCTCCCGGGTCGCTCAGGTCGCGAACGACGCTGCGAGCGCGATCAATGACAGATCGCTGTACCGGGGGCCGACGAGGCAGAGCCCCAGCGGCGCCGGCCGGCCCGCGAGCACGGCGGACGGCGCCGACAGGACCGGCGCCGACACCGCGGGGTATCCCCCCACGCCGGCCACGGCCGTCATGCGGAGGGTTCCCGCGCGCACGGCGGCGATCTCGGCGGGAGGTGCGTCGAGTCCCGGCGCGGTCGACGAGGTGCTCGGCAGCAGCAGCGTGCGTCCGGCCAGGGCGGCGTCGAGCCGCTCGCGAGCGAGCATGAGCCGGGCGCGCGCGTCGGCCTCCTCCTCGGGGCTGATCCGCGAGGCGATCTCGAACCGCTCCGCGACGTCCGCGCCGAGCACACCCGGGTGCGCGGACACCCACGCACCGTCCGCCGCCCACGCCTCGGCGCCCTGCACCGTGCGGAACGCCGCGAACGCCTCGTCGAGGTCACCGAGGTCGACGAGCTCCACGCCGCCCAGACTGGCGACGCCGCGGTCGAACGCCGCCCGCACCTCGGGACTGCAGCTCGACAGCAGGTCGGCGGACACGACGAACGCCTCCGGGGCGACCGCCTGCATCTCCGGATCGAGCGACGCCGCCGCGGCTGCCTCGAGCGTCGCCGCCGAGCGTGTCAGCCAACCGATCGTGTCGAACGAGGGAGCCAGGGGCGCGAGACCCTGCGCGCTGACCGCGCCGTGCGTGGTGCGGATGCCCCACAGTCCCTGGTACGAGGCGGGCACACGGATCGACCCCGCCGTGTCGGTGGCGAGCCCGATGGTGGCCTGTCCGAGGGCGACGGCGGAAGCGGGCCCGCTCGAGGATCCGCCCGGCAGCGCGCCAGGCACCGCCGGGTTGGGCGGGGTGCCGTAGTGCGCGTTGCGCCCGGCGACGCTGTAGGCGAACTCGTCGGTGCGCGCGATGCCGAGCACCGCCGCACCCGCGGCGCGGAGGGCGGCGACCGCATCCGCGTCGGCCTCCTCGATCGGCGACTCGGCGAGGTACTCGGGGATGCCCGCGCCGACCGCGAAGCCCCGCACGGCGAACAGGTCCTTCACCGCGACGGTCATCCCGTCGAGCGGTCCGGATGCGGTCGAGGCGGCGAGTGGATCGCCCACGACCCGCCAGACGGTCCGGTCGACGGCGGGCGGTGCGGCCTGCACGTGAGCGCCGGCGATCGCCCACGCTCCCGAGGCGAGGAGCCGCCAGAGCTGCGTCTGCACACCCGATCCGCCCTTGGCCGCGCGGCTGACCGACACGACGAGCGCGGCGGACGGCGACACCACCTGGATCCGCAGCTCGGCGATCGTGCGCGCCGGAGTGCCTCCGCGCATCCGCCGGAACGCCCCGATGCGGTCGTGCCCCACGAGGAGGCCCGATGCGTCGGTCCGCACGGTCGACTCCCCCGGGGCGAAGAAGCGGTCGAGCGCCTCCGTGTCGTTCACCATGAGGGCGTGCTCGTACTCCCAGAACGCCTCGACGAGGCCGCTGGGGAGGTCGCCGTCGACGACGGGATCGACGCGATCCGCGGTCTGTCGCTGATCAGACATCGAAGTCCGCCTTCCGGATCCTGGCGTGCACGCCCTTCACGATGTCGACCACCTGCGAGATGTCGAAGTCGGTCGCGGCCGAGAGGTACGCCAGCGCGTGTGCGCGGTCGAGCCCCCAGCGCGCCTCGAGCAGCGCGATCGACGCCCGGACGCAGTTCGCCACGGCGACGTCGAGATCCTCGTCGAGGCCCGTGGGCACGATGAATTCGCTCGTCTCGGCCAGAGGGCCGGCCACGATACCGAACTCGGTGAGCGCATCCGACTGCGAGAGCAGGTCGAACCGCACCGTCACGCGCAGCGACGCCTCCATCGCGGTGAGCGCCACCTCGCCGTCGCCCTGCGCGAAGTGCGGGTCGCCGACATAGGCCAGCGCCTCCGGCACCTGCACCGGGAGGTACAGCGACGAGCCGACGGTGAGCAGGTTGATGTCGATGTTGCCGCCGTACTCCGCGGGCGGCACCGAGTGCGGGCGCCGCGGCGACTCGGTCGCTACACCCATGATCCCCAGGAAGGGCGCGAGCGGGAACCGCACCGACCGGTCGCTGCCCGGGGCGATCGGGAACGTGCCGAACCGCCCGTCCTCGATGGCCGAGGCGAAGACGCTGACGTTGTCCGACCCCTCGGGGAACTCGCCCGGCAGCGCACCCTTGCCGTGGCGATTCGTGATCACGCCGTACGGCACGCGCATCGACGCCTCGAGCACGGTCATCTTGAGCAGGTCGCCGGGGCGCGCACCGCGCACCGCGATCGGGCCCGTCACGACGTGCGGGCCGTCGTGCGCGGGATCACGCGGGTAGTCCGAGGCCGCGAGCTCGATCGCGTCGTGCAGCACGAGGTCGCCCTCGACGCCCTTCGAGAGGAAGTACGCCAGCGGATCGCGCCCCTGGTCCTCCATGATGCCCTCGTGGCTGATCGTGTCGATCGTCACCTCGGTGCCCGGATCGATCGTGAGCACCGGGCTGTCGGAGGCGCTGGGCAGCCTCCCCCACAGGACGTTGCCGGCGGTCGCGGGCAGGTACTCGGCGGCGCGGATCGGCCCCGATCCGGGGTGCAGCGCGGTGGGGAGCGTCATGGGTCAGAGGCTAGCGCCCGTTTGCTTCGGCTCTGTTACGACGGATACGGTCATGCCCATGCTCACCCGCCTCCGCAGCTCGCGCGACAACGTGCACATCGCGCTCATGCTGGCCCTGACGTTCTCGACCGGCATCGTCGACGCGATCGGCTACCTCGGCCTCGACAAGGTCTTCGCGGGCAACATGACGGGCAACGTGGTGATCCTCGGCATGGCGGTCGCAGGCGCCGACGACCTGCCGTGGTTCGGCCCGCTGCTCGCGCTCTTCGCGTTCATGCTGGGCGCGGTGATCGGCGGCCGCATCCTCCGCCCGCTGAAGAGCGGATGGTCGAGCCGGTCGACCTGGACCTTCTTCGCCGTGGGCATCGTCATCCTGGGGCTCGGCATCGCCCTGTTCATCACGCACGGCGCCCCGCCCGACCCGTGGGAGTACGTCATCACCGTGCTGCTCGCCGGATCGATGGGCCTCCAGGCCGCGACGGCCCGCCACATCGCGGTGAAGGACGTGACGACCGTCGTCGTGACCTCGACCATCACCGGCTTCGCCGCCGACTCCCGCCTCGCCGGCGGCAAGGGTCAGCCGTGGTTCCGGCGCGGCGCCGCGATCGTGCTCATTGCCGCCGGCGCCGGCGTCGGCGCGCTCCTGCTGCAGCTCCACATCGGAGCGGGCCTCCTCGCCGCGGGCGCCGTCTCGGTGATCGCCGCCCTCGTCGGCCACCTCATCGCCCACGACCGCTACAAGCCCGCCCCCGCCCCCGCGGAAGGTGCCACTTCCGGCTGAGTGGGCGACGGGATCAGACCGGCGCCTTCGCTGCCCCGAGGACGACCTCCATGCGGGGGTCCAGGGATTCGGCCATCCCAATGACGAGAATGACATGCACAACGCCTGCTTATGACGAGAACGCTCGCCGTAGGTGTTGAGGCTGCGCAAGACGTCGCCGAATGCACCGCGGGCCGTCTACAAGAAGTCAGGTGTCGGAGACGCTGGAACCCGAGGACCAATACCGCTTGTCGAGCGATCCGATCTCGGCAACATCGGCGCTCAGGAGAACCCGGCCGTCAACGACGATGTGGGCTCGGGTTCGCGAGTCTCACCGTGACGAGCGCGCATTCGACCGATCAGGCGACCTGCAGTCGGCTATCGCCGGCGACGTACTCGACGACGAGGTCTCCGCCGACAGCTTCGATGTACTTCCGGACCGTGCCGACGCGCGCGCTGTCGAGATCGCCGTTCTCGATCTTCGAGACCTGACGCTGACCGACACCGATGCGCTCGGCGAGCTGAGCTTGGCTGAGCCCGAGTTGCTCACGGAGTTCGCGCAGCCGGTACGCCCGCACCTCGCCCAGCATCCGATCCTTCTGCGCGTCGACACGTGCGCGGCTCGCAGGACGCTTCTCGAGCAGCTGCTCCGGAGTAAGAGCCATCGTGATCACTTCCTCTTCGTCTTGTCTTTCTCTGTCTGCTTCTCCAGCTGGGCCAGATGCTCTGTGAATCGAGCGTCTGCGATCGGGATGTTCGCCCGGTACCACGTCTTCCAATTACCGGTCTTGTCGCCGGCGACCAGCACGATCGCCTGTCGCTGGGGATCGAAGGCGAACAGCATCCTCAGCTCCGACTTACCGGACGAGCCCGGGCGAAGCTCCTTCATGTTCTTGTACGAGGACCCCTTCACCGTGTCCACGATGGGGCGTGCCAGCTGCGGGCCGTGTTCCTGGAGGAGCTCGAAGGCGGCGACGACCTGGTCATACGTGTCGTCATCCAGACCCATCAGCCAAGCCTCGATCAACCCGAGATCGACGGTCCACATGCTTGAGATTCTAGACCTTGCAGGGTCTAGGCGCAAACGGCAGTCTCAGGCACGCAGAGGCTGCCCGCGCTCGTCTTGGTCCACCCCGACCCACTCGTGGATTCCTGGAGACCATTACGAACTCGAACGTGCGCCCCACTCGGCACTCCCTCGATGCACGGCGAGGGAGTGCTGACGCGACAGAAAACATCGCCCTCACACCGCGGAGCGGGGCGCGCGGGGGCGGCGCTGGCAGCGCGGGCAGAAGTGCGAGCCACGGTTCATGAACTGCTCGCGCACGATCGGGGTGCCGCAGCGCGGGCACGGCTTCCCCTGCTGGCCGTAGGCGTTGAGGCTGTGCGAGAAGTAGCCCGACGCGCCGTTGACGTTCACGTACTGGGCGTCGAAGCTCGTTCCGCCCTCGGCCAGGGCCTTCTCGAGCACGAGGCGCACCTCGGCGAGGAGGAGGCGGGCGCGGGCCCGAGGCAGCCGGTCGGTCGGATGCTCGTAGTGCACCCGTGCCGCCCAGAGCGACTCGTCGGCGTAGATGTTGCCGATGCCCGACACGAGAGTCTGGTCGAGCAGGGCGCGCTTGATCCCGGTGCGTCGCTTCGCCAGCGCCGCGAGGAAGGTGTCGTCGTCGAACGCCGGATCGAGCGGATCGCGCGCGATGTGGGCGACCTGCGACGGGACGCCCACCCGCCACTCGGCGAGCGCCGACGGCGTGAGCGGAGCGAGCGCGTCGTCGACGGCCGCCTCCACATCGCCCACGTCGTGGGCGAGCCCGGGGCCGAACCAGCCGGCCTCCCGGCCGTCGGGCGCGGGGACGAGACGGTCGACCGCCATCGATCCGAAGATCCGCTGGTCGACGAAGTTGACCCACAGCTCCCCGTGCTCCGGGTGCTCGACGTGCAGGCGGATGCGCAGCAGCCCCGACTCCTCGTACCCCGGCTCGCGGAGCAGCACCTGCCCGCTCATGCCCAGGTGCGCGACGAGCGCGAGCGGCGACTCATCGCCGTGGGCCGCTGAGAGCGGCAACCACAGGAACTTGCCCCGGCGACCGGCCCCCAGCATCCGTCGACCGCTGAGCAGCGCGTCGAAGGCGCCCAGCAGCTGGTCGTGGCGCTTGAGCGACCGCGGCTCGAAAACCTCCACACCGAGGATGACGGCGCCGGTGACGGCCGGCTCGAGCCCGGCCCGCACCACCTCGACCTCGGGCAGCTCGGGCACGTCAGCGCTCGGTGAGCGTCGAGAACGCGGTCGCGGCCGCGTTCATCTCGGCCTGCTTCTTGCTGCTGCCCTCACCCGACTCGGCGACCGGCGAACCAGCGGCGCCTGCGGGCTCGAGCGTGACCGTGGCGATGAAGGTCTTCTGGTGGTCGGGCCCCGTCGACTCGATCGAGTAGACCGGAGCCGCGTAACCGCGCTCGGCGGCCGCCTCCTGAAGGGCCGTCTTCGGATCCATCGAGATGCCGAAACGGCGTGGATCCTTCACCAGGGGATCGACGAGGCGCAGCACCAGGGCGGTCGCCACGTCCGGTCCGCGGTCGAGGTAGGTCGCCCCGATGATGGCCTCCACCGCGTCGGCGAGGATGGAGGACTTGTCGCGACCGCCGGTCAGCTCCTCGCCCTTGCCGAGCTTGATGTGCTCGCCGAGCCCGATGGTTCGGGCGATGTCGGCCAACGCGACCGTCGAGACGAGGCTGGCTCGCCGCTTCGCGAGCTCGCCCTCGTCGAGGTCGGGGTACGACCTGTAGAGCATGACCGTGACGGCCTGGCCCAGGATGGAGTCGCCGAGGAACTCGAGGCGCTCGTTCGTGGGGATGCCGCCGTGCTCGTACGAGTACGAGCGATGGGTCAGGGCGAGATCGAGCAGATCGAGATCGAGTTCGATCTGCAGGGTCGACAGAAGGCGCGACGCGCCGTGGTCTCCTCCAGCTCGCTGCTGAGGGGAGGTCACGCGCTTCGCGCCTTCCTCCGATGCGCCGATGCCGAGCACCGGCTGCGCCGGATCAAACGTCGGCGACCTTGCGGCCCTTGTACTCGAGGAACAGCGGCGTACCGGCGCTGTCTTCGACGACCTTCGCGCGGTGCGGGAGGCTGTAGGTGGTCTTGCCGTTCTCGACGGTCTTGACCAGGGTGGGGACCTCGGCCTTCCACTGCGAGCGTCGGGCGTGGGTGTTCGAACGCGACTTCTTCCGCTTGGGAACAGCCATGGGTATCGTCTCTCTTCTTCTCGTCGTCGGGGTCGTGCCGGGCGCATGTCACCGCGCCAGGCTCTTGACCCGAGTCAGTGCTTCTCGTCGTCCGGGTCTGCGGAAGCTGCCAGGCCGGCCAGCGCCGCCCACCGGGGGTCTGCGTTGGAGGATGACGCACCCTCTGCATTCTCCTGCAGCCGCTCCCCCGTGGCGGGGTCGAGGCCGGGACAATCCGGGCTGCACACCGGCTGGAACGGCAGCGACAGCACCACCGCATCCCTGACCAGGGGTTCGAGGTCGACATGGTCGGCCTCGACCACATAGTCAAAAGCTTCCTCAGAAGGATACGCGAAAAGCTCCTGGAATTCGACTTCGACGGGCTCGGTGATGTCGCGCAGGCAGCGTCCGCACTCGCCCTCGGCCACGCCCGTCACCTCGCCGGTGACGAGGATCCCCTCGTGCACCGACTCCAGACGGGCGTCGATGTGCAGCGTCGAACCCTCCTGGACGGAGAGCAGACCCTCGCCCATCCGCGCGTCGAGGGTGACATCGAGATCCTTCTCCCGCATCTCGCCCGGGCGTCGCTCGAGGTCGCGGACGTTCAGCATGAACGGCGTCTTCTTGAACGTACTCACCGAAGCATTTTACTCGCTCGGCGGGTTGCGGTGGCGGTTCGCGTCGATGACCTCCGCCGCCTCCGCCTGCAGGGCCTCGATCACGGTGCGCACGGCGAGACGCTCGGCGCGGTCCGGGCGCATGAGCGCGAAGATGTGACGCTCGGCGACGACGCCCCGAAGGTTGCGGAGCACGATCTGGTCGCGGTACGCGCCGCCCGCGGTGTAGCAGGGCAGCACGGCCACCCCGAGCCCGGCCGCCACGAACGCCTCGGTCACGCGCGTGTCGCCGAAGCGCTGCACCACGTCCATGGGCGAGCCGGCGGCGGCGGAGATGTCCTGGATGGTGCGCTCGAACGGGTAGCCCCAGGGCACGCCGATCCACTGCTCGCCGACGAGGTCCTCGGGGTCGAGGACCTCCTTCTCCACCAGGGGATGGCCGGGCGGGAGGGCGATGTCGAGCGGCTCGGTCATGAGCTTCACCGCGGTGACCTCGGTCGAGTTCCAGTTCTGCGGCGGATCGGTCGGCGAGTGGGCGAGCACGATGTCGAAGTCGGCCGTGAGCACGGGGAACTCGGCGGAGTCGACGTCGCGGTCGGCGCAGGTGAGCACCAGACCGCCGAGGGCGTCGAGTCGCTTCACCAGTCCGGGGAGCAGCATCTGCCCACCCGTCGGGAAGGTGGACAGCGACACCTCGCCGGTGGGGTCGTTGCGGAACTCGTCCCAGAGCGCCTCGGCACGCTCGATCGCGACCGCGATGTCGGCCGCACTGCGGGCGAGCGCGCGGCCCGCGTCGGTGAGGACGATGCCTCGCCCGGACTTCTCGGTCAGGGGCAGTCCCGCCTCGCGCTCGAGCACGCGCAGCTGCTGCGAGACGGCGCTCGGGGTGCGGTGGGTCGCCCGCGCGACCTCGGTGATGCTGCCGCGTTCAGCCAGCTCTCGGAGGAGTTCGAGTCTCCGTACGTCCATGAAGGGATCCTACACGGGCAGTTCAGGATTATGCGATTGTGCTAAAGCGACCCGGGCGCGACAATTGTTGCAGACGCAACGAATCCCGTCCGTCTCGCACAGAAAGGTCCCGCCATGCTCGTCTTCCTCATCCTCCTCGCCGCCCTGGCCGTCATCGCCATCGCGGGTTCCCTCGTCGAGACGGTCCTCGACGGGTACGGCACCCCCGCCATCCGGACGAACCAGGTCGCCCGGGCCTGAGCGCCGCCGTACCGAACTGAAGGGGCCCCGGCCTCACGTCGACCGCTGGTCGAGGTGAGGCCGGGGCCCCTGCGTGTTCGCGTCAGGCCTTCTCGAAGGCGGTGAGGGCCTCGTCGTAGATCGCCAGCGCTCGCGCGACCTCGTCGTCGGTGACGACGCAGGGCGGCACGACGTGGATGCGATTGTCGGCCGTGAACGGCAGCAGGCCCCGCGCGAGCAGGTCGCTCTTGAGCGCTCCGATGCCGGATGCCGACAGCGGCTCGCGGGTGCCGCGGTCGGCCACGAGGTCGAGCGCCCAGAACACGCCCAGGCCGCGCACCTCGCCGATGGTCGGGTGCTTCTCCGCCAGCTCCGCCAGACCCGGCGCGAGCAGGTCGGCGCCCACGTGCGCGGCGTGCGCCACGATGCCCTCGGACTCCATCGCGTCGAGCGCGCCCACGATCGCGGCCATGGCGAGCGGGTGACCCGAGTAGGTGAGGCCTCCGGGGTAGACCGCGTCGTCGAACTGCTCCGCGATCGCGGGCGAGATGATGACGCCGCCCGCGGGCACGTATCCGGAGTTGACGCCCTTGGCGAAGGTGATGAGATCGGGAGCGACGACCTCGCCGTCCTCGGCGAGGGACTGGAACGCGAACCAGCCGCCCGTGCGACCGAACCCGGCCATCACCTCGTCGAAGATGAGGACGATGCCGTACTCATCCGCCAGCGCCCGCACCCCCGCCAGATAGCCGGGCGGCGGGACCAGCACGCCGGCGGTGCCGGGCACGGTCTCGATCAGGATCGCGGCGATCGACGCGGGACCCTCGGCCTGGATGACCCGGCGGAGGTGGTGCAGGGCACGCTCGCCCTCCTCCTCCACGCTGGCCGACCAGAACTCCGAGCGGTACGCGAACGGGCCGAAGAAATGCGCGTGGCCGCGCGAGTACTCGTTGGGGATGCGCCGCCAGTCGCCGGTCGCGACGATCGCCGCGCCGGTGTTGCCGTGGTACGAGCGGTACATCGAGAGCACCTTGTCGCGCCCCGTGTAGAGGCGGGCCATCCGGATGGCGTTCTCGTTCGCATCCGCCCCGCCGTTGGTGAAGAACACCTTCGTGAAGCCGTCGCCGGCCCGGGCGAGGATGCGCTCGGCCGCCTGACCCCGGGTCAGGTTCGCGAACGCGGGCCCGACGGTCGTGAGCACGTCGGCCTGCTCCTTGATCGCGGCGACCACGGCGGGGTGCTGATGTCCGATGTTGGTGTTGACGAGCATGCTCGAGAAGTCGAGGTACTCGTGTCCTTCGAAGTCCCAGACCGTCGAACCGGCTCCGCCGGCGATGACCATCGGCTTGAGCGACCCCTGGGCCGACCAGGAGTGGAAGACGTGGGCGCGGTCGAGCTCGAGGGCGAGCTGCTGGTCGGCGGGGTCGAGAGTCACGGTGTGTCCTTCGTGGTGTGGTGCGGGTCGTGCGGTGGTGGTGCGGGTCGTGCTGATCCTGATCCGTCACTTTCGACTGGTGCGGAGGCCCGCAACTAGCCGAGAGTGACGGATCAGGAAGGTGAGTGGCGGCTAGTTGCCGCCCTCCTTCAGCTCGACGTCGATGGGCTTGAAGTCGGTGCCGTTGACGTCGACGCCCTCGTCCTTCAGCTCCTGGAGCGCCTTCTCGACGTACTCGTTCGAGAACGCGGAGGCGGGCGGGTCGGAGGTGATGATCGTGGAGCCGGTCTCGTTCGGCGTCCCCTTCGCGATGGAGACCGTCTGGTCCCACTCCTTCTGGTTGATCATGCCGACGCCGTTCTCGCTGGGCCAGATCAGCTTGTTGACCTCGTTGGTCATCCACAGCTGGTGGCTCGCGCCGAGCTGCGATCCCGAGTCGGTGACGATGGTCGCCGCCTCCTGCGGGTTGTCGCGGGCGTAGGCCCAGCCCTTGATCGACGCCTTGATGAACTTCACCGCGGTGTCGGCGTAGGCGGAGTCACTCGAGAGGCGGTCGGAGTCGGCCCAGATCGCGTCCTGGAGCATGGCCGTGCCCTCGTCGTTCCAGTTGATGACGTTGAGGTCGCTGGGCTGGTAGAGCTTGCCCGTGGCGGGGTTCGTCGTCTCGAGCACCTGGGCGTACTCGTTGTACGTCATCGCCTGCGCGGCGTCGATGTCGCCGGCAAGGAAGCCGTTCATGTCGAACGCCTGCTGCACGAGCGAGATGTCGGACAGCGCGACACCGGCCTTGTCCATGCCGGCGAAGAGCTCCCACTCGTTGCCGTAGCCCCAGCTGCCCACGGTGTGGCCCTTGAGCGCCGCGGCGTCGGTGATGTTCTTGTCCTTGAGCGAGATCTGGGTGGTCCCGGACCGCTCGAAGATCTGCGCGATGTCGGTGACCGCCGCACCCTGCTCGATCGAGCCGAGCACCTTGGGAACCCACGAGATCGCGAAGTCGGCGTCGCCCGAGGTGAGCACGTCGATCGGCACGATGTCGGCCGCGCCCTCGAGGATCTGGACGTCGAGGCCCTCGTCCTTGTAGTACCCCTGCGACAGGGCCGCGTAGTAGCCGGCGAACTGCGCCTGCGAATACCACTGCAGCTGCAGCTTGACGGGGGTGAGATCGCCCGACGCCGAATCGGTCGACGACGTGTCGTCGGAGCCGCCGGTCGAACAACCGGCGAGCGCGAGCGCCGTGACGGCGAGTGCGCCGACGCCGGTGATGAGACGTGTGCTGCGTTTCACTGCTTTCCTCCTTGATGCTGGTGCTTCGGATGTGGTGCGGTGCTGCCTCCGGCCGATCGGTGCGCGTCGGCCGGGTCTCCCGGATCAGGTCGCGGGACGGTGGCGTCGGGTGACGAGCATCTCCAGCGCCAGCGTGGCGCAGTAGAAGACGAGTCCGACGATGATCGCGCCGAGCACGTAGGCCCAGGCGAGGCTGTAGTTGCTGCTCGAGGCGGCGGTGGTGATCGACTTCCCGAGCCCGCCCACCGGCCCGCCGAAGTACTCGGCGATGAGGGCGGAGATGACGGCGAGGCTGGAGCCGATCCGCAGTCCCGTGAAGAGGAACGGCAGCGCACCGGGCAGCGTGACGTACCGCGTGGTCTGCCACGGCGACGCGGCGTACGCGGTCATGAGGTCGCGGTGCACGGGACGCACCTGGCGGAGGCCGCGCAGGGTGTTCAGGTACATCGGGATGAAGACCGCGATCGCCGCGACCAGCTGGCGCCCGGTCTCGACGTTGGCGCCGAACATCGAGTACAGCACGGGCGCGAGCGCCACGATCGGCACCACCGCGAGCGCGGCGATGACGGCCGCGCTCAGCTCGTCGACGACCCTCACCAGCGCCGCGATGATGGCGAAGACGATGCCGACGACGGACCCGAGGATGAGCCCGACCAGCGCGTTGCCCCCGGTCACCAGCGCGCCCTGGACCACGGTCGGGAGGCTCGCGCCGAACGACCCCGCGATCGCCACCGGCGAGGGCACGACGAAGGGCTTCACATCGAGGAGCACCACGAGGAGCTGCCAGAGCGCGAGGGCGACGATGCCGAGCAGCACCGGCGCCACGATGGTGCGCGCGAGGCTCGACGAGTCCCTCATCGGTTCTCCACTCCCTTGACGCCGACGGGCGCCTCGCCGTGCAGCAGCTCGCGCACCTTGCTCACCGCGTCGAAGAAGCCGGCCTCCTCGCGCAGACCCTCACCGCGCTCGTCGGCCGAGCCGAGCTTGACGGGCAGGATGTCGCGGATGCGTCCGGGCCGCGGCGACATCACGACCACGCGATCGGAGAGGTACACCGCCTCCGGGATGGAGTGGGTGACGAAGACGACGGCCGCCCCGGTCTCGCCGCAGATCCGCAGCAGCTCGGTCTGCATCCGCTCGCGGGTCATCTCGTCGAGCGCGCCGAACGGCTCGTCCATGAGCAGCAGCTTCGGGCTCTCGGCGAGGGCGCGGGCGATGGCGACGCGCTGCTGCATGCCTCCGGAGAGCTGGTCGGGGTAGTTGTCGGCGAAGTCGACGAGCCCCACCATGCCGAGCAGCTCATCCGATCGCGACCGGCGAGCCGCGGCCGGCATCTTGTGCAGCTCGAGCGGCAGCTCGATGTTGCCGCGGACGGTCCGCCAGGGCAGGAGTCCGGCCTGCTGGAAGGCGATGCCGTACTCCTGGTCGAGGCGCGCCTGACGCGCGGTCTTGCCGAAGACGGTGAGCGTGCCGGTGCTCGGCGTCTCGAGGTCGGCGATCAGCCGGAGCAGCGTCGACTTGCCGCAGCCGGACGGCCCGATGAGCGAGACGAACTCGCCCGGGGCTACCGTGAGGTCGATCTTCTCCAGCGCGGTGACGGTCGTCTTCTTCTTGGTGGTGAAGATCTTGTCGACCCCCGTCACCTGGACGGCCGCCGTGGCGGCCCCCTGCGTCGTGCTCGCGTCGGTCACGCGGGCACCTCCCCTCTGCGGAAGCGGCGGAGCACCAGGCCTATGAGGCCGATGAAGCCGGCGGCGATGAGGCCGACGACGATGGCTCCGAAGATTGGAGCCCAGGTGCGTGCGGGGTCTCCCGACGCCTGCTGGGCGAACTCGATGATCATGCGGCCGATGCCTCCGCGGAGCCCGATCGACACCTCCGCCACCACGGTGCCGATGACGGCGTTGGCGGCGGCCAGCCGGAGCGCCGGCAGCAGGTACGGCACGCTCGCCGGCAGTCGCAGGCGGAACAGCGTGCGCCACCAGCCCACCGAGTACGTCCGGAACAGCTCGACGTGGATGCGGTCGGGCGAGTTCAGCCCGCGCAGCGCGCCGACCGACACCGGGAAGAAGGCGAGGTACGACGCGATGACCGCCACCGACATCCAGTCCTCCCAGCTGAACGCGCCGATCTCGATCTGCGACCCCCAGCGCTTCACCAGAGGCGCGATGGCGATGAGCGGCACGGTCTGGCTGAGGACGATCCACGGCAGGACAGCCGACTCCGCGGTGCGGAAGCGCTGCATGAGGATGGCGAGCAGCAGGCCGACGACGACGCCGACCACCCAGCCCACCGCCGCGATGCCGAGCGAGAAGCCGGAGGCCTCGAGCACCGCGCCGAACACCGTCTTGCCCTTGTTGCCCTGCACGGCCTGGCCGAAGCTGGCGGCCATGTCCCAGACGTGGGGCATCGCGATGTCGGTGGTGCGCGGGAGGACGGTGAGCCCGCCCACGACCACTCCCCCGGACGGGCCGAGCGCCTTGTAGACCTCCCAGATCACGACCAGCAACACGACGCCTGCCGCGCCGAGCAGCACCCCGCGGAGCGCCGATCTGCTCATGACTTGGCCGTGATGTGGTCGCGCAGGGCGGGCATGACGGTCTCGCCGTAGACGCGGAGGGTCTCCTCCTTGTTGTCGTGCTGCAGGTAGCCGGCGAACTGGGTGACCCCGATCTCGGCGTACTGCTTCAGCTTCTCGATGTGCTGCTCGGCCGTGCCCATGACGCAGAACCGGTCGACGATCTCGTCGGGCACGAACGTGGTGTGCGAGTTGCCCGCGCGACCGTGCTCGTTGTAGTCGTAGCCCTCGCGGCCCTTGATGTAGTCGGTGAGGGCCTGCGGCACCGCGCCGTCGGCGCCGTACTTGGAGACGATGTCGGCGACGTGGTTGCCGACCATCCCCCCGAACCAGCGGCACTGGTCGCGCATGTGCTCCCAGTCGTCGCCGATGTAGAAGGGCGCCGCCACGCAGAAGGCGATCTCGTCGGGATCGCGGCCCACGTTCTCGGCCGCGGCGCGGACATGGTCGATCATCCACTTCGCGATGTCGACGTCGCCGCACTGGAGGATGAACCCGTCGCCGACCTCGCCGGTGAGCTTCAGCGCGAGCGGGCCGTAGGCGGCCACCCAGACATCGAGCTCGGAGCCGTGGCTCCACGGGAACTGCAGCGTCGCGCCGTTGTACTCGACCGCCCGCGAGTTCGCGAGCTCGCGGATGACGTGGATCGACTCGCGCAGGGTCTTCAGCGTCGTCGGGGCGCCGTTGGTGACGCGCACCGCCGAGTCGCCGCGGCCGATGCCGCAGATCGTGCGGTTGCCGTACATCTCGTTGAGGGTCGCGTAGTGCGACGCCGTGACGGTCCAGTCGCGGGTGGCCGGGTTCGTCACCATCGGGCCGACCTTGATCTTGTGCGTCTCGGCCAGGATCTGGCTGTAGATGACGTACGGCTCCTGCCAGAGCAGGTGCGAGTCGAAGGTCCAGAAGTAGTCGAAGCCGTACTGCTCGCTGAGCTTCGCGAGCCCGACGGTGCGGGCTGCAGGTGGGTTGGTCTGAACGACCGCGCCGAATTCCATGTTGTGTGTCTCCTCGGATCCGGTGGGTGGATGGATGGGCCGAGCGCTCAGACCAGGTACTGGCTCAGGCCGCGCTTGAAGTACTTGCCGTCGCCCTTGGCGCCGATGTACTGGTCGTCGTCGACGATGACCTTGCCACGCGAGAGGACGGTGTCGACGTGGCCGTCGATCTCATATCCCTCCCATGCGGAGTAGTCCATGTTCATGTGGTGCGCCTTGCCCAGGCCGATCGAGGTGTGGCCGTTCGGGTCGTAGACCACGATGTCGGCGTCGGCGCCGGGCTGGATGACACCCTTCTTGCCGTACATGCCGAACATCCGCGCGGGGGTGGTGGAGGTGATCTCCACCCAGCGCTCGAGCGTGATCTGGCCGGTGACCACACCCTGGTACATGAGGTCCATGCGGTTCTCGACTGAGCCGATCCCGTTCGGGATCTTGGAGAAGTCGCCGATCCCCATGTCCTTCTGTCCCTTCATGCAGAACGGGCAGTGGTCGGTCGACACCATCTGGATGTCGTTGGTGCGCAGCGACTGCCACATGTGGTGCTGGTGCCCCTCGTGCTTCGAGCGCAGCGGAGTCGAGCACACCCATTTCGCGCCTTCGAAGTCGCCCCACTCCTCGCTGGTCGCGCCGAGCTGGTCCTCGAGCGAGAGGTACAGGTACTGCGGACAGGTCTCGCCGAAGACGTTGAGTCCGCGGTCGCGCGCCCCGGCGATCTGCTCGACCGCCTGCTTCGCGCTCACATGCACCACGTACAGCGGCGCCCCGGTGAGGTCGGCGAGCATGATCGCGCGGTGGGTGGCCTCCTCCTCCGCCTGCCACGGGCGCGTGGTGCCGTGGAAGTACGGGGTGGTGTTGCCCGCCTCGAGCGCCTGCTTGACGAGCACGTCGATGATCGCGCCGTTCTCGGCGTGCATCATCATCATCGCCCCGTTGGACGCGCCCTTCTGGAACGCCCGCAGGATCTGGCCGTCGTCGGAGAGGAACACGCCCTTGTAGGCCATGAAGAGCTTGAAGCTCGTCACGCCCTCCTCGATCAACTCGTCCATCGCCGTCAGCGACGAGTCCTGCACATCCGACAGGATCTGGTGGAAGCCGTAGTCGATCGCGCAGTTGCCCGCCGCCTTCTCGTGCCAGGCGTGGTACTGGTCGAGGATGTTCTGATCCGGGTACTGCACCACGAAGTCGACGATCGAGGTCGTCCCGCCCCACGCCGCGGCGCGGGTGCCCGTCTCGAACGTGTCGGACGCGAACGTCCCGCCGAAGGGCATCTCCATGTGGGTGTGGGCGTCGATGCCGCCGGGGATGACGTACTTGCCCGTCGCGTCGATCACGGTGTCGACCGTGGACTTCAGGTCGGTGCCGAGCAGCACGCTGCCCGGCTCGAGCACGGCGGCGATGGTCTCGCCGTCGACCAGCACGTCGGCCTGTCCGCGCCCGGTGGCGCTGACGACGGTTCCGCCGGTGATGAGGGTGGTGGCCATGGGTTCGGGCTCCTTCTCTTCGTCCTCTTCGTCGCTTCTTCGCGAGGTCGGGTCGGCTACGGCTGCGGGATCGCGGTGTACGAGTCGGGCCGGCGGTCGCGGTAGAACTGCCAGTCGTCGCGCATCTCCTGGACCATGTCCATGTCGAGGTCGCGGATGAGCAGCTCCTCCTCGGTGCCCGAGCCGCGCTCCCCCACGAAGTTGCCGCGCGGGTCGATCACCTGGCTGGTGCCGTAGAAGTCGACCGCGAGGTCGCCGTACTCGTTGTCCTCGCGCCCCACGCGGTTGGGCTGCACCACGAAGTAGCCGTTGGCGACCGCGGCGGCGGGGCCCTCGACCTCCCAGAGACGGTTCGACAGGCCGGGCTTCGTCGCGTTCGGGTTGAACACGATGTGGGCTCCGTTCAGGCCGAGCTCCCGCCAGCCCTCCGGGAAGTGCCGGTCGTAGCAGATGTACGTGCCGATGCGGCCCACCGCGGTGTCGAACACCGGGTAGCCCATGTTGCCCGGGCGGAAGTAGAACTTCTCCCAGAAGCGGTCGACGTGAGGGATGTGGTGCTTGCGGTACTTGCCGAGGATCGTGCCGTCCGCATCCACGACGACGGTGGTGTTGTAGTAGACGCCGATCTCCGCCTCCTCGTAGATCGGGAGCACCATCACCATCTCGAGCTCCTTCGCCAGAGCGGCGAAGCGCTGCACGATGGGGCCGTCGGCCGCCTCGGCGTACCGGTAGTACTTCTTGTCCTGCGTGATGCCGAAGTACGGACCGTAGAACAGCTCCTGGAAGCAGATGACCTGCGCCCCCTGCTCCTTCGCGTCCCTCGCGAACTGCTCGTGCTTGTCGAGCATCGAGTCCTTGTCGCCCGTCCATCTCGTCTGAGTGAGCGCTGCACGCACAACCGTCAAGGTGGTTCCTCCCTCATCTGGCCCAGTCGTCGGAATCGCCTCTTTGCGAATCGGATCGTTTTGTTATTATTGAGCCTGAACATTTCCCTTGTGTTTCAGGATGTGACGCGAGCGTAACGAATCCCCTGGCGTCGCGATAGAGGCAGGCAGGCCATCACATGGACCTCGAGGTCATCACAGGCTCGGTGGAGAGCCGCACGCCCGAGGGCATCGCCGCGGCGATCTCCCGACTGATCAGGGCGGGAGACCTCGGCCCCGGCCAACGTCTGCCCACCGTGCGCACGGTCGCCTCGGCGCTCGGCGTCAGTCCGGCGACCGTGAGCAGCGCCTGGCAGGCGCTGTCGGCGGTGGGGCTCATCACCTCCCGAGGGAGGGCCGGGAGCTTCGTGCTCGAGGCCAGCACCGCGTGGATGCCGCGGCACTTCGGGGGGCTGGCCGGCGACCACGTCGAGGCGCGACTCGACCTCTCGTCGGGCACACCCGATCCGGAGCTGCTGCCCGACCTGGGCCCCGCCCTCACGAGGGTACCCACGCGCGCCGACACCGCGAGCTACCTCAACTCCCCCGTGCTGCCCGAGCTCGAGCGCACCCTCCGCGCCTCGTGGCCGGCGCCCGTCGCGTCGCTGACGATCGTCGACGGCGCGCTCGACGCGATCTCGCGCGCGCTCGACGCGATCGTGCGGTTCGGCGACCGCGTCGTCGTCGAGGACCCCTGCTTCCCCCCGTTCTTCGACCTCCTCGAGACGCTCGGCTGCGAGCGCGTGCCGGTCGAGGTCGACGCCGAGGGCATGCGGCCGGATGCCCTCGCCAAGGCGCTCGCGCTGGGTCCGGTCGCGATCATCCTGCAGCCCCGCGCGCACAACCCGACGGGGGCGTCGCTGACGGCGTCGCGCGCCAAGGAGCTGGGGCGGGTGCTGCGGAGCCACGAGCACCTGGGCGACCCGGTCATCATCGAGGACGACCACTCGGGCGAGATCAGCACCGCCGCGCCGCACAGCATGGGCGCCTGGCTGCCCGCGCGCACCCTGCACGTGCGCAGCTTCGCGAAGTCGCACGGGCCGGATCTCCGCATCGCCGCGCTGGGCGGACCCGCTCCCCTCGTCGACCGGATCGTGGCGCGACGCCTGCTCGGGCCGGGCTGGACCTCGCGGATGCTGCAGACGATCCTCTACGAGCTGCTCACCGCCAGCACCTCGGCGTCGGCGGTGCACGAGGCCCGCCGCATCTACCACGCCCGTCAGCGCAGCCTCGCCGAGGAGCTCACGCGCCTCGGCGTCCCGCACGAGCCCGCCGACGGCATCAACGCGTGGATCCCCGTCGCCGACGAGCGCGCCGCGATGGTGGCGCTGGCGGCGTCGGGCATCCGCGTCGCGGGCGGGTCGTCGTTCCTCGCGGCGCCGCCGATCACGGGGGCGCCCGCGCACATCCGCGTCACCGCGGGGCGCATCCGGGAGGACTTCGCGCAGGTCGCCGCGCTCCTCGCCTCCGCCGCGTCCGCCCGCTCGGGCAGCTGGGCGTAGCCCGCCCGTCCTCGCCGCCTCCGGCGCGGTGCGGGCGGCGCGGCGCCAGTGGCGCGGCCGGGGTGGCGTGGTGCGGGTTCCGCCCGCTCCGCACCCCGACGATGCCTGTCAGGCCCCGCCAGCCCGGACGACGGGCGCAACCCGCACTGCGGGTCAGACGGCGGCCAGGCCGCCCCTCGGGCAGCTCGGCCCCGCCGTGCGCGTCCGGCCGCGCGGGGCAACTCGGGGTGGCGCGGGTCAGCCCGCGGCGCGGAGGAGCACCTTCTCGGCGGCGACGCGCAGCTCGGGGACCAGGGCGACCTCGCCCGCGGCGTCCGCGTCGAGCAGTCGGCGCGCACTGGAGTCGTCGCCGCGCGCGAACCATCCGGCCACCGTGACGCCGTGCTCCGGGCGCGAGATCACCTCGATGGCGTCGCCGGCGCGCACCTCGCCGCTCTTGATCACACTCAGGTACGCGCCCGGGCGACCCGCCTCGTCGAACCGGCGCACCCAGCGCGGCTCGCGCATCCGCCGGGCGAAGGTGGCGCAGGGCGTACGGGGTGAGGCGACCTCGAGCACGAGGGTGTCGCCCACCCGCCAGCGCTCGCCGATCACCGCGCCCGAGACCTCGACGCCGTCGACGCGCAGGTTCTCACCGAACAGTCCGGGCGGGATCTCGCGGCCGAGCTCGCCCGCCCAGTAGGCGGCGTCCTCCTCCGAGTACGCGTAGACGGCCTTCGTCCGGCCGCCGTGGTGCTTGCGGCTCACCTGCACGTCGCCGCGCAGACCGTAGGGGCCGACGCGGATCGGCTCCTCGGTCGGACGCTTGTCGATGGCGGTGACGCCGTCGGTGCCCGCATCGGGCAGCAGCTGGTGGACGACGCAGACGGCGGACACGAGACCCATCGGCCCAGCGTACGCGAGCACCGCGGCACGAGTGAGTCGCGGCGGCGATCCTCCGCCGACCCGGCAGAATGGTCGCGTGCGGATCACAGTGCTCGCGGGCGGCGTCGGCGGTGCGAAGTTCCTCCTGGGGCTTCGCGATCATCTCGCGGAGCGCTGGCCCGACGGCGACGGCGGCACCACCGCCGAGGTGGACGTGATCGTCAACACCGGCGACGACATGTGGCTCGCCGGTCTCAAGATCTGCCCCGACCTCGACTCGATCATGTACGCGCTCGGCGGCGCCAACGACACCGAGCGCGGCTGGGGCCGCGCGGGCGAGACCGAGCGGGTGAGCGCCGAGCTCACCGCCTACGGCATCGGATGGCCCTGGTTCACCCTGGGCGACCTCGACCTGGGCACCCACATCGCGCGCTCGAGCCTGCTGCGCGACGGACTCACGCTCACCGAGGTCACCGAGCGCCTGGCCGAGCGCTGGAACCTGGGCGTGCGCCTGCTGCCGATGAGCGACCAGCCGGTCGAGACTCACGTCGAGATCACGGTCGACGGCAAGCGCCGGATCGTGCACTTCGAGGAGTGGTGGGTGAAGTACCGCGCCACCGTCCTCGCCCAGAGGTTCATCCAGGTCGGGCTCGACAAGGCGGTGGCGAACCCGCTCGCCGTGCGATCGCTCGAGCGCGCCGACGTCATCCTGTTCGCACCCTCGAACCCGGTCGTGTCGATCGGGACGATCCTCGAGCTGCGCGGCATGCGCCAGGCCGTCGACCGCGCGAGCGCGCCCGTCGCGGGCGTCTCCCCCATCATCGGCGGCTCCGCGGTCCGTGGCATGGCCGACCAGTGCCTCACGGCGATCGGCGTCGAGACCACCGCCGCCGCGGTGGCGAAGCACTACGGCGCCCGCGGGCGCGGCGGTGTGCTCGACGCGTGGCTCATCGACGGCATCGACGAGCCGTCCGCGCGCGTGATCGAGGCCGCGGGCATCCGCACCTCGGTCGTGCCGCTGTGGATGACGGAGGCGACGACGAGCGCCCAGCTCGCCTCCGACGCCCTCGACGCCGCCTTCGCCGTCCCCCGGCGCTAGACCGCGCACACTCTCGCTGCGCCGCGTCCGCGAGCCCCCTTAAGCGGCTTTGTCCGCCTTTCCGTCCCCGATCGGCGAGATCAGGACGGAAAGGCGGACAAAGCCCAGGCGGAGAGGGACTACTGCACGTCCTCGTCGACCCAGTCGAGGGTCTTCGTGACGGCCTTCTTCCACAGGCGCAGCTGGCGCTCGCGCTCCTCGGCGTCCATGGTGGGCTCCCATCGGGAGTCCTCCTGCCAGTTGGAGCGCAGCTCGTCGAGGTTGGCCCAGAAGCCCACCGCGAGACCGGCCGCGTACGCGGCGCCGAGCGCGGTCGTCTCGGCCACGACCGGACGCACGACGGGCACACCGAGGATGTCGGCCTGGAACTGCATGAGCGTGTTGTTGGCGATCATGCCGCCGTCGACCTTGAGCTCCTGCAGCTCGACACCGGAGTCGGCGTTCACCGCGTCGAGGACCTCGCGGGTCTGGAACGCGGTCGCCTCGAGCGCGGCACGGGCGATGTGGCCCTTGTTCACGTAGCGGGTCAGACCCACCAGCGCGCCACGCGCATCCGGACGCCAGTACGGCGCGAACAGGCCGGAGAACGCCGGCACGAAGTACGCGCCGCCGTTGTCCTCCACCGTCTTGGCCAGCTCCTCGACCTCGGGAGCCGAGCCGATGAGGCCCAGGTTGTCGCGCAGCCACTGGATCAGCGATCCGGTCACCGCGATCGAACCCTCGAGCGCGTAGTGCGCCGGCTCGTCGCCCAGCTTGTAGCCCAGGGTGGTGAGCAGGCCGTTCTTCGAGTGGACGATCTCCGTGTCGGTGTTGAAGATCAGGAAGTTGCCCGTGCCGTAGGTGTTCTTCGACTCGCCGGCGTCGAACGCCGCCTGGCCGAACGTCGCGGCCTGCTGGTCGCCCAGGATGCCGGCGACGGGGACCTCGCGGAGGAGGTTCGACGACTCGACCTGGCCGTAGACCTCCGAGGAGGACTTGATCTCGGGCAGCATCGACTTCGGGACGCCGAACGCCTCGAGGATGTCGTCGCGCCACTGCAGCGTCTCGAGGTCCATGAACAGGGTGCGCGAGGCGTTGGTGACGTCGGTGGCGTGCACGCCGCCGTCGGTGCCGCCGGTGAGGTTCCACAGCACCCAGGTGTCGGTGGTGCCGAAGAGGAGGTCGCCCGCCTCGGCCTTCTCGCGGGCACCCTCGACGTTCTCGAGGATCCACACGATCTTCGTGCCCGAGAAGTAGGTCGCCAGCGGGAGGCCGACGATCTGCTTGAAGCGCTCGGGGTCGCCGTCGGCGAGACGGTCGACGATCGACTGGGTGCGGGTGTCCTGCCAGACGATGGCGTTGTAGACGGGCTCGCCGGTGTTCTTGTCCCAGACCACCGCGGTCTCGCGCTGGTTCGTGATGCCGACGGCGGCGATGTCGTGACGGGTCAGGTCGGCCTTCGACAGCGCCTGGCCGATGACCTCGCGGGTGTTGTCCCAGATCTCCTTCGGGTCGTGCTCGACCCATCCCGCGCGGGGGAAGATCTGCTCGTGCTCCTTCTGCCCCACCGACACGATGGAACCGGAGTGATCGAAGATGATCGCCCTGGTGCTCGTGGTGCCCTGATCGATGGCGAGGACGTACTTCTGTTCAGCCACGGATTACTCCTTTGTCTCGTGCTACTTCGATTGTGTGAGTCTGTACGGATCTGTCTAGTGCTTCGGGGTGAACGGATGCGCGGATCGCACGCATCCGTTCACCGTCAGCCCAGGAGAGGGAGGAGCGGGATGGCGGCGAGACCCGCCAGCACACCGCCGATGATGGGGCCGACCACCGGCACCCAGGAGTACGACCAGTCGGACGAGCCCTTGCCCTTGATCGGGAGGATCGCATGCACGATGCGGGGTCCGAGGTCACGGGCCGGGTTGATCGCGTAGCCGGTGGGACCACCGAGCGACGCGCCGATCCCGATCACCAGCAGCGCGACCGGCAGGGCGCCGAGCGCGGCGAGGCCGCCCTCGCCCTGACGTCCGCCGCCGAAGCCGATGACCACGAACACGAGCACGAAGGTGCCGATGATCTCGGTGACCAGGTTCCAGCCGTACGAGCGGATGGCCGGGCCGGTCGAGAACACGCCGAGCTTGTTGGCGGCGTCCGGCTCCTCGTCGAAGTGCTGCTTGTAGGCCAGCCAGACGAGCACGGCGCCGATGATCGCACCGATCATCTGGGCGCCGATGTAGGCGATGACCGAGACGAAGGTCACATCGACCGGCGTCGCGGCCGAGCCGAAGGTCTTGGCACCGTTGGCCACGAGGCCGAGGGTGACGGCCGGGTTGAGGTGAGCGCCCGACGCGTAGGAGACGATGACGCCGGCGAAGACGGCGAGACCCCAGGCGACGTTCACCATCAGCGTTCCGCCGTTGAACCCCTTGGTGCGGATGAGGGCGACGTTCGCGACGACGCCACAACCGAGGAGCACGAGCATCGCCGTGCCCACCAACTCCGACAGGAAGTCGATTCCGAGATTGTCCACGTTGACCTTTCTTCGGCGGGCACTCGCCCACCCCCTAGTGCGGCGTCAGCGCCGCGGTTGTCCTCCTCCGGAGAGGGAGGAGGTGACCGCCGTCGCGCTGGCGGGAAGAGCTCGGGTCGGCTCCCGCCAGGGCGACGGCGACGTGTCAGGCGGCCGAGGCCGCCGTCGCCTTCTCGGCCTTGCGGGCGTCCGCGCGGCCGGTGGCAGCCGGAGCCGCCGCCTCGAGCTCGATGCCGTGCATGAACCGGAGCGTCTCGACGGCGAGCTCACGCTCGTCGGCGAGCCGCGCATCCGACCAGCCGAGGGCCGACGCGGTGACCGAGGCCAGCTCGTCGAACACCGGCTGGGTCAGGCCGCCCACGAACGCCACGATGGTGCGGCGCAGCACCATGTCGGCGAGGTGCACCGTGTGCTCACGGGTCGCCATGTAGGCGATCTCGCCGGTCGAGTACTCGGGGAGGCTGGCGAGAGGCGCGTCGCCGTCGAAGGCGGCGAGGAACTCGGCGACCTCGGTCGCCTTGGTCCCGTAGCGCTGGAACAGGACGCGCATCCGGGCCTCGCCGACCGCATCCGCGTGGCGCTTCACCCACTGGCTCTGGCCCGAGGCGGTGGTCGGGTAGCCCTTGCCGCCGCCGATCTGGAGCTCGGTGGTCTGCACGGTGCGCGGGGTGCCGAGAAGCGCGAGCGTGTCGTTCGCGAGGTGCTCGGAGAGGGCACGGAACGTCGTCCACTTGCCGCCTACGAGGCTGAGCTGCTTCACCTTCGTCGACTTCGCGAACGGCGTCTGCTCGATGCGGTAGTCGCGGGAGACGAATCCGGGGGCGGTGTCGCCGTGACCGGGCAGCGGGCGGATGCCCGCGTAGCGGTACACGATCTGCTCACGGCCGACGTGGATGGTCGGGAAGACGTGCTTCACCAGTGCGAAGAAGTAGTCGACCTCCTCCTCGGTGCAGACGCTCGGCTCGTTGACGTCGGCCTCGAGGTCGGTGGTGCCGACGAGCACGCGCCCGTTGAGCGGGTAGATGAGCACGATGCGGCCGTCGTTGTTCTCGAAGAACACCTCGCCGCCGGCGCAGGCGTCGAACAGCTCCTGGTTGTCGAGCACGATGTGCGAGCCCTTGGTGCCGCCCATCCAGTGGGTGGCCTCGCCGAGAGCCTTGTTGGTCTCGTCGGTCCATGGCCCGGTGGTGTTGACGACGACGTCGGCAGCGACGGTGAAGGTGCGGCCGGTGAGCGTGTCGCGGAGCAGCACGCTGTCGCCCTCGGCGCCGATCGCCTCGACATAGTTCGCCGTGCGGGCGTGCGGGCCCGTGGCGAGTGCGTCCTCGACGAGGTCGAGCGCGAGGCGCTCGGGGTTCTCGACGGCGGCGTCGTAGTAGGTCGCCGTGTACTTCACGTCGTCGCGGAGCTTCGGGAACTTCTGCATCGTCTTCTTGTGGCCGACGAAGCGGTGACGGGGAACCGTGCCGCCGTCGCGCGAGAAGGAGTCGTAGCCGGTGAGGCCGAGCTTGATGAGGGCGGCGCCGCGCTCCTTCGGCTTGCCCTGCTTGTGGGTGAGGAAGCGCAGCGGGGCCGACACGATACCCGAGAAGGTGGAGAAGATCGGGATCGTGGTGGGCAGCGGCTTCACGTAGTGGGGAGCCAGCTTCATGAGGCGATTGCGCTCCTGCACGCTCTCCCGGACGAGCCGGAACTCGCCGTTCTCGAGGTAGCGGACGCCGCCGTGGATCATGTGGCTCGAGGCGCTCGACGCACCCGAGGCGTAGTCGCCGCGCTCGACGAGCACGACGTCGACACCCTGCAGCGCCAGGTCGCGGAAGGTCCCGATGCCGTTGATGCCGGCGCCGATGATCAGCACCTGAGCGGAGGGGCGGTCGAGGATGGACTGCACGTCGGCGCGCGTCTCCGCGTCGACGGGCGTGTTGTCGGTACTCACTGTGCACTCGCCTTCGTCTTTGAGGTCGCATCGAGGCTGCGGTCACGGTCTCTGTGAGGAGCGTTCCATGCGACAACATTCAGTTCTACGAGCTTCGTCACATATGATCAAGCTCAGTGCACATATGTGCAGCGGGCTTGTGATCCGGATCCTCGGCACGAAGGGACCCCACGATGGCGATGGGCGAGAGCGCAGCGACGACCGAGAAGATCCGCGACGCGCTGAGGGCCGCGCACCTGTACTACATGCAGGACCTCACCATGGAGGCGATCGCCTCGGAACTGCGGACCTCCCGCTCCTCCGTGTCGCGACTTCTCAGCTTCGCGCGCGAGATCGGACTCGTCGAGATCCAGGTGAAGTCGCCTGTCGACCGACTGTCGAGCGTGCAGGAGCGCATCCGGACGCAGTTCAACGTCACCGCGCACGTCGTCCCGGTGCCCGACTCGATCAACGAGGTCGATCGGCTCGAGCGGGTCGCCCTCAGCGCTGCACGGATTCTCGGGCCGTTCTTCGACTCCAACATGACGATGGGCATCGCCTGGGGATCCACGCTCTCCGCCGTCTCGCGCCACCTGCAGGAGAAGGTGACCCACAACTCGCAGATCGTGCAGCTCAACGGCGCGGCCAACACCCGCACCACGGGGATCGGATACGCGAGCGAGATCATGGGCCGCTTCGGGCGGGCGTTCGGCGCGTACGTGCAGCAGTTCGCCGTGCCCGCGTTCTTCGACGACCCGCGCACGAAGGAGGTGCTCTGGCGGGAGCGCAGCATCCGGCGTGTGCTCGAGATCCAGAAGCACATGGACGTGGCGCTGTTCGGCCTCGGCTCGCTGCTCGCCGACGTGCCCTCCCATGTGTACTCGTCCGGCTACCTCGACGAGGACGACCTCTCGTCGCTCACCCAGTGGGGTGTGGTCGGCGACGTCGCCACCGTGTTCTACCGGGCGGACGGTTCGAGCGACGACATCCCGCTCAACGCGCGGTCGTCGGGGCCGTCGCTCGAGCTGATGCGACGCGTGTCGCGGCGGGTGTGCGTCGTGTCGGGTCGCTCGAAGCTGCCCGCGCTGCGCGGGGCCCTCGCCGCCGGGGTGATCACGGACCTCATCGTCGACGAGGCCACCGCCCACTCCCTCCTCGAGCCCTGAGTCGCTCGCGCTGCGTGCGGGGGACGGCGCGCTGCGCTGCGGGCGGCGGTCGGCGCGCTGCGGGCGGCGTCCGCTGGGTGGGGATGTCGGCTGAGCCAGCTCCGGAGATCCGGCGCGTTCTGAGCTGACTCCGGAAGTGCAGCGGCGAGTCGCGGCGAAAGTCCGGAGTCGGCGCGAGCGGCGGCCGGCGGACGGCTCAGCGCTGGAGTGCGAGAGCAGCTCTCGTCGCCAGGCCGACGCCGAGGGCGAGGGCCGCGTCCAGGTCCGGCTCGGTATCGACGTCGCGGCGCAGCGGCGCCCCCGCGGCGTCGCCGAGCTCGTGGTGCCCGGCGGCGGCGTGCCGCTCGGCGGAGCCCGCGCCGAACCGCGGTATCAGCGGATGCGCTCCGGTCGCGGTGATGAGCGTCGTGCCCGTGCCCTCCTCGTCGCTCACGTAGGCCAGCGGATACGCGGCTGCCGCGGCCAACGCGGTCGCCACCGCGTCGGACGTCAGCGCCGGGAGATCGCCCAGCATGGCCGCGAGACCCGCGCCGTGAAGGCCGGCGGCGGCGAGTCCGGCGCGGACGGCCGCATTCAGCCCCTCCCCCGGATCCGCGACGAGACGGACACCCCGCTGCTCCAGCTCCACCGCGAGACTCCCCCGCGGCGCCACGACGATGACCTCGGCGACGGCCGGTGTCTCGAGAAGGGCAGTGACCGCATCCGTGGCGAAGGCGGCGGCGAGCGCGGCGCGCTCGGGGAGCGTGCGAGCGGGTGCGAGTCGGGACTTCGAGTCGGCCGTCCCCTTGACGGGGACGACCACGGTCCAGTGCAGGGTCATCCCCTCCAGTATCGCGCCGGGACCGAACCGATCATGCCGCTGTGCCGAACCCACAATGTATTCGCCGATCCGGGGAATGATGCAGACACATCGAGGGTTGTATACAACGTGAGCAGAACGTTTGTGGAGATCGAAGGAGACCGGGGCCAGGTGTCTCGGTACCGCAAGCATGTCAATGGCAAGGGACTCGTCGCCGTCGGGGCCGAGGTCGATCCGAGCGCGTACGTGCATCCGACGTCGTACGTCGAGTCGGGAGCGCGGGTGGCGCAGAACGTGTGGATCGGTCAGGGCAGCTGGATCGAGCAGGGCGCCCTCGTCGGAGCCGGCACGGTGATCGGAGCCCACGTGCACGTGGGCGAGGAGTCGCGCATCGGGCTCGGGGCGAAGGTGGGAAGCCACTCCAGGATCGGCGCGAAGTCGACGATCGCCGATCACGCGCACGTCGAGAACGACTCGACGCTCGCCTCCGGCACCCTGGTGCGCGCCGACGGTTCGCGAGGCTACGCCCGCGCCGCCTGAGTCCCTTCCGCGTCCCGATCGCCCCGCGCTTCTCCTCTGAAGCGCGGGGCGATCGGCATCTCGGGGGGTGCCGCGAAAAGCGCAGGGGCTCAGGGCCGTCGAACCACAATGGTGGACGACAGCCCTGAGCCCCTGCGTTCTTCGCTGAACTCAGCCCCGGGTCGCGCGGACGAGGAGGGCACGGACCGCCACCGGGTGCAGGAGCCGCGCCAGCGGGCCGGGCGCGTGGCCGTCGGCCGTGCGGAAGCGCAGGGCGGTGGTGACGCGCAGCAGCCCGGACTCGGCGTCGACCGCGACTGCGAGGCGCGCCTCGACGACGGGGGTGTCGGCCACGACGAGCGCCTCCGAGCCCTGCTCCTCGGCGATGAGGTCGCGTGCGGCCGCGACCCGTCTCCGGGCACGATCGAACGGCGCGATCCCGGGCAGCCGCCTCGCCCAGCGGGGCGGCCGCCGGTCGAACGCGGCGCTGATCCAGTCCTCCGGCGCCAGCGACGCGTGCCGGCCCACGGGCACCACCACGACGTCGATGAAGTCAGGTGTTCCCCACCCGCGCAGGGCGAGGGAACGGAGGGCGGAGAGGGCGCGCTCCTCCGAGCGGCCCAGGTCGATCGCCTCGTCGGTACCGAGCCGGAACATGTCGCGCTCGCCGGTGCGCGAGATGGCTCTCGCGGGGGTGTCGAGGTCATCGACGACACCGCGGACGAAGCCTCGCACGACGGCGACGGGCACGCCCGACGTCTTGCCCTTCACAAGATCGCCCGCGGAGGCCAGTTCGTCGGCGAGCACCGTCTTGGTGACGAGGAGCTCGCGGCCGAACGTGTCGCGACTCCCCTGGAGGTCGTCGAACACGCGCACCCCCGCGGCGCCGATGGCAAGATCGATCTGGCCCTCGCGCCAGGCGCGGCCGAGGGTGTCGGTGATCACGACGCCGATCCGCGCCCCCGACGTCGCCCTGAGCGACTCGGCCAGAGCGCGCGCGGAGGCGTCGGGGTCGGTCGGGAGCAGGAGCACCGTCCCGTCGGGGGTGTTCGATGCATCCACTCCGGCCGCCGCTTGCACGATCCCCTGCCGGTTCTCCACGATCCGGGTGATCCCCCCGGGGTACGGACGCGTGGCGACCACGCGCACGGTCTCGGCGGTGATGGCGTCCTCGCGGTCGGCCGCCGCGACGCGGCGCCCCTCCGCCTTCGACACGATCTTGCTCGTCACGACGAGGATGTCGCCGTCCTGGAGCGCGATGTCACTCGCGGCGAGCGCGGACCCGATGAGCACGGTGAGGTCGGCCGCCTCGTGCACCTCCGGAACACCGTGGACGGGGATGACGCGGATCTCCCCCTGCGGTGTGTCCTGGGCCATCCTCCGAGTCTAGGTGCGAGGTCGCGGTCGGTCGTCGGCATCTCCCGTGCTCGGGCATGCCCGGGCACTCTCGAAGGGACGGATGCGCGGTGCAGGCAGCCTGTCGCCTCCCGCACCGCGCATCCGCGTCTTCACGCGACCCCCGCCGGGCCGCGTCGCTCAGCCGCGGTCGGTGCCGCGCTCGTTCTTCCGACGCAGGAACAGCGCCGAGGCGGCCCCACCGGCGAGCAACAGGGCTCCGACGGCACCCATGGCGCCAGCCCCGGTGATGTCGGCTCCCGTGTTGGCCAGACGCCCGCCGCCTCCAGCGGGTCCGGAGGCGGCGGGCGCGACCGCACCGGACGCGCTGCCCTGAGCACCATCGGAGGGGGTCGGCGTCGGGACCACCGGCGGCGGCACGAGCGCCTGCAACCCGATGGCGTAGCTCTCACTCCGAGTGCCACCCGCGACGGGTGAGCTCACGAGGTCGGTGGCGTTCGAGTCGAAGGCGGCGGACAGCCCGTCGGACGACAGCTGCACGTCGAACGCCGCGGCGTTCCCAGGGGCGGTCGTGCCCACGCCGACGGAGACAGCCATGGAGGCGTTGGTCGAGCGCGTCCACTGGAACACCTGACGGAAGCCGCCCGTCTTCGCGAGATCGGCCGCCTCCGAGACGAAGAGCACGGTCCCGCCGTCCCCCGAGATCGACGTCTCCGTCGAGGTTCCGTTGGAGGCGGCCGCTGGGTCGCCGGGGATATGGCTGACGAGGGTGAGACTGCCGTCGGCGTCGCTGACGTATGCCTGAGCCCGCCCGACCGTCACCGCGGGCGACTGCAGATCGGTGGCGAAGGTGGCGAACGAGACCGCACCACCGTTGCTCACGTCGGGGTCGAACGAGTCCTTGTCTCCCCCGAGACCCGCGGACTGCGACACCATGACCGACGGACCGCGCAGTTCCTGAACGTAGATCTGCTTCGCACCACGACTCGAGGCGTTCGGATCGAGCTCGGTCGAGGTCGACTCGAACGCGACCCAGCGCCCGTTCGGCGACAGGACGGGCCGATCGGACCTGCCCCTGACCCCTCGACTCTGCGTCACGTCCTCGCTGATCGTCATCGTGTAGCCGGAATCGGCGATGCGCACGTAGACCTGCTCGGAGTTCAGTGTCATCTTGCCCTCCAGCGAGGACGCGGTGCTGAACGCCACGAGCTTTCCGTCATCGGAGATGTCGATCCCATCGCCGACGGCACGATCCGCGGCGTTGACGGCGATCGTGCTGTCGGCGCTCATCAACGAGATCGCCCCGGTGCTCGAGTCCCACCGGTACACCTGCTGCACGCCGTTCGTCTTGAGCGTGGCGCTGACGAGGTCGGTCGCCATCGAGGTGAACGCGACGAACTTGCCGTCGGCCGACACGGCGGGGTGGTCGGAGAACGCCTGACCACCGGCCTTCTTGTCGTCGTACCTGTGCGAGATGAGCGTGACCGCCCCGGACTGCAGGTCCCGGAGGTAGACCTGCTTGCTGCCGTTCGCGCCCGGCAGCAGCGTGCTGTCCGACACGAAGGCGACGAACCGTCCTTCGGCCGAGATCGACGGATGCTCCCCGCCGACGAAAGCTGAACCCGGGTCGTCGACACTCACCGGCACGATCTTCCCCGCCGGCAGCACGGCCGCCGATGCAGGGAGGGCGCCCGCGAGTACGACACCGGCGGCGAGTGCAACCACACCGAGGCCACGCAGGGAGCGTGACCGCATCGAGACATCATGACGTCGGCGAGCTATTCTCAGTTTCTCGAGCATGCCGAGAACGGTAGCGGATCACGGCAGGATGAGCAAACCTCAGTCGAGCGCGTGCTTGAGGAACTCCGCGACGGCGGTGGAGACGTACGGCGAGACGTCGCCGCCCAGGGTGGAGACCTGTCGCACCAACGAGCTCGACACGTGCGCGTGGGCGGGATCGGGCAGCAGGAAGATCGTCTCGACGCCCGCGAGGTTGCGGTTCACGATCGCCATCGGGGTCTCGTACGAGACGTCGATCTGCGAGCGGATGCCCTTCACGATCGCGGTGGCGCCCACATCCGTGCAGTAGTCAACGAGCAGGCCCATGCTCCACGAGGTGATGACGAAGTTCGGCGGGATGGCACCGAGCCGCTCGACGAGGGACTTCTCGATCAGCTCGATGCGGTGGGCGATCGGGATGAGCGCGTGCTTGTCGGGGTTGTGGACGACGACGACGTGGATCTCGTCGAACATGCGCGCTGCGCGCTCGATGACGTCGAGATGGCCGAGGGTGATGGGGTCGAACGACCCGGGGACGACGGCAACGCTGCTCATGTATACAGGCTATCAACCGCGCATTTCCGTCACGTAACACGCGCCACACAAGCATCATGCGCAGCCCACCGGACGCGCCGAGATCGCCCCGAGCATCCGCGGCGAACGCCGGGCACGCCGACGCATCACGTCTTCGCGAGGAACTCCCGCTCCGACTCCGCCAGCCGCCGCTCCAGCGCCGCCGCGAGCGCCGGATGCGCCGCCAGCGTCGGATCGGCGTCGATGATCGGCCCCGCCGCCGCCCGTGCGTCGGAGATCACGTCCGCATCCTTCACCACCCTCAGCAGCCGCAGCGACGACCGCGCACCGGACTGCGTGCTCCCCAGCACGTCGCCCTCCCGCCGCAGCTCGACGTCGCTCTCGGCGAGCTCGAACCCATCGAGCGTCCGCGCCACGGCCTCGACGCGCTCGCGCGCCGTCGTGCCCTGCTCGGCGGCCGTGACGAGGAGGCACAGCCCCGGCACCCCGCCTCGACCCACACGACCGCGCAGCTGGTGCAGCTGGCTGACCCCGAAGCGATCGGCGTCGAGGATCACCATCACGGACGCGTTGGGCACGTCGACACCCACCTCGATCACCGTGGTGGCGACGAGGATGTCGATGTCGCCGGCGGCGAACGCACGCATCACCGCATCCTTCTCGTCGCCGGGCATGCGACCGTGCAGCACCTCGATGCGGGCGGAGGCGAGCACGGGCAGCTTCCGCAGCTGCTCCACCGTCTCGAGCACCGTAGCCCGTGCGGGTCGCGCGGCCTCGTCGGGCTCCACGTCGACGGCGGCATCCTCCTCGGCCGAGCCGCTCGCGTCGATGGCAGGGCACACCACGAACGCCTGACGCCCGAGCTCGAGCTCCTCGTGCACCCGCTCCCAGATGCGAGTGCCCCAGGCGGGCTTCTCGACGATGGGCACGGCGACGCTCTGGATGCCCTGCCGGCCGGCCGGCAGCTCGGAGATGACGCTGACGTCGAGATCGCCGAACACCGTCATCGCGACCGTGCGAGGGATGGGCGTGGCCGTCATCACGAGCACGTGCGGCGGCGTGGCGCCCTTGCGGCGCAGGGTGTCGCGCTGCTCGACGCCGAAGCGGTGCTGCTCGTCGACCACCACGAACCCGAGGTCGTAGAACTGCACGCTCTCGGAGAGCAGCGCGTGCGTGCCGACCACGATGCGCGCCTGGCCGGTCACGATGCGCAGCAGCGCCTTCTTGCGCTCGGCGGTCGACATCTGCCCGGTGAGCAGCGTGGGCATGAGCTGCGCCGACAGGTCGGGCCCGAGCACCTTCGCGATGGAGCGGAGGTGCTGCGTGGCGAGCACCTCGGTGGGCGCCAGCAGGGCGGACTGGCCGCCGCTGTCGGCGACGGCGAGCATGGCACGCACGGCGACGAGCGTCTTGCCCGAGCCGACCTCGCCCTGCAGCAGACGCATCATGGCTGCGTCGGTCGCCATGTCGCGCTCGATGTCGGCGCCGACCGCCTTCTGGTCGCCCGTCAGCTCGAAGGGCAGCGCCGCGTCGAAGCGCTCGAGCAGCCCGCCCGGCTTCGGCACGCGCGGTGTGGCCGGCTCGCTGTGCGCGGCCGCCCTCTGCGCCAGCAGCGCCGTCTGCAGCACGAACGCCTCCTGGAAGCGGAGGGCGTCGCGGGCACGGCGCCACTCGGAGTCCTTCTCGGGCCGGTGGATGAGCTCGAACGCCTCGGTGAGCGACAGCAGCCCGTGCTTGGTGCGCACCTCGGCGGGCACCGGGTCGGGGATCTCGCCGATGCCATCGAGGATCACCTCCACGGCCTTCTGGATCTGCCACGACGCCACGGTGCTGGTGGCGGGATAGATCGGGATGGGCGACTCCGCCCACTCCTTCAGATCCTTCCCGCCACCCGCCAGCTGCAGGTCGTCGAGCAGGTGGTAGTCGGGATGCGCGAGCTGCACCTTGCCGCGGTACTCCGTCACCTTGCCCGCGAAGATGCCGCGCGTACCCGGACGCAGCTGATCGGCGCGCCATTTCTGGTTGAACCAGGTGAGCGTGAGGAAGCCCTCGCCGTCGGTGATCGACACCTCGAGGATGGACCCCCGCCGCTGCCTCATGGGGCGCTCGCGCACCTCGCGCACCTCAGCGATGATCGTCACGTCCTCGCCCAGCGGCAGCTTCGCGAGCGCGGTCAGCTCCCCCCGCCGGGCGTAGCGCCGCGGGTAGTGCGTGAGGAGGTCGGCCACGGTGATCATGCCGAACGCGCGCTTCAGGGCGGATGCGGTGCGATCGCCGACCACGCCGGGCAGCTTCGCGTCGAGCGAGTACCCGATGCGAGGCGGAGACGTGACGTGCTCCGTGACCGGTCGGAGGGGCATGCCAGAAGTCTAGGCGCGACCCGCGACGCCGCATCCGAACACGGGACGGCCTGTGGACAGCGGGCCATCCCGCACTGCCTGTGTCATAGGGTCGCAGGGTGACACGCATCATCGCCGGGTTCGCGGGCTCGCTCTCGCTCGCCGTGCCGAAGTCCGGAACGCGACCCACCAGCGACCGCGTGCGCGAGGCGATCTTCTCCGCGCTCGAGTCGCGCGGCGGCCTCGACGGCGACCGGGTGCTCGACCTCTACGCCGGATCCGGCGCCCTCGGCCTCGAGTCGGCCAGCCGCGGCGCCTCCCATGTCGTGCTCGTGGAGCGCAACCAGGCCGCGGCACGCGTCGCCAAGGCGAACGCGGCCATCGTCACCCGCGCTGCCCCCTCGGGACTCGCGCCGACGATCGAGGTGTCGACCTCGACCGTCGCGGGCTACCTCGCGGCGTCGCGGGGCGAGTTCGACGTGGTGTTCCTCGATCCGCCCTACGATGTCGGCGAGACCGAGCTCGGCGAGGCGCTCACCGCCCTCGTGCCCCGGTTGGCGGCGGATGCGGTGGTGCTGGTCGAGCGCAGCTCCCGCTCCCCGGAACCCGAGTGGCCCGAGGGGCTCGTGCCCACCCGCGACCGCTCGTACGGCGAGACTACCCTCTGGTGGGCTGCCCGCGCCTGAGCGCAGCGACTGCGGGCGGCGGCGGCAAGGGGCGGCGGCGAGCGGCGGCTGTGAGCGGCGGGCCTCAGCCCGCGCGTCCGTCCCAGTCCGCGTACGGATCCCAGCCGCCCAGCGACGAATAGGGCACGTCGCCCACGAGCACGTCCGGCTCCCCCGCCGCCACGACCCCGAGCGGCCGGAACCCCGCCGGCAGCGGCACCGACGCGGGGAACGTCGCGAGCAGCGCATGGTCCTCGCCGCCCGACAGCACGAACGCCACCGCCCGCTCCCCCACGATCGGGTCGAGCGTCCGGAGCGCCGCCGCCTCCCGATCGATCGCGTCCGGGTCGAACCGCACCGTGCATCCGCTCGCCCTGGCGAGACGTCGGGCGTCGAGCGCCAGCCCGTCCGAGACGTCGAGCATCGCGGTCGCCCCGCCCTCTCGTGCCGGCACCCCGAGCGGGACGGGCACGCGGGGCGCGAGCTGAGCCTCGAGCAGGGCGCCATGGTGGCGGCGGAGGGCCCGGCCTCGCCGCGCATCCGGGATCGAGTCGCCCTCCGCATCCGCGTCGTGCACGCCGTCGCGGAAGAGCAGCCAGATGCCCGCGCCGGCGAGACCCAACTCGCCCGCGACCGCGACCACGTCGCCCGGACGAGCGCCCGCGCGCGTCACCGGCTCCCCTCCGTCGAGCGAGCCGAACGCCGTCACCGCGATCGTGAGCGCGGAGGACGTCGACAGGTCGCCGCCCACCACCCCGCATCCCGGCGCCGCGGCGACACACGCCTCGCGGAGGCCGTCGGCGATCCCGAGCAGCACCGAGACCGGGGTGTCGAGCGGGGCCGCGATCGCGACGACGAGCCCGGTCGGACGAGCGCCCATCGCCGCGACGTCGGCGAGGTTCGTCATCGCCGCCTTCCAGCCGATGTCGTGCGGGGTCGACCACGCCATCCGGAAGTCGGGCCCCTGCACCATGGTGTCGGTCGTCACGACGAAGCGGCCGTCCGGCGCCGCGATCACGGCGCAGTCGTCGCCGGGCCCGAGCAGCTCGGCCGAGGAGTGCGGCAGGCGCGGGAATATCCGGCGCAGCACCTCGGTCTCGCCGACCTCGGCGAGCGTAGCCGCGTCGTTCTCCGCCGACGGCGGGACGCCGCGCGCGTCGTCCTCAGCTGGCCATCGGGCGTCGTCCTCAGCTGACTGCGGGACGCCGCGCACGTCGTCCTCAGCTGACCATCGGGCGTCGTCCTCAGCTGACCATCGGGCGTCGTCCTCAGCTGACCATCGGTCTGGGCACATGCCTCAACGGTAGCCTTGACGACGATGTCCGCACGCCCTCTCCGCCGCGTCTCCGCCCTCGTCGGCGGAGCCCTGCTCGCCGTCGTCGCCCTGGCCGGATGCACACCCGCCGTCTCGCTCGAGGCCGCGGCCGACGCGACCGACCCGGGCTGCGCCGAGGTGATCGTGCGGCTGCCCGACACCGTCGCCGACCAGCCCAAGCGCGAGACGGATGCGCAGGCGACCGGCGCCTGGGGCTCACCCGCATCCGTGCTGCTCCGCTGCGGCGTCGCCGACACGGGTCCCACCACGCTCCCCTGCGTCGACGTCAACGGCATCGACTGGGTGCGCGACGACTCGGATGCGCCGAACTACCGGTTCACGACGTTCGGACGCACCCCCACCACCGAGGTGATCGTGAACGGCGACGCGGTGTCCGGCACGACGGCGCTCGTCGACCTGACCAACGCGGTGCAGGTCGTGCCGCAGACGTCGAAGTGCACCGACGTCTCCGACTCCTTCGCCGGCTGACGCCGCCCACCCCTCCCTGCCGCACCCTGTTTCGCCACATCTTTGGCGTTTCGCCACGCGCATGCATATGGCGAAACGCCAAAAATGTGGCGAAACCAGCCTGGGCTACTCGAGGGCGAGGGCCAGGAGCTCGTCGATGAGCGCCGGGTAGGAGACGCCGCTCGCGATCCAGCACTTGGGGAACATCGAGATGGGGGTGAAGCCCGGCATCGTGTTGATCTCGTTGATCACGAACTCGCCCGTGGGCGTGAGGAAGAAGTCGACCCGCGCCAGGCCGGACCCGTCGATCGCGGTGAACGCGCGTGCCGCGAGCTCCTGCATGCGCGCGAGCTCGTGGTCGGTGAGCGACGCGGGGCACACGAGGTCGACCCCGGGAGCGTCGAGGTACTTCGCCTCGAAGTCGTAGAACTCGCGCCCCGTCATCACGATCTCGCCCGCCACCGACACGCGCGGCGCGGCGCCGCCGCGACCGGAGAGCACGCCGCACTCCACCTCGCGGCCCACGATGGCGCTCTCGATGAGGATGCGGCTGTCCTCGTGCAGCGCGATGTCGATCGCGGCGGGCAGCTCGTCCCAGGCCGAGACCTTGGTGACCCCGACCGACGAGCCCGCGCGGGCGGGCTTCACGAACACGGGTAGCCCGAGCTCCTCCGCTGAGGCGGACACCGACGAGGCCGACGCGGCCCACTGCTGCGCCGTCACCGTCCGCCAGGGCGCGACCGAGATCCCGGCCTTCTCGAGCACGGTCTTGGTGAAGTGCTTGTCCATCCCGAGCGCCGAGGCGAGCACACCGGACCCCACGTAGGGCAGCCCGAGCAGCTCGAAGAGGCCCTGGATCGTGCCGTCCTCCCCGTAGGGGCCGTGCAGGATCGGGAACACCACGTCGACGACGCCGAGCGACCGGGGAGCCGCACCCGCCGCATCCGTCACCGTCAGCTCCCGCGAGGTGGCGCTGTCGGGCCACTGGATGCGCGTGCCGTTGTCGACGACCTCGGGCAGGCGCGTGGCGTCGAGCGCGAACCGCGCCGGGTCGTCCTGCTCGAGAACGAAGGCGCCGTCGCGGGTGATGCCCACCGGGATCACCTCGTAGCGCGACCTATCGATCGCCTCCAGCACTCCGCCCGCCGTGGCGCAGCTGATCGAGTGTTCGCTCGATCGCCCGCCGAAGACGAGAGCGACCCTGAGTCTGTCGGGCATCCGTGATCCTTTCACCCACAGGCTCGGAGTCGTCCGTCGTCAGGTGGGGTGCAATGTCCTTGGGATCGAGCGTACCGGCCAGCACCTGCTCGACCTGACGGCAGATGGGCATGTCCACGTTCTTCTCGGCGGCCAGCGCCAGCACCGGCGCGAGCGACGCGAGACCCTCCGCCGTCTGGTGCATCTGCGCCACGACGTCGGCGTAACCGTAGCCCTGGCCGAGCAGCCGGCCGGCGGTGTTGTTGCGCGAGAGCGGCGATCCGCAGGTGGCGATGAGGTCGCCGAGACCGGCCAGCCCCGACAGGGTCTCCGGATGCGCACCATAAGCGACCGCGAAGTCGGTCATCTCGACCAGTCCCCGCGTGATGATCGACGCCTTCGTGTTCTCGCCGTAGCCGACGCCGTCGACGATGCCGATCGCCACGGCGACGAGGTTCTTCAGCACCCCGCCGAACTCGGTGCCGATGACATCGGTGTTCACGAAGCTGCGGAAGTAGCGGTTGCGCGACACCATCGCCACGGCCTCCGCCGTCTCGAGCGAGGTCGACGAGACCACGGCCGCCGTCGGCTGCTCCTTCGCGATCTCGAGGGCGAGGTTGGGGCCGGAGGCGACCGCGACACGGTCGGGCTCGAGGCCGAGCCCGGTCTCGAGGACCTCGCTCATCCGCAGCCCGGTGCTCTTCTCGACGCCCTTCATCAGGCTGACGACGGGCACCGCGGGAGGCAGCAGCGGGCGCATGGCCTCGAGGTTGCCTCGCAGCGACTGGCTGGGGATCGACACGAACACCTGCTCCGCGTCGGCCAGGGCCGCGCCGAGGTCGCTGGTCGCGGTGACGAGCGGGGGGAGGTTGACCCCGGGGAGGTAGTCGCTGTTGCGGTGCGCCTCGCGGATCTCGTGGGCCACCTCGGGTCGGCGCGCCCACAGGGTCACCTCGGCGCCGCCGTCGGCGAGCACCTTCGCGAACGTGGTGCCCCAGCTCCCCGCGCCCACGACGGTGACGCGGCGGCGCACGGGGGCTGCGTGGAGGACGCGCGGACTCACGCCGTGCGCCCGTCGCCCATCCGACCGAACTCGCTCTGACCGTGCGCCGACGGGTTCCAGCGCTCAACCGGAGCGGTCTCCCCGCGGAGCTGTTCGACGAGGGCCGTGATCGCCGCCATGATGCGGGTGGTCGCCTCGTTCAGCGTCGTGGAGTCGAGCGGACGGCCGCGCAGGTCGTCGAGATCGACGGGCGGGCCGAACACGACGTCGATCCGCTTCCGCGGGAAACCGCGCAGCCGCTTCGAGTACCGCGGCAGCAGCTTCTGCGTGCCCCAGTGCGCGGCGGGGATGAGCGGCACGCCCTGCTCGAGCGCCAACCGGGCCGCACCGGTCTTGCCGCGCATCGGCCACAGGTCGGGATCGCGGGTGAGCGTGCCCTCCGGGTAGACGATCACCGCGGCGTCCTCCTCGGTGAGCCGCGTCGCCGCCGCGAGCGGCGCGGAGCCACGGGTGGCGCCGGCACGCTCGACGGGGATCTGGCCGCTCTTCTCCAGAGCGAACCGCACCACCGGGATCTTCCACAGCGACGCCTTCGCGAGGAACCGCGGCGCCCGCCCACTGCGCCACAGCGCCCAGGCCATGATCAGCGGGTCGATGTTGCTGTAGTGGTTCGGGCTCAGCACGAACGCGCCCGTGCGGGGAACGTTCTCCTGCCCGCGGATGTCGAGCTTCGACACCGCCGTCAGGAACGGGACCGCGAACACCGCGATCACACGGAACGCGGCGACACGATCGGTCTTGGGCTTCTTCGCTGCCATCGGGACGAGCGTAGCGGTCCGGATCCCGCTACTCCTGGAAGCGGAACTCCGCCCGGAGCTTCTCGAGCTTGTTCACGATGTCGCCGTAGCCGCGGGCGATCAGCCCGAGGTTCGACACCACCGACTGCCCCTCGGCCGTCAGCGCCGCGATGAGGTGGCTGAACCCGCCGCGGAGGTCGGGCACGACCATCTCGGTGCCGTGCAGCTTCGTCGGGCCGGTGATGACCGCGGCCTGCTCGAGCGCCCGACGGGGCACACGGCGGTTCGGATCGGCCAGGCCCTCCTTGTGGACCTCGATGTTCGCGCCCATCTCGATCAGCGCATCGGTGAAGCCGAAGCGGTTCTCGTAGACGGTCTCGTGCACGATCGACGTGCCGTGAGCCTGGGTGAGGGCGACGATCAGCGGCTGCTGCCAGTCGGTCATGAAGCCGGGGTGCACATCGGTCTCGACCACGACGGGCTTGAGGTCGCCGCCCGGGTGGTAGAAGCGGATGCCGTCCTCCTCGATGTCGAACGCGCCGCCGATCTTGCGGAAGACGTTGAGGAAGGTCATCATCTCGGATTGCTTCGCGCCGGCCGTGAAGATGGAACCGCCGGTGGCGAGCGCCGCCGAGGCCCAGCTCGCGGCCTCGTTGCGGTCGAACAGCGCGCGGTGGTTGTAGCCGCCGAGCGAGTCGACTCCCTCGATGAGGATCGTGCGGTTGGGCTCGACCGAGATGATCGCGCCCATCTTCTGCAGCACCGCGATGAGATCCATGATCTCGGGCTCGATCGCCGCGTTCTTCAGCTCGGTCTCGCCGGGCACGCGCACACCGGTGAGCAGCACCTGCTCGGTGGCGCCGACGCTCGGGTAGGGCAGCTCGATCTTCGCCGCGTGCAGCCCGTTCGGTGCGGTGATGTCGATGCCGCTGGGCAGCTTGTCGACGATCGCGCCGAACGCGCGCAGCGCATCCAGGTGGAAGTCGATCGGACGGTCGCCGATGCGGCAGCCGCCGAGGTCGGGGATGAACGCCCGGCCGAGGCGGTGCAGCAGCGGGCCGCAGAACAGGATCGGGATGCGGCTCGAGCCCGAGAGCGCGTCGATCTCGGCGCTGTCGCCGTGCGACACGTTGGCCGGGTCGAGGACGAGCACGCCGGTGGCGGGATCGCCGGTGATCTGCACCCCGTGCGCCCCGAGGAGGCTCATCACGACGTGGACGTCGCTGATGTCGGGCACGTCGCGGAGGATGCTCTTCTCGTCGCCGAGCAGCGACGCGACCATCGCCTTGGTCACGAGGTTCTTGGCCCCGCGGACGTCGATCGACCCGCGGAGGGGTCGACCGCCTTCGATGACGATGGTGTCGGACTTGAGTCCGACGCGCGCTGCCGCTGCTCGGGCATCCTGGACGAGAGAGTTCACTGCTTCACCTGCACTTGCCTGTTGACGGTCGTGGCGGCCGCCACCAGCGGTGGCGTCCGTTATCTCACGGGTAGGGTCTGAGGTCTCCAACCGTCGCGTCGTCCCTCGAATTCCGTGATCGCCGCCTCATCGCGGAGCGTGAGCCCGATGTCATCCAGACCCTCGAGCAATCTCCACCGAGTGTAATCGTCGATGTCGAATCCGACTGTGAAGTCGCCGACCGTGGCGGTCTTCTCGACGAGGTCGACCGTCATCTCGATGCCGGGCTGGGCATCGATGATCGCCCAGATCCGCTCGATGTCGGGCTCGTCGATGATTCCGGTGACGAGGCCCTGCTTGCCCGAGTTGCCGCGGAAGATGTCGGCGAACCGGGGGCTCAGCACCACCTTGAAGCCGTAGTCGCGGAGCGCCCAGACGGCGTGCTCGCGGCTCGAGCCCGTGCCGAAGTCGGGACCGGCGACGAGGACGCTGCCCGCCCTGAACGGCTCCTGGTTGAGCACGAACTCGGGGTCGTTCCGCCAGGCCGAGAACAGCGCGTCGTCGAAGCCCGTCTTGGTGACGCGCTTCAGGTAGACCGCGGGGATGATCTGGTCGGTGTCGACGTTCGACCGCTTCAGCGGGACGGCGACTCCGGTGTGCTTCTCGAACGCATCCATGATCAGGCTCCCACCAGCTCGGCGCTCTCGCGCGCATCCTCGAGATCGCTGGGGCTCGACAGGGTGCCCCGGATGGCGGTCGCGGCCGCGACCACGGGCGACACCAGGTGCGTGCGACCGCCCTTGCCCTGCCTGCCCTCGAAGTTGCGGTTCGACGTGCTCGCGCACCGCTCCCCCGGGGCCAGCTGGTCAGGGTTCATGCCGAGGCACATCGAGCAGCCGGCGAAGCGCCACTCGGCGCCGAACTCCTCGACGATCTTGTCGATCCCCTCCATCTCGGCCTCGATGCGCACGCGCGCACTGCCCGGGACGACCATCACTCGGACGCCGTCGGCCTTCTTGCGGCCCTTGATGATCTCGGCGAACGCGCGGAGGTCCTCGATGCGGGAGTTGGTGCAGGAGCCCATGAAGACGGCGTCGACGCGGACGTCCTTCAGCGGGGTGCCCGCCTGGAGGTCCATGTACTCGAGCGCCCGCTCGGCGGCGGCGCGCTGGTTGGGGTCGGCGATGTCGGCCGGGTTCGGCACCGTCTCCGACAGGCTCACGCCCTGGCCGGGGTTGGTGCCCCACGTGACGAACGGCTCGAGCGCATCCGCGTCGAGGAAGACCTCGGCGTCGTACACCGCGCCCTCGTCGCTCGGGAGCGTCTTCCAGTACTCGACCGCGGCATCCCAGTCGGCGCCCTGCGGGGCGTGCGGGCGACCCTGCACGTAGTCGAACGTGGTCTGGTCGGGGGCGACCATGCCCGCGCGGGCGCCGGCCTCGATCGACATGTTGCAGATGGTCATGCGCCCCTCCATCGAGAGGCTGCGGATGGCGGAGCCGCGGTACTCGAGGACGTAGCCCTGGCCGCCGCCCGTGCCGATCTTGGCGATGACGGCGAGGATGATGTCCTTCGCCGTGACGCCGGGCTTCAGCGTGCCCTCGACGGTGATCGCCATGGTCTTGAAGGGCTTGAGCGGCAGGGTCTGCGTGGCGAGCACGTGCTCGACCTCGCTGGTGCCGATGCCGAAGGCCATCGCACCGAAGGCGCCGTGGGTGGAGGTGTGCGAGTCGCCGCAGACCACGGTGATGCCCGGCATGGTGAGGCCGAGCTGCGGACCCACCACGTGCACGATGCCCTGCTCGACGTCGCCCAGCGAGTGCAGGCGGATGCCGAACTCCTTCGCGTTGCGGCGGAGGGTCTCGATCTGCGTGCGGCTGGTGTCGTCGGCGATCCGCTGGTCGATGTTCAACGTCGGGGTGTTGTGGTCCTCGGTGGCGATCGTGAGGTCGGGGCGGCGCACCGGACGGCCCTCGGCGCGCAGACCGTCGAACGCCTGCGGGCTCGTCACCTCGTGGACGAGGTGGAGGTCGATGTAGATGAGGTCGGGGGTGTCGTCCTCACCCTTCTTCACCAGGTGGGCGTCCCAGACCTTCTCGGCCAGCGTCTTCGGCTGGTCCGGCGTGCGGGGTCGGCTGTCGTTCATTGACTCATCCTTCTAGCGGGTTCTGCGGATTCGGCCACGCGAACACTCCGCGACGAGGTGGGCCTTCAGAACGAGGACTCGTCGCGGCACTCAAGAAGGAGCCGCCCGAACACCCCTGCACTCTACCACCCTCGCCCCCTCGGGCTCGCGTCCCCTCCTACGGGGGTTTGTCCAGGTTTCCGTCGCCTTCTCGCGATTTCGCGACGGAAACCGGGACAAAGCCCGGGCCCTGCACAGGGCGCGCGGGTGGGCACGGATCCCACGGGATCGGCCGGGACGTCGCGCGGCGGGTGGCGCGTGGCGACACTGGCGCGATGAGACACCACGCGCTCCCGTCCGAGCTCGGCGCTGCCTTCTCCGTGCGTGGGGCGCAGGCGCTCGGTGTCGGCGAGGGGCGCCTGCGAGGGCGGGACCTCGTGCGACCGTTCTCCGGCGTGCGGATGACTTCCCTGCCGCAGTCGCTCCGTGACGCATGCGTCGCCTACGCGACCCGCATGCATCCGGAGCACTTCTTCAGCCACACCACTGCGGCGTACCTCTGGGGCGCCCCGCTTCCCGCGAACGCAACCGCCACCCTCCACGTCAGCGCGATCGTGCCCGTTAAGGGGCCGGGACGAGAGGGTGTCGAGGGTCATCGAATGAGCGATCGCGAGATCGCCCCCGTCATGCTGGGTGGACTCCGCGTGGCGGATGCAGCATCCACCTTCCTGCAGTCCGCCACACTGCTGCGGCTCGACGACCTCGTCGCCGTCGGCGACCACCTGACCCTCGAACCGGCCTTCCCTGAGCCCGGCCGCCCCTTCACGACGATCGAGGAGATCCGAGGGCGTCTCGCCGACAGTCGCTCGCACGGCGCGAACAAGGCGACGAGGGCGATCGCCCTCGTGCGGCAGGGCGCAGAGTCGCGACCCGAGACGCTGGTCCGCCTTGCGGTCCGTCGGTTCGGTCTGCCGGAACCCCTCCTCGGCAGCGTGCTCCGAACGTCCGCGGGAGCCTTCATCGCCCGCCTCGACATGGACTATCCGGACTTCGGCGTGGCGGTCGAGTACGACGGCGACCAACACCGGACGAGCACGTCGCAGTATGAGAAGGACATGGTGCGCCTCGATGCCGTGCGCCGAGCCGGCCGCGAGGTGGTCCGCATCCGCAAGTCGGGCCTCGCGAACGACGCGCTCCCCGCCGCCGTCGCGGTAGCTCGCGCCCTTGCAGCGGCGGGATGCGCCCCTGCGGCGAGGGCTTTGTCCAGGTTTCCGTCGCGAAATCGCTGATTCGCGACGGAAACCTGGACAAAGCCGGGGCACTACGGGCGACGGGGGCCCTACCGGGTGCGGGAGGACGAGGGGGTGGGGGTGCGGGAGCGGCGGGTGTCGGCGCGCATGCGGAGGAGGGAGGCGATCGTGGCGACGGCCATCGCGCCGACGATGACGGCGAGGCTCGTCCAGGTGCCGATGTCGGGGGCCCACTCGATCGGGTGTCCGCCGTTGATGAAGAACACCTCGTTCTCGTGCAGGGCGTGCAGCACGAGCTTCACGCCGATGAAGGCGAGGATGAACGAGATCCCGTACTTGAGATACACGAGCTTCTCGAGCAGACCCCCGAGCAGGAAGTAGAGCTGCCGCAGGCCCATCAGCGCGAACACGTTCGCGGTGAACACGATGAACGGGCTCTGCGTGATGCCGAAGATCGCGGGGATGGAGTCGAGCGCGAAGAGCAGGTCGGTCGAGCCGAGGGCGATGAAGACGATGATCATCGGCGTCCAGACCCGCTTGCCGCCGAGGGTGGTGCGCACCTTCGCCCCGTCGAAGTCGGGTGAGAGGGCGATGCGCTTGCGGAGGAACTTCACGAGGCCGTTCTCGCCGTCGCCCTCGTCCTCGTGCCCGAACGCCTGCCGCCACGCGGTGAACAGCAGGAACGCGCCGAAGATGTAGAAGATCCACGACAGGGTCTCGATGAGCTGCGCGCCGACGACGATGAAGATGCCGCGCAGCACGAGCGCGATGATGATGCCCACCATCAGCGCCTCCTGCTGGTACCTCTTCGGTACCGAGAAGCGCGACATGATGACGATGAAGACGAACAGGTTGTCGATCGACAGGCTGTACTCCGTCAGCCAGCCGGCGAGGAACTGACCGGCGTGCTCGCCATCGGCGAAGATCAGCATGAGCCCGGCGAACACCAGCGCGAGCACGACGTAGAAGACGACCCAGAGGGTGGCCTCCTTCACGCTCGGCACGTGGGGGCGCTTGTACGCCAGGAAGAGGTCGGCGGCCAGGATCAGCACGAGCGCGATGAGCGATGCGATCTCGAAGCCGAGCGGGAGCTGGAGCACGGAGGCCTTTCGGACGGTGTCGTGCGGGCACGACGAGGACCGAAAGTCTCTCCCCCGGCTCTGCAGGCTGGGCCTGCACAGTCGTCGCGCCCCCGAGCACCCTTCGGCGGATGCTGTGCTGACGAGGATCGCGGATGCGGGATACTCCCCTTCTTCCGAGCAACTTTACAGCGGTTCGACCGATACCATTGGCGCTCGTGAGCCAGGACGACCGGAACGCCGCCCAGAACTCAACCTCCGAGCCTTCGGCCGCCAAGCCCGGCGGGTCGGATGGGCGTGTCTACCGCGACAGCACGACCGCTCGCACGCTCGGTCTCTTCATCTTCGCCAGCCGGTGGCTGCAGGCGCCGCTGTACTTCGGGCTCATCGTCGCGCAGATCATCTACGTGATCGTGTTCATGGTCGACCTGTGGCACATCGTCGAGGAGAACGTCCTCCACAACTGGGCGTACATCGACGAGACGCAGATCATGCTGGCCGTCCTCGGCCTCATCGACGTGGTCATGATCGCGAACCTCCTGATCATGGTGATCATCGGCGGCTACGAGACGTTCGTGTCGAAGATCCGCGTGACCGGGCATCCGGATGAGCCGGAGTGGCTCTCGCACGTCAACACCAACCTGCTGAAGGTCAAGCTGGCGGTCTCGATCATCTCGATCTCGTCGATCCACCTGCTGCGCACCTTCATCGAGGTGGGCGACATCGGCGCGCCGGACCAGGAGTCGGACACCGGCCACACCTACACCGAGGCCGGTGTGCTGTGGCAGGTGGTCATCCACCTCTCGTTCGTGGTGTCGGCCATCGCCCTCGCGCTCATCGACCGCTGGTCGCACCACTTCGCGGTGAAGCGCAAAGCGGATGCCGTCGAGCCCACCCCAGCGCCCGCGCCCGCGCCCGCGGCGCCCGCGGGCATCCCGGTCGGGGTCGGCGTGAGCACCGCCACGACGAGCACCGGGGCCGCACTCGTGAGCGCGACCCCGGTGACGGGCTACATCGTCGACGGCAGGTTCATCCCCTCGGCGTGACGCGGAGGGAGGAGCGCACCTCGACGACGAGCGCGTCGAGTCCGCGCTTGAGCGCGCTGACGGTCTCGTCGGCCAGCTCGCCGCGACCGGCCGCGGCCCGCAGGTCGGCGCGGAGGTCCTGCCGGAACTCGGTGATGGCGATCTCGGCGTCGCGCAGCGCGTCGGCCGAGCGCTGACGCGCCCGCGCGGCCTCGCCCGCAGCGGTGGCCTCGTCGCGGCTGCCGCCCTGGCGCGCCTCGCGGGCCGCCGAGGCGAGATCCGCCTTGAGGCTGCGCATGGCGCGGTCGACTCCCGAGCGCACCTCGTCGGCGAGCCGGCGCACCGAGTCGGACAGCTCGGCCTCGATGTCGTCGAGCTCCCCGCCGCGGTCGACGAGCTCCTGCCGGCCCGCATCGGTGATGGTGTAGACGGTCTTGCGCCCGTCGGCGGTCTTCGTCACCAGCCCCTCCTCCTCGAGCTTGGCCAGACGCGGGTAGATGGTGCCGGCGCTCGGCGTGTACGTGCCGCCGAAGCGGTCGCTGAGCGCCTGGATGAGCTCGTACCCGTGCTTGGGCGACTCGTCGAGCAGCCGCAGCAGGTAGAGCCGGAGGTGGCCGTGGCCGAACACGGGGGTCACAGCGATGCCCCCTCGGTGCTCGCGTCGGACGCCTCGGAGCCGGCATCGCCGCCGGTCGGCTCACCCGCCGAATCCGCCTCGCCCTGCGACGCATCCGCGTCCTCGGTGGAGGCGCCCCGCGACAGCACGGTGATGCTGCCCGACACGGAGTTGGCCTTCACATCGAGCCACTCCCCCTCGAGCGTGCCGGTCGACCCGTTGTAGCCCGAACCGCGCAGGCCCTTGATGGTGCTGCCGCCCAGCTGCAGCGTGCCCGACACCGTGTTGATGTTGTAGCGCATGGGCAGCCCGTCGTCGACGCGGACGGTGAGGTCGCCCGAGACGGTGTTGTTCTGCAGGTCGTACGGGTGCCCCGAGAGGTCGACGAAGACGGATCCGGAGACGCCGTCGCTCGAGAACCTGCTGATCCGACCCGAGGCGGCGATGTCGCCGGAGACCGTGTGGGCGGAGATGCGGCCGGTGTGATCGCGTACCGACACCTCGCCCGAGACGCTGTTGACGTCGATGTCGCCCGTGAGCGAGTCGAGGACGACGTCGCCCGTGATCGTGCTGATGCGGGCGTCGGAGGTGAGACCCGAGACGAGCGCCGAGGCGGAGATCACACCGAACTTCAGCGCGGCGTCGCGGGGCACGAGGATGCTGACGTCGGCACGCGCGTTGCCGCGCCACGACTTGAAGACGTCGATGAAGTTGTCCCAGCGCAGCTGGGGGTGGTCGACCTCGAGGCGGTCGCCGTCGATGGAGACCTTGAGCTCGCGGCCCACCACCGAGTGCACCTCGACCCGCGCTCCCGGCTCATCGTGGGCGATGATGTCGACCTGGCCGCCGATGAGGCTGACCTTGAGCGAGCGCACCAGCTCGACGTCGATGACCCTGGGGCCGTCGATGAGCCATTTCTCGAGCGCCATCTCGCCCTCCCTCCTCGCTGTCGCGATATATCTCGAATGAACGAGATACACGATATAGCTCGATGCCTCGCGAAGTCAAGATATATCGCGATCGAACCGTGAGATGAACCGCGAGTAGCACGCGCGGCGTCTCAGCCCGCGTGGGCCTGCATCCAGGGCATGGGATCGAACCTGAGCCCATCTGCGCCGTAGAGCTCGAAGTGCGTATGGAAGGCCGTGGCATTCCCCGTCTCCCCCGTGGCGGCGATGACCTGACCAGCGGTGACGTGGTCGCCGAGGCCCACCAGGATGGAGCCCTCGAGGAAGTGCATGTACATGCTGCAGAGCGGCTGCCCGTCGACGCTGTGGGCGATCGAGACGTAGAGGCCGCCGGTGCCGCTGTTGCCGGCGGAGAGCGCGATGACCACGCCGTCGGCGATCGAGTGCACGGGCGTGCCGGAGGGCGCGAGCATGTCGACGCCCTTGTGGAATCCCTCGGCCCGCCAGCCGAACGGATCGCCGACGTGCGACTCGCCGTTGGGATACGGCCACGAGAAGGTCGTGGCCGGTGTCGCCTCGGCTGCGCCGGCGGCGCACTGGGCCCCGCCGTAGCCGCCGAGATCGGCTCCGGATGCCCCGCTCGACCCCGCGCTCGACACGGGCTTCGGAGTGGGCGTCGGGGTCGGGGTCTGCACGGCGTAGCCGTCGCGGTCGACCTCGGGGACCGCGAGCCCCTCGGCGTCGTACGACTGGTCTGCCCCGCGCTCGACCGCGTACTGGACCGCGTCGAACCCACCGGGAGCCGACAGCGAGGCGGCGGGGACGGAGGTGGCGATCGCGACGCCGAACACGAACGTCATGGCGATCACGCCGAGGACCGGCCCTCCGTACTTCACCGACCCATTCTGCGGGGGCGCCCCGTCGAGCACAACCGCGGGCGTCGGGAACGCGCTCGCCGAGATGGCGCCGCAGCAGCATCCGCGCTGCCAGAATCGGACCCATGGCACTCCCCATCGAGGACTACGCGATCATCGGCGACAGCCACACGGCGGCCCTCGTGGGCAAGGACGGCAGCATCGACTGGCTGTGCCTCCCCCGCTTCGACAGCGCCTCGGTGTTCGGCGCCCTGCTCGGCGAGCCGAACCACGGCCGCTGGCTCCTCGCCCCCGACGGCGAGATCGTGAGCACCAGCCGCACGTACCTCGACGACACCTTCGTGCTCCTCACCCGCTGGCAGACGCCGACCGGCGAGGTCGAGGTGGTCGACCTCATGCCGTACGGTGGCTCGCTCCCCGACGTGATCCGCCGGGTGCGCGGCATCAAGGGCACGGTGCGGATGCGCTCCGAGCTGCGGATGCGCTTCGACTACGCGAGCGCCCTGCCCTGGGTGCGCCAGTCCCCGAAGCACGGCGGCAACGCGCTGATCGCGACCGCCGGCCCCGATGCGCTGATCGTCCGCGGACCCGCTCTCACCCCTCGCGACCACCGCCACGAGGCCGTCTTCGACGTCTCGGAGGGCGAGCAGGTCGACAGCGTCATCACCTGGTTCCCCTCGCACAAGCACACGCCCGACGCCATCGACGTCGACAAGCGCCTCGAGGACACCCTCCACTGGTGGCGCACCTGGGTGGGCGAGTTCGAGACCCCGTACCGCGAGCACGTTCGGCGGTCGCTCCTCGTGCTACGCGCCCTCACCCACGCCGAGACGGGTGGGATCGTCGCCGCTCCCACCACGAGCCTGCCCGAGCAGTTCGGCGGCCCGCGCAACTGGGACTACCGCTACGTCTGGATCCGCGACGCGTCGCTGACGCTCGCGGCGCTCATGCTCCACGGCTACGGCGAGGAGGCGCAGCACTGGCGCCGCTGGCTGCTGCGCGCGGTCGCGGGCGATCCGTCCGACATCCAGATCATGTACGGCCTCGCGGGAGAGCGCCGCCTCCAGGAGTACGAGCTCGACAGCCTGCCCGGCTACCAGGGCTCCTCTCCCGTCCGCATCGGGAACGCCGCTTCGGACCAGTACCAGAGCGACATCTTCGGCGAGCTCATGGTCGCCCTCCGCGCCGCGCGCATCATCGGCGTCGAGGAGGACGAGTACAGCTGGCCGCTGCAGCGGGCGCTGATGGGCTACCTCGAGACCGTGTGGGACCGTCCCGACAACGGCATCTGGGAGATCCGAGGGCCGGCCCAGCACTTCACGCACTCGCGGGTGATGGTGTGGGCGGCGTTCGCCTGCGCCGTGGAGGCGGTGCGCGTCTACGGTCTCGACGGGCCGGTCGAGCGCTGGGAGAAGCTGCGCGACGAGATCCGCGACGAGGTGCTCACCCGCGGCTACGACGCCGAGCGCAACACGTTCGTGCAGCACTACGACACGAAGGAGGTCGACGCCTCGCTCCTCCTCCTCGGCCAGATCGGGTTCATCGCCCCCGACGACCCGCGGATGCTGGGCACGGTCGCCGCGATCGAGCAGGATCTGCTGCGCGACGGCCTCGTCATGCGCTACCGCACCGGGAGCGGCGTCGACGGTCTCCCCGGCGACGAGAACCCCTTCCTCGCCTGCTCGTTCTGGCTGGTGCAGCAGTATGCGCACTCCGGCAGGCTCGACGATGCGCGGGTGCTGATGGATCGGCTGGTCGGGCTCTCGAACGACCTGGGCCTGCTCTCGGAGGAGTACGACGTGGCGGGGAAGCGCCAGGCGGGCAACTTCCCGCAGGCGTTCTCGCACCTCGCGCTGGTGCGGGCGGCCGACGCGATCGCCACGGCGACGGGCACCCGGCCCACGGCGAGCGGCGGGCATCTCGCGCCCGGCGCCTGAACGCATCCGGCTGCGCCTGAGCGCACTCAGCGGGCAGCGCCGGAGCGCCACCCCCGCGGGGACGGGGTTAGCATCGAAGGGATGCAGCCACTCACCGAGTCGCAGATCCGCTCCTCGTTCGCGAACGAGGAGGCCTTCGACCTCTCCAGGATGACCCTCCCCGGTCTGCACGAGATCCTGTGGGAGGAGCGCGAGTTCCTCGGATGGCGCGACGCCCACGCCATCCACCGCGGGTACATCGTCTACTGGCGCGACGGCGAGCCGGTCGGCATCGTGCTCAAGGCGGCCGGCGCCCGGATGCGGCCCGGGATCGCCGCCATGTGCTCCTTCTGCCGGTCCCCGCTGCCGGGCGGCCAGGTCACCCTGTTCACCGCGCCGCGCGCCGGTCAGGCGGGCGTCGACGGGTCGACGATCGGGCAGTACATCTGCTCCGACCTGTCATGCTCGCACCTCATCCGTCTGGTGCCGCCGCGCTCGGAGGTGAACCCCGACCCGCAGGCCATGGTCGCGATGCGCGCCGAGGGCCTCACCCATCGACTCCGCTCGTTCACCGACGACGTGCTCCGCGCCTCCTGAACCACCGCGGTTCACCGCCGGTTCACCCGGTCGACCTACCCTGACGCGGATGCGCCCTCACGGCGCGTGAATGCGCCCTCGCGGCGCGTGGAGGGAGACCGGTGGGCGCACGCTGGCGCAGCAGTTCGAGCCGTGAGCTCGCGCGGACGGCGCAGTGGTCGAACACCGCCGTCGTCCGTGACGAACTGGCCCGCCGCGCATCCCGAGAGCGCTTCGACTACGTCCCGCTCCTCGAGGCCCTCGCTCGCGGACCGGTCCCGCTCGACCGCACGACCGGCGTCGCCCTGGCGGAGAGCGTCGAGCGTCAGGCCCGCGACGACCGCGACCACACGGCCGCGGCGCTCCTCTTCCGTGCCTCCGTCGACCGCGCTGACGTGGTGCTGCTCGATCCCGAGGCGCAGCTGGCGATGATCGCCGCCCTGCTCGGCTCCGGGCACCACGACGACGCGGCGGGCATGCTGAAGCTCCTCCACGGCGTGCCCGTCGAGGAGCTCCGGCAGATCGCGGCGGACGTCGTGAACCCCTGGACCCGGCCCGGCGGAGCCGACGCCGGGAGCTGGCGGCGCGCCTTCTCGAGCGTCTTCACCGAGGCGGGCTTCGAGGCCCCGGAGCTTGGAGAGGACGGAAGCGCCCGCGGAGCCGGTCATCCCTTCGACCGACTGCGCTCCCCTGAGCTGCCCGCCGTGTCGGACTCTGATGATCCGCTGGTGTCGGTCGTGATGACCTGCCACCGGCCGGGCGACGAAGTGCTCACGGCGGTCGCATCCGTGCTCGCGCAGACCTGGCGGCGGCTCGAGCTGATCATCGTCGACGACGGGTCGCCCGCCGACTTCAAGCGCACCCTCGCCACGATCGGTCGGCTCGACCCGCGCATCCGCATCCTCCATCGCTCGACCAACGCGGGCACGTACACCTGCCGCAACCTCGCCCTGCGCTCCGCGAGGGGCGAGTTCGTGACCACCCACGACTCCGACGACTGGATGCATCCGCGCCGGATCGAGACGCAGGTCCGGCACCTGCTCGCGAATCCCGACGTGCCGTCGAACTCCACGCACGCGCTGCGGATCACCGATGAGCTGTCGTTCACCCAGCCTCGTGGCTACCTCGTGCGTCTGTGCGAGCCATCGCTGATGTTCCGCCGACGGCTCATCGCCGAGCGGGTCGGGTCGTTCGACGCCGTCCGCAAGGGCGCCGACACCGAGTTCCGCCTCCGCATCGCCACCGTGTTCGGGCGCGCGTCCGACATCCTGCTCCCCGGAGTCCCTCTCACGCTGCAGCGGTGGCGGTCGGCCTCGCTCACCGGGGAAGAGATCGGGCCGCGCTGGCTGAGTCCGTCGCGCATCGCCTACGGCAGCGCCTACCTCTCGTGGCACCGCTCGATCGCGGCGGGCACGGCCGATCCGCGCAGCGAGCGGACGTCGGCCGCCCGCCCGTTCCCCGCTCCCGGCGACATCGTGAGCAGCGCGATCACCGAGATCGTGCCGCTCGCCCCTGCGTCGCACCTCGACGTGCTCTTCGTGGTCGACATGGTCGAGCGGATCGGCGACACACGCTCCTTCGATCGGTTCGCCCAGCGCATCCGGCAGGAGGTGCGCTTCGGCCGGCGCGTGGGCGTGGTGCACGCATGGAGCGCCGGGCCCGAACCGCAGCTCCCGTTGCGCTACCTGCCGAGCATGCAGGCGCTGTTCGACGACGGGGTCGCGACCCTGGTGCTCACGGGCGAGGAGGCGAGCGCGGACGCGGCCTACGTCGTCGACGCGGCGACGCTGCAGGACCCGGCGGACCAGCCGTGGGAGGTCGGCCGGATCATCCGCGCCCGTTCGATCCCGCGCCCGCTGCGCTTCTCCGGGGTGCCGGAGTCGGCGGCGCGCGCGGACGACCGCGTCGGCCCGCGAGCGATGTACACCGACCGCGGCGGAGAGGACGAGTGGGAGGCCATCGCGGCGGTCGTCGAGCGGCTGCGGGCCCGCCATCCGGATGTCGACGCGGAGCGCGTGCGACAACTCGTCGAGGCAGAGCATGCCGCCCTGGCGGGCCACCGCATCCGCTCGTACGTCCCGCGCCTGGTCGAGCACCAGGCCTCCTCGGCCCTCCGCGCGGAGCACGACCGCGCGCTGCCGGGCCGGCGCTGACGCGTGCCCCGCTCCGCGCCGATGCGCGCGGGGTGTCGGATGTGACACTCGTGGTGGCCTCGCGGGGCGTCAGCCCACCACAACCGTCAGATCCGCACCGCGCCGGATGGGTCGCGGGTGCGGGAAGTGGCTCCCACCCAGATGGGCCCAGGCGTGACGGATCTGACACTCGTGGCGGCCCCGCGGGGCATCAGGCCACCACGACCGTCAGATGTGCACCGCGCCGGATGGGTGAGGGATGCGGGGAGGTCGGGTCCGCTCCGAGCAGGGCGCGGCCAGGTGCGGTGGATCTGACACCCGTGGTGGCCTCGCGGGCCGTCAGCCCACCACGGCTGTCAGATCCACCCCGGGCGCGGAGCGCGGGCCGCGGCGTCAGCCGTCATTGACGGCGATGTCATCCTCGTCGGTGGGGGTGTCGGCGCCCGTGGGCTCCGGCTCGTCGGCCACGGTGGGGTCGACGCCCGAAGGGGGCGCGTCGGTGGTGGGGCCGTTGCCCACGATGCCCTCGCCGTCGGGGTAGCCGGCGTAGTCGGGGAACTCGTTCGGGTTCGTCATGCTCTTCCCTTCGTCGTGCCCCCGACCCTACCCGGGCGGCTCCGGATCGCCAGGGCCCCGATCCCGCGCCCGTCGAGACGCGAACCCGCCCCGGAACGAGGAAAGCCCCCGGATCGTGTGATCCGGGGGCTTCGCCGTGTTGTGACCCCAGCGGGATTTGAACCCGCGTTACCGCCGTGAGAGGGCGACGTCCTAGGCCGCTAAACGATGGGGCCGTTTTTGCAACCTGACGATTATAGGCAGGTTCCGGGGGCGAGTTCAAATCGGCGGATGCGCATCACGCGAGCACCCTCAACGCACCCGGGTGGAGTGTCACCGTGAGCGGCAACGGGCCGAACGGCTCGCCGTCGGCGAAGGCCGTGATGCCCTCCGCGTCGAGGGTGATGACCCGCCCGCGGCGGAACTCGACGACGTCGAGCCCGGCGTGGGTTCCGGAGAACACCTTCGGGAAGAGACGCATGAAGCGGCCGCGGCCGACCGGGGCCACGACGAAGACGTCGAGCAGGCCGTCGTCGAGCGACGCGTCGGGCGCGATGCGCATCCCTCCCCCGATGCGCCCGTTGTTGGCCACCGCCAGCAGCACGGAGTCGACCTCCCACGGCTCGCCGTCGATCGTGAGCCGGTAGCGGCGGGCCCGCAGCCGCACGAGCTCGGCCACCAGGGCGATCACATACCGCGACGCGCCCTTCGGGCGGCGCATCGCGTTCGCGCGCTCGTTGACGCGCGCGTCGAAACCCGCCGAGAGCGCACCGGCGAACCAGCGATCGGGGCCGTCGAGCCCGGACACCACGGCGGCATCCACCCGGCGCACCCCGTCGGGGCTCGAGAGGTGCTCGAGGAGGACGGCCAGGGCCGCCTCCGTGTCGGAGGGGAGACCGAGGCCGCTCGCGAAGTCGTTGCCCGTGCCCGCGGGGATGATCCCGAGCGGCACGTCGGTGCCGCCCACGAGATCGACGCCGAGGTTCACCATGCCGTCGCCGCCGACGACGACGAAGGCGTCGGTCTGCAGGCGAAGGGCGTCGCGGGCGACGCGGACGAGCCCGTCGAAGTCGGGGGCGCTGAGCGGCACGACGTCGTGGCCGCCCGCCTTGAGCGCCGTGACGACCGTGGGACCGACGTGCCGGGTCCGGCCGAAGGAGGCGTTCGGGTTGATCGCGACGACGATCCGCTTCGCTGGGGAACCCATGGGGCCTGATCCTCCCATACCCGGGCGTCCGCCCGTGCCGTTGCGCGGACGGAGCCCGGGGGTGTTTGCTGATTCGCGATGAGACTCACGAAGTTCGAACACGCCGCACTCCAGCTCGAGCAGAACGGCCGCCGCCTGTTCATCGACCCGGGCGTCTTCACGACACCGATCACCGAGGCGGCGAACACGGTCGCCGTCGTGATCACCCACGAGCATCCCGACCACTGGACCCCGGATCAGCTCAAGCGGATCGTCGACGCCTCCCCCGACGTCACGATCTACGGACCGGCGGGCGTCGTGGCCGCGGCCGGCGACTTCCCTGTCGTCGAGGTGCGTCCGGGCGAGGTCGTCGACGCCGCGCCGTTCTCGCTGCAGTTCTTCGGCGGCCGGCACGCCGTGATCCACACGTCCATCCCCGTGGTCGACAACGTCGGCGTGATCGTGAACGAGTCGCTGTTCTACCCCGGCGACTCGTTCGCCGACCCCGCGCAGCAGGTCGACCTGCTCGCGGTGCCCGTCGGAGCGCCGTGGCTGAAGATCTCGGAGGCGATCGACTACGTGCTCTCGATCAAGCCCAAGCGGGCCTTCGCCACGCACGAGATGGTGCTGTCGGTCGCGGGCAAGCAGATGGGGCACGATCGCCTTCGCTGGGCGACCGAGCAGGTCGGTGGCGAGTACGTCGCGCTCGAGCCCGGCGACACCCTCGACATCTAGCCCGAGAGGAGCACGAGCAGCTCAGGCCGGGTCCGCGCGGGTTCAGCTCAGGACGGGAAACAGCGACGGCGGCTCGGAGCCGAACACGTCACGGAGCGCCGCGCGCGCGGCGTTCCACCCCGACATCCCGTGCACGCCCGGACCGGGCGCCGTGCTCGACGAGCACAGGTACACGCCGTCGAGCGGCGTCCGGTACGGATCGGGCGACAGTCGCGGTCGCTTCACCAGCTGCGTGAACGAGCTCGCTCCCGACGCGATGTCGCCGCCGACGTAGTTCGCGTTGTACAGCTGGAGCGAAGCCGCAGAGATCGCGGAGGAGGCGATGATGCGGTCTCGGAAGCCGGGCGCGGCGTCCTCGATCCGGTCGGCGACGGCCTCCGTCATGTCGCGCCCCGATCCGCGGGGCACGTGCGTGTACGTCCAGACGGTCTGGTGCTCGTCGGGCGCCCGGCCCGGGTCGAACACACTCGGCTGCGAGACCAGCACATACGGATGCTCGGGATGGCGGCCCGCCGCGACCTCCTTCTCGGAGGCCTGCAGCTGCGCCGCTGTCCCGCCGAGGTGCAGCGTGCCCGCTCGGGCGAGGTCGGGATCGCGCCACGGGATGGGGCCGTCGAGCACGAAGTCGACCTTCGAGGCGGCGTCGCCGTACTTGAAGCGGCGGAGCATCGCCTGGTACCTCGGCGGCAGGAGGTCTCCCGCGATCGAGGCGAGGGCCCGCGGCGTGACGTCGAGGAGCACCGCGTGAGCCGTGGGCAGCGAGCGGAGGTCGTCGACCCGGTGCTCGGTGACCAGCCGGCCGCCGTGCGCCAGGAGATCGGCCACCAGCGCATCGACGATGGTGCGCGATCCGCCGATCGGGATGGGCCAGCCGCCGGGACCGTGTGCGAGAGCGGCCAGCAGCAGTCCCGCGGCACGGGCGCCCAGGGACGAGATGGGGGCGATCGCGTGCGCGCTGACGCCGGCGAGGAGCCCGGCCGCGCGCTGCGTGCGGAAGCCGCCGCTCGTGCCGAGAGAGGTCGCGAGAGCGCGCAGGCCGAACTGCGCGGTGGCGATCGGATGCGCCGGCATCCGAAGCACGGGGTTGGAGGTGAAGTCGAGCACCTGCGCGAGCTCACGGAGGATGGGGCTGAACAGGCGCGCCCACGCGTCGGCGTCGCGGCCGAGGCCGTCGGCGGTGCGCTCGATGTCGTGCCAGGCATGCGCCGCCACCCCGCCGTCGAAGACGTGGGCGTACGACAGCTCGGGCGTGACGAGGTCGATGCGGCTCGAGAGCCCGAACTCGCGGAAGAACGGCGACGCCCAGGCCATCGGGTGCACGGCAGAGCACACGTCGTGGAAGTGGTCGGGCAGCGTCAGCTCGGCGGTCCGCGCGCCGCCGCCGGGGGCCGCCCCCGCCTCGTACACCACGACGGACAGGCCCGCCCTGGCCATCGTGACGGCGGCGGCGAGACCGTTCGGCCCGCTGCCCACCACGACGGCGTCGACCGCGTCCGTGCTCATGCTCCCAGGCTAACCACGACGCCGGGCTCCCCGGTCACCCGGTAGGCCGCGATCCTGGTCCCGATGTCGTACGCCATGGGTCGAGCCAACCCCGGGAGGGCCGATCGCGCGACAGCGGGCGAGCATAATGACTGCATGTCACAGAGCGACACCGATGCCACGGGGGCCGGCATCACCGTCCCCGACCCCAACTCCGACTACGACCCGAGCGCATTCCGGCGGGTCTTCGAGACCGCGTTCACCTACGCATCCGCGGTGGAGCGCAACACTCACCGCTACGCGGATCGCACCGCGGTCACCGACTCCACGACCGGTGACTCGTGGACCTACCGACAGCTCGGCGAGGTGACCGGCGCCCTGGTCGAGGGGCTCCGGCGCCACGGCGTCGGTGTGGGCGACATCGTGGGATATCAGCTGCTCAACCGGCCCGAGTTCGCCTTCCTCTACGTCGCCGCGCAGGGGCTGCGGGCCGTCTCCTCGCCGATGAACTTCCGTCTCTCGCCGACCGAGACCGCGCACATCCTCACCGAGTCGAAGCCCGTCGTCTTCGTCTACGAGTCGGCGCTGGCCGACGACGTGTCGAAGGCGCTCGCGCTCTCGGGGCACTCTCCGGCCGCGCTGGTCGCCGTCGGCGAGGGTGAGCTGCTGCCCGGCGCCATCCCGTTCGCCGACCTGCTCGTCGAGGGCGCGCCGAGCTTCCGCGCCCCCGAGGGCGCCACCGTGTGGGATGAGACGAGCCGCCTGTACACCTCCGGCACGACGGGCATGCCCAAGTCGGTACCGCTGACGAGCCTCAACGAGGTGCTCACCGCGCACGACGTGATCATGCACTTCCCCCTCTCCCCCGTCGACCGGACCATGAACATGTCGCCCTGGTTCCACCGCGGCGGCAACTACTGCGCCGGCCCGAACACCGCGTTCTACGTGGGGTCGGAGGTCGTCACGCTCCCTCAGTTCGACCCCGACCTCGTGCTCGACCTGGTCGAGCGCCACCGCCTCACCTACGTGATCGGCGCCCCCACGAACCTCGAGCGGCTGGCGGATGCGCAGGAGGCCCGGCCGCGCGACCTGACGTCGCTCTCGGGGATCGTCACCATGGGTGCCCCGCTCGAGCGGGCCGCGGCCCTCCGCTACCAGGCGACGCTCACCAAGCGCATCGCGAACGGGTACGGCACGACCGAGGCGTTCTGGAACACGTACCTGCGGCCCGACGACCTGCCGGATGCGGCGGGCGCCGCCGGACGCGCCTGCCTCGACGACGACGTCGCCGTGGTGAAGGTCTACGGCGACGACCGCTTCGCGGATCCGACCGACGTGGTCGCCAAGGACGGCGTGGAGGTCGGCGAGGTGATCATGCGCAGCGTGAAGAGCGGGTACGCGTACATGCACAACCCCGAGGAGCAGGCGAGGAAGTTCCGCGACGGCTGGGTGTACCCGGGCGACCTGGCCACCTGGGATGCGGACGAGATCGTGACCATCATCGGCCGCAAGGACGACATGATCATCTCGGGCGGCGAGAACGTGCACCCCGTCCAGGTCGAGGAGGCGCTGTCCGGGCATCCGGGGGTCGCCGACTCGATCGTCGTCGGACTGCCGCATCCGGAGTGGGGCCAGCAGGTCGTGGCCTACGTCCGGCGACGGCCCGGCGCGCTCGACGACGTCGCCGCGGCGGCGACCGAGCTCGACCGCTTCCTCCTCGACGGCGACGTCCTGGCACGCTTCAAGCGCCCGCGACGGTACGCCTTCGTCGACGACCTGCCCTACACGGCGACCGGGAAGAAGCAGCACTTCCTCATGAAGGACCGGGCGCCGGGCGATGCCGAGTCCGGCCTGTTCGTCACGCCGTAGCGCCGCCCAGCGAACTCACGGCCGGGATCTGAACGCGGTGGGGCGCTGTCTCGTCGTACCGGGTGGAGGACGACCATGACCGACGAGCAGGCCGAGCTCATGCGCGCGGTGCACGACGCTCACGGCGCGGCATTGCTGCGCTTCGTCACGCGCCTGACCCGCGACCCGGTGCAGGCGCAGGACGTCGTGCAGGAGGCGCTGCTCCGCGCCTGGCGGAAGCCCGCGATCCTCGAGCAGGGTGACGAGGCGGCACGTGCCTGGCTGTTCACGGTCGCCCGCAACATCGTGATCGACGAGAGCCGCAGCGCGCGGCGCTCGCACGAGTTCAGCACCGCCGAGCTGCCCGAGTCGCCCACCCGCGACCACACGGATGCGGTGCTCGACCGCTGGCTGGTGTCGGATGCGCTCTCGTCGCTGAGCCCCGAGCATCGCACCATCGTGGTCTCGTCGTACTACCTCGGCCGGTCGGTGGCCGAGATCGCTGAGAGCGAGGGCATCCCGGAGGGCACCGTGCGGTCCAGGATGCACTACGCACTGCGAGCGCTGCGGCTCGCGCTGCAGGAGAGGGGGGTGACCCGATGACCGACGACTATCGCGAGTGGGACGCCGCATACGTGCTCGGAGCGCTCGCGCCCGAGGAGCGCCGAGAGTACGAGCGGCATCTGGAGACGTGCGCCGAGTGCCGGAGCCGGCTCGCGGAGCTGGCGGGCATCCCCGGCATCCTCGGTGCCGTGACGCCCGAGGAGGCGGTCGCCCTGTCGGCCGACGAGGAGCCGGAGGCCCACGAGGAGGCGCCGGCGTCGCTCGTGCGATCGCTCGCCACGTCGATGAGAGTCCGCCGCCGCAGGCTGCGCCGGCGTGTGGTCGCAGGCGCCGCCGCGGCGGGCCTCGCTCTCGCCGCCCTCGGCGTGGGCGGCGGCATCCTGCTGGCGCCCACGATCTCGTGGGAGCCAGGCGCGACGACGTACGCGATGGAGTCGACGGTGCCCGACTCGGTGGAGGCACGGATCGCGGTGACCGCGAAGTCGTGGGGCACGAGGTTCGACTGGAACTGCAGCTACGGCGACTGGGCCGACCAGGGTCTGAGCGCCGACTACGACCTCGTCGTGACCGACGTCGACGGCCGCGACACCGTCGTCGCCACCTGGACCGCGGCGGGGGCGAAGACGGGCAACCTCACGGCCTCGACGAGCATCCCGGTCGACCGGATCCGCTCCGTGGAGATCCGGTTCCCGGACAGCGATCAGGCGCTCGCACAGGCCGATCTGGGCGCCTGATCGGGGCCCCTCCCAGGCCACGATCCATGCTCGAATCGGCATGGATGAAGTGCCAGACTGGGAGCCGTCTGAGTCAGGCCCGAGTCTGGAGGTCAGCACGTTGCAGCTCTTCGTCACCGGCACCACCTCACCTCTCCACGGGGAGCTCCACATCCCGGTCTCGAAGTACCACGCCCATCGCGCTCTGGTGCTCGCCTCGCTCTCGCCCGGCCGCAGCGTCATCCACGGCCTGTCGGAGACCCGCCAGGTGGTGTGGACCATCGCGGTGCTGCGGGCTCTCGGCACGCGCGTCGAGGTGGTCGGCGACTCCTACGTGGTCGACGGCGGCCCGTACTCGACCGCCGGGCACGTGATCGACCACGGCTCGTCGAGCGACGAGGGCCTGCTCAACGTCGGGTCGTCGGGCACCACCCTCTACTTCATGACCGGGCTCGCGAGCTTGGCCGACAAGCCGATCACGCTGACGGGGATGAAGTACTTCCGCCGCCGTCCGATCAAGGCGCTTCTCACCGCGCTCGGCGAGATGGGCGTCGAGTACGAGTCGACCGACGACTGCCCGCCCATCACCGTGCAGCCGCGCCCGCCCCGGGGCGGACACGTGCGGATCGCGGGCACGCTCTCGCAGTGGATCTCCGGCCTGCTGCTCCTCGCCCCCTTCGCCGAGCGTGAGACGACCATCGAGGTGGTGGGCGAGCTCAACGAGCAGCCCTACGTGGAGCTCACGGTGGAGATGATGCGGCACTGGGGCCTCGCCGTCGAGGTGTCCGACGACTGGCGCACGTACACGATCCCGCCAGGGCAGACCGCGCGCCCGGCCGAGTACACGCTGCCTCCCGACATCGGCTCGGCCGCGTTCGGACTCGCCGCCGCCGCCCTCCGTCCGTCGGACGTGCTGTTCCGCGGCATGGCGACCACGACGGCCGCCGAGACCGATCACCCGGAGGCGGAGTTCCTCGACCTGGTGTCGGCGATGGGACTGCCGATGGAGGTCGACCCCGAGTCGGGGTCCGTGCGCGTGCGCCACGACGGGATCGAGCTCGCCCCGCTCGACATCGACTGCCAGCCCGTCCCCGACCTGCTGCCGATCCTCTCGACCCTGGCGACCTTCGCGAAGGGCACGTCGCGGTTCCGCAACATCTCGCACATCCGACTCAAGGAGAGCGACCGGGTCAACGCGATGCTGCAGCTCAACCGGCTCGGCGGTGACCTGGTCGACTCCGGCGAGGAGCTCACGATCACGGGCGTCGACTCGCTGCACGGCTCGCCCATGTCGTCCTTCAACGATCACCGCGTGCTCATGTCGCTCGCCGTCGCCGCGACGAGGGCGGAGGGCCGGTCGCGGCTGACGTATCCGCGGGCGTACCGCATCTCGTATCCCACGTTCCTGCAGGAGATGACGGGCGTCGGACTCGAGATGGACATCACCGCGCCCGCCCTCGCCGAGAGCGACGTCTCCCGCCGCTCCCACCCGATCGCCTCGTGAGCGTCTCACCGTCGGTCCTCGTGCACTCGGAGCTCGTGCACGAGCTCGCGCAGACCGCGCCCGACTCCCCCGCCGTGATCGAGGTCGGCGACCGCCCGGCCGCGCTCACCTGGCGAGAGCTGCAGGACGCGGCCGACCGGGTCTCCGCGCTCCTCCTCGACCTCGGGGTACGCCGCGGCGAGTCCGTGGCGTTCCAGCTGCCGAACTGGATCGAGTGCGTGACCACGACCCTGGGTGTGCTGCAGATCGGCGCCGTCGTGGCCCCGATCATGCCCGTGTTCGGGCCACGCGAGGTCTCTATGGTGCTCTCGCGCTCCCGCGCCCGGGTGCTCGTCGTCCCGCAGTCGTTCCGCAGGAGGGCCCACGCCGCCGAGCTCACCCAGGTCGCGGTCGAGGCGGACGCGCGGGGCCTGCCGCTCACGGTCGAGCACGTCGTCGTGATCGCCGACGCGGATCGCGCGGGCACGCAGGGCGACGGGCCCTTCACGCCGCCCGCTGCACCCGCCGCGCCCGTCACCGACGACGAGCCGGGGCGCGCACGACAGCCCGGGAGCGCATCCGGGTGGACGTGGCACGACTTCGACAGCGCGCTCTCCGCCGTGACGGTCGATGCGGCGGCCCTCGAGGCACGCCGTCCCGGGGCCGACGACGTCGCGCAGCTGCTCTTCACGTCGGGCACCACCGGCGAGCCCAAGGGTGTGCAGCACGCCCACCGTTCGCTCGGGCTGGCCACCGCGATGCATGTCGCGCAGTCCGGCCTTGGAGCCGACGACCGTGTCTACATCCCCCTCCCCGCTGGCGCACCAGACGGGTTTCCTCTACGGACTGCTGCTGAGCTGGCGGCTGGGGGTGCCGAGCGTGGTGCAGCCCATCTGGGATGCGGGCGTGGCGCTGTCGCAGGCGTTCGCGACCGCGCGGGCCACCTTCATGCAGGCGGCGACGCCCTTCCTCATGGACCTCGTCGACGCCGTCGAGTCCGGCGAGCCCGCACCCGACTCGCTCCGCATCGTGGTGCCCACCGGCGCCGCGGTGCCGCGCGAGCTGGCCGAGCGCGCCATGCGCGTCCTCGGCTCGGTGACCCTCGGGGCGTTCGGCACGACGGAGACGTGCCTCGGGGCGCTCGCCTCGCCCTCCGACGGCCCGGCGGCCTGGGGCAGCGACGGGCGCGCGTTGGAAGGGGTCGGCATCCGCATCGTCGACGACACCGGGACCGAGCTGCCGCGCGGGACCGAGGGGAACTACGAGCTCCGCTCCCCGACGACGTTCCTCGGCTACCTCGACCGTCCCGACCTCACGGCCGACGTGTTCACCCCCGACGGCTGGTACCGCACGGGCGATCTCGCGATCCTCGACGAGGCCGGCTTCCTGCACATCACCGGCCGGGTGAAGGATGTGATCAACCGCGGCGGCGAGAAGGTCCCGGTGGTCGAGATCGAGAACCTGCTGTTCCAGCATCCGCGGGTGAAGGACGTCGCCATCGTCGCAGAACCCGATCCGCGCCTCGGCGAGCGCGCGTGCGCCTTCGTGGTCACCGCCGACGGGACCGAATCGCTCGGATTCGCCGAGATGCAGGCGTACCTCGGCGAGGCGCGGGTGTCGAAGTACTTCTGGCCCGAGAGGCTGGCCTTCGTCGACGAGCTGCCGCGCAATCCGGTCGGGAAGGTGCAGAAGAACCTGCTGCGGGAACGCGCAGCCGAGCTCGTCGCCACCGGCGGCGGCCTCACCGCGACCCCGAGCCAACCCCGTCCATCCGACCCGTCCACCCCATCCACCTCGAGGGAGAGCACAGCGTGACCGAAGACGAGTTCCAGGAGCTCAAGGCCGAGATCGCCGCCTGGGTCGAGGGCCCGGGCGAGGAGTTCGCCCGGCGGATCGAGGCCACCGGGTCGGTCCCGCCCGACCTGTTCGAGACGCTGCGCGAGCGCGGCTACCTCTCGCTGGCGGCTCCCGAACGCCTCGGCGGTCGGGGCGTCCCGTTCGCGAAGTACCTGGAGCTGCTCGAGCTGTTCTCCCGCTCGCACGGCTCGGTGCGGATGCTCGTGCACGTGATCAACGGCACCTGGCGCGCGATGGAGCCCTACGCCACGCCCGACCAGCTCGAGCGGATCGTGAAGCCCTCCGTCGCCGGCGACGTGCTCGTGGCGTTCACGCTCACCGAGGCCACCGCAGGCACCGGCGCCGACATCCGCACCACCGTCCGGCGCGAGGGCGACACGTACTACATGACCGGCGAGAAGCACCTCATCACCTTCGGAGTGACCTGCGACTACTGGCTCATCACCGCACGCCTCGAGGGCACCCACGGCAACGAGGGCACGGTCGAGTTCCTCATGCCCAACAGCGGGCTGCCGGGTGTGGAGGTGATCGACGACTCCGACACGATGGGCATCCGCGGGACGGACCACGCCATCCTGCGCTTCGAGAACGCGCCCGTCCCCGCGTCGGCTCGCCTTGGCGAGGAGGGGCAGGGGCTCGAGGTCGCCCTCGGCGGCTTCCTGCTGCCGTCGCGCATCTCCGTCGCGATGAGCTGCGTGGGCTTGGCCGAGCGGGCGCAGCAGCTCGCCGTCGAGTACGCCCTGAAGCGCGAGACCTTCGGCAAGACGCTCGCGGAGCGGCCTGTCATCCAGCAGTACCTGGCCGAGAACTACGCCGACATCGCGGCGGCGCGAGCGCTCGTGCTCGAGGCCGCCCGCGCCTACGAGGAGGGGCGGCCCGACGCCGGCGCCCTGTCGAGCGCATCGAAGATGGTGGCGGTCGACATGATCGGGCGTGTCACCGACAAGGCGCTGCAGGTGCACGGCGGACAGGGATACTGGCACCGCAACCCCATCGAGCGCGTCTACCGCGACGCGCGCGCCCCCCGGTTCGAGGAGGGCACCAACGAGATCCAGAAGACGGTCGTCGCACGCCACGTGCTGACCGAGGCGGTCGCCGAGGCGGCACGGGCCACCGCGGGCACCGGCGCCCCTGAGAAGTCCGAGGAGCAGGCATGACCGAGTCCACCCCGCGCATCGTCGCCATCACGGGCGCGTCCCGCGGCATCGGGCGGCTGCTCGCGCAGAAGCTCGGTGCTCAGGGCGCGGCCGTCGTCATCAACTACAAGGTGAACGCCGACCTCGCCGAGGAGTCGCTCGCCGACGTCGTCGCCGCCGGCGGCTCGGGCATCACCGTGCAGGCCGACGTCGAGCAGACCGACGACATCGACGCGATGTTCGAGCGCATCCGCATCGAGTACGGCCGCCTCGACGCGTTCGTCGCGAACGCCGCCGCGAGCGCCTTCAAGCCGGTCGCGGCGTTGAAGACGCACCACCTCGATCGCAGCTACGCGATGAACACCCGGTCGTTCGTGCTCGGCGCCATCCGCGCCGCCGAGCTCATGGATGCGGGCGGCCGCATCGTCGCGGTGACGAGCTACGGCTCGCTGCGCGCGTTCCCCACGTATGCGGCGCTGGGCGCGGCGAAGGCGGCGAACGAGGCGTACGTGAAGTACATGGCCACCGAGTTCGGCCCGCGGCAGATCACGGTCAACGCGGTGAACGGCGGTCTCATCGACACCGACTCGCTCGACTACTTCTACCACCGCGTGCCGGGCATGGCGCCGATGGAGACGGTGCTGTCGAAGGTGCCGCTGCAGCGCCCGGGCACCGCCGACGACATGGCGGATGCGATCGACTTCCTGCTCTCGGACCGCGCGTCGTACATCACCGGGCAGGTCCTCTCGGTCGACGGCGGGCTCACGATCGTCGCTCCCCCGTTCTGGGCCGACACCACCGGCGACCTCCGGTCCGCGGTGATGCTCGACGGACCCGACCCGTCGGTGCTCCCGGACTGAGCCGGACCTGCGAGACTGAGCAGCGTGTCCGCACATCTTCGACGCACCTTCTCACCGTGGAGACTCGGCCCGATCGAGCTGCCCCACCGCGTGATCATGGGCAGCATGCACGCCGGCCTCGAGACGCTCGACGACGGAGGCGATGCCCTCGCGGTGTACTACTCCGAGCGGGTGCGGGGCGGGGCGTGCCTCGTGATCACGGGCGGCATCGCCGTGAGCCGCCAGGGCAGCGGGGCCCTCGACTTCAGCGTGTTCGGCGACCCCACCGGCGACGCGCGGATGGCGCGGGCCGTCAGCGCCGTGCACGCGGCGGGCGGGCTCATCGCCGCGCAGCTCTTCCACGCCGGCCGGTACGCGATGCTCGAGGGGATGACCGAGCCCGACGGCATGCCCACCCGCTCGGTGGCTCCGTCGCCGCTGCCCTGGCGCGGGGCACGCGACACCGTGCCGCAGGAGCTCGACGAGGAGGGCATCCTCCGGGTCATCGACGAGTTCCGGCTCGCCGCCGCCCGCGCCGTGCAGCTGGGCTTCGACGCCGTGGAGATCATGGGGTCGGAGGGGTACCTCATCAACCAGTTCTGCTCGCCGGTGACGAACCTGCGCGACGACGAGTGGGGCGGCGATGCGGCCCGGCGCCGCCGCTTCGCCGTGGAGGTCACCCGCGCGGTGCGACACGGCGTGGGCGCCGACGTGCCGATCATCGTGCGGATGTCGGGCGCCGACCTCGTGCCTGGGTCGTCGACCCAGGAGGAGACCGACCAGCTGGCGCGCGCCCTCGTGGTCGCGGGCGCCGACGCTCTCAACATCGGCATCGGGTGGCACGAGTCGACGGTGCCCACCGTGCAGGCCGCCGTGCCTCACGGTGTCTGGCTGCGGTACTCGGAGGCCGTCGTCTCGGCGATCTGCACCCTGCCCGATGAGCACTGGGTGCGCGACGACGAGGGCCGCAAGGGCGTCACGCCCATCCCCGTCATCGCGAGCAACCGCATGAACGACCTCCGCGACGCCGAGGACGTGCTCGGCCGCCGCACGGTCACCGCGGTCGCCCTGGCGCGCCCCTTCCTCGCCGACGCCTCGCTCATCGAGCACTCGCGGGAGGGCCGCTTCGACCACGTCAACACGTGCATCGGCTGCAACCAGGCCTGCCTCGACCGGTCGTTCGCCCTCACGCCGGTGTCGTGCCTGGTGAACCCGCGCGCAGCGAGGGAGGCGCGCTACCCGGTGGCCGTGTCGCTGCGGACGTCGTTGACCGCGCGCTTCGCCGTGGTCGGCGGCGGGCCCGCGGGGCTCGTCGCCGCGTCCGACCTCGCCGGGCAGGGGCACCGCGTCACCCTGTTCGAGGCGGCCGCCGAGTTGGGCGGGCAGTTCACACTGGCCGCGCGCATCCCCACCAAGGAGGACTACGCCCTCACCGTGCGCCACTACGAGTCTCTGCTCGAGCGGCAGGGCGTCGCGATCGAGACCGCGCATCCGGCGATCGTCGACGAGCTCGCGGAGTTCGACGGAGTCGTCGTGGCCACGGGCGTGCGCCCGCGCACGATCGACGTTCCCGGGGCCTCGCTTCCGCACGTGCTGTCGTACGAGGAGGCCATCCGGGGCGGCGTGCCGTCGGGACCGGTGGTGATCATCGGTGGAGGCGGGATCGGCGTCGACACGGCGAAGTTCCTCGTGCTCTCGCACGACGCCGTCGAGCGGGGGCGTGAGTTCGACGCCCGCTTCGGTCTGGCGTCGCCCGAGACGATGCTCGAGGGCTCCGCGTACCCGCAGCGCGTGCGCATGCGCCGTCCGCTCCGGCACCACGCGCCGCGGCCCGGATCGTCGGTCACGGTGCTGCGCCGGCGCGGGAAGTTCGGCGCAGGGATGGGCATCACCTCGCGCTGGGTCGCCCTCGGCGAGCTGCGCGATGCGGGCGTGCGGATGCTCGCCGACCTCGACTATGAGGAGATCACCCCCGACGGCGTGCGCGTGCGCTTCGCCGACGGACGCAGCGAGCTGCTCCCCGCCGCCGCGGTGATCGTGTGCGCCGGGCAGGTGTCGCACGACCCCCTCAGCGCCGAGCTGGCCGCCCGCGGGGTGCGGCACGAGGTCGTGGGCGGCGCGCTCGACGCCTCCGGCGTCGACGCCGTGCGCGCGACGCGGCAGGGCCTCGACGCCGCCCGCCGTCTCCCCCGCCCCGCGTCCGTCCCCGCCGCCTGACCCGGGCCCCCGCCCGCCGCGGGATGGGTGCCCCTACCCCGTGGCGGCTTTGTCCAGGTTTCCGTCGCGAAATCGGCGATCTCCGACAGAAACCTGGACAAAGCCAGGGGGGCAGCGCGGCGCTTCAGCAGTGGGGGTGGACGGCGGCGTGGGCCGGGAGGTCGGCGTGCTGCGCCGGATCGACGGCGGACACCTGCTCGAGGAAGGCGTCGAGGTCGAGGGGGCGGCCGTCGCGCCAGGTGCCGAGCACGTGCACGTCGTCGACGAGGCGCGCTGGGTCGACCGTGGTCGGGTCGGCGGAGAGCACGACGAAGTCGGCGCGCTTACCCGGCACGATCGAGCCGAGGTCGTCGCCGCGGCCGATGTGACGCGCGGCGCTGATGGTCTCCGCCTTCAGCGCCCCCTCGATCCCGATCCGCTGCTCCGGCCCCCGCACCGCGCCCGACCCGGTGCGCCGGGTGACCGCGGCCTGGATGTTGAGGAGCGGGATCGGCGGGCTCACCGACCCGTCGTTGTGGAAGCTCACGGTCGCGCCGCTGCACACCGCATCCGCGAACCGCTGCCACTGCGACCCGATCTCGGAGGCGAACAGCGTCCCGTCGAGCACATCGCCCCAGTAGACGAACTGGAACGGGCTCATCGAGACGCCCACCCCGAGCGACGCCGCGCGTCCGAACTGCTCGGCCCGGGCTCCGCCCACATGCTCGACCCGCCAGCCGTGGTCGGCGCCGAGCAGCCCCTGCCGCGTGAGCGCCCGTTCGTAGGCGTCGAGCACGATGTCGAGCCCCAGATCGCCGTTGACGTGGAACGCCATCTGAAGCCCGCTCCCGGCGAGGGAGTCGAGCAGGTCGTCGAGCTCGGCGCGGGTGTAGTTCATCATCGCCTCGCCGCCGGGCCCGGGGGTGATGCCCGCGCCCCGGACGGTCTCGTTGTCGAGGTACGGGAACGTGGTCGCGATGGTGCCGACCCAGGGTGATCCGTCGGCCCAGAGCTTCACACCCACCTTCCGCACCATCGCCTCGGGCGCCGTGGTGTCGAGCGGGGCGGTCGGATCCGGCTCGGTCGACATGTGGTACAGCGACAGCCGCAGCGGGCTGTCGGGGAGCGACGCGAGCGCGGTGATCGCGGGCAGCAGGGTCAGGCCGAACGTGTGCTCGGTGGTCGCGGTGATCCCGTTCTCGGCCATGTAGCGGTACCACTTGGCGGCCGAGAGCAGCGGATCGGTGAGCACGGTCGCCATCATCGGCATGAGCACGGCCATCACCGCCTGCAGCTCGGAGCAGCGGCCGTTCGAGGTGCCGTCGGGGTTGCGGCCGAAGCTCGCGCCGACAGGGTCGGCGGGAGGCATCCCGCCGACCCAGCCCAGCTGCCGGATGAGCGCGCTCGAGAAGTACCCCTCGTGTCCGGAGTTGTCGAGCACGAAGACCGGGCGGTCCGGGAAGAACGTGTCGAGGTCGAGGTTCGTCAGCTCCGGCGCCGACTGCAGGGTGCGGTCGAGGCCGTTGAACAGCAGCCCGACGCCGGGCGGGGTCTCTGCCTCGAGCCGCTCGAACAGCGCCGTCACATCGGCGTAGGTCGGATAGCCGACGTAGGGCGCGATCCAGTGCGCGGGCTCACGGCACATCATGCCGCTCATGATGGGGTGGCTGTGCGAGTCGATGAAGCCCGGGAGGAGGGCAGCATCGCCGAGGTCGACGAGGTCGGCGTCCGGATGGGCCGCGGTCAGCTCGTCACGGGATCCGACGGCGACGATCGTCCCGGTCGCGGTGTCGACGCCGACCGCCTCGGCGCGCGGACGATCCGGGTCGATGGTGAGGACCACGCGGGCGGCGACGAGGCGATCGAGAGGCACGCGCCCAGCCTGGCGCACGGCCGCTCCGCGCACAATCGCCCGGGTGGGGGCGGCCGCCCGGGCTGTCCCCCTCCGGTCGGAGACGGTACCGTGGCGGCATGGCAGTGCTGCTCCATCTCGACTCGTCCAGCGACGACACCGGCTCACGGAGCCGCTCGATCGGGAAGGAGTTCGCCGACGCCTGGCTCGCCGCCGCCCCCGGCAACGAGGTCGTGCACCGCGACCTCCACCGCGATCCGCTCCCCCACCTGGCGGATGCGTCGCTGCACTGGCCGCCGCGGCTGCGCGGCGAGGGTGCGAGGCCGCCGGCCGACGCGGAGGCGCTGCAGGGCTCCCTCATCGAGGAGCTGCTCGCCGCCGACGCCGTGCTGGTCGACGCCCCGATGTACAACTACTCGATGCCCTCCGCCCTCAAGGCGTGGATCGACCACATCCACGTCCCCGGGGTCACGGCGCCGTTCGACGTGCCGTCGCAGCCTCTGGCCGGGCGGCCCGCGGTCATCGTGTCGACGCGCGGCGGCTCGTACGATGCCGGCTCGCCGACGGAGGGGTGGGATCACGTGGTGCCACCGCTCACCCTCATCCTGAGCGAGGCCCTCGGCATGACCGTGACCGTGATCAGGGCCGACCTCACCCTCGCGGAGTCGGTGCCCGCCCTGGCCGAGGAGATCCCGCGGTCGCGGCAGGAGCACGCCGACGCGCTCGCCGCCGCGCGCTCGCTCGGCTCGACCCTGGGTGCCGCCTCCCTCTGACCGGCCTCGCGAGCGCCTGCGTCCGCGCCCGAGGACGGGCTCACGCGAGCGAGTCGAGGAGTTCCGCGGTCGCCTCGGGCGCGGCGAGCATCATGTCGTGCCCCGTCGCGAGCGTGACGTGGGCCGCCCCGTCCGCGAGCGCCGCGTCTCGAGAGACGGCGAGCGACGCGAGCGGGGGCTCGGTGTGCTCGACGTACGTGCGCGGGATCGACGTCAGCGGCGCGGGGTCGAAGTCGACGGCATCCGTCTGCGCCTTGTAGGGGAAGTCGGTCAGCCGCGGACCGACGAACGTCTGCAGCACGGGATCCGTGATCGCCCACTGGGAGAGGAACGCGGTCGTCGCGGGCAGCCGCCACCCGTCACCCTCCGCCCGGGCGAGAGCCGTGTAGCGCGCGGCGACGGCCGGCGGCTCCACGTCGAGGAGGCGCTGGCCGGGCCTGACGTAGAACGCCCCCGCGAACACGACGCTCCGGATGCGGTCGGCGCAGGCCTCCACGACGGGTCCCGCGATGACCCCCGCGTAGGAGTGGAGGACCAGGACCACGTCGTGCAGATCCTCGAACCAGAGGAGCTCGGTGAGATCGTCGACGTGGGTGGAGACCCCGACCGACGGGGTGAGCTCGGCGCGCCGCTCGCCCTGGCCGGTCAGCGTCGGGGTGTACACCTCGTGGCCTCGCCTCCGCAGCAGCCGGGCGACCGGGCTCCACGCCCATCCGCCGTGCATCGCCCCGTGAACCAGCACCACCGTCGCCATGACCCCCACCGTAGCGGCGATGCAACCCCGTGTGCGGGCGCATTCGAGAAGGGCACGATGGGCGGCATGGCAGTGACGGTGCGTGAGATGGACTGCAGCCCGGACGCGGTGTTCGAGGTGCTCGCGGATGGCTGGCTCTACCCGAGCTGGGTGGTGGGCGCCTCGCGGATGCGCGACGTCGACGCGCGCTGGCCGGCCCCGGATGCGGTGCTGCAGCACTCCTTCGGGGTGTGGCCCATGCTGCTCGACGACGAGACGCGCATGCTCGAGTGGGCGCCCCCGCACCGGGCGGTGATGCGCCCGAAGGGGCGGCCCATCGGCGAAGCGCAGGTCACGCTCGAGGTGAAGCCGCGCGGCACCGGCTGCGTCGTGCGGATCGACGAGGTCCCGGTCGCCGGCCCGGGCCGCTGGGTCCACAACCCGGCGATGGATGTGGCCATCCATCTCCGCAACGTCGAGACGCTGCGGAGGCTCGCGTACATCGCCGAGAACCGCACGGATCAGCACGGCAGGCACGCCGCCTTCTGACCACGGGCGCGCCGCGAGGCAGACTGGTCGAATGGAACTCCGCGACGCTGCCCGGCAGCTCTACGGCGTCGACCCGTCGAGCTTCATGGCCGAGCGTTCGCGCCTGGCCGCGGAGGCCCGATCCGCGGGCGAGAAGGACCTCGCGAAGCGGCTGACGGGCCTCAGGAAGCCCACCGTCGCGGCATGGGTGGTCAACGCGGCCGTGCGCGACCGACCCGACCTGCTCGACGACATCCGCCGCCTCGGGACAGAGCTCCGGGGCGACCATGACGACGTGGAACTGCGCGAGCTCGGGACGGAACGCCGCCGGCTGATCGCGCGCGCCGCCCGGGAGTGGGCGGCAGCCGCGGGGGAACGCGGCACCGCGGTCTCGGAGGCGGTGCAGCGCGACCTCGAGTCGACCGTGCAGGCCGCGCTCATCGACGCCGGCGCCGCGGTCGCCCTCGACAGCGGGATGCTCGTGCGCCCGCTGTCGGCGAACGGCCTCGACGCGATCGACGTGTCGGACGCGGTCGCGCTTCCGGAGATCGCGGACGAGGCGCGCGAGGCCCAGGGAGCGCCGGACGCGGAGGTGATCGAGTTCCGCCCGCGGTCCCGCTCCGGTACGTCGACGGCGAAGGAGACCGATCGAGCTCGCGCGTCGAATGACCGCGCCGCGTCCGACCGGGCGGCGCTCGACCGGGCGGCCGGGCGCCTCGCCGCCGCTGAACGGGAGCTCGAGGAGGCGCGAAGCGAGCTCGCCGACCTCCGCGACCGGCTCCACGAGCTCGACGGCGAGCGCGGGCGGCTCGAGACCGAGATCGACGACCTCACGGAGCAGCTCGAGGGCGCCCGCGAGGACCTCGCGCGCGTCGACCGCGAGCGCGGTGAGCTGCGTCGCCGGCGCACCCACGGCGAGCGTGCGGTGACGGATGCGGAGCGACGGGTGAACCGGCTGACCCCCGAGTAGGGTGAGCCGCATGACGACGGATGCGGACAGGCGGGATGCTGCGGTCGAACGTCTCGGCCTGATGGACACCGGGCCCGAGGAGCGGTACGACCGCATCACCCGGCTGGCGAAGGACGTCTTCGACGTCGATCACGCCGTGGTCAACGTCGTCGACTCGACGACCATCTTCACGAAGTCGCAGCCCGAGGGCGGCACCTTCCGTCACACCCCGCCGACGGACTCCTTCTGCGCGGTGACGGTGGAGCAGGATGACCTCCTCGAGGTCGACGACGCGACCCGGGATGATCGCTTCTCCGAACGCGCGATCGTCACGGAGCACGGCATCCGCTTCTACGCAGGGCTTCCACTCAAGACCGAGGACGGCGACACGGTCGCCACCCTGTGTCTGCTCGATTCCCAGCCACGCACCCTCAGCGACGAGGACCGCGAGGCCTTCGCCCGCATGGGCGCCTGGGCCGAGGCCGAGATCCAGCTCGACGACATCAGGGCGACACCGGTCAAGGCCGCTCCCCTGCTCGACTCGGTCGACGGCGACGGTGTCACCGTGTCGACTCTCGCCATCCCCTATGGCGCGGTCAGCGGCGATCGGGGCGCCTGGCGCGAGGTCGGCGAGACGGTGCTCGTCGCGCTCACCGATGTGATGGGTAAGGGAGAGGCCCAGGGTGCACTCGCCCAGCGCATCGTCGGCGCCCTCCTGGACGGTCCCGGCGGCGGCGCTGCCGAGCGTCCCCTCGACGCGGTCGTCCGGGTCGAAGACGACCTCGACGCGCAGCACGCCCTCGACACCACCTTCGCCACGCTCTTCCACGCGGCGATCGACACGGTCTCGGGACGCGTGGAGTACGTCGACGCCGGTCACGGGCTCACCCTCCTGATCGCGGCCGACGGCGGGCTCACCCGCCTGGCCTCGCACAACCTCCCGCTGGGCCTGCGCCCGCCCGGGGTGCCCTGGGAGGCGGGCGAGGTCACCGTGGCATCGGGCGACCTCCTCATCTCGGTCTCCGACGGGGTGCTCGACGCCTATGACTCCACGCTCGAGAGCCTCCGGATGCTCGCCGACGACCTGCGCGCCGCTCAGGAGACCCGTGAGTTCCTCGACCGTCTCACGGTGCGCGTGTCGGAGCACGTCGTCGACGACGACGTCACCGCGGTCGTCGTCTCGGTGCACTGACCCCCGACGCGGCGCGCGCCCGCGCCCGCCCCGCCGAGCGCGCCCATCGGTGAGAAGGCGCCCCTTCCGTCACGCCGAAGGGGCGTCTTCTCGCAACTCGGCGCGAGAGCCACGCGGCCAGCCCGTCCAACGGCGAGAACGCGCCCTTCCCGTCACGCCGAAGGGGCGCCTTCTCGCGGGTGGATGAACGCGGTCAGCATCCCGAGCACGGCGCCCAGCAGGGTGTCGAGCACGCGCTCCATCGCGAGCCCGCCCAGATCCGCACCCGGGACGGCCGCGCTCGAGATGAGCAGCACCAGCGGGGTGATGAACACCAGCGCCAGGGCGTAGTTGCGCACGACGAGCAGCTCGATGAGGAACTGCAGCGCCGCGAGGACGAGCGCCAGCAGCGGCGCGGGCACCGATACGAGCGCGATCAGCGCGAAGAGGCCCGCCCCGGCCACCGTCCCGACGAAGCGCTGGCTTCCGCGCACCATCGCCGTGCGGCGTCCGGCGTTCACGCCGATCACCGCGATGCCGGAGCACACCGCCCAGTACGCCCGCTCCTGGTCGATCCAGAGGGTGCTGAGAACGGTGCCGACCACCGCCACGATGGCGACGCGGACGAGCAGCAGCCGCGTCTCCACACCGAGCCGCGGCCCGGGCAGGAGGGTGCGCAGCGCCCGCGCGCTGCGGCGGCGCACGGCGGGCACGACGAGCGGCGCCACCGCGACCGCGTAGGCGATGAGGCAGCCGACGATGAAGACCGCGAGGAAGGACAGCGGGTCGACGCGTCTCACCCCGTCGACGACCGCGGTCACGTTCGTCGCCATGCCGTAGACCAGCGCGAAGAAGACCGGCCCCGGCGGGCCGAGCGCGAACGCGTACGCCAGCGCCGAGGAGACGACGGTCACCACGACCAGCCCCACCGCGACCGCCGCGGGATCCGGGGCGACCAGGGCGCCGGCGGCCGCGCATCCGATCAGCAGCAGGCCCACCAGCGGCAGCGCTCTGGCGCGCTCGCGTACGGAGGCCGAGGCCAGGTAGAGGGCGGTGAAGGCGCCGCCCGCTGCCTGGAGACCGACGAGCGGCTGGCCGAGCAGCGTGAACAGCCCGACGGGCAGAGCCATCGCCAGCGCCGCCTGCGTCGCGATCGGCCATCGCGGATGCGGGGCGGGCCTCACCCGGACGAGGTCGAGCGTCCAGGACGCCAGCCCGCCGAGGACGCCGCGAGTGTTCACCGCGACCTCACTCCTCGCGAGGTCGGGTGGCGGCCTCGTAGGCGGAGGCGGCGTCGACGAGCGCGAGGTGACTGAGGCCCTGGGGCAGATTGCCGAGGAAGTCGCCGGTCTCGGTCGAGATCATCTCCGCGTAGAGGCCCACGTCGTTCGCCGACGCGACCAGCGCATCCATGCGGGCCTTCGCGGCCTCGAGCTCGCCCAGCCAGACCTGCCCCTGCACCAGCCAGAAGGCGCAGGCCACGAATGCGCCCTCCTCCCGGTCGACGCCGGTGTAGCGGTAGACCTGCTCCCCCACGGCCAGCTCGTCGCGGATGCGCTCCACGGTCCTGCGGGTGCGGGCCGGGTCGCCGAACTCCTCGGCGACGTGGAGGAGGAAGGAGGCATCGAGGTCCTTGCTGCCCGGCCACATCGTGTACGCGCCGCGCTTCTCGGACCACCCCTTCGTGTCGAGCCACTCCTCGAGGAGGCGCTTGTTCTTCCGCCACAGTGCGACATCCTCGTCGGTGGGCTTGATCTCTCCCAGCTCGTACAAACGCAGCGCATCCGTCAACGCCTTCCAGCAGCCGATCTTGCTCGTCACATAGTGCCGCTTCTTCGGCAGCTCCCACATCCCCGAGTCCTTCTTCGGCCACATCCGGCAGGCATGGTCGGCGTACGCGACGACGAGCTCGCTGGTGCGCTCGTCGAGGATGTTCCCCGACTCGACGTAGTGCAGCATGATGCCGATCACGTCGGCGAAGACGCCGAGCTGCAGCTGCCCGGAGGCGGGATTCCCGGCGTGGACCGGGCCGATGCCGCGCCACCCCTCCGACTTCGTGCCCTTCAGCCCGTCGGGGAGCGTTCCGTCGAGCTCGAAGAAGATCTGGAGGTCGTTCCCGTACTCCTTCAGCATCTTCAGCACCCACGACACGGCGGCGTGCGGCTCCTCGCGCAGACCGTACCGGGTCAGCGCACCCACCGTGTACGCGAGATCGCGCACCCACGCGAAGCGGTAGTCCCAGTTCTTCCCGCCGCGGAGGTCCTCGGGCAGACCCGTGGTCGCCGCCGCCGCGATCGCCCCGGTGGGCGAGAAGATCAGGAGCTTGAGCGCGAGGGCGCTGCGCTGCACCGCCTCCGCCCAGGGGCCTGAGTAGTCGAACTCCTCCGACCAGCGCTGCCAGTTCGCGATGGTGCGGTCGATGCCCTGGTCCACGATCCTCGGATCCGGGACGTGGATCGGCTCGTCGTCGGTGCCGCACACCGCGATGAGGTGCCGCGACCCCGGGGAGGTCGTGAACGCGCCGCGGAACTCCAGCGGCCCGTCGGGGAAGCCGTCGCCGGGGTCGTGCGGATCGGTGCGGCCGTGCTCGAAGCCCACGAGCACGAGGTCGATGCTCGCCGCCCGCAGGATCGGCCCGTGCAGGGTGTCGAGGCGCTGGACGGGCTCCGTCCCGAACGTGTTGCCCGGGATCACGGCCCACTCGAACGCCACCTCACCGTCGACGCCGTCGATGCGGCGGGCGAGCTCCGTCCAGGGGAGGCGACCCGCGACGCCGGTGACCAGCGCATCCGTCACCGTCGCCGTGCCGGAGGCGGTCGTGAAGGTCGTGCGCAGCACGTTCGTGCCCTCGACGTACTCGCGCGTCGACTCGAAGGCGTCCACGGGCCGGAGCTCGAGACGTCCACCGTCGCGCTGGTCGACGATCCCCGCGAAGACCGGAGGGGTGTGCAGCGCGGGCATGGGCAGCCAGTCGATCTGCCCGTCACGGGCGATGAGGGCGACGGTGCGCCCGTCGCCGATCCCGGCATAGCCTCGGAGGTCCGCGTATCCGTCTTGACGCTCGAGCGCCCCGCCTGCATTCACCTGTATGAACCTACGCGGCCCCGGACAGACGAGCACCCCCAGGACGAGGCGCTCCACCGGGGGTGGGAAGGCTCTTCCTGGGGGTGCTCAGGCGGATGCGAAGGCTTAGGCCTCGCTCATCGCCAGCTTCTCCTGCTGGCCGCGAGCGCGGAGCGCCGCCTCGCGGGCGGCGATGCGACGCGACTGCTCGGCCTGGCCGGCGTCGAGCACGTCCTGCGGCACCTCGACCGAGTCGACGTGCTTGCGGGCGTGGTACTTCTCGAGGTAGGCGTCGAGCTCGGGGCCCGACTCCCACGACGTGATGAGGCAGTAGCGCGGCTCGTCGCCGAAGTGGGCGGCGGCGTGCCAGAGCCGCTGGGTGTCGATGACCAGCTGGGCGCCGGCGGGCAGCGCGATGCGGGTCTCGCCCGACGGGTCGGTGCGGTTGTGACGGAGGACGAAGAAGCTGTCCTTGTCGTCGGTCAGGTTGAAGAACGACCGCACGACCCAGCCGGTGCCATCCGGGTTGAGGCGGTTGTTGTCGTCCTGGTGGAGGTTGTACAGCGCATCGGCGTACGTGTTGGGCTGCAGCTCGATCACGCGGCAGCGGCCCACGTTCGAACCCGGCTCCTTGGCGCGGGCGGTGAGGGTCGGCGCGATCTCGGTCTGCGAGTCGATCCAGACGCCGTCCTTGTCGGTGCGCGGCGGCTTGTGGTTCCAGAAGCCGTTGCACTCGATCTCGCCCTTGGCGGAGGCGAGCGGAGCGAAGCGGGTGTCGCCGGAGGACTTCCAGTCGACGTACTCGATGTCGAGCCACTCCTTCGGGTCGATCGGCTGGTCGTACGAGTCGAGCACGACGTAACCGGTCTCCTCGAGGAGCTCGGAGGTGATGTAACCCATGGGTGTGAACCATGACCTTTCGGTTGGAGGGCGAGCGAAGTTTTTACAAGCCCAGGTAAGGGCAGCCTAACAGCGTCGGATGAGCGCTGTCCGAGAGGCCACGCCGAGTGCGCCCGATAGGCTCGAGACCGCTATGAGCACCGCCACGAACGTCGACGCCACGGCCGTCAACACCATCCGCTGGCTCTCCGCGCCCGAGACGACCATCGTCGTCCCCGTGTACCAGAGGCAGTACCGCTGGGACATCGGCGGATGCGAGCAGCTGCTCGCCGACATCCGCGCCGTCTCCGACACCGACGACAGCCAGCGGCACTTCCTCGGCTCGATCCTCTCGACCCGAGGCACCGCCGCGGCTCCGGCCGACGCGGAGCTCGTGCTCATCGACGGGCAGCAGCGGATCACCACGCTGATGCTCCTCGTCGCGGCCCTGCACCACACGGTGCGGGCGTCCGATCCCGCGCTGGCCGCCGACCTCGAGCGCGTGCTGGTGCGCGCCACCGACTCGCGCCGCACGAAGCTGCGGCCGCACCGCGCCTGGGCCGACGTGTTCGAGAGCGTCGTGCTCGACCGGGGTGACGCCGACGACGAGCTGCGCGACTCGCGCTTCGACGACAACTACGCGTTCTTCCGCAGCCAGATCCGCCTCGAGGAGGTGCCTCGCATCTGGCGGGGCCTGGGCAAGCTCGAGCACGTCGCGATCACGCTCGGCGCCGACGCGAACGCGCAGCAGATCTTCGAGAGCCTCAACTCCACGGGCGAGCCGCTCCGCGACCACGAGCTCATCCACAACTACGTGCTCATGGGCCTCACGCACGCCGAGCAGAGCGACATCGAGGAGACCTTCTGGCTCCCGATCGAGCAGAACACCGGCGAGCAGATCGCGGGCTTCTGGCGGCACTACCTCGTCATGACGACGGGTCGCGAGGTCGCCCTCACCGGCGGACGCGGCGTGTACGACGCGTTCCGGCAGGAGTTCCCCCGGCTCGACCTCGACACCCTGCGCGCGCAGGCTGCCGAGTGGCGCGCCTACTCCGACGTGTACCGCATCCTGCTCGATCCGATGCAGGCGCCCGATGCGGACGTCGCCCGCCAGCTCGCCTACCTCAACGTCTTCGGCCGGGGCATGTACCCGCTGGTGATGCGCGCCTACCTGGAGTGGACGCACGGCGCGCTGTCGCGCGACGACCTCATCCGGACGCTCGAGGACGTGCAGTCGCTTCTCCTCCGCCGCACCGTCGTGGGTGTGCCCACCGAGCGGCTCGTGGCCCGGCTCTGCCGTGCCCGCGCTGGCGCCGACGGCGCCGCGGCCCTGCAGCGGGCGATGGCGCGGATCACGCCCTCGGACGAGCGCGTGCGTGTGGCGCTGAAGTACGGTGCGCTGCCGCATCCGTTCTACGTGCTCGGCCGGCTCGCGGGCATCGACAGCCTCGCCGACCTCGAGATCGAGCACGTCGTGCCCGTCGCCCCCGGCGACTCGTGGACGGGCGACGGAGTGCGCGAGTGGTCGGAGTACTCGGAGGACGAGCAGAACAGCCACCGCGCGCTGGCGCAGACGCTCGGCAACCTCGCTCTCCTCGAGGAGGGGCTGGCCGAGCGGGCCGCCGACAGATCGTTCCCCGACAAGCGTCCCCTCTACGCGCGCAGCGCCCTCGCGACGACCTCCGCCCTGGCCGAGGTCGAGGCGTGGGGCACGGCGGCTCTCTCTGCCCGCACGGAGGAGCTCGCGGCCGCGTTCGTGCGCCTCTGGCGCCGCCCCCTCGCCGTCGACATCGACGACGACAACCTCACCCCCATCCTCGACGCCATCCCCCGCCGCGGCTGGCCGCGCGGCTGGGAGCGCGAATGGGACTACGTCGAGTACCGCGGCGAGCACTGGGAGGTCTACGACGTCAAGTACCTCTTCAACCGCGTGTTCAAGCGCCTGTGGGCGGATGATCGCGGTGCGGTCGAGCGCTACAGCGCGCGGCGCGGCGGCCCCGTCTACGACGCCCAGTCGTGGAACGGCCAGTGGGACTCCCTCGACGCCGACACCTTCCTCTACATGGGCTGGGACTCGCGGTACATGCTGCTCGCCGTGCAGGGCCTCCTCGCCGAGGCGGGCCTCGCCTCCGAGGTGTTCGTGAAGTACAGCTACATCGGCGAGGTCATGTAGCTCGTTCGCGGGTCTCTCGCGAGTCCGCGGGAGCGGAGTAGGGTCAGCGGACGTGATCCAGCTCGCCGCGCTCCGCCGCAGCCTAGACGAGCAGCTCGGCATGACCGAGGGTCGATCGCTCCTCGCCGTGCTCACGGCACTGCGGGAGGGAGCCCAGGAGGCGCTGGGCGACGATCTCGTCGGCGTCTACCTCACCGGATCGTTCGCGCTGGGGTGGGGCGACCTCGCCAGCGACGTCGACGTCCTCGTCGTGTCGGCGCGCGAGCTCACACCGGAGCAGGAGGAGGCCGCCCGCGCGCTGCATCGCGCGCTCCCCGCACGCCCGGAGCCGTGGGCCCGTCGCCTCGAGGGCAGCTGGACCACCGCCGCGGCTCTGCGTGATCCCGTGGGTGCGCATCCGTGGCTCTACGTCGATCGCGGCAGCCGCACGATGGAGCGCTCGCGCCACGACGACACCTGGAACACCCGGTGGATGCTGCGCGACTCGGGTGTCACCGTGGTGGGCGCACGCGCCGAGACCCTCCTGCCCGCGGTCGCGGCCGCCGACCTCCGGCGGGAGGCGGTCGAGCAGGCGGAGGCCAGGACCGCGTGGATCCTCGACGACCCCGACGTGCTCGACGACGGCTGGGCGCAGCCCTACGCCGTGCTCACCCTCTGCCGCCTGCTCTGGACGGCCGCCACCGGCACGGTGACGGGCAAGGTCGAGGCGGCGGAGTGGGCCCGGTCGCTGATCGTGCCGGCCCGGTTCCGCCCGCTGCTGTCGGCGTCGATCGGGTACCGCCTGCATCCGTTCGACCCGATCTCGGGGGCGGCGGACCCCGTGCTCGTGCCGATCGCGGAGGACTTCGCCCTCTGGGCCCGCGACGAGGTGCGCCGGCGTGCCGGCGCCGACTGAGCTGGTGTCCTAGCTGAGCTGGTGCCCTAGCTGAGCTGGTGCCCTAGGGGCGTCCGCTCGGGTCGTCGAAGTCGCCGTACGGATCGACGCTGTCGTCGCCGTCGGGGATCGTGTAGGCGACGGCCTTCGGCTTGAGGTCGTCGAGCATCCGCTGCAGGCGCTCCGCGGCCTCGGAGAAGTCGGGCTGCGGGCCGTCCCACGCCTCCGCCACCGACAGCACGTCGTTTCCCAGGCCGATCACGAGCTCCGCGTCGCTCTGCCCACCGCCGTCCTCGAGCATGATCGGGATGTCGACCGACTCGGCCTTCCCTCGGTTGGCCAGAGCCGCCGTCAGCTCGACGAGCGCGGCGGCGACGTCGTCGGTGGTGATCACGGTCTCTCCCGCGTAGGTGATGCAGCGCATCCCTCCACCCTCCCCCGATCGCCCCTCCCTCGGGAGGTCTCGGTCGAGGGAGTTCACGGCAGGAGGTCGAGCATCGCGGGCCGCGCCCGCATCGCGTGGATCACCAGCTCGTTTCCGCTGTCGAAGACGAGCACGACCGTCTCGAGCAGCCTGCCCGCGGTGTCGAAGCCGAGACGGAGCTGACGCGCCGGGCTCTCCTCGTCGAGGAAGTCGACCCACACCGACCATGTCGCGGCCTGCATCGCATCGTCGGCGCCGATGCCGTGCTTGAGCGCCGAGGGATGGACCTTCACGCGGCGGTCGCCGAGATCGCCGCGCGGATCACCTCGGAGCGGGACTTGCCCTCGCGCGCAGCACGCTCGTCGATCGACGCCAGCTCGTCGGCCGTGAGGCGCAGTGCGACCACCTGCGTCGGCTCCGAGGCGCGACCAGGCCTGCCTCGGCCACGCCGCTTGAGCTCCCCGACGTCGTATCCGGCCTCGGCCTCGGCCGCCCACGCGTCGATCTGCGCCTCCGTCACGGGAACACCGTCGATCGTCTCATCGCCGCTCATGCCAATATCGTAAGACGAAAGTCGCGGCGTGTCATCCGTTCCCCGAGAACGAGAAAACCCCCGGTCAGGCCGGAGGTTCTTCTTGCTGGGGTACCTGGACTCGAACCAAGAACAACTGAACCAGAATCAGCCGTGTTGCCAATTACACCATACCCCAATGGTTCCAGCCGCAGCTCGAACCGACGGTCTACTGTAGCCCACGGAGAGGCCCGGTACCAAAACGAGGCGGCGCGGTAGCATCGCGTCGATGGCACTCCTCACTCACGATCTCGGCGACGGGTACGACCTCGCCCTCCGCGACATGACGATGGTGGAGGCGATGTACGCGCTGACCGTCGCGAACATCGACCGGTTGCGGCTCTGGGAGCCGTGGGCTCAGGAGGAGCCGACCCGCGAGGCGACCTCGGCGTTCATGGCGGCGGGGCTCCGCTCGCTGGCCGACGGATCCGAGGTGCCCTGCGCGATCCGCTGCCAGGGCGAGCCCGTGGGGTCGATCAGCCTGCGCATCCGCTCCTTCACGGCCGTCGGCGAGATCGGATACTGGATCGACGCGGCGCACGAGGGCCGCGGAGTCGTGACCCGAGCGACGCGCGCGCTCGTCGACCACGCGTTCGACGACCTCGGTCTGGTGCGTGTCGAGCTTCACACGGCGACGCACAACGCGCGGAGCCGCGGCGTCGCCGAGCGGCTCGGGTTCATCCGCGAGGGAACGATGCGCGCGGCACACCCCGTGGGCGGAGAGCGCCACGACATGGAGCTGTACTCGCTCCTCCCCTCCGACCGGGGCTGACGCCGCCCGGCTGCGGCCGATGGCCGTCGAAAGGGACGCTCAGCGCGACCACGGGCCGCCATAGCGCCCATCCCGGCTCTGAGCGTACCTTGTGACCGTCACCGACCTCGGCGGACCCACATCTGGCGGACATCCGGGTAGGAATGGCAGCCCGCGGGCGGCGGCGAGGCGCTCGGCGACGATAGCGTGGCGGCATGGTGAAGACGATCGGGATCCTGCTCTTCGACGACGTCGAGGAGCTCGACGCCGCCGGGCCGTGGGAGGTGCTCGCGTACTGGACGCGCACCTTCCCCGAGGACGGCTACGAGGTGCGGATGCTCGCCGAGAGCCTCGACCCCGTCACCTGCGCGAAGGGGCTGCGGCTGCTGCCCGACACGACGGTGGCGGAGGCGCCGCCGCTCGAGGTGCTCGTCTATCCGGGCGGGTTCGGGACGCGGGCACGCCTGGCCGACGAGCGCGAGCTCGAGTGGGTGCGCGCCCAGCGCGAGACCGTGCCACTGCTCACGAGTGTGTGCACGGGCTCGCTCGTGTACGCCGCCGCCGGTGTGCTGCAGGGCCGTCCGGCCACGACGCACTGGAGCGCGCTCGACCTCCTCGGCGCGCTCGACTCCTCGATCGAGGTCCGGCCCGACGCGCGGTTCGTCGACGATGGGGACGTGATCACCGCGTCGGGCGTCTCCGCGGGGATCGACATGGCGCTGCACCTCGTGGCCCGGATCGCGGGAGTCGATCGTGCCCGGCAGGTGCGCCGCGGCATCCAGTACGACCCGCAGCCGCCGGTCTAGACACGCAGCCGTTCAGCCCGGCGCGTCGGTGGGCGTCGCCTCGGTGGGCGGCGTGCCCGAGTCGCTGGGCGTCCCGGGGTCGCTCGGGGTTCCGGGGTCGCCGCCCGAGTCAACGGGAGTACCCGGGTCTCCACCGGGGTCGGCGGGCGTGCCCGGGTCGGCGGGCGATCCGGGGTCCGCGGGGTCGGAGCCACCCGATCCACCGGAACCACCGGAACCACCAGATCCACCGGAACCACCCGATCCACCAGATCCGCCCGACCCACCGGAGTTCCCCTCCTCAGGAGCGGGCGCGGGAGCAGGCGCCGGCACCTCGGGCGTCACGGTCGGCACCGTAGACGCGGGAGCGGTGGGAGTCGGCGTCGCGGTGCGCACATCCGACACCGGCAGCCCCCCGCCGCCCGACGAGTCCCCGGCGGCCCCGCCCAGGTGCGTCCCCGACAGGGCGACGGCGACGAGCACGGCGGCCCCGGCGCCGAGCAGTCCCACGACGATGCCCGACGCGACCGGGCGCGGGATGCGCGCGAACGCGGACGCCCCCGCGCTCACGAAGTCTGCGACGTTCATGCTCTCCCCCACGAAGCACGTCGGGTCCCGATGGTCAGGCCCCTGCGACCCCCTGACGATACCGGACCGGTGCCCGATCCCGAAGGGATCGCCGCCCGATCCCGCGGAAACGCGGGATCACGACACCCGTTAACCTTGCCGCCCTACTCTGGCCGCATGCAGAAGGCCGGGGAGCGGGGTCCCGAGGAGCGCCGGGCGCGCCTCGACGACGGCGACGCCCGCGTCCGCGAGACGCTGCCCGTCGCCGCGGTCTTCGGTCTCGCCGGATGGGACGGCCCCGGGATGATCCACGACTGGTCGTTCTCGGGCACCCGCCGCGTACTCGCCTACGCCCGCCATGTGCTCCCTGCCCCCTCCGTGACAGGCACGCCGTTCGACGTCCAGGTCCACTCGCTCGAGGGCGATGTCCGTCAACGCGTCACCGAGCTGCGGATGCGGTGGTCGGCCCGCGACTCCGTCCGGGGTGGATGGGAGCGCCCTGTCGTCGCGCTCGATCCGCTGCCCGACCGCATCACCTCCATCCCGATCGGCGGGAGCCCCGAGGCCTTCGAGCTCTGGATCGCCGGGCCGCACTGGTGGGCGGCGACGACCGTCGGATCCCGCGCGATCGTCATCGAGGCCCACGACGTGACGATCGACCTCATCGCGCTCGACCGCCTCGGCGAACCGGAGGTCGAGGGGCTGCTGGCGGAGCGCCGCCGCTGGCTCGACACGCACCGATCCTGAGGTCTCGGCGATCCGCCGAGGAAGTTTCTCCCGTCGTGTCGATCGAGCGCCCGCTCGTTCGACGGGATAGTAGAAGGGCGCACGACGCGCCTCACACGACAGGAGAACACCATGAAGTACATGCTCATCATGCGCGCGACCCCCGCTGCCGTCGAGGCGTACAAGGACATCCCGTTCGACGAGGTGATCACCCGGATGGGTCGGTACAACGAGGAGATGATCAAGGCCGGCGTCCTGCTCGCCGGCGAGGGCCTGGCCGAGGATGTCGCCACGACCGGCTTCGTGGTCGACTTCGCGGCCGAGCCGCCGGCGGTGACCGACGGCCCGTACGGCGAGATCCACGAGCTGTTCAACGGGTTCTGGATCATCCAGGTCTCGTCGAAGGAGGAGGCTGCGGAATGGGCGAAGCGCTGCCCGCTCGGCCCGGGCTCGAAGCTCGAGGTGCGCCGGGTGACCGACGAGTCCGACTTCGCGGACTTCACCGACAACGAGTTCATCCAGAAGGAGACCGAGTGGCGTGCGGCCGAGGCGAAGGCCGCCGAGGCGCCGTGACCCCGGAGAGCGACGTCCGACGCGCCCTCGACGCCGTCTGGCGCATCGAGGGCGGCCGGATCGTCGCCACGCTCGCCGCCGCGTGCGGCGACCTCGGTCTCGCGGAGGACCTCGCGCAGGAGGCCTTCGTCGAGGCACTCCGCTCCTGGCCCGACGGTGGGATGCCCGAGAACCCCGGTGCCTGGCTCACCACGGTGGGCAGGCGTCGCCTCATCGACGCATGGCGCCGCCGTGAGCGCCTCGACGATCGTCATCGCGCGATAGCGGTGGAACTCGAGGAGCACGTCGACGACCACTGGGAGCCGATCGACGACGACGTGCTCCGACTCGTCTTCACCGCGTGCCACCCGGTGCTGTCGAAGGAGGCGCAGATCGCGCTCACGCTGCGTGTGGTCGCCGGCCTGAGCACGGAGGAGATCGCCCGCCTGTTCATGGTCCCGGTCGCCACCGTGCAGCAGCGCATCGTGCGGGCGAAGAAGACGCTCGCCGCCGCCTCCGTGCCTTTCGAGACGCCCGAGCCGGCCGAGTGGCGAGCGCGGCTCTCGGCGGTGCTCGGCGTGGTCTATCTCGTCTACACGGAGGGGTACTCGGCGACGAGCGGCGACCGGTGGATGCGCGTCGAGCTCGCCGACGAGGCGCTGCGCCTGGGGCGGGTGGTCGCCGGGCTGCTGCCCCGTGAGCCGGAAGCGCACGCCCTCGTGGCGCTCATGGAGCTGCAGTCGTCGCGGTTCGCCGCGCGCGCCGCGCCCGACGGCACCCCCATCCTGCTCGACGACCAGGACCGCGCCCGGTGGGATCGCGCGCAGATCGAACGAGGTCGTGTCGCCCTGCGACGTGCGGATGCGCTCGGCCGCGGGCGCGGCGCCTACGGCCTGCAGGCCGCGATCGCCGAGTGCCACGCGACCGCACCGACCACAGCGGAGACGGACTGGGAGCGGATCGTGCTGCTCTACGAGGCGCTCGGCCGCCTCGCCCCCAACCCGGTCGTCGACCTGAACCGGGCCGTGGCCGTCTCGCGCGCGACGGGACCCGCATCCGCCCTGCTCATCGTCGACCGGCTCGCCGACGAGGGCGCCCTCCGCGGCTCGTACCTGCTGCCCAGCGTGCGCGGCGAGCTGCTGGTGCAGCTGGGCCGCACGGAGGAGGCCCGCTCGGAGCTCGCCACCGCCGCCGCCCTCGCGCACAACGCCCGCACCCGCGCCGTCCTGGAGCAGAAGCGCGCCGCCCTGTAGCCGCGCCACTCGTGCCGTCCGTGACGCCCGTGACGCCCGTGACGCCGCACCGTCCCGCGAGTACCCCCGAGGAAAGCGCTTCCGAGTGAGCGGAAAGCGCTCTTTCCGGGTGCGCTCGGATTCGGTCGGTTTGAGCACACCGGATGAGAGCGGTTGCAGGGCTTGCGGAAGCGCTTTCCCTGGGGGTACTCGACGAGCAGGAGCGCGCGCTACGCGCGGCGCGCGTCGGACGCGGGCTACAGGCCCAGGAGGGCGCGGTTGACCGCGGCGGCGGCGCGGGCGCCGGCGCCGGCGGCGACGATGAGCTGCTGCGGGCCGGGCGGGGTGATGTCGCCCGCGGCCCAGACGCCGGGCACGCTCGTGCGGCCCGCAGCGTCGACCGCGACGAAGCCCTCCGGGTCGCGCGCGAGGCCGAGCGCCTCGGCGAACTCCAGGGGGGCCGACCAGTGCGGGCGGACGAAGCCGCCAGTGCGCGGCACGACCGAGCCGTCGGCGAGCACGACGCCCGTCATGCCGGAGCGGTCACCCGCGACGTCGGACACCTCGGCGCGCTCCACGCGCACACCACGCGCGACCAGGTCGGCCTCCTCGTCGTCGCTCACCGCACCGGAACCGAGCGTGAAGACGATGAGGTCGTCGGTCACCTGCGAGATGAGCACCGCGCGCTCGTAGAGGTCGGCGGTGTCGCCGAGGAGGGCGAGCGGCGCGTGGCTCTTGTCGAACGCGTCGCATTCGATGCAGCTGTGCAGCGCCGTGCCGTAGTACGCACGGATGCTGGGCAACGCCGGAAGCGTCTCGGCCAGCCCGCTCGCGAGCAGCACCACCCGGGCGCGGACCGCGCGGTCGGCGGAACCGCGCACACCGCGGGAGGAGATCGCGAACCAGCCCTCGTCGTCGCGGGGCGCGATCGACGACACCAGGCCCTGGTGGAACTCGGCGGTGGGGTACCCGGAGAACTCCTCCCGGCCGAGGCCGCGGAGCTCGAGCGGCGAGACGCCGTCGCGGGTGAGGAAGCCGTGCGACACGAGCGTCGCGGAGTGGCGCGGCCGGTTGCTGTCGAGGATCAGGGCCCGTCGGCGCTGGCGCACGAGGTTGAGCCCGGCGGACAGCCCGGCCGGACCGCCGCCGATGATCACGATCTCGTAGTCGTCTCCGGCGAAGCCCGGAACGGGCTGTGCGCCGGGATCGACGTTCGTGACCCCGCTCATGCCTGGGCGCGTTCGCCGGCGAGTCGGGCGAGACGGGCGACCGTCTCCGCCTTGCCGAGGATCTGCATCGACTCGAACAGCGGCGGCGACACCCGGCGCCCCGAGAGCGCGACCCGGAGCGGACCGTACGCCACACGCGGCTTCATCCCGAGGCCCTCGATGAGCGCCCCGGCCAGTGCCCCCTGAATGCGCTCGTGCTGCCACTCCGACTCGGGCACCACCTCGAGCGCCTCGATGGCGGCGGCCAGCACGAGACCGGCGTTCTCGCCGAGCGACGACACCGCGGCCTCGTCGTACTCGAGCTCGTCGGCGGTGCGGAAGAACGAGCCCAGCAGGGCGGGCGCCTCGCCGAGCAGCGCCATCCGCGTCTGCACCAGCGGCGCCAGCTCGCTGAGCACCGCGCGCTGCTCGCTGGGCACCTCCTCGCCGAGCACACCCGCGTTCTGCAGGTACGGGATCATGCGCTCGGCGAAGTCGCCGACGTCGAGCAGGCGGATGTGGTCGCCGTTGATCGCCTCGGCCTTCGCCAGGTCGAAGCGGGCTGGGTTGGGGAGCACATCGGCCACGTCGAACGCGGCGACCATCTCGTCGATCGAGAACACGTCGCGGTCGGCGGCGATCGACCAGCCGAGAAGGGCGAGGTAGTTGATGAGCCCCTCGGGGATGAAGCCCCGATCACGGTGGTGGAACAGGTTCGACTCGGGGTCGCGCTTCGACAGCTTCTTATTGCCCTCGCCCATCACGTACGGGAGGTGACCGAACCGCGGCACGAAGGTGGTCGCGCCGATGTCGATCAGGGCACGGTAGAGCGCGATCTGCCGTGGCGTCGACGAGAGGAGGTCTTCGCCGCGGAGCACGTGGGTGATGCCCATGAGCGCGTCGTCGACCGGGTTCACGAGGGTGTACAGCGGATGCCCGTTGGGGCGCACCACCACGAAGTCGGGGAACGACCCGGCGGGGAAGGTGATCTCGCCGCGCACGAGGTCGGTGAACGACAGGTCCTCGTCCGGCACCCGGAGGCGCAGCGCCGGCGCGCGGCCCTCCGCTCGGAACGCAGCCCGCTGCTCGTCGGTGAGGTCGCGGTCGTGGTTGTCGTACCCGAGCTGCTTCGCGCGGCCCGCGGCCTCGTTGCGGGCGTCGATCTCCTCGGCCGTCGAGTAGCTCTCGTAGACGTGCCCCGCGGCCTTGAGCCGCTCGATGATGTCGGTGTACGTGTCGTAGCGCTCCGACTGGCGGTACGGGCCGTGAGGCCCACCGACGTTCACGCCCTCGTCCCAGTCGAGCCCCAGCCAGGTGAGGGCGTCGATGATCTGGTCGAAGCTCTCCTGCGAATCGCGCGCAGCGTCTGTGTCCTCGATGCGGAACACGAACGTGCCGCCGGTGTGCCGGGCGTAGGCCCAGTTGAAGAGCGCCGTCCGCACCAGACCGACGTGCGGCGTGCCGGTGGGGCTCGGGCAGAAGCGGACGCGGACGTCGCTGCCGGTGGCAGTCGACCAGGGATGGATGTCGGTGCTCATGTCCCCACGATTCTACGGGGCCGCCATTTCCCCGGCCATGCTCCGGGCACCGGCCCCCTGTGCGACCCTGGCCGGCTGGACCAGGCTGGAGCGCATGGGAACCGCATCGGGAACAGCAAGGTCAGCGGCGCGGACGGTCGAGGACAACCCCGTGGTCAAGATCCTCGCCCGTACGGGCTACGCCGTGAACGGACTGCTCCACATCCTGATCGGGATCATCGCGATCGCCGTCGCCGTGGGCGCGGGAGGGTCGCAGGAGGCCGACCAGTCGGGCGCGCTGAAGCAGCTCTCGTCGCATCCGGCCGGCTATGCCGTGCTCTGGATCGTCGTGATCGGGTTGTTCGCCCTCGCTCTGTGGCAGATCATCGCCGGCGTCCTGGTGCGCCAGGACGATGCGAAGAAGCGCTGGGGCAAGCGCATCGGCGAGTGGGCGAAGGCCGTCGTGTACCTCGTGATCGGAGGCACCGCGCTCTCGGTGGCGCTCGGGTCCGACTCCAGTTCGTCGGAGTCCACCTCGTCGATGAGCGCCACGCTCCTGGCCTCGCCCGGTGGGGTGTTCCTGGTGATCGCGATCGGGATCGGCGTCTTCATTGCGGGGGTGTCGTTCGTCGTCATCGGCGTGCGCCAGGGCTTCAAGAAGCAGCTCACGGTGCCGCCGAGGCCCGTCGGCACGGTGGTCGTGACGCTCGGCGTGGTCGGGTACGTCGCGAAGGGCATCGCCCTCGGCGTGGTCGGCGTGCTCTTCGTCGTCGCGGCGGTCACGAACGACTCCGAGCAGGCATCGGGTCTCGACGGCGCGCTGAAGGCGCTCGCCGGGCTGCCCTACGGCGTCGTCGTGCTCTCGGCCGTGGGCGTCGGGCTCATCGCCTACGGCGTCTACCTCGGTGCGCGTGCCCGGTGGGCGCGTCTGTGATCAGACGGCCCACCGGACACGGACGGCGATTCAGGCGTTGCGCATCCGCTTGAGCTGAGCCAGCAGGGTCGGACCGGTGCTCTCGAGCAGCCGGCCGCCCACGCGGATGCCGATGATCAGCACGACGATCCCGATGACGAGGCCGGCCAGCAGGGCGAACCAGCCGAACACCGGGCCGATCACGAGATCGAGCACGGTGAGCACGATCGCGGGCGAGAGCAGCAGGAGCACGATGCCCCAGACCGCGAACGTCTGCAGCCCCTGCGTGAAGCCGGCCCCCGGCGTGGACTTGAACGGGTTGTCGCCGGCCTGCTTCACCGCCATGACGAAGCGGGCGCTCGAGACGCTCGCGGCGCCGTAGCCCGTGAGCAGAGCGCCGAGCGACAGCCCCAGCAGGGCGGGCAGCCGCGACCACTCGCCGGTGAGTCCCACCCCGAGGATCGCGACGACGAGCGTCAGCGGCACGGCGATGAGCGCGGCGGCGCCGACGCGCCCGAGGCGGTCGTCGCGGCCCCGCACGCCGTCGATGAGGTGCGTCGCGAACGCGGTGCCGTCGTAGGAGATGTCGGTGACGAGCACCATCGCCAGGAGGAACCCGACCACCGGACCGGCCCACATGAGGAACGGCGCTCCGTCGTTGATGGTCGAGTAGAACCAGAGGATCACGAACATCAGCGGCACCGAGATCAACTGCTGACCGTACCGGGGGTCTCGCCGCCAGTATGTGAGGCACCGGGCCATGACCGCACCGGCGGGCGTCTGCGGCACGAGCGCGAAGGCGCCGATCTTGCCGCGGGCGACCCGCTTGATCTCGGCCGACGGCGGGGTGACGAGCGCCGACGCGAGCGCACGCCGCCACAGCACGAACAGCAGCACGACCGTGGCCAGGGCGATGAGGAGTCGGAGCAGGGCGCCGACCCAGTCACCCCCCGCGAGAGCCGCCGGGACGGCCCACGCAGCGCCGAGCGGGGTCCACCCGAGCCCGTTCGCGAGCCCGGGGAGGGTGTCGAAGAACGTGCCCGACCCCTGCGTGAACACGAGGATCGCGGGATAGATCAGGATCACGACGAACATGATGATGACGCTGCTGAGCTCGCGGTAGCGGCGGCTCGACTGGAGGCTCGCCGACAGCGCGGCGACCGTCCGCGACGCCACGACCGCGATGAGCACGCCGAGGATCGCGCAGGGCACCGTCGCGATGGCGGCCGCGGGGACCTTGATCCACGCCGCGACCGTGCCGAGCCCGGCGATGAGGCTCACCAGCGCGGGAATGCCCAGCATGCCGGCGATGGTGATGCCGACGAGCAGGGTGCGCAGCGGGATCGGGTACTGCGCGAGCCGGGCCGGCTCGAGGGTCTGGTCGACCCCGCCGATGAGCAGCGGTCCGACGAGCCACCCGAAGGTGAGCAGCGAGCCGCCGATCACGATGCCCACGCCGATCAGGCGCGGATCGCCGACCTGGCCGGCGAAGATCAATCCGATGAGGAGCGCTCCGAGCATGCCGAGCGCATACAGCCCGCCGAGGATCGTGGCGATCAGCTGCCACGTGCTCCTCTTGAGGTTGTTGCCCAGGATGCGGAAGCGCAGCCTTACGAGTGTCGCAACCATTCGGGGCCCTCCGCGTGGTGGCGGCCGCCGACGAGCTCGACGAACCTGTCCTCGAGCGACGAGGTGCCGCGCACCTCGTCGACCGTGCCGGCCGCGAGAACACGTCCGTTCGAGACCACGGCGACGTGGTCGCACATCCGCTGCACGAGGTCCATGACGTGGCTCGAGACGATGACGGTCCCGCCGTCGCGGACGTAGGAGGTGAGGATGTCGCGGATGTTCGCCGCCGACACCGGGTCGACCGACTCGAACGGCTCGTCGAGCACCAGGATGCGCGGGGCGTGCACAAGCGCGCAGGCCAAAGCGATCTTCTTCGTCATGCCGGCGGAGTAGTCGACGACGACCGTGCCCGCCGCGCTCTCGAGGTCGAGCAGCCTCAGCAGATCGGCCGCGCGGGCCGCGACGGTGGCGCGGTCGAGGCCGAACAGCATGCCGTTGTAGGTGATGAGCTGCTCGCCGGTGAGGCGGTCGAACAGCTTCACGCCGTCGGCGAGGTTGCCGAGCAGCGCCTTCGCCTTGAGCGGCTCGGCCCACATGTCGACGCCGTGCACCAGCGCGCGGCCGGCGTCGGGCCGGAGCAGTCCGGTCGCCATCGAGAGCGTGGTGGTCTTCCCCGCTCCGTTCGGGCCCACGAGGCCGTAGAAGGACCCGGTCGGAACGGTGAGGCTGAGATCGTCGACGGCGACCTTCTGCCCGAATCGCTTCGAGAGCCCGGTGAGCTCGAGCGCCGGCAACGAGGTGTCGGCCGGTGTCGGTGTCGGGATGCCCGTCGCGGGCAGGGCTTGATCGGTCACGCGTGTCCCCTCATTCGTGCCCGGCCGTCATCCGGCCGGTCCATCAACCCAATCGGCTCGCGTCGCGCAGGGCAACCCGACTCGCCGTGCCGTCAGGACGCGACGGTCACCGGCTCATCCTCGCGACGCACCACGCGGACCTGCGAGATCCGGCGCCGATCGATCTGCACGACCTCGAGCACGCCGCCCGGCACCTCCACCTGGTCGCCGACGGCCGCGAGACGCCCGAGGCGCTCGGTCACGAAGCCCGCGACGGTCTCGGAGGACCCGCGCTCGAGCGCCAGCCCGGTGACCTCTTCGAAGTCGGTGAGGTTGAGCCGGCCGTCGACGAGGCCGTCGACGACGTCGATGCCGCCGGACGTCGTCTCGGTGTCGTATTCGTCGAAGATCTCGCCCACGACCTCCTCGATCAGGTCCTCGAGCGTGACGATGCCGTCGGTGCCGCCGTACTCGTCGATCACCACGGCGATGTGATCGCCCTGGGCGCGCATCCCGGTGAGCGTCGCGAGGACGGTCGCGGTCGAGGGCACGTAGGCGATCGAGCGGGTGATCGAGGCGAGCGGACGCGCGGGGTCGCCGTGGACGGCGTCGTAGAGGTCGCGGACGTGCACGAACCCGACGATGTCGTCGATGGAGGCGTCGCGCACGGGGTACCGCGAGTACGGCTGATCCGCGACCGTCTGCACGGCGTCACCCACCAGGCCCGCGGCGTCGAGCGCGATCACCTCGGGCCGAGGCCGCATCACCTCGCTGACCTGGCGGCCGCGGAGCGAGAGCACGTCGTCGAGGATGCGGCGCTCGTCCTCCGGCAGACCCTCGTGGCTCGAGACGATGTCGCGGAGCTCCTCGTCGGTCATCTCCTCGCCCGTCTTGTGCGGATCGCCGCCGAGGAGGCGCACGAGCGCGTTCGTCGAGACCGAGAGCAGCCAGATGACAGGGCGCATCAGCGAGGCGAACCCGCTGAGCACCGGCGCCACAGCGTACGAGAACTGCGCGTTGCGCTGGATGGCGAGCCGCTTGGGCACCAGCTCGCCGAGCACGAGCGACAGGTAGGCGATCACGAGCGTGAGCGCGATCGTCGCCACGGTCGAGGCGGCCGACTCCGGCAGCCCCCATCCGATGAGCACCGGCACGACGGACGGCGCGATCGACGACGCCCCGTACGCGGCCGAGGCGAACCCGGCGACGGTCACGCCGATCTGCACGGCGGAGAGGAAGCGGTTCGGATTGCGGGCGAGCTCGGCGACCTTGCCGCCGCGGCGCCCACGCTGTGCGAGGGCCGAGATCTGACTGTCGCGGAGGGTGACCAGCGCCATCTCGGTGGCGGCGAAGACACCGCCGATGAGCACGAACACCACCACGAGGACGATGTTCAGGAGGAGATCGCCGTTCACCGGCGGGCCTCGACTGTTCGGGTTGCGCCCGGGGTCACCCGGGCGCCGGGACTATGGCAGTCGGACGTCTGTTCGGCTGTGCGCGTCATGCTCATCGACGGTAGCCGGACTCCATTTGAGCCGGCTGTGTCCCGTCGTGCCCCTCGCCCGCCGCCGGAAGACCTCAGGCGTCGGCCGGCACCTTCACGACGAGCGACCTCGAGTCGACCCAGGTGCGGATGGCCGTGGCCTTGCCGAACCCGTCGCCGTCGAGCTCGATGTCCTCAGGGCGAGACAGGCGCATCGTCAGCCGACGGCCCTTCAGGTAGTTGAGCGCCCGGATCTCGCGCTCCCCGTTCGAGAGGAAGCGACGGCCGGCCGACGTGCGACGCAGGACCCCGTTCTCCCAGAACACCTTGAGCGTGATCTGCACCCAGCCGATGAAGCCCTCGGGCCGCAGCACGACGATGTCGAACTCGCCGTCGTCGATGGCCGCCTCGGGCAGAAGCAGGATGTTCGCCGGCAGTGACCCGCAGTTGCCGATCATGATCGTGTGCGCTCGCACGGTACGCGCCGGGGTGTCGTCGAGGCGGTAGCGGAACCGGAGCTCGTTGCGGTCGCGCAGCACCTGCACGATGGCCTTGACGTACGCGAGCCATCCCGCCTTCGCCTTGAGATCGTCGTCGGTGTTCGCGAGCATCTTCGCGTCGAGTCCGAACCCGGCCATCACGAGGTAGGCGTACCGTGACACGTCGCCCCCCTCGTCGCGGATGTCGATGACACCCACGTCGATCGGGCGGTCGTCGCCGCGGAACGCCGTGGAGATGGCGTTCACCGGGTCGCCGAGCGTGAGATCGAGGTTGCGGGCGAGCAGGTTGCCCGTGCCGGAGGGCAGCAGCGCGAGCGGGATCCCGGTCCCGCGCAGCTCCTGCGCCACGGCGCGGACGGTGCCGTCGCCGCCGGCCGCGATGACCACGGCGGCGCCACGCTCGATCGCCTCCCGCGCCTGACCCGGCCCCGGGTCCTCCTGCGAGGTCTCGAGCCAGAGCGTCTCGGCCCAGCCGGTGGCAGCCTCCTCGGCGGCCACCGCCGCCTTCAGAGCGTCGAGGTCGACCTTCACCGGGTTGTAGATCAGCGCCGCGAACCGTGCTTCAGTCACGCGTCCCCCTCAATTCGTCGGATTCTCCCCCACTGTGCCCCGTCCGACGATGTCCCGCACCTCCTTGACGTCACCGATCCACCACCGGCACGCGTCCGCGAGCACGGCGGGGTGCGACGGGTCGAGCGCCTCGAGCGCCACGGCCACCTGTCCGGGCGTGAGGCGCCTGGCCAGGGTGATGTGCGGGGTCCACGCCCCGGGCTGCGAGTTCGGCACCGCTCCCCCGACGCGCTTCGCCACCGTCCGGTGGAGCTCGACGAGCTCGGGCGAGACGACGAGCGCCCGCACGAGCACGAACCGTCCGCCCCGAGCGCCGAACAGGAGCAGGCCCGAGAACGTCAGCGTCGCGGGAAGCGCGCCCGCCAGTTCCGACGCCAGCAGATCGGATTCGACCTCCAGCACGTCTCCCGCGGCGAGGGTGACGTGGGGGCGGTTGGTCGGTCCCGTGTGGTCCGCGAGGCTGGGCAGCCCGGCCTCCGAGAGCCGGGCCCAGTCGAGTCGCACCGCCGCGTCACCCTCCTCATCGAGGGTGAGCTCCACGCTCCTCATCGTCGCCGCCGGAGGCGGATGGGGCCGCGGACCGAGGACGGGTCGACGACCTCGCCGTGCTGGGTGATGTCGACCTCGCCCTCGGCGACGAGACCCCGTGCCGCCTCTCGCACGTCGTCCATCCGGTCGCGCCAGTGCTCTCCGCCCGCGGCCCGAGCGGCGTCGGACGGGCAGATCGTCGCCCCCTCCGACCTCTGCTCGAGCAGGTCGAGGATGACCTTCCGCCAGTCGGGATCGTCGTGTGCCACACGTCCATCACACTCCCTTCGGCGCCGACCGCGACCCGGTAGAGTGGACCCCGGCTGCGCAGGCGGCCTCATCGACGACGAGGAGCAACATCGTGAAGGACCCGGTCGCGCAGGAGACCCCCGGTGGCAACGTCGTGGCGACGCCGCTCAAGGGCCTCATCTTCGTGCTCTTCTGGCTGATCGCCATCGCGCTGTGGATCATCGCCCCGAACATCCAGTGGGCCGAGCTCGGCGCCTTCCTCATCGACACCGGCATCGTGTTCGCCTCGGTCGGCTTCGCCGTCACGGCCGTCACGTGGCCGCGTCCGCTCCGCAACACCCTGGTCTTCGGTGTGCTCGCGATCGCCGCGTTCGCGGTGGGCGACTTCCTCGACATCACCGCGCTCTCCTACACGCTGCGCATACTCGTGCCGTTCGTCGCCCTGCTGGCGGCGCTCTACGGCGCGATCAACAAGGTCAAGATCTTCGCCGCCGCCTGATCAGCCCCCGACCTCGACGAGCACGCGGGGCAGCTCGGGCAGCAGCTCCCGGGCGAGGTACCCCAGCGGACCGACGCCCACCGAGAGCCGGTCCCCCGCCGCCGCATGGCCGTAGGTCGCCCAGACGGCGGCCTGCGCCGGGTTGCACCCCCGCGCGGCCAGTCCCGCCACGGCGCCGCCGAGCACGTCCCCGCTGCCCGACGTCGCCAGGCCGGATGATCCCGTGCCGACGCGCCACACCTCGCCTTCGACCGAGGCCACGACGCCGTAGCAGGTGACGGCGGCCCCGTACCGATCGGCGATCTCGAGCACGTCCGCCGCCTCGTCGTCACCGGGATCGCGGCCGAGCAGGATGCCCGCCTCCTGGCGGTTGGGCGTGAGGATCAGCCGGCCTCGCACCTCCTGCACCTCGTCGACCAGACCGGGCAGGGCCCCGAGACCGAAGGCGTCGACGACCACGATGGCCTCGTCGCTCACGGCCCGGATGACGCTGAGGACCGTCGCGGCGGCCTGGTCGGCGTCGTCGAGTCCCGGCCCGACGAGCACGCAGTCGGCGCTCTCGAGATCCGGCACGGCCGGGCCGAGGTCGCCCCCGACGATGTGCCCGTCGTCGGTCTCGAGGAGGAACGCGACGCCGCACTCGGGCAGCGCGATCGACAGCTGCGGCGCGACCGAGGCCGCGGTGGCGACGGTGAGGCGGCCCGCTCCCACCCGCAGCGCGGCCTCCGCCGCGAGCGCGGCCGCCCCCGGCGATCGCCGGGCGCCGCCGACCACGACCACCTGGCCGCGGCCGTACTTCGAGTCGCCCGCTTCAGGGAGCGGCCACGCCCTCAGCAGGTCGGGTGTCACCACCTGCTCAGTGGATGTCGGCATCCTGATCACCTCCGTGTTCGGTCGCCGTGACGCCCACCCGCTCGAGGTGCTCGGCATCGGCGAACACGCCCACGCTCCAGCGTCCTTCTCCGGTGGGGCGCACGAGTCGGGTGACGGTCGCGTTGCCGACCGTGTGATGGTGGGCGAAGTCGAGGAGCTCCTCCTCGGCGAGGCCGTCGCAGACGTAGAGGAAGAGCATGATGACGGCGTCGTGCGCGACGACGAGCGAGACCCCGCCGTCGTCGGTGTCGTCGAGATCGCGCAGGAACGAGCGGATGCGGAGCGCCACATCCGCCCACGACTCGCCACCCGGTGGGCGGTAGTAGAACTTGCCGAGCCACCGCCGCCGCGCGGCCTCGTCGGGGAATCGGACGTCGACGCCGAGCGAGGTGAGCAGGTCGAGCACGCCGAGCTCGCGATCACGGATGCGCTCATCCTGGCGGGGTTCGAGGTCGAGCCCGGCCTCCGCCAGGGCGGCACCGAGGGTCTGGCGGGCGCGGACGTAGGGCGACACCCAGGCCGACGTCGGCACGCCCTGATGCGCGTTCTCGCGGAGCCAGACGCCGACCGCCCGGGCCTGCTCGATGCCGAGCTCCGACAGCGCCACGTCGGCGTCGCGCGCGGGCGCCTCGATCACCTCGGCCCCGGATCGCTCCGCGTGCATCGCGGCCACGTTCGCCTCGCTCTCACCGTGCCGGATCAGCCACAGCTCTTTTGAACCCATGGTGACGACGCTACGACGACGTCGTGAGCCCGGCACCGGGGTTGCGCTCAGTCGGCGAGTGCCAGACCCCACAGCCGCCGAGCGGCCTCCGGGAGCCGCCGCTCGCTCGACACCGCGATCGCGACGGCGAGCTCCGCGTCGAGTCCGGTGACCTCGACCCACGGGAGCGGTTCGCGTCGATCGACCACGAACCGCGGGAGGAAGGCGGCCCCCAGCCCGTTGCGCACGAGCTCGGCCGCATCCGCGATGTCGTTCGTCTCGAACCTGACGGTGCGGCTGAGCCCCGCCTGCGCGATCCTGCGGTCGACGATGGTGCGGTTGCCGAACCCGCTCGGGAAGTCGATGAGCGCCTCGCCCACGGCGTCGGCGAGGCTCACCCTCGACCGCCCGATGAACCGGTGACCCTCGGGCAGGGCGAGCACCAGCGGCGACGCTGCCAGGGTCTTCGACCGGATGCTCGCCTCGAGTCCGGTGCCCGCCGCGAGGAACGCGACGTCGATCTCGCCGCTCCGCAGCATGTCGGCGAGGCCGCTGGTGCCGTGAGGGGAGGTCAGGAGGCTGATGGCGACATCGCCGTGCATCCGCCCGAAGCGCCCGAGCAGGCGCGGGATGTCGTAGAGGGTCACCGAGGCCATGAAGCCGATGCGCAGTGATCCGGTCACGCGGCCCGCCGCGTCGGCCACCGCATCCTTCGCCGCCTGCGCCGCGTCGAGGAGGTCGATCGCGCGGGGCACCAGGGCCTCCCCCGCCGGCGTGAGCACGATGCGCCGCGCACTCCGGTCGAAGAGCTCGAGACCGAGCTCGCGTTCCAACCCCTGCACGGTCGCCGAGACCGCGGACTGCGCCGTGTGCAGCGTCTCCGCGGCGCGAGTGAAGTTGAGTGCGCGGGCGACGGCGAGGAAGGTCTCGATCTGGCGGATCTCCATGCACTCCATCATCGCAGAAGACGATCGTCGCCATCGTGTATCAGCGTTGGACACGATCGAAGACAGCGCGCATCCTTGCAGGGTGACTTCGACCCTCCCCACCGGCAGCCTTCCCTCCCAGACGTCCGTGCCCGCGCGCGCCACCCTCCACCGCCCGCGTCGGATCGGCCACGCCTCCGGCACCTGGGTGGTCGCCTTCGCCTTCCTCTCGGCCATGGCGTTCTCCGTGGTGCCGACACCGCTCTGGCCGGTGTACCAGCAGCAGGACGGGTTCTCGACCTTCGTCATCACGATCGCCTTCGCGGCCTACGCCGTCGGCGTCATCCTGAGCCTGTTCCTCCTCGGTCACGTGAGCGACTGGGTGGGGCGGAAGCGCATCCTCGTGCCCGCTCTGGCGATCGAGGTCGTGTCGGCCGTGGCCTTCATCGTGTGGAACGACCTGCCCGGGCTGCTGGTCGCGAGGGTGCTCTGCGGCATCGGGATCGGGATGATCACGGCCACCGCCACGGCGCACATCACCGAGCTCTTCACGCGGGCGCACCCCGGCGCCGATCCGTCGCGCGCCGGCCTGCTGTCGACGGGCGCGAACATGGGCGGCTTCGCGATCGGCTCGCTCGTCTCCGGCCTGCTCACGCAGTTCGTCGCGTTCCCCCTGGTGACGCCGTACGTGGTCTTCATCGTCGTGCTGCTCGGCGCCCTGGTGGGGATGGCACTGGTGCCCGAGACCGTGCCCGCGGGCACCTCGCGCCCGTACCGGCCCCAGCGGATCGCGGTGCCCCGTTCCGGTCGGGGCGCGTTCTTCGCGGCGGCCGCCATCGCGTTCGGCGCGTTCTCGGTGTTCGGACTGTTCTCGTCGCTCGCCCCGGTGCTGCTCGCGGGACGCCTGGGCATCACCGATCGCGCCGTCTCCGGTGTCGTGGTCGCGCTCGTGTTCGGGTCGGCCGCCGTGAGCCAGCTGCTCGTCGGACGTCTGGCGGCGTCACGTCAGCTCGCGCTCGGCACCGCGCTCCTCGTCCTCGGGCTGGCCGGGGTGACCACCTCGCTCCTCGCGTCATCGCTCGCCCTCGTCATCACGGGCGGGATCCTGGCCGGCGCCGGCGCCGGCATCCTCTTCAAGGCCAGCCTCGCCACCGCCGGGCGCCTCGCCTCGCCCGCGCACCGCGGCGAGACCCTCGCCGGCATCTTCCTCGCGGGGTACCTGGGGCTCGTGGTGCCCGTGCTCGGCATCGGGATCGCTGTGCTCAGCGTGCCGCAGAGCGCCGCGGTGCTCGGCTTCGCGGTCGTCGCCGCCGCGGTCGTGGTGCTGGGCGTGCTCGCGCTGTCGCGTCGCCAGGCCTGAGCCGCCTGCCGCCTGCCGCCGCCCGCGGCCGTGCCGTGCCCGCCGGGGCGCGGGACGGCCGCGCTCAGCGGAGCGGCTCGTCGCCCGCCAGCGCGACCGCCACGGCGAGCGTCGTCGGATGCACGATCGGCGCCCAGTGCCCGCCGATCGGCAGCCGGATGTTGTCGGCTCCCGGCAGCTCGCTGCCCTCGGGCACCAGCGGATCCTGGGCGGGGTAGATCGACGTGATCCGGGAGTTGACCTCCGCTTCGGCCACCAGCAGCTGCGTGACCGGGTCGTTCGCCCGGAAGGCCCGCAGCGCCCGCGAAGGCGCGATCGTGGCGAGACGCGACCCGGAGAACGGCGTCGCCACCGCGAGCATCCGCGTGATCCGCTCGGCGGGATCGAGGAGGACCATCGCGTACTTGCCGATCAAGCCCCCCTTACTGTGGGCCACGACGAAGACGTCCTCGAGGTCGAGCCGCTCGACGATGCTCATCACCAGCTCGGCGGAGTCGGCGATCGGCCTGCTGTTGTGCGCGAGGTCGGGCAGCACGTGCACGGGATGGCCGCGCTTGTGCAGCAGCCGCACCAGCGGGAGCATGAACCGCCAGGTCTCGTAGACGCCCGGCACGGCCAGGACGGGGCGCCGGGATCCCGACGCGAAGTCGTCAGGCGACTCCAGTCGCAGGACCCCCTCCGCCTGCAGCCGGGCCGCGGTGGCGAGATCGCGGGCCAGCCAGGCCGCCGATCGCACCAGATCCGTCACCCTCCCAGCCTGCCCCTCCGAGGTCTCAGCGCCCACTGCGGCCGCCGCAGGGATGGGCAACCGGGGCGGAGTGTGCCTACCGTGAACGGCATGAGCAACATCAGCGAGTCCACCCGCCCGCTCTCCCCCTCCGACCGGTTCGAGCCGCTGCGCGCGATCGTCACCGGATCCGACTCGGGCATCGGCCGCGCCACGGCCATCGCCCTCGCCGAGGCGGGACTCGACGTCGGCATCACGTGGCACAGCGACGAGGGAGGCGCCCAGGACACCGCCGCCGAGGTGCGGGCCCGCGGCGGCCGCGCCGTCGTCGCGCAGCTCGACACCACGGATGCGGCGGCCGCGGGTGTGACGATCGACGAGCTGGTGCGCGAGCTCGGCTCCGTCGACGTCTTCGTCAACAACGCGGGGATGGGATCGGCCGCGCACTTCCTCGAGGTCGACGTCGAGCAGTGGGACACCGTGATCGCCGCCGACCTGACCGGCGCGTTCGTCTGCATGCAGCGGGCCGCGCGTCACATGGTGGAGCAGGGCTCCGGCGGACGGATCATCGGCGTGACGAGCGTGCACGAGCACCAGCCGCGGGTGGGGTTCAGCGCCTATGACGCCGCGAAGCACGGGCTCGGCGGTCTCCTCAAGACCATGGCGCTCGAGCTGGCGGAGTTCGGCATCACCGTGAACGCCGTCGCGCCCGGCGAGATCGCGACGCCCATGAACGACATGACCGAGGAGGAGGCGCTCTCGACGCACCGGCCGGGCATCCCGCTCGGACGCTCCGGCACCTCCGCCGAGATCGGCGCTGTGGTCGCGTTCCTGGCGAGCCCGGCGGCGAGCTACGTCACCGGCGCGAGCATCGTCGCCGACGGTGGCATGCTGCTCATGGGCCCGCAGGGCGGTTCGCACATCGTCAGCGACGAGTGGCGCCGCGCCTGACGGCCGCCACTGCTTGAATGGGCGGATGCCCCTTCACTACGAGGACTTCGAACCGGGTCAGGAGTTCATCACGCCCGGGCGCACGATCACCGAGGCCGACGTCGTGTCGTTCGCCGCGTGGACGGGCGACAACAACCAGGTGCACACCGACGTCGAGTTCGCGTCGCGCACCCGCTACGGCCGACGCGTCGTCCACGGCATGCTCGGCGCGTCGCTGTGCCTCGGGCTCATCTCGCGCACGGGCGTCTTCGAGGGCAGCGCGGTCGCGCTCCTCGGCATCGACGGGTGGCGCTTCACCGCCCCGGTGTTCATCGGCGACACCCTCACCTGCACGGTCCGCATCCAGGGGATGCGACTCACCTCGAGCGGTACCACGGGCATCCTCGAACGTGTGGTGACCCTGCGCAATCAGCGCGACGAGGTCGTGCAGGAGGGGGCGGATGGACCTCATGGTGCTCACCCGCGACGCTGCGATCGACTGAGCGGGCGCCGCGCCTCCCGCCCTACCTCTTCGGGTCGTGCGGCGGGTTCGCGATCACCGGGTACGCTCCCGTGTAGCCCTCGCGGCGCCGCGCCGCCTCGAGGATCCTCCCCCGGTAGACGAACCAGCCCACGATGAGCAGCGGGATCACGACGACCAGCGACGAGATGGTGAACGTCCCGACCGGGTAGTCGAACGCCATAAGCACCAGCACGGCGAGCAGGAACACCAGCGTCAGGTACGACGTGAACGGCGCCCCGAAGAGCCGGAACGACGGGCGCGTCAGCTTGCCCTGCTTCGCCCAGCGCTGCAGCTGGATCTGGCAGAGCACGATCGTGGCCCAGCTCGAGACGATGCCGAGGGCCGAGACGTTGAGCACGATCTCGAAGGCCTGCTCGGGCAGGACGGCGTTGAGACCGACCCCGACCAGGGCGATGGCGACCGTGAGGAGGATGCCGCCGTACGGCACGCCCGCCTTGTTCATCCGCGACGTGAAGCGGGGAGCCGCGCCGTTGAGCGACATCGAGTGCAGGATGCGTCCCGTCGAGTACAGGCCGGCGTTGAGGCTCGACAGAGCGGCGGTGAGCACGACGAAGTTCATCACCGAGCCCGCGATCGCCGCCGCCTCGGGCGAGCCGATGTGCGAGAAGAACGTCACGAACGGGCTCTGGTCTGCCGAGTAGACGGTGGAGGGGAGCAGCAGCGCGAGGAGGAGCACCGAGCCCACGTAGAACACCGCGACCCGGATGATGACGGAGTTGATGGCCCTCGGCATCACCTTCTCGGGGTTCGGGGTCTCCCCCGCCGCCGTGCCGACGAGCTCGATCGCGGCGTAGGCGAAGATCACACCCTGCACCATGACCACGGCTGGGATGATCCCGTTCGGGATGAATCCGCCGTTCTGGGCGAGCATCGTCAGACCCGTGGGCCCGGCATCCGTCGGCCAGCCGAATCCGAGGAAGACCGCCCCGACGATCAGGAAGGTGACGAGCGCCACGACCTTGATGAGGGCGAACCAGAACTCGAGCTCGCCGAACACCTTCACCGAGACGAGGTTGACCGTGAGCACGAGGGCCAGAGCGATGAGCGCGAGAAGCCACTGGGGCACATCGGTGAACACCGACCAGAACTGCACGTAGAGCGCCGCGGCGGTGCAGTCGACGATGGCGGTCATCGCCCAGTTGAGGAAGTACATCCACCCCGAGACGAACGCCGCCTTCTCGCCCAGGAACTCACGGGCGTACGAGACGAACGATCCCGACGACGGGCGATGCAGCACCAGCTCCCCCAGCGCGCGGAGGATGAGGAACGCGAAGAAGCCGCACACGGCGTAGACGACCACGAGCACAGGTCCCGCCGCGGCCAGACGGCCGCCGGCGCCGAGGAAGAGCCCGGTGCCGATGGCCCCGCCGATCGCGATCATCTGCAGCTGACGCGGCTTCAGTCCCTTGTGGTAGCCGGCCTGCTCGGCGGCGAAGCCCGAGGCGTCCTCAGGGGCCTTCGTCGCTGCAGGCTCCTGACCCTGGGCTGGACGCTGCTCTCGCTCGTCGGTCATCGCTTCTCCTCCGGCGCACGCTCGTCTGCGCGCGCCAGGTCAGCCTAGGACCTGGCGCGCGCAGAGCGCGGGAAGAGGAGCGGCGGCGCAGGCGTGCCGCGACGATCGACGGTCAGTGCCCCATGGCGGGGGCGCCGCTGTCGGCCGGACGCCGGACGAAGAAGGCCGCCACGATCCCGAACAGCGAGATGACCGCGCCGTACGTGAACGCCGTGGCGATGCCGTCGGCTTGAGCGGACACGGCGTCGGCGCCGGCGGCGCCCTGCGTGGCCGCGACGACCGACATCACCGAGATGAACAGCGCCGTCCCGGCCGCTCCGGCCACCTGCTGCACCGTGCCCACCACGGCGCTGCCGTGCGAGTACAGCGACGGACGCAGCGAGCCGAGGCTCGCCGTGAACAGCGGCGTGAACATGAAGGCCAGCGCCGCGCTCAGCCCGATGTGGGCCAGCAGCAGCGCCCACCACGGCGTCGAGACCGACACCTGCGTGAGCGACCACAGCACCGCGCTCAGCACGATCGACCCGGGGATGAGGAGCGGCCGCGGACCGAACCGGTCATAGAGCCTTCCCACCACCGGGCTCAGCAGACCCATGAGCAGGCCGCCGGGCAGCAGGAGCAGGCCGCTCGCGAGGGTGTCGAGACCCAGCACGCCCTGCATGTAGAGCGGCAGGAGGATGATCGTGCCGAACAAAGCCATCATGCTGATCGCGAACATCAGCACCGAGACGGTGAAGGTGCGGTGGGTGAAGGTGCGCAGGTCGAGCAGGGCCCGATCGGAGCGCTGCAGCACGAGCTGGCGCACGACGAACGCGGCCAGCGCGACCCCGCCCACCACGAGCGGCACCCACCCGGGCATGCCGCCGGCGGCCGACTCGCCGAGGCTCGACAGCCCGAACACGAGGCCGCCGAAGGCGAAGGCCGAGAGCACGACCGACAGCACGTCGATCGGCACCCGCTTGGGCACGGTGACGTTCTGGATGCGCATGGCGCCGATCACGAGCGCCGCGACCGCGATCGGGAGCACGAGGATGAACATGAAGCGCCACGACAGCGCCGACAGGATGAGCCCCGAGATCGTCGGCCCGATCGCCGGCGCCACGGAGATGACGATCGAGATGTTGCCCATCGTGCGGCCGCGGGTCTGCGCGGGGACGAGCGTCATCACGGTGGTCATGAGCAGCGGCATCATGATCGCGGTGCCGAGCGCCTGCACCACGCGCGCGACGAGCAGCACCTCGAAGCCCGGAGCCACCGCGGCGACGAGCGTGCCGAGGCTGAACAGCGCCATCGCGGCGATGAAGACCTGACGGGTGTGGAACCGCTGGATGAGGAAGCCGGTGATCGGGATGACGACGGCCATGGTGAGCATGAACGCCGTCGTGAGCCACTGCGCCGCGTTGGCCGTGATCTGGAAGTCGGCCATGAGGTGCGGCAGGGCGACACCCATGATCGTCTCGTTCAGGATGACGACGAACGCCGAGACGATGAGGATGTTGATGACGAGCCGGTTGCGGCCGGCGTGGCGCTCGTCGTCGGGGGCGTCGAGCTCGGCGCCGGCGAGTCGGCTGTCGGGCAGGGTGCTTTCAGTCACTGAGGAGTGTCCCGTCGCTGGAGGCGTGAGAAGAGGAGAGGAAGGGGAACAGGGAGGACAACCTGCCGGACGGGGACGGAATTCCGCGACACACGCATCCGGCACCGAGGTCAGCGAGAGAGAAGCATGTGAACAGTGTACACATCTCACGGACGAGCGCCAGCCCCCGTGAGGCCTGCGCCCTCAGACGCGACCATATGGAAGACTCGACCAAGGCCGCTGCCGTGCCTGTCCCCCTCGCCGAGAGAAAAGCCTGATGACCGACCATCCCGACCGCGCCGAGGTCGCCGCGCGACTCGCCCTGGCCGCGGGTCGCCTCAACCGCCGCATCCGCTCCTCGGGGGCCGACATCACCCCGGGGCAGCTGTCCGCGCTCGCCACGATCGCGCGCTTCGCCCCCATCCGCCCCGGCGACCTCGCCCGCGCCGAGAAGGTCGCCGCCCCCACGGTGACGCGCATCCTCGCCGACCTCGAGTCCCGCGGCTACGTCTCGCGCACCGCCGACCCCGACGACGGACGCTCCTTCTTCGTCGAGACCACCGAGCTCGGCGCCGCCGAGGTGCAGAACGCGCGCTCCGCGCGCGCCCAGCGCGTGCTCGAGGTCTTCGAGGAGCTCGATGATGCCGAGTACGCCACCATCGCCGCCGCGATCGAGGCGTTCGAGAAGGCTGCGGGCGTCAACTCCCCCGAACTGACCGAGTAGCCGCCGCTTCGCGTCAGGCGACCGGGTTCGACAGGATGCCGATGCCGTCGATCTCGATGTCGACGCGGTCACCCGCGACGATCGGACCCACGCCCGCGGGCGTGCCGGTGAGGATCACGTCGCCGGGCAGGAGGGTGAACACCGCCGAGGCGTACTCGATGACCTTCGCGACGTCGTGCACCATGTCGGTGAACGGCGCATCCTGCTTGAGCTCGCCGTTGACGCTCGAGCGCACGCGGGAGGTCGAGACGTCGAGGTCGGTCTCGATGAACGGGCCGAGCGGGCAGGAGGTGTCGAAGCCCTTCGCGCGGGCCCACTGCCCGTCGGACCGCTGCCAGTCGCGGGCCGACACGTCGTTGCCGACCGTGTAGCCGAAGATCACCGCGTGGGCGTCGGAGGCGCGGACGTGGCGGGCGACGGCGCCGACCACGACGGCGAGCTCACCCTCGAAGTCGACCTGCTCGGATCCCCTCGGGCGCACGATCGTGTCGCCCGGCCCGATCACCGAGGTGTTCGGCTTGAAGAACAGCATCGGCTCGGCCGGCACGTCGTTGCCGAACTCGGCCGCGTGGGCGCGGTAGTTGCGGCCCACCGCCACCACCTTCGAGCGCGGGATCACGGGCGCGAGCAGCTTCGCGGCGGCGAGGGGAACGCGCTCGCCCGTGGTATCGAGGCCGGCGAAGAGCGGGTCGGACTTCAGGACGACGAGCTCCTGCTCGTCCTCGTCGAGGATGCCGAAGTCGATGGCGCCGTCGTGGCTGAACCGCGCGACCTTCATGCGCCCGCCCCCGACCCGGCGTCTGCGCCCGCTCCGGGCTCGTCGAGACGGGTGAGCCAGCCGTGACGGTCGGGGATGCGACCGTACTGGATGTCGGTGAGCTCCTTGCGGATCGACATCGTGAGCTCGCCCGCCTGGGCGTTCTCGTCGCCGATCGTGAACTCGCCCGACTTCAGCGCGGCGACCGGCGCGATCACCGCGGCGGTGCCGCACACGAACACCTCGGTGATGAGCCCCGACTCGAGCCCCTCGCGCCACTCGTCGATCGTGATGTCGCGCTCCTCGACCTCCATGCCGCGGTCTCGGGCGATCTGCAGGATGCTGTCGCGGGTGATCCCCTCGAGGATCGTCCCTGACAGCCGCGGGGTCATGATCGTGTTGTCGCTGCGCACGAAGAAGATGTTCATGCCACCGAGCTCGTCGATGTGCGAACCGGTCTCGCCGTCGAGGAAGAGCACCTGCGCGCAGCCGTGCTCGTAGGCCTCCTGCTGCGGCAGCAGCGACGCGGCGTAGTTGCCGCCGCACTTGGCGGCGCCCGTGCCTCCGCGGCCGGCGCGCGAGTACTCGGTCGACAGCCAGATGGAGATCGGCGCGACACCACCCGAGAAGTACGCCCCGGCGGGGCTGGCGATCACGTAGTAGCCCACCTTCTGCGACGGGCGGACGCCGAGGAACGACTCGTTCGCGATCATGAACGGGCGGATGTAGAGGCTCGTCTCGGGCGCGCTCGGCACCCAGGCGCCGTCGATGGCGATGAGCTGCTTGAGCGACTCGATGAAGTCGTCGACGCTCAGCTCGGGCAGCGCGAGGCGGTGCGCGGAGCGCTGCAGGCGCTTCGCGTTCTCCTCGGGGCGGAACGTCCAGATCGAGCCGTCCTCGTGCCGGTACGCCTTGAGTCCCTCGAAGATCTCCTGCGCGTAGTGCAGCACGGCGGCGCTGGGGTCGAGCTGCAGCGGTCCGTAGGGGACGACGGAGGCGTTGTGCCAGCCGTCCTGGATCGTCCAGTCGATCGAGATCATGTGATCGGTGAAGTGCTGGCCGAACCCGGGGTCGGCCAGGATGACCTCGCGCTCCGCCTCCTCCCGAGCATCGGTCGAGGGGGTGAGCTCGAACCTGAGGGGGAACGTGGTGGTGTCTGCGAGGGTCATCATCTTCTCCTGCAGCCGGGGCTGCGTCGGTGGGTCAGTCGAGTGCGGAGGCCGACGTCAGGGCCGAGGCGATCGCGTCGCCGATCTCCGTCGTCGTGCGTGCGCTGCCGTCGCGCGACTCGATGTCGGCGACGACCGCGTCGCGGACGCGGGTCGCGGCCTCCGCCAGACCGAGGTGGTCGAGGAGGAGGGCGACCGAGAGGATCGTCGCGGTCGGATCGGCCTTCTGCTGGCCGGCGATGTCGGGGGCGGATCCGTGGACCGGCTCGAACATCGAGGGGAACGTGCCGTCGGGGTTGATGTTGCCCGAGGCCGCCAGTCCGATCCCGCCGCTGATAGCGCCCGCGAGGTCGGTGAGGATGTCGCCGAAGAGGTTGTCCGTGACGATGACATCGAACCTAGCAGGATCGGTGACGAGGAAGATCGTCGCCGCGTCGACGTGGAGGTAGTCGACGGCCACATCCGGGTAGTCGGAGGCCACTCTGTTCGCGGTGGACTGCCACAGCGACCCCGCGAAGACCAGCACGTTGGTCTTGTGCACGAGGGTGAGCCTCTTCCGCCGCTTCTGCGCGGCGTCGAAGGCGTAGCGCACCACACGCTCGACGCCGAAGGCGGTGTTGAGCGAGACCTCGGTGGCGACCTCGTGGGGTGTGCCCTTGCGGAGCGAGCCGCCGTTGCCGACGTACGGTCCCTCGGTGCCCTCGCGGACGACGACGAAGTCGACCGGTCCGTGCTCGGCCAGGGGGCTCGGCACTCCGTCGTAGATCACCGTCGGGCGGAGGTTGACGTAGTGGTCGAGCTCGAAGCGGAGCTTCAGCAGCAGACCGCGCTCGATGTTCGCGTCCTTGAGGCGCGGGTCGCCCGGGACGCCGCCGACGGCGCCGAGGATGATGGCGTCGTGCTCCTTGATGGCGGCGAGATCCGCCTCTGTCAGCACGTCGCCCGTGGCGAGGTAGCGCGCGGCGCCGAGCTCGTACGTGGTCTTCTCGAAGACGACGTCGTCGGGGGCGACGGCGTCGAGCACCTTCACCGCCTCGGCGACCACCTCGGGTCCGATCCCGTCGCCGGGGATGAGTGCGAGCCGAACGGTGCGTGCCATGCTCCCGATCCTATCGCTCGGGCTTTGTCCGCTTCTCCGTCGCTTCGCGAGCGATTCGCGACGGAGAAGCGGACAAAGCCGGGCGGAGGCGGGCTCGGGTCAGGACTCGACGATGTCGATCTCGTGCAGACTGTCGGCGTCGATCGCCTCGCGCACCTCGTCGAGGATCTCGGAGGGCACCGGGCTGTCGACGGTGAGCACGCTGAGCGCCCTGCCGCCGGCCTCGGTGCGGGCGATCTGCATGCCCGCGATGTTGATCGAGGCGTCGCCGAAGCGCTTGCCGTAGACCGCGACGATCCCCGGACGGTCGGTGTACAGCATCACGATGAGGTGCGCGGCGATCGGCACCTCCACGTCGTAGCCGTTGATCTCGACGATCTTCTGGATCTGCTTCTGGCCGGTCAGCGTGCCCGACACGGAGATCTGCGAGCCGTCGGCGAGCGCACCCACGAGCTGGATGACGTTGCGGTACTCCTCCGACTCGGTCTCGGCGATGAGGCGCACGGTGACGCCGCGCTGCTCCGCCAGGAGCGGGGCATTGACGTACGAGACCGTCTCGCTGACCACGTTCGTGAAGACGCCCTTGAGGGCGGCGAGCTTGAGCACGCTCACGTCGGAGGCCGCGATCTCGCCGCGCACGATCACGTCGACGCTGGTGAGCGGACTGGTCGCGAGGCCGGAGAACACCTGGCCGAGCTTCTCGACGAGGGGGATGCCGGGACGGACGTCCTCGGCGATCACACCGCCGGCGACGTTGACGGCATCCGGCACCAGCTCGCCCGAGAGGGCGAGGCGGACGCTCTTCGCGACGGAGACGCCTGCCTTCTCCTGCGCCTCATCGGTCGAGGCGCCGAGGTGCGGCGTGACGACCACGTTGGGGAGCGCGAGGAGCGGGCTGTCCTTCGGCGGCTCCGAGACGAAGACGTCGAGGCCGGCGCCCGCGATGGTGCCGGACGTGAGCGCCGCGTGCAGCGCATCCTCGTCGATCAGCCCACCGCGAGCGACGTTCACGATGAACGCGGTCGGCTTCATCAGCGCCAGCTGCTCGGTGCTGATCATCCCCGTGGTCTCGGGCGTCTTCGGCATGTGGATGGTGATGAAGTCACTCTGCGCGAGGAGCTCGTCGAGCGTCACCAGGGTGACGCCGAGCTGCTGCGCGCGAGCGCTGGTGACGTAGGGGTCGTAGGCGATGACATTCACGCCGAACGCCTGCAGGCGCGCGGTGATGAGCGCGCCGATGCGGCCGAGGCCGATGATGCCCACCGTCTTCTCGTAGAGCTCGACACCCGTGTAGGCGCTGCGCTTCCACTGACCCTGCGCGAGCGCGTTGTGCGCGGCCGGGATGTGACGGGCGAGGCTCAGGATGTGTCCGACCGTGAGCTCGGCGGCCGAGATGATGTTGGAGGTGGGCGCGTTGACGACCATGACGCCGGCCGCGGTGGCGGCCTTGATGTCGACGTTGTCGAGCCCGACGCCCGCGCGCGCGATCACCTTGAGGCGCTTCGCCGCGGCGATCGCCTCGGCGTCGACCTTGGTGGCCGAGCGGACGAGGATCGCGTCGGACTCCGCGAGCGCCTCCAGCAGCGCCGGACGGTCGGTGCCGTCGACGGAGCGCACGTCGAAGTCGGGCCCGAGGGCGTCGACGGTGGCGGGTGAGAGTTCTTCTGCGATCAGCACGACCGGCTTCGACACGCGCGGTTCCTTCGGTTCTGCGGCACGGGGAGACGGGCCGCGCCGCGTGCTGCCGTTCCGGGCGTACGTGCGCCGACCCTCCCCCACCCTAGTGCAGGCGAGAATGGGCGGATGGACGCTGCGACCTGGGACGTCATCCTCTGGATCCTGAGGGGTCTCATCGCCCTCATCTTCGTCGTGATGGGTGTGAACCACTTCGTACCCTCCTCGGTGCGGACCATGGCGGCGATGATCCCGCCCCGTCTGCGGTCGTCGTCACCCGCACTCTCGCCGCGGGTGCTCGTCTGGTTCACGGGGGCGTGCGAGATCGCGGGCGGCCTGGGGCTGGTCTGGCCGCCGACGCGGGTGGCGGCGGGCATCGCGCTCGTGGTGTTCCTCGCGGCGGTGTTCCCGGCCAACGCCTACGCCGCGCGCCACCGCGACCGCTTCGGCGCGCTCGCGATCCCGCTCGTGCCGCGCCTCATCGGCCAGGTCGTGCTCGCCGCGCTGATCCTCGTGGTCGCACTGCTGCCCTGAGCCGTTCCATGAGGTATTCTCGTGTGATCGGCGGGTCGAGATGGAGTGACCCCTGTGAAGACCCGATACCTGGCGGCCTTGGCTGCCTGCATGCTGGCGGTGACGCTGTCACCTTCGGCTGCGTCCGCCGTCGAGTGCGACTCCGCCCGACCTGAGTGTCAGGTCGGCGGCGGATCCAGCACCAGCGTGATCTATGAGACCGCCCCCCGGCCGGCTCGCGACGTCGATCGCGGCAGCGTCCCGGTCGTCCCGAACCTGACGAGCCGTGAGTCCGACGCCTCCCGAGGCGGGAGCGGCGGCGGCAGCGGAAGCAGTGGGGGCGCAAGCAGCAGCGGCGGGTCGGGCAGCGCGGGACCCGCGCCTACGACCATGGTGAACCCTGCGCCGATGTCGAACATCCCGCGTCGTCAGGTTCTGACGGTGAGGAAGAACGGCATCAATGACTTCAGAGAGCTCAGCGAGGTCGCCATCGCTCGCACGGAGTACTTCACCAGCGCCGACGGCACGACGACCGCGACGAGCGTCACCTACTACTTCGATCAGGTGCTCGAGAGCCGATCGCGGATCCTGACCGCCATCTTCGCGACGACGGCGGGCGACTTCACGTCGTGCACGTTCGTCTCCGATTTCTCCGTGAACTGCGGACTGCGGGGCGGCGTCATGGTCTCGGGACGAGACAGGGACGACCCTGCGCCGCCGTGGCGGCTCCTGCTGCCACCGACGATGTCCGCGGCGTCCACCAGGGCGATCCCGCTCTGTGCGGGCGGGGCCTTCGACGGCGGTCCCGGGGTGGAGACGGTGATCAGCGTCGACGACCTGTACTGCGACGCGTCGCCCGCGACGACGCCGGACCGCTTGAGAGTGATCTCGTCGACCGCCGATCCGGCGTCCGCCGTGGCCACGATCGATCCCACCACCGGCGAGCTGCGCTACACGCCCACGAGCTCGGCCGACGGCACCTATACCGTGCTCACACTCGCCGCCGTCAGCAGGCTCGACGGCTTCGAGTCGTGGCCGTTCACCGTCGTGATCCGCAACCACTCCGCGCCCGAGGCGCAGGACGGGCCGGTGGTGGAGGCGATTCGAGGCACCGACGTCCAGGTGCCGATGGATCGGCTCTTCCGCGACCAGGACATCGACCGGTGGTCCGAGTACACGCACGATGTCCTCTCCGGTGAGGTGATCTCCGACGGCGCCTACGGCCACGCCGCCTTCGACGCCTCGGGAACCCTGCGGTACCACCCCATCGACGCCGTCGAGGGGAGCGCGGTCGACCGGGTGACCGTTCAGGCGAGGGACCGTTTCGGGATCCTCTCCCGCCCGGTGACCATCGAGTTCCGGATCCGCGATGTCACGCCGAGCTGCTTCAACGGCTCTGTGGAGGTCGCGGCGGGCGAGTCCGTCGTCGTCGACGTGGACTGCCGGGTCGATGGGCCCTCGGGATACCACCAGCTGAAGAACGTGGTCTACGTCCTCACCTCGACACCCTCGGTCGGCACTGTGTCCGAGATCGATCCCGACATCGGATCCTTCACGTTCACCGCCGATCCCACTCAGATCGGATCGGTGACCATCGGGTTCTCGGGCGACAACAACGGAGCGATCGGTGGAGCCGAGTACACCGTGAACGTCGTTCCTGCGTCGTGAACCCGAGCGGGGCGGTCTGACCTGTGTGTCGGCCGCCCCGCTCCGGCGACCTGCCGGTGGCCGGTCAGGCGATGGCGAGGAGGCCCAGGGAGACGACGCCGACGACGCCGAGGCCGATCAGGTAGACGACCACCCGGTGCACGATGCTGAGCCGCAGGCCGAGGAGGAGCGCGGCGAAGAACACCACGACCGGTGTCGCCGCGTAGCCGAGGAGCAGCGCCCAGATCTCGCCCGTGACGGCGATGTTGTACATCGCGAAGTTCGCCACGACGCCGACCAGGTTGGAGATGCCGCCCCAGAGGAAGAAGACGTAGACGATCGTGAAGACGCCGCCGACCACCCACGACACGGGTCGCGGCGGATGGATGAGCGGCTTCCGCTCGCTGGCGACCGTCATGTCACACCCCCATCAGGAAGGGCCAGGGCACGAGCACGAGCACGCCGATCACGAGCCAGAGGAAGCGGTAGCGGATCGGCCGCTTCTGCAGGATGAGCAGGACGCCGCCGAACCAGAGGGGCGCGGCCGCCACGGCGAGCACCTGCAGCATCCGGATGCTGAGAATGGTGAACGTGAAGCCGTCGCCGACGGGGAAGCGGCTGAAGCTGACCAGCCAGCCGATCGTGTAGAGCGCGTAGACGCCGCCGAGGATGCCCATGACGATGAGCGCGATCGAGCTCAGCGGGGCGGTCTCGCGCTCGGCGTCGGCGAGGTCGCGGGCGGCCGCGAGCTCCTCAGCCTCTTCCGCCTCCTCGAGCACGGAGCGCCCCGGTCGCGCGGCGGGCGTGGGTCGCGCGCCGGAACGCGGGGCCTGCGCGGGCGGCGTCGCGACGGAGTCGCCGGATGCGGCGGCCGCCGCGACCGCGTCGCGGGTCTCGAGCTCTTCGACGACGGTCGCGTCATCGGCCTCATCGCGCTCGGACGCGGGGCGCAGCGTGGGGTCGTCGTCTCCCGCCCAGGAGAAGGCATCGTCATCCCTGCTGCTCACCCCCTCACCCTATCCCCGCCCGCGGCCCCGGCCCCGCCCGGCCATGGTCACGTTCCGCCATGCTCCTGGCGTTTCGCCATGCGCATGCGTGTGGCGAAACGCCAGGGGTGTGGCGAAAGACTGGGCGAGAGGGCTCAGAGGAGAGAGACCGTGGGAGACGCCGCGGGGGCGGCGGCCACGCGGTAAAGGCCACCCGCCGAGCGGACGCCCGAGAGGACCACGCCGCCGAGCGACGGGTCCACGAGACCGGATGCGGTGGGGGCCAGCCCGGGCGCTTCCGGCATCCGGAGGCCGACCGACGCAGCCGCGACCGCGACGACCGCAGCCGCGCTCCACGCCTGGGGGCGGCACGCGGCCGGGTACGGCGCGGGCACCGGGGTGAGGAGGGCGGAGTCGCCGGAGTGCAGCTCCGGCATCCGGTACCCGAAGGCCTCCGAGGCGGCGAGCAGGCCGCGGCCCAGGGTCGCCGCCTCGGTGGGGAAGCCGGCCCGCGTCAGGCCGGCGATCGCGATCGCGGTGTCGTGGGTCCACACCGATCCGCCGTGGTAGCTGAGCGCCCAGTAGCCGCCCGCGTCGGTCGACATCGTGCGCAGGCCGAAGCCCGACGACAGGAGTGGCGAGACGAGCAGCCGCGCGATCTCCTCCTCCTCGCCGGGCGAGAGCAGCCCCGTGCCGAGCAGATGGCCGATGTTGCTCGTGAGCGTGTCGACGGGCCGCTTGTCGGCGTCGAGCGCGATCGCGGGATACCGCCCGACCGGGCTCTCCACCCAGAAGGATGCGCGGAACCGCTCGGCGAGCCCGCTCGCCCACGCGCGCCAGGCGTCGCCGCCGGCCTCTCCCAGATGGTCGAGCAGCGCGGCCGCGCCGACGGCGGCCTCGTAGGCGTACCCCTGCACCTCGCAGAGGGCGATCGGCCCGGTGGCGAGCGTCCCGTCCCGCCACTGCACGGAGTCGCCGGAGTCCTTCCAGCCCTGGTTCGCGAGGCCATGGCCGGTGAGGTCGACGTACTCGAGGAAGCCGTCACCGTCGCTGTCGCCGTGGTCGCGCATCCACTCCAGGGCGGCGAGGAGGTTCGGGAGGAGGGCGCGGACCTCCTCGTCGGGCATGCCCCACCGCCACGCGTCGTGGAGGAGCACGATCCACAGCGGGGTGGCGTCGATCGTTCCGAAGTAGAGCGGGGGCAGCGAGATGCCCTCCCCCGGGATCTCGAGGGTGGACGGCCTCAGCTCGTGCATGATCTTGCCCGGCTGCTCGGCGGTCTCCGGATCGGTCGTGGTGCCCTGCATCGATGCGAGCACCCGCAGCGTGGAGGCCGCCAGCTCGGTGCCGAACGGGAGCAGGAGGCGGGAGGCCCAGAGCGAGTCGCGGCCGAAGAGAGTGAAGAACCAGGGTGCTCCAGCCGCGAGGAACGTGTCGTCGGGCCGGGCGGTCGTCGTCATGCGGAGGGCGTCGAGGTCGTCGAGCGCGCGTTCCGTCCACCGGGTGAGTCGCGAATCGCCCGCCTCCACCGTCGCGTCGCGCCACTCGGCGCGGCCCCGCGCGGGGCCCACGACGGCGGCGGTGTCGCGCATCTCGATCCGCCAGCCGAGCTCGGCCGACCCTCGGGGCGGAAGCGCGAGCGTCCAGGCGAGATGGATGTCGCCCGTCGCGTCGTCCATGTCCATCGCGGGCGCCGACACCGGTCCGACCGCCGGGAGCGCGCTGAGCTCGGCCGTGACCGTGCCGCCGACGAGGCGCACACCGTCCCCACCCGTATCCGCATCCGAGAGTCCCGACTCCTCGACGAAGAAGGCGTCTCCCCCGCCCCCACGCCCCGACTTCACGACCGGCAGCTCCTGGAAGTCGGGCGTGAGCACGATCCGGAGCGTGACGGTGAGCGGCTCGGCCAGCGCCGTTGAGAGCACCAGGGCGTCCGAGACGACGCCCGGCTCCGCCGTCCGGACGATGTCGACCCGCACCCGCGGATCGGCACTCCCGTCGTCGACGCCGCGGGCGAGCCCGGAGAAGCTCACCTGCGTGGCGCTGCGCGCCCCGTGAGCGATCGGCTCGAGCGGCTCACCGTCGACCGTCAGCTCGAGGCCCCGCAGCACGCGGGTCTCGGAGTGGTAGACGCCGTGGATGGGGGCGTGCATCCGGCCGTCGGCAGCGGACCACACCTGCGTCGGAGCCGAGAGGGCGACGACGGAGTCGTGGAGCAGGGGCTGTCGGTCGGTGGTCATGGTCGGCTCCTCGAGGGGGTCGTGTCGGGCGTCGTGCTGGTCGTGGATCGGAGGCGGGACCGCCGTCACTCCTTCACGGCTCCCTCGCTGGCGTTCATGATCCGCCGCTGGAAGAGGAAGAACATCACCGCGACGGGCACGGTCATGATCAGCGCCGCGGCGAGCTTGAGCGGATACTGCGTACCCTGACTGAGCTGACCCGAGGCGAGCGACGCGACGCCCTTGGTCAGCGTCGTGAGGTCGGGCGACTGCGTCGAGATGATGAAGTGCGACAGCTCGTTCCACGATCCCTGGAACGACAGGATGATGATCGTGATGAGCGCCGGACGCGCCATCGGCAGCACGACCGACCAGAAGATGCGGAACGTCCCCGCCCCGTCGATCCGCGCCTGCTCCTCCACCGAGGCCGGGATCGACTCGAAGAAGTTCTTCATGATGAAGACGCCCGCCGCATCCACGAGCAGTGGGATGATCATGCCCGCGTACGAGTCGTACATGCCGAGCTGGTTGATCACGAGGAACTTCGGGATGAGCAGCACCACCAGCGGCACGGCCATCACCGCCACCAGCCCGGCGAACACGATCCCACGACCGCGGAAGTGCAGCCGAGCGAGCGCGTACCCGGCGAGCGAGTCGAGGAAGACGCGCCCGGTCGTGACGAAGACCGTCACGACGGCGGAGTTCGCGAACCAGGTCGGGAAGTCGCTGTTGAGGAACAGCCGCTCGTAGGCCGCGGTCGTCCAGATCTGCGGGATCAGCGACAGCGGGTCGCTCGCCGCCTCGGCATCCGTCTTGAACGACGTCGCGACGTTGATGAGGAACGGGAAGATGTAGACGATCGCGATGACGACGAGGATCGCGTACAGGATCGACGTCCCCGCCAGGGTGCCCGAGCGGATGCGGCGTGTGCCCGATCGGACGCGACCACGGCTGTTGATGGCGGTCACGGCCGGCCCTCCTTGTTCGCGGTCTGGGATCTCGCCACGCTGTAGGCGCGCATCCGGCGCTTCGAGACGCCCCGCTCACGCAGGACCACTCTCTGCAGGATCGTGAGCACGACGATGATGACGAAGAGCACGAACGCGATCGCCGCGCCGCGACCCCACTGCTGGCTCTCGAACGCCGACGTGTACGAGAGGTACGCCGGCGTGACCGTCGTCTTCCCGGGCCCACCCTGGGTGCCGGTGTAGATCTGGTCGAAGACCTGCCAGGTGCCGATGAGCCCCAGCGTCAAGACCGTGAAGAGCGTCGGACGCAGCTGCGGGAAGGTGACCCGCCAGAAGCGCTGCCATCCGTTCGCTCCGTCGATCATCGCCGCCTCCTGCACGTCGTGCGACAGGTTCTGCAGCGCCGCGATGAACAGCAGCATGAAGGTGCCCGAGGTGGTGAACACCGCCATCAGCACGAACGCGCTCATCGCGACCGACGGGCCCGCGAGCCAGTCCCACAGCGACACGTTCAGCACCGTGGGCTCGGTCAGCCAGCCCGGACCCTGCGTCACCCCGACCGCGGCCAGGAGGTTGTGCACGACCCCGGACGGATCCTGGAACCAGTTCGGACCGTTCACGCCGAACCAGCTCAACACCGCGTTCACCGCACCCGACGCGCTGAACAGGAACAGCCACAGCACCGTGATCGCCACCGAGCTCGTCACCGACGGGAAGTAGAACGCCGTCCGGAAGAATCCGCGCCCCTTGAGGATCTGCCGGTTGACCAGCACGGCGAGCAACAAGGCGATCGCCGTCTGCAGCGGCACGACGAGCAGCACGTACCACGCGTTGTTGCGCAACGAGATGCCGAAGTCGCGCTCCGCCAGCCCGCCGCCGGCGAGGAGATCGGAGTAGTTGTCGACGCCGACGAAGTTCACGGACGACGAGAACGGACTGCCGCGGCCCGACCAGTCGGAGAAGCTGACCCAGAGGGCCATCAGCACCGGGACCACGAGGAAGAGGCCGAGCACGATGAGCATGGGGGCGGTGAAGAGCCAGCCTGCCACGCCCTCACTCCGGCGGATCCCCTTCGGGGCGTGTGCTGTGCGAGTGCTCACGGGGTCCTCCTTTCCTTGTGTCTCCGGGGCTCGTTGTGTCTCCGGGGCTCGTTGTATCTCCGGGGCTCGTTGTATCTCCGGGGGGGCGGGTGGGGTTCGGGGGGCGGGTGGGGGCGGGGGGGGTTCGGGACTTCCCTCCGGCTCGCAGTCCCGGCGCCTTCGGCGCCCCGCCAGACCCGATGCCTGCGAGCCGGAGGGAAGTCCCCGACCCCCACCCTTCACATTCCGCACGGGCTGCGGTGCGGATGCGCGCGGGGGGGGCGGGGGCGCGGGGGGCGGGGGGCGGGGCGCGGGCTACTTCAGCAGGGGCTTGAGGTTGGACTGGGTCGACGTGAGGAGGGTGGCGGGGTCCGCGGTGGCGAGGGACTCGAGCTGGGAGTTGAAGTCCTTGATGACGTCGGCGGAGCCGGCGAGGGTGGGGACACCCTGCGCGAAGGAGACCGAGTCGAGGAAGGGGGTGGAGTCGGGGTTCTCGGTGCGCCACTGGTCCGCCGCGGACTGGACAGAGGGCATGACGCCGAACGCCTGGGCGAAGGCGAGCTGGTCCTCCGTGGACGTGAGCTTCTCGACCAGAGCCAATGCGGCCTCCTGGTTCTTGCTGTCGGCGGCGATTCCCCAGCAGTTCGTGAACTGCAGCGTGCCCTGCCCGCCGGGGCCGGCCGGGAGCTCGGCGACGGTGTACTTGACGTCCGGGAAGTCGTTCTTCAGGCCACCCGCGATCCAGTTGCCCTCGATCGTCATAGCGGCCTGGCCCTTGCCGAACGCCTCGCCGCCCCATCCGGCGCCGAGGTCGGACGAGAACTTCGCCACACCGGCGTTGAGGAGGCCCTTCACGTAGTCGAGCGCCTCGAGGTTCTCGGGGCTGTCGGCGGTGGCCTCGGTCTGGTCGGCGTTCAGCAGCGAGCCACCGGCCTGCGCCATGAACGCGCCGACGCGGGCGTACTCCGGCGAGAAGGCGAGGCCGACGTGCTCGGGTGTGGTGAGCTTCGTCGCCACGGCGGTGAGCTGATCCCAGGTGGTGGGGATGTCGGCGTCGGTGAGGCCCGCGGCCGCCCACATGTCGGTGTTGATGATGAGCCCCAGGGTGGAGAAGTCCTTGGGGGCGCAATAGAACTTCCCGTCGTACGTGAACGAGTCGACGAGGGTCGGGTAGAAGTCGTCCTTGTTGGAGAGCTGGTCGCCGTAGGCGTACAGCGAGCCGTTCGACGCGAAGCCGGCGAGCGCATCCGTCGAGACGTAGAACACGTCGGCGGGTTGGCCTGAGGCGAAGCCCTGGCTGAGCTGCTGGTTCAGGTCGGAGGCGGCCGTGACGGTGGCCTCCGTGCCCGACTCGCTCGACCAGTCGGCGACGGCGGACGTGACGGCCGCGGTCTCCGCGTCGCCCGACGAGCCGATGAGCACCGAGAGCGGGGCGCCGGCGTCCTGTGACGAGCCGGCGTCGCCGCTGAAGCCCGAGCCGCAGGCGGTGAGGGTGAGGGCGCCGACGGCGGCGAGGCCGGCCCCGACGATCCAGCGGGATGTGCGTCTTTGCATGGTGTGTCTCCTCTGTACGGCAGCGTCGCTGCGTGCCTCTGGTGCTGTTTGAACGTTCAAAGTCTTGCGCAACAGGTTTGGATCGTTCAAAATGATCTGGCGATAGCATAGACACATCCCCCGAACGGGGGCAAGGGTTGATGAGGGGGTGCGGTGCAGAGACCTCCCACCATCGTCGACGTCGCCTCCACGGCAGGGGTGTCGCGCCAGACGGTGTCGAACGTGCTCAACTCCCCCGACATCGTCAAGCCGGAGACCCGTACCCGGGTGGAGGCGGCGATCGCGTCGCTCGGCTACCACCCGCACGAGTCCGCGCGCCGGCTCAGGATGCGGAAGAGCTCCACCATCGGCATCCGTCTCGATCCGCAGACCGATGGGATCTCGGGGTCCGTGCTCGACCGCTTCCTCCACGCGCTCACCGAGCAGGCAGCGGTGCTGGGCCTGCGCATCCTGCTCTTCACCGCCCGCGACCACCACGACGAGGTGACGCAGATCGAACGGCTGCGCGACACGGGCGACGTCGACGCCTTCGTCCTCACGTCGACGACTCTGGGCGATCCGCGGACGACCCGCCTCGCCGAGCTGGGCGTCTCGTTCGTGACGTTCGGGCGCCCGTGGGGCGTCGACGACAGGGACGATCCCGCGCATCTGTGGGTCGACGTCGACGGCCGCGCCGGCCTCGACGAGGCCACGTCCGCGTACCTCTCCGCAGGGCTCCGGCGTGTCGGCTACATCGGGTGGCCCCGTGGCTCCGGGTCGGGCGACGAGCGGATGCGCGGCTGGCGTGACGCGATGCTCGGCGCGGCACCCGACGGCGCAGTGCTGGACGAGGCGGCGCTCGACGCCCTCTGCCTCGGCGTCGAGGACGGCGTGAGCCAGGGCGCGGACGCCCTCCGCCGCCTCCGCGCACGGGGCGACGTCGACGCGGTGGTGTGTGCCAGCGACTCCCTCGCCCTGGGGGCGCTCATCGCCTCGGGCGGCGCGATCCCCGTCACCGGCTTCGACGACACCCCGGTCGCGGCCGCGGTGGGCCTCTCGAGCGTCCGGCAGCCCCTCGACGAGGTCGCCGCGGGCGTCCTCGAGCTGCTGACGGGCGCCCACGCGGGCCGCACCACGGGCGGCCCCGCCGACGCTCCGCGTCACCGTCTGGTGCGCCCCCGCCTCGTCACGAGGTCCCCGGCTCAGCTCCCCCGCCCGTAGGCGGCGTCGTCGACGCCGGCCACACGGCCGAGCACCCCCAGAAGATGCGGCTCCCACATCCGTGGAAACGCTCTTTCTGGGGGTGCTCGAAGAGGTGCGACGCGACTAGCGCGAGACGCTAGCGCGCAGCGCTGCCGTCCGTGTAGTCGGCGTCCTGCTGCTTCCACGCGAAGAGGGCGCGGAGCTCCTTGCCGGTGGCCTCGATCGGGTGCTGCTGCTCCTTCTCGCGGAGGGAGAGGAACTCGGTGGCGCCGTTGTCCTGGTCGTCGATGAAGCGCTGCGCGAAGGCGCCCGACTGGATGTCGGAGAGCACGTCCTTCATGTGCGACTTGACCTCCGAGTCGATGACGCGGGGGCCCGAGACGTAGTCGCCGTACTCGGCCGTGTCGGAGATCGACCAGCGCTGCTTGGCGATGCCGCCCTCCCACATGAGGTCGACGATGAGCTTGAGCTCGTGCAGCACCTCGAAGTAGGCGATCTGCGGCTGGTAGCCCGCCTCGACGAGGGTCTCGAAGCCGGCCTGCACGAGGTGGCTCATGCCACCGCAGAGCACGGCCTGCTCGCCGAACAGGTCGGTCTCGGTCTCCTCGGTGAAGGTGGTCTTGATGCCGCCCGCGCGGAGTCCGCCGATGGCCTTGGCGTACGACCAGGCGAGGTCCCAGGCCTGGCCGGAGGCGTCGACCTCCACGGCGGCGATCACGGGCACGCCACGGCCGGCCTCGTACTCGCGGCGCACGGTGTGGCCCGGGCCCTTGGGAGCGACCATGACGACATCGATGCCCTCGGGCGCCTTGATGTAGCCGAAGCGGATGTTGAAGCCGTGCGCGAAGAGGAGGGTCTTGCCGGCGGCGAGGTTGGGCTCGATCGACTCGGCGTAGATGCCGCGCTGGTGCTGGTCGGGGGCGAGGATGACGATGACGTCGGCCCAGGCGGTGGCGTCGGCCACGTTCTGCACGACGAAGCCGGCCTCCTCGGCCTTGGCGGTCGACTTCGACCCGTCCTTCAGCGCGATGTGGACCTCGACACCGGAGTCGCGGAGGTTCTGGGCGTGGGCGTGGCCCTGCGAGCCGTAGCCGACCACGGCGACCTTCTTGCCCTGGATGAGCGACAGGTCGGCGTCGTTGTCGTAGAAGATCTCGGTCACTTGTTCTGTTCTCCTTGGTTGGATCCGGATGCTGAGGTCAGTTCTTGAAGACGCGCTCGGTGATGCTCTTGCCGCCGCGGCCGATGGCGAGGAGGCCCGACTGGGCGATCTCCTTGATGCCGTAGGGCTCGACGACCTTCAGGAAGGCGTTGATCTTGCCCGTGTCGCCGGTCACCTCGATGACCAGCGCGTCGGTCGACACGTCGACGACGCGGGCGCGGAACAGGTTCACCGCCTCGATCACCTGCGAGCGCGTGGTGTTGTCGACACGCACCTTCACCAGCAGGTGCTCACGATGCACCGACTGGGAGGGGTCGAGCTCGACGATCTTGATGACGTTGATCAGCTTGTTGAGCTGCTTGGTCACCTGCTCGAGCGGGGTGTCCTCGACGTCGACGACGACCGTGATGCGGGAGAGCCCGTCGATCTCGGAGCTGCCGACGGCGAGCGACTCGATGTTGAAGCCGCGACGGGCGAAGAGGCCCGCCACACGCGTGAGGAGGCCGGGCTTGTCCTCGACGAGGAGGCTCAGGACGTGGGTGCTCATGGTCTACTCCTCACCATCCCAGCTCGGCGCATGGTCTTTGGCGTACTGGATCTCGCTGTTCGAGACACCCTGCGGCACCATCGGCCACACCATCGCGTCGCGCGACACGACGAAGTCGATCACCACGGGGCGGTCGTTGGTCTCGAGGGCGAGCTGGATCGCGGCGTCGACCTCCTCCTTCTTCGTGACCCGGATGCCCAGGGCGCCGTAGGCGTCGGCCATCTTCACGAAGTCGGGGACCATCACGGTGTCGTGCCCGGTGTTGAGGTCGGTGAACGAGAACCGGCCGTCGTAGAACAGGTTCTGCCACTGGCGGACCATGCCGAGCGACGAGTTGTTGATGATCGCGACCTTGATCGGGATCCGGTTGATCGTGCAGGTGGCCAGCTCCTGATTGGTCATCTGGAAGCAGCCGTCGCCGTCGATCGCCCAGACCACGCGGTCGGGCTCACCCACCTTCGCGCCCATCGCCGCGGGCACCGCGTAGCCCATCGTGCCGGCGCCGCCGGAGTTCAGCCAGGCATGGGGGCGCTCGTACTTGATGAACTGCGCCGCCCACATCTGGTGCTGCCCGACGCCGGAGGCGTAGATGCCCTCGGGGCCCGTGAGCTCGCCGATGCGCTTGATGACGTACTGCGGGGCGAGGAGGCCGTCGGCCGGCTCGCTGTAGCCGAGCGGGAACTCGGCCTGCAGCCTGTGCAGCCGCTCCCACCACTCGGTGAGATCGAGGTCGGCGCCGCCGGACACGTCGCCCCACGCGGAGAGGAGGTCGGACAGCACCTCCTTCACGTCGCCCACGATCGGGACGTCGGCAGTGCGGATCTTGCCGATCTCGGCCGGGTCGATGTCGACGTGGACGACCTTGGCGTCGGGCGCGAAGTCGGCCGCGCGACCGGTCACGCGGTCGTCGAAGCGGGCGCCGAGGGAGATGAGGAGGTCGCTCTCCTGCAGGGCGAGCACGGCGGGCACGGTGCCGTGCATGCCGGGCATGCCCAGGTGCTGCGGATGCGAGTCGGGGAACGCGCCGCGGGCCATCAGCGTCGTGACGATCGGAGCCCCCGTCGCCTCGGCGAACGCCAGCAGCTCGGCCGACGCCTCGGCGCGGATCACGCCGCCGCCGACGTAGAGCACCGGGCGACGCGACTCGCTGAGCAGCTGGGCCGCGGCCTGGATCTGCTTGCCGTGCGCCTTGGTGATCGGCCGGTAGCCGGGCAGGTCGACCTTGGGCGGCCAGACGAACGGCGCCGTGTTCTGCTGGGCGTCCTTCGTGATGTCGACGAGCACCGGGCCGGGACGCCCGGTCGTGGCGATCTGGTACGCGGCGGCGATCGCGGCCGGCACCTCCTCGGCGCGCTTGACCAGGAAGGCGTGCTTCGTGATCGGCATGGTGATGCCGACGATGTCGGCCTCCTGGAACGCGTCGGTGCCCATCAGATGCGAGAAAACCTGGCCCGTGATGGCGAGCAGCGGCACCGAGTCGAGGTAGGCGTCGGCGATGGCGGTGACGAGGTTCGTCGCACCGGGGCCGGAGGTCGCGATCGCGACCCCGACCTCGCCGGTCGCGGCCGCGTAGCCCTCGGCGGCGTGGCCGGCGCCCTGCTCGTGCCTGACCAGGATGTGACGGATCGCATCCTGCTGCATGAGCTCGTCGTAGAAGGGGATGATCGCGCCGCCGGGGAGGCCGAAGACGTCCTTGACGCCGAGCAGCTCGAGGGTGCGGAGGACCGCGCCCGATCCGGTGAGGAGCTCAGGACCGGACGGCGCCGCGGGGGCGGGCGCCGGGATGGTCGCTCTCGGGGGCACGGGTGTGGGATCCGTGGACATGACTGTCTTTCTCCGTTGTGAAGCAGGTGGATGCGCGCAAGCTACCCGGTGATCGCGCCTTCGGCTGCCGAATGCACGAGCTTCGAGTACTTCGCGAGAACGCCGCGGGTGTAGCGGGGAGGAAGAGGAGCCCAGCCTTCTCGGCGGGCTTCCAGCTCTGCGTCGTCGACAAGTAGGTCGATCGAGCGAGCTGCGATATCGACCCGAATCAGATCACCATCGCGTACGAAGGCGATCGGACCAGCGTCGACCGCTTCGGGAGCTATGTGGCCGATGCACAGGCCGGTTGTGCCGCCTGAGAATCGTCCGTCCGTCAAGAGTAGTACATCCTTGCCCAGGCCTGCACCCTTGATGGCGGCGGTGATGGCGAGCATCTCGCGCATGCCGGGCCCGCCCTTGGGGCCCTCGTAGCGGATGACGACGACGTCGCCGGCGTTGATGCGGCCCTCGGTGAGGGCATCCATCGCCGCGCGCTCGCGCTCGAACACGCGCGCGGGGCCCTCGAAGACGTCGGCGTCGAAGCCGGCCGACTTCACGACAGCACCCTCGGGGGCGAGCGAGCCGGTGAGGATGGTCAGCCCACCGCTCTTGTGGATCGGCTTGTCGAGGGGCTTCAGCACCTCGCCGTCGAGCGGAGCGATGTCCATCTCAGCGAGGTTCTCCTCGACCGTCTTGCCGGTCACGGTGAGCGCGTCGCCGTGGATGAGGCCCTCCTCGAGGAGCGCCTTCATCACCGCGGGCACGCCGCCGTGGCGGTCGACGTCGTTCATGACGTACTTGCCGAAGGGCTTGAGGTCGCCGATGTGCGGCACCTTGTCGCCGATGCGGTTGAAGTCGGCGAGCGTGAGGTCGACCTCGGCCTCGTTCGCGATCGCGAGCAGGTGGAGCACCAGGTTGGTGGAGCCGCCGAAGGCCATGCCGATGGCGATCGCGTTCTCGAGCGACTTCTTGGTGATGATGTCGCGGGTGGTGATCCCGAGGCGAAGCAGGTTGACGACGGCCTCGCCCGACCGGTGGGCGAAGTAGTCGCGACGGCGGTCGGCCGAGGCCGGGCTCGCCGAGCCCGGGAGGCTCATGCCCATCGCCTCGGCGGCGCTCGCCATGGTGTTGGCGGTGTACATGCCGCCGCAGGAGCCCTCACCGGGGGCGAATGCGCACTCGATGCGCTTCGCGTCGGCTTCGCTCATCTTGCCCGCCTTGACCGCGCCGACGGCCTCGAACGAGTCGATGATGGTGATGTCCTTCTCGGTGCCGTCGGAGAGCTTGACCCAGCCGGGGGCGATCGATCCGGAGTAGAGGAAGACGCTGGAGAGGTCGAGGCGTGCCGCGGCCATGAGCATGCCGGGGAGCGACTTGTCGCAGCCGGCCAGCAGCACGGAGCCGTCGAGGCGCTCGGCCATCATGACGGTCTCGACCGAGTCGGCGATGACCTCGCGGGAGACCAGCGAGAAGTGCATGCCCTCGTGGCCCATCGAGATGCCGTCGGAGACGGAGATCGTGCCGAACTGGAGCGGGTACCCGCCGCCGGCGAAGACGCCCTCCTTCGAGGCCTGCGCGAGGCGCGCGAGCGAGAGGTTGCAGGGCGTGATCTCGTTCCACGAGCTCGCGATGCCGATCTGGGGCTTGTCCCAGTCCTCGTCGCCCATGCCGACCGCGCGGAGCATCCCGCGGGAGGTGGTGGCTTCGATCCCATCGGTGACCACGCGCGAGCGCGGCTTCATATCGATTTCCGGCATGGTACGAGTTTAGGGCCGCGTCCGACATCGGCTGCACGCCATGAGCACCGCCGCTCCCCCGCCCGCAGGCTACCTCGCGGTGCGGCGGGCGGCCAGGCGCGCGAGGAGGCCCGCGACGCCGGCCGGATCGTCGAGCCGGTGCGAGGCGGCGGTGTCGCCGGGCCCCACTTTGAGGCCCACGTCGCCCTCGCCGAGCGCGGCGAAGCCGTCCTCGTCGGTCACGTCGTCGCCCGCGAAGAGCACGGCTGTGGCCCCCGTCCGCTCGCGGAGCATCCGCAGCGAGTCGCCCTTGCTCGTCGACTTCACGGAGAACTCGATCACTCCCTTGCCCTCGCGCTCGGTGAGTCCGTCGAGATCCTCGGCGGCGGCCCGGGCCGCTCGGCGGGCCGCGTCGGCGACGTCGGCCGCCGCACGCCGGGTGTGGACGGCGAAGCCGGCGGGCTTCTCCTCCACCCAGACCCCGGCGTGACCGGCGACGGCCGACTCGAGCACCCCGTGGAGCGCGTCGCGTCGTGCGCGCTCGTCGCCGTCGAGCTCGACGTGCACACCGTCGTCGTCCTTCACCTCGACACCGTGCGAGCCGACGAGGCGCACGTGCTCGGGCGAGCCCGTGACGTGCTCCAGGCTCGCCATCGACCGTCCCGAGACGAGGACGACCGTGGTGTCCGGCGCGGCGACGAGCGCCCGCAGGGCCTCGTCGGCCTCGGGGAGGGCGCGCGCCTCCTCGGGCCTCTCGACGATGGGTGAGAGCGTGCCGTCGAAGTCGAGCGCGACGAGCAGGTGCTCCGTCGTAGCGAGACGCTCGATGGCCTGGTCGAGGTCGTCGGATGCGGTGCTCACGAGCCCGCCTCCTCCGACGGATCCGTCACATCGGCCGGATCCGTCACATCGGCCGGATCCGTCGCATCGGTCGCCGCGTTGGCGGCAGGGAGCGCGAGGCTCGTGCTCGGCGCCGCCAGGGCGGCGAGGAACTCGGACGACCACCGGTCGACGTCGTTCTCGATCACGCGCTTGCGCATGGCGCGCATCCGCCGCGAGCGCTCGACCCTCGGCATGTGCATCGCGGCGAGCATGGCCTCCTTGAGGCCCTCGATGTCGTGCGGGTTCACCCGGAGCGAGGTCTTGAGCTCGTCGGCGGCGCCGGCGAACTCGCTCAGCACGAGCACGCCGTCGTTGTCGAACCGGCAGGCGACGTACTCCTTGGCGACGAGGTTCATGCCGTCGCGGAGCGCCGTGACGAGCATGACGTCGGCGGCGAGGTAGAGCGCCACCATCTCCTCGCGCGGGTAACCGTGGTGCAGGTAGCTGATCGCGGTGTGACTGAGGGTGGAGTAGTCGCCGTTGATGCGGCCGACCTGCAGCTCGATCTCGTCGCGCAGCCGCTGATAGGTGCGGACCCGCTCGCGGCTCGGCGAGGCGACCTGCACCAGGGTGACGTCCTCGACGTCGACGGCCCCGTCGGCCAGCAGCTCGCCGAAGGCCTTCAGACGGTGGCCGATGCCCTTCGTGTAGTCGAGCCGGTCGACGCCGAGCATGACGACGTCGGGGTTGCCGAGCCCCTCGCGGATCTCCTTCGCGCGGGCCTGGATGTCGGGACGACGGGCGAGCTCCTCGTACGACTCCGCGTCGATCGAGATGGGGAACGCGCGGGCCACGACGGTGCGCACGGGCTTGTTGGGCCGCACCGCCGAGATGCGGTGCTTCGCGCTGGCCAGCTCGCTCTCGTTCAGAGGCACGTCGATCACGGCGCCCTTGGCCTGGTATCCCAGAAGCCGACGGACGGCGCGCGAGAAGTTGCCCGCATCCGCGGTGCGCTGGAAGCCGATGACGTCGGCGCCCAGCAGCCCCTCGACGATCTGCGTGCGCCACGGCAGCTGCGAGAAGATGCCGTACGCCGGGAACGGGATGTGGTTGAAGAAGCCGATCGTGAGGTCGGGCCGCTCCTGGCGCAGCATGCGCGGCACCAGCTGGAGCTGGTAGTCCTGCACCCAGACGGTGGCGCCGTCGGCGGCGATCTCGGCCGCACGCTCGGCGAACCGCCGGTTGACCGCGACGTACCTCTCCCACCACTCGCGGTGGTACGCGGGCGGCGCGATGACGTCGTGGTAGAGCGGCCAGAGCGTGTCGTTGCTGAAGCCCTCGTAGTAGAGCTCGACGTCGTCGGCGCTCAGCGCCACCGGGATGATGTGGATGCCGTCGTGCTCGAACGGCTCGAGGTGGTCGTCGACCGACCCCGTCCATCCCACCCAGGCGCCGTCGGCGGCGCGCATGACCGGTTCGAGGGCGGTGACGAGCCCCCCGGGCGAGGTGCGGAACGACGGTTCGCCGTCCGGGGTGGTGATCCGATCGACCGGGAGGCGGTTGGCCACGACCACGAAGTCGTAGTCGCCGGTCCGACGGTCGGTGGAGGGGCGGGCTGAGGCGTCGTCGTCAGGCAAGAGGGTCCGTTCCGCGCTGGGCGCATTCGGGCGCCACCCTACCAGGGGGCCTTCGCGGTAGCGTGGGAGCGAGATTCGAGAGAGATGGTGGACCCCGTGCGCAAGTTCCTCTTCAACGGCAGCTTCCTGGCCGCGGTGTTCGGCGCCTGGTCGGTCGTGCAGACGACCCGTAAGGGTCCGCGCGACTGGCGCGTCGTCCTCATGTGGGTCAGCTGGGGCATCAGCCTCGCGCTGGCCATCGGCAGCGTGCTGCAGGACGACGAAGAGGCCCGCGCCCTCGGCGAGAAGTGACCCGCCGCTGAGGCCGGTCCCCGCGTCAGCGGGGGCCGGCCTCAGCGGGGGCGGCCGCCTCGTCCTGCGGCGTCCGAGTCGCCGCCGCTCGCATCCGCGTCGCGATCGTCGTCGCTCCCGCTCCCGCTCAGCTCCGAGGGGTCGATCCGCGCGGTCTGGATCGGGCCGGTGAAGAGGCTGGCGCGTCCCTCGGCGCCGTCGTCGCCGTGGAACAGCCCGACCGCATCCGTGTCGGTGCGGCGATGCGCCGCCTCCACATCCGCCTCGGGCTCGAGCACGTTGACGCGCGTGCGCGGCAGCGACTGCGGGCTCCTCCGGTGCAGCCACGCCACCATCTCCTCGCGGATGTGACAGCGCAGGTCGAACAGGGTCGGCGCGTCGACCGCCGTGACCAGGATGCGGACGCGGACGAAGCCGCCCGTCGCATCCGTCACCTGCAGCACCGAGACCCGGCCGTCCCAGAGGTCGGTGCGACGCAGGATGCGCTCGAGCTCCTCGCGCATGAGCGCCGGTGTGACGCGCCAGTCGAGGTCGAACTCGACCGAGCCGAGGAGCTCGGAGTTGCGCCGCGTCCAGTTCTCGAACGGCTTCGTCGTGAAGTAGGTGCTCGGCAGCACCAGGCGGCGGTCGTCCCAGATGTGGACGACCACGTAGGTGAGCGTGATCTCCTCGATCCGTCCCCACTCCTTCTCGACGATGACCACGTCGTCGACGCGCAGGGCGTCGCTGAACGCGATCTGCATCCCCGCGAAGACGTTGGCCAGGGTCGACTGCGCGGCGAGGCCCGCGACGATCGAGACGAGCCCCGCCGACGCGAGCACGCTCGCTCCGGCCGCCCTCGCACCGGGGAACGTGAGCAGGATCGCGCCCAGCGCGATCACCACGATCGCGGCGATGCCGAGGCGCCGCACGATGAGCACCTGCGTGCGCGCCCGGCGGGCGAGGCGGTTGTCGCGACGGTCGATCCGGTAGCGCTCGAGGGCGATGTCCTCGAAGAACATCAGCAGCGTGCACGCGAACCACGCGCCCACCGCGATCGCGACGATGAGGAACGCCTGGTTCACCCCGTCGAGCATGTCGGTGGCGGGCAGCGTGACGGCGACCGCGGTCCAGAGCAGCAGCACGAGCAGGAAGATGCGGAAGGGCACACGCGAGCGCCGGATCAGGGCCTTCGGCCACTCCGCCCGCCTCGAGGTGAGGCGCAGGGCGAGCGCCACGAGGGCGGTGGCGACGAGGGCGAGGATGAGGGCGGCGGCGCAGGCGATGGCGAACGCGAGCCAGGTACGGTCTCCGGGCATGTCTTCCTTCGCGGATCGGGGAGAGCCGCGTTCCGTCGGGCGGAGCGCGACGACGGGCTGCAGGAGCAGACGAAATACCACCCTAACCAGCCGAGAGCCGACCGGCACGCGGCGTGTCCCGAACGGAGAGGGGATGTCCAGCCCCGACAATGGTCACGAGGGTGGCGACGGCGGAAGGACTGCTCATGATCGGCTGGAGAAGACGAGCACGGGCAGCGCGCGAGGCGGCGGTCAGCCGCGAGCGCCTCTATGAGCTGGTCAGCCAGACGCTGATGGAGAACTTCGGACCGCTGGGCTCGTTCGCGATCACGCGACGCAGCGGCGCCGACACCGACGACATCTTCCACACGGTGCTCGCGGCGTCGGTCGCGCGCGACATCGTCGTCAACCTCGCCGAGCACAACATCGTGATGCAGCTCGACCCGACCGGCAAGGGCGCCGCGGCGCCCGCGCTCGCGCCGGTCGAGCGCGTCCCGCTCCCCCGCCCGGTCGCGCATCTCACGCCGGTCGACCTGCCCGCGACTCCCGCGACGGCGCCCGCCGCGTCGGCCGGTGCCGACCCGAGCGACGACGACGCGCTGCGCGCGCTCGTCGCCCACCACGCCGAGGTCACCGAGGCGGCCGAACGGCACCGCGGCGAGACCGCCGGCGCCACCTCCGCCTCCGCCTGACGCTCCACGGCGGCTCTCCGCCGTCGGGCGTCACGGGATACGTCGAAGCCCCCGCCTCTGAGCAGGGGCTTCGTCGTTTCCCGTGCTGAGGAACGGGCACATCGGGGCCGCCACCTTCGCCTCGACACCGATTCCGCTCGAGCCCGCCCTCTGGGAGAGGGACTTCGACGGATTCGGTGTCGAGGTGACGGCGGCCGGGCCGGGTCAGCCGATCGGGGCCCAGGAAGCGGGGCCTGCGCTGCCCGCCGGGTACTCGTCGAGGGGCACCTCGTCGGCCTTCCACGCCGCGATGACGGGCTCCAGGATGCGCCAGCCCTCCACCGCGGAGTCGCCGCGCACGCTGAGCGACGGGTCGCCGTCGAGGATGCCGGCCAGAACCTCTCGATAGGCGAGCAGCTGGCCGTCGCCGAAGGTGGCGTCGAGGGACGCGCGCTCGAGCTCGTAGGGGTCGCCGGGGCCGTTGATGTCGATCTCGAGGGCCATCATGTCGGGCGCGAGCATGATGCGCAGCACGGTCGGCGCGTTGTCGCCCTTGAGGCCGACCGGAAGGCGCTGGGCCGGCTTGAACGTGATGACGATCTCGCGGCGGCGCTTCCCCAACGCCTTGCCCGACCGCAGTGTGATGGGGACGCCCGCCCAGCGCCAGGTCTGCACCTCGACCGTGACCTCGGCGAGCGTCTCGGTCTCGCGCGAGGGGTCGACACCCTGCTCGTCCGCATAGCTCGGCAGGTCGCGGCCGTCGATGCTCCCCGCCGTGTAGCGGGCGCGCCGACTCGACGCCACCGGGTCGTCTCCGTAGATACGGGTGGCGCGGAGAACGAGCTCCTTCGCGTCGCGCAGGTCGTCCGATCCGAGGGTCGACGGCGGCTCCATCGCCAGCACCGCCATCACCTGCAGCAGGTGGCTCTGGATCATGTCGACCATCGCGCCCGCCTTGTCGTAGTACCCGGCGCGGCCCTCGAGGCCCAGCTGCTCGTCGTAGACGACGTCGACGCTGGCGATGTGGTCGGAGTTCCACACGGGTTCGAAGATCCGGTTCGCGAAGCGCAGTCCCAGGATGTTGAAGACGGTCGAGCGTCCCAGGAAGTGGTCGACGCGGTGGACGTGGTTCTCGGGGACGATCTTCGCCAACTCGCCGTTGAGGTTCTCGGCGCTCTGCACGTCGAGACCGAAGGGCTTCTCGAGAGCGAGGACGAGCCCGTCGGGGCGGTCGATCGACTGGAGCGTGGTCACGCACGCCGCCGCCACGGCGGGCGGCAGCGCGAAGTAGATGGCGGGCACGCCGTCGGACTGGCCGAGCAGCGACGAGAGCTCCTTCGCATCCGTCACATCGGCCTTGACGTAGCTGGTGTGCGCGATGATGTCGTCGACCGCCGCGCCCTTCGCGTCGACCGTGGCGAACGACTTCGTCACGAGGGCGCGCCAGTCGTCGTCGGTCCAGTCGTTTCCGCCCGCTCCGACGAGCTTCAGCCGGCGCTCGGGCTGCGCCGTGAGGAGCTGGGCGAGGCCCGGGAGGAGCAGGCGAGCGGTGAGGTCTCCGCTGGCCCCGAAGATGAACAGCGTTCCGACATGTTGGCTCATGGTGCACACAGTACAGCCCGCGTGCATCCGTGCCTCGGAGGTGGCTCGACGTGGGGAAAGGGGTGGCGAAGAGAGGCCTGTGTGGGGTCGTGAGACGCGTGGGTGGCCCGTCATCTCCGACGGATGCGGAAGAGAACAGGGGCGGCCACCCGAAGGCCGCCCCTGTTCGAGACCCGCTGCCGAGTCAGCGCACCGGAACTGACGAGTGGACCGGTGAGATGTCGCTGAACCCTGCCGCGGATCGGTCGGCGCCCGAGGGCGCCGCTGTCACCACCACGATTGTGCGCGACCGAACGCGCCCAGCGTTATGAGTACTTCCTACTCCCCCGCTCGCCCGCCACACGCTCGGCGAAGTGCGGGTTCTCGGCGCCCAGCGCGCCGAGCTCCGCGGCCAGCTCACGCCGGCTCGCGATGCCGAGCTTGCGATAGATCCGCGCCAGGTGGTTGTCGACGGTGCGCACGGAGATCCCGTACTCGGCGGCCAGCTCGGCGCTCGTCCGCAGCGAGGCGGCGCCCGAGGCGAGCTGCCATTCGCGGTCGGTGAGCGGTGTCATGCGCGGCTGGGTGTCGGTGCGCCGGGGAGTGATCGCCACGCCGGTGCGCACGGTCCAGGCATCCGCCAGTCTCGTCGCCTCGCCCTGCTGCGCGCGATCCTTCGTGGTCTCGGCGCACCAGCGCGCCGCGTCGATCGCGGGGCCGAGCAGGCCCGCCTCGGCGAGGTCGCGGGCCGCCGGCAGCACGTCGCCTCGGGCGAGCACCACCCGCACGTGCGCCAGCTGCGCCGAGAACGCATGCTGCGCGCGGGCGAGGTGCGGCAGCATCACGGTGGCGCCGACCACGGGGTCGATGCGCACGCCCTCGTACGCGCACAGCGCGCCGAGGTAGAGCTGCCCCCGCTCGATCGCGTCGCCGGCGACCGACGCCAGCGCGCGCACCGCGAACCCCGGCCGGCCCGAGGCCGCCGTGACCCACGCCCGCGCGAGCTGGGCATACAGGGCGGTCTTCGGATCGGTGATGGAGTCGGCCGGGTGCCGGTCGAGCCACCGCCGCGCCACCGCGAAGCGGGCGGTGCGCGCCGCGAGCGCCGCGTGCACCGCCTCGGCTGTCGGCAGCAGACCGGCGATGTCGCGCCAGAGCAGGTCGCGCCGGGCGTCGACGATGAGCTTCCAGCCCCGCACCGGGCATCCGGCGTGCAGCTCGATGATGGCGAGGACGAACTCCCACATCCCGCGAGCACTGGGGTTCGCCGACTCGGCGGCGGTGAGCTCGTCGCGCGCCTGTGCCCTCGCTCCGCCCACATCGCCGCCGAAGGCGCGGGCCAGCACGTCGCTGAGCCTGAGCAGGTCGCGGGCATTGGGGAGCACGTCGGCGAAGCGTTCAGCCTCGCGGAGTCCGCGCACCGTGGCGGTGCGGGCGGCCTCCAGGCTGCCCCCGGTGGTCTGGATCATCGCGGTCATGATGAGGAGGTTGAGATCGCCCGGCGATTCGACGGACTGCAGCACGGGCAGCTCGTCGACGCTCTCGGGCAGCCCCTCACCCGCCATCATGCGCCACTTGACGAGGTCGGAGTCGACGAACGCGCGCCACCTCGGCTCGTGGATCCGGTCGAGGATCTCCTCGACCCGTCGTACCGCCGTGGCGGGCTGCAGCAGACGGAACGCGAGGTGGTTCCCCTCCGCCTGCGCGAGCCGCGCGAAGAACTCCTGCGAAGGCGGCTCCGCCGCCTCGGACGCGGTGGTCCATGCGTCGGCGAACCACTCGGTGGCCTCGGCGATGCGGCCGATCTGCGACGCCGCCTGCGCGCGGATCGCCTGCCCCGACGCTCGAAGGGCGGCATCCCCGTCGTTCTGCAGCACCGCATGCTCGCCCAGCGTCAGCGCCGTGCCGTAGTGCTGGGCGCGCAGCTCGCCCCGCGCGAGCAGGTCGAGCTCGCGGGCGTCGACCGGGATGCCCGCCCGCAGCCTCAGGAGCGCGTGGCGAACCCTGTGCGCGGGCGAACCGCTCAGCATGTCGGCCCCTGCCGCGCAGTAGTCGTATCGCCGCAGCGGCGACACGTCCATCAGCACGACCGGCTCGAGCATCGGATGCGCGAGGGCCACCCAGCGCCGCCCCTCCTCCTCGTACGAGCGCACGAGACCTCGCTGCTCGGCCTCGGCTGCCCACCGGGTGGACGCCCCGGGCTCGCCCCGGAGCTCGAGCGGAAGCGATCCGCACACCGCCAGGAGGGAGAGCAGGTCGATCACCGGCTCCGGTGCGGCGAACGGGTCGACCGGCAGGGCGTCGACGATCGCGCGGGAGGGGGCGAGCCGTTCGGAGATCGACCCGTGCGCATCCGGAGGGAGGGGTGAGTCGCGCACCGCCTCGGCGAGGGCGACGAGGATGCGGGTGCTGCCGTCGGCGAGGCGCACGATCTCGTCGACCGTGTGCGGATGCGGCGCGACGCCGAGCAGCGAGGTAGCGACCTGGCGCTGGTCGGTGTCGTCGAGCGGTGCGAGGCGCACGCGGAGACCCTCCTCCTGGCGCGCGCCGGCCGTGTCGTCGACCGTCGAGGAGACGACCGACACGTCGCCCGAGCGAATGAGCTGCGCCACGACCCCCGCGGACGCCTCGTCGAGGAGGTGGGCATCGTCGACGAAGACGACCGCCCCGCAGCTCAGAGCCTTGTGGACCGCGACGAGCGCGCCCTCCGACGCGGGGTCGATGTCGAGGTCGGCGAACAGGGGCGCGAGGGCGCCGAGCGGCAGCGCCGAGAGCGCGCCGTCGCCGGCGACCCAGTAGGTCGGCGTGGCCGACCCCATCCGCTCGCGGATCGACTGGAGGAGCGCGGTGCGCCCCACCCCGCGGGGCGCCGCGATGCTGACGGCGACAGCGGGATCGGCGGCGATCGCGTGCACGACCTGCTCGATCTGACGCGAGCGCCCGACGAGGGAGGCCGCCGCTTCGCTGCGACGGGTGGTGGAAGAGGTCTCGGGCATGTGGATGCTCATCGCTTTCTCGTCATCCGGGCGCGCCGCGAAGGACCCGTGCTCGCGCCCTGTTCTCGGATCAGGAGGTGTCGGTGGGTGACCGAACCTCTCGATGTTTCCCCTGTGAGTAGTGCTCGGGTTATGAGCAGTTTCTACTCACGCGCACGCGCGTGACGGACTTTGCGTAGTCGCCGAGACGGATGTACGTAGTCGCGACCGACTACGTACAGGGCGGAATCCGCGAGGGAACGACGAAGGCCCCGATCCTGTGCGGATCGGGGCCTTCGTTCTGTGGTGCACCCCCAGGGACTTGAACCCTGAACCCACTGATTAAGAGTCAGTTGCTCTGCCGATTGAGCTAGAGGTGCATTCGGCCCACCCGAGCGGGCCAGTCGTCAACGATAGCATGCTCCGCGGACTGCTCGCGACACGGGATACTGGGTCCATGACCGACACGACCACGCGCCTCGCCGCGGGCGATCTCGCTCCCGACTTCACCCTCACCGATCAGGACGGCGCCGACGTGTCGCTCCACGATCTGCGCGGCCAGAAGGTCGTCGTGTACTTCTACCCTGCCGCCGGGACGCCGGGCTGCACCACCGAGACGTGCGACTTCCGCGACAACCTCGGTTCGCTGAAGGGCGCCGGATACACCGTGCTCGGCATCTCGAAGGACGGTGTCGCGAAGCTCAAGGCGTGGCATGACGAGGAGTCGCTCACGTTCCCTCTTCTGTCCGACGAGGGGCTCGACGTGCACAAGGCCTATGGCGCCTATGGCGAGAAGTCGCTGTACGGCAAGACCGTGACCGGCGTCATCCGCTCCACCTTCGTCATCGACGAGGAGGGGCGCCTCACGCAGGCGCTCTACAACGTGAAGGCCACCGGGCACGTCGCGTCGCTCCGCAAGAAGCTCGGGATCGACTGAGCCCGGACCGGCGGCTCAGCGTCGCATCGCGGCGTCTCAGCGCCGCGCTGCGGCGACGGAGGCGCGGGTGAAGAGCAGGATCACGGCGAGCACCGCCGGGATCAGCAGGAACCAGCCGATCGCGGCCGACCCGATGATGCCCTGGAACGCCGCGATCGCGGCCACGACCTGGAAGATCTGCCAGACCAGCGTCGCCGATCTCGTCCACATCTGCATCCGGAACGTGCCGATGGCGACCAACACGAGGAAGAGCGCGGCGATCGCGGCGAGGACGAGGATCGCGAGGGCGGTGACCAGGTACTCCGACTGGGCCGCGGCGATCTCGATGCCGAGCCAGACCACGAGACCCACCATGACCAGGGCTTCTATCGAGACGATGATGCCGAGCGCGGTGATCGACGGGGGTCGGCGGAGAACGGCCGCGTCCGTGTCGCCGTCTCGATTTCGCTGATCGTTCACGCCGTCAACCCCATCCGTTCTCCACAAAAAATCCTTGATTTTGCACAAACCAGTATGCAACGATGGCATGTCGATGTTGCTCACAGCGGCGTGAGCGGGTGCAGTCTCCTCTGATTGCAGCGTCCACTGTGCCGTCGACTGATTACCCGAAATCACTCGATCGTAGCGATCGATTCTTCCTGTTATCTAAGGAGCCCCCGCATGGATTGGCGCGACAAAGCCGCCTGCCTCACCGCCGACCCCGAGCTGTTCTTCCCCGTCGGGAACACCGGACCCGCCGTCGACCAGATCGACAAGGCGAAGAGCGTCTGCGCCCGCTGCTCCGTCACCGAGATCTGCCTCCAGTACGCCCTCGAGTCCGGCCAGGACTCGGGCGTCTGGGGAGGCCTCTCCGAGGACGAGCGCCGCGCCCTCAAGCGCCGCGCCGCCCGCGCCCGCCGCGCCTCCTGACCCCGCGCCTCACGGCGCCCGGTCCCCTTCGCGCCCCCAGGCTCCAGCCTCGGGGCGCGATGCTTTTCCGCCCCACCCGCGTCGCCCCGGTTGGCTCGCCTGCCGGTAGCCAACTCCGGACATCGGACCCATCCGGAGCCACCTCCGGAACTCCCGCGGCGTGTCCCGCCAATTCTCCGGAGTCAGCCCAAGCGCGAACGACGGACGAGCCCCTGTTCACGCCGGCGCGAAGCGCCCGGCCCGCGGGCGGCGAACGCCGAGGCGCGAAGCGCTAGGCGACTCCCCCGTCCCGAGCGGGAGGGTGCACGCAAGGCGGTGCGGGGGTGGGATGTCCTGCCGCCGAATATCGGGGCAGGGGTCCCCGCTGATTCGGCGGCAGGACATCCCACCCCCGCTCCGCCGACCCCCGGGGACAGACCTACCGCTTCTTCAGCCAGCGGAACGGCACCTCGATGGTCACGACGGTGCCGCTGCCGACCATGGTGTGCCAGTCGATGGTGCCGCCGAGCTCGCCCTGGATGAGGGTACGCACGATCTGGGTGCCGAGTCCGGAGCCGACCTTGCCCTCGGGGAGGCCTGTGCCGGTGTCGCGCACCTCGACGGTGAGGAGGTCGTCGGAGCGGGTGGCCTTGATCTCGACCTCGCCCTCCTGGCCGGCGAGGCCGTGCTCGACGGCGTTGGTGACGAGCTCGGTGAGGGCGAGCGCGAGGGGGGTGGCGTACTCGCTGGGGAGCACGCCGAAGCTGCCGGTGGACTTCGGATGCACGGTGGTGTTGTGCGCGGACGCCACCTCGGCGACGAGGAGCAGCACGCGGTCGAAGACGGTGTCGAAGTCGACGCGCTGGTTGAGGCCCTCGGAGAGGGTGTCGTGCACGACGGCGATGGCGGCGACGCGGCGCATGGCCTGTGTGAGGGCGTCGCGCGCCTCGTCGGAGTGGGTGCGTCGGGCCTGGATGCGCAGCAGCGACGCCACGGTCTGCAGGTTGTTCTTGACGCGGTGGTGGATCTCGCGGATCGTCGCGTCCTTGGTGATGAGCTCGCGCTCCTGGTGGCGGAGCTCGGTGACGTCGCGGCTGAGCACGATGGCGCCGAACCGGTGGCCGCGGGTGCGCAGGGGGATGGCGCGGAGCGATACGGTGACGCCGCGCGCCTCGATCTCGGTGCGCCAGGGCGCGCGGCCGGTGACGACGAGCGGGAGAGACTCGTCGACGACGAGGCGGCCGGCGAGCAGAGCCGTCGTCACCTCGGCGAGCGACTCGCCCTCGAGCTCGCCCGCGAAACCCATGCGGTTGAATGCGGAGAGGCCGTTGGGGCTGGCGAAGGTGACGATGCCGTCGACGTCGAGACGGATGAGGCCGTCGGATGCGCGTGGGGCGCCACGACGCGGGCCGGTGGGGGCGCCGAGGTCGGGGAAGTCGCCGGCCGCGATCATGGCGAACAGATCGTTGGCGCACTCGTTGAACGTCAGCTCCTGGCGGCTGGGGGTGCGCGCCTCGCTCAGGTTGGTGTGGCGGGTGATGACGGCGATCGGCTGCTCGGCCGTCGTCTGCTCGGAGACGGACAGACGACGCATCACCGGGATGGCGCGGACGCGCGTGGGGGTCTCCTCGTACCAGTCGGGCGCCGCGGTGTCGACGATGCGGGCGCTCTCGAACGCGTCGGTGACCTGCTTGCGCCACTCGGGCTTGATGGTCTGACCGACGAAGTCGCGGTAGAACAGCGTGGCTGAGCCGGACGGACGGGCGTGGGCGACCGCGATGAAGGTGCCGTCGACGGTGGGGACCCAGAGCACGATGTCGGCGAACGCGAGGTCGGCGAGGAGCTGGCAGTCGCTGACGACGAGGTGGAGCCACTCGATGTCGGCGTCGGTCGAGCTGCCGTGCGCGGAGACGAGGTCGCTGAGGGTGGACACGACCTCTAGCCTACGGTGTGCCACCGAGGCCGCCGTGTGATGTCGGGGGCGCCCACGCCGCGTACCGTGAGCCACCCAGGTGCGGCCGGGAAACGGATCGGCCCCCGTGACCGGGCGCTGCGAACAGCGCGGTCACGGGGGCCTTTCCACCCCGCTGAGACGATCGGTAGGTCGGGGGAACGGGCATCTCAGCGGGTGGTCCTGGGGTGTTGCAGAGACAGTTCACCATCCGCAGACGCCGCAGTGTTATGAGCAATTCCCACTCAAAGCGCACACCGACTACACCCTCTCCACAGGGCACAAACGCTTCTGGACACTGGTGCGAGCGACCTGATTGAGTAACCACCGCCGCAGGGTGAGCAGGGGATGCTCACGCGGCACCGGTAGGGCGGGACGATGAGGGGGTGGGTCGTCGCACGCATCCCGACAGAACGGCCGCGCCTGGCGCGGCCCGAGCAGAGGAAGCCGCCTGAATGACCGTGCCACCCGTCGTGGAGCTCGCCGCCCCCACTCTGGCCGACGATGTCGACCGCCTCCGCGCATCCGCCGACGACGACCTCGGCGATCACCCCGGCGCGCCACCCGACGCACGGGTCTTCGCGCAGAGCCTGGCCCGCTGCGTGGTCGAGGTGCTCGCGGGCACACGTGCGCTCGATCAACTGGGGCGCTGGCTGAGCGACGACGTCTACGAGCACCTGCTCCTGCGCGACGCACTCGCCCGACGGGCACGAGCGTCACGCGGAGAGGCACCCACTCGGCTGGCTCTCACGATGGGAAGCACCGTGCTGAGCGAGGCCGCTCCCGGGCTCGTCGACGCGGTCGTCATCGTCCACGGACGGGCGCGCTCCCGCGCTGTGGCGCTCCGCCTGGAGTGGCGGCGCACACGCTGGCGCGCCACCGCCGTGCACGTGCTCTGAGCGCACCGCGCACGCACCCGCACGCACGGCAACGCAACGCACCGCACGCGCGCCGAAGCGCGGTGCCGACGCGCCAGGCGACCGGCGGGTGTCAGCCCTTCTTCTTGCCCTGCGCCCGACGCTGAGCGCGGTTGTTCGCCGCCGGACCGCCCTGCCCGCCCGGGCGCTGCCCGAACGCACCGCGCTGGCCGCCGCCCTGCGCGCCACCCGAGGCCTTCGCACCCGATCCCTTCGAGCCAGAACCGGAACCAGAGCCCTTGCCCGACCCGGCCGCGGGCGCGGTCGCCTGGCCGCCGGTCTGAGGCTCCGACTTCGCGAACGCGGACGCGACGGGTGCGGAGCGCTCCTCGGCCTCACGAGCACGGGCCGTGGCCGCCTGCTCGACCTGACCGCGCTGGTTGCGCACCTCGACGCCGCCCGAGTCGCTGGGAGCCGAGTAGCTGAGCTTCTCGGACGCCGCCGCCTGCGGGGCGAGCCCCTTGGCCTCGACGGTGGGGGCCTCGACGCCCGCGGGGGCGGCGTTGACCTCGACCTCGAGGTTGAACAGGAACCCGACCGACTCCTCGCGGATCTGCCCCATCATCGACTGGAACAGGGCGTACCCCTCGCGCTGGTACTCGACCAGCGGGTCGCGCTGCGCCATCGCGCGCAGGCCGATGCCGTCCTTCAGGTAGTCCATCTCGTAGAGGTGATCACGCCAGCGGCGGTCGATCACCGAGAGCACGACGCGACGCTCGAGCTCGCGCATGGCGGTCTCGCCGAGCGTCTCCTCGCGCTTGGAGTAGGCGATGCGTGCATCCGACAGGATCTCGCGGGCGATGAAGTCGCGATTGATCTTGCCCTTGCTACCCGCCTCGGCGACGACCTCATCAACCGTGATCGAGATGGGGTACAGCGTCTTGAGCTCGGCCCAGAGCGCGTCGAAGTCCCAGTCGTCGCCGTTTCCGGAGCCGGCGTGGTCGGTGATGATGTCGTCGATCACCGTCTCGAGGAACTTCTGGGCGCGGTCCTGGAGGTTGTCGCCCTCGAGGATGTGCTTGCGGTCGCTGTAGATCGCCTCGCGCTGACGGTTGAGGACGTCGTCGTACTTGAGGACGTTCTTGCGGATCTCTGCGTTGCGGCTCTCGACCTGCGACTGGGCGCTGCGGATCGCGCGCGAGACGACCTTCGACTCGATGGCGAGGTCGTCCGGCACGGAGCCGCGGCCCATGAGCGCCTCGGCGGCGCCGGCGTTGAACAGGCGCATGAGGTCGTCGGTGAGCGAGAGGTAGAAGCGGCTCTCGCCGGGGTCGCCCTGACGGCCGGATCGACCGCGCAGCTGGTTGTCGATGCGGCGCGACTCGTGGCGCTCGGTGCCGAGGACGTAGAGACCGCCGGCCTCGATGACCTTCTCGGCCTCCTCGGAGACCTCGGCCTTGACCTTGTCGAACACCTCGTCCCACTGCGCCTCGTACTCCTCAGGGTTCTCGGAGGCATTGAGACCACGGGCGTGCATCTCGGACACGGCGAGGAACTCGGCGTTGCCGCCGAGCATGATGTCGGTGCCTCGACCGGCCATGTTGGTGGCGACGGTGACCGACCCGAGTCGACCCGCCTGGGCGACGATCGCCGCCTCACGCGCGTGGTTCTTCGCGTTCAGCACCTCGTGGCGCACGCCGCGCTTGGCGAGGAGGCGCGAGAGGTACTCGCTCTTCTCGACGCTCGTCGTGCCCACCAGGACCGGCTGACCCTTCTCGTGGCGCTCGACGATGTCCTCGACCACCTGGTCGAACTTGGCCTGCTCGTTCTTGTAGACGAGGTCGGGCTGGTCGATGCGCTGCATCGGCTTGTTCGTGGGGATGGCGACGACACCGAGCTTGTACGTGCTCATGAACTCGGCCGCCTCGGTCTCGGCGGTACCGGTCATGCCGGAGAGCTTGTCGTAGAGGCGGAAGTAGTTCTGCAGAGTGACGGTGGCCAGGGTCTGGTTCTCGGCCTTGACCTGCACACCCTCCTTGGCCTCGATGGCCTGGTGGATGCCCTCGTTGTAGCGACGGCCGGCCAGGATGCGGCCCGTGTGCTCGTCGACGATGAGCACCTCGCCGTTGAGGACGACGTAGTCCTTGTCCTTCTTGAACAGCGCGCGGGCCTTGATGGCGTTGTTGAGGAAGGAGATGAGCGGCGTGTTGGCCGACTCGTAGAGGTTGTCGATGCCGAGGTAGTCCTCGACCTTCTCGATGCCGGGCTCGAGCACACCGACCGTGCGCTTCTTCTCGTCGACCTCGTAGTCGACCTCGGGGGTGAGCTTCGTGGCGATGGTGGCGAACTCGTTGAACCAGCGGTTCGCCTCCCCCGAAGCGGGGCCCGAGATGATGAGCGGCGTGCGCGCCTCGTCGATGAGGATCGAGTCGACCTCGTCGACGATGGCGAAGAAGTGGCCGCGCTGCACCATGTCGGAGGCCTGCCACGCCATGTTGTCGCGGAGGTAGTCGAAGCCGAACTCGTTGTTCGTGCCGTATGTGATGTCGGCGGCGTACTGCTCGCGGCGCTCGGCCGGGGTCTGCCCGGCGAGGATGACGCCCGTCGTCATGCCGAGGGCCCGGAACACGCGGCCCATGAGCTCGCTCTGGTAGCTGGCGAGGTAGTCGTTCACCGTGACGATGTGGACGCCCTTGCCCGCGATGGCGTTGAGGTACGCGGCGGTCGTCGCGACCAGCGTCTTCCCCTCACCGGTCTTCATCTCGGCGATGTTGCCGAGGTGGAGAGCAGCGCCACCCATGAGCTGCACGTCGAAGTGGCGCAGGCCCAGGGTGCGGACGGACGCCTCGCGCACCGCGGCGAACGCCTCGGGCAGGAGGTGGTCGAGCGACTCCCCCGCCTCATGCCGCACGCGCAGCTGGGTCGTCTCCTCGCGGAGCTCCTCGTCGGTCAGCGACTTGAAGTCGTCCTCCAGCGCGTTGATCGCCTTGGCGTACGCCTGGAGCCGACGGAGGGTGCGCCCTTCGCCGACGCGGAGGACTTTTTCGAGAACTGAGGCCACGGAGCTTCTCCCACTGCGATCGTCGCTCGGCTGGCGAGCATCGCGGAACATACTACTTGCTCACGCCTGGACGTCGCCGGTATGAGCGCAGCATGCGCAGTGGGAGAAGCCCCCGGCGGTCAGCGGGTGGCCGCGGCGACCCGCTTGATGCCCTCGCTGGCGGGCAGCGGAGTGACGTCGGCGTTCTCATCGAGATGGATCACGCCGTAGTTCCAGCCCTTGCGTCGGTACACGACGCTCGGCTGCATCGTCCCTGAGTCGACGAAGAGGTAGAAGTCGTGACCGACGAGCTCCATCCGGTACAGGGCGTCGTCGACGGTCATCGGGACGGCGGGGAAGACCTTCTCGCGGATGACCACCGGGTTGTAGTCCTCGTTCGTCTCGTCGAGCGCCTCTCCCGAGGCCTCGGAGGTGGCGTTCGTCCCGTTCAGGACCCCGGCGTCGACGGGCTCGAGGGCGACCGCGCTGAACCCGCCGGTGGCCACCTCGTGGAGCGACGCGGGCCGGTGCTGGCCGCGGTGCACCTTCTTGCGGTCCTTCGCACGGCGGATGCGCTCCATCAGCTTCCCGAGGGCCAGATCGAACGCGGCGTACTTGTCGGACGCGGCGCTCTCGGCCCGCACCAGGGGCCCGGGGCCGATCAGCGTGAGCTCCACCCGGTCGTCGCCGGATCCCGCTCCGCTCGCCGTATGGTGCCGACAGACCCGGATCTCCAGGGCGAGCGCTCGGTCGGCGAGATGGGCGACCTTCTCGGCCTTCTCGGTGGCGTACTCGCGGAACCGGTCCGTGATACCCAGGTTCCGACCGATGATGTTCACGTCCATGGAGACCTCCTAGCCGTATGAGCCGCGAGGTTCCCGCCTCAAGTGCGAGTCCCTTCGCGCCTTGTGTGCCGACCAACCTATCCGGGTGCGGGCCGATTGTCACTGATCGTTCGCCGTGCGGTCGCCCGGTGTTCCCGAAGTCGTCGGCAGGCGTCGTCCGGCCCACGCCAGGCACGCGGCGCCGACCACCCGACCGCCCGCTTCCGTGACGGCGCGCGCGGCCTCGGTGAGCGTCGCTCCGGTCGTCACCACATCGTCGACGAGCACGAAGCGGCGGCCTCGCGCCCCGATGGCGCGCATCGCACCGGACACGTTGGCCCGCCTCTCGTCGCGACCCAGACCCGCCTGATCGCTGACACGTCGCGTGAGCTCGAGGCGCACGCCAGGAGCCGCACGCACCCCGGCGCAGCGCAGCAGGCGGGCGACCGGGGCGTACCCGCGCCGACGGAGCGCAGCCCTCGACGCGGGGACGGCGAGCATCTCCGGCGGCGGGTCGCCTCCGCGGGTGACCACGGGCCACAGCTCGACGATCGACGCCCGCAGCGGCGGCGCCAGGGCGCGGGCGAGGTCGAGGCGCCCCGCGTCCTTGTATCGGCGCAGGGCGGCGGCGACCGCGCCCTCGTAGCGCAGCGCCGCCATGACCGGCGGCGCTGCGTCGGGCAGGGCGCCGACCAGGGCCGGGTGCGGTCTCAACGCGTCGCGGCAGCCGGAGCAGAAGCCCGCACCCGGCTGCCCGCATCCGCCGCAGTCGACGGGCAGCAGCACGGCGAGAGCCGCGAGCAGTGCGTCGCGCAGGGCGACCCACAGGACGTGGACGAGATCGGCCATGCCAGGAGCATGCCGCTCAGCGGACGGCGGCGGGCCGGAAAGCGGGTCTCTGTGGAGAATCGAGACCTCGAGCCCGGGCTGTGCAGGAGTGGTCAGTTCTGAACGGCGAGCACCGTGACGTCGTCGGCCACGACCTGCCACGCGCTCCCCCGCAGTTGAAGGAGGGTTCCATCGACCGTGTGCACACGCATGCTGTCGAGGTCGTTGCCCCCGGCGATCCCGTCCGCGCCCGTGGGCGATCCGAGAGCCGAGCTGCGTCCGCCGAGCAGCTGCGAGAGCACCTCCGGCTCTCCCGAGGGCGCGGCGTAGACCGCGGCGACGCTGTACTGGTCGACCCAGGTCGCGTCGACCGGGGTGCCGGATCCGCCCGCGAGCACCACCGGCTGGCCGAGCCCGGTGGGCGTGCCCGCCTGATCGCGGAGCACCGCCGCCACGACGAGCTGCGGCACGCCCCCGCTCACCAGGTACGCCACCGCGCGGGTGCCGTCGCGCGAGATCTCGAAGGAGCGGATCTCGCTCGCGCCGCCCCACTGGGCGGGCACGTTCGACGCCGCGTTGCCCGGCGAGGCCGCCACCACCGCGTCGGGATCGTCGGCGGGGATGCTCCACACCCAGCCGAACGGATCGACGGCGGGCGCGATCAGCCCGGCACGCTGGTCGACCGTCGTCGTGCCCCCGACGCGCACGGCGGCGACGGTGCCGTCGCCCGCCCGGACGGCCGCGACGGTGGTCCGGGCCGAGTACGCCACGGCGGTCGGCTGGAGCGCGACGACGGCGTCGCTCACACCCGGGATCTCGGCCACGGCGTCGGCGCTGAGGTAGCCGAACCGGCCGCCGAACAGCACGAGCGGGGTGAGGCCGACCCGGGGCGCCACCTCGGGCGCCGCACGGTCGGTGGAGGGGACGTCGACGACGTTCTGGTCGACGCTGATCGCCACGGAGGACACCGAGGCCACGCCGCCGAGGCTCGCGGAGAGCTGGAACCGCATCCGTTGGAGGTCGATCGTGGAGGCCTGCAGCACGTTGCTCGACAGCTCGACCCGCGTGGTCCCGTTGGAGGTCACCACGCTCGACGTGGACGTGCCGTCGGGGAAGGCCGAGACGACCGCGCCGTCGAGCCAGGGCGTCGGGCCCTGGAGCAGCGACCTGACGATACGGGTGCCCACCGAGGCGGAGGTGGGGAACCAGCGCAGGTCGGGCACCAGGAACGTGTACGTGGGGTCGAAGAAGTAGAGAGAATGCGAGCTGAAGACCTGCTCGAAGAACACGTCCTCGATCAGCGTGCCATCGGGGGCGGCGGAGATCCGCCACTCGCCGTCCTGCTGCACGAACGAGAAGTCGAGCGAGATCGGCGCGGACGATGTCTCGCTGTAGCTCCCCTCAGCGTCGACCCGCGCTTGGGGCGTGACGGTGAGCCGAAGAGAGGTGTCGCTCGTGGGCGTCGTGGAACGCGGGCCGCTGTCGACGATCACGTCGGCTGTGGGCTTCCACTGCGCGGCGAAGCCCTGCGAGAGGTAGTTGCGGGCGACCTCGTAGTCGTTCTGCGGATCCTTGGCCGCGTTCACGAACCCGGCCAGGATCTGCGCCTGCGTGGCTCCCGCTGAGGGACCTGCCGCGAGGAAGATCACGTCGATGTTGTCGTCGGTGGCCGGTCCCGACTCCGAGCCGACGTCACCCGACCGCGGGATCGCGGCGCACGCGGCGAGCGACACCGCGAGCGCCAGCACCGCGATCACCGCTCCGACCCTCGTCACGGCGCCGCGTCGGAGCATGGTCCACCACTCACGCATCCCGCTCGCCTCCCTCATCCTGCGCCCTCGCGTCGCGCGCCGTCTCGCCGAGCGGCGGCAGCGGACCGTCCGAGTCCTCCGGCTCGAGGGGCAGCGGCGACGCCCCCCTCGTGACGCCGCGGCGGCGAGGGAGCGTCAGCCGGAAGTTCGACCCCGCCCCCGGCGCCGACCACACCTCGAGCGCGCCGCCGTGGAGCGTCGCGTCCTCGAGCGAGATCGCGAGGCCCAGCCCCGTGCCGCCGATCGTGCGCTTGCGCGACGGATCGGCGCGCCAGAAGCGGTCGAAGACGCGCTCCGCGTCCTCCCCGCTCATCCCCACGCCGTAGTCGCGGACCGAGAGCGCGACGGCCGTCGGCGAGCTGTCGACGGTGATGACGACGGGCCTGCGCTCCCCGTGCTCGATCGCGTTGCCGATGAGGTTGAGCACGATCCGGCGGATGCGCCGCGGATCCATCTCGACCTCGGTGTACCCGCCCGGGGCGACCACCCTGAGGTCGGATCCCGCCTGCTCGGCGAGGGAGCGCATCTGGTCGGCGGCATCCTCGGCCAGCCTCACGAGACTCGTCGGCTCGGTGTCGAGAGAGGCGGATCCGGCATCGAAGCGGCTGATCTCCAGCAGGTCGGAGAGCATCTCCTCGAAGCGCTTCGTCTGGGTGTGCAGCAGCTCGGCCGTGCGCTCGGTGGCCGGCGGGAACGTGGAGCGCTGGTCGTAGAGCATGTCGCCGGCGAGGCGGATGGTGGTCAGCGGCGTGCGCAGCTCGTGGGAGACGTCGGAGACGAAGCGCTGCTGAACCTGCGACAGCTCGGCCAGCTGGTTGATCTGCGACGCCATGCTGTCGGCCATCCCGTTGAACGAGCGCGCGAGCGTGGAGATGACGTCCTCGCCCCGCTCGGGGATGCGGACCTCGAGCTCCCCGGCGGCGAGCTTCTCGCTGGTCTCGGCCGCCAGGCGGATGGGCTCGACCACGAGCCGCACGATCACCCACGAGACCAGGCCGATGAGGATGATGAGCGCCAGTCCGCCCAGCCACAGCGTCTGCTGCACGAACACCAGCGTCTGGTCGGCGTCGGCAAGGTTGTAGCCGATGTAGAGCTGGAAGTTCCCCACCCCCGGGGATGCTCAGCGGGGTTCCGACGATGATCCCCGGCTGGCTGTCGCCGCGGTCGTCGGTGAGCGAGACGGACTGCCAGTACTGCGTCTGCGTGCCGCCGGTGCTCGCGGCCACCTCGGCCTGCAGCTGGTCGGAGATGACGTCGCCGGTGAGCTCGGGGCTGGAGAAGGAGAGCACCGTCGACGACGGGGAGGTCTGGCCAGGGGTCGCCAGGAGCGCGACCAGCCGCGACGACGAGGACGCGATGATCGCCGACTTGGCGGAGTTCAGCAGCGACAGCGTCGAGGCGTCGGAGGCGGCATCCGCCGCGTCGAAGATGTTCTGCGCGGCCGTGGCGGCGTTCCGCGACTCCGTCACGACCTGGTTCAGGCGCGACTGGAACAGATCGTTGCCGATGCTGATCGACATGTACGTCCCCGTCGCGACCACGGCGACCGTCGAGAGCAGCACCGTCACCACGATGGTGCGGAACTGCAGCGACCGGCGCCATGCCCTCGCGACCTCGAGCGGCCAGCGACGCCAGTTGCGCACCACGGTGGGACCGACCCGCGAGCGCCTGGCGTTCTCGGTCATCCGCCGCTCGCTGCGCGCACGGCGGGGGCGATCACGTGACCGCGCCCGCGCGATAGCCCACGCCGCGCACGGTCATCACGATGCGCGGGTTGTCGGGATCCGCCTCGACCTTCGCCCGCAGCCGCTGCACGTGCACGTTCACGAGACGGGTGTCGGCCTTGTAGTGGTAGCCCCAGACCTGCTCGAGCAGCATCTCGCGGGTGAACACCTGCTGGGGCTTCGCGGCCAGCGCGTGCAGGAGGTCGAACTCGAGCGGGGTGAGGTTGATGCGGTCGGATCCGCGCCGCACCTCGTGCCCGGCGACGTCGACCACGAGGTCGCCGACCCGCAGCGTCTCGGGCACGGCGTCGCTCGAGGGGCGCAGGCGGGTGCGGATGCGCGCCACCAGCTCCTTGGGGTTGAACGGCTTGACGACGTAGTCGTCGGCGCCGGACTCGAGACCCTTCACCACGTCGGAGGTGTCGCTGCGGGCGGTGAGCATGATGATGGGGGTGCCCGACTCGGCCCGGATGAGCCGGCACACCTCGATGCCGTCGAGGCCGGGGAGCATGAGGTCGAGCAGGACGAGATCGGGGCGGGCATCGCGGAACGCCGCGAGAGCCTCGGCCCCGTCGGTGCAGAACGACGGCTCGTACCCCTCGGAGCGCAGCACGATGCCGATCATCTCTGCCAGCGCGGTGTCATCGTCGACGACCAGGATGCGAGGGTCCATGTGCTGTTCTCTCCAGACGGGTGATGGGATCAGCGTAATCGAGCCCTGATCAGGAACGCGCCTGTGGCTACCGAGAAATCTCAGAACGAGAGTGCGTAGCATGGGGACCCGGGGGCACGGGGGTTCCCTGCCGCCGCAGCGAGAAGGGCTTCGATGAGCGACGACCAGAGGTGGACCGTGCCGGGCACCGAGGGGCGTCACGACGAGCCCGCGCCGCCCGCCGAGCCGCAGTCCGCTCCGCCGACCGAGGCGCCGCAGTACGGACAGTACGCGCCACCGCCACCGCAGTACGGGCAGCCGCAGTACGGGCAGCCGCAGTACGGGCAGAACCCTACCCCGCCGCCCTCTCCTCCCGCCCAGCCGCAGGACGGCCAGTACGCGCCGCCGCCCGCCCAGCCTCAGTACGGCCAGCCCCAGTACCCACCGCCGCAGGCGCAGCCGCAGTACGGCCAGCCCCCGTACGCACCCCCGCAGTACGGCCAGCCCACGTACCCGCAGCAGCCCTACGGCCAGCCGCAGTATCCGCCGCCCGGCAACGGCACGCCCGCCTACGCGCAGTACGGCGCGCAGTTCGCCCCGCCCGGCGCGCCCGAGGGCTGGACGCCGCCGCCCAAGCCCGGCCTCATCCCGCTCCGCCCGCTCGGCTTCGGCACCCTGCTGGGCGCGCCGTTCCAGGTGCTCCGGCGCAATCCGAAGGCCACGTTCGGCTCGGGCCTCATCATCCAGGCCGCGGTCATCATCGTCACGGCGCTCTTCTTCGTCGGCCTGACCGTGTTCCTCATCGGTCGCAGCCTCAACGCGGTCGGCGACGACGCGGACGTGATCGCCGCGGGCAACGTCGCGCTCGGCCTCCTCGGCACCCTCGTGGTGGCGGCGTTCACCCTGTTCGCCTCCGCCCTCCTGCAGGGTGTCCTCGTCGTCGAGGTGGCCAGGGGCACCCTGGGCGAGAAGCGTCGCCTCGGCGAGCTCTGGAAGGCCGCGTTCAAGCGCATCCTCCCCCTCACCCTGTGGTTGCTCATCCTCTTCGCCGCAGCTCTCATCGGGATGGCGATCGTCATCGGCATCATCGTGCTCGGCGCGGTGAGCGGCTCCGGCGGGGGTATCGCGATCGCCATCCTCGTCTCGGTGCTCCTCGGCACGGGCTTCCTGGTGCTCGCGTGCTGGCTCGGCACGAAGACCTCGATGGTGCCGAGCATCATCGTGCTCGAGAAGAAGGGCGTCATCGCGGCGATCCGCCGCTCCTGGACGCTCACTCGCGGCTACTTCTGGCGCACCTTCGGCACCATCGCCCTCGTCGTCGTCATCCTGTACTTCGCCAGCCAGATCATCAGCACACCTTTCTCCCTCCTGATCGGCATCGTCCCCGGTCTCATCGACCCCACGGGCACCGGCTCCGGCATCGTGGCGGTCATCGTCGTCTACGTGGTGTTCCTGGCGTTCACCACAGCGATCAGCGCGATCTCCTCGGTCGTGCAGGCTGCCGTGATCGCCGTCATCTACATCGATCTCCGGATGCGCAAGGAGGGCCTCGACGTCGAGCTCACCCGGTTCGTCGAGAGCGCCCAGTCCACCGACGAGGAGGGCCGCTGGCCCGATCCGTACCTGCCCAGGACCGGTGCATGACCCCGTCCGCCCTGCTCGACCCCCCGGTCCAGCCCGACGCCGACCAAGGCCGGCAGTGGCTGCTCGACGAGCTGTCGAAGCCCGAGTACCAGGCGGCGCGGCCGACGTGGTTCGACCAGGCCTCGAAGGCGTTCGGCGATTGGCTCGACTCGCTGCAGGTGCCGGGCGGCCCGGGCTTCGGCCCGCTGATCCCGCTCGTGATCGTGCTCATCGTCGCCGCCCTCATCGTGGTGGCGTTCCTCGTCTTCGGCCGCCCCCGCCTGAACCGGAAGAGCTCGCTGAAGACGACCGAGCTGTTCGGCGCCGACGACACGCGGTCTGCCGCCGAGATCCGCGCCGCCGCCCGGCGCGCGGCGAGCGCCGGCGACTGGCCTACCGCGATCGAGGAGCAGTACCGCGCCATCGCCCGGGCACTCGCCGAGCGCACCGTCGTGCTCTCGGCTCCGGGCACCACGGCCCAGGACTTCGCCGGGCGCGCCGGGCGCTCCTTCCCCGCCTCCGCCGATGTCCTCCGCCTCGGAGCGCGCGCCTTCGACGAGGTGCGCTACCTCGACCAGCCCGGCTCCCGGGAGGGCTATGAGCGGCTCGTCGCCCTCGACGGCGCTCTCGAGCGCGCGCGCCCGGCCCGGCTCGAGGCGATCCCCGCGGCGGTCGCCCGGTGACGGCCGCGGTCGTCGAGACGCCCCGCGCCGGCACCCGTCTGCGGCACTGGCTGTTCTGGATCCTCGCCTCCGTCGCCGCGATCCTCCTCGCCGGGTTCACGCTGCTGTCGAGCTTCCGGGGCCTCGTCGACCAGGGCCTCTACTCCCCCACCAGCCCGAGTGCGGCGGGGTCGAAGGCGCTCGTCCAGGTGCTGAAGCAGCAGGGTGTCGACGTCGTCGAGACCGGCTCGCTCGACGAGACGCGGCAGGCGGTGTCGGATGCGTCGGGCCGGGTGACCGTGATGATGGCCGACCTGTACGGCTACCTCGACGACGACAAGCTCGAATCCCTCGGCGCGCTCGACGCCGATCTCGTGCTGCCGACGCCCTCCCAGGACCAGCTCGACATCCTCGCCCCCGGCGTGCGCGAGACCGCGGTCGAGTCGTCCGCCGACACCGTGCAGGCCGACTGCGGCATCCCCGCGGCGGAGCGCGCGGGCGAGGTGTCGCAGGCCGACTACGCCTACCGCACCTCCTCGTCCGACGCCACGGGCTGCTTCGAGACCGGCGACGGCGCCTACGGCCTGGTGAGGCTCGATCAGGGCGACCGCACGGTCGACGTCCTCGGCGTCGGGGATGCGCTGCGGAACGACTCCATCCCGCTGGCCGGCAATGCGGCGCTCGCGCTGGGCCTCCTCGGCGAGGACCCCACCCTCGTCTGGTACCTGCCCGGCTCGGCCGACCTCCCCGAGGACGCGCCGCCGACGATCCAGGAGCTCACCCCGGGCTGGGTGACCCCCGTCATCCTGCTGCTCATCCTGGTCTTCGTCGCCTCTGCCATCTGGCGCGGGCGCCGATTGGGACCGGTGGTCGTCGAGGAGATGCCGGTGGTCGTGCGGGCCCGCGAGACCGCCGAGGGGCGTGCCCGCCTGTACGCCCGCCAGGGCGCGACGCTCCGCGCGATCGACGCCCTCCGCATCGGGACGGTGCAGAGGCTCTCGACGGCGCTGAACCTCTCGCGCTCGAGCGACCTCACCGAGGTCGTCGCGGCGGTGTCGGCGGTCACCGGTAGACCGTCCGCCGAGGTGTACGACACACTCGTCGGGGCGGTGCCCGCCGGCGAGGCCGACCTCCAGGCCCTCTCCGACCGGCTCCTCGTGCTCGAGCGCGAGGTGCGGACGGCGACCAGGCCCGACTGACCACTCGCGCCGCCTCCGCGGCAGCGAGCACATCGACCACCACCCAGGAACGAGGACACACGAGAATGACGGATCGACCAGATCTCTCTCCGGATGAGCTCCGCGCCGCGCTGGGCCGCGTGCGCACCGAGGTGGGCAAGGCCGTGGTCGCCCAGGACGGGGCTGTCACCGGGCTGATCATCGCCCTCCTCGCTCGCGGTCACGTGCTGCTCGAGGGTGTGCCCGGTGTGGCCAAGACGCTGCTCGTGCGCAGCCTCAGCCACGCGCTGTCGCTCGACACGAAGCGTGTGCAGTTCACGCCCGACCTGATGCCCGGCGATGTCACGGGTTCGCTCGTCTACGACGCCCGGTCCGGCGAGTTCTCGTTCCGCGAGGGTCCGGTCTTCACGAACATCCTGCTGGCCGACGAGATCAACCGGACACCCCCGAAGACGCAGTCCGCACTCCTCGAGGCCATGGAGGAGCGCCAGGTCAGCGTCGACGGCGTCAGCCGCGCGCTGCCGAGTCCGTTCCTCGTGGCCGCCACCCAGAACCCCATCGAGTACGAGGGCACCTACACGCTGCCCGAGGCGCAGCTCGACCGGTTCCTCGTCAAGCTCGTGCTCGACCTCCCGGAGCGCGACGCCGAGGTCGCCGTCCTCGCCCGGCACGCCGGCGGCTTCGACCCCCGCGACCTCCGTGCCGCCGGTGTCACCCCGGTGCTCGACGCGGCGGGCCTCGAGGCCGCGCAGCGCGCCGTGCGGCAGGTGCAGGCCGCGCCCGACGTGCTCTCGTACATCGTCGATCTCGCCCGCGCCACGCGTCAGAGCCCGTCCGTCAAGCTCGGGGTGAGCCCTCGCGGCGCCACCGCACTGCTGGCGGCGTCGAAGGCCTGGGCCTGGCTCAACGGCTACCCCGCGATCACCCCCGACCACGTGCAGGCGATGGTCGTCCCGGTGCTGCGGCACCGCATCCAGCTGCGACCTGAGGCGGAGCTCGAGGGGGTCGCGGTCGACGCGATCCTCCGGTCGATCCTCACCCAGGTCCAGGTGCCGATCTGATCCGCGCATGGCACTGACCGGTCGTCTCGTCGCGTTCCTCCTCGTGGGCCTCGTCCCCGTGGTGGTGCTCGACGTGCTCTTCGACCTCGCCTACCCGGCGCTCCTGGGGTGGCTGGCGCTCACCGTGGTGCTCATCGTCGTCGACCTGGTGTTCGCCGCGTCGCCGCGGCGGGTGGCGCTCGAGCGCGACCTGCCCGCCCGCATCCGGCTCGGTGAGACGGCCGTCAGCACGCTCTACGTCTCGAACCTCGGCCGGCGCCGCATGAGCGTGCTCGTCCGCGACGCGTGGCAGCCGTCGGCGGGCGCGTCGCAGACCAGGATGCGGTTGGTGATCCCCGGCGGCGAGCGGCGCGCCATGCAGATCGCGCTCACCCCCTTCCGGCGCGGTGAGCGTCGGGTCGCGCGGGTCGCGCTGCGCTCGTTCGGTCCGCTCGGCTTCGCGGCCCGGCAGGCCGTGCTGCTCTCGCCCGGGCGGCTGCGGGTGCTCCCGCCGTTCCTCTCGCGACGCCACCTCCCCTCCCGTCTGGCGCGCCTCCGCGAGCTCGACGGGCGCACGAGCATCATGATCCGCGGTCAGGGCACCGAGTTCGACAGCCTCCGCGAGTACGTGCGCGGCGACGACGTGCGGTCGATCGACTGGCGCGCCACAGCCCGGCACTCCGACGTGATGGTGCGCACCTGGCGACCCGAGCGCGATCGGCGCGTGGTGATCGTGATCGACACGGGCCGCACCTCCGCCGCCAGGATCGGCGACGAGGTGCGCCTCGACACAGCCTTCGAGACCGCGCTCCTGCTCGCCGCTCTCGCCACCCGTGCGGGCGACCGGGTCGACCTCGTGCTGTACGACCGCCGACTGCGCGGCCGTGTGCACGGCGCGTCCGGCCCCGAGCTGCTCTCGCGGATGGTCGACGCCATGGCACCCGTCGATCCCGACCTCATCGAGACCGACTGGACGGTCGTCCCGTCGCTCGTGCGGCAGGTCACCACACAGCGGGCGCTCGTCGTGCTCGTCACCGCCGCCGACTCCCCGGGTGGCTCCTCCGGGCTGCTCGCCGCCGTGCCGCAGCTCAGCCGGGATCACCTCGTCGTGGTGGCGTCGGTCACCGACCCCGATCTCGCGGCCGCCGTCTCCGAACGTTCGACGCGCGAGGAGACCTACCGGGCCGCCGCCTCCGAGCGCGCGCTGCTCGACGTGCAGCGCGTCTCGACGGCGCTCCGCCAGGAGGGCGCCGAGGTCGTGACCGCCCCGCCAGGCGACCTTCCGCCCGCGGTCGCAGACCGCTACCTGGCGCTCAAGGCCGCCGGTCGGCTCTGAGGAGCCGGGCGCTCAGGCTGCCGTGAGCGTGCGGGCGCCCGCCTCGAACTCGTCCAGGTCGCCCGTCTGCCCGGCACGGTACGCCCGGCCGCCGACGAAGAGCATGTAGAAGAGGAACGCGCCGAGCGCGACCACGCCGATGCCGATCTTCACCGGCCAAGGCAGCGGCGACGGCGTCACGAAGCCCTCGATGACACCCGACACGAAGAGCACGATCACGAGCCCCAGCGCGATGGTGAACAGCGCACGGCCATCCTCCGCCAGCGCCTGGCCGCGGGTGCGTGCCCCCGGGGCGATCCACGCCCAGAACAGGCGCGAGCCCGCCGCGGCGGCGACGAAGATCGCCGTGAGCTCGAGCAGGCCGTGCGGGAGGATGTAGAGGAAGAACGTGTCGCCGTGGCCGTACTCGAAGAGCACCGCGGCGTTGATGCCGAGGTTCTGCGCGTTCTGCAGGATGACGACCGGCACCCAGATGCCGATGATGCCGAAGGCGAGGCACTGGGCCGCGATCCAGGCGTTGTTGGTCCACACCTGGCCGGTGAAGCTCGCCGCGGGGTTCTCGCTGTAGTAGTCGACGAAGTCCTCGTTGGCGAGCTTCTTCAGCGTCTCGTCGTCGCCCAGGTTCGCCATGACCGCCGGGTCGCCCGCGATCCACAGGGCCCACAGGGTCGCGATGATCACCGTGGCCAGAGCCATCGCGAGGGTGAGCCAGCGGATGCGGTACAGGGCCGCCGGGAGCTGCAGGGCGAAGAACACGGGGATGGCGCGCAGGATGTTCGCGCTGGCGCCCGTGAAGCGCAGCCGGGCGCGGGACAGCGACACCGAGAGGCGATCGCCCTGCACCGTGGACCCGGCCACGGTCTTCAGCGCGGACAGCTGGGTGGCGCCGGATTGGTAGCGCTCGATGAGCTCGTCGGCCTCCTGGCCGGTGTACACGCGCTTGCGTCCCAGCTCGTCGAGGCGCGCCCACTCGTCGGAGTGAGCCGCTGTGTAGGCGTCGAGGTCCATCTGCTTAGATGATATCCATGAGCCGGCCGCCTGTCTCGGACCCCAGCCGGACGGGCGCGAGCCCCTTCGGGGCATCCGGTGCCGGCACGGGCGCCTCGGGCGCCGCCGCCGTCGTGAGCGTCGGCGACGACGAGCTGCTGACCGGTGAGGCGGTCGCCCTCGACGTCCGGCCGACCGGCTTCCTCCTGCGGAGCGCGGGCGGGGCGATCGACTGGCTCACCTTCACCGTCCCGATGCTCGCGGTCTTCGTCTGGTACGGGCAGGTCCTGCCGACGCTGCCCATCGACCAGGCCCTCGCCACCGCGCTCGTCACGGCGACGACCGTCTTCTTCTGGGTGATCGCTCCCATCGTCGTCGAGGTGCTGACGCGGGGGCGCTCCCTCGGGCGGCTGGCCGTCGGCTCGCGGATCGTGCGCGACGACGGCGGGGCGGCGGGTGTGCGCCACGCCATCATCCGGGGCCTCCTCGGCTACGTCGAGATCTTCGTCAGCTTCGGCTCGATCGCGTTCATCGTCTCGCTGCTCAACCGCAGGTCGAAGCGCCTGGGCGACCTCATCGCGGGCACCTACAGCCAGAACGAGCGGGTGCCGCGTCCCATGCCGCACGGATACGCGATGCCGCCCGAGCTCTTCCCGTGGGCGCAGATCGCCGATGTGGCGAAGCTGCCCGACCGGCTCTCCCGGCGCATCGCCGCGCACCTGGCGTCGGCCCCGCGCGCCGATCCCGCCATCCGCGCCCGGCTGTCGTTCGAGCTCGCCGCGGAGGCGTCGCGCTTCGTCTCCCCGCTGCCTGACGTCGACCCGTTCGTCTTCCTCATCGGGGTCGCGGTGATGCGACGCGACCGCGACTACACCGCGCTCCTCGGCGAGCGCCGCCGCCTCGAGCGCCTGCAGCCCGCCCTGCGCGGCCTCCCCCACGGCTTCCCCGACCGCTGACGCGCCGCTCGCGCGCGCCGAGTGGCGAGAAGCCGCCCTCCCGGCGCCCGCGAAGGGGCCCCTTCTCGCCACTCGGCGAAACTGCTGCCGCGCAGAACGCCGAACGGCGCAGGGGGCGTCGGCCACGAGTCCGGTGTCGTCGTCGGAAGGTAGCCTCAGGCGCGGCACGGCCGCTATGCGGCGCCATGTCTGCTCTGAGGCGACCTTTCGACCGTGAACGCCGGCGCAGCTGCGCCGAGAGGGTCAGTAGCGGTAGTGGTCGGGCTTGTACGGGCCCTCGACGGGGACGTTGATGTACGCGGCCTGCTCCGGACGCAGCACCGTGAGCTCGACGCCCAGCGCGGCGAGGTGGAGGCGAGCGACCTTCTCGTCGAGCGCCTTGGGCAGCACGTACACACCCACCGGGTAGGCCTCGGGTCGGGTGTACAGCTCGATCTGCGCGAGCACCTGGTTGGTGAATGAGTTGCTCATCACGAAGCTCGGGTGCCCGGTCGCGTTGCCGAGGTTCATCAGGCGCCCCTCGGACAGCACGAGCACACTGCGCCCGGTCGGGAGGCGCCACTCGTGCACCTGCGGCTTGATCTCGACCTTCTCGACGCCCGGGAGCGCGGCGAGACCGGCCATGTCGATCTCGTTGTCGAAGTGCCCCACGTTGCCGACGATCGCGAGGTGCTTGAGGCTCAGGATGTCGTCGACCGTGATGACGTCGACGTTGCCCGTGCAGGTGATGACGATGTCGACCTGGTCGGCGACGGACTGCAGCGTGGTGACCTGGTAGCCGTCCATCGCCGCCTGCAGCGCGCAGATGGGGTCGACCTCCGACACGATCACGCGGGCGCCCTGGCCGCGCAGCGCCTCGGCCGCGCCCTTGCCCACGTCGCCATAGCCGACGACGAAGGCGACCTTGCCGCCGATCAGCACATCGGTGGCCCGGTTGATGCCGTCGGGCAGCGAGTGGCGGATGCCGTACTTGTTGTCGAACTTCGACTTGGTGACCGAGTCGTTGACGTTGATCGCGGGGAAGAGCAGCTCGCCCTGCGCGAAGAGCTCGTACAGACGGTGCACACCCGTCGTGGTCTCCTCGGTGACGCCCTGCACCTCGCTCGCGACGGTGGTCCAGCGGGCCGGGGTCTCGGCCAGGGTGCGGCGGAGCGTGGCGAGGATGATGCGGTACTCCTCGCTGTCGCCGGGCTGGTCGTCGGGGACGGTGCCCGCCGCCTCGAACTCGCGGCCCTTGTGCACGAGGAGGGTGGCGTCGCCGCCGTCGTCGAGGATCATGTTCGGGCCGACCCAGTCGGCCCCGGCCTCCTCGGCCTCGGCAGACCAGTCGAATGCACGGTCGGTGCACCACCAGTACTCGTCGAGCGTCTCGCCCTTCCAGGCGTAGACCGGGACGCCGGCGGGCGCGCCGGGCGTGCCGTGGGCACCGACGACGATGGCGGCGGCCGCCTCGTCCTGGGTGGAGAAGATGTTGCAGCTGGCCCAGCGCACGCGGGCGCCGAGGGCGACGAGCGTCTCGATCAGCACCGCGGTCTGCACCGTCATGTGGAGCGAGCCCGTGATGCGGGCTCCGGCCAGGGGCTGGAGCGGTCCGTACTCCTCGCGCAGTGCCATCAGTCCGGGCATCTCGTTCTCGGCGAGGCGGATCTGGTGGCGACCGGCCTCGGCGAGCGCCAGGTCGGCGACCCTGTAGGCGGGGCGGACGTCGGTGGACACGAAGCTCATGTCCTCATCATCCCACGCGGCGATGAGAGGACCCCGATGGTGCGGGCTCAGTCGGCGACGACGTACCGCACGACCTGCCACCCCTGCGGAGCCGAGAGACGGTCGGTGTGCACCGAGCAGAGGTCGTAGCTGTGAGGCTCGGGCGTGGGGCTCAGCGGGCCCACCACGACGAGCGAGTCGCGGTAGTCGTAGGTGAGCGTCGTCACAGCCTCGCCGCGGCACGAGGGTCGCGAGCACTCCCTGATGATCATCGAGTTCACGATAGTCGCGCATCCGTCCGCCTCCGCGACGGCTCGCCGTCGTGTCGGACGCGGGACGTCGTCTCCTAGACTGGGCGCATGCCTCGAGCACGTCGGACGAGCGGTTCCTCCGCGGCCAGCCGGAGGTCTCGATCGAGGCACGGCCGCGATCTGCGGTCCTCCGCGACCGGGCCCTTCCTGCCCCCGCTGCGGTCGAGGCTCGACTTCTTCGACCTCGTCGTCTCCGACACCGCGGAGTACCTGCGGAGCGTCTTCCCGAACGAGCTCGCCACCACGTCCTTCGAGGTCGCGCCGATGCCGTTCGGCCGCTTCGGCTCGCCGGATCACGTCGATCGCTGGGCGGTCGCCGACGACCGCATCATCCTGTTCCGGCTGCCCATCCAGCGGATGTCGAACCTCCACCGGGACGACGAGTCGCATCGGCGGATGGCCATCGAGGCCTGCGTGTTCCGCGCGGTGGCGGAGATGTTGGGCAAGGACCCGTGGGACGTCGCACCCGAGGGCTTCACGCACCTCTGAGCGCCACAGCGACCGTGCGAGAACCGGTCGCTCGCCGCGCGCTCAGCCGTAGACGAGCACGGCGGGTGAGGCGGCATCCGGCGGCATCAGTCCCATGCCCGCGAGCCGCGCATCGCCGATGACCGACAGCGACGCGAAAACGGGGCCGTCGGTCTCGACCTCATACCCGAGCCCACCCGTCAGCTCGACATAGCGGGCCGAGCGCGCGGGGATGGAGACGGTGACCGCGGGAGCGGTCTCGCCGCCGACGGTCACGCTGGCCGTCATCGCCGAGTCGCTCGGGTTGTACAGGTGCACGCGCGGGCCCGTGGCCGACGGCGTCGCGATCACGAACGCCTCGTCCTGGGGCAGCACCGAGGGGAACCACGCCAGGTCGGGTGTGGCGCCGTCGACGCGCGAGGTGCGCGCCGCGGTCACGACCGGGTGGTCGGACTGGAGGGTGACGGTGTAGGTGCCGTCCGGGATGTCCTGCAGGGGGAAGTCGGTGACGACTCCGGGGGTCAGCCCCACCTGGTAGTCGGTGGCCGCGCTGCCCTCGGTCTCGCCCTGGATGTGGATGCGGACCGCGGCCGGCTCGGTACCCGGGAGGTAGAGGCGGAGGACGCTCTGGAGGTCGCCCTCGTCGGCGTCGGCGAGGCGGCTGGAGATCGTCGCCGATGAGGTGATCTCGATGCCCGGAACGGTCGCCTCGGTGGACGGCGGCGCGGAGGGGCCCGCGATCTCCACTCCCCCGGGCTCGAGGCCGCGCACGACGCTCTGCTGCACCGCAGCGGCCACCGATCCGACGGTGGTCGTCACGTGCAGTACGGGCGAGGTGGCATCGGGGGCGAGTCCGGCGAGCGAGAGGATGCGGGTGCTGCGGGCAGGGATGTCGATCCCCCGTGTACCGGGCGCCTCGACCTGCCCCTCCTCGTCGAAGATCGCGATGTCGGCCTTCGCCGCCACGTCGGCGGCGTTGGTCAGCACGACGAAGCTGGTGCGACCCGTCGTGGTGGCGCCGGCGACGAGCCAGGTGTCGGACGACGGCTGCGTGCACGCGGCCACCGCGAGGCCGGAGATCTCCGACGTGCTCACGACCTGCGCCTGGGAGGCGGCGAACAGGGTGCTGCCGTCCTGCTCTCCGGCGGGCAGCGCGACGCGCTCGGGTGCGGCGTCGGAGCGTCCGGCACGGTCGTCGGGCGAGGCCAGCGTCGCCGTCTCGAGCGGATCGGGGGTGACGTTGGCGAAGGTCGTCACGTCCGGCGTCCCGACCGACGAGATGGCGGTGGCGTCCTGCCCGGAGTCGTCCGAGAGGCGGACCACCCCGCCGGGGCACGTCCGCAGCTCGGCGGCGGGTGTCGGGTCGATCACGGTCGACCGCGGCTCGGCGGTGACGCTCGGCAGCGGCACGAAGAACGCGACGCCGACAGAGACGGCGACCGCGGCCACACCCACGACGCCGGCTCCGATGCGCGCTCCGCGCGCCATCATCCTGCGATCAACGGGCATCGTCGTCTCCTCGTACCTGCGCCTCGTGGCGCGCGATCGCATCGCGCACGCTCAGCACGGTCTCGTCATCGGGGTCGTAGGCGCCGTCCGCGGGAGCCTCCGTGGGCTCGGCGTCGGCACGCGCGGTGTCTGCGTGACCGACGGCGTCCGCGGCGCCAGCGTCCGCAGCGCCAGCCTCCGTGGCGGCGGAGGGTTCGGAGTCGGAGTCGGTGCGCGACTCCGCGGACTCGGCGGGGTCAGCGGCCGAGGCCACGGGCTCTGGGGTGGGCTCCACCGGCTCGGCGAACGCGTCCTCGGGTGCAGCGGGCGCTTCCGCCGCCGACTCCGTGGGCGAACCCGGGGGCGCAGGCTCATCCTCGTCCACCAGGATCGCCGGAGCCACACGCGCCGAGGCCTGCTCCCGCACGCGGACCTCGTCGGTCGTCGCCGCCTCTGACGCGTCGTCGATCTCGGGCGCCGCCACGGCTCGCTCATCCTCCACGAGGATCACCGGCGCCGCGGCCGCGACCGGAGCAGCAACAGCAGCAGCAGCAGCACCTGCATCACCGGCCGATCCTGCGGCGACGAAGTCCCCGCCGCCGACGATCGTGCCCACCGGCACCTCGTGCACGGGGGTCTCCTCGTCGGCGCGCACCTCGTCGAGCATTTCGGGCTCATCGCCCGCGACCTCGTCGTCGTCGTACTCGGTGGTCTTGTCCTCGGCGATGGCCTCCGCCGTCGAGTGCGCCGCCGCGACGTGCGCGGTCGAGCTCACCGCGCGGCCGCCCTGCACCTGCAGTCGACCCGCGGGCAGCGCCAGCAGCAGCGCGATGAGGAACACGGCGCCCTGCACCACGAGCACGAGGATGCCCTGCGGCGTCCCGATGTTGGTCGGCGACGGGGCGGGCAGGCTCGGCAGCGGCTGGGCGGATCCCACCTGCCAGAGACCACCGACCGACGTGTCGCCGACGAGCGTGAGCGACGGGTTGCTGCCGAGGGCATTGGAGGTGCGCGCGACCGTCGCATCCGCCACGGAGCTCGCCTCGGCGGCGCTCACGGGCTGCAGCAGCACGAAGGCGATGCCGAGCTCGTTGAGCTGACCCGAGACGTCGGATCCGCTGATCGAGGCGGCGTTGCCCACCAGCTCGTCGAGCGTGTCGGAGGCAGAGCCGGAGAGCGCGGCGGTGGAAGCGAGGGTCGACTGCTGATCGAGCGTCGGGCCGGCGCCGTGCACCACGGAGGCGGACAGGCCGCCATCCGCGTGAGGGGTCAGCACCAGGGTGCCCACACGCGGGTTCGCGATCGCCTCCGCGACGACGAACGCCGGCATTTGCCGCCCGCTGCCCGGCACGACCTCGGCCGTGCCGAGGAGCACGCCCAGACCCAGGGGCAGCACGAGGACGGCGATCGCGAGCGAGCCGACCACGGCGGGGACCGCGGCGAACGAACGGAGCGAGTGCAGCGCGAGGACGGCGGCACCCAGCATGCCGAGCCAGTACAGGCTGAGACCGGAGCCCGCCCAGATCGACACGGAGTGGCTCCCGCTGGTGGCGAGCTGAAGCTGCCCCGCCATGAGCGCGGTGCCGAGGCCGAGGATCGCGATGCCGATCGAGGCGAGCGCGGCGTAGCTGCGCGGCAGGAAGAGCGAGACCAGCGCGGTGAGGGCCAGCGGCACGATCAGCACCGCGGCGATGATGCCGACGAGGGCACCCGAGATGCCGACCTGGCCGGCCAGGTCGACCCAGCCCGACAGCCCCTGCTGAGGCAGGCCGAGCAGGAGGTCGAGTGCGCCAGCGGGGTCGCGCCAGACCGGCACGCCGGGGTCGGCCAGCAGAGCGAGCGGCGTGCCGCGCATCCACTGGTCGTAGGCGAGCGGCGCGAAGAGCACCAGCGCGGGGATCGGGATGCCGATGAGCCGCGCGACGTTGCGCCGGCTGGCGATCGTCGCGGCGACCCACATCACGAGGAGCGCGGGCCAGAGCGACGGCGCGGCGGCGGTGACAGCGGCGAACAGGATGGCGGCCATGCCCGACGCCGACCAGGATCGCGGCGCCGAGAGGGCCGCGAGCACCAGCCACGGCAGCAGCAGGTGCGCGACGATCGGACCGATCATCCCGGCGTCGAGCCCGGCGAGCAGCGGCGGGGCGATCGCCCACAGCACGGCGGCCGTGGTGCGGGCCAGCGGCCGGTCGGTGATCGCGGCGGCGCAGAACCAGGCGCCGAGGGCGGCCAGGGGCAGCGCCGCGAGATAGAGGCACACCAGGACGAAGCTCGGCGACCAGAACGTGATCGACCCGAGGATGGCGAGCACCGTCGAGAACGGGTCGGCGGCCCCGGTGAAGCCCAGGCCGATGTCGCGGAACCCGACGCCGATCTGCGCCCACAGGCTGCCGGGGTCCGACGACAGCGGCAGGGCGCCGCCACCGAGCAGCGCGGCGGCGCCGAAGAGCGGGATGAACAGCACGAAGCCGACCAACGCGATGACGAGGACGGTCGCGAGGCCGCCGCTGGCGACGAACTGGATGCGGTCGCGATCGCCGCGCAGGTACGTCAACGCGATCTCGCGCTGCAGCGAACGCCGGCGACGCACCTCGTCGCCGGGCATCCGCAGGGGCGCGATGGCGCCCCATCCGACCCGTTTGGCGGCCTTGAGCCGCCTGCGCGCCTCGCCGATGTGCGAGCCGAACGCCGTCCGGAACGCGGCGGAGAACTCGCCGCCCACCGCGCCGGGCTGCTTGCGCACCAGCTGGAACAGCGCCCGCACCACCGCGAGGGGCACCAGCGACAGCCACAGCAGCGCGACGGCCGCACCGGGCGCGTAGACGAGACGACGGTGGAGCTGAGCGGCTCGTGCCGCCGCCTGCCGCCGGCGCCGGGCGGAGCCCTTCTGCGAGCGTCCCGGACCGGAGAGCCCGTCGCCGTCGGTCGCGACGCGGGCCGCCGGAACGGCGAGCACGCGGTGACCGGCGAGCCGGACGCGGATGGAGAAGTCGAGCGCGTTGTCGGCGGTGGGCAGAGCGGGGTCGAAGCCGCCGAGCTCGTTCCAGACGCGGTGGCGCACCAGGAGTCCGGCCGCGCCCATGCCGAGCACGTCGCTCATGCGGTCGTGCTGAGCCTGGTCGAGCTCGATCTCGGTCAGCTGGACGCTGGCGCCGAAGCGGGTCACCGTCTCGCCGAAGGCGGCGAGATACGCGGTGTCGTCCCACTCCATCTGCTTGGGGCCGGCGGCGGCCACCGACGGGTTGACCTCGACGGCGGCGAGCAGGGCCGCCAGCGCGTCGGGCTCGGGCGCGGTGTCGTGCGCGAGCAGCCAGAGCCACTCGTTCTCGTGCTCCGGCGGGGCCACCACCCCGAGCGCGTGGTTGACCGCGGTGCCGAACGACAGCCGACCCGAGGCCTGGATGAAGTGGTCGGGCTTCGACTGAGCGAGCAGCGACTGTGTGCCGTCGGTGGAGGCGCAATCGACCACGATGATCGTGTCGGGGCGCCGGGTCTGAGCCGCGAGCGCCTCGAGAGTGCGCGGAAGGTGCTCGCCGCCATTCGAGGCGACGAGAACGGCTGTGACTCGAGCGTGCATATCGCGTCGATGCTATGCGGGACGGTCGACGCCGATCGCCTCATCTGCGGCGTGCCGCCGCTTATGTGAACGCCCTATGAGTGCGGATGCCGTGCACCCGGTACGGAGAGGGCCGAGCGGAGGCTCAGCCGGCGCGCTTGCGGAGCTTGCGGCGCTCGCGCTCGGAGAGGCCGCCCCAGATGCCGAACCGCTCGTCGTTGGCGAGCGCGTAGTCGAGGCACTGCGCCTTGACCTCGCACGAGGCGCAGATGCGCTTGGCGTCGCGGGTCGAGCCGCCCTTCTCGGGGAAGAAGGCCTCGGGATCGGTCTGAGCGCAGAGCGAGTCGGCCTGCCAGGCGAGCGCGTCGTCGTCTTCGGTGGTGACCTTGCGGACACCGGGGACACCCAGCTGGACCGGATCGACGAACCAGTCGTCGGGGACCCCTGCGCGATACTCGGACATTGCCATATCACGGCCACCCTTCTGAATTCGCTGCGACCTGCCGGTGAACCCCTTTAACTAATTACACCGATGTAGTTCCTTTGCGTCAAGTCGCAGATGCTAAACCCTCAACCGGTCCTCGAGGGTCCGACACGGATCGTGTCGACGACGCACTGGCGCTTACGCGGTGACCATCGATATCCTGCCGTCATGTTGCGTCGTGTCGCCCTGATCGCCGTCCCCGGAGTCGCCCCGTTCGAGTTCGGGGTGGTGTGCGAGGCGTTCGGCATCGACCGGAGCGAGATGGGCGGCCCGAGGTTCGAGTTCTCGATCGTCGCTGCCGAGCCCGGGGCCGTGACGACGAGCATGGGCTACGACATGGTGATCGACAAGGGCCTGGAGGAGGCGTACGCCGCCGACCTGATCGCGGTGCCCGCGCACCGCGTCGACGACGACGTGCATCCCGCGGTCGCCGACGTGCTGCGCGACGCGGTCGCCCGGGGAGCGTGGGTGCTCAGCGTCTGCAGCGGCGCGTTCACCCTGGCGAAGGCGGGGCTCCTCGACGGGCGCCGGGCCACCACGCACTGGATGCACGCCGCGCGGCTGGCGGCAGAGTTCCCGGAGGTGGAGGTCGATCCCGACGTGCTCTTCGTCGAGGACGGCACCGTCGTGACGAGCGCGGGGACGGCCGCCGGCATCGACGCCTGCCTGCACCTCATCCGCAAGGAGCTCGGCGCCGCATCGGCCAACGTGGTGGCACGGCGGATGGTCGTGCCGCCCCAGCGCGACGGCGGGCAGTCGCAGTACATCGCGAACCCCATCCCGATCCAGCCGAACGACTCGTTCGCCGCGGTCACCGACTGGATGATGCAGAACCTCGATCAGGACCTCACGGTCGACCAGCTCGCCAAGCGGGCGATCATGTCGCCCCGCACGTTCGCGCGCCGCTTCAAGGCCGAGCTCGGCTCCACCCCCGGGGCCTGGCTCAACCGGCAGCGACTGCTGCGGGCTCAGGAGCTGCTTGAGCAGACCGACCTCCCGCTCGACGCCGTCGCCGGCGAGAGCGGGTTCGGCACGGCCGCGGTGATGCGCCACCACTTCGCCCGCACGCTGGCGACCACCCCGGCCGCCTACCGGCGCACGTTCTGCGTGCGGTCGGCCTAGCTCACGCTCCGCGTGCGGTCGGCCCGGCTCACGACGCCGAGCGCGACGGCGCGGCCAGGAAGAGCGTGGCCGTGCCCGCGAGCGTGAGAGCACCCTCGTCGGCCGAGATGTAGGCGGCCTGGCCGCGCACGAGCGTGATGGAGCCATGGGCGCCGGCGATCGAGGCCGCGCCGGACGTGCAGAGCACGATCGCCCCGCCCGCGGGCTCGTACTCGGCCGACGACGGCCCCTGCTCGCCGTCGAGATCGGCGCGTACGAGCTCGAAGTCGGGCACGGGCGGCGCGAACACGCTGAGACCGGGCACCGGGTGACCGGGCCGCAGGTACGGAACCGGCAGCACGTCGAACTCGAGCACCTCGAGCAGCTCGGCGACGTCGACGTGCTTCGGGGTGAGTCCCCCGCGCAGCACGTTGTCGCTCGACGCCATCAGCTCGACGCCGAGGCCGGAGAGGTAGGCGTGGATGTTGCCCGCGGGCAGGAAGAGCGCTTCGCCGGCGGTCAGCGTGACCCGGTTCAGCAGGAGCGAGACCACGATGCCGGGGTCGCCCGGGTACTCCTCGCCGAGGCGCACGACGGTCTCGACGGCCTTCGTGTAGGGCTCCGTCATGTGGGCGTGCGCGGGGTGCAGGGCCATCTCGGCGAGCAGCACCACGTGCGTGACGAGCTCCTCGACCTCGGGGCCGCCGGCGACGAGCCACTCGAACGCCTTCTGGAGCACCTCCGCGTCGGGCCGGCCGATGGCCTGCGAGTCCTCCAGGTAGTGCACGAGCCGGCCGAGCACGTCCCAGTTCGGCGCCGAACGGGCGCTGTCGATGGTGACGAAGAGGTTCACGATGTCGCGCACCTCCTCGACCGGGCGGAACCCGCACAGCGCGTCGAACGTGGGGCTGAGCGCCACGACGACCTCGGGCTTGTGCGACGCGTCGCGATAGTTGCGGTGGGGTGCGTCGATCGGCACCCCGGCGGCGTTCTCGCGCGCGAAGCCCTCGCGGGCCCGCTCGGGAGTGGGGTGAGCCTGCAGCGACAGCGGACGCTCGGCGGCGAGGACCTTGAGGAGGAACGGCAGGGGCGGAAGTCCCTCGCGGGAGAGGAGCTCGGCGAGGTCGGCGGCTCCGCCGACCGCATCCGGATGCACGACCCGGCTGGGGTTCGACGGATGCGTGCCCAGCCAGAGCTCGGCCTGCGGCTCGCCGGTCCGGGGAGAGCCGAGCAGATCGGGGATGGCGGTCTCGGACCCCCAGGCGTAGTCGCGCGGCGTGTTGGTGATCTCGACGAACACTGTCTCGTTCCTCCCGTAGGACGTCTCTCCGGTTGGCACCTGCCTACAATCCGTCGGAGGCGTCGACACGGGTCTTTAGACCAAAGTACCAACCGCTCGGCGCTCATTCTGACAGCGCCGTTAGGCTCCCGCTCGAATACCCACCGCCTCACCCGCACTGGAGCATCACCGATGACGTTCGAGCCCCTCGCCAGCGACTTCTACGGATACGCCGACCTCCTCACCGATCGCGAGAAGCAGGCCCTCGCCTCGCTCCGCGACTATCTCGAGACGGAGGTGAAGCCGATCGTCAACGCGCACTGGGAGGCCGCCACCTTCCCGCACGAGACCGTGAAGGGCCTGGCCGCGCAGGACGTCTACAGCTTCGCCTGGGAGGAGACGCGGCCGTTCGAGAACTCGGCGGTGTTCCGCGGGTTCGTCGCTCTCGAGCTGGCCAGGGTCGACGCCTCGATCGCCACCCTGGTCGGCGTGCAGAACGGTCTCGCCATGGGCTCGATCAGCGTCGGGGGTTCACCTGAGCAGCGACAGGAGTGGCTGCCGAAGATGGCCGCCGGCGAGGTGGTGGGCTCGTTCGGCCTCACCGAGCCCGACTCCGGCTCCGACTCCGCCCAGGGCCTCCGCACCGTCGCCACCCGCGATGGCGACGAGTGGGTGCTGAACGGCTCGAAGCGCTGGATCGGCAACGCCACCTTCGGCGACATCACCGTGATCTGGGCCAAGTCCGCGGAGGACGGCCAGGTCAAGGGCTTCATCGTGCCCCGCACCACCCCCGGGTTCACGGCCACCAAGATCGAGGGCAAGCAGAGCCTCCGCATCGTGCAGAACGCCGACATCACGCTCGAGGACGTCCGCGTGCCCGAGTCGAACCGCCTGCAGAACGCGAACTCGTTCCGGGACACGGCGAAGGTGCTCCGCCTCACCCGCGCCGAGGTGGCCTGGGCCGCCGTCGGCAACTCGATCGGCGCCTACGAGGCGGCGCTCCGCTACGCCCGCGAGCGCGTCCAGTTCGGCAAGCCGATCGCCTCGCACCAGCTGGTGCAGGACCACCTCGTCCTCTGCATGGGCAACATCACCGCGAGCCTCGGCATGGTGGTGCGCGTGTCGCAGATGCTCGACGCCGGAACCCAGCGCGACGAGCACTCCGCGCTCGCCAAGGCCTTCACGACGGCCCGGATGCGCGAGACCGTCGCGCACGCCCGCGAGGTGCTCGGCGGCAACGGCATCGTGCTCGAGTACGACGTGGCCCGCCACTTCGCCGACGCGGAGGCGCTCTACTCCTACGAGGGCACGCGCGAGATGAACACCCTCATCGTCGGGCGCGCTCTCACCGGCTCCGCCGCCTTCGTCTGAGCCGGGCCACGTCGATCGGGGCCGCGCGCCGATAGGATCCCTGGGTGCGCTATCCGATCGACGTGACCGGCCGCGGGCTCGCCGTCGCCGCCCTCCTGGTCGGCTTCGGCGCCGGGTTCTGGCGCGACCTCCTCGGGGTCTGGGGCTACCTCGGCCTCGCCGGCCTGCTGGTCGTGGTCACCGCGGTCCACCTCACCCGCACACGTCTGTGGCGGAACCTCCCCGTGATGCGGCTGCCGAAGACGCTGCTGCTCTACGTGCTGGTGCTGCTGGTCGCGATCCCGTTCACGCAGCGTCCCGGCGAGGATGCGCTGGTGGTGTTCGCGCAGCTCGCCGGCCTCGTGGTCGGCCTGTTCCTGGCGGCCGGACTGACCTGGCCGGTACTCCTCTCCGCCCTGACCAGGGCGTTCATCTTCCTCATCGCGTTCTCCCTGCTGTTCGAGCTCGTCGTGGCCGTCTTCGTACGGCAGCCCGTCCACCCGCTGGTGCCCCGGGAAGGCGAGCCGGTGTGGACGTACGGCGCCCTGTTCCGCGAGGGCCACATCCAGGGTCTCGTGGGGTCCTCCCCCGCGCTCGGGTTCATCGCGCTCCTGCTCGTCATCACGGTCGGCGTGCAGTGGGCGCAATCGCTGCGGCCGACGGCGTCCGCGGTGATCTGGCTGGTGCTCGGCGCTGCGACCATCGCGCTGACCCGCGATCTCCCCGTGCTCACCGCCACGGCGGTGTGCGCTCTCATGCTCGGCGTCATGGTGCTCGCCCGCCGCGTCGGACCCGTCACCCGCGTCGTGCTGCTGGTCGTGATGGGGCTGGTGAAGCTCGGCGTGGTGATCGCGCTGGCCTGGTCGGCGCAGTCCGTCGGCGCGTGGGCCGATGTGCAGCAGCACGCGGGGATCGTCGGCGTGCTGCTGCTCGCCGCGCTGATCACCGGGCTCTTCTACCGGTTGTGGTGGTTCGCGGTGGACCGACCGCTCGATGCCCGCGGGGCACCGGGCGAGTACGTACCCCTGACCCTCTACCCGGCCCTCGTCTCCACCGCCCTCGTCACGGTGAGCGTCTGGAACGACGTCATGATCGTCACCGGCGGCTGGATGCTGCTCATCGCGCTGGCCGTGCACTCCAAGCTCGACAACCACCGCGTCGGGCTCGATCTGGGGGTGCCCCATCCCGCGGTGTCGACCGCGCAGCCTGTCGGAGCAGCCCGGTGACCGCAGCGCGCTGGCGCGTCTTCGGCATCGCGACCCTGGTCGCATTCCTCGCCATGGTGCTCTGGAGCCTGGCGTCGCCACTCGGCACGTCGCCCGACGAGCCCAGCCACATGATCCGCGCCGCCTCGACGGTGCGGGGCGACGCGTACGGCACGCCGAATGCGACCGACCCGTCGCTGAGCGACGTGATGGTCCCGCGTTACGTGGCACAAACGGCCGCCTACGCGTGCACCGCGTTCGATCCGTCGGTCACCGCAGACTGCCAGCCACACGACGTCGCCTCGCCCGACGACCTGGTGGTCTCCTCGCACTCGGCGAACACGGGAAGTCCGGTGTACTACGCGGTCGTCGGACTGCCCTCCCTCGTGTTGAGCGGAGACGTCGCCCTGTACGCCATGCGGTTGGTCTCGGCCCTTCTCACCGCCGTGATGATCGGTTCGATCTTCTTCGCGCTCCGGGAGCTCCCACGATCGCGCTGGGCGTCGCTCACGGCAGTCGTGGCGTCCACCCCGATGCTCCTGTATCTCGGCGGGTCGGTCAATCCGAACGGTGTCGAGGCCGCGGCGGCCGGCGCGGTCTTCGCCCTTCTGGTCGCCCTGCTGCGCGTGCCTGCACAGGGGCGCGTCCTCCTCGAGCGTGTGGGGCTGCTCCTCCTCGCGGCCACTCTCGTGACGTCATCGCGGAGCATCGGCCTGCTGTGGGTCGTCATCGCGACGGCGGCCGCGGCACTGATCGCCGATCCGGCCGTCGTGCGCGACCTCGTGCGTCGGCCGCTGGCGTGGGTCGCCGCCGGCCTGTGCGCCGCAGTGTGCCTTCTCGCCGTGGCCTGGACGATCACTCTGCCGACGGTCGGCTCGGCCGTCTTCTCGGGCGCCGGGACGAGCCCGCTGCAGGGCTTTCAGACGATGCTGCTGCGGTCGTTCGACCTCGACGGCGCGGTGGGCCTGTTCGGTTGGGTCGACACCCCGTCACCCACCTTCACCCTTGTGGTCTACGCCCTCGCCATCGGCGGTCCGACGATCGCCGCGCTCGTGCTCGCCCGGGGACGCGCTCGTCTGGCGGTGATCCTCCTGGGCGCGGCTCTGGTGCTGGTACCGGCGGTGTCGCAGGCCCTCGTGGTGAGCACGCTCGGATACATCTGGCAGGGCCGGTACATCCTCGCGGTGCTGGTGTGTCTCCTCCTCATGGTGGGCATCGCGCTGGACGACGCCTCGGATTCCGCGGGTCCGGCGGTGCTCCGGTTCTGCACGGTCGGGTTGGCGCTGATCGCCGCGGCGCAGGCCTTCGTGTTCTTCATGGTTCTGCGACGCTACGTCTCGGGCGACAGCTTCCTGGTGGCGATGCTCTCGCGACCGGCCTGGCAGCCCCCGGGCGGCTGGCTGCTCCTCGCGGTGCTCTACGCGATCGTGATGACTGCAGCGGTGCTCCTCGTGCGCCGTTCCATCGCGGCGGCCAGCTCTAGGCCGACTCAGCCCGTGAGCTCTCGCTGATACGATTCCAGGATGCACGGGGCACTCGACCGAACACTCATCGTCATGCCCGCGTACAACGAGGAGCAGGCGGTCGCGGGTGTCGTCCGCGAGGTCTTCGCCAAGCTCCCAGGCGTGTCCGTCCTCGTCGTGTCCGACGGCTCCCACGATGACACCGCCGCTCAGGCTCGTTCGGCGGGTGCGATGGTGGTCGAGCTGCCGTTCAACCTCGGCGTGGGAGGCGCGATGCGGACCGGGTTCCTCTATGCCCGGCTGCGTGGGTACCGCGCCGTGGTCCAGGTCGACGCAGACGGCCAGCACGACCCATCAGGGGTCCCGGCCATCGTCGCCCAGTTGGAGCACGACGACGTCGTGATCGGCGCGCGTTTCGCCGGCGAGGGCGACTATGAGGTGCGCGGGCCGAGGAAGTGGGCCATGCGCGTGCTCGCGACGACTCTCAGCCGCATCACGAAGACCCGGCTCACCGATACCACCTCGGGCTTCCGCGGGGCGGGTCCGCGCGCCATCGAGCTGTTCGCCGACCACTACCCGGCCGAGTATCTGGGAGATACCGTCGAGTCCCTCGTGCTCGCCTCCCGGGCCGGGCTCAGCGTCGCCCAGATCCCGGTGTCCATGCGTCCGCGAGCCGGCGGCACCCCCTCCCAGAACCCGTGGAAGTCGACCGTCTACCTGGGGCGAGCCTGCATGGCCCTCCTCGTGGCCATGTGGCGCCCCGCGGTGGTCGTCGCCGAGATGAAGAGCGCCTGATGTCGGTGGCGAGCTACGTGTTCGGCATCGTCGCGGCAGTCCTAGTCCTCGTCGCGATCTTCGAACTGCTCCGACGCCGACGGGTGCGCGAACGTCACGCCGTGTGGTGGATCGTCGCCGGTGTGCTCGCACTCGTGATCACCGTGTTCCCGCAGATCCTCGAAGCCGCTGCCGGGGTCTTCGGCATCACGGTGCCCGCCAACCTGGCCTTCTTCGTCAGCATCGTCATCCTGTTCCTCGTGTCGGTGCAGCACAGCGGTGAGCTCACCCGGCTCGAGGATCAGACGCGGTCGCTGGCCGAGCACGTGGCGATCATCGAGTACCGCCTGCGCGCTGTGGAGGACAGACAGGCCGTCCAGATGGAACCTGAAGGACCCGGCGAGCCCGATGGGCGGGGCAGGGCCGACGGATCGCCCGATCACGGCACCGACGGAGCGGAGGCGCGGTGAGCGGCGTGCTGCCCACGGTCCGCGTCGTCGTCCTCGCCTACGGGCCCGAGCCATACCTTCGCGAGGCTGTCGACTCCGCCCTCGCGTCGACCGGTGTCGACGTGACCGTGGTGGTGGTCGACAACGGTGGCGCGCCCGAAGCCTTGGCGTCCCTTCCGGACGACCCGCGTGTGCGCTTGGTGACCCCGGCCGAGAACCTGGGCTTCGCCGGAGGCGTGAACGCCGGTGCCGAAGGCCTCGCGGAGGACTTCCTCGCGCTGCTCAACTCCGACGCCGAGATGGCCCCCGACGCCCTCTCTCGGCTGGTGCACGTCGCGTCGTCGGCCGATGTCGGCATCGCGAGCGGGAGCATCCGGCTGTTCGACTCCCCTGACACCATGAACTCGGCGGGCAATCCGGTCCATCTGGTGGGCCTGAGCTGGGCGGGCGCCATGGGCGAGCCTGCCTCGGCACATACCGCCCTCGCCGACATCACCTCCGCCTCTGGCGCCGGGCTGGCGATACGTGCCGAGTGGTGGCGGCGGCTCGGGGGCTTCGAGACCCAGTACTTCGCCTACCACGAAGACGTCGACCTCAGCTGGCGCACCTGGCTGCTCGGCCGCCGCGTCGTCTTCGTCCCCGATGCGGTGGTACTGCACCACTACGAGTTCAGCCGCAACGCCCTCAAGATGTACCTGCTCGAGAAGAACCGGCAGATCTTCCTCCGGTCCCTCTACGGCCCGCGCCTTCGGGCCGCCACGTGGCTCCCCACCGCCGCGTTCGAGGTGGCGATGATCGCCCTGGCTCGGGCGCAGGGCTGGAGCGCGGAGAAGCGGAGGGCGCGACGCTGGATCGCCGACCACCGCAGGTGGCTGGCGAAGCGCCGACGCGCAGTGCTGGCGGAGCGGGTCAGGGACGACCGCTTCATGGCGAGCATGCTCACTGCCACTCTCGACACGCGGGCGGTCCCGCTGCCCCCCGGCGCAGGTGTGCTCCAGGCGATCGTGCGCGGCTACTGGGCAGTGGCGCGGCGGCTCATCTGACCGCGCTCAGCCGGTCGTCGCCTCGGGCACGAGGTCGTCGGGCTGGGGCCGCTCGACCGAGCCCGCGATGATCAGCAGCACGAGCGTGATCATGGATCCCGCGCCGAAGGCCACGATGCCCGCGTACATCCCGAGCGGCGTGGCCAACACGACGAGCACGACGAGGCCCGCGACCAACCCGGCGGCCGACACCAGCGAGACCGTCTTGGAGTGGCCCCCGGCCAGCAGGAGTGCCGCGGGGATGAGACCGATGGTGAAGACGAAGACCCCGACGAGAAGGAGCTCGAGGATCAGCACCGACTCCTGGTACGCCGCCCCGTAGAGCAGGGGCAGCACGAACGGGGCGAGCGCCGCGATCAGGCCGAACGCCACCGCGCAGACCCCGGTGAAGCCCAGCATGAGCACGATCGCGGACCGCTGGCGGAGGATGGCCCCTCGGCCCTGAGAGGCGAACTGCGGGATGACCACCTGGCTGACCGCTTGGCCGAGCATGGAGGCGGGCGTGGCCAGCGAGAAGGCCGCGGCGAACAGACCGGCCGGGATGCCCGGCTCGAGCACCTGGGCGGCGAGCATCGAGAGCTGGAGCAGACCGTTGGTGGCGAACCCGCCCAGGACGTTCCATGCGGCGAAGCGGAGAGCTGCACGCGTTTCGGCGGGGTCGACCTCCCCTCCCGCCGCCGTCTCGGCACTGCGCGGCTTCGGGCGCCGAGGCCAGGACAGTACGGCGAACACGGCGTACCCGAGGCTGATGGGCACCAGGATGAGGGGCTCGAGCCCCGCGACGAGCACAGCCACCAGGGCGGCGAACGCCAGAGCGGATGTGGCGGCGTCGGCGAGCGCGACGAAGCGGGCGCGGTGCTCGCCGAGCTTGACGCCGCGCGTGAAGATGTAGGCACTGTAGGCGACCACGAGGAATGCTCCCAGGAAGGCGCCCAGCGGATCGCTCCCGAGCCAGAGTGCGATCGGCACGGTGATCACCGCCAGCGCGCCCAGGGAGACCCACACGGAGCCGACGAGCGTGCGCTGCAGCGCGGAGCGGTCGTGTCCGCCGGCGTCGGCGAGCGCGAAGAAGCGGGAGACCGAGTTCGCCGCAGGCACCGGCCAGAGCAGGGTGAGGATGATCGAGAGCGTCAGCAGGGCGGACGTGTGTCCCAGCACCTCGGGCCCGAAGATCCGACCGACCAGCACGGTGTAGGCCAGCCGGACGAGGCCCTGGAGCCCGATGCCGATCGTCGACCAGAGCGCGGAGCCGCGCACGTCAGGCTCGCGGCCCACGCCGTCGACGCTCACGTGCCGGCCAGGGCGGCGAGGTAGACGAGTCCCGAGATCGCGGCGAACGACCGGACCACCCCGCGGCGATCCTTGAGCACCACGGAGGCGGCGAGAAGGAAAGCCGGGATCAGCGCGATCCCGTACCGGACAGGCAGCTGGAAGTAGTAACCGCTCACGAGGACGGTGCTCGCCACGAGGAGCGGACCCCCGATGACCGAGACGACGAGAGCGCTCCGCGCGATCCACACCTCGGGCGTGCCCTCACGCCCAGCGACGGTCAGCCACAAGACGCCCATGATCGAGATCCAGGAGACGATCGTGCCGGCGATGACGAGGGCGATGCTGTTGGCGCCCCCTGTGGGGTCGGTCGCCGCAGCCGGCAGGAACTTCAGGGCCTCGCGCACGATCGCGGCCACGGTGAGGGGGGCGCCGACGCCCTGGTCGGGCGAGGGTCCCGACGAGACCGCCGCGCGGACGGCGAGCCAGACGACCTGGCCCGCCGCGGAGAGGATGACCGCGAGCACTGCCGTGATGACGTCACGGGTAGCGAGGGTCCGCCAGAACCAGCCACCGCCGGTCTCGTCACGGCGCCGCCGCCAGGCCGACGACAAGGCGTGGCCGATGAGGGCGAGGCCGACGAGCGCCACCGCGAGGATGTTCTGCACCTTGAGCAGCACACCGAGGAACGACACCGCGAGGAGCGCGATCCTGCCGGACCTGCCCTGCATGATCCGGACGGCAAGCCAGAGCAAGGCGGCTCCGACCGCCAAGGACGGCGCATCGGTGCTGACGTAGGTCGACGACCAGAACACCGCGGGCGTGGCGATGAGCACGGCGCCCAGGGAGACGGCGAGTACCCGCCCGACCCCGATGCGCCGGAGCGCTGCGAAGAGGAAGAGCATGCCTGCCGAGAGCCAGATCGCGCCGGCGTAAGAGCCGGCGTCTGCGAGATCTGACACGCCGAGCAGGCGGAACGGCTGCGCGAGGACCCAGGTGACCGCGAAGTAGAGCGGAGTGTAGATGTCGGCAGAGGTCTTGCCCGCGAACGGCCAGTCGACGGTCGGCTCCGCAGCAGCGGTGAACGCGGCGCACTCTGCCGGGCGCGGATCCTGAACCAGGCGCACTCCCTTGCACAGCCACTCCCCTCGTGCGTAGTCGCCCGTGGGCTCGCCCTGCGTCACGACGAACTCAGTCGGGACCTTCTCGAGGTAGTCGACGTACACGAACTCGTCGATCGGCGAGAGAGCCGTGTTGCCTGGGACGTGGACGAGGACCGAGAGGAACGAGAGGAGGATCAAGACCAGCGGCGCGAGGACGGAGCGCAACCGCGCGGAACGCAACCCCCGCATAGTCAGGTCAACGTCCCATCCATAGGACCGCGGGGACCATCTGTCCACCCGCGCCTGCATGCTCCGCTACGGATACCGGCGCGTCGAAGGAGATCCGCGCCTCCACGACATCGGTCGCGGGGCCACGAGGCGCATCGAACTGGAGGATCCCGCCCTCGGCGGGGACGTCCGCCTGGCCGACCATCTCGATCTCCGAACCGTCTGCGCTGACGAGCGTGACCGTGCCCGACACCGTGCCATCGCCACTGCCTGGACGGACCACGATGGCCAGCGACTCCACCTGGCCGGCAGTCGCACCCACAGGCGCTTCCAGCGTGATCTCATCCGCCGTCCTTCCGGGGACGAAGACCAACGGAACCTCACGGGAGTTCGCGAAGTCGAGGTTGCCGCAGTCGCGACCCGCGACCCATCCGAAAGGATCGATCGGGGTGCAGACCACCTCGACACCGGCGTCGAGCAGACCCGCATCGCGCTGCCACTCGCTGACTCCCGACGACCCGAAGAGGTGCGGAGCACTCGCCGCGCGAGCCACATGCGCCCACCCGGCGAGGACGAACCAGGCGAGGAACACCACGACGCCGGCCGCTGCCATCCAGCGCCGCACCCCCTCTCGAGCGGGGATGACGTGCCAGCGGCGTTCCGAGAGCGTCGCGACGAGCGCGACCACCACGACCATGAGCCCCTCGATGACGCCGAAGACCCTGCGGTCGGTGACGCCTGTCACCATGCTCAGGTCGCTCGTGAAGACCAGGCTGTAAGTCGTCGCGTTGAGCGCGCAGCCGAACAGCACCGCGGAGAGACCGCCGATCACCAACGCCGACGTGGGACGGCGGTCGACGATCACGATGAGAACGACGAGGGCCAGTACGACGGCGCCGACGACGAGCTGGACCGCGACAGGCGCGTTGCCGTTCTGTCCGAGCACGATGGTGGCCAGCCATCCCAGGAAGTTGGTCAGGGCGGAGAGCCCCTTTGTGAACAGTGACGAGTCAGGGTTGTCCTGGTAGAGGCTCGCACTCTGCAGGGACCGCCAGAGCGTGGCCAGCTGAACCAGGGCAGCGACGGAGGAGACGAGAGCGATCAGGCGGAAGCGCCGACCGCTGAGGATCGCGGCGAACAGCACGAAGGGCAGCACCGTGATCACGGCGGGTTTCGAGATCATCAGAAGCGGCAGGACCCACGCCCACGCGGGGACCCGTCGCGGAGACGCGATGGCGAGGGCGCCGACGGCGATCGTGAAGACGATCGCGAAGTAGGTGAAGTTGATGAACGTGCGCGTCTCGAAGTCCGCGATCAAGAGGATGGCGGCGGCAGCGGCCGCACGCAGGAAGTCGTTTCCGATGAGCGGCCGGAAATGGGGCAGGCAGATGGCGGCGACGAGAAGTCCGCCCAGCACGAGTCCGGCCATCGTGTATGCGTAAGGGATGACCTCGGTCGACACGCCGATCCGGGAGAGCACGAGCGCGATGATGCGCTGCGGGAGCGGGATGTACCCGGCGTCCGTAGCGAAGAGCTGGTCGAACCAGGACGTGTCGAGGGTGCGCTGATAGTAGTTCGTCGCCATCTCGGCCCACATCGACCCGTTGGCGAAGATCGACGCCTGCGAAGCCAACTGCTGGAGGACGTAGCCGACCAGCACCGCGATGAACAACACGTAGGCGGTGAGCCCGCGTCGCTGCGGAACGTCCGCCGATCCGACGAGGCGCCGTCTGATGCGCTCGAGTCGACCGCCCGGCTTCAGCGCCACGGCGTCGAGCACACTGCGACGCGGCGGCGTCTGAGCTTCCGTCGTCATGGTCACCCGTTCCCGAAGATGCTGTCGGTCATTCGCTCCAGCTCGAGGAAGTCGTGCCAGCCGGTCACGTGGCCGGTCGCCTGCGCCGCGAGGACGAACCCGCGACCGCTGTCGATCAGACCCAGGTCGATGAGCTCCTGGACAGGCGCGTCGAAGTCACGGTCGCCTACGAACCAGACGTGCTCTCGCGCACCAGCGTGCACTCGTTCGAACAGCAGTCGGAACGGCTCGAGGGACTCCTTCTCACCCTTGGTCTCCTCGGAGCAGACGATGTGGTCGATCTCCCGCGTCAGGTCGAGATGGACGATCTTGCGGAACTGGATCTGCGCGGTGAGATCGGTGACGACAGCCGTGACGACGTTGTTGTAACGCAGGGTCTGGAGCATGCCAGAGACGCCCGGGCGCAGGACGGCGGCGCTGAGGTAGTTTCGCCAGTACTCCTGCTCCATCTGCAGCGCCATCACGGGCTCACTGCGGATGCCGAGTATCTCGAGAGCCTCATGACAGTAGAGCAGACGGGAGTGGCTGCTCGCCGTGCTCCCCAGGCGCGCCTTGACGTTCTGCCGGGCCTCGGCGAAGGCCTCCTCGAAGGCCGAGCCTCGGGCGCCGAGCTGAGCTCCCGCGAAGGCGCGGAGGGCCGACATTCCCGCGGCGTGCGCGATGTCGAAGTCGTAGAGGGTGTGGTCGAGGTCGAAGATCACCAGACTCGGCTGATTCGCGGTCACACGCGCTCCCATCTGTTGGCTCTGCGCTCGAGCAGAGCGGCCATCACGATCAGCTGCATCACACCCCGGCTCTTGCCCAACCACACGGGCTCGTCCACGAAGAGCTCCTCGGGTCGCACGATCAGCTTGCGTGCGATCTCGGCGGTGTCCGCGGCCGTGATCATCTCAGGGTAGACGGTCAGCTGCACTTCCCCGGGCGTCGGCAACCACTGGATGGTGCAGGGACAGTTCCCGAGGCCGGTCAGAAGGCGCTGCAGCTTCGTCATGAAGGTGAAGTCGCGGAGCACCGCCACCAGTCGCAGCTCCAGTTGCTGCTCGGTCACGCTGATCTCCTCGGGCAACGCCGTGACCGACTCGATCCGGAACTCCACATCCGAGAGAGGAGCCTGCGGCCAGACGTAGGCCTCAGCATCCGGGATACGGCGGTCGATCGAGGCGAGCACCGACGCGAGGTCCTGGTTCCGCTCCCCCACGTCGCGGTTGACCTTGAGCTGTCGACGCAGGCGTTCCTCCATCGACATGAACACCTTGAGGTCCGCAGTCTTGCGCACGTCGTCCGAGGTGAGCATGTGAAGTCCGTTGGTGACCACCAGCTCGCGCTGATCGATCGGGCGCTCCTTGGTGAAGCGCCCCCGCACATGGTCGTAGTGCTTGGCCCAGACAGCACGCCCGCGCATCAGTGTCACGGCGTCTCGTCCCATCGAGGCGAGATCGTTCGTCGCAGGATGGAGGTGGGTGGAGACCTGCCAGATGGGCGCCCCTCGCTCGTAGAGGTGGTAATCGTCGCCGAACAGGAAGCTCGTCGCCCGCTCACCGAACACGCCTGCCATCGAGATGCAGAGGGTGTCCTTGCCCGTACCGCTGTCTCCAGCGATCGCGATGGAGAGAGGCATCCGGCTCAACTTGTACTCGTCGAACCGCACCGCACCGCCTCGGTAGATCATGATCAGGGCGACCGCGCCGACGACGACGGTCGCCGTGGCCAGCACGGCACCCACGACGTCGCTCTGGTTCACGAACGGCCCGACCTCGATGAACCCCGTCTCGAGGATCGAGTCACCCGACTCCCACCTCCAGACCGCCCCGGACGCGCGAAGCGCCAGCGTGACGGAGGCCACCCACCAGAAGGCGTAGACCATCCACACAGACCGCGGGCTCGTGAGCACCGAGAGCATGGCGAGGAAGGGCACGGACCACAGGTACCACCCCGGGCTCGCCGGTGTGAGCAGGGTCACAGCCGTGAGCGTGATGCCGACCAGCATCACGAGCAGATCCGCGTTGCCGCGCTTGTACCGGTACTGGAGCCCGAGGAGGGCGCTGTAGACGATCGGCAGCAGCACGATCGTCAGACCGGGGCCCAGATCCGCGGTGTAGGAGAAGATCGACTGGCTCGTCGGCGTCGACAGCACCATCGCCCGGTACCCGGGCAGGACCGCGGGAAGCAGGGTGATGACGACACCCGGCAGGAGTCCGAGCAGGTAAGGCCCGAAGAACCTCCGGTATCGCGTGTTGCGAAGCAGGAAGATGATCACCAGGGGAGCCATCAGCGCCGACGAGTACTTCGCCGCGATGGCCAGACCGACGAGGAGACCGGACGCCGCCCAGCGATGCCGTTTGAGCGCGAGCGCACTCGCGAACATGAGGACCGTGGGAACCATGTCGAGCTGCCCATGGACGTAGGCGGCGTAGAAGACGATGGGCGAGAGGGCGAGGAGCGCCAGTACCGGACGCCAGTGCAGACCCGGCCATCGGGTGACGAGACGCCAGAGCACCATCTCGGCCACGAGGGTCCCGAGACCGATGCCGAGCTGGACCGCCAGGCTGCCCGGGAGCCATGCCGTGAGCAGCGCGAACGCGGCGTAGTAGACGAGCATGACAGGGCCGTAGGGGAACGCGGCCGCGTCGCCCCCAGCATCCAGGAACGACTGCCACGGGTCGATCGATGGCGTCGAGACCAGATGCCCCAAGAAGGGCGAGAACCACTGGGCCTGCGCGTCGGGGACGACGAGCAGGATGATCGCGAGGCGTGCGACGACGCCGAGGGCCAGGACGACCGCCAACGAACGGCGACCGTCGACGACCCGTCGGATCACCTCACCCACCACGGCGCCTCGGGCCGATGCCATGCATCGGGCCGTTTGGTGCAGATGCCGTCGATGCTCATCCCCGCCTCGACGAAGCGTTCGGTGATCGTGTCGAACTCGTCGTCCAGGGACCTGGCCTGCAGCTCGGGACTGACGATCATGATCCGATAGCCCAGCGTGCCGATGCGCGCGAGCTGGGCGGCACCGGGCCACGTGCCCCGGAAGGAGTCGAGCCAGACCCAGTCGGGTCGCGGATCGAGCGACGCCGCCGTCTCGATCGATTCGTACTCCGACACCCTGACCATCGTGCGTGTCTGGCCGCGGCGCAACGTCTTCACCATGAACGGGAACGACTGATCGAGGTAAGCCCAGTCACGCACACCGCGCTGCTCGAGGAGTTCCTCGATGCGAACCTCGAGCCCCTCCTCCTTCGTGTTCACCACGATGAAGCGGTGATCATAGTCGTCGAGCCACTCCTCGAAGTCGGGCCCGGGGAGGAATGCATCGTGTTCGAGGATCAGTCGATCTCCCTGACTCCGGAGGTCGATCTCGACTCCCAGGTCCTTGGGAAGCGCCCTCAGGGCAGCGGGCTCGTTGACGCGGTGCGAACAGATGAGCGTCATACGTTCCTCCTCAGCTGGAGGCTGTAGTCGACGGTGCGTCTTATGAACTTGCGCTTCGCAGCGAGGTCCGTGTTCCAGCTCGACTGGCCCCACTGACGGGGAACGAAGAGCACGGGGAACCGACGGATGGTGAACCCCCGGCGCTTCGCCTGAAAGTACGCGAAGAGGTCGAGGGAGAAGTCGTCCGGCGGGGTACCCCACTCGTCCATGAGCTGTCTGTCGAACAGCGTCGGCTGAGCGTTGATGTCTCGGAGCGGCTTCCGCATGAGGAGGCTCTCGAAGAGCGACATCCCCGCCGTGAAGACGCGGTCGCCCAGCGGCCTGCCGTAGCGACGCCCCTTGACCAGCACGCGACGATCGCCTCCCCTGACGCGCACGGCACGGAGGACGTCAGCGGGATCGGTCTGCAGATCTGCGTGTGTCCACCCCACCAGCTCTGCGGTCGAGACGGCGAGCCCGCTCGTGATGCCGTAACCGTAGCCTCGGTTCTCCCGCACCCTCGTCCATCTGACGATTCCCGGCCCCGCCGGGCCGTCCGGCTCACCCACGAGGGAGGTCAGGATCTCTGCGCTGGCGTCGGTCGACCCGTTGTCGACGAGGATCACCTCGCCGGAGCCGCGCTCCGCGACGAAGCGGCAGTGCTCGACGAGCTCGTGGAGCCCCTCCCCCTCGTTGTAGCAGGGGATCACCAAGGAGAAGACGGGATCACTCAACGGACTCCCCTTTCTGCTGACCGGTTCGGCCGCGGAAGACGAACAGGGACATGCCGATGAAGTTCCACACAGCAGATACCCCCGTCGCCACGACGAACGCCACGGGCAGCGTCAGACTCCAGTCGCTCGGGAGAAGCAGACGAACCCCGGCATTGACCACGACGTTGAGACCCAACGCGGCGGTGTACACGACGACGAAGAGCACCTCGCTCCATCGGCTACGGCGGGCGCCGAAGGTGAACCTCCAGTTCGCGAAGTACGCGAAGACGGCGCCGATGGCGAAGCTCAGCGCCTTCGCCAGGTCGTATTGCAGCCCGAGAGCGGAGAGAGCCCAGTAGGCCGCCGCGTCGATCACGACGGTAGTCCCCCCGACGATCAGGAACTTCCCGGCAGACGCCGCTGTCGCCTTGGCTCCTGACGACCTCTCCGTGCTGGGCACCGTCATCGGCTCACCTCGACGGGCCACGGATCGAACACCCGGAACGAGTGATCCAGATCACGCCGCGAGGTCGGCTCCACCATCACATCCGCGGCGAGGGAGTACGAGTGATTCGCCCACTTGTGGAAGCAGGACTGCCAATACCTCACCGCCTCGTACTCGGACGGGGTCCCGACGGACGCGAACGCCGTGGTCAAGAGCGCCACGACGCGACGCCCCTCGCGGAGGGCCCTCGGGATCAGGCTGTCGAGATAGAACTCGCCGTTCACCCTCTCGCCGTCGGCCATCAGCTCGTCGATCAGGCGGATCGCGGTGTCCCTCGATCCGAAGCTGAACGTCCCGATGACCACACCGCTGGGCCTGTCTGGCCGCCGCTTGAGCCAGACGTCGTCGATCAGGCCGGAGTCGTCCACTGCAGCCCAGCCGTACTGCTCGGGGGAACGGTCAGCCGCGCGATACGGGAGCGCGAGCCAGACCACGATGCCGTCTGGGCCGGCGAGGTCAAGCGCCGCGTCGAACGCTGCGCCCGTGATGGACGGCAGAGCGTCACACGCCCCGATGGTGACCGGCCCGTCATGCTCGAGCCCGGTCAGACCTGCCCTGGCCGACGCGGCCTGTCCTTCTGAGAGGCCGGGCAGAGTCACCATCGCGGCGTCCAGTCTCTTCGCGACGTCGCGGACGATGTGTCCCGAGGGGAGGTCCTCACGTGTGACCACGACCGTCTCGTGCCCCGGGATCGCCACCGTCGCGTGTTCCAGAACCGTCTTGTCGCCGAGGGGGAGAGCCGGCTTGGGGAGGTCGTATCCCGCGCGCGCGAACCGCGCCCCGGCTCCCGAGGCGAGGACGACGCGCGACGCGCTCGTCCTCGCTGCGCTGGGCCCTGCTTCGCGCTCCGTCCAGCTGGCGATCGCTCTGCTGAGCTCGAGGTACTCCTCGAAGTCCTGCGGGGTGCCCCACTGCATGAAGTGCTGCAGCGCCATCACCTCGACGCGACCGCCCGCCTCGAGGAGGGGCTTGTACGTCAGGCTGAGGTAGTACTCGCCCTTCAGGAGAAGACCCTGCTCGACCTGGCGATCCAGCGAGTCGAGCAGTATCCGGCCGTGGGCGAAGGCATACGTGCCGCTCGACGCGTACTCGTTCTCGGGGGTGTCGGTCCAGGGCTGCTTCTCCTGGATGTCCGCGACCAAGCCCCCGTCGTCCAGCTTGACGTACGCGTACGAGGTCGAGTGGACCATGTGCGGGTGATAGCCGGTGTAGCAGGGGATCACCCCGTCGACCTCGCCGGAGGCCAACCTCGCCGCCAGGTGATCAGCGTCCCAGTAGCAGGTGAAGTCGCAGTAGTTGACCACGACAGGACGATCGAGGTCGATGTGCTCGCGTGCCGACAGCACCGCGTCACCCGGGCCGAGTCCCGCCTGCTCCATCCGTACGATCACCGCCCCGGGACGACGCGATCGCAGCCTCCGCTCGAGGTCGAGCGCCGGATCATCGAGGTGGAGGGCATTGCAGACGAAGACGACATCATCCCAGCCGGGGTACATGTCGATGACATGATCGATGACGGTCTGTCCCTCCGCCTCCAGGAGGAACTTGGGTCGGTCGTATCCCGCCGCCGTGAAACGGCTGCTGATCCCCGTCATCGGGATGACCAGGAGCGGCTTCACCGCTTGAGCTTCTGACGCCACTTCTCCGCCTCCCAGTCGAGCAGTCGGTCGACCTCCTCCGACGATATCGCCGTGGACTCCTTCGCCACGCCGACCTGTCTCACCGCATCGACGAGACTCCAAGCGATCTCGATCTCGTCCGGACCGCACGAGGACGCGACCCAGACGGATCCGTCGTCCGCGATCACGCACGGCGACTCGCGCTCGGCATCAGAGGCAGCCGCGAAGGGCTTCCGCCCCAGGAACACCGCCGAGTCCGGCGTCAGCGGCCCGCTCAGCAGGATCGTCGTCTGCATGGGATCGACGCTGCCTGAGCCGGCGAGCCGCACGCCGAGCGGGCCTTCGGTGAGATCCGGGTCGGGAAGCGCCTCGCGCCGCCGGAGCCCCTCTTCGACCGCGACCAACGTGTCCCAGGTCGCGTCGGCGGTATCGGCCCCGACGACGATCCCATGGTTCTCCAGGAGCAGGACCAGGGGACGCTCGGCGTCCACCTCACCGTCGAGCACCTCGAACACGGCGACCGCGAGGTCGATCCCGGGGCGCGCATAGCGCACCACCTTGAGCTGGGCGTCGAGGCCGAGCTGGCCGAGCAAGGCACTCGGATCTGCGCTCAGGCCGGCACCGATGGCCCCGACGCCGTGGACGTGATAGACCCACCGATGAGGAAGAAGGGCGTGCAAGGCCGTCTCGATTGACGGACGCAACCCCAGCGCGGCGTACGCCGGGTCCACCAGGGGAGACAGGTCCTCCGTCTTCAGCACCGCCTCGCGGGTCTTCTCCAGATCGAGCGGAAGGAAGATCTCCCGGGTCTCCGCCTCGACCAACCGTGTGCCGGAGGACTTGATCCACATCGTGCGATCGACCTTGGCGGACAGGTTGCCGCCGGCGCCCTGAACGAGTCGCCGGTCGTCGCCGATCACCATCGAGTGCCGTTTCAAGGACGCCGACGACACCGATGACGGATCATTCTGATTCACCTGTAGATCATCCAATCGTGCGCGAGCCCTGACATCGTATGCGACGTCGGTCACGGTTCCGAAACCCATCCACGGCCAGCTGGAGATCCAGCTGGCGCGGCGATCAATTCACGACTGCTTTGCAGCCCAGCAGGCTGTTGTTGCCGATGTTGACGACCGCCTTGCCGATCGCGAACGCGCACACCGTGTACGTGCCACGCTGGGTCGCGGGCATCTGCCCGGTGAATCCGTGGGAACCGCCGACGCCGGGGAACGCGGCGCCGACATCGGGCCGCGCCTTGTCGGCGACCAGTGGATACCCGGTCATGCTGCCGTCAGGGGCGGTGACGTAGACGTCCACCGGGCTAGCCACACGCGGGATGTTCGCGTCGAACGCCCAGCCTGTCACGCTCAGCGTCGCCTGCGACCCGCGCTGGCTGATCGAGACCGCGTCGAAGGACCCGACCGGCGCGGTGGACGTGATCGAGAACGAACTGCACCTCATCAGGTTGTTGTTGCCGACCGCGAGCGGGGACACGGCGATCCCGAAGACGCAGACCTGGTACGAACCCGGCTTGGTGCCCAGGTCGATCGTCTCGTCGAAGCCGTGGTTCGCGCCGCTGCCGAACACAGCGTCGACGTCGGGCCGACTCTTGTTCGCCGTGAAGGGGTAGCCGGTCTGCTTGCCTGACGGGTCGATCACGTAGACGTTCACCGGGATCGACGTGGCGAGAGCTCCCTGATCGAACGCCCAACCGCTGACGTGCGCGAGCATCGAGCGGCCGGATTGATCGATGCTGATGTCGTCGACGGCACCGACCGGCGGGGTGTTCGGCAGGTTGATGGTCTTGCAGCCGAGAAGCACGTTCATGTTGCGCCAGAAGCCCGCGATCCCGTAGGCGCACGCCTGGTAGACGCCCGCGCCGTCGACGGGGATCGACGTCGACCAGCCGTGGGCAGAACCGGCGTTGGGATAGACGGCCCCGACGTCAGGCCGCGCCTGGTTCGCCTTGAGCGGGAAGCCCTTGACCGCCCCTGATGGATAGGTGACGTAGACATGCGCCTCGGTCGTCGTCGTGGGCGCGTCCGGGTCGAAGGTCCACCCGTTCACGGTGAGCTTGGTGGAGCCTCCACTGCCCGAGGTCGAGAGCGAGTCGTAGGATCCCGTCGGGACGCCCTGGGGGATGGTCACGGACTTGCAGTCGAGAAGCCGGTTCCCCGTGAGGCCGATGCCGTAGACGCACGCCTTGAAGGTACCTCCTGTCGTCACGTCGAACGAGTACGAGAACCCGTGGTTCGGACCCGCACCGCCGTAGGCGTTCCCGACGTCCGGACGCGACTGGTTCGCCTTGACGGGGGTGCCCTTCACCGACCCGTCGGGGTAGGTGACGTAGATGTGAGCCTCCAGCGTGGCGGAGGTGTTGTTCAGGTCGAGAGTCCAGCCGTTGAGCGACAGCGTCGCCTTCGACGGACCGGCGCTGAACGAGAACGCGTCGAAGGAACCAGCAGGGTTCGGTATCGTCGTCGGCGAGCCGAACCAGTCACTGTAGAGCCGCCAGAAGTTCCTGTTGCCATACGCGCTGCAGGAGTCGCCAGTGCCGTAGAGATTGGCGAGCGCGGCAGCGTTCGGCTGGTACGGGGTGTAGTTGTAGAGACCGGCGGTGGCGGCGTTCTGGATGAACACGGCGCTCGAGCCGCACGACGCGTCAGGGCTGTATCGGATGTAGTTGACGCGGCCCGCCTGATGGTTCCACGAGCTCGGGTTGGCGGCATAGGCCTTGAACTGCCGAGCGGCGTAATAGACCTGATAGAAGAACCCGCCGTAGGACGGATCGCAGGGAGCGGTGTCCGGGCAGCCCATGCCCGTCGCCGCGGCCAGTCTGCCGGGCGAAGGAGCCGACATCGAGATCAGGCCCTGCTCCTTCTCGAGCAGGACGAGCAGAGCCTTCTGACTGATGCCGCAGGCGGCGCCCACCTTGGCGATGATCGACGCGGCGGACTCGCTGGGCGAGCCCTGGTAGGTGTCGCATCGGCCGGAGACCGCGCCGATCGTCGGCGTGCTCTGGCTGTAGACGGCGAGGCAGTACGCGTTCGCGCAGTTCACCTTCGAGTTGAGGAAGGACTGCACCTCGTTCGCCGACATCGCCGAGCCGTTGAAGAACTGCTCGTCGGAGATGATGTATCCCGCGTTGAAGTCGCTGCCATTGGCCGCGACCGCGGTCTGCGGGGAGGAGAGCACGGCGAAACCGCTGAATCCCGTGATGGCGACAGCGGCCACCGCGACGATGGCGCACCAACGCTTGACGGCGTTCACGAGATGACCATCTGCACGGGCTGGGCGTCACCCAGCGAGACCGACGCCGAGGAGTAGTTCAACCCGACCTGCCAGGTCCCCGGCGGGAACTGCGAGGCGGGAAGCTGCACGAGCGGACATGATGTGCTGGTGCGGTCGGCGACACCGGTGGAGCTGGCCAGCAGCGTCGTGTCACCCAGGGTGAAGGTGAAGGTGCAGATCCCGCCGGACTCGATCACGTCGACGATGTAGCCGGAGGCGGACACATGGGCGCCGTCGGGATCGAGGCTCGCGACCGTGATGAAGGGTGTCGCCGACCCTGCGGAGGGCGTCGTCGGCTGGGGGTCCGGGCTCGGCGCCGGATCCGTGGTGGCTGTCGGCGAGGGCGGCGCGCTGGCGGTCGACGTCGGTGTCGGCGAGGAGGTGGGCGTGGTCGATGCCGGCAGGGTCGGGGAGGCGGTGGGTGCGGGGTCGGGTGTGCAGCCGGCAAGCGTCCCCAGCGCCACCAGCGCTGCGATGCTCACCGCGGCGAGTCTCTTCTTCGGCACGGGAACGCTTCCTCCAGGACGGACATCGGTGAGAGAGCGCGGGCCCCTCGCGCTCAGGCTAACAAACGGGACCGCTCACGCCGGGTCATTTGGCCGCCGAGGGTGTGTCGGTGTCTTCGTTCGTGCGGCGACCGACCACGTCACGCACCGCACCGAGGAAGGCCGTTCCGTAGGCTCCCGACTCTGCGATGGCGCTGGCTCGCGTCCAGTCGTTCCAGCTGTCGACGACGACGAGGCCCGCCGGCGCGTTGCGGCTCACGAGTCGCGCCAACCAGCGGCGGAACGTGTACGGGTTGGCGCCGACCACGATCTGCGGATGCCACCGGGACTGCGAGCTGTCGTCGAATCCAGCGGTGGCTGCCGGCACGACGTCAGGCAGGCGCAGCGCCTCGACCGCGGCGATCTCCTGATCTGCGAACTGCGGATAGTAGCGCAGGTGGCCCTCGAACTTCGTGTGGGGACGCACGACACCTTCCGTGGACGGGCCGGTGATCCGCTTGCCGTTCGGGATCCGCACGACAGCGTCGATGCCGTCGGGCAGACGGCGGTCGGGGACCACCTCCGACGGACGTCCATCGCTCACTGCCAGAAGTGCGAGGTCGACGATTCCGGCCTCAGCCGCGCGCTCCCTCAGGGCGCGGGCCACCTGAGGGAACGACGCGAGCCGATGGACGGTGCCCACCACGAGGGCCGGACGCCCTCGGTAGCGCATGCAGCGCTCGTCTGAGAGGAAGGGCAGGAACCCCTCGAACGCCTCGAGCGCATCGGTCAGACCGGCGGCGGGCTCGTCGTCGAGCTCCCCGTGTTCCCGCGCGAGTTCCACCCGGTGCGACTCGTTGTCCCAGAACAGGCCGAGGCCGGCCGAGGACGTCGATCGCAGATGTTCCCAGGCGGCGTCCGACGGAGCCCACCGCCGCCCGAGAGGGCGACCGTCCGTCGTCCGATACAGGAAGCCCGCGATTCCCGTCCTGTGGGCATGATCCCTTCCGTCGACGGGCGAGGCGATCGCATCCTCGAGGTCGGCGGGCAGGAACGGCTGCCGGTGGCCCGCGTAGACGGGACCGGCACGCACGACGGAGTTCCACTCCGGCTCACCCACGACGAGGGGGAAGACCTGCGCCCGCGAGGCGACGGCTCCGGAGGGCGCCTCCGACGCGGCCTCGGCCTCCTCGGGCGTCAGGACCCGCAGGCCGGCCTCGGCCGCGAGCACGCCGATCACCGAGGGAAGGGCATGCGCCATGGTCCCCTGCGTCTGATCCGCCTCGATGTCGAAGTCCCACTCCGACACCCCGAGCGCACGAAGCCCCTGGAACAGGAACGACCGAGCCCACTGGACCCGGCCCTCCACGCGCCGGACCGAGGCACCGGGCGCCACGAGCGGGATGCGCAACAGCGTCTCCTGGACGATCGGCAGGTCGGCATCCGCGTCGAACGGATCGAACAGCACCTCTCTCGGGACGATCGCGGCCACATCCCCGCCGGGCGTGAAGAGATCACGGAGCATCGGTGAGACCTCGCCGATGCCGGCGAGGTCGCGAGGGGAGAGCGGCTCAGGATGCGTCCGGCTCGATGCGTTGATCTTCAGCACCACGTCGTGCGAATCGAAGGCTCCGGCGAGCGCCAGCACCACGAGCGGCAGCTGATCGCGTCCCTGATCCATGATCGAGAGAGCGAGGGAGGACGTGGGAAGCCCACTCGTGTCGATACCGTCCTCGGAGGCGTCGGTGACGATGAGGTCGTGAGGTGTCTCGAGCTCGCGGAGCCCCGCGAGGGCGACGTCGAGGCCGTCCTGGGAGTCGGCATGGACGACGACCAACAGGGCGGGGCGACGCCCAGGGAACACCTCGGTCAGTCGACGGTGCCAGTATCCGGCATGAATGGATCGAGTGCGGTTGTCGAGCCTCTCGACGAAGCTCGAGAGCGCCCAGGGCGGAGCCGCGGACGAGCCCGCCGGAGACAGCCGCTCGCCGTACTCGGTCAGCCGATCGCCGGCGACGGACGCGGCACGCCCGGCGAGGCGACGTGGATCGCGCGCCGCCGCGCGGGCTTTCGAGGCTGCGCGGCGGGCGGCCTGCTCGAGCCGGTCGAGTCCCCTCACAGCCATTCCTCCAGCTCGGCGCCGAAGCGGGCACGCACGGCGATCTCGACGTCGCGACCATAGGGGAAGTACAGCCGGTGCGTGACGAGCATCCGCTTCACGAAGGGCAGGCCCTCCTCCAGCAATCGGTACCACCCGAGGAGCGTCGGGTTCTGCTCGGACCGTGCGATCGTCTCGTGGTCGATCCATGCCGTCCAGGCGATCCCGAGCTCGGCGAGCACCCTGCTCAATCCGATCTCGTACCGCTCGACGATCTCGTCCTTGTCGTCGAGCACCTCGATCGACGACCAGAACTCGCGGAGCCGGGGCTGGGCGAGGACACCGCCGTGAAATCCCATGAAGTAGCTCTGGAGGTGCGGCCAGTACTCTCCGGTGTCGGTGACCCCCCACACCGGTGCCGGCGCGCTCTCGAACGTGCGCAGGAGAGGCTGCATGCTGGCGAACGGCCCCACCAGGCTGTCGTTCACCACGAGAACGTGCTCAGCCTCGAGCAGGTGGGGGTAGAGCGCCATTCCCACGGCCCACGATCCGAAGTCGTAGCCGAGGTTGTCCTTGAGGATCACGGCGGGGTCGACCTCGACGTCGTCCGGCCACTTGAGGGGACCCGGCGATGACCGCGTCAAGACCACGGCGTATCCGCCGGCCTCGAGCTCGGCTACCAGTCGCGCCAGAGAGCGGCTGACGCGCGCGTCGGGCGCCCAGCTCGCGACGAAGGCCACCCGCCGCGCCCCTCGGAACCGATCGGCGTCGGACTGGATCGAGACGGTGGGGAGCACCTCGGGGAGCACGAGCCGCCGGGCGTTCGCCCCGGCCTCGACGACCTGCGCGCTCATCGCGTCCAGTACCCCTCGTGCTGCATCTGGGACGCCCATCGCGACTGCAGCAGCTCGAGCTCGTACGACGCGATCGTGGCCACGCGCGACTTCGACTCGAAGTGGTAGAGCTCCGCATCGGGTGTCCAGAGCGCGGTGCGCCCGATCGCGCGGAGCTTCATGCAGAGGTCGACGTCGTTGTAGTTGCCGGGCAGGAGGTCGGAGAAGCCACCTGCGGCGAAGTAGTCGTCGCGCGAGAGCATGGCACAGGCCGCCGTGTCACCCGAGACCTCGCGAGTCACCCTCAGGAGCACATCGTCGGAGTCGGCCGGGAGCCCGAACGCGGCGTGGCCGGCCGCGCCGCCGATGTAGATGTGGCCGCCGTGCTGGACCGTCCCGTCCTCGAAGCGCAGCAGCGCGCCCACGATGCCCACCTCGGACCTCTGGGCGAGCACGAGCAGCGCCTCGATCCACCCCGGGGTGATCACCTCGACGTCGTCGTTGAGGAGCAGAAGGTACTCCCCCGAGGCGTGGACGGCGCCGAGGTTCATCTTGGCGGAGAAGTTGAACGGGGCGTCCCAGTCGACGAGCACGAGACGATCTCCCGCGATCGCCCGCAGCTCGGCGCGGACCTCATCGGGCATCACGGTGTCGGCGACGACGACGATCTCGACGTGGGGGTAGCTGGACCGCTCGACCACGTCGCGCACCGCCTCGACGACGAGGCACCGGTCGCTGCCGCGCACGTCCGCGACGGTGCCGCGGGTGGGGATCACGACGGACACCAGCGGCTCCCCGTCGACGACGCGGCGGATGCGCAGCGCCTCGGGCGAGACCCGCTCGACGGTCGAGCCCGGCTCGGTCCGGCCAACGTGCGCCTGGAGCGCGCCCACGGCATCCGCATGCGCGATCTCGCCTGCGCGGCGGGGCGGACGCGAGAGCGCGCGCCGCACGTGACGCAGCTGCACACCCCGCTCGAGCGTGCGCAGGACGAGGTCGTAGAGGGGCGCTCCGGCCGGCGCCCCCGCGAGGCCACCCGCTGCGTCGAAGACCCCGCGATCGACGGCGAACGTCGTCCCGATGTAGCCGGTGCCCCGGAACAGCTCAGGCGAGCAATCGGGCCTCGCGACGACGACGTCCGACCACGAATCGGAGGACCACGCGTCGCCGTACGCGAGAGTCGCCTCGCCCTCGTCGCCGAGTGCGGTGAGGAGTTCGTCGACGGCGCCGGGATCGATCGCGCCGCGGCCGTCCAGGAAGACCACCGCGCCTGCCTCGCCCAGAGCGGCCCGGTCGACGGAGCCGAGGGTGTCACCCCTGACCACCGCGGCGTCCGGCACGACGCGGGCCGCGGTCTCCGCGGCGAACAGCACTTCGGACGCGGCGTCGCTCGGGACGAGGAGCACCAGGCGAACGGACGCGGAGGACGACTCGACCGCCGTCCGGATCGTCTCCAGCCGAGCAGCGTCCGCCCGGTCGACCGTCGCGACCACGACCGCGCTCCGAGTGGGCCCCGCGATCATCGGATCCGCTTCGCGATCCCGCGCAGGATGCGGACGGGCGTGAGCACCAGACTGCCGACCCGCCAGGTGGTGGAGGATCGGATGGCGGCGAGCTCCTGGGCCAGTGACTCTGCCCGGCCGTCGACGACGACCGGTCCGGGTACGCGCGAGACGGCGATGGTGAGCTCGGCGACACGTGCCTCGAGTCCGAGGACGCGGTCGACGAGAGCGAGCTGTCGCAGCTCGAGCTCGTGGCGGCTCGGATCGGACTGACCCTGTTCCGGGATTGATGTCACCTGGTCGCTCCTTCACGCGCGGACGGCTTGTCGGTGGACGGGTCGATCTCGCGGACCGAGGGCTCGGCGTACATGCTGCCCACCGCGAAGGGGAACTGGGTCACGTCGAACGACGCGATCTGCGACCCGTCGGCGAGGTGGACGCCGCGGCCATCGGTGAAGGTGCCGTTGATGAAGTACTTGCCTCCGCCGAGCCGGACGTCCTTGATGAGGAACTCGACGGTGCGATCGCCCTTCAGCGGGTCGAGCTCGACGCCGAGGTGCTGCGTCGTCGTCGCATAGACCACCTGCCCGGTGGTGTTGTCGATGCCGAGGCCCGCGATCCAGTCGTCGATGCCCGCGGCGTGACGATAGTCGATCTGCACCTCGAGATCGTCGCCGGGCTGGACGGGCTCGCCGATCGCTCGGCCGATCGCGTGAACGCGGGCTCCCGTGATCTCGCCGGCCGGAGCGGCGGGTGCCGGAGCGGACCCGCGGGAGTCCTCGATCCCCTCGACACGGTCTCGCTCGAGGATGTCGCGGAACGCCGCGGTCGCCTCGATCGGCGAGCCGTCGACCACCAGCTCGCCACGGTTGAGCAGCACGACCCTCTCGCAGAGGTCGGACACCTGCTCGAGGGAGTGCGAGACGATGACGATGGTCCGGCCCTCGTACTGGAACTCGCGGATCTTGTCGAGGCACTTCCGCTGGAACGCCTCGTCGCCGACCGCCAGGACCTCATCGACGAGCAGCAGGTCGGGATCGACGTGCACCGCGACGGAGAACGCGAGCCGGATGTACATGCCGCTGGAGTAGAACTTCACCTGCGTGTCGATGAACTTGCCGATGCCCGAGAACTCGACGATCTCGTCGAAGTACTGGTCGGTCTGCCTTCTCGACAACCCCAGGATGGAGGCATTGAGGTAGACGTTCTCGCGACCGGTCAGATCCTGGTGGAAGCCGGCGCCGAGCTCGAGGAGAGCGGCCAGCCGCCCGCGTCGGCGCACAGCGCCGCGGGTCGGCTCGATGATGCCGCCGATCGCCTTCAGCATCGTGCTCTTGCCCGAACCGTTCGATCCGATGAGTCCCACGGTGGTTCCGGCGTTGATCTCGAACGACACGTCCTTCAGCGCCCAGAAGTCCTCTTTGAAGCGGCGCGAGCGGCCCGCGTTGACGAGCCTCTCCTTGAGGCTCTTGTCCTTGCGGATCGTGAATCGCTTCGAGACGTTCTGGACCTGGATGACGGGGACGGAGGTGGCCATGGTCTAGAGCTCCTGAGCGAAGTTGCCCTGCAGACGCGAGAACACGCGCTGCGACACGAACAGCAGCACCACGCCCACAACGGCCGCGACGAGCATCCGGATGCCCAGGTTGTCGGGCGGGACGGACCCGCTGGTCGGCGCCCAGACCGCTTCCTGGAAGCCGATCACGGCGAGGGTCACCGGGTTGTTCAGATAGACCTGCGCCAGCCAGTCGGGCATGTGCACCGTGGCGAAGCTCCACGCGTAGAGGATGGGCGAGCCCCACATGAGCAGCATCAGCACGACCTCGACGATGTACTGGATGTCGCGGAGATACACGTTGAGCGCGGACAGCAGGATGCCGAGCGCCGTGGCGTAGACGAGGATCAAGACGACCGCACCCACGCCGTAGAGCAGGTGGAACCCGAAGGTGAGCGTGCCCAGCAGCACGGCGGCGACCAGCAGGATGACGAGCTGGATCACGAAGTTGAACAGCGCCGACCCGACCGCGGACAACGGGAAGATCTCCCGCGGCAGGTAGACCTTCTTCACCAGTCCGGAGTTGGCGAGGATCGACGAGGTGCCTCCCGCCACGATCTCGCTGAACAGCGTGTAGATCGTGAGGCCGGCGAAGATGTAGACAGCGAAGTTGTCGATCGAGCGGGCGGCGCCCAGGAACTGGCCGACGACGACGAAGTAGATGAAAAGCTGGGTCAGCGGCCGGATGAGCGACCAGACGAAGCCCAGCGAGCTGTCCTTGTAGCGAGCCTTGAGCTCACGCCGGACGAGGAGGTTGAGCAGCTCCTTGTGGCGCCAGATGTCGACGAGCGACGATCGTGTGCCGGAGACCACCGTCGCCTTGGCCGTCACCTCGTCCCATTCAGTGGCTGCCAGTCGCGCGCTCCGTTCGAGCGCCGCACCCGCGTTGATGGCCATGTATTGAGGAGTCTCCTGAGGGGATCAGTCGGAATTCGACAAGTCGAAAGGATACATCAGCGTCCCTGAGCGTCCTTGCGGCTGTGCTCCAGCGATCCGCGCCGGATCGCCTCGTCGTCGGTGAGGTCGACGTGCGTCGCCGCACGGTAGGACGACCACTTGGCCAGATGGTACGCCGGGTTCCGCAGCAGCCACCCGAGCCGCGCGGCGCGGCCGTAGTCGCGGTCGCGCAGGAGACGCGCGGTGTCGCCGAGGATGCCCCGCACGGTGAGCCTGGCCTGGGCGATCCGGCCGAGCGGCGGGATGTCCTTGCCGATCTGACGGAGGCCGACCGTCTCGTCGAAGATGCGCTTGCGGTACTCGGCCAGCGTGAGGTCGTTCGAGTGGATGACGGCGCCGCGCGGCGCGTAGGCCTTGGTCAGCCCGGCGTCGATGACGTCGCGACCGAACATCATGTCCTCCGAGTACCGGACGTCGCGGTACGGGATGACGTCGAGCAGGAAGTCGCGCCGGGTCGCCGAGTTCACGTCGGAGTAGAAGGAGAGCGCGTCGAGCGTACCCTGGTCGGTCGTCACGCCGTCCCAGCGGAACAGCGTCGTGCCGAAGTCGGGCCCGAAGCCGGCGAACACCATCTGGATCTCGTACTTCAGCAGCGGGAAGCAGCTGCGGCGCGGGATCTGCTTGCCCATCACCGCCACGACGTCGAGCGACTCGTCGACGAGCGGAGCGCACATCTCGTGCAGCCACCGATCGTGCGCGGGGATCGCGTCGTGCGAGAGGTAGGCCACCACACGGCCGCGAGCGAGCGAGGCGCCGAGGTTGCGCGTGCGCCCGTGCCCGAACTCCTCGTTCGGGATGGTGTGGAGCCGCACCTCCGGGTGTCGCGCGACGATGTCGAGCGTCGCGTCGGTCGATCCGGAGTCGATCACCAGCACCTCGAAGGCGCCGTCGAAGCTCTGGCGCTCGAGCGCGGTGAGGATCTGGTCGAGGTAGGTCTCGCCGTTGTACGTGGGGATGACCACGGTGGCGTCGAGATCGGGGGTCGTCGAGGGGATCTGCCCCGTGCTCTGCGCGCTCATCGCTCGCTCTCCAGGATGCCCGCCCAGGTGAGCGCGACGCCCTCGCGCAGTGGGACGTAGTCGATGGGCCCGAACTCGGACTCGTAGCGGGCGGTGTCGAGGACGGATGTCTTCACGAAGGTCGAGGGTATCGGCGTGCGCTCCACGGCGGGGGCGAGGCCGGTCACGTCCTCGATCACCTCGAGGAGCTCGGCGATCGTCGTCCCCTCGCCACGCCCCACGTTGTAGAGCGAGTGCCGTGTGTCGCGGCCGACGGCGCCGGTGACCATCCGCACCACGTCGTCGACGTAGACGAAGTCGCGCACCATCGAGCCGTCGCCGAGCACGGTGACGGGCTGCCCGTGCCGGAGGCGCTGCAGGAAGATCGGGATGACGCCCTGCCGCTTGGTGGGACGCTGCCCGGGCCCGTAGGGGTTCGAGATGCGGAAGACCGTCGACGCCAGGCCGGACTTGGCGCGGAAGTAACGGAGGTAGCCCTCGATCGCGAGCTTGCCGATGGCATACGGCGACACCGGGAGCGGGGCCACGGTCTCGGCGAGCGCCACTCCGGGCTGGTCGCCGTAGATGGCGCCGCCCGTGGAGGCGTAGTACACGTGCTCGACGCCCGCGGCGACGCAGGCCTGCAGCAGGTCGACCGTCGAGATGAGGTTGGTGCGGATGTCGAGCGTCGGATCGCTCTCTGCCGAGGCCGGGGTCGTCGTCGAGACGAAGTGGAAGACGTACTGCTGCCCCTCGAGGGCGGCGGCCACGTCGGCGTGGTTCATGAAGTCGCCCACGACCTGGCGCACGGTGCTCGAACGGTATGACACCACGCCCGCCGAGAAGCGGTCGAACGCGGTGACCTCGTGTCCCTCGGCCACGAGCTGGTCGACGAGGGCGGCCCCCAGGAAGCCGTTGCCCCCCACGACGACGCACCTAGCCACGGAGAGACTCCTCGACGGCGCGGACGAACGCCGCGCCCGACGTGGCCCAGTCGACGTTCTGCACGCTCGCCGACGCGGCGGCGGCGTGCGCCGGCAGATCGTCGCGCTCGACGACCTCGATCATGCGGCGGGCGAGCGCGGGCGGCGACGCCTCGGTGAACTCGAAGTAGGGGTTGTCGCTGACCAGGCGGTTGTTCGGGCCGTCGTTGATCACGGGGATGACGCCCGCCGCGAGGAGTTCGAGCGGCAGCAACGACATGTTGGTCAGCGAGATGACGAGCCCCGTGGCGCACCGGTTGTAGAGGCCGTTGAGCTCGTCGAGGCGCAGGTTCTTGAGGTTGTTGTACGCGAAGGGGATCTTGTACTTCGAGACGTCCCAGCCTGCGAGATTGATCGTGTAGTCGGGCTTGGCCTCGGCGAAGCGCTGCAGCGCGAGGATGCCCAGCTCGAAGCCGCGGCGGGCGGTCACGGGGCGGGCGTAGAAGAAGACCTCCTTGCGCTCGCCCGTGTGGGTCACGCGGTACCTGTCCGCATCCGCCCCGAACTCGAACGGCGTGGTCTTCATGCCGTACTCGTCGCGCAGCTTCTTCGCCAGGAAGCCGCCGGCGGTGAAGGCCTCGAAGCCGAACCGGTAGGAGTTCTCGGCCAGCACGGCCTCCGACCCCACCGGGAAGAAGTAGGGCTCGAAGTCCTGCACGAAGTAGAGACGGCGGGCCGGCGACGGGTCCAGGAACGAGGGGTAGGCCGTCTCCCAGCCGGTGGCGAAGATCGCGTCGACGTCGGGATCGACCGCGCCGTCGTAGGCGCGGAAGGTGGCGCGGATCTCCGGGTACGACGGCGACGACTGGATCATCTGCTGCACGAGCGCCGGGCTGAACGCCTCGTTCGCGGCGTAGAGGTAGACGCGGTTGCGGTGCCCGGCGTCCTCCAGGTGCTTCATGAAGCGGAAGATGTTCTGCGCACCTCCGCTCGACTCGCCGGGCGGGTACATGATCCACGCGAAGGTGATCGACTCGCCGGTCACCGTCACCGGCGAGGTCACCGCCGGATGCGGGATGCTCCAGTCGACGGCGGCCGCGTCGTCGGCCTTGACGAGGAAGCGCAGCGGCACCGAGTTGGGCAGCGCCTTGGGCTCGCCCAGCACACGCGTGATCACGCGGGACACGACGGCCTTCACACCCTGCTCGCGTAGGACCAGCCAGGCCTTCTTGATCGCATCCATCCGCACAAGGCTACTAGGCGGTGGCGTGCATCCTCTCGTCGAAGAGCTGCAGGAACCGCTCGCCGGGGTCGTCCCAGCGCATGGCGGCGACGGAGGCGGAGATCGTGGCCGCGTGCTCGGCCTGGTCGGCCCGGTCGACGATGTCGATGAGACGACGGGCGATCGCGCCGGGGGCCATCGGCACGTACTCGATGTGCTCGCTGTCGAAGACGTCGCGCGTGTTGGCGGCGTCGTTCACCACGGGCACCACACCGCTGGCCATGACCTCCATGGGCAGCAGCGACAGGTTCGTGAGCGAGAGGATGAGGCCCGCCGCGCAGCGGTTGTAGACCTCGTTCAGCTGAGCGATGTCGAGCGCGCGGTGGTTCACGTAGGGGAACGGCACGGGGTAGGGCGAGATGTCCCAGCCCACCATGTTGATGGTGATGTCGGGTCGCAGCCGGTGCAGCTCGGTGAGCGCCAGGCGCCCGAACTCGAACGCGCGGCGGGCTGTGGGCGGCCGGGCGTAGAACAGCACCTCGCCCCGCCGGCCGGTGTTGGTGAGCGAGTAGCGCGACCGGTCGACCGCGTAGTCGTACCAACCGCCCGGCATCCCGTAGTCGGCTGTGAGGGTGCGCGCCAGCCAGCGGCCGGCGGAGATGCCGTAGAACCCGAAGCGGTACGTGTTCTCGGCGAGCACGAAGTCGCTGCCCCAGGGGTAGAACGCGGGCTCGAAATCCTGGGTGAAGTAGAAGCGGCGCGCCGCCGTGGGGTGGCGGAAGACCGGGTAGGCGGTCTCCCATCCGGTCGCGAAGACGGCGTCGGCGTCGCGATCGAGCCCCGCCGCGGGGTCGTACACGCGGAGGTCGCCCTTGAGGTCGGGATAGGCGTTCGTGGTGCGGAGCATCTCGCGGATCTCGGCCACGTCGACCGCCTGCTGCTGCGTCGTGTAGAAGTACACCGTCACCGAGTGGCCCGCCTGCTCGAGGAAGTGCATGAAGCGGAAGGCGTTCTGGTGCCCTCCGCTCGTGCGACCGGGCGGGGAGATCACCCAGACCGTCTTCGCCGGGCCCTCGACGGGCGGCAGCGGGTCGGTGAGGAACCGCGGCGGGACCGTCCAGTCGACGGCGATCGCGTCGTCGGGATGGACGAGCGACTCGCCCGGCTTGTTCGGGTTGAGGTCGAGCGAGAGCCGGTTGAACGTGCGCGACAGCGCCATCCGCGGCCCCTCGCCCCTCAACGACGCCCACGCCCGTGTACCGATGCTGCTCATGGTGCCCTTCTCCCGTCCCCCAGCGGACTCGGCGTTATCGTAGTGGGCATGGATGACGGCGACCTGATGCGCTGCACGGTCATCGTCGTCAACTGGAACGGCGGCGCCTACGTGCAGGAGTGCCTCGAGTCGCTCGTGGGCCAGACCGCGCCCGGCGCCGAGGTCGAGGTGCTCGTCGTCGACAACGCGTCGAGCGACGGTTCCGATCGCGAGATCGAGGCCCGCTGGCCGCAGGTGCGGCTGCTGCGCACCGGCCGCAACCTCGGCTTCGCGGGTGGCGTGGAGGCCGGCCTCCGCGCCTCCGAGGGCGACGTCGTCGTGCTGATCAACAACGACGCCGTCGCGCGGCCCGGCTTCGTCGCCGCGCTCCTCGAGCCGCTCCGCGCCGACCCTCAGGTGGCGGCCGTCACCGGACGCATCGTCCTCGCCGGCGACTTCGTGCCGGCCGCCGAGGGCGTCGCCGCGTACGTCAACGCCGAGGGCGACCGGTGGATGCGCTCCGAGCTCGGCGGGACCACCCTGCTGAACAGCACGGGGAACCTCGTCTCGACCTCGGGCAACGGGCGCGACCGGTCCTGGCTGATCCCGGTCGACGACGACGTGAGCCCGCCCGACGTGTTCGGCTTCTGCGGGGGCGCGGCCGCCCTGCGCCGGAGCGCCGTCGCCGCCGCGGGCGGCTTCGACGGCGGTCTCTTCATGTACTACGAGGACACCGACCTGTCGTGGCGCCTCCGCCGATTCGGGTACACGATCCGGTACGCGTCGAGGGCGGTCACCGTGCACCGGCACGCCGCGTCGTCCGGGGTGCGCTCGCGCTTCTTCATCACCCAGAACGTCCGCAACCGCATCCTCGTCGCGGCACGCAACGCGCCGCCCACGGTGCTGCGCACCGCGCTCGTGCGCTCGGCGGGGAGCGCGGCCAAGGCGTCGCTCGCCCTCGTGCGCGAGGGGTTCTCGGCGGAGGCGCGGGCCAGGTTCGCCGGCACGTGGTCCGGTCTGCTGCAGGCGCTCCTGGCGCTCCCCCGCTACCGCGCGTCCGGACGCCGGCTCGATGCGCGGTCGGGCACGCCACGAGAGTTCGTCGAGGACTGGCTCGTCCGCGACTGAGCGAGGACTCAGCGCGCTCGGACCCTGTGCATCCATCGGGACGAGCGCAATCGCTCGCCCCAGCGGTACTCGACCCGCTCGTCGATGACGCGCATCCGATTCCGGAGCTCGTCTAGCTCGCTCCTGGCACTCGCGTTCGCCTCAGCGGCGCCCCGCAGCTCGTCGCGCTCCGACTCGAGCTCGGCGACACGGCTCTCCGCCGCCTCGGCCCGGGTGCTCACGGCCTCCAAGCGTCGCTCGAGGTCGAGCTCGTGCCCGGCACTCAACGCTGACATCGAGCGCATCGCCGCCACGGCCGGCTGAGCAGCCTCGATCTCGTCGACGGGGTACGACACGTCGGGCACACCGAAGCCGAGGTCGGCGAGCCGCGGTTCCTCGCGGAGCACGCCGCGCGACACGCCGTCGGTGAGCTCGTCGCTCGAGGGGCTGCGAGCGAGGTACACGATCGGGAGCAAGCCCATCCGCCAGCGCCGGAAGTCGAGCATGCCGTGGTGGTGGGGGCTCGGTGCGAGATCGGGGTTGCTCTCATAGGCCAGGCCGGCCTGGGTCACCTTCTGCTCGAACTGGCGATACGACCGCCAAGGGATGTGCAGGACCTCGAGGCCCAGGCCGGGCGGCGGCGCCTCCCCCGGGTCGAGGTCGACGGCGTGGTTGCCCTGCGAGACCGTGACGTCCGGAGATCCTCTGTGCACGACATCGGCGGTCGGATGCTGCCTGACGCCCGCGGATCGGAGCTCGAGGGGATCGCGGAGGTCCCGGTAGACCAGCCGACCCAGGCCGGTGCCGGACTTCGCGGGCGGGCCGACGAGGTTGACGACATTGGTAGCGAACGTCGAGACGCCTGTCGGCATGCGCTCGAGCACCTCATGCACGGTGGTCCCTCCGATCGGGACGAAGAACTCGTCGGCATCGGCGTTGATCACCCAGTCCGCGCCGTGGAGACGGAAGGCGTCGCGGGCCATCCCGGTCACCACGGACCACTGCTGCTTGCGGTGGACCGGGTCGTGACGAAGGTCCACCAGACCGCCCGCGGCGTATCGTTCGAGGATCTCGGTCGTACCGTCGACGGAACCGTTGTCGGTGACGACGAACAGGTCGACGCCTTGGGCGCGATGATGCTCGATCATCGCCTCGATGACGTCCGACTCGTCGCGGACCATCAACGTCATCACTGTCTTCATTCGGGATATCTCGTGATCGGGACTCGGCAGGGGATGATCGCTCCACCCTATCCATGAGCTGGGCCGCTCTCGTCGCGCCGCCGATAGGATGAGGCGGATGACCTCCCTCCCCCGCGTGCTGCTCGACGCGACGTCGATCCCGCCGTCCAGGGGCGGTGTGGCCCGCTTCCTCGCGGGTCTGACGTCGGGTCTCGAGTCGCTGGGCGCGGTGATCGACATCGCGGTGAAGCGCGAGGACGTCGAGTTCCTCGCCGCGGCGGCGCCGTCGCACCGCTACCACCTCGTCGCGCCCGCCGTGTCCCGGCGGCCCGTGCGCCTGGTGTGGGAGCAGGCCACCCTCCCGCGGCTCGCCGGTCGGCTCGGCTGCGCGGTCGTGCACTCCCCGCACTACACGTTCCCCCTCGCCGGCCGAGCAGGACGCGTCGTGACCCTCCACGACGCCACGTTCTTCTCGACGCCTGAGGCCCACAGCCGGGTGAAGGGCACGTTCTTCCGCCGGTGGACCACCCTCGCGGCCCGCCGGGCGGATGCGCTGGTCGCCGTGAGCGAGGCCACCGAGCGCGAGGTCACGGCGCACGTCGCGCGCATCTCGGCGCCGATCTCGGTCGCCTACCTCGGCGTCGACCGCGCGGTGTTCCGCCCGCCGACCCCCGAGGCCGTCGACTCCCTGCGCGCCCGTCTGGGCCTCGCGACCGACGAGCCCTGGATCGCGTTCCTCGGCACCATCGAACCCCGCAAGAACGTCCCCGCCCTCATCCGCGCCGTGAAGCGGCTGCGCGCGGCCGACCCGACCTTCCCCCGGCTCGTGATCTCCGGCTCCCGCGGCTGGGACGAGGAGGCGGCCCGCCTGCTCGACGGTCAGGACCCGGGTGTGATCGAGGCCGGCTACCTGCCCCTCGACGAGCTGTCCGCCCTGCTCGGCGGCGCCACCGTGGTGGCCTACCCGAGCCTCGGCGAGGGCTTCGGGCTGCCCGTTCTCGAGGGGATGGCCTGCGGCGCCCCCGTCCTCACCACCCGACGCCTCTCGATCCCCGAGGTGGGCGGCGACGCCGTCGCGTACACCGAGCCCGACGAGGACTCCCTCGCCGAGGCGCTCTCCGCCCTCGTCGCCGACCCGACCCGGCGCGCGACGCTCGCCGCGGCGGGAGCCGAGCGCAGCATCCGTTTCACCTGGGAGGAGTGCGCGACGCGCTACCTCGAGGCCTATCGGACGGCGGCCGGCGCATGAGCGGGCCCCGGGTGGCGGTGGTCACGGTGAGCTACGGGTCCGAGTCCGTGCTCGGCCCCTTCCTCGACTCGGTGCGCACGGCCTCGGCCGATCCGTCGGGTGTCGTCGTGGTGGTCGCCGACAACAAGCCCGTGTCGCCCTCGCCGGTCGAGGAGATCGCGGCCGGCCACAGCGCGACCTACCTCCCGCTGCCGTCGAACCGGGGGTACGGGGGCGGGATGAACGCCGCCGTCGCGGCGCTGCCGCCCGGTGTGGAGTGGGTGCTGGTGTCGAACCCCGACATCGTTCTCGAGCCGGGGTCGCTCGATCAGCTCGTCGCCGCGGGCGAGGCCTCCCACGACATCGGCGCGGTGGGCCCCCGTGTGATGACCGACGGCGCCGTCTACCCGTCGGCGCGTGCGATACCGAGCGTCGTCACCGGCGCCGGGCACGCCCTGCTCAGCCGCGTCTGGCCGGGCAACCCGTGGACGCGCGCCTACCGACGCGACACGTCCACCGAACCGGTGGCGCGCGATGCGGGCTGGTTGAGCGGATCGTGTCAGCTCGTCAGGCGCACGGCGTTCGACGCCATCGGCGGCTTCGACGAGAGCTACTTCATGTACTTCGAGGACGTCGACCTCGGCCACCGCCTGGGTCGCGCCGGCTGGCGCAACCGGTACGAGCCCTCCGCGATCGTCGCCCACTCCGGAGCGCACTCGACCGAGGGCGAGTCGGTCGCCATGCTGCGGGCGCACCACGAGAGCGCCTACCGCTTCATGGCCGCCCGTTACCCGTCGTGGTGGCAGTGGCCGCTGCGCGCAGCGCTGAAGGCCGGGCTGTCGCTGCGGCTCGCGGTCGAGTCGCGCCGAGCGACGCGCTGAGCGGGTCTCAGCCGACGGCGATGCCGACCGCCGTCACCTCGCGGATCACGCGCTCCACCTGCTCGTCGGTCATCCCCGCCCAGAGCGGCAGACGCACCAGGCGCTCGGCGAAGCTCGTGGCGTGCACGAGCGGCCGCAGCCGCCGTCCGTAGCGCTCCCCCGCGGGCGAGACGTCGAGCGGCATGTAGTGGAACGTCGCCATGACCCCCGCGGCACGGAGTCGGTCGATCAGGGCCATCTGCTGCTCGTGCGTGGGGAGCAGCAGATAGAACAGGTGCGCGGTGTGCTCTGCTCCGGGCGGCGGCGACATCAGCTCGACACCGTGGTCGTCGGCCCATCCGGCGAGACCCTCCGAGTACCGCCGCCAGACCGAGTGGCGGAGCGACTGGATGGTGTCGAAGTCGTCGAGCTGCGAATCGAGCACGGCCGAGCCCAGCTCGCTGATGAGGTAGCTCGAGCCGATGTCGACCCAGGTGTACTTGTCGACCTGGCCGCGGATGTACTGCGACCGGTTGGTGCCCTTCTCGCGGAGGATCTCGGCGCGTGCGAGGTCGGCGCGGTCGTTGACGAGGAGCGCGCCGCCCTCCCCAGAGTGGACGTTCTTGGTGTCGTGGAAGCTCTGGATGCCGAACCGGCCGACCGATCCCAGCGACCGGCCGTCGAGACGGCCGCCCAGGCCGTGCGCGTTGTCCTCGATGATGGCCAGCCCGTGCTCCTCGGCCACCGACTCCAGGTCGGCGAGCGGCACCCCGACCCCGCCGTAGTGCATCACCGAGATCGCGCGGGTGGCCGGCCCCACGGCCTCCGCCACCTGCTCGGGATCGATGTTGCCGGTGTGCGGATCGACGTCGACGAAGACGCAGGTCGCACCGCTGAGGGCCACGGAGACGGCCGCCGAGGGGAACGTGAAGCTGGGGAGGATGACCTCGTCGCCCGGGCCCAGGTCGAGCAGGCGTGCGGCCATCTCGAGGGCGTCGGTGCCCGACGACGTGAGCAGCACGTCGCCCGCCTCGGTGATCGCCTTGACCTTGCCGCCGGCGGAGGTCGTGAAGGGACCGTCGCCGTGCACGTGGTCGCTCTCGAGCACCGCCGTCAGGTTGGCGAGCTCACGCGCGCTGCGGTAGGGCCGGGAGAACAGGACCGGAGGAGCGGGGTGGGTCACTCGCACATGATGGCAGGCCGAGGTGACGCACATCTCGGACAGGCCGGACCCAGGTCAGGCGCTCAGTCGATCCCCAGGAACGGTCAGCTCGACGCGAGCAGGTTCAGCAGGTACGTGCCGTATCCGCTCTTCGTCAGCGGCGTCGCGAGAGCCTCGAGCTGGGCGTCGTCGATCCAGCCCGCGCGCCAGGCGATCTCCTCGATGCAGCCGATCTTGAAGCCCTGACGGTCCTCGATCACGCGCACGTACTCGGAGGCCTGCATCATCGACTCGAAGGTCCCGGTGTCGAGCCAGGCGGTGCCCCGGTCGAGCACCTGCACGGCCAGTCGGCCCGCCTCGAGGTAGCGCTCGTTGACCGTCGAGATCTCGAGCTCACCGCGCGCGCTCGGCTCGATCGACTTCGCGATCTCGATCACGTCGTTGTCGTAGAAGTACAGCCCGGGCACCGCGTAGTTGCTCTTCGGCACCTCGGGCTTCTCCTCGATGGAGAGCGCGGTGAAGTCGTCGTCGAACTCGACCACGCCGTAGGCGCGCGGGTTCGACACGTGGTACGCGAAGATCCGCCCGCCCTCGATCTCGCCATTCGCCCGCAGCGACGACCCGAGGCCCACGCCGTGGAAGATGTTGTCGCCGAGCACGAGGGCGACCGACTCATCGCCGATGAACTCCTCGCCGATGATGAACGCCTGCGCGAGCCCGTCGGGGCTCGGCTGCACCGCGTACTCGATCCGCATGCCCAGCTGAGATCCGTCGCCGAACAGGGAGCGGAACTGCTCGTTGTACTCCGGCGTCGTGATGATGAGCACCTCGTTGATGCCCGACATCATCAGCGTCGACAGCGGGTAGTAGACCATCGGCTTGTCGTAGATGGGCATGAGCTGCTTCGAGATGCCCTTGGTGATGGGCCAGAGCCGGGTGCCGGAGCCGCCGGCGAGGATGATTCCGCGCATGAGTCCGTGATCCTATCGGGTGGCGAGGCTCGCGTAGAACTCGCGGGCGGCCGCGTAGTCGGGCAGCAGCCCCTGCTCGCGCGCCTCGGCGAGCCCGGGCGCGTCGGTGTCCTTGGGAGAGAGCAGCAGCTCGCCTGCCTCCTCGGGGAAGCGGAGCGCGACCTCCTCGTCGAGCGGATTGATGCCGTGCTCACGCGGCGCGTTGAACGGCGCGCTCACGAGGTAGCTGACCGTGGCGTCGTCGGTGAGCGCGACGAAGCAGTGGCCGAGGCCCTCGGCGATGTAGGCCGCACGGCGGTCGACGCCGTCGAGCAGGACGCTGTCCCACTGGCCGAAGGTGGGCGACCCGACGCGGATGTCGACGATGAAGTCGAGCACGGCGCCGTAGGTGCACGTGACGTACTTGGCCTGGCTCGGCGGCACGTCGGCGAAGTGGATGCCGCGCACGACTCCGCGCTTCGACACCGAGGTGTTCGCCTGCGCCAGGTTCAGCGGATGCCCGATCACCTCTTCGAGGCGATCGAACCGGTACCACTCGAGGAACACTCCCCGGTCGTCGCCGAACTGCTTCGGCGTGATCTCGTAGGAGTCGGGGATCGAGAGCTCACGGATGTCCACGCCCCGAAGTCTACCGAGGAAGGGCCTGTCAGCCCCGGTCGCCCGGCCAGTGCGTTCCGGTGTGCGGAGACTCGCCCGCTACAATCGACGGGTCATCGAGCGAGGAGTACCCACCCACATGAAGAAGATCCTGGTCACCGGCGGCGCCGGGTTCATCGGCTCCAACTTCGTGCGTCGCACGCTGGAGGACGCCTACCCGGGCCTCGAGGGCGCGGAGGTGGTGGTGCTCGACGCACTGACCTACTCCGGCAACCTCGACAACCTCCTTCCGGTGTCCGACTCGCCGCGGCTCACGTTCGTCAAGGGCGACATCCGCGACGGCCAGCTGCTCGACGACCTCTTCCCGGGTCTGGATGCCGTGGTGCACTTCGCCGCCGAGTCGCACGTCGACCGCTCGGTGCGCGACGCGTCGATCTTCGTCGAGACCAACGTGCTCGGCACGCAGCAGCTGCTCGACGCCGCGCTCCGCCACGACCTGCCCCGCTTCGTGCACGTGTCGACCGACGAGGTCTACGGCTCGATCGCGGAGGGCTCGTGGGCCGAGGATCGCCCGCTCGAGCCGAACTCGCCGTACTCGGCGTCCAAGGCCGGCAGCGACCTGCTCGCCCGCTCGTACTACCGCACGCACGGCCTCAACCTCTCGATCACGCGCTGCTCGAACAACTACGGTCCCTACCACTTCCCCGAGAAGGTCATCCCCCTCTTCGTCACCAACCTCATCGACGACAAGCACGTGCCGCTCTACGGCGAGGGCAACAACATCCGCGACTGGCTGCACGTCGACGACCACACCCGCGGCATCGCGATGGTGCTCACCCGCGGCCGCGCCGGCGAGATCTACAACATCGGCGGCGGCACCGAGCTGACCAACAAGGAGCTCACGCAGCTGCTCCTCGACGCCACCGGCAAGGACTGGTCGTACGTCGACCGCGTCGCCGACCGTCTCGGGCACGACCTGCGCTACTCGGTCGACATCTCCAAGATCCAGGCCGAGCTCGGTTACGAGCCCCTCGTGCCGTTCGAGCAGGGCCTGGCCGACGTGGTGCAGTGGTACCGCGACAACCGCGCCTGGTGGGAGCCGCTCAAGGCCCGCGCCGCTCTGGTCTGAGGCACCGAACCGTGACGCGATACCTCATCACCGGCGCCTCCGGGATGCTCGGGCACGACCTCCAGCGCGCCCTCGAGGGCCGCGACGTGGTCGCTCTCTCGCGCGCCGACCTCGACATCACCGACCCGGCGGCCGTCGCGGCCGCGCTGGCCGGGATCGACGTCGTCTTCAACTGCGCGGCGTACACGAAGGTCGACGCCGCCGAGACCGACGAGGAGGCCGCCTACGCGGTCAACGCGACCGGCGCCGAGACCCTCGCGCTGGCGACGGCGGCGAACGACGCCACGCTCATCCAGATCTCGACCGACTACGTCTTCCAGGGCGACGCCACGACTCCGTACCGCGAGGACGAGCCGCGCGATCCGCTCAACGCCTACGGCCGCACCAAGGCCGCGGGCGAGGAGGCCGTGCTGCGGCTCAACCCCGCCCGGGGCTACGTGGTTCGCACCGCATGGCTGTACGGCGCCGACGGCCCCAACTTCCCCACCACCATGCTCCGCCTCGGGCGCGAGCGCGACACCGTGAGCGTCGTCGCCGACCAGGTCGGACAGCCGACATGGACGGCCGATCTGGCCCGTCAGCTCGTGCTGCTGGCCGACTCCGGCGCCCCGGCGGGGATCTACCACGGCACGAACGCGGGCACCGCCTCCTGGTTCGAGTTCGCCCAGGCGACCTTCCAGGAAGCCGGACTGTCCCCTGATAAGGTCGAACCCACCGACAGCTCGCAGTTCGTCCGTCCTGCCCCGCGTCCCGCGTACTCCGTACTCGGACACGACGCGTGGTCCCGAGCAGGTCTCGCGCCCATGCGCGACTGGCGGGCCGCCCTGCATGAGGCGGCGACCTCGGGAGTCTTTGGAGAGTGATGGCAACGCTGCGAGTGATCGTCGATCAGCTCGTCGCGGATGTTCCGGGGGGAATCGGTCGTTACACCACTGAACTGACCCGTCAGCTCATCGCGACAGCTCCGCGTGGATGCGACGTCGAGGGGATCGTGTCGAAGATCTCCGACGAGCGCGCCGCCGAGATCCGCGAGTCCCTCCCGGGCCTCGCCGACCTCCACCGCGCGACGCTGCCGCGGCGCGAGCTGACGGCCGCATGGCAGCACGGGGTCATCGGGTCGTCGGGCAACGGGATGGTGCACGCGACGAGCCTCATGGCGCCGCTGCGCCGGCACAACCGGGCTGAGCAGCTCGGCACCCAGGTGGCCGTGACCATCCACGACGTCGTCCCGTGGACGCATCCGGATGCGCTCACCCCGCGGGGTGTCGCCTGGCACCGCGCGATGGCCAAGCGCGCGGCCAAGTACGCCGACGCCATCGTGGTGCCCACGCATGCCGTGGCCGCCGACCTCGACCGCTACTTCTCATTCGGCGACCGGATCCGGGTGATCGGCGGTGCGGTCAGCCCGGCGCTCAAGGTGCCGGTGCAGGCCTCGGCGCGCGCCCGCGCGCTCGAGCTGCCCGACCGCTACCTGCTCGCCGTCGGCACGCTCGAGCCCCGCAAGGGTCTCGAGCTGCTCATCCGCGCCCTCGCCCTGCCGCAGTCGGGCGATCTACCGCTGCTCATCGCCGGACCCCAGGGCTGGGGCGACGTCGACGTGCTCCAGGTCGCCGCCTCCGCCGGTGTCGACGCGTCTCGTGTGCGGGTGCTCGGCTTCCTCAGCGACAGCGACCTCGCCCTCGTCATCGAGCGGGCGACGGCGTTCGTGTACCCGAGCCTGGCCGAGGGCTTCGGCCTGCCCGTCGTCGAGGCGATGAGCCTCGGCACACCCGTCATCCACGCGAACGTCCCCGCGCTCGTCGAGGTGGGCGCCGGCGCGACCTACGTGATCGAGCGCACGACGGCCGACGACTATCCCGCGCAGATCGCGGAGGCGATCGAGGCTGTCACGACGGATGCGGCACTCGCCGAGCGTCTGACGATCTCGGGCCTCGACCGCGCCCGCTCCTTCTCCTGGCGCGACTCCGCCGAGAAGGTCTGGCAGCTCCACGCCGACCTCTGACGTCGGTCCCGCGTCCCTTCTGACGTTCCGCCACCCTCCTGGCGTTCCGCCATGCGCATGCACGTGGCGAAACGCCAGCAGCGTGGCGAAACGGGGGCTACTGGGGGGCCGGGGTGGCGGGGGCCAGGGCCGCCGAGACCGTGTCGTGGATGACGGTGTAGTCCGGGTCCTCGGGGTCGATGAGGGGCGGCGTGAGCTCGACCGAGTCGATGGGGAGGTCCTTCGTCTTCATCGCGAGCTCGACGAAGAACGGCAGGGTCGACTGCGGGATGTCGGTCTTCACGACCTGGGCGCCGGCCGAGGCGATGCCCTGGAACTTCGACAGCACGTTCGCGGGGTCGAACTGCGCGAGGATCGCCTCCTGCAGCTGACGCTGACGCTCCATGCGGTCGTAGTCGCTCGTGGTGTGGCGTGAGCGCGCGTACCAGAGGGCGAGGTCGCCGTCCATGTGCTGCATGCCCGGCTCGATCCAGCCCTCGACCTCGTTGAGGTCCTCGTCGCCGCCGATCGGCAGGCGCTCGGCGACGTCGATGTCGACCCCGCCGAGCGCATCGATGAGGTCGGCGAAGCCCTGCATGTCGATGAGCACGTAGTACTGGATGGTGATGCCCAGCACACCCTCGACCGCATCCTTCGTGGCCTCGATGCCGGGCAGCGAGCCCTCGGCCTCGGCGTTCGGGTAGAGGTCCTGGTCGTACGCCTCGACGCGCGGGTAGAGGAAGCTGATCTGGCACTGGTCACCGCAGTCGTATGTGCCGTCGGGCGCGTAGTCGGAGCCGATGAGGGGCGACCCCTCCGCCAGCGGCGCGTTCTCGAGGTTGCGCGGGATGCCGAACATCGTGGCCTTGCCGGTCTCCGCGTCGATCGACACCACCGACAGCGAGTCGGGTCGCATGCCCTCGCGGTCGGGCCCGGCGTCGCCGCCGAGGAGCAGGATGTTGTAGCGCCCGTCGACCGGCGGCTCGGCGGCAGCCTGCACGTTGAAGACCGCGTTGAGCAGGTCGCGCTGCGACCCGGCGAGCGAGGCGCCGTAGGCGGCCGATCCGGCCGAGACGAAGAGCAGGATCACGGCGAACGCCGCGATGAGGGGTCTCGCCTGTGGGGTGACGCGGATGATGCGCACGAGCCGGAGCGTGTCGAACGTGAGCACGATCCAGAGCAGGGCGTACGCGACGAGGATCACCTGGAGGATCGTCAGCGCGACCGGCATCGTCGCCAGACCGATGAGCGTCGAGCGCGAGACCAGGCCGACGATCACCGTCACGATGAGCAGCAGCCACATGAAGAGGGTGAAGACCAGGCCGAAGCGGCCGAGCCGCCGGTTGCCCGCGAGCACCTGCGCCGATCCGGGGATCAGCACGTTCATGACGACCAGCCACCAGCCGCGCACGGTCATCGCCTTCTCCGACCCGAGGTCGGGGTGGCGGATGGGGCTCGCGGTCAGCGTCGTCACAGGCGCTCCTGGAGGTCGTTGTTCTTCCGATCGACGAGCTCGACCAGCTCTTCGCGATAGCCCGCGAGGCGGTCGGCGATCCCGTCGTCGGCGATCGAGAGGATGCTGAGGGCCAGCAGGCCCGCGTTCTTGGCGTTGCCGATCGAGACGGTGGCCACCGGGATGCCGGCGGGCATCTGCACGATCGAGAGCAGGGAGTCGAGCCCGTCGAGCCTGGCCAGCGGCACGGGCACCCCGATGACGGGGAGCGTGGTGACCGCGGCGAGCATGCCGGGCAGGTGCGCGGCGCCGCCGGCGCCCGCGATGACGACGCGGAGGCCGCGGAGCCTCGCCGTCCGGCCGTAGTCGATCATGCGCTCGGGGGTGCGGTGCGCGGAGACCACCTGCACCTCGGCGGGCACGCCGAAGTCGTCGAGGACCTCGACGGCGTCCTTCATGACGGTGAAGTCGGAGTCGGAACCCATGACGATTCCTACGACGGGCGCGGGTGATGACACGGATGACACTCTAGGTCGGCCACCCTGGGATCCCTCCGTACCCGCTCGGCGTGGGCGAGGAATCCTGATCCGTCACTTTCGGCTAGTGCGAGGCCGCCGCACTAGCCGAAAGTGACGGATCAGGGATGGCGAGCGCGCGGGGCTCACTCGCGGAAGAAGGCGGCGGCAGCGCGGGCGCGGTAGGTGACGTCGTCGAGGTCGTCGCCCGTCGCGGTGACGTGCCCGATCTTCCGGCCCGGACGCGGGCTCTTGCCGTACAGGTGCACCTTCGCCTGCGGCTGGTCGGCGAGCGCTCCGGGCAGGCGCTCGTCGAGCGTCGCCGTCTCGGGCCCCCCGAGGATGTTGATCATGACCGCCCACGGCTCGCGCACCCCGGTCGCGCCGAGGGGCAGGTCGAGCACGGCGCGCAGGTGCTGCTCGAACTGGCTCGTCGTCGACCCGTCGATGCTCCAGTGCCCGCTGTTGTGCGGGCGCATGGCGAGCTCGTTGACGAGGATGCGGTCGTCGTCGGTCTCGAACAGCTCGACGGCGAGCACTCCCGTGACGCCGAGGCCCTCGGCGATCTCGAGCCCGATGCGCGCCGCCATCTCGGCGAGGCGCTCCGCCGCGCCGGGGGCGGGCGCGAAGACCTCGGCACAGACGCCGTCCTGCTGCACGGTCTCGACGACCGGCCAGAGCGTCGTCTCGCCGGAGGGCCGCCGGGCCACGAGCTGCGCGAGCTCGCGACGGAACGACACCAGCTCCTCCACGAGCAGCGCTCCCCCGCGGCCGTCCTCGTCGAGGGCGGCGAACCAGTCCTCCACGTCGGAGGCGGCGCGCACGACACGCACGCCCTTGCCGTCGTAGCCGCCGCGCGCCGTCTTCACGACCCCGGCGCCGCCGTGGTCGTCGAGGAAGGCCTGCAGGGCGGCGGCATCCGACACCGCGGCCCAGTCGGGGATGGGTACGCCGAGCGCGGCCAGCCCCTCGCGCATGCGGATCTTGTCCTGGGCGTACTGCAGCGCATCCGGACCAGGGTGCACCGCGACCCCGCGGGAGACGAGCTCGCGCAGCACGCTCTGCGGGACGTGCTCGTGGTCGAAGGTGACCACGTCGACGGTCTCGGCGAACGCGACCACCGTATCGAGGTCGCGGTAGTCGCCCACCTGCGAGGCCGCGATCTGCGCGGCCATCCCCTCGTCCTCGGCGAGCACGCGGATGTCGATCCCCAGCTCGATCGCGGGCGGGATCATCATCCGCGCCAGCTGTCCGCCACCGATCACGCCCACTCTCAGCACGGCGTCCAGCCTACTCGGGCCGCCGCGCGCAGCCGAGGTCCGGGCGGCACGCATCAGAGGTTCGACTGAACCGGCGGGCGACGGGCCCGGTCAGCCCTCGGCGCCGAGCGACCAGGTCGCGGTCGGATGCTCGGTGAGGTCGCCGAGCAGCGCCGAGACGAGCGTCGCGGACGGGACGTCCTGCAACACGACGGTGAGGTCGGGCCCGGCGACCACACGCACGTCCCCGGAGCGGACCATCGCCTGCAGGGGCCCGCGACGCAGGCGCACGTCGGTGACGCGGGCGAGGAAGACGTCCTGTCGGTGTCGCACCAGGAGCCCCCGGCGCGCGATGATGCGGCGCGTCGTGATCGTGTACCGGTGCCCGAGCCAGGCCAGGTACGGCAGGAGGACCAGCAGCACCACGGCGGCGACCGCGCCCGCGAGAACGGCGATGTTCTGCCACTCCTCGGCGAACGAGCCGTAGAACCAGCCGAACGCGCCGCTCACCGCGAACAGCACGAGCACGGGCAGGATGAGCCGCCTGCCGTGGGGGCGCATCCGAGCGAGGATGCGCTCGGGCACGGGGGCGGTCTCGGAGCTCAGCGGCGCGAGCGGCCACGGGTGAGGCGACGCGGATGCGCCGAGCACCGACTGCTGCTGCGGCGGACGGGCGGCCTGCTGAGGCCGTGCCGCACCCCAGCCGAAGCGCTCGGTCGACGCCTGGTCGTTCGCGGCGATCCGCTGTCGACCGGCCTGGGGACGCGGATGCGCGACCGTCTCGCCGTACGCGGAGCGGTCGTCCCACGCGCCGTCGCCGAAGGCCGACGTGAGGTCGTCGGTGTCTCCAGCGGACTTCGGCATGCTGCCATTGTGCGGGCAGTTCCCCGATTTCAGCTGTCGTTGTGCCGGAGATGCGTGATATCGCCCGCCGAGACGATCAGCCGGCCGCCGCCGGTCTCCTCGACCTCGAGTCGTCCGAGGGCGTCGAGCGCGACCGCCGTCCCCTCGCGGACGGCGCCGTCGGGCAGCTCGACGCGCACCCGGCGGCCGAGCGTGGCGCTCAGCTCGCGGGCCGCGGCGAGCAGTCCGCTGCGCTCGGCGTCGCCGCCCGCGGCGACCAGGTCGTGGTAACGCGTCGCGAGCTCGCGGAGGTAGGCGGCGAGCACCGCGTCCGTCGACAGCTCGTCGACGCCCTCGAGCGCCAGCGAGGTCGACACAGGTGTGGGCAGCTCGTCGTCGGAGAGGGTGAGGTTGAGGCCGGCGCCGATCACGGCGCCGCGGCCGTCCGGCAGCGCCTCGCCGAGGATGCCCGCCACCTTGCGGCCCCCGATGAGGACGTCGTTGGGCCACTTCATCCCCGTCGCAGGGCGGTCGCCGTCCTCCGGCCGCACGAGCTCGCGGACGACCGACGTCATGGCGACGCCCGAGATCAGCGGCAGCAGCCCGATCACCGCGGGCGCGACGGTGGCCGGCGCCGGCCGCACGAGCACCGAGACGGCGAGCGTCCTCCCGGGCGGCGCGATCCAGACCCGGCCCAGGCGACCGCGCCCCTCGGTCTGGTCGTCGGTCGCCACCACCGAGAGGTCGGGCCAGTCCGCCGCGGCGGGTCCGCTCGCCCAGGCGACCAGGTCGGCGTTGGTCGAGCCGGTCCGCTCGAGCCACTCCAGGCGCGGGACCAGCGAGGACGACAGCGGCATGGGCATGTTCCCACGCTACCGTTTGTGGGTTTCGTCAACGAGGAGGCGCAGGAGCGCGACTGTAGAGTGAACGGCGTGACCGACGACCAGACCACGACTCCGCCCGACCTCTCCACCACGGCGGGCAAGCTGGCCGATCTCCGCGACCGCTATCACGAGGCAGTGACCGCGTCGGGTGAGGCCGCCATCGCGAAGCAGCACGCCAAGGGCAAGAAGACCGCGCGCGAGCGCATCGAGGCCCTCCTCGACCACGGCAGCTTCGTCGAGCTCGACGAGTTCGTCCGCCACCGCACCCACGCCTTCGGGATGGAGCGCTCCCGCCCCTACGGCGACGCCGTCGTCATCGGCACGGGCACCATCCACGGCCGCCAGGTCGCCGTGTATGCGCAGGACTTCACCATCTTCGGCGGCTCCCTCGGCGAGGTCGCCGGCGAGAAGATCGTGAAGATCATGGACCTCGCGCTCAAGACCGGCGTCCCCATCATCGGCATGCTCGACTCGGGCGGTGCGCGCATCCAGGAGGGTGTCGTCGCGCTCGGGAAGTACGGCGAGATCTTCCGCCGCAACACCGCGGCGTCGGGCGTCATCCCGCAGATCTCGATCGTGATGGGCCCGGCCGCGGGCGGCGCCGTCTACTCCCCCGCCCTCACCGACTTCGTCATCATGGTCGACAAGACCAGCCAGATGTTCGTCACCGGCCCCGACGTCATCAAGACGGTCACCGGCGAGGACGTCGGAATGGAGGAGCTCGGCGGAGCCCTCACCCACAACAAGGTGTCGGGCGTCTCGCACTACCTCGCCAGCGACGAGGACGACGCGCTCGACTACGCCCGCGCCCTCATCGGGTTCCTGCCCGACAACAACCTCGCCGAGCTCCCGGTCTACGACGCCGAGGTCGAGCTCGAGACGACGGATGCGGATCGCAAGCTGAACACGATCATCCCCGACTCGACGAACCAGCCCTACGACGTGCACTCGATCATCGAGCACATCGTCGACGCGGGCGACTTCCTCGAGGTGCAGCCGCTCTACGCGCCGAACATCGTCATCGGCTTCGCGCGGGTCGAGGGCCGCTCGGTGGGAGTCATCGCCAACCAGCCCAACGTCATGGCGGGCACTCTCAACATCGAGGCGGGCGAGAAGGCAGCCCGGTTCGTACGCTTCTGCGACGCGTTCTCCATCCCCATCCTCACCCTCGTCGATGTGCCCGGATACCTGCCCGGCACCGACCAGGAGTGGACCGGCGTCATCCGCCGCGGCGCGAAGCTGCTCTACGCCTACGCCGAGGCGACCGTGCCGCTCGTCACGGTCATCACGCGCAAGGCCTACGGCGGCGCGTACATCGTCATGGGGTCGAAGCAACTCGGCGCCGACATCAACCTCGCCTGGCCCACCGCCGAGATCGCGGTGATGGGCGGCCAGGGCGCCGTCAACATCCTCTACCGCGGCGAGATCAAGCGCGCCGAGGAGGCCGGCGAGGACGTCGCCGCCGTGCGCACCCGCCTGGCCAACGAGTACACGTACAACGTGGCGTCGCCCTTCCTCGCGGCCGAGCGCGGCGAGCTCGACGGCGTCATCGAGCCCGCGGCCACCCGCGTCGCGGTCGTGAAGGCGCTGCGCGCCCTCCGCACCAAGCGGGCGAGCCTGCCCCCGAAGAAGCACGGCAACATCCCCCTCTGATCCCGGGGGTCCACGCCGCCCGCCTCACCGGGCTTTGTCCAGGAATCCGTCGCGAATCGCGTTGAAAGCGACGGTTTCCTGGACAAACCCCGGGGTGCGGGACGGGCGGGTTACTTCGGCGAGGAGTTCGAGCCGGCGCCCGCGAGGGTGCGGACGAGGGCGACGGTCTCGCGCGTCGTCATCCCCGGCAGGTACGCCTTGCCGATCGCGGTGCCGATGGTGGGCAGCGCCAGCGGGTCGGGGTACGCCATGTGGATGCCGACGTAGGTCGGGTTGAACTTCGACTTGAAGCGGAACAGCGTCGAGAAGCCGTAGGCGGGCTCGAGGGTCTTCGCGAGGAAGTCGAGCAGCTCGGTCATCACGGTCGGCGCCGGCGGCTCCTCGCCCTTCGGCACGGGCGCCTTCGCGAGCGGCGCGCCCGAGAGGCTGAGCACCTCGATGCCCTCCTCCTTCATGTGGAGCGCCGCCGAGGCGATGAGGAACTCCATGGTCCCGTTCATCGACTGGTCGGCGCGACGCATGAAGTCGATCGTGTAGCCGATCGGCCGTCCGTCGCGGTAGACCGGGAGCCAGCTGGTGACACCGTGGATGCGCCCTTCCGGGTCGACGGCGAGCATCAGCTTGACGTCGGGGTCCTTGATCTCCTCGAGCGCGCCCAGGGTGAAGCCCATCTCGGGCAGCTCCTTCTCGGACACCCACGCCTCGGAGATGGCGTTGATCTGGGCGATCGTGGCGCGGGGCAGCTCGTCGTAGGTGGTCCAGACGGTGGTCATGCCCTCCTTCGTGCCGCGGTTGAGGGCCGAGCGCACGTTCTGCCAGGGCTTGCCCGTCATCTCGAGCGTCTGCGGGTGCATGAGCGTCTCCTCGCCCACCGACATGTGCTGCCAGCCCATGCCCGTGAAGACGGGGAGGAGGTCCTGGTGCACGCTGTAGAACACGGGGATCCAGCTGTGCCGGTCGCAGTACGAGGCGAACTCGCGGATCGTGCGGTCCTCCTCACCGGGCGCGCACACCGGGTCGGACATCGTGATCGCGACCCCGTTGATCACCCGGTATGCCACGGCCGCCTGGCCGTCCTCGCGGAACCAGTAGACGTTGCCGGGCCAGGTGGTCATCCAGCCGAGCGTGCCCCCGCCACCGCGGCGGAGCAGGGCGCGGATGCGCTGGTGGTCGCCCACGGCGACGGTGCGCTCGTCGGACCGCATGAGCCGGACCGCGCCGATGGCGAACGCGGCCCAGAAGACGGGGCCCACCCACTGGAAGAGGACGAGGGTGATCGGGTTCGTGGGCACCGGGATGGCCGCGATGATGCCGAGCGCAGTGGCCGGGAGGAACCGGCGCCAGACGTCGGGCACGAGGGCGCCCGGGGAGGTCTCCGGCGAGAACTCGCCGATCGTGACGAGGGCCGACACGTAGTAGGCCACTCCCAGGACGACGAGGACGATCGCCATCGTCACCCAGAAGCGGATCACGGCCTCGCGCGGCGCGGGGTTCCAGAAGCGTTTCCGGGTCACCACGAGGAGGACGATGACGGCGACGGGCACGAGCACGATCGAGCCGCCGAGGACGAGCATGTCGCCGATGTCGAAGCCGCTGAGGTCGGCCTGGTCGAACAGCGGACCGAGCAGGCCGTAGTACAGGGCGGCGAGCGACGCGCCCATCGCGGCGAGCGCCGCGTTCGTCACGAGCGCGAGGCCCCACGCGAAGCGCCGGCCCCGGCGCAGCCCGTAGGCCGCGACGAGGAGGAGCGCGATGGGCACGAAGGTCATCACCACGGCGCCGACGCTGTCGAGGGCGCTGAACGCCGTCAGCTGGGCGCAGATCTCGGCGCTGCTGATGCCGCAGGTGTCGGCGAGGTCGGTGGCGGAGGGGAAGACCTCCGGTCCGAACAGGCCCGAGATCAGGCTGAGCGCCCCGAGGTTGTCGACGTCGGGGTGCAGGTAGGTGATGAGCGGACCGATCGCGGTGACGACGACGATCGTGGCGATGAGCACGCGCGACTCCGCGAACGAGCTGCGATGCCAGGTGAGGTGGCCTCGGCGCGGGGAGATGATCCATCCGATCACCAGGCCCGCCAGGGCGGCGATGAGCTTGTAGACGCTCGACGTGTCGCCGTCGTAGAGGACGAGCATGGCGAGCAGCGCGAACACGGTGAGTCGGAGGCGGCGCCGCCAGAGCGGCCCCATGAAGGCGGTCGCGGCCATCAGTGCGCCCGCGACGGGCGTCAGCGGGTCCATCGTGAGGTCGGCCGAGGTCCCGTCGGACCACCACTCGCCGGCGACCGACCCGAGCCACTGCACGACGACACCGAGCCCCACGCCGATGACGCCGGTCACGACGAGCACCACGACCATCCGGATGCGTCCGAGCAGCCGCTCGGCGATCCCGAGCAGGCCCACGGAGAGCACGATGCCGGCGATGAGCTGAGGCGGATCCCACGGGATGAAGGGCGCCGTGAAGATCGTGTACCAGCGCCCCTGGTCGATGGTCGTGGTCACACCGGCGGCCCAGGCCTGCAGGGTGGGACCGCTCGGCTCGCCGAAGAACGTGCCCGCCGCGAGCGCGGTCGCCACGAGGAGCACCGCGAACCCGAGGGAGAGCGGGATGGTCGTGAGATACCTGCGCAGAACCGTCCAGGTCGTCAGCATCCAGGGCCCCCTTGTCGTCGTGACTAATGTAGCCTCGTCGGTGTGAGCGACTCGACCGCGCAGTACCCCCCTTCCGGCATCCGGGTCCTCACCGCCGGGGTCACCCCGGAGGAGGTCGCTGCGGTCACGGTCGTCGTCGAGGCCGCCGTCGCCGCCGAGCTCGAGTCGTTGCACGACGAGCCGGCGATCGCGCCCTCCGCCTGGAGCCGCAGCCAGCGCGCGCTGCGCCCGCCGCTGCAACCGGGTCGTCACGCCTGGCGCTCGTTCGGCAGTGCCTCCTGAGCGCCGCTTCCTGAACGTCGGTTGGACGATTCCTGAACTCCTTGCAGGAAATGTCCTCCTAAATCCCTACTGACGGGGCCTTTCGATGACGGCAGCATAGTCAGTGCTAGGTGTCTCTCAGTCTTCGACCCGAGGAACACCGCCGGGCATCCGCTGAACAGGGTAAGCAGGCGGATGCTTGGGGGCGAGTCAGGGCGGTATTCGGGTTATCGCCCTGACTCGGAGTCTTCGCGAAGGGGTCGGCCGTCAGGTCGGCCCCTTCGTCGTCTCCGGCCCCTTCGTCGTCGGCGGCCCGGAGTCACGCGCGCCTCGGGATCTCCAGCCACAGCGTGACGGCATCCTCCTCCTCGTCGGGCTGACGGGAGAGGCCGACCACGGTGACGGCCACGTCGTCGTCGGCGGCTCCGGTGCGCACGACGAACCGATCGGCCTCGCTGCCGCCGATGCGCTCGGCGATCTCGGCCATGATGCGCGACCGGTCGTCGTCGTCCAGGTCGTCGATGCCCCCCTCATCGAGCAGACTCACCTCCGCTCCGCGCTGTCGCGCGGCGGCGACCACGCGGCGCACCTCGTCGTCGAGCAGGCGACGCCCGCGGATCTCGTCACGCAGGGCGGCCTCGAGCCGGAAGCACTCGGCGCGCTCCTCGGCATCGAGCACGCCGCCGGTGGCGACGATCCGCTCGAGCAGCGGCGTGGCCACGGTGGACATCATCCGCACGCGGTCGCCCCGCTCGCTGCGCTCCGCCTCCTCGCGGGCGTGCCACTCGACCGCGCGCCGGGCCGCCCGTTCGTAGAGCCGGGCGTCGCGCGCGGAGAGCCCGATCGCGCGCGTGGCCGCCTGTCCGACGGCCACGAAGACGGCGCTGCCGACCACGCCCAGGGTGGTGAGGGCGACCGGGTCATCCGCCCAGATGAACACCGTGAGCGCGAGCACGATGATGCCGCCCCAGGCGAACCAGGCCCGCTGACGCACCACCACGATGGTCATCAGCGTGCCCACGGCGGCGATGGGCCAGGTGGCGTAGCCGTTGTCGGCGCGCGGGTCGAGCTGGTTGAGCACCAGGATGAGCATCACCACCGACACGGCGCCGTCGCCGGCCGCCAGCCAGGGTGGCATCCGCTGACGTCGCCCCGGCCAGAGGCTGACCAGGGTGGCCAGCGCGTACAGCACCATGGCGACGACGACCGGCCAGGGCGACTCCGGAGTGCGGAGCGTGTAGAGGCCGAGCAGCACGTGATACGCCGAGATGGCGGCGGCCAGGAGGATGAGGAGCAGACGCGGGACGACGATCACCGTCTCGCCTCCTCGTCGCCGTGAGGCCGCCAGGAGAGCGCGACGCGCGTGCCGGCACCCGGCGCGGAGGCGATGTCGGCCTCCCCGCCGACCGACCGCATCCTCTCGACGACCGTGACCCGGAGACCCAACCGATCGAGCGGGACGTCGGCGAGAGTGAACCCGGCCCCCGTGTCGGCGACGACCACCCGCACCCCGCCGTCCGCCCGGGTCACGACGACCTCTCGCTGGACGGGGCGGGCCAGCACGGGTGCTCCCGGCGGTTCCGCGTGCAACACGCTGTTCTCGACCGCCTGTGCCGTCGCGGCGCAGAGGGCGTCCGCGATGCGGGCCGGGATGCCCGGGGGCACGTCGCGGGCGTCGAACTCGACGCCGGGCCGGGCCGCGGTGAGGCAGCGCAGCCGCTCGAGGAGGTCCGGCCCGGACTCCGTCGGCTCGACCGGCGCCGCATCCGCCGTCGGCGACAGCCCGGTGCCCGCGGCATCGAACGCGGCGGAGGCATCTGACCCGGACGCCACGTCATCCGAGGCGCCCAGCTCGCGCAGTTCGTCGAGCGCCCGCGACGCCATCGCGACCGCCACGGCGCGCTGCTCCTCCCCCGACGCGCGGGCGGCGGCGAGGAGCGACGCCAGCACCCGGTCGTGCACGATCGAGTCGATGCGTGTCCGCTCGAGCTCGACCGCGTGCTGCCGAGCAGCGACGGTGTAGTGGGCGATCGCCTGCGCCTGGGCCGCATCCACCTTCGACGCCGCCGCCCTCAGCGTGCCGATCACCACGACGACGAACATCCCGATGATGACGCTGTAGGCGGTCTCGATCGCGACGGGGATCGGCGTCGCCGCGCCGCCGGCCGGCGACAGACGCAGCGCCACGTAGATCGCGGCCACCGCCAGGGCGTATCCGCCCGCGATGAAGGGCGGGACGGCGATCGCCGCGGCAGCGATGGCGAGGCTGAGCACGTACCAGATCCACGGCTGCACACCCTCGGCCGCGGCGGGATCCGGCACTCCGAGCGGCCAGAGCACCATCATGAGCACGAAGCTCACCGCCACGGCGCCGGCGCTGACCCGGACCCCGCGCCGGAGGACCGAGCACACCGCGGCGGCGGCGATCACCACGATCCACCAGGTGGGTGTCACCACCGCCCAGACGGGGCCGACGCCCTTCGCCGCGCCCAGCATGGCGGGGATCGACTGCACCGTGAAGACGAAGCCGAACAGCGCGACGAGCCGGGCGAGGATGGTGTCGATGCGCTCCCTGGTCGACACCCGGGAGCGCGTGGTGTCGAGTCCCCCGATCAGCGTCCGCACCCCCGAGCCGCGGCGCTCCGTCGCGCGGGTGCCCCGAACGGCGCGGGTGGGCCGGGTGCGTCGCGCACCACGACCGGACCGATCGTCCGGGGCCCCGTCGCCCGTCATCCGTTCGTCACCGGTCGTCGGTGCGCTCGTCGAGCGCGAGGATCCCGTCCTCCACCGCGCGGCGCAGCAGCTCGATCTTCGAACGGGCGGGCCTGCCCACCTCGACGTACTTGGCGCGGATGCGGTCGAGGTACTCCTTCGCGGTCGAGACCTTGATGTTGAGCCGCGCCGCCACCTGCGACAGCGGCAGTCCCGAGGCGTACAGGTGCAGCACATCGCGCTCGCGCTGCGCGAGCTGGGCCTTGCCGAACTCGCGGTCGGCGTCGATCGCGCTGGCCCACTCGAGGTTGTTCAGCACCCCGCCCCGCGCCACGGTGCCGATGGCGTCGATCATGGTCTTGGTCGGCACGGCCTTGGGGATGACCCCCGCCGCCCCGGCCGCGAGCGCCTCCCGCACCAGTCCGACGCGGTCGGCGATGCTGTGCACGAGCACGGCGGCCCCGAGCGAGAGGGAGTGCTGCACGTTCTCTGTGACGGTGAAGCCGTCGCCGAGGCTGAGGTCGAGCACGATCACGTCGCAGGCGCGGCCGTCGAGCGCGGTCCACAGCTCGCCGACCGACGCGGTGGCGGCGATCACCTCGTACCCGGCGTCCTCGCACGCGGCGCGCACGCCCAGCCGGACGGACTCGTGGTCGTCCACGATCGCCACGCGGATCAGGTCGTCTTCGTCTGCCATGTCATGGTCCCCTTCTCCACATCCTAGGAGGGCGGCGCTCGGCACGTCGGCTCAGGCCCTGCGGGACATCACCGCGATCCGGAGGTCCGGAGGGGATCAGTCGGCCCGGGTGAACGTGCCCACGGTCTCGAGGTGGTGGGTGTGCGGGAAGAGGTCGAACGCCCGGGCGCGGTCGAGCGTGTAGCCGGCCTCGCCGAACAGGGCGACGTCACGCGCGAACGCCACCGGGTCGCAGGCGACGTAGACCACCTGGGCCACCCCGAGGCGCGTGAGCGACCCGACCACGGCCTTGCCCGCTCCCGACCGCGGCGGGTCGAGCACGACGGTCGCCGCCGCGAGCCGCTGCCGCTCGGCGGCGGACGCGGTGCGCTCCACCCGGTCGAGGTAGCGGTCGACGCGGGCGGTCAGCGCGGAGGCGCCCACCCAGTCGGCGAGGTTCTCCTGCGCGAAGTCGGTCGCGACGGGATCGCTCTCGACACTGGTCACGCGGGTGGCCCGACCGAAGCGATCGCCGAGCGCGGCGGCCAGCAGTCCGACGCCCCCGTACAGGTCGAGGTTGGCGGCGGCGGGGTCGAAGCGGTCGGCGTCGACCGCCTCCTGCACCGCGGCGGTCAGCGCCGCCGGCGCTCCGCGGTGCACCTGCCAGAAGCCCGTGCGGGCGACACGGAAGGCGCGGTCGCCCACCCGCTCCACGATGGGGTCGTCGTGCCGGCCGGAGGAGATGAGCACGTCGCCGTCGGCGGTCTCGGCGAACGAGACCTCCCCGCCCTCCGAGCGCGCCGACGACCCGGCGCGCGCCTCCGCGAGCGCGGCGGCCTCGATCGCCGGGGTGGCCAGCGGATGCGCGTCGACGTCGATCAACCGATGCGACCGGGCGGCGTACGGGCCGAGCGCGCCGCGACCGTCAGCATGGAGTGTGAGCCGGGTGCGCCAGCGGAGGCCGTCGGTCCCGCCAGCCCCGTCGGTCCCGTCGTCGCCCGGGAGCGCGGCTACCTCGACGACGCGCTCGATCCTGCCCTGGCGCTTCAGCGCATCGGTCAGCACATCGGTCTTCAGCGCGCGCTGGTGCGCGAGGTCGATGTGGCCGAACTCGGCGCCGCCCGCGCGATCCTCGGGAGCGCGCTCCACGGCCGCGGCCGACCAGACGTGCGGGCGTCGGTGCGGCGACGCCTCGAGCACCTCGACGGTCTCGGCGCGCCAGAACGACGACTTCCGGTCGTCGGTCACGCGCGCGAGCACCCGCTCGCCCGGAAGGGTGTCGGAGACGAAGACCACGCGGCCGTCCAGCCGGGCGACCGAGACACCCCCGTGGGCTACGGTGAGTACGTCGAGCTCGACGAGCCCGTCGGTCGTTCCAGCCATGCATCGATCGTCTCACGATGCGATGCCTCCCCGCGAAGGCAGCCGTGCGCCTCTACCTCGCCTCCACCTCCCCGGCCCGACTCGCCCTGCTCCGGCAGATCGGCATCGAGCCGGTGGTGATCCCGCCCCTCGTCGACGAGGAGGCGGAGGTGGCGAAGGCCGAGGCAGAGACCGGCCCGCTCTCGCCCGGCGCCATGGTGCAGCTGCTCGCCCGCCTCAAGGCGGAGGCGATCGTGGGTGGCGAGGTCGAGGGGGAGCCGATCGACGGCTTCATCCTCGGCGGCGACTCGGCGTTCGAGTTCGGCGGCGTCGCCTACGGCAAGCCGCACCGTCCCGAGGTGGCGCGCGACCGCTGGCTGGCCCAGCGCGGCGGATCGGGTGTGCTCCACTCCGGCCACTGGATCGTCGACCACCGCGGCGGACGCCGGCACGACGGGGCCGGCCGCGTCGACGAGGCGCGGTTGACCTTCGCCGACGACATCACCGACGCCGAGATCGACGCGTACGTCGCCTCGGGCGAGCCGCTCCTCGTCGCGGGTGCGTTCACCATCGACGGCCTCGCGGCCCCGTTCATCCGCTCGATCGAGGGCGCACCCTCGGCCGTGGTCGGGATGTCGCTGCCGGTGGTGCGCGACCTCCTCCGCGGCTTCGGCGCCGACTGGACATCGTTCTGGAACCGCTGACCGCATCCGGATGCGAGAGGCCGTGTTGTAGACACGGTGACTGATCGAGGGTCGATCTTTATGGCGTTCCGCCAAAACGGATCGGCGACCCCCCAATAGGCTTGGTTCTCATGCCGCGTATCACGAAGGTCCTCGTCGCCAACCGTGGAGAGATCGCCGTCAGGGTGATCAGAGCGGCCCGGGACTCGGGGATCGGGTCCGTGGCGGTCTACGCCGACCAGGACCGTGACGCCCTGCATGCGCAGCTCGCCGACGAGGCGTACGCCCTCGACGGCTCGACGAGCGCCGACACGTACCTCGTGATCGAGAAGATCCTCTCCGTCGCCCGCCGTTCCGGGGCGGATGCGGTGCACCCCGGCTACGGCTTCCTGGCCGAGAACGCCGACTTCGCCCGCGCCGTGATCGGCGCCGGCCTCACCTGGATCGGCCCCTCCCCCGACGCGATCGAGCGCCTGGGCGACAAGGTCTCCGCCCGTCACGTGGCCGAGAAGGTCGGCGCGCCGCTGGCGCCCGGCACCCTCGACCCGGTGAAGGACGCCGGCGAGGTGCTCGACTTCGTCGCCGAGCACGGCCTGCCCGTCGCCATCAAGGCGGCGTTCGGCGGCGGCGGTCGCGGACTCAAGGTCGCGCGCACCCTCGAGGAGGTGCCCGAGCAGTTCGAGTCGGCCACCCGCGAGGCGATCGCCGCGTTCGGCCGCGGCGAGTGCTTCGTCGAGAAGTACCTCGACCAGCCCCGCCACGTCGAGACGCAGTGCCTCGCCGACGAGCACGGCAATGTCGTCGTGGTCTCCACCCGCGACTGCTCGCTGCAGCGCCGCCACCAGAAGCTCGTCGAGGAGGCGCCCGCGCCGTTCCTGTCCGACGAGCAGATCGCGCTGCTCTACTCCGCGTCGAAGGCCATCCTCCGCGAGGTGGGCTACGTCGGCGCCGGCACGTGCGAGTTCCTCGTCGGGAAGGACGGCACCGTCTCCTTCCTCGAGGTGAACACGCGTCTGCAGGTCGAGCACCCGGTCTCTGAGGAGGTCACGGGCATCGACCTCGTGCGCGAGCAGTTCCGCCTCGCCGAGGGCGGCGTCCTCGACTACGCCGACCCCGCCCCTCGCGCGCACTCGTTCGAGTTCCGCATCAACGGCGAGGACCCTGGCCGGAACTTCCTGCCCGCCCCCGGGCCGGTGCACGTGTTCAAGCCCGCCGGCGGCCCCGGCGTCCGCGTCGACTCCGGCGTGCAGGCGGGCGACGTCATCAGCGGCGCGTTCGACTCGCTGCTCGCGAAGCTCATCGTCACCGGCGCGACCCGCGAGGAGGCGCTCGAGCGCTCCCGCCGCGCACTCGCCGAGTTCGAGGTCGCCGGGCTGCCCACCGTGCTGCCCTTCCACCGCGACATCGTCACCAACCCCGCGTTCACCGCCGAGGGTGCCCCGTTCTCCGTCTACACGCGCTGGATCGAGACCGAGTACGCCAACCCCGCAGAGCCGTGGAGCGGCTCGCTCGACGAGCTGCAGGAGCCGGCCGAGCGCCGCACCATCGTCGTCGAGGTGGAGGGGAAGCGCATCGAGGTCGCGCTCCCCTCGCGACTCGTCGCCGCGGAGGCGCGGTCCGTCGCGGCCCACGGCGGTCGCTCCTCGGGCGCGGCGCCGCGCCGCCGCGGAGCGGGCGCGGGCGGCTTCTCCGTCGCGACCGGCGACTCGGTGAAGGCCCCGATGCAGGCCACCGTGGTGAAGATCGCTGTCGAGGAGGGCGCGCAGGTCGTCAAGGGCGACCTCGTCCTGGTGCTCGAGGCGATGAAGATGGAGCAGCCGATCACGGCCCACAAGGACGGCACGGTCGCAGACATCGCCGCCCAGGTCGGCACGACGGTCCCCTCGGGTCAGGTCCTCCTCACCATCGCCTGACCCGCGCCGGGCATCCGCCCCTCGGTTTCGCTGCCTCTCTGACCTTCCGCTGCGCCATTGACCGCGCGACACGTCACCGAGGCAGCGAGACCACCTGGGGGCGGGTCAGAGGACGATGTGCATGGCTCGGGCGGCGTCGGTGATGCTGCCTGAGAGCGAGGGGTAGACTGTGAAGGCGCGGCTCACCTGGTCGACGGTGAGGCGGTGCTCCACCGCGAGCGCGATGGGGAAGATCAGCTCGGACGCGTTCGGCGCGACGATGACGCCGCCGATCACGGTGCCGGAGCCGGTGCGGGCGAAGATCTTCACGAATCCGTCGCGGATACCCATCATCTTCGCGCGCGGGTTGGACGACAGGGGCAGCTTGTAGATGTCGCCCTGGGCGATGCCCTCCTCGATCTGCCGCTGCGTCCATCCCACGGTCGCGATCTGCGGCTGCGTGAAGATGTTCGACGCCACGTTCCGCAGCTCGGTCGGGGTGACCGCGTCGCCCATGGCGTGCAGCATCGAGGTGCGGCCCTGCATGGAGGCGACGGAGGCGAGCGGGAGGAAGTTGGTGCAGTCGCCCGCCGCGTAGATGTTGGGCACGCTGGTGCGCGCGACGCGGTTGACGCGGATGTGACCCGACTCGGTGAGCTGCACGCCCGCCTCGGCGAGCCCGATGCCCTTCGTGTTCGGCACGGCGCCGACCGCCATGAGGCAGTGGGAGCCCTCGACGGTGCGTCCGTCGGACAGGGTGGCGACCACGCCGTCGTCGGTGGCGACGACGGAGTCGGCGCGCGACTTGGAGAGGACGGTCATGCCGTTGCGCTTGAAGACGTTCTCGATGACGGCCGCGGCGTCCGCGTCCTCACCGGGGAGCACCTGGTCGCGCGAGGAGATCAGCGTCACCTTCGAGCCCAGGGCGTTGAACGCGGAGGCGAACTCGGCACCGGTGACACCGGATCCGACCACGATGAGGTGCTCGGGCATCGAGTCGAGGTCGTAGAGCTGCTTCCAGGTGAGGATGCGCTTTCCGTCGGGCATGGCCGTCGACAGCACGCGGGGGCTCGCTCCCACCGAGACGACCACGGTGTCGGCGTCGAACTGGTCGAAGTCCGTCCCGCCGGGTCCGGTCGAGACGACCACCGACGACGGGCCCTCGAGCCTGCCGTAGCCGTTGACGATCTTGACGCCGGCGCGCACGAGGCTGGCGCGCTCGTCCTCCGACTGCTGCCGGGCCAGTCCCATGAGGCGCTTGTTGACCTGCGCCAGGTTGATGGCGACGTCGGGCCGGATCGGGCGGCCCTTCTCGGTGCGGGCGAAGAACTGCACGCCGATGTCGGCGGCCTCGCGGATGCCGTTGGTCGCCTCGGCGACCGCGATCAGGCCCTTCGAGGGCACCACGTCGGTGAGCACCGCCGAGCCGCCCACCCCGGTCGACTCGACCAGCACCACGTCGGCCCCGAGCTGAGCTCCGGCGATCGCCGCCTCGTATCCGCCGGGGCCGCCGCCGACGACGACGACCTTCTGCTTGCGCTCGAACTCATAGGCCATGCAGGCCATTCTGCCAGGGCGCGGGCCGCCCCGATCCGGCCCGGCCCCGCCCCGAGCCGTGAACGGATGACGAACACTCACCGGCGTTAGGCTGTGGTCATGGCAGGCAGCATCCCCAACCCCCTCGACAACCCCGACACCGACCCGTTCGAGGTCGCGAAGGAGGCGGCGGAACGGATCGCGGAGCTGACCGGTGTGACGCGTCATGACGTCGCTCTCACGCTCGGCAGCGGCTGGGGCAAGGCGGCCGATCTGCTCGGCGAGACCGTCGCCGAGATCCCCGCCACCGAGGTCGTCGGCTTCAGCGCGCCCGCGGTCGTGGGGCACGTCGGCTCGTTGCGCTCCATCCGCCTGCCCGACGGGAAGCACGCGCTCGTCATCGGCGCCCGCACGCACTACTACGAGGGCCACGGCGTGCGCCGCGTGGTGCACAGCGTCCGCACGGCGGCCGCGACCGGCGCCTCGGTCATGGTGCTCACCAACGGCGCCGGCGGCATCAAGGAGCACTGGACCCCGGGCACCCCCGTGCTGATCAGCGACCACATCAACCTCACCGCCGATTCGCCTCTCGAGGGCGCGACCTTCATCGACCTCACCGATCTCTACGCCTCGCGCCTCCGCGACGCGGCTCGGGCGGTGGCGCCCGAGCTCGACGAGGGCGTGTACGTGCAGTTCCGCGGGCCCCACTACGAGACGCCGGCCGAGGTGCAGATGGCGAAGACCATCGGCGGCCACATCGTGGGCATGTCGACGGCGCTCGAGGCGATCGCGGCCCGCCAGGCCGGCATGGAGATCCTCGGCTTCTCGCTCATCACCAACCTGGCCGCGGGCATCCAGAAGACCCCGCTCAGCCACGCCGAGGTGATCGAGGCCGGCAAGAACGCCGAGGCCCGCATCGGCGACCTGCTCGCGAGGGTCGTCGGCAGCCTCTGATGAGCACCATCCGCACCACCGGCGACGACGCCGATCAGTCCCGCGACCCCGGCACACCCGACCAGCAGGAGCGTCCGAACGACCTCGAGCAGCTCGTCGAGGCGGCCGCCGCCTGGATGGCCCAGGACCCCGACGAGGAGACGCGCGCCGAGCTCTCGGCCATCCTCGACGGCGTGGGCACCAACGATCCGGATGCCGTGGCCGCCCTGCGGTCGCGCTTCGGATCCCGGCTCGGCTTCGGCACCGCGGGCCTCCGCGGCGAGGTCGCCGCGGGCCCGAACCGCATGAACCGCGTGCTCGTGTCGCAGGCCGCGGCCGGTCTCGCCACCTACCTCCTCGACCGCGCGGCGCCGGGCGTCCGGCCCTCGGTGGTGATCGGCTACGACGGCCGCCGCAAGTCCGACGTGTTCGCCCGCGACACCGCCGAGATCATGGCGGGCGCCGGCGTGCGCGCCGTGCTGCTGCCCCGCCTTCTGCCCACCCCGCTCGTCGCCTACGCGGTGCGCGAGCTCGGGGTGAGCGCCGGCGTGATGGTGACGGCCTCGCACAACCCGCCGCGCGACAACGGCTACAAGGTGTACCTCGGCGGCGATGATGAGGGCTCGCAGATCGTGCCGCCCGCCGACGCCGACATCGCGTCGCACATCGAGCGCTTCGCCCGCTTCGGCAACGTGCTCGAGCTGCCCCGCTCGTCCGACTACGAGATCGCCGACGAGGCGCTCATCGAGCGGTACGTGGAGGCCACCGCCCGCGTGGCGTCGGGCGATCCCGCCTCGCGCGGGCCGCTCCGCGTGGTCTACACCGCGATGCACGGCGTGGGGTGGGAGACCCTCTCGCGCGTGCTCACGGAGGCGGGCTTCGAGCAGCCCGTGCTCGTCGACGAGCAGATCGCGCCCGACAGCGCCTTCCCGACGGTCGTGTTCCCCAACCCGGAGGAGGTCGGAGCCCTCGACCTCGCCTACGCGTACGCGCGGGAGTCGGGCGCCGACCTCATCCTCGCCAACGACCCCGACGCCGACCGGCTCGGCGTCGCCATCCCCGACCGCGCCGCGCCCAGCGGCTTCCGCCGTCTCACCGGCAACGAGGTCGGCCAGCTCCTCGGCTGGCGCGCCGCCGAACGGGCCGCCGCAGCAGGTGTCGTCGACGGGATGCTGTCGTGCTCGATCGTGTCGTCTCCTGGTCTCCGCGCGGTGGCCGAGGAGTACGGGCTCGGCTTCGTCGAGGCGCTCACCGGCTTCAAGTGGATCTCGCGGGTGCCCTCGCTCGTCTTCGGCTACGAGGAGGCGCTCGGCTACCTCGTGAACCCCGAGACCGTGCGCGACAAGGACGGCATCTCGGCCGCCCTGGCCGTGCTCGACCTCGCCTCGACGCTCGCCTCAGAGGGACGCACGCTCGCCGACCGGCTCGACGACTTCGCCGAGCGCTTCGGGGCCTTCGGATCGTCGCAGATCTCGCTGCGCGTGACCGACCTCTCACGTATCCGCGAGCTCATGGCCGAGCTGCGAGCCACTCCCCCGACCGACCTGGGCGGGTTCCCCGTCACCTCGATGGAGGACCTCGCCGCCGCGGCGGGCGACGCCCCGACGACGGATGCGCTGCGCTTCGACCTCGGGTCGGCGCGCGTGATGGTGCGCCCCAGCGGCACCGAGCCCAAGCTCAAGGTGTACGTCGACGCATGGAGCGCCGAGGGCGACCTCGTCGCCCGCAAGACGGCGGTCGCCGAGGCGCTGCTGCGGCTCGAGGCCGACCTGCGGGCGCGCATCTCCTGACCGGCCTGGCCTCGACAGGGCCAGGCCGTTGCGGCCCCGCCATCGCACGCACGGCGTAGCGTGGAGGGCGTCCGCCACGTCACGAGGGAGACCGCATGCCCACGATCGCCGACACCATCGTCGAGACCATCCACGCCGCCGGCGTCGAGCGGGTCTACGGCATCCCAGGGGACTCGCTCAACGGGTTCACCGATGCGCTGCGCCGCTACGGCAAGGTGGCGTGGCAGCATGTGCGGCACGAGGAGGCAGCGGCGTTCGCCGCGTCGGGCGAGGCGGCGATCACGGGCGAGCTGGCGGTGTGCGCGGGCAGCTGCGGGCCGGGGAACCTGCACCTGATCAACGGGCTCTACGAGGCCAATCGCTCCCGCGTCCCCGTGCTGGCGATCGCCGCGCACATCCCGATCTCCGAGATCGGCACGAACTACTTCCAGGAGACCCACCCGCAGGAGCTGTTCCGCGAGTGCAGCGTGTACTGCGAGATGGTCTCCGACCCCAGCCAGATGCCGCGCCTGCTCGAGATCGCGATGCGCACCGCGCTCGAGCGTCGAGGCGTCGCCGTGCTCGTCATCCCGGGCGAGCTGTTCCTCGAGCAGAGCGAGGGCCGGCGGTCGACCACCCCCATCCGCACGCTGCCGCGTGTGGCACGGCCGACGGATGCGCAGCTGGCCGAGGCGGCGAGCATCCTCGACGCGGCAGAGAACGTGACCATCCTCGCGGGCGCCGGCGTGGAGGGCGCCCACGGTCAGCTCCTCGAGCTCGCCGAGAGGCTGCAGGCGCCAATCGTGCATGCTCTGCGTGGCAAGGAGTTCGTCGAGTACGACAACCCGTACGACGTGGGCATGACGGGGCTCCTCGGCTTCTCGTCGGGCTATCGGGCGATGGAGTCGTGCGACGCTCTGCTCATGCTCGGCACCGACTTCCCGTATCCGCAGTTCTTCCCGTCGAAGGCGAAGATCATCCAGCTCGACATCCGCGGCGAGCAGCTGGGCCGCCGCACGCCGGTCGACCTCGGGCTCGTGGGCAGCGTGGCCGACACCATCCCCGCGCTGCTGCCCTTCCTCGGCGAGAGGAAGTCGTCGCGCCATCTCGAGCGGTCGCTCAAGCACTACGCGAGCACGCGCAAGGAGCTCGACGACCTCGCGGTCGACGATCGCGGGCGCACCCCCATCCACCCGCAGTACGTCGCGAAGCTCGTGAGCGAGCTCGCCTCCGACGATGCGGTGTTCCTCCCCGACGTCGGGAGCCCCGTCGTCTGGGCCGCCCGTTACCTGAGGATGAACGGCCGCCGCCGTCTCGTCGGCTCGTTCTCGCACGGCTCGATGGCGAACGCGGTCTCGCAGGCGGTGGGCGTGCAGAGCGCCGCTCCCGGTCGCCAGGTGGTGGCGCTGGCGGGCGACGGCGGCCTCGCGATGATGCTCGGCGAGCTGCTCACGCTGCGGCAGAACAAGCTCCCCGTGAAGGTCGTCGTGTTCGACAACTCCTCGCTCAACTTCGTCGAGGTCGAGATGAAGGCCGCCGGCTTCGTCAACTACGGCACCGAGCTCGACAACCCCGACCTCGCCGCGGTCGCGTCGGCGGTCGGACTGTTCGCGCGGCGGGTCGAGAAGCCGGGCGACCTCGAGGACGCCCTGCGCGACGCGTTCGCCCACGACGGCCCGGCGCTGGTCAACGTGGTCACGGCGCGGCAGGAGCTCTCCATCCCGCCCACCATCACGGCCGAGCAGGTGAAGGGCTTCACGCTCTACGCGCTGCGGACCATCATGTCGGGGCGCGGCACCGAGCTCATCGACCTCGCCGACACGAACGTCTTCCGCCGCCTCTTCTCCTGACGCACCCCGCCTCGTCCCTGCCGGGCATGCCGGGCTTCGTCCAGGGGGATCAGCCGAAGCGGCCGTTGACGTAGTCGTAGGTGCGGGGGTCGATGGGCGAGTCGAACATCGCGGCCGTGTCGCCGTGTTCGACGATCGCGCCGGGCTGACCCTGCGAGGCGAGGAAGAACGCGCACTGCTGCGAGACACGCTGCGCCTGCTGCATGTTGTGCGTGACGATGACGATCGTCACGTCCTGCACGAGCTCGAGCATCGTCTCCTCGATCACCCGTGTCGAGGTGGGGTCGAGCGCCGAGCAGGGCTCGTCCATCAGCAGCACGCGAGGCATGACGGCGAGCGACCGGGCGATGCACAGTCGCTGCTGCTGACCGCCCGAGAGCCCACCGCCGGGTGAGCGGAGCCGGTCCTTCACCTCGTTCCAGAGCCCCGCCTTCGTCAGGCACGACTCCACCAGGAAGTCCCTGCGGTAGCGGTCGGCCTTGATGCCGGTGAGCTTCAGACCGGCGATCACGTTGTCGTAGATCGACATCGCCGGGAACGGGTTCGGCTTCTGGAACACCATGCCGATGCTCTTGCGCGCCTCGATGAGCTTCTTCGACACGTCGTAGATGTCGTCGTCGTCGAGCAGCACCTCCCCGGCGAGGCTGGCCGAGGGCACCAGCTCGTGCATCCGGTTGAGGATGCGCAGGAAGGTGGACTTGCCGCATCCGGACGGCCCGATGAGGCTCGTGACCTGACCTGCAGGCATCGTGAGCGACACTCGGTCGAGCACCTGGTGGTCGCCGAACCACGCGGAGATGTCGCGCGCTTCCAGCGTGGCGAGCGGCTCGGCCGAGGCACCGGAGGCGGCCGGGCTCGCGACGAGCGCGTCGAAGCCTCCGGTGTCGCGTCGGTAGCGCGGAGGCCTTCGCGACCGGCGATCGAGGGCGGGGAGGACGACGGTGGTGTCGTCGACGGGGTTCGTGCTCATCTGTTCCTCACAGCATGTTCGGCAGGAGTGTGATCACCTGGTCCGCGACCAGGAGGCCGACCAGGACGGCCACCGGGGTGAAGACGACCCAGGTCTTCCGGCGCCCGACCCGGACGAGCGCCCACACCGCGGCGACCTCCACGATGATGAGCAGCTGCACCGCGAAGACCAGCGCCCAGACCGAGCTGTAGTCGCCGGCCAGCTCCTTGTTGGACGGGCCCATCGACACGTAGGTGGTCTGACGCTTGCCCGAGGGCTTCGTCTCGGAGACGAGCTCCGCGTCGACACGGGCGACCCCGGTGGGGATGAACCCCGGGCCCCGTGCCGTCTCGAGGGTCAGCCGGCTCTCCCCCGCCTGCAGCGGCGCGGGTGACGTGTCACCGGCGTAGCGGACGCCGATCACCTCGAAGGTCTGCTCGCCCTGGCCGGTGATCACCGTGAAGGTGTCGCCGGTCGTGAGCTCCTGGATGCGAGCGAAGGGCCCGCCGTACGCCGCGGCCCTGCCCATCACGATGCTGAGACCGGCCTGCCCCGGGAGGACGGTGTCGCGGCGGTGTCCGGGTCCGCCCTTGAGCACGACGGAGGTCGTGCCCTCGGCGATCACCTCGTGCAGCCCGATCGACGGGATGTCGATCACCGCGACAGGCGCCCCGTCCTTCAGCAGGACGTCGTCGACGTCCCCCTCGCTCACCGGCGCCGTGCCCGCGCTGAGCTGGGCCCGGAGGGTGTTCTCGAGGTTCTGCTGCGACACCAGGTGCTGAAGGTGGCTGAGGAGCATCAGGGTCACGGCGATCCCGAGCACCACGGCGGCGACCATCATGAGCGTCGACTGCACCAGCGCCGCCGTGGGGCCGAGCGGCGCGTTCACGGTCGCCGGCCGGGGCGGACGGCGCGGCGGGCGGGGTGGACGCGGTGGGCGGGGCGCACGCCATCCGGGTGGAGGGCCGGCACTCGGCGGCACGGAACCGGGCGGCCCCGCGGGCGGTGCGGAGCCGGGCGGGGGTGGGCTCGGCGGCGGGGGTGTGAGGATCTCGGTGGTCACGGCGCGGTCAAGCCGTCCCGGGGACGAACACCGGCACCATGGCGCGGCGCAGCAGGTACCACACCGCGATGCCCCCAATGGCGAAGACCACGACGAGCCCGGAGAGCCAGGGGAACGCGATCGCGAACGCGTCGCGGGTGACCGGCGGGACCTCCGTGCCGTCGACGGTGCTGGGCGGGACGAAGGTGGCGTGGGCGTTCACGACGCCCCATTGGCCGACGCCGCCGAGGGTCGCGGAGACCACGCGCGACTCACCGGGCTTGAGCGCCGGGACGTCCACGGTGGCTTTGTCGCCGACGCCTGCGCCGAAGGCGTTCGTCAGCCAGAGGTCGGCCGTCGAGTCGAAGGTCGACTGCGAGACGTTCTTCACCGTGAACGACACGTCCATCCGGCCGTCCATCGGGTTGATGGAGGGTTGGAAGCCCGTCCGCACGCCGCTCATGAACAGCACCCCGCCGATGTCGAACGTGTCGGCCGAGCCGGTGTCGAGGGCCGGCTGTCCGCCGCCGTCCTGGGGGCCGCCGACGACCGAGCCCGCACCGCTGCCGGACGACGATCCGGACCCCGCCCCGCCTGCGGGCGCACCGGCGCCGCCTGAGGAACCGGAACCACCGGTCGGGGACGGGTTCGACGGAGTCGGCGCCGGCGCACCCGGCGTCGAGGTCGTGGTCACGGCGATGTCGATGCCGCCCGAGCCCGCGTCATCGGCCGCGGAGGCGGCGGTGGCCCCGGCCAGCATCGCGCCGACGGTGACGACCGTCGCTGCCGCGAGGGTGATGGCGCGCTGCAGGCGGGGGGATGCGCCGCTCATTCGTGGTGTCCGCTGGACGTCGTGGCCAGGTCGCGTTCCGCCTTCTCGCGGGCCTGCTGCTCCGTATAGGCCACCCAGGCGCGAGCGCGCTTGTCATCGGACCGACGACGCAGCCACACAGTCAGGCACACCAGACCGGCGACGACGACCAGGGCGAGGAACCACCACGGGATCGCGACCACGACCGTGTCACGGGACACGACGTTCAACGGTCCGGGGTTCATGGCGTCGGGCGAGACCGTCGGCAGCAGCCTCACGGACGGGTTGAGGTAACCCAGCTGCGCGACGCCGCCCACCTCGACCGCGACAGTGCGGGTGCTGCCGGGCAGCATCTCGGCGACGTCGGTCTTGACGACCTCCCCCGCCCCGATGCCGAACCACGTGTTGACCCCGGCGGTCATCTGCGCGCCGAGCGCGACGTTGCCGTCGTTCTTGATCGTGTAGGTGATGGTCGTGGTGCCGTCGAGCGGGTTGAACGAGGGCGCATAGCTCGAGGCGATGCTGGTGATGGTGAGGTTCGCCTGCAGGTCGCCGGGCACGCGCACGTAGAGGCGCGTGGCCACGCGGCGATCGACGAGGATCTGGTCGGATGCCGACTGCGCCGAGGCGATGATGCCCGCGGCATGGTCGCCGGGGCTCGCGTCGGCGGGCACGTCGACCGCGAACCGGACGAGCTGTGTGGCACCCGCGTCGAGCGTCAGCGTGGCGCGCGTCGACCCGTCGAGGAAGTGGACCCAGCCGCCGGCGTCACTGGGCTGCGCATCCGTGTCGAGGAGACCGTAGCCGCCCTCGTCGGTGTTGTACGCGTCTGTCGCGAACACGGTGATCGTCTGCGGGGTCGTACCCGTGTTGCGCACCTCGACCATGTCGTCGATGTGCTGACCGGGCGCCGCGGTGTAGCTCAGGCGTGCCCGGCTGGTGTCGGCGCCGGTCTCCGTCGCGGGTCCGATCGAGATCGAGTCGGTGTCGTCCGCGTGTGCCACGGCGGCGCTGCCGAGCACGAGGGACGCGGCCGCGGCGGCTGCGACGAGGGCACCTCCGACGAGGCGTCGGAGGGCGCTGAAGCGGGTGGTCATCTGCACACTGCAATCATCCGGAGCGGCGTGTCCGACGCTCTGCCGGTACGTGAACGAGAGGTGGACGGCCGCTGTGGGGCAGGGGCGTCACCAGGGTGGGAGCACCCGGGAGGATGAGTCTCGACCACTCATCCTCCCGGGCCCCCGGTCGGACTACTCGCCGACGAGCGTGAGCGTCATCTTCGAGGTGTAGGTGCCGGCAGGCGCGTCACCGGGGGCCACGAACGTGAGGTTCGCGCCGAGGACGGTGGTGCCGAGGCCGGCGCCCGAGGGGGCGGCGGCGAGCTTCGCCGAGCCCCAGTTCGCGCTGCCCGCGGACAGCGCCGCACCCGCGACCGCACCGGTCGACGTGGTGCCGGCGGTGACGACGGCGGGCGTCCATCCGAGCTGCTTCTTGTCGATGGTCTGCGGACCGGCGAAGTCGGCCACGGTGGCGCTCAGCGTCCAGCCCGGGTGCGAGACGACACGGTCGTCCTGCACCGTGACGTTCGGCAGTGTGCCGGTCGAGGTCGACCTGTTGTCGACGAGGGTCGCCGCGCCGAAGGTGACCTTGGCGCTCGCCGGGACGGAAAGGCTGAGGTTGCCGTCCTGGGCCGCGACCGTGGTCGCCTGCAGGTCGATGTCCCCGGTCATGGTGGGGTCGACCGGGGGCTGCGTCGAGGCGGCCTCCGAGTTGAGGAACGTCCACGACCCGGATCCCGCCGTGACATGGATGTGAGCGAAGTACACGCCGCCCGCGGAGATGTTCAGCCCGTTGTTCCGCATGTAGGCGAAGCCGAGGCTGTAGTCGCCACCCGCCGCACGCACCGCGTCGATGCTGGAGGCACCGGGGGTGGTGAGGCTGCTCAGCGACGCCGACGGGAGCCAGATGTCCTTGGTGCCGGGCACGAAGGCCAGCACGCCGGTGGCGTTCCACGCCGACGGGTTCAGCTCCGAGCCGCGCGGGGAGATGAACAGCGTGGCCGACTCGGCGGTGGGGTCCGCCGCGAAGTGGGTGTTGACGTCGGTCGTGTCGGGACGGCCGAGCGCGGCGAACTCGAACCCGTTCACGGTGCCCTCGGTCATGACGCTGCCGTCGGTCTCGCCGTTGGCGATGTAGAAGGCGCCGGTCGAGTTGGCGGGCTTGGTCTGGGCGGAGGCGGCGGTGGACGTCATCCCGACGAGGGCGGCTGCGGCGAGGCCGATGGCGGCGACGCGCGCGAGGCGGTTGAGCTTCATGGTTCTCTCTCTGTGGTGTCGGACGCGGTTCAGAGCGTCACGAAGGCGTTGATCGGAGCGGAGGAGGCCGGTGCCAGGAAGCCGAACTTCAGCTTGACGGAGCCGGTCTGCGACGCGAGCGTCGTGGAGAAGCCGGTGAGGCTGGAGGGGCGGGTCGAGTCGACGAGGTTCGCGAGAGCCTGGTCGAACTTGGGGTCGCCGTTGGTGATGCGAGCGCGCTCCACCACGAGGTAGGTGTCGCGGCCGAAGCTGGTCGAGTAGTAGGACGGGTTCGGGGCGAGGGCCGAGCCGGATCCGGTGAAGGGGGCGATCGAGTTGACCGATCCGAGCTGCACACCGGTGGTGCCGATGGTGCTGACGCCGGTGACGCCGTTCGACTGGGCGATCCAGCTCGCGGCCGAGAACGGGATGATCTCGTTCACGCCGAGCACGCTGGCGTCGTTCTCCGCGGTGGTGTTGTTGGTGTCGTTGACCGACGCACCGAGGGTGGAGACGCCGATCGCGCTGAGGAAGAAGGAGCGCGTGCCCGAACCGTTCTGGGGGATGCGAGCGGTCACCGTCACGCCGTTGATGGTGACCGGCGTCGCGCTCTCGTAGATCTGCTTGAGCTGGGCGGTGGTCAGGTTGCCGAGCGCGGCGCTGTCGCCCTTGTAGGCGTAGGAGACGGCGTCACGGGCGAACGGGATGTACGTGAGCTTGCCGTCGGTGGGGTTGGCGTTGTTGCCGGGGCCGCTCGAGGAGCGGGCGATGTCGACCTGGCCGGTGATCCCCTTGGCCGGGACCGAGGCGTTGCCGGAGTAGTTCGCACCCGAGATCGACGCGCGGAGCGCGTTGACGCCCGCGCCCGACCCGGCCGGACGCCCGAAGTAGGGGCCCGTGGGCTTGGTCTGGATCGCGGCCGAGCCGAAGGCGTCGAACGACGCGACGGTCTTGCCCGAGGCGGTGACGCGCACGGTCGGGCCGCTGGCGGTGGTGCCGTTGGCGAGCGCGTTGGCGGCGTCCTGGAGCGTGTCGGACCCGACCATGACGTAGCTGGCCGAGACGGGCTCGGCGTTGGCCGGAACGGCGCTCAAGGAGAGGCCGGCGAGGGCCACCCCGAACGCAGCACCGAACGCCGCGAGCTTCTTGATCTTCACTGTGTTCCTTTCAGAGGGTGACCGGCGTCCGCTCTCGGGACGCGCGACTCGACCACGGCCGGTCGGCCGTCGCCAAGATCTAGGGGCCGGTGGCCCTGCGCCGCGTGATCGCGCGCAGGAGCAGCGGGACGAGGACGGCGATCAGCAGACCGCCGACGATCGCGATCGGGACGATCGCCGACACCATGCCGATGTCGGGGTCGACGGGGGTCTTCGCCCCGGTGAGCGCTCCAGCGAGGTCGCCGGTCGCGGTCGGGTCGCCGGCGACCGCGACGGGTGGCGGCGGGGTGACCGCCTGCGGCGGAGCCGAGACGGGCGGCGGCGAGTACGTCGTCGGCGTCGACGCGCCGGCACTCGTCTGCGGCGAGGATCCGGAGGCGGCGGGCCCGCCGTTCCGGATGACCGTGGCCGCCGCCTGGGCCTGCGTGCGCCATCCCTCGGGCATGGGCGCGTAGCCCTCCGGCAGCTGTCCCAGCTCGGTGCCGGGCTCCTGCCCCCGCCCCGCGGCGTACTCGATGAAGGCGGCGTAGGCGCTGCGCTTCGATGTGTCGGTCATGGCGGGGTTGACCGCCGCGTAGACCGGGAGGGTGAGCGGATAGGCCGTGCTCGCGCCCTTCGCCGTGGCCGACGCGGGGTCGAACCCGTACACCGAGGTCTGCTCTCCGGTCGTCGTCATGGCGGCCGCGGCCGCCTGCAGCGAGTCGGTCGTCGGGGTGACGAAGCTCCCTGCCGGGTTCAGCAGCGCGGCCGAGAAGATCTGGTACTTCGCTGCAGCGGCGGTGTCGGTGATGCCGATCACCCGCTGCAGCCCGGGCAGGGCACGAGGCGTCTTGCCGAACTTCGGCGGGATCGAGTTGGGGTCCCACGATCCGAGGATCTGGCCGTCGCCGCGGAGGACCGCGTATCCGCTGGCGTTGAAGTCGTTGGTGTACGGGCGCCAGGTGACGACGTTGACCGGGCCCACGCCGGTGCTGTCCTGGGGCTGCTCGGCCGGGTCGGCCTTCGGGAAGTCCGTCCGCGGGAGGGAGAACGGCACCCCGTTCGGGTTCAGCTCCGCGTTCGTCGAGCTGTACGGGTTGACGACCATGCCCCAGCGGTCGGGGGTGCCGTTCAGGAAGGCGGCCGCGTCGGGATCCGCCTGGACGTACTGCCAGACCGCCCAGGCCGCATCCGACCGGCCCTGAGGGACGAGCACGTCGGCGAGGGACGCCGCCGCGATCGACTGGTACTGCCAGTCGCCGCCGTTGAGCTCGATGAACTCGGGGTCGGAGGTGAGGTTGCGGGCGTTGTGGCCCGGGTCGGTGGAGCTGGTGAATCCGAGGTGCGTCTTGTCGGCGCCCGTCGGGAGGGAGTCGGTGTACGAGTTCGTGAGGAGCTTGGCCAGCAGCCGGGGCGTCAGCTTCATCTGCGTGAACGGCTGCCTCGCCCTGTCGGCGACCTCCTGGGGCACCTCGCGGAGCGCATCCGGTTCGGCATCGATGGCGAAGGCGATCGAGATGGCGGTGAGGGCGATGGGGGCGTAGGTGAGCTTGTCGGGCACGTCGTCGACCGAGAGCGCGCGGGAGGTCAGGGCGAGCGGGGCCGGAGCCGTCCCGTTCGCCGCGAGCGCGGCGTCCGACTCGCTGCCCGTGATGTTCGTGTACGCGGAGCCGCCGGCGCTGCCGCACAGGGCCGGCTGCCAGGAGGCGACGGCGTCGCTGACGAGCTCGCTGCCCGCGAGCTGCTGCTCTGCCGCCCCGATCGCGCAGCGCACGCCGACGGGCTTGAAGTCGAGCCGCACGGCCAGCCGGTGCTTCCAGGTGTCGTGGAACAGACCCGACGTGGTGATGTTCTGCTCACCCGGGTCGTGCTGTCCGCGAGGGAGTACGACCAGCCAGCACGACGTGCCCGAGACCGAGCCGTCCGTCGCATCCACCGGCGTCCCGCATCCGAGCCCCGGCGACTGCGCCGCGGTCTGCACCTCGAACTTCGCCAGGCCGGTGCCGTCGCTGGAGGATCCGGCCCACGAGATCTCGTTCGTGGTCTGCGCCGTGAAGAACTTGTTGGTGTTGACGTCGACCTTGACGTGCTTCCTGTCGACGACGGAGGCGATGGTCTCCCCCGTCGCCGAGAGGAAGGGCACGGACGTGTACGGCGGGTCGAAGAACCCGCCCGAGCCGGGATCGGTGAACTCGTCGTCCTGCGCGGCGATCGAGCCCTTCGCGACGTTCGAGTCACGGAGCGATCCGGGTGTCAGGAGGGCACCGTACTGGCAGGTGCGCCGATCGGGCTGCCCGGGATGCTCGGGGTCGTCGCCCCAGCACTGCATGATCTGCAGGAAGTCCTTGCCGCCGGTCTGCGAGGTCGGCACCTCCGACTTCCTGCCCCCGGTCCAGCTGACCTCGATGCCCTGCGCCTGCAGGTCGCGGGTCTGGGAGACGGTGACGGAGAGGTCGGGCATCGGGGCCGAGTCGAGCTCGTGGTCCTGGTCACGGGCGGTGACGGTCACGGCGGACGAGTCGGCCGCGGTGGCGGGGGCCGGCGGAGCCGCGGGCGAGAGGCCGGCGGCGGCGCCGGAGGCCCCGAGCAGCACACCGAGCGCGACGAGGGCGGCGACGGCACGGGAGCGCGGGGCTCGCTGCTTCGCGTGGCGCGGGTGGCGTCGGTTCACTTCATTCTCCGGTGGATCTCAGGGCGGATTGCCAGGGACGAGGGAATCGTGCGGTCGCGTGGTGACGCCCGGATGAACGGACGCGCAACGACGGGCTCGCCGCAGGTGGACCGGACCCGCGGAGGCCGGAGGACGAGCATCTGGGGTGCAGGGGGCTGCCGCTTCCACGGGGGCAGCGCGAGATGGCCCGGGCACACCGAGCACCCGGGCCGGGTCTGGATTCGGGGCAGCGCGAGATGGCCCGGGCACACCGAGCACCCGGGCCGGGTCTGGATTCGATCGCGCGGCTGGCCCTACGGGTGCGGCGACGTGGCGCGAGGCTTCCGGAGCCGACGCGATACCACCGGCGGCACGAAGACCGCGATGAGGATGAGCCCCACCGCGAGCAGCATGAGCAGCTGTGGCGTGCCGAAGCCGCTGTCCGGCAGGGAGTACGGCGACGACACGGCGGCACCGACGACGCCGTTCCCGCCGCTGACCAGCTGCCCGTTCTCGTCGTAGACCGGTGCCGAGCCGCTTCCGGCGGCCACCCCCGTCCCGGCGGACGCCGCAGCGGCTCCGGAGGCCGCGGCACCGCCACCGGGGGCGTCGGACGACGTGCCGCCCGCTCCGCCTCCGGAGACCGGGGTCTCCTCCACCGCGCCCGCCGTACCCGAGGTGCACTGGTTGCCGGTGCCGGCCCTGTCGCACTCGGCGGGCATCGGCGCCGTCTGGGCGAGCTGGTTGTTCGACGGGTCGTCGCCCGGCTTGAACGTCGGGTTGTTGCAGTTGTTGATGTCGACGTTCGCGCTGCCGGCGCCCGGGATGCGCGACACGACGCTGAATCCGGCCTGGACCAGGTTCATGGGAAGCGGCGAGTAGCCGAGCGCCCCGGCCTGCTGCTGCCCCTCGCAGAGGAAGTAGCTGGCGAAGGCGCCCAGCGTCTTGCCCTTCTCCGCGGTGAAGACCCCCTTCACCTCGGTGGGCACGATCATGTACGAGTAGCTCGACAGCGGGTAGGTGCGCGGATCGCCGCTGTTGTAGACGCCGTCGAGGTTCTGCGTGAGATCGGAGTTGATGCCGGCGGAGAGCAGCCCGACCGCGACGGAGGTGTCCTTGGGCTCGATGTAGTAGCCGGCGTTGTTCAGCACCTTCGCCACGGGGAACCCGGACTTGAGCGCGTACGAGTACTCGACGTAGGTGATCGCGCCCTCGCCGTAGTCCTGGCTGACGTAGCCGGCCACGCCGAGCGACCCGTTCTGCGCCTTCATGTTGCCGCTCGTCGGGTACTGCGAGGTCAGCCCGCAGGGGTTCGACCGCCCGACCGAGGCGCAGTAGGGGCCCCAGAGCGACTGGTACTGCTTCGACATCCACAGCGTGAACTGCGCGGTCGATCCCGATCCGTCGGAGCGGACCACGGGCACGATCGGCTTGTCGGGCATCGCGAGCCCGGGATTGTCGGCCTGGACTTCGGGGTCGTTCCAGTTCGTGATCACACCGGTGAAGATCTTGGTGATGACCTGGCCGGAGAGCCGGAGGTTCGTGACCTTCTTGCCGCCGATCCTGAGGTTGTACATGAACGACGTGCCGCCGGCGACGATCGGCATGTAGGCGGAGCCGGTGCTCGGGGTCTCGGGCGCCGAGCCGTCCTCCGGCTGCGACTGGAAGGGGATCTCGGAGACGGCGAAGTCGACGGTGCCGGCGATGAAGTCGCGGCGACCGGCCGACGATCCCGTTCCCGAGTAGTTGATCGTCATGCCGTAGTTGCTCTGGACGTTGCGGCGCCACTGATCCAGCGCGTTCTGTGACCACGTCGACCCGGTGCCGGAGATCGGCAGGTAGGTCTCCGCGGCGGCGGGCTTGGCATCCACCTGCACCGCGAGCGCGGCCAGCAGGGCGGCCGCGCACGCGGCGACGATGCGGGTGAGTCGCATCCTGATCATCGGGTGGGCTCCTCGGGATCGGAGGGGGTCGGACGGGATGCGGGTGCGGCGAGCGCGGCGGCGCTGCGCCGGTCGGCCTCCTCGATGAGGCGGCGGCGGTCGGCGGCGGCCGAGATGCGCATGAGGTCGTCGCGCGAGCCGAAGGCGGCTCGACGTCGCTGCCCGCCGGAGAGCTGGCCGGGCCCCCGGCCGCCGATGACGCGGGCGATGACGAACAGGGTCAGCACGAGCAGGATGAGAACAGCGGCGGTGCCGAACCCTCGGGCGATCATCGCGGGCTCGGGCGACTTGACGAAGTCGAACACCTGCAGCGGCAGTGAGATCATCGGCCCTGAGAACGGGTTGACGTTCATGACCGCCGTGACGCCCGAGGTGAGCAGCACGGGCGAGGTCTCGCCGATCCCGCGCGCCGTGCCCAGGATGATCGCGGTGACGAGCCCGGACCGCGAGGTGGGGAGCACGACGTGCCAGACCGTCCGCCACCGGGTGGTGCCGAGGGCGTACGACGCCTCGCGCAGGTTGCCGGGAACGAGCCTCAGGACGACGTCGGAGGCGCGGATGACGATGGGCAGCATCATCACGGTGATCGCGATCGAGGCGGCGAATCCCGAGCGCTGGTGCGTGATGAGGGTGATGATCGCGGCGTAGACGAAGAGTCCGGCGACGATCGAGGGCAGCGCGGTCATCGCGTCCGAGATGGTGCGGACGAAGCGGGCGAACCGGCCGCCGATCTCGTTGAGGAAGACCGCGGTGGTGACACCCAGCGGGATCGTGATCGCGAGCGCGATGCCGATCTGGATGAGGGTGCCCACGATCGCATGCGCGATGCCGCCGACGTCGAGGGGGTCGAGCGGCCCGGCCTTCTCCATCGTCTGGAAGAAGAAGTTCAGGTGCAGCAGCGCGTCCTTGCCGCGGAAGAGCGCGAAGAGGAACACGAACGCGAGAGCGGCGATCAGCAGGATCCCGGCCGAGAACAGCAGCGCCGTGACGAGCCGGTCGAACACCTCCTCCCGCGTCGAGGTGAAGGAGACGAGCAGTGCGTAGATCGCGAGGAACGAGAGGTAGGCGACCACCACCCATCCGATCAGCCCGGTGAGCGGCGCGAACCACCCGAAGAGCAGGGTCGCGAGCGCCGCACCCCCGGCGAGGGCGCCCAGCACGTTGAAGACGCCGTCGGCGGTGGCACCGCCGGGGCGGCGGCGGGGGGCCGGCTCGTCCTCGACGCGTACCGGGATTAACGTGGCCGGCACCGCGGTGTGCAGAGGGGAGTCGTCGATGTCGACGACGTCGGTGATGTCGCTGCGGCGCAGGGACGACGGGTCGACCGAGGTGGACGGGATGAGGGTGCTCACTGGCTCGAGGCCCCCGATCGGGATCGGGCGACGACGTTCGACGCGGTGAAGTTCACGACGAGCGTGAGGAGGAAGAGCACGAGACCGGCGGCCATGAGCGCCGAGAGACCGAGCTCGTTCGCCTCGCCGTAGCGGAGGGCGATGAGGGCCGAGACGGAGTTCGTGCCGGTCTTCAGCACCTCCCAGTTGATGCTGAAGATGGGCGAGATGATCATGTAGACCGCGATCGTCTCGCCGAGCGCACGGCCGAGCCCCAGCATCGTCCCGCCGATCACGCCGCCCTTGCCGAAGGGCAGGACGACCGCCCGGATCATGCCCCAGCGCGTGGAGCCGAGCGCGAGCGCCCCCTCCCGCTCGCCGAGCGGCGCCTGCGAGAAGGCCTCGCGCATGACCGAGGTCTGCGTGGGCACGACCATGAGCGCGACGACGATCCCCGCGATGAACGCCGACGACGTCACCGCGCTCGCCTCGGTCAGACGCTGGCCGGTCTGATCCGTCACGGCGAAGATCGGGATCCAGCCGAAGTAGGTCGAGATCCACTGCGAGACCGGGATGATGTTCTCCTGCAGGAAGAACAGGCCCCACAGCCCGAACACCACGCTGGGGACGGCCGCCATCAGATCGACGAGCGAGATCACCGTGCGCTGGAGTCGACCGCGCAGCACCTCCGAGATGAGGAGAGAGGTGCCGAGGGCGAGAGGCACCGACACGGTCATGGCGATGAGGGCGATGCTCACGGTGCCGAACAGCACCGCGGCGATGCCGAACGTCCCGGTCTCGGGCGACCACTGCTGCTCGATGAGGAACGAGGGGCCGGCGACGCCGATCGCCTTGCCCGCGTTGATGGTGAGGAAGAACCCCACGCAGAGCATGATGCCGACGGTGATGCCGCCGGCCGAGAACGAGACGCTGCGGAAGACGGAGTCGGACAGCGACGGCCGGGGCGCGATCCGTCGCCCATGCAGGCGGCCCCTAGCCGGGCCGCTCCGCTTCGACGGAGGCACGGGGTCCGACGGGTCGGCGGGCAGCTTCTCCCAGCCGTCTGCCACGACGGGAGTCATCCCGTTCGCGACCAGCACCGTCTCGATCGAGTCGAACGGTGGGGACGGCGGAGGCCACGAGGACGGAGCGCCCTCGTCCCGGCGTGCACCCTCGCCCGGCTCGGCGGGGGTACGAAGGTCGGTCATGTCACGCCCTTCCTGATTCGGCCCGCATCGACCCCACATGGTCGGACGGGTTCGTGAACGGACGGGGGTTCGGACGTGAAGGAGGAGTGCACGGGCAGTGGCTCCGTCCGGCGCGGTTCCAGGCCGCCTTCGCGATCACCGCTGCGCTCCCGCGGAGGTCGGCCGTGGGGTGGTGGTGGACGGGGGAGGTGAAGTCGGCGGAGGTGACGACGGCCCCGCGGGCTGAGGGGCCGAGGCCAACACGAGGGTGACCGTCTGGCCGAGCGGCAGCAGGGTACCCGCGATCGGATTGGAGAGGGTGACAGCGCCGGCGGCGTCGCCGGTGAGGCGGACCGCGAACCCGGCGGCGCGCACGGCATCGGCGGCCTCGGCCGCGCCGGTGCCCTCGACGATGGGGACGACGTTCTCGCCCGTCGCGACGACGAGGTCGATCGGACGGCCGAGCGGCGCAGGGCTGCCGGTGTCGGGCGACACCGCCAGCACGGTGTCGCGAGCAGCGCTCGAGGGTGAGCCGGAGACCGAGCCGACGGAGAGCCCGGCTGCGACGAGGAGCGTCTGCGCGTCGGTCAACGACAGACCGGCGAGCGGCGGGACGGCGACGGTGACCGGGGCGGCCGTCGCGGGCGGACCGGACGGCGTCGGGTGCGGGGCCTCAGACGCAGAAGGCGGCGCGCTGCTGGGCACCGCGAGCGCGGCCGAGCCGCCGCCGTCGGCGGCCGCCAGCATCCACACCGCGCCCCCGAGCACCGCGGCGACGACGATCCCCACCACGACCAGAGCCGCCGACGAACGCGACGCCTCGGCAGCTTTGCCCTGCCCGGTCTCGAGGTGGTGGATGCCGCGACGAGCCGTGTCGTGTTCTCGGACGTCCGCGGTGCGGTCGTCCTCCCCCTCGCCGCCCCCGCGGCGCGAGGGGCGGTGACCGCCCGCGAAGCGGCCGGGAGTACCCGTGTGGCCGCCATCTCCGCACCCGACAGAGGGACCGCCATCCGCTCGGTCGAGCCAGGCGTCGGCGACTCCTCGCGAAGGGCCGCGGTCGCTGAGGTCAGCGCCTCGGCCATGGCCTCCGCCGACGGGTAGCGGTCGGCGGGCCGCTTCAACATGGCCCGAACGATCACACGGTCGATCACGCTCGGCACTCCAGGCGCGACCACCGACGCGATCGGCGGAGGCGCCGAACGGTGCGCGCGCAGCACCTCCTCGGCCGACGCCCGCGGGAAGGGCCGAGAACCTGTGACGCAGAAGTACAGCAGCGCGCCGACCTGATAGACGTCGCCCCGCTCATCGACGGGATCGGCCGACAGGTGCTCGGGCGACATCCAGTCGACGGTGCCCTGGATGCGGACTCCGCTCGACCCGGACCCCGTCGTACCCGCGCCTTCCGCGCCGTCGGCCGCACGGCCGACCGTCGCCGCCTCTCCGCGTCGCCCGGCCAGCCCGAGGTCGAGCAGCACGGCTCGCATCCGCTCCCCCTCCCCGTCGACCATCACGTTCGAGGGCGTGACGTCCCTGTGCACGAGGCCCGCCGCGTGCACCGCGCTCAACGCGGCGAGCACCTCGCGCGCGAGATGCACCGCGTCGCCCACCATGAGCGGGCCGGACTCTCGGACGCGTTCGGCGAGGGTGCCTCCCGGGGCGACTCCCATCGCGAGCCAGGCCGACTCCCCCTCCTCTTCGTCGACTCCGAAGGCGATCACCGGGACGAGTCCTGGTGCGCGCACAGCGGCCGCGAGTCGCGCCTGCGCGAGGAAGCGCTCGCGGAAGCCGGTCTCGGTCGCGAGGTGCGGATGCAGCACCTTCACCGCCACGTCGTCGCCGCTGCGCACGTCGACGGCACGGTACACCGAGGCGTCGCCGCCGGTCCCGAGGAGTCCCGACAGGCGGAAGCGTCCGGCGAAGAGATCGCCGTTCACGAGGTGCGGTCGGCGTACCCGTTGGCCACCGCCGCGACCCGATCGACGTAGGCGTCGTCGTGGTTGTAGGAGAACACCGCGGCGCGCCACCCCTGGGCCGAGGCGAGCGAGCCGGACGCGCAGAGGTAGCGCGCGGCGGCGAGCGCGCTGTCGTCGATGTTCTGCGGATCGGCGTGGCCGTCGCCGCCGGCGTCGGTTCCCCACGCGCGCCAGGTGTCCGGGATGAACTGGAAGGGCCCGACCGCGTGATCCCACGTCGCGTCGTCGTCCCACACTCCCCCGTCGCTGTCGCCGATCGACGCGAATGCGCCGCCGTCGAGCGACGGTCCGATGATCGGCGGCTCGACGGCGCCGTCTCCTCCCACCGTCGATCCGCCGTGGCGACCGTGGTCCGACTCGACGTCGCCGAGGGCCGCGAGGGTGTTCCATCCGAGTCCGCAATCGGGCTGCTCCGTCGCGAGCACCAAGGCGGCTCCCGCGTAGGCGATCATCGCCCTGGTCGGTATGCCCGCTCGGGCCGCGGTGGTCGCGGCCCATCCGGCGTCGACGGCGGCGGCGAGACCACCGGCCGGCAGTCCGCCCGCCTGCACCCGAGCGGAGCCGCCACCCGTGACCACGATCTCGGAGGGGGCTGTGCCGACCGGAGCACCCCGGGTCGGCACAGCGTTCTGGGGCAGCCCGAAGGCCGCGCCGCCGGTGACGGCGTCTGCATGACCCGCGGCGCCCACCGCCAGCGAGACACCGAGTGCGGCGAAGGCCGCGATCGCCGCGACGACGGTCGCTCTCACGGGCGGCGGTCCCTCACGGCCCGCCCGGAAGCGGCGGCCTGCCGGATGACGGACTCCCGCAGCGGAGGCCGGGTCATCCGCAACGACGAGCTCATCGCGACGCTGGAGCGGCGCCCGTCCATCACGACGGCCGTGGCGAGCGCCCGCAGACTCGCGCGTGCCGCATCGAAGGCGGCTGCGCTCCCGCCGTACCAGCGGCTGCAGGTGATGACCGGGCCGCCAGAACCGACCACCCCGTACCAGCCGTGCGTCCGCACGTCGCTGCCGACCAGCGTGACGATCTCGATCGCTCCGGGGTCGTCGAGGATCTGCTCCACGTGGGTGCGCGCCCGGGCATAGGAGTCGTAGAGGAAGTAGGAACGGGCGAGCTCACGATGGTTCGACGCAAGCAGCCGCCAATAGCTCGCGACGCCCTGACCGGGTGACGAGGACGCCGCAGCGACCGGCGCCGTGAGCTCGGAGAGCCCGCCGACGACGGGGTGCACCGACTGGATGTGGTTCCGGAACCTCGCCCACGACTGCATCGTCGGATCGTTGTCGGCTCGGAGGGTGGAGAACACGAGATAGGGCGCGGACATCGTCGCTCCGAAGGATCGGGAAGGTGGTCGGGTCGCGAGTCAGGTTCGGCGGAGGAGGTGAAGTGCAGCGGTCCGGAGCGTGAAGGAGCGGTTTCCTGGGAACGAGCAAAGAGGTGTTTCACAGAAGGCAATGAGGCGCAGCGCAGAAGCACGGTGTATCGTTCCGCGCCCCGTATGGGGGACAGGCCGCACCGCGCTGGGGGACCGCTCGTCAGGACAGGAGGGCGCGGACAGCATCGGGCGACGCGGCCTGCGCCAGGGAACTGGCGAGCGCCTCGTCGTTGAAGAGGTTCGCGATGCGCGCCACCCCGGTCACGTGCGCGTCGGGCTCGGTCGCCGCGAAGCCCACGACGACCGAGACCGGATCGTGGTGCGGATGCCCGAAGACCACGGGCTGGGCGAGCGTCACCACGGACCACCCGGTCCGCAGGACGTCATCACCCGGCCGCGCGTGGGCCAGCGCCACACCGGGCGCGATGACGATGTACGGGCCCCGATCGTCGACCATCGCGACCATCCGATCGGCGTACCCCGGTGCGGTGGTCCCGTCCTCCTCGAGCGCGTCGCCGGCGCTGCGGATCGCCTCGCGCCAGTCGGAGGCGGCGACGCCCACCGACACGGCCGGCGGGGGGAGAGAGGGCTGCTCCATCGGCGTCGACATCGTGGTCCCGATCCTCCCAGCGGTCGTTCCGAGAACGCTGAGTGCGCTCATCGCCCGTGCACAGCCGCACCCATCCTTCTCGCGAGGCTGCGCGCGGCCTCGGCGAGTTCCGGGTCCACGATCGTGAACGGCATGTCCTCCGGGATCCAGGAGAGCATGGCGAGGAGCGACGGCATCGCATCCGCCCCGACCGTCCAGCGTGTCGTCTGCTCGTCGATGCCGACCGCGCCCCGGGCCCAGGGACCGAACCGGGCCCGTACGACGTCGAGCGGGGCGTGCAGATGGATGTCGGCGCTCACCTGAGTGCGCAGCCGTCCGAAGGCCTGATCGACGAAGGCGGCAGCCGAGTCGGCGGGGAGCGGGCGCGCCTCGAAGTGCACCCGAGTGAGGAGCAGGTCGCGGATGCGATCGACGCGGAAGGTGCGCCAGTCGCCACGATCGACGTCCCAGCAGACCAGGAACCAGCTGCGATCGGACGCCACCAGCGAGTGCGGCTCCACGACCCGTCGGGTGGGATCCGCCCCGGGCCTTTCGTAGCGGAACCGGATGCGCTCCAGGTCGCGGCAGGCCAGTGCCAGCTGCCCGATCATCTCCTGCGAGACCGGGCCGGCGGATCGGCTCGGCGCGCGTGTCTCCACGTGCCCGCCGAGCGCGTTGACCCGACGGCGGAGGGCCGGCGGGAGCACCTGCTCGAACTTCGCCAGCGCGCTGGTGGTCGTGACGTCGCCGTCGACGAGGCCCTGCGTGACCGCGGCGCGGAGTCCGATCGCCATCGTCACGGCCTCGTCGTCGGTGAGCAGCAGCGGAGGCAGCTGCGCCCCGGCCTCGAGCCGGTACCCGCCCGCGCTCCCCCGCGTCGCGTCCACCCGGTATCCGAGCTCGCGCAGGCGCTCGATGTCGCGTCGCAGGGTCCGCTCGGTCACCTCGAGCCGCGCGGCGAGCTCGGGGCCGGGCCACTGCCGGTGGGTCTGCAGCAAAGAGAGCAGCGCGAGGATGCGGGAGGTCGTCTCGGCCATGTGCCGATTCTGCCCGATCATCAGGACGAGAAGTGACCTGATTGGCTCGTATCGTGGTGCGCATCCGAGACAGAACAGACCCGAGAAGGGAACAGACCATGGACTGGAAGATCGAGCTCATCTTCGTGCCGGTGACCGATGTCGACCGCGCGAAGGCGTTCTACGTCGACACGCTGGGCTTCAGCGCCGACCACGACGCGTCGCCCGGCGGCGGCGTCCGCTTCGTGCAGTGCACCCCGCCCGGGTCGGCGTGCTCCATCGCGTTCGGCACGAGACTCACCGAGATGGCGCCGGGGTCGCAGAACGGGATCCAGGTGGTGATCCCCGACGCGGATGCGGCGCTCGCACAGCTGCAGTCGGCCGGGGTCGAGGCGGAGGGTGTGCTCGATCTCGAGTGGGGCCGTTTTGTGACGTTCGCCGATCCCGACGGCAACCGCTGGACGCTTCAGGAGCTGCCCGACTACGCCGCCGCGAAGCGCGACGCGGTGTAGCGCGACGCCGCGCCTCGCCTGGTCGGCGGAGACGCGGCGTCGTTCACCGACCGATCAGAGCTCGTCGAACGCGTCGGAGATCGCATCGGCGAGGTCCTCGCGATCCTCCAGCGGCAGGAAGCTCGCCGCCGCGGCGTTGAGCTGGAAGGTCTCGAGATCGTCGAGGTCGTAGGCGAAGGTGTCGGTGAGGAGCGCGAGCTCGCGGCTGATCGTCGTGTTCGACATGAGGCGGTTGTCGGGGTTGACCGTGACCCGGAACCCGAGCTGGTAGAGCAGGTCGAACGGGTGGTCGACGAGCTCGTCTCCCCACTGGGCGATCGCGCCGGTCTGCAGGTTCGACGAGGGCGAGAGCTCGAGAGCGATCTCGCGATCCTTCACCCACTGGGCGAGCACGCCCAGCGAGACGTAGGTGTTGTCGTCATCCTGACGCTCGATCGTCACGTCCTCTGCCAGACGGACGCCATGCCCGAGGCGCAGAGCGCGGCCGTGGAAGAGGGCGCCCCTGATGCTGTCGAGCCCGTCAGCCTCGCCCGCATGCACCGTGGTCGGGAAGAGGTGGTGCGCGAGGTAGTCGAAGGCGGCCAGCTGGTTGGCGGGCGGGAAGCCCAGCTCGGCTCCGGCGATGTCGAAGCCGACCGCGCCGCGGTCGCGGTGCCGCACGGCGAGCTCGGCGATCTCGAGACCGCGACCCGCGTGCCGCATGGCGGTGATCAGCTGCCCGACCCGGATGGTGCGGCCATCGGCGTGCACGTCATCGACGCCCTGCTCGAGGCCCTCCTGCACCGCCTCGACGACCTGGTCGAGGGTCAGGCCGCGCTGCAGGTGCTGCTCGGGCGCCCAGCGCACCTCGCCGTAGACCACGCCGTCGGCCGCGAGGTCCTGCACGAACTCGCGCGCCACCCGGGTGAGGCCCTCGCGGGTCTGCATCACGCCGATCGTCACGTCGAACGTGGCGAGGTAGTCGGGCAGCGAACCGGAGTCGGCGCTCTCCTCGAACCAGTCGCCGAGGTCATCGGCGTCGGTGGCGGGCAGCTCGAGCCCGATCTCGTCGGCGAGCTCGATGATCGTCGCCGGGCGGAGGCCGCCGTCGAGGTGGTCGTGGAGCGACACCTTCGGGAGGGCTTCGAACGGGATGTCGGTGCCGGGCACGAGGCCGTCGTCTGCGCTGTCGCTCATGCGCACAAGCCTAGGGCTCTGCGCCTCCGGGCGGACAGCCCGGTTTCCCCTAGGATGGCGACGCGGCGGGGGCCGAGGACGATGAGGGGACCATCATGAGCGACGAGCGCTCCGGAGCGGCATGGCCGCCGCCCGGCTTCACCGGGGACCGCGACACGAACGGCGCCCCGCCCGAGGCACCGCAGTCGGCGCCACCGGCGTGGCAGCCGCAGCAACCGGCCTCGCCGACGGAGTCGCAGGTCTGGCAGGCGCAGCAGCCCACCACTCCAATGGAGCCGCAGGCGTGGCAGCCGCAGCCGGCCCCGCCGTGGCAGCAGCAGGCGCCGGCACAGCCCGCCGCGGCGTGGGCGCCGCCGACCCTGAGCGACCCCCACCGTCCGACGCCCGATCCCGCCCGTCGCCGCGCACGGCGCCGCCTTCTCGCGGCCATCCTCATCCCCACCCTGGCCGTGCTCGCGCTGGCCGCGGGCTTCACCGCGTGGAGCGTGCTCTCGATCCAGCGGTACTCGTCGGACACGACTGCCCTGCAGCAGGCCGCCGACGACGAGCGCCTCGCGGTCGCCGCGAACTCCGCGCGCCTCCAGGACGCCGGCTCGCTGCAGCTGCGACTCGAGGGTGTCACCGCGTCCGGTTCCTTCGGGCGTGACGCCACAGCGGAGGCGGACGCCCTCCGCACCTCCTCCACCGCGCTCGCGACCACCGTCGCGTCGTCGCCCGAGTTCAGCGTGACTCCGGTGACGGTCCCCCCGCCGGTCTCCGACGGATGGCGTCCGCCGTGGGTGCTCGACGCGGTGTCGTCCGACATGGAGGAGGCCATCGACTCCCTCGACACCGCCGCGGCGAACGCCTCCGCGAACGACGACACGGTCGCCGCGGCCGTCGAGACGACGAGCACCGCCGAGACCACGTACTTCGCCGCTCTCGCCGCCGCGGGCCAGGCGACGATCGACGCGCATCCGCTGACGAGCTACCAGGCCCGGTTCAAGCTCACAGACCTGATGGAGCAGGCGACCGACGCTGCCGTGCCCACCGCGCGCAATGGCGAACTGGTCGACTCGATGGCCGCCGCCCAGGACGCCGTGGTGGCGGCGGAGGCCACCGAGCTGGCCGAGCGCGCCGATCCGTCTCTCGCCGTGCGCAAGGAGATCGAGGACTACGCGAACTCCATCTCGCGGGGCCTGCAGCTCGACATCGACTGGGCGCCCGAGGTGTCCGGGCTCGGCGAGGGCTGGCTTTCCGGCACAGCGCAGTACATGTACGACCACGACGGGTGGGCCATCATCATGCTGAACTACCCGATCGCCGACGCCTGGACCGACGGCTACAACGACTTCGACGCCAAGGCGGTCGTCACCCACGAGGTCGGCCACACGCAGGTGCTGCGCCCGGAGTGCGAGAAGATCTTCCGCGGCCCGGTGTTCGACGGTGATGACGAGGTCTGGGCCACCGCCTGGACCATCGCGCAGGGCTTCGACACCGACGGTTCCGGCATCAGCGCCTACGGGCGCCCCTCCGACGAGCAGATCGCGGCCGCCGCGCAGTGCACCTGAACGCACTCCGGGTCGACGTCCGGACCGAGCGAGCGACGCGTCAGAGCACGAGGTCGCCGGCGATCTCCTCCGCGGCCGCGTGGGCGGCGGAGAGCACGTCTCCCGCTCCTGATGCGCTGAGGCTCGTCGCGACGTAGGGCACCGTGAGAGCGGCGAGCGCCGTGCCGTCGCCCCGCAGCACGGGGACGACGACGTCGGTGATCGATGGCTGCACCGCATCCGACCTCACCAGATGGCCGTCACCCCGGATGCGCTCGAGCAGCGCCGGGTCGACGTCGTTGCGGGCGGCGAGCTCGGCCGCGCGGGGATCGAACGCCGCCAGCACGAGACCGGTCGCGGTGGGCCCGATCTCGAACAGCGCCCCCACCCGCACCCGGAAGCCGAAGTCGGCCGGGCTCTCGACCTGCGCGACGACTCTGACCCGCTCGGCGTCGAGCACGCTGAGGTTGCACGACTGCCGCACCGTCTCGGTGAGCGCCCGCATGACGGGCAGTCCCGCGGTCTCGAGGGCGTGCAGCGGCTCCTGCCGGTGGGCGAGGTCGAACAGCCGCAGCGAGAGCTCGTACAGGCCGCTCTTCCGGTCGCGCAGCAGGTAGCCGCGGCGTTCGAGTGTCGCGAGCACCCGGAAGATCTGGCCCGGCGATCGCTCGATGGCCGTGGCGATGTCGAGTTGGCTCAGGCCTCCCCCGCGTTCAGCGAGCAGCTCGAGGATGTCGAGCGCCTTGTCGAGCGCCGGGACCGCGTAGTCGGGCGTGTGAGCGGGCTCCGCCATGCGTCCGTCCCTATTCGGCCGAGGCGAGGGCCGCGACGAACCGCCGCGCGATGGTCCGCTCGATGTCGTCGGGCACGGGCTGCGCGCCGGTCGGGAGCTCGGCGGCCCGGGTGGCGACCCGCTCGAGCGAGAGGGTCTGGAGGAGGAAGCCGAGGTCCATCGACTCGATCGAGTTGCCCTTGGGCTCCCGCCCGGCCAGGTTGAACATCCGGCCGTTCGCGAGGAGGACGACGTGCCGCCCGCTCGGCAGGTCGATCCGCTCGACGGAGTCGATGATCTCGCGAGAGCCGGTGGCCGCGGCACGCAGGCCGGGCACGTCGATCTCCCACGGGAAGTGGCCGCAGTTGGCGAGCACCGCGCCGTCGTGCATCCGCTCGATCTGCTCCACCGGGAGCACGCCGGGGCGCCCGGTCGCGGTGATGAAGACGTCGCCCCACTCCGCGAAGTCGGCGATCGACCCCACACGGTAGCCGTCGAGGGCGGCCTCGAAGGCCTTGAGCTCATCGACCTCGACGACGGCCACCCGGCCGCCCAGCGCCCGCAGGTACTGTGCGACGCCGCGGCCGCACCAGCCGTAGCCGAAGACCACGAAGCGGCGGCCGGGGACCATGAGGTTCGTGATCCGCATGAGGCTCTCGACCACCGACTGGCCCACCGCGTGCCGGTTCTCGCCGATCGCCTTGAGCATGCTGTCGTTGATCACGATCACCGGGAAGGGGACCCGTCCCGCGAGCTCGCCCTCGTCGCGCAGCCTCAGGCCGCCCGACGTCGTCTCCTCGGTGCCGCCGAGCACGGTGTGCGCGGCGCCGCGCGCGACGAGACCGGCGACGAGGTCGGCCCCGTTGTCGAGCACCATGTCGAAGCCGGCGTCGAGCACGTGGGCGAGGTTGGCGTGGTGCCGGTCGAGGTCGTCGTCGCGTCGCCCGACGATCTCGATGCCCGGGAGGGTGTTGAGGTACGCGACCACGTCGTCCTGCGTGGAGCCATGGTTGCCCGTGCCGATGAGCTCCGCCCCGCCCGCGGCGAGGGTCTCGATGAGCACCGCGGTCTTCGGCTCGACGTGCAGCGACATCCCGATGCGGTGCCCGGCGAAGGGCTTCGAGACGCTGAGCTCGTCGCGGGCGACGGCGAGCAGGGCCATGCGGGAGCGGATCCAGTCGACGCGCGCGGCGCCCTGAGCTGCGAGATCGGTCATGAGCTGCACTCTACACATATGAAGGTTGCATTCATATATGCAATCGTCGATAGGATGGTGTGGTGCCGACCAAGATCATCCTCGACTGCGACCCGGGCCACGACGACGCGATCGCGATGCTGCTCGCCCACGGCGATCCCTCCATCGAGCTCGTCGCCGTGACCACCGTCGTGGGCAACCAGACGCTCGAGAAGGTCACGCGCAACGCGCTCTCGGTGGCCACCGTCGCCGGCATCACCGGGGTGCCCTTCGCCGCGGGATGCACGCGGCCGCTGGTGCGCGAGGTCGAGGTCGCCCCCGACATCCACGGCGACTCCGGGCTCGACGGGCCCGTGCTGCCGGCGCCCGCGTTCGAGGTCGACGAGCGCCACGCCGTCGACCTCATCATCGAGACCGTGCTGGCGCACGAGCCCGGCACGATCACCCTGGTGCCCACGGGGGCGCTCACGAACATCGCGCTCGCCGCGCGCAAGGAGCCGCGGATCGTGCCGCTCGTGCGCGAGGTCGTCCTCATGGGCGGCGGCTACCACGGCGGCAACTGGTCGGCGACGAGCGAGTTCAACATCATCATCGACCCCGAGGCCGCGCACATCGTCTTCAACGAGGCGTGGCCTGTGACGATGGTCGGACTGGACGTCACGCACCAGGCGCTCGCGACCCCCGACGTCGTGGAGCGCATCCGCGCCATCGACACCACGCCCGCTCGGTTCGTGGTCGAGCTGCTCGAGTTCTTCGGGGCGACCTACCTCGAGGCGCAGGGGTTCGAGCACCCTCCGGTGCACGACCCCGTCGCAGTCGCGCGCGTCATCGACCCGAGCGTCGTGCGCACGGTGCCCGTGCCGCTCGACGTCGAGCTGTCGGGTGCACTGACGCTCGGCATGACGGTCGCCGACTTCCGCCGGCCCGCGCCCGAGGACTGCACCACGTTCGCCGCCGTCGGCCTCGACCACGGCGGGTTCTGGGACCTCGTGGTCGGCGCCCTCGAGCGCATCGGCGAGCCCGCCCGCTAGGCGGACCCGCCCGGCGCCCGCCTGGCCCCGCGCGAGTCAGGCCCGGCGCCCGCCAGGCCCCCCGCGCGCGTCAGGCCCGGCTCAGGTCAGGCCCGGCGCACGTCGTGCAGGTGGTGCACGGGGTCGTGGAGGAAGTACTGCGCCAGGGTCTCCACCGTGAACGCGGATCCGTCGCTGCGGAGCCCCGTCCGTCCTCGCGCGTCGTCCGGGACGCTCTCGAGCGCCTCGGCCATCTCCTCGGCGGCGGCGGTCAGCTCGGCCGAGACCACCGCCGGGTCCTGTTCGCGATAGCGCTGCTCGACCGCGGTCGCATCCTGGTCCCAGTTCTCGAAGCGGGGTGTCTCCTCCTCGAGCATCAGCCGCAGACGGGTGCGGAAGATCCGGAACACGTCACGCACGTGGGCGGCGTACTCGAGGTCGCTCCAGGTGGCATCATCGGGGCGCTCGCGCACATCCTCCCGCTCGAGCACGGCCGGCCACGCGGCCGCGTTCTCGCGCAGCAGCACGGGCACCTCGACGAGGTCGACGGCGGAGGCGTCGAACCCGCACTCGGGGCACTCGCGCTCGAGCACCCAGGTCCAGTTCTTCGTGTCGGGCGTGATGGGCATGCTCTCACGCTAGGCGCAGCGCCCCGCCCGCTCCACCGACTTCCTGCCACCCACCCACGATCGAGTGCTCACTTCACGCGCCCGACCTCGCCCCGCCCGGCGTCCGCATGCCGTCCGCATCCCGTCGGCACGCCGTCGGCACGCCGAGCCAACTCCGGATTTCCGGCGTCTCCCGGGCCAACTCCGGACTCCGCACGGCGTGTCGGCGCGGAAGTCCGGAGTTAGCTCACGTGTCGAGCGCTCGCCTTCGGCGCGATCGCGGCGCGGATGGCGCCGCGAGTGAGCACTCGACGAGCCGGGCGGCACGATACGGCAGGCGACCCAGGCGGTGCGGGCTACTCGACGCGGGCGGCGACCAGCGGACGCGCGGGCACCTCGGTGCCCGCGGGCGCGATCTCCCACGCGCCCTCCACGGCTTCGAGGGCACGGGGGAAGCGGGCGGCGTCGTCGGCGAGCAGGGTGAACAGCGGCTGTCCGGCCACCACCTCGTCGCCGGGCTTCGCGTGCAGGTCGACGCCCGCTGCGTGCACGACCGGGTCGCTCATGCGGGCGCGGCCCGCGCCGAGCCGCCAGGCGGCGATGCCGAAGGGCAGCGCATCCTGGCGCACCAGCACACCCGACTCGGGGGCGATGACGACGTGGGTCTCGCGTGCGACCGGCAGCGGAGCATCCGCGTCGCCGCCCTGCGCCGCGATGGCGCGACGCCAGGTGTCCATGGCGCGGCCCTCGTCGAGGGCGGCCTCGACGTCGGCGTCGGGCTGCCCGGCGAGGCGCAGCATCTCGCGGGCGAGGGCGAGCGTGAGCTCGCGCACGTCGGCAGGGCCGCCACCGGCGAGCACCTCGACCGACTCGCGCACCTCGTTGGCGTTGCCGATCGCGAGCCCCAGCGGCACGTTCATGTCGGTGAGGAGCGCCGTGGTGGCGACGCCGGCGTCGTTGCCCAGGTCGACCATCGTGCGGGCGAGCTCGAGGGCGCGGTCGTAGTCCTGCATGAAGGCACCCGAGCCGAACTTCACATCGAGCACCAGCGATCCGGTGCCCTCGGCGATCTTCTTCGACATGATCGAGGACGCGATCAGCGGAATGGCCTCCACCGTGCCGGTCGTGTCGCGCAGGGCGTACAGCTTCTTGTCGGCCGGGGCGAGCCCCGAGCCCGCCGCGCAGATGACGCCGCCGACGTCGCGCAGCTGCGCGAACATCTCCTCGTTGGTGAGCGAGGCCCGCCACCCGGGGATCGACTCGAGCTTGTCGAGCGTGCCGCCCGTGTGGCCGAGGCCGCGCCCAGACAGCTGCGGCACCGCGACACCGAACGAGGCCACGAGGGGCATCAGCGGGAGGGTGATCTTGTCGCCCACTCCCCCGGTCGAGTGCTTGTCGACCGTGGGCTTGCCGAGGGTGGAGAAATCCATCCGCTCGCCCGACGCGATCATCGCCAGGGTGAGGTCGCGGATCTCGGTCCGCGTCATCCCGTTGAGCAGGATGGCCATCGCCAGTGCCGCCATCTGCTCGTCGGTGACGTAGCCGCGCGTGTAGGCGTCGACCAGCCAGTCGATCTCGGGCGTCGTCAGCGTGCCGTGGTCGCGCTTGGTGCGGATGAGGTCGACGGCGTCGAAGTCCTCGGTCATGGTGCTGTCCCTCGTTCTCGTGTCTTCAGATCCGTCAGTTTCTGCGGGTGTCGGGCCCGCGCACTGTCCGAAAGTGACGGATCGGGATGGACATCCGCGACGGCGCTACTCGGCTACCGTCTGCGCGCGGTACTCCTGCAGGGTGCGGGGCCCGAAGGCATCCGGGATGACCTCGTCGATCGTCTTGATGCCCGACACCGTCTCGAGCAGCATCCCCTCGGCCGAGTGCTCGAAGAGCAGCTGACGGCAGCGACCGCAGGGCATGAGCGCCCCGCCGTGCCCGTCGACGCACGTGAACGCGACGAGCTTGCCACCCCCGGTCATGTGCAGCGTCGAGACCAGGGTGCACTCGGCGCAGAGCGTCAGCCCATAGGAGGCGTTCTCGACGTTGCAGCCGGAGATGACGCGACCGTCGTCGACGATCGCGGCCACCCCCACGGGGAACTTCGAGTACGGGACGTACGCCTTCTCCATCGCCTCGAGGGCGACGGCGCGCAGCGAGTCCCAGTCGACATCCGTGCGATCCATGCGGGTGCTCCTATCTGCTGGCGTACGGTATGCCGGATGCGGCGGGCCCGCGGACGCGACCCACCAGTCCCGCGACGGCCACGATCGTGACCACGTACGGCAGCATCAGCATGAACTCGGACGGGACCGGCGAGCCGATGACACCCAGCACGTACTGCAGGTTCGTCGCGAAGCCGAACAGCAGCGCCGCCAGGGTGGCGCGGATGGGGTCCCAGCGCCCGAAGATGACGGCCGCGAGGGCGATGTACCCCATGCCGGCGGTCATCTCCTTCTGGAAGGAGCCCACCGATCCGAGCGTGAAGTACGCGCCGCCGAGACCGGCGATCGCACCGGCGAGGGCGACGTTCCAGAACCGGGTGACGTTCACCTTGATGCCGACGGTGTCGGCCGCCTGCGGGTGCTCGCCCACGGCGCGGAGACGCAGGCCCCACTTGGTGTGGAAGAGGCCGATGTAGACCGCGGCGACCGCGATGTAGACCAGGTAGACGATGATCGTCTGCCGGAACAGGGTCGGCCCGATGATCGGGATCTGCGACAGCAGCGGGATCTCGATCACGTCGAAGCGCGGCGGGGAGTTGAGCAGCGGCGCATCCTCGGTGAGGACCGTGGAGTAGAGGAACGAGGTCAGGCCGGTGACGAGCACGTTGAGCACGACACCGACGATGACCTGGTCGACCCAGTACTTGATCGAGAACGCGGCGAGCACGAACGAGACCAGCATGCCCGCGATGATCGCGCCGATGAGACCGACGTACGGATTGCCGACCACGGAGGCGATGACCGCCGACACGAACGCGCCGGCGAGCAGCTGACCCTCGATCGCGACGTTGACCACGCCCACGCGCTCGGAGATCACACCTCCCAGGGCACCGAAGACCAGCGGGACCGACAGGCCCACCGTCCCGATGAGGAGGCCCGGCACCGGCAGGGTCTGCCCCGCCGCGGCCCAGGTGAGGAACGCCACGAGGAACAGCACCGCGAAGATCGCCGAGTACCACAGCCGCACCTTGCGCGCCGAGGCCACGAGGTAGAACGACAGCACCGCCAGCGCGACGAGCACGATCGAGAGCACGAGGCCGGTGCCGCGGGTGGGCAGCACCGCCTGCGGCAGCTGGATCACGTCGCTGTCGGTGGAGAGCCGGAAGGTGGTGTCGCCGTCACGGCCGAAGACGATGAACAGCAGCACGGAGGCCACCGCGAAGATCGCGAACGCGATGGGCGCCTTCCAGGAGCGCACCACCACCTGGGGCGCCGGATCGACCGGTCCGTCGGGATGGTTGTGCTCGGTCGGCGGGACACCCGCATCCGATGCCAGGTTGTGGGTCGAGACGTTCTCGCTCACTGTGCCGCCACCGCCTTCTGCGCGCGCGCCTTCTGCTTCTTGGGTCTGGTCGGTGCCGACGGGTCGGGCAGCCGGAACACGGCCCGTACCAGCGGCGGCGCCGCGATGAAGAGCACGATGAGCGACTGCACGACGAGCACGATGTCGATCGGGATGCCCTCGGCGGCCTGCATCGAGAACCCGCCCGCCTTGAAGGCGCCGAACAGGATGCCGGCGACGAAGATGCCCCACGGCTTCGAGCGGCCGAGCAGCGCCACGGTGATGGCGTCGAAGCCGATGCCCGCGTCGACACCCGAGGTGAACCCGGCCTTCTGCGGGCCGAGCACCTGCGAGACGCCGGCCAGGCCGACGAGCGCGCCGGAGATGAGCATCGCGTACACGTAGATGTTCTTGACGTTGATGCCGGCCACCCGCGCGGCGTTGGGGTTGAGACCCACCGCCTTGAACTGGAAGCCCAGCGCCGACTTGTTGAGCAGCCACCAGGCGAACACGGTCGCGGCGATCACGAGCACGAAGCCGAACGTGAGATTGAACTGCGGCCCGAGGATCGGGAAGAACGTGGCCGTGTCGTCGAGGGGCGGCGACTTCGGGTTGTTCGAGCCCGGCGCCTGCAGGATCGGGGTGCGCAGCAGGTACGACACGAGATAGAACGCGACGTAGTTGAGCATGATCGTCACGATCACCTCGTGGGCGCCCGTGCGGGCCTTGAGGAGACCCACGATGCCGCCCCAGATGCCGCCGCCGATGAGGCCCGCGAGCACCGCGACCACCATGTGGAGCCCGTACGGCAGGTGGAACGTGAAGCCCACCCAGCCGGCGCAGGCCGCCGCGATGATCATCTGGCCGCGGCCGCCGATGTTGAAGAGGCCGACGCGGAACGCCAGCCCCACGCCGAGGCCCGCCGCGATGAGCGGCGTGGCGAACGTCAGCGTCTCGGTGAACGGCTTGATCTGCGTGAGGAAGTCACCGCGCTTGGGGTTGAAGATCGCCCCCTGGAAGAGGGAGACGTACGCACCCGAGACCGACTCCCAGATCGCCGCGAGGGTGTCGCCCGGCCGCGCGAAGAAGTACTGCGACGCCGCCTGCACGTTCTCGTCGGTCACCGCGATCAGGATGCCGCCGGCGATCATCGCCAGCACGACCGCGAGGATCGAGATCATCACCGATCCGCCGACGATCTCGGTGAACGCCCTGCGCCAGCGCGACGGCGGCTCGACGGCGTCGGTCGAGCCGGTCCGGGGCGCGGTGGCTGCGGTCGACGCGGTCGCGGTGGACCCCGGGCCCGAGGCGGCCGTCCCCGGCGCGTCGGTGTCGGGCTGGGGTGAGACCTCCGTGGTGGAGGTGGCCTCGTCGGAGCCCGGGGTGATGGGCTCCTCCTGTGCGCCTCCGAGGCCGTGGCGGGTGCCGTCGCTCACGCGATGATCCCTTCGGTGTCTGCCGGCGTCGCCGCCGAGAGGTGGAGATCGGCCGGCGGGGCCTCGCCCGCCATCATGAGGCCGAGGATGTCACGCGGCGTGTTCCCGGGCACGATGCCCACGATGCCGCCCCGGTACATCACGGCGATGCGGTCGGCGAGCGCGACGACCTCGTCGAGCTCGGTGGAGACCACGATCACCGGGATGCCCTCGTCGCGCGTGGCGACGATGCGCTTGTGCACGAACTCGATCGAGCCCACGTCGATGCCTCGCGTGGGCTGCGCGGCGACGAAGAGCCGCAGCTCCCGGCTGAGCTCGCGCGCCAGCACGACCTTCTGCTGGTTGCCGCCGGAGAGACGGCCGACGGGGGTGTCGATGCCCTGCGAGCGCACGTCGAACTCGCGCGACTTCTCGGTCGCGAACTCGCGGAGGAGCTTGTCCTGCACCGTGCCGGCCTTGACGAACGGCGCGCCCTTCGCCCGGTCGAGCATGAGGTTCTCGGCGATGGTGAACTCGCCCACCAGGCCGTCCTCCTTGCGGTCCTCGGGCACGAACCCCACCCCCGCCTCGAGGATGCGGCGCACCGAGAGACCTCGCAGCGATGCACCGTCGAGGGAGACCTCCCCTGTCACCCGCTCCTGCAGCCCCAGCAGCGCCTCGGTGAGCTCGGTCTGCCCGTTGCCCTGCACACCCGCGATGGCGAGGACCTCGCCGCCCTTGACGTCGAACGACACGTCGTCGACCACGATCTGACCCTGGGCGTCGATGACCGACAGGTTCTCGACGACGAGCGCGTTCGACGTCAGTCGCGGCGCCTCCTTGTGCACGGTCAGCTCCACCGCGCGGCCCACCATGAGGGCGGCCAGCTCGGCGTTGGATGCAGTGGGCTCGGCCTCGCCGACCACCTTGCCCAGGCGCACCACGGTGATGCGGTCGGCGACCTCGCGGACCTCGCGGAGCTTGTGGGTGATGAAGACGATGGCGGTGCCGGACACCTTGAGCTGACGCATGATCTCCATCAGCTCGTCGGTCTCCTGCGGCGTGAGCACCGCGGTGGGCTCGTCGAACACGAGCACCTTCGCGTCGCGCGAGAGCGCCTTGATGATCTCGACGCGCTGCTGCACGCCCACCGGCAGGTCTTCGACCAAGGCGTCGGGATCGACGTCGAAACCGAACCGGTCGCTGATCTCGCGCACGCGCTTGCGGGCGGCGCCCACGTCGAGCCGGCCGCCGAAGCCGGTCTGCTCGTGACCGAGCATCACGTTCTCGGCGACGGTGAAGACGGGGATGAGCATGAAGTGCTGGTGCACCATGCCGATGCCGGCGTTCATCGCGTCGCCGGGCCCCGAGAAGTGCTGGACCACGTCGTCCAGCAGGATGTCGCCCTCCTCGGCCTGGTAGAGGCCGTAGAGCACGTTCATCAGCGTCGACTTGCCGGCGCCGTTCTCTCCGAGCAGCGCGTGGATCTCGCCCGGTTCGACCGTCAGATCGATGTGGTCGTTCGCGGTCAGGGCACCGAACCTCTTCGTGATGCCCCGTAGTTCGAGCTTCATAGCCTCACCCTATCCATCGCGTCATGGGATGCAGTCGTGGAAAGACGAGGTCGGGAGAACCAGCGATGCTGGCTCCCCCGACCTCGTGTGCGCTGGACGCGCTGGATCGTCAGCCGACGAGCGACGACGGCGACTCGACCTTGATCGAGCCGTCGATGATGCCCTTCTTGATCTCATCGAGCTTCGACTGGAGGTCGGACGGGACCTTCGACTCGAAGTCGTGGAACGGCGCGATGCCGACGCCGTCGTTCTCGAGCGTGCCGACGAACGGCTCGGCCGAGTAGTCACCGGAGGCAGCGGCGTTCACGACGTCCTCGGTTCCGACCTTGACGCCCTTGAGCACCGAGGTGAGGAAGAGGTCCTTGAGGTCGGGAGCGGTCTCGTAGTTGTCGGAGTCGACGCCCACGAGCGCGATGTCCTTGCCGGAGTCGCGGATCGCCTCGCCTGCGGAGAGGAAGATCGGTCCGCCGACGGGGAGGATGACGTCGGCACCCTGGTCGATGAGGCCCTGAGCCGCGGTCTTGGCCTCGACACCCGCGGCGAAGCCACCGGTGAAGGAGCCGGTCTGCGACGCGACGTCCCAGCCGACCGTCTTGACGGCGGCGCCGTTCTGGTCGTTGTAGTACTTCACGCCGTCGGCGAAGCCGTCCATGAAGATGGTGACCGACGGGATCTGGATGCCGCCGAAGGTGCCGACGGTGCCGGTCTTCGAGTAGGCGGCCGCCGCGTAGCCGGCGAGGAACGCGGCCTGCGAGGTCTCGAACGTGATCGGCTTGACGTTCTTCGCGTCGATCGACGCGTCGTCGATGATCGCGAAGTTCACGTCGGGGTTCGCCGCCGCCGCTGCCTTCGTGGCGTCGGCCAGGAGGAAGCCGACCGAGATGATCAGGTTGCAGTTCTGCGAGACCAGCTGGTCGATGTTCGGAGCGAAGTCGGTGTCGCCCGAGGACTCGACGGTGATCGGCTTGACGCCGAGCTTGTCCCCGGCCTCGATGATGCCCTCGTAGCCGGCCTGGTTGAACGACTTGTCGTCGAAGCCGCCCGAGTCGGAGACCATGCAGGGCAGGAAGTCGCTCGAGGCGGCGGCGCTGCCGGTCGAGGAGCTGTCGGACGGTGCGGATGCGCAGCCGGCGAGCAGCGCGGCCACACCGAAGGTGGCGACGCCGACGAGGCCGGCGCGACGCAGGGTGATGCTCAAGATGAATCCTCCAAAGTGAGGCCCTGCGCGCACGCAGGGGCTGTGTGGGAGTACACGTTACCCAATGTGACGCCGTGCGTCAGACCTCGCGAGGAGGTCGAGGAGCAAGAGTTACAAACCTGCGATCACCGCGTAATCTGCGCGAAATGTCTGCGCGCAGCGCAGCCATCCGCAGCCTGTCTCCTGATAGGGAGGACGCGCCTGCTCAGGGCGTGCTGGGCGACTGCACGACGACGGTCCCGGCCACGATCTGCTTCTCGAGGTCCTTCAGCTCCGAGTCGAGGGCCTCGGTGACCTCCGGCTCGAGCGAGTGGTAAGGGGCCAGCCCCACACCACCGTTCGCGAGCGTCCCGACGTACGGGGAGTTGTCGAACGAGCCGTCCATGTCGTCGCCGACGATCGACGTGACCGCGTCGCCGGTGTTCTTCATCACGCTGGTGAGGATGATCGGGCGGTACTCGGCCGGGAGGGTGTCGTATCCGTCGTTGTCGACCCACACGATGAGGACGTCGCCGGAGTCGAGGGCGGCCGAGGCGGCGCCCTCGCCGACCTGTCCGGCCACCGGGAGGATGACGTCGGCGCCCTGGTCGATGAAGCTCTGCGTGACGGTCTTGCCCTTGTTGATGTCTTCGAAGTCACCGGTGAACACGCCGTCCTGGATCGACTTGTTCCAGCCGAGCAGCTGCACGGAGCTGCCGTGGTCGGCGTTGTACCGGTCGACGCCGTCGGAGAACCCGTCCATGAAGAGGGTGACCGGCGGCTGGTTTCCGCCGCCGAACGTGGCGACCTTGCCCGTCTTCGTCACACCGGCGGCGAGGTAGCCGGCGAGGTACGCCGCCTGGGCCGTGTCGAACACGATCGGCTTCACGTTCGGCGCGTCGACCGTCTCGTCGACGATCGCGAAGTGCGTCTCGGGCGATGCCGTCGCGGCGGCGAGCGTCGCCTGCGCGAGCTCGTAGCCAACGGTGAGCACGAACCCGCATCCGCTCTGGACCGCCTGGTCGACGTTCGGCGCGAGGTCGTTCTCGCTCGTCGACACCAGCACCTGCGCGTCGATGCCGAGCTCCTGCTGCGCCTTCTCCAGACCCTCCCAGCTCGACTGGTTGAACGAGCGGTCCTCGAGGCCGCCGGAGTTGGTCACCATGCGGGCGCAGTACTTGTCGTCGCCCGCCTGCGTGGCCGGGGCCGACTGCTCCGTGGTGGGTGCGGGCGCGCAGCCGGCGAGGGCGAGCGCCCCCACCGCCACGAGCACTGCGGCCACTCGTCGCGCCCGTGCGGCGCCGATGCCCTGCCGTGACGTCATGGTCTTCCTACCTCCGTGATGCTGTGGTCGATTCTGCCGTGATCGGAGGCGCACGGCATCGCCCGCGCCGTCCGCGGCGAGGTCAGAGCACGTCGCCCGAGCCGCCGGCGCGCAGCGCGTCGACCACGGACTTCACCCGCTGGGCGTTCTCGCTGGTGGTGACCAGCAGCGCATCCGGGGTGTCGACGACGACGATGTCGGTGACGCCGATGAGCGAGATCACCCGCTTCGACTGCGACACGACGATGCCGCTCGACGCATCCGCCAGCACGCGCGCGTTCTTGCCGAGGATCGCCAGCTCGCTGCCCCGCCCGGTGGAGTGGAGCTTGGCGATCGAGGCGAAGTCGCCCACGTCGTCCCACTCGAACTCGCCCGGGATGACGGCGAGCGCGCCGTCCTTCGCCGCGGGCTCGGCCACCGAGTAGTCGATGGCGATCTTCTTCAGCCGGGGCCAGACGCGGTCGACGACGACGCCCCGCTCCGGGGTGTCCCAGGCCGCGGCGAGCTCCTGGAGCCCGGCAAGCAGCTCGGGCTCGGTCTTGCCCAGCTCCTCGAGCAGCCGGTCGGCGCGGGCGATGAACATCCCGGCGTTCCAGAGGTGCTTGTTCGAGCGCAGGTAGCGCTTGGCGGTGGGGAGGTCGGGCTTCTCGACGAACTCCTCCACGCGGCGTGCCCCGTAGGCGCCCGGGATGTCGAGCGCGCCCGCGGTCTTGATGTAGCCGAAGCCCACTGCCGGCTCGGTGGGAGCGATGCCGATCGTGGCGATGTACCCCGCGTCGGCCGCGAGCACCGCGCGCTTCACGGTCTCGCGGAACGCGTGCCCGTTGGCGATCACGTGGTCGGCGGCGAACGATCCGATGATGACACCGGGTTCGCGGTGCTCCAGGATGGCGGCGGCCAGGCCGATCGCGGCGGTGGAGTCGCGCGGCTCGCTCTCGAGCACGACGTTGGCGTCGCCGAGCTCGGGCAGCTGCTCCTCGACCGCGGCGCGGTGCGCGCGACCGGTGACCACCATGATCCGGTGCTCGCCCGACAGGGGCGCCAGGCGCTCCCACGTGTCGCGGAGCAGGCTGTGACCGGAGCCGCTGAGATCGTGCAGGAACTTGGGCGCATCCGCCCGCGACAGCGGCCAGAGGCGCGAGCCGATGCCGCCTGCAGGGATGACGCTGTAGAAGCGGTCGAGTGCGGTTGCTGCGTCGGTCATGCTGCTGAGCCTAGCGAGCGGGCCTGGCCGTCCCCCGTCGGCCGCGTCGAGACCGGCGGATGGGGGCGGGTTCGCCCGCGGACGAGGGGCGGGTTCGCCCGCGGATGGCCACCGACACGACACCACTCGGCCACCGCCGCGCCACCTCCGGTTCCTAGCGTCGGAGGCATGAGAGTCGCGGTCGTGACCGAGAGCTTCCTCCCCACCGTCAACGGCGTCACCAACAGCGTCTGCAAGGTGCTCGACCACCTCGCCGACCGCGGCCACCAGGCCATCGTCATCGCTCCCGCCGCGGGAGCGCCCGCCTCCTACCGGGGCTTCCCGGTGCACGAGGTCCCGGCGGTCGCGTACCGTCAGTTCCCCGTCGGCATCCCGAGCCCGCAGGTGGCCCGCGCCATCGAGCGCTTCCGGCCCGACGTGCTCCACGCCGCCTCCCCGTTCATCCTCGGACCCCAGGCCATCGCCGCGGCGAACCGCCTGGGCGTCCCGTCGGTCGCGGTGTTCCAGACCGACATGGCCGGTTACGCGCGTCGGAACGGCCTCGGCGCCTCGGGCGCGCGGGTGGCGTGGCGCTACATCAAGTGGATCCACGACGGCGCGACCCTCACCCTCGCGCCCTCGACCGCGTCGCAGCGCGACCTCGAGCGGGCCGGGGTCCAGCGCATCGCCCTCTGGGGCCGCGGCGTCGACCTCGTCCGGTACCACCCGAACAACCGGATGCGCCCGGCCGTCGCCGCGCTCTCCTCGCTCCTGGCGGGGCCGGAGCGGGATGTGGTGGTCGGCTACGTGGGCCGGATCGCCCCCGAGAAGCAGGTCGAGCGGTTCGCCGCCCTCCGCGGCATGGAGGGTGTGCACGTCGCCGTCGTCGGCGACGGCCCGAGCGACGAACGGGTTCGCCGGGCGCTCCACGGCGTCCCCACCACCTACCTCGGCCGACTGTCGGGCGACGACCTCGCCGACGCCTACGCCGCGTTCGACGTGTTCGCCCACACGGGCACCGAGGAGACCTTCGGACAGACGCTCCAGGAGGCGCACGCCTCCGGCCTCCCTGTGGTCGCCCCGGCCAGCGGCGGCCCGCTCGACCTCGTCGACCACGGGGTGAACGGCTACCTCTTCGATCCGAGGAGCGCCTCCGACTTCCGGATGCACGTCGCCGCCCTCGTGGGTGACGCGGCCATGAGGGGCAGGATGGGAGAGGCCGGTCGACGCGCGGTCATCGGCCGCTCCTGGGCCTCGGTGTGCGACGACCTGATCCGCCACTACGAGTCCGTCGCGGGCCGCAGGGACGTCCGCAGGCGCACTCCGGCACGCTCACAGGCCTGAATACACATCCGCATTCGTCGCCCTCTCGGCCAATGTTCGCGCGGGTTCGGCGGATCACACCCCCTGTATACACATTAGGCTGGCCTTACAAGCGGTTCCGGGAACGGACGCGTACACTGAGCGAGATCGTCCGATCCGGCTCCGCTCCCCCAGAGGGCGGCACGACGGCGTCTTTCCAAGCCAAGGAGGGTTGTTCATGCCTGAGAACTCGGCAGGGACGATGACACCCAGACGGCCCGCCGGCACCCTGTATCGGGGTCGCGAAGGCATGTGGTCGTGGGTGCTTCACCGCATCACCGGAGTCGCGATCTTCTTCTTCCTGCTCGTGCACGTGCTCGACACCGCGATGGTGCGGATCGCGCCGGGCGCCTACGACGCGGTGATCTCGACCTACAAGAACCCGATCATGGGCCTCGGCGAGACCGCCCTGGTGGCCGCCATCGTGTTCCACGCGTTCAACGGCATCCGCATCATCCTCATCGACCTCTGGTCGAAGGGCACCAAGTACCAGCGCCAGATGTTCTGGATCGTCATCGGCCTGTGGGCGGTGACCATGCTCGGCTTCGCGCCGCGCCACCTGATCAACGTCTTCAGCGAGATGGGGCACTGACATGGCGACCACGATCGACGCCCCGCGCACCCCTTACTCCTCCGCTCCCCGCCACCGCGGGGTGAACTGGGAGAAGTGGGGCTGGGTCTACATGCGCGCCTCCGGCGTGGTGCTGCTGATCCTCATCTTCGGCCACCTCTTCGTCAACCTCATGCTGGGCGACGGCATCAAGGCGATCGACTTCGCCTTCGTCGGCGGCAAGTGGAGCGACCCGTTCTGGCAGTGGTGGGACGTCATCATGCTGTGGCTCGCCTTCATCCACGGCGGCAACGGCATGCGCACGATCGTCAACGACTACGCCACGCGCCCCGCGATGCGCACGATCCTCAAGGGCGCGATCGCCGTCGCGGTCGTCGTCCTGATCGTGCTGGGCACGCTCGTCGTCTTCACCTTCGACCCCTGCCCCGCCAACGGGCTGCCGAGCGAGCTCCCCGAGTTCTGCTCGCCTCTCTAGCCGCTCCCTCCGGGAGCCCTGTACTTCAAGTGAGTGAGCCAGTGACCGAATTTGCAGACGGTGCCGTCGTGGACGGCGTGCACTACCACCAGTTCGACATCGTGATCGTCGGCGCCGGCGGCGCGGGCATGCGCGCGGCGATCGAAGCCGGCCCCAAGGCGAAGACCGCGGTCATCTCGAAGCTCTACCCCACCCGCTCCCACACCGGTGCGGCGCAGGGCGGCATGGCCGCCGCGCTCGCCAACGTGGAGGAGGACAGCTGGGAGTGGCACACCTTCGACACCGTCAAGGGCGGCGACTACCTCGTCGACCAGGATGCGGCCGAGATCCTCGCCAAGGAGGCGATCGACGCCGTCATCGACCTCGAGAACATGGGCCTGCCGTTCAACCGCACCCCCGAGGGCAAGATCGACCAGCGCCGCTTCGGCGGGCACACCCGCGATCACGGCAAGGCTCCGGTGCGTCGCGCCTGCTACGCCGCCGACCGCACCGGCCACATGATCCTGCAGACGCTGTTCCAGAACTGCGTGAAGCTCGGCATCAACTTCTTCAACGAGTACTACGCCCTCGACCTGGTGATGACCGAGGTCGACGGCGTGAAGAAGCCGTCGGGCGTCGTGGCGTACGAGCTCGCGACCGGCGAGATCCACGTCTTCCAGGCCAAGGCGATCATCTTCGCCACGGGCGGCTTCGGGAAGATCTACAAGACCACCTCCAACGCGCACACCCTCACCGGCGACGGCGTGGGCATCATCTGGCGCAAGGGGCTGCCGCTCGAGGACATGGAGTTCTTCCAGTTCCACCCGACCGGCCTCGCGGGGCTCGGCATCCTCCTCACCGAGGGCGCCCGAGGCGAGGGCGCCATCCTGCGCAACGCCTCCGGTGAGCGCTTCATGGAGCGCTACGCCCCCACCATCAAAGACCTCGCGCCCCGCGACATCGTCGCCCGATGCATGGTGCAGGAGGTGGCGGAGGGCCGCGGCGCCGGTCCGCACAAGGACTACGTGCTCCTCGACTGCACCCACCTCGGCGCCGAGGTGCTCGAGACCAAGCTGCCCGACATCACCGAGTTCGCCCGCACCTACCTGGGCGTCGACCCCGTGGTCGAGCCGGTGCCCGTCATGCCCACCGCGCACTACGCGATGGGCGGCATCCCCACCAACATCAAGGCCGAGGTGCTGAGCGACAACGACACCGTGGTCCCCGGCCTCTACGCCGCCGGCGAGTGCGCCTGCGTCTCGGTCCACGGCTCCAACCGCCTCGGCACCAACTCGCTGCTCGACATCAACGTGTTCGGCAAGCGCAGCGGAAACAACGCCGCCGAGTACGTGCAGACCGTCGACTTCACCCCGCTGCCGCCGAACCCGGCTGAGGCGATCGTGTCGCTCGTGGCCTCGCTGCGGAACTCGAACGGCACCGAGCGGATCGCCGCGATCCGCAAGGAGCTGCAGGACGAGATGGACAAGAACGCCCAGGTGTTCCGCACCGACGAGTCGCTCGCCTCCGTCACCGAGACCATCCACGGACTCCGCGAGCGGTACAAGAACATCCAGGTCCAGGACAAGGGCAAGCGGTTCAACACCGACCTGCTCGAGGCGATCGAGCTCGGGTTCCTGCTCGACCTGGCCGAGGTCGTCGTCTTCTCGGCGCGCAACCGCCAGGAGAGCCGTGGCGGCCACATGCGCGACGACTTCCCGAAGCGCGACGACGAGAAGTACATGAAGCACACGATGGCCTACCTCACCGGCGACCCCCACTCCGCCGATGCGGCCGACCACATCACGCTCGACTGGAAGCCCGTCGTGGTGACGCGCTACCAGCCGATGGAGAGGAAGTACTGATGTCGACAGCCGTGCTCTCGAACGACTCCGCGCCTGCGGCGGAGGCGCCCGTCGAGGCGTTCACCGTGACGCTGATCATCCGTCGCTTCGACCCCGACAAGGACTCCGAGCCGCGCTGGGAGGACTTCGACGTCCAGATGTTCGCGACCGACCGCATCCTCGACGCCCTGCACAAGATCAAGTGGGAGCAGGACGGGTCGCTGACCTTCCGCCGCTCCTGCGCGCACGGCATCTGCGGATCGGATGCGATGCGCATCAACGGCCGCAACCGCCTGGCCTGCAAGACGCTCATCAAGGACCTCGACATCACGAAGCCCATCTACGTGGAGGCCATCAAGGGCCTGCCGCTCGAGAAGGACCTCATCGTCGACATGGAGCCGTTCTTCGCCTCCTACCGCGAGGTGCAGCCGTTCCTCCAGGCGTCGTCGGCGCCCGAGAAGGACAAGGAGCGCATCCAGTCGGTCGCCGACCGCGCCCGCTTCGACGACACCACCAAGTGCATCCTCTGCGCCGCGTGCACCTCGTCGTGCCCCGTCTTCTGGACCGACGGCCAGTACTTCGGCCCCGCCGCCATCGTCAACGCGCACCGCTTCATCTTCGACTCGCGCGACGACGCCGCCGACGTGCGCCTCGACATCCTCAACGACAAGGAGGGTGTGTGGCGCTGCCGCACCACCTTCAACTGCACCGAGGCCTGCCCCCGAGGCATCCAGATCACGCAGGCCATCGCCGAGGTGAAGCAGGCCGTCCTCCGAGGCCGTCGCTAGCCCGCCCGGGCGGTCCCCGGCGGCGGTCCCCCGCCCCGCGCAGTCCCGCCCGCCGCGCGGTCCCTCCCGCCATCGGCGCACCAGCCGTTTTCAGGAACTACGCCCGTTCTCAGGACACATCGTCCTGAGAACGGGGGTGGTTTCAGGGTGTTAGTGCAACGCGGTTGAGTAGTTGGCCCAGTGTGGCGGCTGGGGTGTGGAATCCCAAAGTCTGGCGGGGGCGGATGTTGAGCAGGTGTTGGGTTTCGGCGAGGTCGGTGTCGGTGATGGTGTTGAAGTTGGTGCCCTTGGGGTAGAAGTCCCGGATCAGGCCGTTGGTGTTCTCGTTGCTGCCGCGTTGCCAGGGCGAGTGCGGATCGCAGAAGAACACCGGGCATCCGGTGGCGATCGTGAACCGGGCGTGGCCGGCCATCTCCTGGCCCTGGTCCCAGGTGATCGTGCGGGTCAGTTCCGCGGGGAGATGACTGATCATCGCCTGCAGGACATCGATCACGGTGGCACTGTCCCGGGCCCCGGGCAGCCGTCTTAGCAGCACGAACCGGGTTTGGCGTTCGACCAGGGTTACGATCCCGGAGTTCTCCGGTCCCACGACGAGGTCTCCTTCCCAGTGCCCGGGAACCGCTCGATCCGCGACCTCGGCGGGACGGTCGGTCAGTCGCGCCCCGTCCAGCCAGGGACGCCTCGATCGGGCGGGGAGCTTGGATCGCGGGATCCGGCCGGTGCGTCCGGACCGCAGTGCCTTCTGCACTGTCAGTTCGTGACGCAGCCCGCCTCGGCCTTGGAGGTAGAGGGCCTGGTAGATCGTCTCGTGCGACACCTGCATCCCCTCACCGTCCGGGAACTCGACCCGCAGCTGACCGGCGACCTGCTGGGGAGAGAACCGCAGGTTCAAGCGTGACACGACCTCGCCACGCACCGCCGGATCCTCCAGCTTCCGCGGCGTCGGCCGGGAACGCTACAGCAACGCTCGATGGTGCGCCAGGTGAGCTGAGTACCGGTCCTGTCTCCAATGCTCCACCGCGTTGCGGCGCAGCTCCCTGGACACCGTCGACGCCGACATCCCGACCATCCTCGCGATGGCCCTGACCGACAGCGGCGGACTCATCGCCCGACCAGCCTGGATCACAGCACGGTCAGCCAACGTCAACCGACGATACGACCGCCCCACGGCACCGGCCACGACCGCGTCCATCGGGACCGGCACCGCGCCGCCCGGAGCACCACGCTTCTGTCTCATGCCCACGACCTTGGCCCACGACCACACGGTCACGTCATTCACCCGCAGACGACGACCGACCTCCACCGCCGACACCCCCGACGCCAGCAGCCGATACGCCTCAGCCCGAACCTCCCACCCGATCTTCTTCGGCACCACAACGCCCCTTCATTCCAGGCGTTGCACTAACACCCTGAAACCACCGGGCGTATTCCGTAGTCCGTCCTGAAAACGGACTCCCGCTCCGGCGCACTCGCAGCTCCTGCACAGTAGCCGATGCCGCCCGCCCATCCACAGATGGCCCGAGACAGCAACGCCAGCCCGCGGAATGAGCGACCGTGGGTGCGTGCCCAGGCCACCTCACTCGCGCGTCTGGAGCGTCGGACAGCTCCGCTCGTCCGGGCTCACGAAGGCCCGCCTCGCCGGCCTGGTGGCATCGGGGCGGCTCAGCCACGTTCGGCGCGGCTACTATGCGGCGCCCGACGCTGATCCCGAGTGCGTCCTCGCCGTCCGCGTCGGCGGTCGTCTCACGGGGTCGAGCGCACTGCGGCGGAACGGATGCTGGGTGCCGCCCGACGGACGCCTGAACGTGTCGCTTCGGGCCAACGCGGCACGGCTGCGGATCCCGGAGGGCCGCACTGTGGTCTCCCATTGGACCGCTGTGATGCCATCCCATGCCCTCGGAGGCATCGCGGGGGATGACGTAGGCACGCTGCCGCCCCTGCTCGCCCTACGGGACTACCTCAGCGACGCATCACTCCCCCATGCTGTGGCTGCGATGGACTCGTTGCTCCACGAGCGCATCGCCTCCCCCATCGATCTCCGCGATGCCGTCGCCGGACTGCCCGACCGCGTCCACTCTCTCCTCGACCTCTGCGACGCACGGGCGGAATCCGGGATCGAGTCGATCGCCCGGGTCGGACTGCGTGCGGCCGGACTGGCCGTCGAGCCTCAGGTCGTCGTGGGACGCGCCCGCCTCGACCTCCTCGTCGAGGGCCGTCTCGCCGTCGAGCTCGACGGCCGCGAGACTCACGGCGGCCCGGATGCGTTCGAAAGAGATCGGCGCCGCGACACCGCCGTCCTGCTCGCGGGCATCCCCACGCTCCGATTCAGTTTCGCGCAGGTGATGCACGAGTGGGGTTCCGTGCGGGCAGCCGTTCTCGCCGCCCTGGGCAGACCCGCACTTGACACTTACAGCCACACATGGTTGGTTAACTACATGAGTAACGAACCGACGAGGGGATCCGGGCGTGGATGACTCGCGGCCGATCTTCGTTCAGATCGCGGAGCAGATCGAGAACGACATCATCGGCGGGCAGCTGCCCGAGGAGACCCAGGTTCCCTCGACGAACGAGTTCGGGGCGTTCCACCGCATCAACCCGGCGACGGCCGGGAAGGGCGTGAACCTGCTCGTCGACGAGGGCATCCTCTACAAGAGAAGGGGCATCGGCATGTTCGTCGCCACCGGGGCGAGGGACCGGCTCGTGGCCAAGCGCCGCGACCAGTTCCAGACCGACTTCATCCGCCCGCTGATCACCGAGGCCGCCAAGCTCGGGATCGGCGAGGCCGCACTGCTCGACATGATCCGCAAGGAGACAGACGCATGACCGCCATCGTCCAGGTCCAGGGACTCACGAAGCGCTTCGGCAGCGTCACCGCCGTCGACGACGTGACGTTCGAGATCCAGGAGAACACCATCACCGGGCTGCTCGGTCGCAACGGCGCGGGCAAGACCACGGTGATGAACCTGCTCACCGGGCAGGACTTCGCCACCCGCGGCGACATCCGGGTCTTCGGCGCGAGCCCGGTCGAGAACTCGCAGGTGCTGCAGAACATCTCCTTCATCAAGGAGAGCCAGAAGTACCCCGACGACTTCCGCCCGAAGCACGTCCTCGCGAGCGCCCCCTGGTTCTTCCCGAACTGGGACGCGGAGTTCGCCGCGCGCCTCGTCGACGACTTCCGACTGCCGGTCGATCGCCGCATCAAGAAGCTCTCGCGCGGGCAGCTCAGCTCCGTCGGCGTCATCGTAGGCCTCGCGTCACGGGCTCCGCTGACGTTCTTCGACGAGCCGTACCTGGGTCTGGATGCGGTGGCCCGGCAGATCTTCTATGACCGCCTCCTCGAGGACTACAGCGAGCATCCGCGCACCGTGATCCTCTCGACTCACCTCATCGATGAGGTGTCGAACCTGCTCGAGAACATCATCGTCATCGACCAGGGCCGCATCATCATGGACCAGGACACCGACTCGCTGCGCGGATCCGCCGCCACCGTGGTCGGGACGCGGGCCGCGGTCGACGCGTTCGTCGTCGGCCGTGAGGTGCTGGCCCGCGACGGGATCGGCGGCCTCGCCTCCGTCACCGTCACCCGCCTCGACGACCGCGATCGGGCCGAGGCCGCGAGCGCCGGCCTCGAGCTCTCGCCCGTGTCGCTGCAGCAGCTCATCGTGCAGCGCACACGCGCCCAGATCACCACCGACGACTTCACCGAGCAGCTCGAGGAGAAGAGCGCATGACCACCGTCACCGAGACGAGGCAGAGCACCGCCGACCGCAGTCCGAGCCGCATCCTGGCCGTGATGCGACTCCAGTACATCAACCGGATGAACGTCTTCGTGGTGCCGTGGATCGTGCTCGCCTTCGTCCTGGCGATCAACGTCGCGATCTGGCTCATCATCTTCTCGAACGTGGCCGAGGCCGACAGGGCGGATGCGCAGGAGGGCATGCAGTGGTCGGGGGCGTCGTTCTACGTCTTCGTCTACATGGCGGTGATCGCGGCGCAGGCCATCGTGTACACGTTCCCCTTCGCCCTCGGCTTCTCGACGACGCGACGTGACTACTACCTGGGGACGGTGCTCGCCTTCGTGGGGCTCGGTGCACTCTATGCGGCGGCGATGACCCTGCTGGCGAGCATCGAGCAGCTGACGAACGGCTGGGGCCTCGGCGGCATCATGTTCACCGCCGTGTACTTCGGCGGGCCCGACGCCCCCTTCTACGTCCGGTTCTTTGTCTTCCTGTCGCTGTTCCTGTTCTGCCTGTTCCTCGGATCGACGATCTCGGCGATCTGGATGCGGTGGCGCGTATACGGCATGCTCGTCTTCGGTGCCGCGGTCGCGATCGTGCTGCTCGGGCTCATCGCCCTCGTCACGTTCTCCGGATCCTGGGGCCGGGTGGGCGAATGGCTCGCCACGAACGGCGCGGTCGGCACGGCGCTGTGGCTGCTCATCCCCACCGTGGTCGCGGCCCTCGCCGGCTACTTCATCCTGAGCCGGGCCACCCCGCGAGGCTGACGCGCCCGCCCGCGCAGCCCGCCCGCATGGCTTTGTCCAGGTTCCCGTCGCGAATCGCCCGCGATTCGACGGAAACCTGGACGAAGCCGCGTCAGACGAGGAGCTGGTGCTTGGCCAGGTCGCGGTAGAGCGGCACGGTCGACACCAGTTCCGAGTGCGTTCCGACGCCGACGACGCGGCCGTGGTCGAGCACGACGATGCGGTCGGAGTCGACCACGGTCGAGAGCCGGTGCGCGATGACGACGAGCGTGCGGTCCTCGGCGACGGCGTCGATCGCCTCGCGCATCATCTGCTCGTTGACCCCGTCGAGGCTCGACGTCGATTCGTCGAGCAGCAGCACGGGCGGCGCCGCGAGCAGGGCCCGCGCGATCGCGAGGCGCTGCCGCTCCCCGCCCGAGAGCATGACCCCGTCCTCGCCCACCGGCGCGTCGAGCCCGTCGGCACTGCGCGACAGCACCTCGCCGAGGTTCACCGCCTGCAGCACACGGACGCAGTCGTCGTCGGATGCGGTGGGCGAGCCGAGGAGGAGGTTCTGGCGGATGCTGCCGGCCAGCACCGGTGCGTCCTGCTCGACGTAGCCGATCTGCGAGCGCAGCTCGGCGCGATCGAGCGACCGCACGTCGACGCCGGCGAAGCGCACCGCGCCGCCCTGGGGGTCGTAGAACCGCTCGATGAGCGCCAGCACCGTCGACTTGCCCGCGCCGGACGGCCCGACGATGGCCGTGCGGCGACCGCGCTCGGCGACGAAGGAGACGCCGTGGAGCACGCCGGTCTCGATGCGCTCCTCGACGGGGTCCTGGTCGTCGGAGGAGCCGCGCGTGCTGCGCTCGTCGTAGGCGAAGACGACGTCGTCGAACTCGATCGCCGGAGTGCCGGACACGGTGGAACCGGAGGCAGGAAGCGCCACGAGCGGTGCGACAGCGCGATCGTCCTGGCCCTCCGAGGGCAGGTCGACGATCTCCTGGATGCGCCCCAGCGCACCCAGCGCCTGGTTCACCGAGTTGATGGCGCCGAACGCCTGGCCCAGCGGCATGATCATCATGAACAGGAACAGGATGAACGACACCAGGCTGGCGACCGTGATCGCCCCCGACGCGACCCGGTAGCCACCCACGCCGAGGACGACGAGGAACGACACCTGGAGCGCGATGAACGAGATGGGGACGACGAGGGCCGAGATCTTCGCGACGGCGACGCCGGCGGTCCAGGCACCCTGCGCATCCTTCTCGACGGCGGCGATCTCGCGATCGGTCGCGTTGGCGGCGCGGACGGTGCGGATCGCCCCGATCACGCGCTCGACTGAGGCGGCGAGGTCGCCGACCTTCTCCTGCTGCCGGCGGCTCGCCGCCCGCAGGCGGCCGCTGATCAGCACGACGGTCACCACGGCGACCGCGACGACGAGCACGGTCAGCCCGAGCAGCACCGGGTCGATGAGGGCCATCGCGATGAGGGCGCCCACGAACACGAGCACGCCGCCCACAGCATCCACCAGGCCCTGGGTGATGACGGCGTAGAGGAGCGTCGTGTCGCTGCCGACGCGGGAGACGAGGTCGCCGGTGCGGCGCATGTCGAACTCCGAGATCGGCAGGATCAGCATCCGCCTCACGAGCTGGCGCCGAGCGGAGAGCACCACCGAGGTGCCGGTCCGCTGCAGCAGGTAGTGCTGGAAGCCGTTGACGAGCCCCGAGAGCACGACGAGAGCGATGAGGACCCAGACGATCCAGCCGAGCGGATCGCCCTTCTCGACGACGGTGATCACCTGGCTCACGAGAAGCGGCTGCGCGAGGCTGGCGCCCGCGCCGAGGATGCTCAGCACGATGACGACGGCGAGCGCCTTCTTGTGCTCGAGGAGGAACGGCAGCAGCTGCGAGAAGCGGGCGCGCGGCCCGTCGTCGGGCGTGCGGCGGGCGAAGGGACTGCGCGAGCGCGGGGCCCGCTCGGCGGTGGATGTGGACATGCTGCTCCTAGGCTAACGCCGGTGATCCCGTGTGTTCCCCGTGCCCCCACGCCGAAGCCCCGCCGGACGCCAGGCGTGCGACGGGGCTTCGGACAGGCATCGGAAGATCCGGCTACGACTGGTAGTCGACGTCGCGGGTGTCCTTCGAGATGTACAGCGCGGCCAGGGTGATGAGGCCCATCAGGCTGAGGTAGTTGCCGACCAGCGCGGTGCTGCCGTTCGCCGCCTGCCAGAGGGCCACCGCGATGAACGGTGCGACCGCGGCGCCGAGGATGCTCGCGACGTTGTACGAGATCGCGGATCCGGTGTAGCGCACGTTCGTCGGGAAGAGCTCGGGCAGCACCGATCCCATCGGCCCGAAGGTCAGACCCATGAGCGTGAAGCCGATCACCAGGAGCGCCATGGTGCCCACGAAGCCCGCGGAGAACAGCGGCACGAACAGCAGGCCGAACGCGACGATGCCGACGGTGGTCCAGAACAGGGTGTTGCGACGGCCGAAGCGCTCCGCGAGCGGACCGGCGACGAGGGTGAAGATGCCGAAGAACACGCAGCCCACGACGAGCATGATGAGGAAGTCGTTGCGCGAGTATCCGAGACCCGGCACGGCCGCATCCGTCTTCGCCGTGCCGTACGTGAGCGTGAACGTGGTCATCAGGTAGAACAGCACGTACGTGGCGAGCATGATGAACGTGCCCAGGATGAGCGGACGCCAGCTGGTCTTGAACACCGCAGCGAGCGGCACCTTCGCGACCTCGCCCTTCTCGACGACCTTCTGGAAGGCGGGCGTCTCGACCAGGCGGAAGCGCACGTAGAGACCCACGATCACGAGAATCGCCGAGACGAGGAACGGCACACGCCAGCCCCACGCCTGGAAGTGCTCGGCGTCGAGCGTCGTCGACAGCACGAGGAACACCACGTTCGCGATGATGAAGCCGATCGGCGCGCCCAGCTGCGGGAACGTGCCGTAGATCGCACGACGGCCCTTCGGGGCGTTCTCGGTGGCCAGCAGGGCCGCACCGCTCCACTCGCCGCCGAGGCCGAGGCCCTGGCAGAAGCGCAGCACCACGAGGATCGCGGGGGCGGCGAACTGCCACCCGGGCACCTGCGCGGTGGGCAGGCACCCGATGAGCACCGTAGCCACACCCATGGTCAGCAGCGACGCGACGAGCGTGCGCTTGCGTCCGATCCGGTCGCCGAAGTGACCGAAGAGGATCGAGCCGATCGGGCGCGCCACGAAGGCGGCGCCGAACGCCGCGAACGACGACAGGAGCGCGGTCGTCGGGTCGGTGTTCGGGAAGAACAGCGCCGGGAACACGAGCACGGCGGCGGTGGCGTAGACGTAGAAGTCGTAGAACTCGATCGAGGTGCCGATGAGGCTGGCGAGGATGACGCGACCGCGGGTGTTCACAGGCGCGGCCTGAGCCACGGCGCCGGTGGGATCGTCGATGGTGGGGGTGGACATGCTGGAGGCTTTCACGCGAGAAGGAGGCGGAGGGGGCCAGCACGCCGGTCGGGCGCAGCGGGCGCCGACGATGGCGGTCGAAGGGCGAGGATCGCTCGCGACCAGAAAGTCTACGCCGGTTCATGGGATGCTGTGACGCGGGTCGCACCGAGCAAGGGAGCATTCAGGGCATGGGTATGGTCATCGTCGTCGGATCGCTGAACATCGACGCCATCGTGCACGTGGAGCGGCATCCGTCGCCTGGGGAGACGCTCCTCGGCAGCGACCTCGAGACCCGCTTCGGCGGCAAGGGCGCCAACCAGGCGGTCGCGGCGGCGCGCGCCGGAGCCCGGGTGGCGATGGTCGGCCGGGTGGGCGACGACGCCCAGGGCGACGAGTACCTGCGTCGACTCGAGTCGTTCAAGATCGACACGTCGTTCTGCCGTCGCTCGACCGGCGTCTCGACCGGTCACGCAGCCATCGCGGTGGCCGCCGACGGCGAGAACACGATCATCGTCTCCCCCGGCGCCAACGGGCGCGTCAGCGTGGGCGACCTCGCCCCGCTGTCGTCGCTCACGGCCGACGACGTCGTGCTGGCCTCGCTGGAGGTGCCCCTCGACGTGATCGAGGAGGCGACGCGCCGGGCGGCCGCCGCCGGAGCGCGTGTCGTCCTCAACCTCGCGCCGTACGCCTCGCTCGACCCCGAGGTGCTCGACCTCGCGGATCCGGTGGTCGTGAACCAGCACGAGGCGGAGCTGCTCGCCGCCGACGGACGCACCCCGCGATCGGTGCTCGTCACCTCCGGGTCGGCGGGATCGCGCTGGGGCGACGACGAGGTCCCGGCGACGCGGGCCGCCGAGGTGGTCGACACCACAGGCGCGGGCGACACCTACTGCGGCACGCTGGCGGCGGGGCTCGCCGCCGGGCTGTCGCGCCGCGACGCGATGGAGGCCGCCAGCGCCTCAGCTGCGCTCAGCGTGGGCTGGCAGGGCGCGCAGCCCTAGGGCGGCCCCCGCCGGGCGCCGGTGAGCCCCGACAGCGTGAGCCCCGTCAGCGTGAGCGCCGTCAGCGTGAGCGCCGTCAGCGCGCGGAGAAGCCCGCCGGCGCGCCCGCGCCGCGCGCGGCGAGCGCCCGCAGCGTCAGCGCGCTGTCGATCGCGGCCTGCGCCGCCTCGGCGCCCACGTCCTCCTTCGACCCGGGCAGCCCGGCACGGTCGAGGCCCTGCTGCTCGGTGTCGATCGTGAGCACACCGAACCCGACGGGCTTGCCGGTCTGCAGCGTCACCTGGGTCAGACCGGTGGTGGCCGCATCGGAGATGTAGTCGAAGTGCGGGGTCTCGCCGCGGAGGATGACGCCGATGGCGACCACCGCATCCGCCCCGGCCTCGAGCGCGGCCTGGCAGACGACGGGCAGCTCGAAGCTGCCGGCGACACGGATCTCGTCGTACTCGACGCCGGCGGCCTCCAGGGCGCGGCGGGCGCCGGCGTTGAGCCCTCCGAGGATCTCGTCGTGCCAGGAGGCGCTCACGATCGTGATGCGCAGCCCGGCGCCGTCGAGGTTGAGGGTGGGTGCTCCGGATCCGGCCATGGGGCGTCCTTTCGAAGAGGGTGAGGTGAAGCGGGTGGTCAGTGATGCGCGTGCTCGGGCAGCAGGTGGCCCATGCGGTCGCGCTTGGTGTCGAGGTAGTGCTCGTTGAACGCGGACCCGCCGACGAGGAGCGGCACCCGCTCGGAGACCGCGATGCCGTGCTCCTCGAGCTGGCGCACCTTCTCGGGGTTGTTGGTCAGCAGCCGCACGCTCGTGATCCCGAGGTCGTCGAGGATGGCGCTCGCCGCGGAGTAGTCGCGGGAGTCGGCCGGGAGGCCGAGCGCGAGATTGGCGTCGAGCGTGTCGAGCCCGTCCTCCTGCAGTCGGTAGGCGCGCAGCTTGTTGACCAGACCGATCCCGCGACCCTCCTGGCCGCGCAGGTAGACCACCGCGCCGCCGTGCTCGGCGATGAGGTCGAGCGAGGCGTCGAGCTGGGGCCCGCACTCGCACTTGAGCGACCCGAAGGCCTCCCCCGTCAGGCACTCCGAGTGCACACGCACCAGCGCGTCGGGGCCCGTGACGTCGCCGGAGAGGATCGCCACGTGGTCGGCGCCCGACCCCAGGTCTCGGTAGGCGCGCACCCGCAGCAGCCCGTGCGTGGTGGGCACGGTGGTCTCCACCTCGAAGACCACGCGGGGGTCGACGACGGGCGCGTCGGCGCCCTGTTCGTCAAGCCAGCGGATGAGCTCGGCCGTCGTGGTGACGAGGAGCCCCTCCCGGTCGGCGAGCTCGACCAGGCCCGGCATCCGAAGCATCTCGCCGTCGTCGCCGACGAGCTCGCCGATGACGCCGACCGGGCTGAGACCGGCGGCCGACATCAGGTCGACCGCCGCCTCGGTGTGGCCGGCGCGCTGCCGTACCCCGCCGTCGACCGCTCGGAGCGGCAGCACGTGGCCGGGTCGGATGAGGGAGGCGGCCGTCGAGTCCGGATCGGCGAGCACCCGCAGCGTGGTGGCACGGTCGCTCGCGCTGATCCCCGTGGTGACGCCCTCGGCCGCGTCGACCGAGACGGTGTAGGCGGTGCGGCGCGCATCCTGGTTCGACGCCACCATGGGCGGCAGCGCGAGCCGATCGGCGAACGCGGCGGGCATCGGGGCGCAGAGGAAGCCGGAGGTGTGGCGCACCATCCAGGCGATCCACTCGGGGGTGGCGTGCTCGGCGGCGAGGATGGCGTCGCCCTCGTTCTCGCGGTCGTCGTCGTCGGCGACGATCACGGGGCGGCCTCGACGCAGCTCGTCGAGGATGTCGGGGATGGGGCTGAGCGTCATGAGAGTGTGCTCGCTTCCGCGGGGGTGTTCGTGAACTGCAGCAGACGCTGCACGTGGCGGGCGAGGACGTCGGTCTCGACGTTCACCCGGTCGCCCACGGCGAGGGTGCCGAGGGTGGTGACGGCCAGCGTCTCGGGGATGAGCGACACCTCGAACCAGTGGCCGCGGTCGTCGCGCCCGACGCCCGAGACGGTGAGCGAGACGCCGGCCACGGCGATCGAGCCCTGCTGAACGACGAGCGGCGCCAGCTCGTCGGGAAGGGTGAAGCGCAGCACGCTCCAGGCCTCACCGGGTGTCACCGACAGCACCTCGGCCACGCCGTCGACGTGGCCCTGCACGATGTGACCGCCGAGACGGCCGTGTACGGGCGCCGCACGCTCGAGGTTGACGCTGTGGCCCTCGGCGAGTCCGCCGATGGTCGACATCGCGAGGGTCTGCAGCATGACGTCGGCCGTGAAGGAGTCGTCGGTGCGGTCGACGACGGTGAGGCAGACGCCGGAGACCGAGATGGAGTCGCCGTGCGAGGCGTCGCTCACCGCGAGCGGGGCGCGGACGGTGAGGCGCGCCGCGTCGACGGTGCGCTCGAGGGCGAGGACCTCGCCCAGCTCTTCGATGATGCCGGTGAACATCACAGCTCCTTCGTGGTGGTCGTGCTGTCGGTCGCGGCGGTGACGCCGGACGAGGTGGAGATCGTGGCAGGCGACGTCCGGCCGTCGCGGGCGGACGGGTCGGTGTCGGAGGCGAGGGGTCGCGCCACGAGGCGGACGTCGTCTCCCACGAGGTCGACCGAGGTGAAGCGCAGACGGCGCTGCTCGTCGATGGTGGAGACGTCGAGGTCGCCGAGCGCCGTGATGGGACCGCCGAGGAGGGTGGGCGCGAGATACGCGACGACCTCGTCGACCAGCCCCGCTCGCAGGAAGGCGCTCGCGAGCGTCGGCCCGCCCTCCACGAAGACGCTGCGCACGCCGTCGTCGAAGAGCGACGCGAGGACCGCTCCGAGGTCGTGCGTGGCGTGCACCCGCAGCGGATGCGGGTGGTGACGCACCGCGGCGTCGACCGGGACCGGGGTCGTGCCGATCACGACGGGGATCGGCTGGTGCTCGAGCAGCCCGTCGCCCGACCGGGCGGTGAGCGCCGGGTCGTCGGCGAGGACCGTGCCCGTGCCGACCACGATGGCGTCGTGCTCGCCGCGGCGGCGGTGGACATCGTCGCGCGCCGCGGGACCGGTGATCCACCGGCTCGAGCCGTCGGCCGCGGCCGCGCGGCCGTCGAGGCTCGACGCCCACTTCACCGTGACGAACGGGCGACCCAGCCGCAGGGCGGTGAGCCAGGGGCGGATGGCCTCCTCAGCCTCGTCGCGCAGCAGACCGCTCTCGACGTCGAGACCGGCGGCGCGCATCCGCTCGCCACCGCCCGCCGAGGCGACACCGGGGTCGGGGACGGCGTAGAGCACCCGCGACACCCCGGCGGCGATGAGCGCCTCGCTGCACGGCCCGGTGCGGCCGTGGTGGTTGCAGGGCTCGAGCGTGACGACGGCCGTCGCGCCCGCAGCGGCGGCGGGGTCGGCCAGGCGCGAGAGCGCGTCGACCTCGGCGTGCGCCGTCCCGGCACCGCGGTGCCAGCCCTCGGCGAGCACGCGGCCGTCGGGATCGAGGAGGACGCAGCCCACCTGGGGGTTCACACCGGCTCGCGGACCGCGCAGCGCGAGCTCGAGCGCGCGGCTCATCGCCGCCGTCTCGGGAGCTGTCGCGGTCATCCGGTCCTCGTCTGTGGAGGTGCCCGGGGTGCGCGTGCGGAACGCCTGCGGACGGCTCGCGCCGACCGCCTGTGCTTCCTCTCATCCGGACTCGACGCCTGCCTTGCGGCTGCGCCATCACCGTCGGTCCTGGAGTTCCACCAGGTCAACCGCCGCCCTCCTGAGAGGACCGCGGGTCGCGGACTGTCACCGCCGGTTCAGAATCTCACTGACCCCGGAGCACGTGTGCTTGCTTCTGTCTTAGCACAACGCAGGAGGGTCGTGCTTTCATTCCCGGGTCGCGGCGACCCGGTTCGTCATCTCAGGCGGCGTCGGCGGACGCCGGGAGCTGGAGGCGCTCCGGTCCACGGCCGAGACGGCTCGAGATGCCCCACACCGTGACGTTCACGAGGGCCTCGACGACGATGCCGGTCGACATCTTCGAGACGCCCTCCTCGCGCTCCACGAACGTGATGGGGAACTCGCCCATCTTCGCGCCCGAGCGCTCGAACTTCCACGCCAGCTCGACCTGGAAGCCGTAGCCCGAGGAGTTGACCGACGAGAAGTCCATCGCCCGGAGGGCCGACGCACGGAAGCCTCGGTAGCCGCTGGTGAGGTCGTGCAGCTTCGAGCCCAGCATGATGCGCGAGTAGAAGGTGCCGGTCCGCGAGATGGCCTTGCGGTAGGCGGGCCAGTTGCGGATCACACCGCCCGGGATCCAGCGTGTGCCGATGGCGACATCGCAGCCCGCGTCGAGCAGGGCCAGCAGTCGCGGGAGCTCCTCGGGCTGGTGTGAGCCGTCGGCGTCCATCTCGATGATGTAGTCGTAATCGTTATCCAACGCCCAGCTGAATCCCGCGGCGTAGGCCCGGCCGAGTCCGTTCTTCTCAGTACGATGAAGGACGTGGATTCGCTGGTCCGCCTCCGCGAGGCGATCGATGAGGTGGCCGGTGCCGTCGGGCGAGTTGTCGTCGACGACCAGCACGTCGATGGCGTCGTCGGTGGCGCGGATCCTGTCCAGTACGCTTTCGATCGACCCGATCTCGTTGTACGTCGGGATGACGACAATGGCTCTCGGCATCGTTCTCTCATTCCATCAAGGCACCTCTCGGGGCCGTCAAGGCACCGCTGGGGGCGGCGACGCTCGAAAGCATATCCATGCTCTCTGATCGTTCTCCCCAGTTATGCTCAGCATCGTCTTGAAGGATACGGGAGGTTCCCTTCGGAGCAGATCGACCTCCGCGCGCGTCACCACGCGGCAGAAACGGCAGTCACCACATGAGCATCAGTCCCACGAGTCAGTCGCGCTTCCGCGTGCTCCTCATGGAGTTCATCCGGTTCGGCCTCGTGGGAGGCGTCGGCTTCATCGTCGACGTCGGCGTCTTCAACCTCCTCCGTGTCACGATCCTCGACCCGTCGCAGGTGCACGGCGGACCGGTCTACGCGAAGCTCATCTCCACTGCGCTGGCGATCGCGATCAACTGGCTGGGCAACCGCTTCTGGACCTTCCGCGACCGCCGACGCACCGACGTCCTCCGCGAGAGCGTCGAGTTCGTCATCGTCAGCGTCGCCGGCATGGGCATCCCGCTGCTCTGCCTCTGGGTGTCGCACTACGTGATGGGCATGACGAGCCTCTGGGCCGACAACATCTCCTCGAACGTCATCGGCCTGGGCCTCGGCGCGATCTTCCGCTTCGTGCTCTACCGCGTGTGGGTCTTCGGCGACGCTCGCGTGCGTCCGCCCGCCGTCGACACCGCGGGCAAGACCACCTCGCTCTCCTGACCCGCGTGGGCGATCGATGACCTCGCCGACGCCGTCCGACGGGCGCTCCGCGCCGCGGCGGCGGTGGGCCGAGGTCGTCGCCGCGCAGACGAAGATGCTCCGGGCCGAGCGACGCACGCCCATCCTGCAGGTGCTGAAGACGGCGGTGGCCGCGCTCGCCGCCTGGTCTGTGTGCATCCTGATCATCCCGGGGCAGGTGCCGGTGTTCGCGGCGATCGCCGCGATCATCGTGGTGCAGCCGAGCGTGAACCAGTCGTTCGCGAGCGCCCTGCAGCGTTCGGCGGGGGTCATCGTCGGCGTGCTGGTCGCCTACTTCGCCGCGCTCGTCTTCGGTTCTCCCAGCTGGCTCATCCTCGTGGCGATCGCCGCGTCGCTGCTCATCGCCTGGGCGCTCCGCTTCCCCCAGTCGTCCACCGTGCAGGTGCCGATCAGCGCCATGCTCGTCCTGTCGATCGGATCGGCGACTCCCGGCTACGCCGTCGACCGCATCATCGAGACGATCATCGGCGCGATCATCGGCGTGGTCGTGAACTGGTTGATCGTGCCTCCGGTGTCGCTTCAGCCGGCGGACGACGCGGTCGGGAGGCTGGGCACCGAGATCGCGGTGGTGCTCGAGAGCCTCGCCCGGGTGCTCTCCTCGCCCGACGACGCCGAGCGGAACCGCTACCAGGTGCTCGTCGAGGCGCGGCTGCTCACCCCCATGCGCACCAAGGCGACCGCCGCCGTCGACACCGCGACCGAGAGCCTGCGCTTCAACCCGCGCCGATCGGCCCACCGGGAGGCGCTCGAGCGCGATCAGGAGCTGCTGGCCATGCTGAGCATCCTGGTCACGAGGGTGACCGGCATGGCTCGCGCTCTGAACGACCACTTCGACTCCTCGCTCCACTCCGAGCCCACCGCCGCAGGCATCGCCGAGGAGCTCCGGCGCGCCGCTCACGACCTGCGGCTGGTGCTCGCGAACGCCGAGATCCCGGGCAACGACATCGAGGCGCTCACCGACGAGATGCCGGCGCTCACGTCGCCGCTGCGCACCCTCGTCCCCGATCCGACGCACTGGGTGCTGCTCGGGTCGCTGCTGGAGGATCTCCGGCGCGTGCGCGAGGAGATCCTCGCCGCCGTGCAGGACGCGCCCCCGGGCAGGTGACCGTCGAAAGGTCACTTGAGAGCAACGACGCCGCGCTCTGCGGTCCGTGCGCGCTCTGAAACGACCTTCCGACGGTCACCCCCGCAGGACTAGCGCTTCCGGAGCTCCAGGTGGTCGGCCTCCTGCAGCTCGTCGAGCTTCTCGAGCTGCTTGCGCACGCGACGGCGCCGCAGTCCGCGCGCGTCCGCCAGCTCCTGCTCGAGCCGTGTGCGCTCGGCGGCGAGGAGCACGTCGCGCGCGTCCGCCACCTGGCGCTCTCGCTCGGCCTCCTGCTCCTCCGGGGTCAGTGCCCGCGGGTCGAGGCCGGCGTCCGCCATCCCGACCGCGATCCAGGTGGCCGAGATGAGGATCACCCGGCAGACCAGGTTGAGGAAGATCATGATGCCGATGATCACGGCGAACGAGGCCAGCAGGGGGTTGTTCGTCGCGCCGCCAAGGAGGGCGGAGCCGAGGATCTTCAGCACGCCGAGGCCCGCCCCGCCCAGCATGGCGCCCGCGATGAGCCGCCGCATCGGGATGCGGATGCCCGACAGCACACGGAACGCCACGGCGAGCACGAAGCTGTCGAAGGCGAACACGATGAGGATGCCCACCACCTGTCCGGCGATGATCGCGACGGGCGAGGCCTCGTCCACCTGCAGCACCCCGAGCACGAACGTCAGGGCTACCGTCGAGATGAGGCTCGCCGCGGCCGAGGCGATGATGGCGACGCCGAAGCCGAGCGCCAGTCCGAAGTCCTTGAGCTTCAGCAGCACGGGGTTCGTCTTCGGCGGGTCGAGCGTGAAGAGGCGACGGATGGCGTCGCGGGTGGAGGCGAGCCAGCCCACGGCGGTGAGAACGAGTCCGACCAGCGCGATCGCACCGGTCCAGCCGAAGATGCCGGCCTGCTGCAGCGCGTCGGTCTTGATCGCCCCGCTGTCGCCGATGAGACCCGGGATGGCCTTGCCGAGCTGCTCGATGACGGCGTTCTGCAGGTCCTGATTGCCCGCCAGCACGATCCCGAACACGGAGAAGCCGACCCAGATGCCGGCGAAGATCGCGAACACGGCCTGGAACGCCGTCCCCGACGCCATGAGCTCGCCGCCCGACGACGAGAACCGCAGGAAGACGCGCACGGGCTTGAGCGCCATGACGCGGGCGATGAGCCGCTGGAGGCCGGTCTTCGGCTTCTCGGCGGACTCCTTCTTCTCGTCCACGTCGACGGTCGGGCGACCGCGCTCCTGCGTGCGGGTGACCGCCTGCTCGTCGTCGCGCGACTGCGCGGCGTCCCCGGCCCGCTCCACGGAACGTGTCTCGTCGGCATTCGGACCGTCGGGGCGGTCCGTGTCGCGCACCTGGCTCATGCCTCTCAGCATTCCACTGCCGTCCGCGCTTCGCCCGGGATCCGTCGCGGCGGCCGCGTCCCGCCACCCGCCGTCGGGGTCGGTGGTCGTCGGTAGGCTGGAGGCATGACCTCCAAGTCCCTCCGTGTGGCCAGTGTGAACGTCAACGGCATCCGGGCCGCGTTCCGCAGGGGCATGGGCGACTGGCTGGCCGGCCGCGACGTCGATGTGCTGGCCCTGCAGGAGGTCCGCGCCTCGACCGACGACATCGTCGCCGCCCTGGGCGACGAGTGGGACATCGTGCACGATCCCGCCACGGCGAAGGGCCGTGCGGGCGTGGCGATCGCCAGCCGCTCCAAGGCGACCATCCACCGGGTGACCTTCGGTCCCGACGACTTCGACAGCGCCGGCCGCTGGCTTGAGGCCGACTACGAGGTCGACGGCACCACCGTCACCGTCGTCTCGGCCTACGTGCACTCCGGCGAGGCCGACACCCCGAAGCAGGTCGAGAAGTACCGTTTCCTCGACGCGATGCTCGAGCATCTGCCCGACCTGCAGAAGCACAATCCCCTGGCGGTGGTGGTGGGCGATCTCAACGTCGGTCACCGCACCCTCGACATCCGCAACTGGAAGGGCAACGTGAAGCGGGCCGGCTTCCTGCCGGAGGAGCGGGAGTACTTCGACCGCATCCTCGGCGCCGAGGGCGACGAGCGCTACAACGCGGGAGCGGGCCTCGGCTGGGTCGACCTCGGTCGGCGAGCCGCCGGCGAGGTCGAGGGGCCGTACACGTGGTGGTCCTGGCGCGGCCAGGCGTTCGACAACGACACCGGCTGGCGCATCGACTACCAGCTGGCCGCCCCCGAGCTCGCCGAGCGGATGACGTCGTACACCGTCGACCGCGCCGAGTCGTACGACGCCCGGTTCAGCGACCACGCCCCCGTCGTGGTCGACTACGCGCTCTGACGCGACCACCTCCTCGTCTTCCGCCCTCTCTCAAGGACCCTCACCCATGGAATCCCCCCGTCCCCGTCTCCTCTCCGGCATGCAGCCCTCCGCCGACTCGCTCCACCTCGGCAACTACGTGGGTGCGCTGCTGAGCTGGAGGGAGCTGCAGGAGACCCACGACGCGTTCTTCTTCCTCGCCGACCTGCACGCCATCACCGTCCCGCAAGATCCGGCGGTGCTCCGCGAGAACACCCGCCGCACCACCGCGCAGTACATCGCTGCGGGCATCGACCCGTCGCGGTCGACCCTGTTCGTGCAGTCCCAGGTGCCGGCGCACGCCGAGCTCGCCTGGGTGCTCAACACCATCACGGGCATGGGCGAGGCCTCGCGCATGACCCAGTTCAAGGACAAGGCGGCCAAGCAGGGGCAGGATGCCGCGTCCGTAGGCCTGTTCACGTATCCGATCCTGCAGGCGGGCGACATCCTGCTCTACCAGGCGAACCAGGTGCCCGTGGGCGAGGACCAGCGCCAGCACATCGAGCTGACGCGCGACCTCGCGAACCGCTTCAACTCGCGCTTCGGCGAGACCTTCACGGTGCCGGAGCCCTACATCCTCAAGGACACCGCGAAGATCTACGATCTCCAGAACCCGGAGTCGAAGATGTCGAAGTCGGCGTCGTCGCCGGCCGGTGTGATCTGGCTGCTCGACGACCCCGCCGTGACGGCCAAGAAGATCATGCGCGCGGTCACCGACAACGACGGCGAGGTGCGCTACGACCCGGCCGCGAAGCCCGGGCTGTCGAACCTCATCACGATCTTCGCGGTGCTCACCGGTCGCACGGCCGACTCGGTGGTCGACGAGTTCGCGGGAGGCGGGTACGGCACGCTCAAGAAGGCGCTCGCCGAGGCCGTCGTCGCCGAGCTCGGCCCCATCCGCCAGCGCGCGCTCGAGCTGCTCGACGACCCCGCAGAGCTCGATCGCCTGCTCGGCATCAACGCCGATCGTGCCAACGAGGTGGCGTCGGCCACGGTCGCGACGGTCTACGACCGAGTCGGCTTCCTCCCGCGCGCGGCGCGCTGAGCCTGCATCCTCACGCGATTCTCGCTCGTCTGCAGGTCACGTGGTGTCGCGCTCAGGGCGCCACGTGATCCGAGGTGATGAGGTCGGCGCCGGCGCGCGTCAGCTCGGCCAGCGCCTCGCGTGACCCCTCGGCGGAGACTCCGGCGACGAGGTCGGTGATGATGCGCACGCGGCGACCGTGGTCGAGCGCGTCGAGCGCCGACGCGCGCACGCAGTAGTCGGTGGCGAGTCCGACCACGTCGATGTCGGTCACGCCGTGCGAGTCGAGGAGGTCGCGTACGGTGCCGCCCTCCTCGGTGACGCCTTCGTAGATGGAGTACGCGGGCTCGCCCTGCCCCTTGCGCACGTGGTAGTCGATGGCGTGCGCGGTGAGGTCGTCGTGGTACTCCGCGCCGCGTGTGCCGGCCACGCAGTGCGGCGGCCACGAGTCGAGGAAGTCGGGCTCCGACGAGAAGTGCCCGCCGTTGTCGTTGTCGCCGTCGTGCCAGTCGCGGGACGCGATGATGAGGTCGTAGGCGTCCGGATGGGCGGCGAGCAGCCGCGAGATCCCCTCGGCGACCGCGGCGCCGCCCTGGACCCCGAGTGCGCCTCCCTCGGTGAAGTCGTTCTGCACGTCGATGACGAAGAGCGCCGTGGACATGATGAGCCTTTCGGATGCGGTCAGCGGTTGGAGAGCGCGCCGCCGCACGTGTAGGCGGCGGCGGTGAGGGAGTCGAGCGCGGCCTTCGCGCTGTCGCCGACGTCGTCGAGCGCGAAGAACGCGAAGGTGAGCACCGTCCCGTCGGCGGCCTCGATGATGCCGCTCAGGGTGTAGCCGGTGTCGATCCAGCCCGTCTTCGCGATGACGTGGCCGACGGCGACCGAGGCGGATCCGCCGAAGCGCCCGGAGAGGGTGCCCGTCTTCCCCGCCACCGGCAGCCCGTGGTAGATCACCGAGAGGTCGGCCTCCTGGTTCTGGATCTTCACGAACAAGCGAGTGAGGAAGTCGGGGGGAACCCCGTTGTCGTCGGAGAGGCCGGAGCCGTCGGCGATGGTCAGCCCCGAGGTGTCGAGCCCGTACTTCGCCAGTGCCTGCGGGATCGCGACGTTCAGCGCGGCGAAGTCGCTCCCGACCCCCAGTTCGACCGCCACGAGCCGGGCCAGCATCTCGGCTTCGGTGTTGTCGGACCGGAGCAGCGCATCAGGGATCATCGTGCTCACCGGCGCCGACAGCACCTGGCCCAGCTGGGCGGCTCCAGCGGGCGCCACCCCCTCCGACAGCGCGGGCGAGACGCCCAGCGCATCGGCGAACGCCTGTCCGGCCCGGGCGACGGCATCGTCGCTGCGCGCCGACACGTTGGCGGAGGGCTCGGCACGGTCGCCGTCGACCTGCAGACCGGTGACCTCGGACGAGTAGCCGTCGCGCTGCTCCTTGCGGTTCCACGAGGGCTGCCAGCGGTCTCCGGAGAACACCGACGCGTCGAGCACGATCGAGGTGATGGGCGTGCCCGACGTGGTCGGGTCGGCCGACCACGCCTGCTTCACCTGGGCGGCGAGGTCGAGCATGCTGGCCGAGTCGGTGTAGATGTTCGAGGATCCGCTGGCGAGGGTGATGTCGCCGCCGCCCACCAGGACGATCTGACCGGGCGTCGAGCCCTTGACCACGGTGGTCGCCACGCGGTGGTCGGGACCGAGCACCGCCAGCGCAGCCGCACTCGTGAGCACCTTCATCACGCTCGCGGTGCGGGCCGGGGTCGTGCCGCTGCGGTCGAGGAGCACCTCCCCGGTGGCGGCGTCGCGCACCTGCCCGAGGAAGGTGCCGAGCCGTCCGTCCGACACCTCCTCCGCGACGGAGCAGGTGCGCACGGGCCCGCCCACCGGAGCGACCTGCGGCTGCGGGCGCTGGGTGGACGTGGGCTCGGGGGCGACGGTGGCGGTGGACGTCACCGGGACCGCACCGGGCAGCGTCTCTCCCCCGGCGCCGCCCACGCTCGCACCGACGGCGAACGCGCTGCCGCCGAGGAGCACGAACGCAAGGGTCGCCGCACCGGCGAGCCACGCTCGCGGATGCCGGCGCACCACGCCCCAGAGGCCTCCCGCCATCAGTACCCGGCGCCCTGCTCTCCCGGGTACACCAGACCGATCTGCTCACGGATGCGGTCGAGCACGTGCATGATCGCGACCGACTGCTCGATCGGCATCAGGGGACTGGTGTGCTCCCCTGCCCGGATGACCCGCTCCATCTCGATCGCCTCGTACTGCATGCCGCGCGACTCGACGGTGTCGGTGTACTCCTCCAGCACGGCGCCGTCGGGGCCGACGACCCTGAACCCGGTCGCGCCGTACCACCACGGGTCGATCTCGATCCGCGCATCCGTCCCGATGATCTGCGCGCCCACCCGGCCGGCGGCGTCGAGCGCGCTGTGCGACATGCTCTGTCGACCGCCCTCGTGCTCGAAGATGATCGCCGTCTGGCGGTCGGCGCCCGTGGCCGACATCGTGCTGTGGGCGAGGATGCGCGTGGGCAGACCGAGCATGTCGATGGCGAACGAGACGGGGTAGATCCCGAGGTCGAGGAGCGAACCGCCGCCGAGCGCGAGGTCGTTCACGCGGTGCGCCGGGTCGTCGGGCAGGTCCTGGTCGTGCTCGGCGAGCACCGTGCGCACGTCGCCGAGCGTGCCGGCGGCGATGATCTCGCGGATGCGCACCATGTGCGGCAGGAAGCGGGTCCACATCGCCTCGACGACGGCGACCCCGGCCTCGCGTGCCGCCTCCGCGATCCGCTCGGCCTGAGCCGCGTTCACGGTGAACGCCTTCTCGATGAGGACGTGCTTGCCGGCCGCGATCATCAGCAGGGCGTGCTCGGCGTGGAACGGATGCGGGCTGGCCACGTAGACGACGTCGACGTCGGGATCGGCGGCGAGCTCTTCGTAGCTGCCGTGCGCACGCGGCACGTCGAACTCGGCGGCGAACGCCTCGGCGCTCTCCGCCGAGCGGGAGCCCACGGCGGCGACGTCGAGTCCCGCGGCCCGCAGGTCGGTGGTGAAGGTGCGGGCGATCCCGCCGGTGCCGAGGATCCCCCATCGGATGCTGTCGCTCATGACTCCATCCTCTCCTGCCCGGGGCGCCCCGCGCGACCCGGGCACGAAGCGAGGGCGACGCGGACTGCCCGAGGAACGCGAAAGGCCCCGGCGAACCGGGGCCTTCGAGTGGGGCCGCCTGTGGGAATCGAACCCACGACCTATTCATTACGAGTGAATCGCTCTGCCGACTGAGCTAAGGCGGCGTGGTCGCCGTGCGGGCGACACAGCATGCAAGCATAGCCGATGCGGACGCCCCCCGCGTGCCACGGATCGGGGCGTGCTGAGTCAGGAGCGGAGGGCCCACCGTCTCAGGAGCGGAGCAGCCGGAGGCTCTCGCGGAGGAGCTGTGCGGCGGGCGCCTGCTCCGGGTGCTCGGCCCACGCGATCGACGAGGAGCGCATGAGCGCCATGGCCACCATCGCGATGGTGCGAGCCCGCGGCACGAGGTCGTCGCCGGTCGCGGCCCGGCCCTCTGCCGACGCGGCAGCGCTCGCGTCGGCGTTCAGGCGTCGGGCGACCGCATCGATCACCTGCGCCTCCAGCTCGCGCATCTGGGCGAACTTCACGGCGAGCACCGCGGGGCTCTGCGCCACGAGCGAGCGCCGGAGGCGGTAGAGCTCAGGATCGGCGTCCTCCACCCCCGCGATGCTCGTGGCGATCAGCTCGACGAGGTCGGCGAGCGGATCGGCCTGCGGATGCTCGACGTACCGCTCGACGGAGGCCTCCGTCAGCACGAACGGGGTGTCGCCCCCGACCGACGCCTCCTTCGTGGCGAAGTAGTTGAAGAACGTCCGCGCCGAGACGCCCGCGCGCGCGCTGATGTCGTCGACCGTCACGTCGTCGAAACCGCGCTCGGCGGCCAGCTCGAGCGCGGCCACCTCGATCGCCCGTCGGGTGGCGAGACGTTTGGACTCGCGTCGGCCGAGTGTCGCCGGCCGGGCGGGGCTCACGTGGTGCACTGCGGATCGCTCGAGGGCACGGTGCCGTCGAGGAAGTACGCGCTCACCACGTCGTCGACGCAGGACGACGTGTTGTACGCCGTGTGGCCCTCGCCCTGGTACGTGATGAGGTGCCCGTTCTCGAGCTGCGACGCCAGCGCCTGCGCCCACACGTACGGCGTGGCGGGGTCGTTGGTGGTGCCGACCACGAGGATCGGGCCGGACCCAGCCGCGGTGATGGGGCCGGGCTCGGCACGGCTGGGGTAGGGCCAGACCGAGCAGCCGATGTCGCCGTAGGTCCAGTACGGTCCGACCGTCGGCGAGGCCGCGATCAACTCCTGGTTCTGCTGCGCGATCACCGTCGGGTCGGTGGTCACCGGGTAGTCGGCGCAGGTGATGGCGTTGAAGTTCTGGATGAGCTTGTCGTAGTAGGTGCCATCGGAGGAGCGGCTGTAGTAGCTGTCGACGAGCGTGAACGCGGCGCCGGCCTCTCCCTCCTTGACGGACTCGAACATGTAGTCGAGGTCGGACCAGAGCGACTCGCTGTACAGCGGGTCCATGATCGCGGTGAGCAGGCTCGAGGAGCCGAGCTGGCGTCCGTCGGCGTTGGGGATCGGGTTCTCGTCGACCTGCTTGAGCATCGCCTGCACCTCCTTCAGTCCGTCGTCGGCGCTGCCCTCGAACCAGCAGTCGGACTCCTTCGTGCAGCTCTCGAGGTACGCCTTCAGTGCGCTCTCGAAGCCCTGCGCCTGTGTGAGCGTGAGGTCGAAGCTCGACGACTCGGGGTTCTCGGCTCCGTCGAGCACCATCCGCCCGACCTTGTCGGGGAACAGGCCCGCGTAGTGCGCACCGAGCGAGGTGCCGTACGAGTAGCCGAGGTAGTTCAGCTTGTCGTCGCCCAGCAGCGCTCGGATCATGTCCATGTCGCGGGCGCTCGACTCGGTGTCGATGAACTGCAGCAGCGGGCCCGTGTTCGCGGCGCACGCGTCGGCGAACGTCTTCGAGCTCTGGCGCAGCGCATCCTGCCACTGCTGCGAGCCCCGCTCGCCGGGGAGGATGTCGAAGAAGAACGCGTCGGCCTGCTTGTCGTCGAGGCACGAGATGGCGCTCGAGCGCCCCACGCCGCGGGGATCGACGCCGACGATGTCGTACTTCTGCTGCAGGTCGGGATGCGCGGCGAAGTCGACCGACTGCCGCACGAAGTCGAACGCGGACGCGCCCGGCCCGCCCGGGTTGACCAGCAGCGACCCCACCTTGGTGCCGCTCGCTGGGTGCCGCACCAGCGCGAGCTCGACGGTCTGTCCGTCCTCCGGGTTCGACCAGTCGAGCGGTGCGGTGGCGGTCGAGCAGACGAAGCCCGTGCCGCAGTCGTCCCACGTCAGCGTCTGCGAGTAGTAGCCCTCGAGCGACGGGTCGACCGTCTCGCCCGTGGGCGTCGAGGTGGGCTCGACCGTCGACGCGGTGTCGGGCGCGGGGAAGAGCCAGGGCGAGCATCCGCCGAGGACGGTGACGGCGAGGGCACCGACGGCGAGGGCGACGAGCGGTCGGCGGCGGGCGGGGCGGATCACACGGAGGCCTTTCGTGACGGGCGGGACGGGACGTGGGCCTGCGCCCTCGACTGGGCGAGCGTCACCAGCATGGCCTCGAGGGCCAAGGTGGGGGCGACGTTGGCCTGTATCCTCCGACGCGCGTCTGTGAGCGCGTCGAGAGAGGAGAGCACCGAGACCGGATCGAGCGCCTCGGCGAGGGCTCGGAGCCGCTCCTCGATGCTGGCGTTCACGAGCTCGACGTCGGCGCCGAGCTGCAGCAGCACGAGATCGCGGTACACGGACTGGAGATCGGTGAGGATGCGGTCGAGGCCGTCGCGCAGGCTGCGGGTGGCCCGCCGCTTCTGGTCGTCCTCCAGTGCCTTGATCTGGCCGCGCAGCGCCATGGGGACGGCCTGGCCGGGCTCGACCCCGAGCGAGCGGAGCGCGTGCTCGCGCTCCTCGGCGTCGCGCTGCTCGGTGATGGCCTTCGCATCGGCGCCGGCGACCTCGAGCAGGCGGGCGGCGCCCGCCACGGCCTCGCCCACGGTCGCAACCGACAGGGCGAGGTCGACGGTCTCGGATCGACGGCGACGGGCATCCTCGTCGGTGGCGAGGCGGTGGGCCATGCCGATGTGGCTCTGCGCCTCGCGGGCGGCGACGAGCGCCACCTCCGGGTCGACGCCGTCGCGGCGCTCGAGCAGACCGGCGACGTCGGACACCGATGGCACGCGCAGCCGGACCGAGCGCACACGCGAGCGGATGGTCGGCAGGAGGTCGGCCTCGCTGGGGGCGCAGAGGATCCAGACCGTCCGCTCGGGCGGCTCCTCCAGAGCCTTGAGCAGCACGTTGGAGGTGCGCTCGACCATGCGGTCGGCGTCCTCGATCACGACGACGCGGTACCGCGACACCGACGGCGAGAACTGCGACGACGAGACCAGCGAGCGCACCTCGTCGATCGAGATGATCACCCGCTCGGTGGCGAGCACCGAGAGATCGGGATGCGTGCGGGCCGCGACCTGGCGGCAGTCGGCGCACTCCCCGCATCCGCCCTGCCTGCACAGCAGAGCGGAGGCGAACGCGTACGCGAGGTTGGAGCGCCCGGACCCGGGAGGGCCCGTGATGAGCCAGGCGTGGGTCATCGAGTCGGAGGCCGACGTGGCGGCACTGCGCTCACCCGGGGCGCTACCGGAGCCGGCCGCCGCCCGGAACACCTCGACGGCCGCGGGCTGTCCTGTGAGGTCGTCCCACACGCTCATCGTCCACCCTCCCTCGGCTGCTCCATGGATCGCTCGGCCGTTCTACGAATCTAGGCTGTCCCGCCGACACCTGCGGCCGCGAGACGCGTGCGGATCACCGCCGCGATCTCCTCGGGCGGGAGGGACGCGTCGACGACCAGGAACCGCTCGGGCTCGGCCTCGGCGAGGTCGAGGTACGCCTCGCGCACCCGTCGGTGGAACTCGCTCTTCTCTGCCTCGAGCCTGTCGAAGCGCTTGTTCGCCGCGTCGAGGCGCCCGCGGGCGGTGTCCTCGTCGAGGTCGAGGAGGATCGTGAGGTCGGGGAGCAGCCCCTCGGCGGCCCACAGCGACAGGTCGCGGATCTCGGCCGCGTCGAGCACGCGTCCCGCGCCCTGGTAGGCGACCGACGAATCGAGGTAGCGGTCCTGCAGCACCACCTCGCCGCGCTCGAGAGCGGGCCGCACCACCGTGGCGATGTGGTGGGCACGATCAGCGGCGTACAGCAGGGCCTCCGCACGCGGGGTGATGTGCTCACGGCTGTGCAGCACGATCTCGCGCACCTCGACGCCGAACGGCGTGCCGCCCGGCTCGCGGGTGCGGACCACCGTGCGTCCTGACGCCTCGAGCCACACCTGGAGCAGTGCGGCCTGGGTGGTCTTGCCCGAGCCGTCACCGCCCTCGAGGGTGATGAAGAGCCCTTCGGTCACTTCTTCGAGGTCGATCGGGTCGTCGTCTTCTTGGCCGTCGTGGTCGACTTCGTCGTGGTCGACTTCGCACGGCCCTTGGGCTTCGCCGGCCCCTTGGCGCGCTTGTCGGCGAGGAGCTGCACGGCACGCTCGAAGTCGACGTCCTCGACGTCCTCCCCACGCGGGATGGTCGCGTTGGTGGTGCCGTCGGTGACGTACGGACCGAACCGGCCGTCCTTCACCTTGATCGGCTTGCCGCTCACCGGGTCCTCCGCGAACTCCTTCAGCGCGCTCGACGCACGGCGGGCGCCGTACTTGGGCTGCGCGAACAGCTCGAGCGCCTTGTCGAGGTCGACCTCGAAGATGAGGTCCTCCGAGTCGAGCGACCGCGTGTCGGCGCCCTTCTTGAGGTACGGGCCGTAGCGGCCGTTCTGCGCGGTGATCGGCTCGCCCGACTCGGGGTCGGTGCCGACGGTGCGCGGCAGATCGAGCAGCTTCAGAGCCGTGTCGAGATCGAGCGTGGCGAGATCCATCGACTTGAAGAGGGAGGCCGTGCGCGCCTTGGGCGCCGCCGGGGCCTTCTTCGTCGCGCGCTTGGGCTTCTCCTCGGCGACGGGGTCGACGGCCGAGGTCGCGGCGGCGTCGGTCTCGGGCTCGGGGTCGGCCTCGGTGACGTACGGACCGAACCGGCCGTCCTTGGCGAGGATCTGCTTGCCGTTCTCGGGGTTGACCCCGATGACGCGGTCGGTGACCACGGGCGCGTCGACCAGCTCGCGCGCCTTCTCGGGGGTGAGCTCGTCGGGCGCGAGCTCCTGCGGCAGGTTGACCCGCCTCGGGGTGGCCTCGAGGTCTCCGGAGGGGTCGACGACCTCGAGATAGGGGCCGTACTTGCCGATGCGGAGGGTGATGTCGTCGGTGATCGAGATCGAGTTCACCGCACGGGCGTCGATGTCGCCCAGGTTGTCGATCACGCGGCGGAGGCCCGGGTGGTCGTCGCTGCCGAAGTAGAAGCCGTTCAGCCAGTCGACGCGGTCCTCATCGCCGTCGGCGATCTTGTCGAGATCGGCCTCGAGCGCCGCGGTGAAGTCGTAGTCGACCAGCTCGGTGAAGAAGTCCTCGAGCAGGCGCACCACGGAGAACGCCGTCCAGCTCGGCACGAGCGCCTGCCCACGCGGCGTGACGTACCCGCGGTCGATGATCGTGGAGATGATCGAGGCGTACGTCGACGGACGGCCGATGCCGAGCTCGTCGAGCGCCTTCACCAGGCTGGCCTCGGTGTAGCGCGGCGGTGGGGTGGTGTCGTGTCCGGCCGCCTCGATCTCGCGGGCTGCCAGTGCCTGGCCCTCCGAGAGGTTGGGCAGCTTGGCCTCGGCGGGCTCGTTCGAGGCGTTGCGCTCCTCGTCGCGGCCCTCCTCGTACGCGTTGAGGAAGCCGCGGAAGGTGATGACGGTGCCGGATGCGGTGAACTCGGCCGTCGTCGTCCCGCCGAGCTCGGCGACCTCGACCGGACCGGCCGAGATGGTGACCGTGGCGGTCGAGCCCTTGGCGTCGGCCATCTGCGAGGCGACGGTGCGCTTCCAGATCAGGTCGTAGAGGCGGAAGTCGTTGCCGCGCAGCGAGCCGGAGAGCTCGGACGGGGTGCGGAACACCTCGCCGGCGGGACGGATCGCCTCGTGGGCCTCCTGGGCGTTCTTGCCCTTCCCGGCGTACAGGCGCGGCTTGTCGGGCACGGTGTCGGAGCCGTACAGCGCGGCCGCCTGGTTGCGGGCGGCTCGGATCGCCTGCTGCGACAGCGACGGCGAGTCGGTGCGCATATAGGTGATGTAGCCGTTCTCGTACAGCGACTGGGCCACGCTCATCGTCTGCCGGGCCGAGAAGCGGAGCTTGCGGGCCGCCTCCTGCTGGAGAGTGGAGGTGGTGAACGGCGCGGCCGGTCGGCGCGTGTAGGGCTTCGACTCGACCGACGAGACGGTGATGCCGACGCCGGGAGCCTTCAGCGCATCCTTCAGAGCGAGAGCGGCGGCCTCGCTGAGCAGGACCGCCTTGCCCTTGAGCCTTCCCGACTCGTCGAAGTCGCGACCGCTGGCGACCCGCTCGCCGTTGAGGCGCGAGATCCGCGCCTGGAAGGAGTCGGTGTCGGCCGCAGCGGTGTCGGCGGCGGCCAGGACGGCGGTGAGGTCCCAGTAGTTCGCCGAGGTGAAGGCGAGACGCTCGCGCTCTCGATCGACCACGAGCCGCGTCGCCGCCGACTGCACGCGGCCGGCGGAGAGCCCGGGGCCGACCTTGCGCCAGAGCACGGGCGACACCTCGTAGCCGTAGAGGCGGTCGAGGATGCGCCGGGTCTCCTGGGCGTCGACGAGCGCGTCGTCGATCTGCCGGGTGTTGTCGCGCGCGGCCTCGATGGCCTCGCGGGTGATCTCGTGGAACACCATGCGCTTGACCGGCACCTTGGGCTTCAGCACCTGGAGCAGGTGCCACGCGATGGCCTCGCCCTCGCGGTCCTCATCAGTGGCGAGGTAGAGCTCGTCGGCGCCCGCCAGGGCCTTCTTCAACTCGGAGACGGTCTTCTTCTTCGCGTCGCTGACGACGTAGTAGGGCTCGAAGCCGTTCTCGACGTCGACGGAGAACTTCCCGAGCGAACCCTTCTTGAGTTCGGCGGGGAGGTTCTTCGGCTCGATGAGATCGCGGATGTGCCCCACCGAGGCCAGAACGTCGAAGCCGTCACCCAGGTACTGGGCGATGGACTTCACCTTCGTGGGCGACTCGACGATCACGAGCTTGCGCGATGGCACGTGTTTCTCCTTATATATGCGACCAGGCACACGATACACAGTGAATGCCGGGTGGATGCCTCTCCGGGGTCTTCGGCCATGTTCGCCGAGGATGAACCCGAGGGTCCGGATGGATGTCGCCGTCGCCCCTGACGGGGACCGTCGGCGAGGGGCACAATGGGTGTGGCGCCGAGCGCCGCGCAGGCGCGGAGCCCTTCAACGGAGAGGAGCTGAACGACGATGTCAGCAGCCGGATCGTACACCGCCAAGTTCACCGACGGCCCGCTCGAGGGCAAGACCATCCGCACCGACTTCGCGTCGGACGGAGAGCCCCAGGCCCGCCTCAGCGTGCCCGCCGACACCGCGGGCGACAAGAGGTACCTGTACCGCCGCTCCAGCGGCATCGAGTACGCCGAGTCGGACCGTCCCAGCGCGGTCGACTACCGCTACGTGGAGGCCGTGTTGGGCTGATCCCCGCGCATCCGATCGGGGAGGCGGTCCGGCGTGCGCCGATGCCCCGAGGGGCAGTCCGCTCGCTGCCGACGACACCTCGACCCGGATGACGAGGCCCTCGAGCACGCACTCGTCGAGGGCCGCCCCCAGTCGGCTCGCGATCGCCGCGGCCGCTTCGCAGGGCACGCCGGGCATCCGGCCCGAGGCGATGTCGGCGCCGGCGAGCGCGGCCGCGTCTGCGGCACCCGCGAGCGTCTGCCGCGCGGCGAGGATGCGCCCGATCGGAAGCGCCGCGAGGACCAGCGCCGCGACGAGCACCAGGATCGCCACGCCCAGCACCGCCCCGCTCCCCCGGTCGTCGCGGACGCTGCCTCTGCGCCGCACGCCGGGATCGGGTCGGCGCGGCATCACGGCGTGTCTCCCGTCGCCTCGGAGTCGTCGAGCGCGCAGCCACGCCCCGACGACTCGCCGATCCGACCGAGCCCGGCGACCACCACGGGTGCGCGCACCTCGACGCACAGGAGAGCACCCTCCTTCGCCGTGGACATCGTGGCTCCGGGCGCGGCGGAAGCCGCCCGGGCCACGGCGGCCCCGGCCTCACCTCGGCCCGCCAGGCGCGCGGCGTCGGCCGCTGCGTCGGCGAGCGCGACCGGCAGGAGCGCCGCCCTCGCGACCGTCACCAGGAGGACCGCGAGCAGGAGCACGGCGGGGAGCACCACCGCGAACTCGGCCGTCGCGGAGCCGCGCTCGCCGCCGAGCCCGCGCTCGCCGCCCGGCCCGCTGTCAGACGCTGAGCGCACGGCGCACCAGCTCGGCGAGCATCCCGCGCACCTCGTCGCCTCGCAGGATGGTGACGAGGAGCCCAGCCAACCCGACGGCGGCGAGCGTCGCGATCGCGTACTCGGCGGTCGCCGCGCCCGATTCGTCCGCGAGCGCGGACCGCATCCGCGCCACTCGAATATCTCCGTCGTGCCGGAGTCCGTGGTCCAGGGAGTGAGATGTCGAAGTCATGAGGTTCCTTTCGGGGACTGGATCGGGGTGGAGGCGTAGACGAAGGCGACCTGAGCCATTCACGACGTGGTCGACGCGAGGAGGGCCAGCAGCACCGGCGCCACGGCGAGCAGGAGGAACGCGGGGAGGGTGCAGAGCCCGAGCGGCAGCATGAGCCACGTGCCGAGCGCGGCCGCCCTCCGGGCCGCCGCCGCCGCGGCGTCGGCGCGGATGCGGCGAGCCTCGTAGCGCAGCAGGTCGGCCGGCGGTGCGCCGGAGACCCTCGCCAGCTCGAGCAGGGCCAGGGCCGAGGCGTCGGCGAACTCGAGCTCGAACCACTCGCAGCCCTCGCGGGCGAGTCGCCGGGCCCTCGTGGTCGATCCGCCACCGGCGAGGCCGATCGCGATGAGGTCGAGTGCGAGACCCGCCTCGGCGTCGTCGCGACGGGCCCGACGGACGAGGGCGGCGCTCCAGCGGTGGGCGACGACGAGCAGCAGGATCGCGGCGGCGACGCAGGTGAGGCCCGCGGGGGTGACCAGGGCGGAGAGCGTACCGAGCCCCGACATCGCTCCGCCGAGGGCCGCGACGATCGGCAGCGCGGTGACGAGCCGCGTCGTCGCGACGGGCCCGGCGAGACTCGACTCGATCTCACGGTGGGTGCGCGCCGAGGTGCTGAGCGACGCCGCCAGGGCCGACAGGAACGGCGCCATCGGGGCGCCCGCCTCCGCGGCCACCGCCCACGCCGCCCCGGTCACACGCCAAGCTCGTCCGGTCGAGGCGGCACGCAGCGCCTCGGGGACGGGTGTGCCGAGCGCCACCTTCTCCGCGACGATCCGCACGACATCGGCCGTCGGCCCCGCACGGCGTCGCGATCCACCGGGAGACGCCGACGACCCGGCATCCGGCGGGACGGCCGGGTCGATCGCCTCGGCGACGTGAGTCCACGCCCGCACCGGCGCGACACCGGCGCCCACGAGGGCGGCGAGCCGCTCGAGCACCGAAGCCACATCGTCGTCCTCGGGCCGCCGACTGCTCCGAGCAGGCACCAGCGTCACCCGACCGCGCGAGTTCACGATCGCGCCCGCTCGACCCGTGCGGTGAGCGTGCCGTGATCGCCGAGCACCAGTCGTCCGACGTCGGCGATCCTCCGCGAGCCGCCTCGACGCTCGAGGTGCACCACGAGGTCGAAGGCGCTCACGGCCTGCCGGGCCAGGGCACGCGGTTCGAGTCCCGCGAGCGCGGCCATGGCCTCCAGCCGGGCGGGGACGTCGTCGAGGGCGTTGGCGTGCAGCGTGCCCGCACCGCCCTCGTGCCCGGTGTTGAGGGCCGTGAGCAGGTCGCGGATCTCGGCCCCGCGGCACTCCCCGACCACGAGGCGGTCGGGTCGCATCCGGAGCGACTGGCGCACGAGCTCGGCCATGCTGATGCCACCCGCCCCCTCGAGGTTCGGCTGACGCGCTTCCAGGGCGACGACGTGGGGATGCGGGATCCGGAGCTCCCGTACGTCTTCCACCACGACGATCCGCTCGTCGATCGCACACCGCGACAGCAGCGCGGCGAGCAGGGTGGTCTTGCCCGAACCCGCTGCGCCGGTGATCAGCAGTCCCGACCGCGCGCGCACGGCCTCCTCGAGTCGCGCGCGGTGGCCCGCGAGCATCCCCGCCGCATCGAGCTCGTCGAGGTCGAGCACCCGTGTTCGCGCCACCCGGATGGAGACGTGGGTCTGCTCCCCCGCCACGGGCGGCAGCACGACGTGCACGCGCAGCTCGCCGAGCCGCACGTCGACGCAGGGGGTCGCCTCGTCGACGTGGCGACCGCCGAGCGAGACGAGGTGGGTCGCCCACTCGCGGAGTCTGCGTTCGTCGGGGCAGTCCCACTCCTCGGGCTCGAGGCCGGCTCCGCGGTCGACCCAGAGGCTGCGGTGACCGTTGACGAGGATGTCGGTGACCGCCGGATCGGCCAGCTGTCGCTCGAGCGGTCGGAGGGCGGCCCGGAGCGCCGGAGACGGGACGGCGTCGGCCTCCGCGGGTGGATCGACCGGGACGAGAGAGGTGGTGGGGCTGGGCATGCCTCGACGTTAGGAACGCCGGCAGGTCCGCGGGCCGCTCAGGCGGAATCTGTGGAGCGATCAGCGAGTCAGGCTGCCTGTGGAGGAGACGAGCCGCGCTGCTCGCGGCCTCCCGAGCCGCTTAACGTAAAGGGGCGGCACCCATTGGGGGAAAGGGTGCCGCCGCAGCAACGCTGGATTGGGGGGGAATCACTACTGCGCTGCATCCAAACGCGAGGTTTGGTACTTGGAGTTTACTCGGCGCGATGCGGCGCGCAAACCGGCGCGGTCATTTCTCAGCGTAACCATAGACACACGACAGTCCGCCCGTCACAGTGCCCTCATCCGTCACATCGGCAGCCCCGGCTCGACCGCCTCACGGACGAACGGGGGGCGGCGGACAGAGGCGGCGAGAACCTACCATCGGCGTCACGAGACTCTGGGAGAGACGATGAGCCGACGACGTACTGCACTGTCCACCGCGATGGTCCTCGCGATCGCGGGAGCCGTGCTCACGGGGTGCGCGCCGAGCGGCGGCGGGGCGACGCCGTCGCCCACCGCCTCCACGGCGACCCCGACGGCTTCCCCCACACCCACGCAGACGCCCTCACCGTCACCGTCACCCGAGCCCGCTCCCGCCCCGACCCCCGTCACCCTCCCCACCGACTGCGGCTCGCTCGGCTCGGCGGCGACCCGCCAGGCAGCCGTGGGCGACATGAGACTGCAGTCGGACGGCCAGGGCTTCACCCGTCCGGCGCCCGCGGGGGCCACCCTCGCGCTCGGCTGCGACTGGATCGTCGGCGACAGCACCGGCATGCTGCTGCTCATCAGCACCGCCGACGCCGGTGCCGTGACCTCGGCCGTGGCCTCCCTCCCCGCCCAGGGCTACTCGTGCCAGGCCTCCGACGACTTCGGGGCGACCTACTGCGTGCTGCCGGGCTCAGGCCCCGACACCGAGGAGGCGATCGTCGCGCGCGACACCGTGTGGATTTACCTCTCCACGTCGAACCGCAACGGGCGGGCGTTCCTGTCGGAGATCGTGCAGGGCGTCTTCGGCTGATCCGGCCATGGCTCCGCCGCGCTGGGGCAGGATGAGGATGTGCCTGAATCGCCTGAGGTCGACGCCCTCGCGGGATTCCTCCGCGACCACGCCGTCGGCGCGCGGATCGACGGCGTCGAGCTGATCGAGTTCCGAGCGCTGAAGACCCAGGCGCGTCCGCTCGAGGAGCTCCTCGGCGAGACGGTCACGGGGGTGCGACGCTTCGGAAAGCACCTGTCGCTCGACACGACGGGTGCCGATCTCGTCATCTCGTTCGGCCGCGCAGGCTGGGCGACGTGGGCACCCGCCCAGGCGGCAGAGGCCGCCGACGGCCCTCCCGCCCTCGCGCGCCTCCGCTTCGACTCCGGCCGGGAGCTCGCCGTGACCGACGCCGGCGCCTGGCTGTCGCTCGGGCTCTCGGTGGTCGACGACCCCGCCGACGTGTCGTCGATCGCCAACCTCGGCCCCGACCCCAGCGGTCCCGACTTCTCCCAGGCCGACCTCGACTCGGTGCTGATCGGCCGCCGCAAGCAGCTGCGCGCCCTGCTGCAGGAGCAGGAGTCGCTCGCGGGAATCGGCGGGGCCTACTCCGACGAGATCCTGTTCGCCGCCCGCCTCGACCCGCTGATGCACGCGGCCGACCTCACGGACGACGAGCGCGTGCGCCTGTTCGCTGCGACGCATCAGGTTCTCGCCGACGCATTCGCTGCGTGCGTCGGGGTCCCCATCGACCGTCAGAAGGCCGAGAAGGCGGCCCGGATGCGCGTGCACGGCAGAACGGGCGAGCCGTGTCCCGGGGGCGACGGTGTCGTGGCCGACATCCCCGGGACGAAGGGCTCAGGCCAGTACTGCCCGGCGTGCCAGTCGCGCTGACCCGGCCGACCCCAGCAGAAGCTAGGAGAACTCGACGACGAGCTCGACCTCGACGGGCGAGTCGAGGGGCAGCACGGCGACGCCGACGGCCGCGCGCGCGTGGATCCCGATCTCGCCGAACACGTCGTGCAGGAACTCGCTCGCGCCGTTGATGACCCCGGGTTGCCCGACGAACGACGGGTCTGAGGCGACGAAGCCGTTCACCTTCACCACGCGCGTCACCCGGTCGAGCGAGCCGATCTCGGCCTCGATCGCGGCGAGCGCGTTGAGCGCGGCCGTCGCGGCGAGGGCCTTCGCCTCGGTCGGACCGACGAGTCCGTCACCCTCCCCCACCTTGCCCGTCGCGGGCAGCACGCCACCCACGAAAGGCAGCTGACCGGCGGTGAAGACGAGGTTGCCAGTGACCACGGCGGGAACGTAGGCCCCCGCGGGTGCGGGGACGGCGGGCAGCTCGACACCGAGCTCGACGAGGCGCTGGTCGACCGACACGCTCACGCCTCCGAGCTCGACGACGCGACCGGGCGCTTGAAGTAGGCGACGAGCCCGCCCTCGGGGCCGGTCACCACCTGCACCAGCTCCCACCCGTCCGAACCCCAGGTGTTGAGGATGGCGGCGGTGTTGTGGATCATCAGCGGCGTCGTCACATACTCCCAAGCAGGCACGAACGTCTCTCCTCATCGCTTGTTTAACAGCTTCGTCGTTTACCCTACTCATCATGTCTGCCCCGAAAGCCTCGGCCGGCGGCGTGATCGGTGCAGTCCTGGGGATCGTTGGGATGAGCGTCATCGCCGGCGTCCTGGTCACCGCCATGGTCACGCCCGCGCTCGCCGTCACCGGCATCGCCGCGAACAACTCCATCGGGATGTTCGAGAACCTCCCGAGCTACATCAAGCCGGATCAGCTGGCCGAGAAGACGAACATCTTCGCGAAGGACAGCGCCGGCAACCCCGTGCTGCTCGCGTCGGTCTTCGACCAGGACCGCGAAGAGGTGGGCTGGGACCAGATCTCGCAGTACGTGAAGGACGCGGTGGTCGCCACCGAGGATCCTCGCTTCTACCAGCACGGCGGCGTCGACATCGCGTCCACGCTCCGTGCCGCCGTCGGCAACGCCGCCTCGGGCGGCGTGGAGTCGGGTGCGTCGACCATCTCGATGCAGTACGTGAAGAACATCCTCGTGCAGCGCGCCGATGCCATCACCGACCCGACGCAGCGCGACAAGGCGTACGAAGAGGCCACGCAGACCTCCATCGACCGCAAGCTCAAGGAGATGAAGCTCGCGATCGGCCTGGAGAAGGAGTTCACGAAGGACCAGATCCTCGCGGGCTACCTCAACATCGCCTCCTTCGGCGGTCGTGTCTACGGCATCCAGTCGGCGGCGAGGTACTACTACGGCGTCAACGCCGCAGACCTCACGCTCGCGCAGGCCGCGAGCCTCGTCGCGATCGTCAACGAGCCCAACGGTCTCCGCATCGACGACCCCGACAACATCGCGGCCAACCAGGCCCGTCGCGACAAGGACGTCCTCGCGTCGATGCTGCGCGAGCACAAGGTCACGCAGGCCCAGTACGACGAGGCGATCGCCACCCCGGTCACGCCCGTCATCACACCCCCGTCCACCGGCTGCTCGACAGCCAACGGCATCGGCGCGGGCTTCTTCTGCGACTACGTCACGCACATCATCCAGAACGACCCCGCCTTCGGCGCCGATCAGGACACCCGCTGGGAGAACTTCAAGCGCGGCGGCTACCAGGTCTACACGACGCTCGACACCGACCTGCAGGCGCAGGCGGTCGCGGCGACCGACGCCTACGTCCCGAAGACCTGGAGCTTCGATCTGGGCTCGTCCCTCGTGACCGTGCAGCCCGGGACGGGCAAGGTCCTCGCGATGGCGCAGAACAAGGACTACTCGGCGGATCCCGACGTCCTCGCGGTGACGCCCAACGCGAGTGCGGTCAACTACAGCACCGACTTCGACTACGGCGGATCCACCGGCTTCCAGGTCGGTTCGACGTACAAGATATTCACGCTCGCCGATTGGCTGAAGACGGGCCATTCGCTGAACGACGTCGTGAACGGCAACAAGCAGACCTTCAACATGGCGACGTTCCGCAATTCCTGTGGCGACGGATACGGCGGCCCCTACTCCCCCGCGAACGACGGCGGAGCCAGCCCCGGAAACGTGACCGTGATGCAGGCCACGGCGCAGTCCGTGAACAATGCGTTCATCGCCATGGCTCAGAAGCTCGACCAGTGCGAGATCAAGAACACCGCGGAGGCCTTCGGGGTGCACCGCGCCGACGGCAACCCGCTGACCATGAACATCTCGGACATCCTCGGAACGAACGAGATCGCGCCGCTCACCATGGCCGCCGCCTTCGCGGGCGTCGCCAACAACGGCGTGTACTGCTCGCCGATCGCCATCGACAGCATCACCGACGCTCAGGGCAACGGCATCGACGTGCCCAAGTCGGAGTGCAAGCAGGCGGTCGAGCCCAAGGTCGCCGCGACGATGCTCTACGCGCTCCAGGGCGTCATCAACAACGGAACGGCGACCGCCTCGAACCCTCGTGACGGCATCCCCCACTTCGGCAAGACGGGAACCACCGACTCCGAGAAGGACACCTGGTTCGTCGGCGGCAGCTCGACCCTGGCCACCGCGGTCTGGGTGGGCAACGTCGTCGGCACCGTCTCCATCCGCAACTCGACGATCCAGGGCAACAGCGGCGGTAACCTGCGCCACTACATCTGGAAGCAGTACATGACCGCAGCCGACGGCAAGTACGGCGGCGACAACTTCCCGAGCCCGGACTCCACGCTGCTCAACGGCGTCCAGGTCGCGATCCCGAACGTCGTCGGCATGACCATCGATGCGGCCAAGGCCGCCCTCGCCGGCGCCGGCTTCGAGATGCAGGACGGCGGTCCGGTCGACTCGTCGGCCCCCGCGGGCACCGTCGTCTCGACGAACCCCACGGGCAGCGCGTCTCGCGGCTCCACGATCACGGTGAACACCTCGAACGGCACGCTCGTGAAGGTGCCCAGCGTGGTGGGCCTCAAGGCATCGGATGCGGCGGCCCAGTTGATCGCAGCGGGTCTGACACCCACGGGCATCCCGGCCAACAACCAGCAGGGTCTGGTCTCGGCGCAGAACCCGGCCGGAGACTCCGAGGTGCCACGCGGTACCGCGGTGGCGCTGACGGTCGGCGCCTCCATACCCGGTCGATGACGGCCCGTTCGGCCGCGGCCGCCCTCGGGGTGGTCGCGGCCGCCGGCGCGGGCGCCTTCGCCTACGGCACCCTCGTCGAGCGCAAGCTCTACACCCTCCGTCGCGGGACGATGCCCGTGCTGCCGGCCGGCGCCCCGCCCATCCGGGTGCTGCACCTCTCCGACCTCCACATGGCGCCGTGGCAGCGCGACAAGCAGGAGTGGATCCGCGAGCTCGCCCGGTTCGAGCCCGACCTCGTGATCGACACGGGCGACAACCTCGGGCACCGCGACGCTATCCCCGCCGTCCGTCACGCCCTCGAGGTGTTCCGCGGCATCCCCGGTGTCTTCGTCCACGGCTCGAACGACTACTTCGGTCCGTCGTTCAAGAACCCCATGCGCTATTTCACCGGCCCGTCGAAGCAGCACGGCTCGGTCGAGGTGCTCGACACCCGATCTCTCACCGAGGCGTTCGAGTCGTTCGGATGGCTCGACCTCGACAACCGCGCCGGTCGGCTCACGATCAACGGCACCGTGCTCGACTTCGCCGGCGTCGACGATCCGCACCGCCACTACGACCGGCTCGACGAGGCGACCACCGCTCTCGAACAGGTGCGCCGCGACTCCCCCGTCGGAGACGGCGTCCTGGTCGGTGTCGCACACGCCCCGTACCAGCGAGTGCTGAACTCGTTCGTCGACCTCGGATCCGCGGCGATCTTCGCCGGTCACACCCACGGCGGGCAGGTCTGCGTGCCGGGGTTCGGCGCCCTCGTCACCAACTGCGACATCCCGCGCCGACAGGTCAAGGGGCTCAGCACCTGGTCGCACGGGGGGCGCAGCGCCGACCTCAACGTCTCCGCCGGATTGGGGACGTCGATCTACGCCCCGTTCCGCTTCGCCTGCCGTCCGGAGGCGTCGCTGATCACCCTCACCGCCGCCTCCGCATGAGGTGGCGTGCGGGCGCCGATTTATCGGCTATTCTTGATGAGGCCTCGGCGCGACAGCGCTGAATCCTTCGGGGTGTGGCGCAGCTTGGTAGCGCGCCTCGTTCGGGACGAGGAGGCCGTGGGTTCGAATCCCGCCACCCCGACAGGCGAAGCCGGTCAGCGCACAGCTGGCCGGCTTCTCTCGTTCCCGGGGTCCGCGCCCCCGAACCGGACCCTCACTCGGTGACGTCGACGGTGAATGAGACGGATGTCCCGGTCGACGAGTTGCTCATCGTCACGTCGGTCGTGCCCGCCGAGAGGGACTCGAAGCCGGGATTGAACTGCGCGCTCCCCGAGGTGGACCCCGGCTCGAAGCGCAGCACCGCGGGATCGGACACCTGAGCGGTCCAGTCGCCGAGCGGCTCGGTGTCGGAGGTGAGCACGAGCGCGTTCCCGAGTGGCACCGTCACCGTGGTGCCGTCGACGTCGGCCACCGCCACGATGATGGGGGCGACCACACCGCTCGTCGCGCTCGGGCTCGGGCTCGGCGAGGAGCTGGAGCTGGAGCTCGGCGACGGCGCAGGAGAGGAGCCCGACGAGGACGAACACGCAGCGAGCCCCGCGGAGGCAGCGAGCACGAGTGTCGCGGCGGCAGCGAGACGCAGTGCGGGACGGCGGTGGTGAGACATCGTTGTTCCCCCAGGGCGTGATCGGCGGCGCGGAGCCGGGTCGGTAGCGCGAGGCTAACAGACTCAGCGGGCGAGGCGCCCGTGCGACTCCTCGAGGTAGCACTGGCCGCACAGCGACTCGTACGTCACGTCCTCGCCGTCGATGGCGACCTGGTCGCCGTCGAACACGAAGGACTCGCCGATCTTGCGGGCGTTGAAGATCGCCTTGCGACCGCACCGGCAGATGGTCTTGAGCTCCTCGAGGCTGTGCGCGATCTCGAGCAGCCTGATGCTGCCGGGGAATCCGTTGGTCTGGAAGTCGTTGCGGATGCCGTAGGCCAGCACCGGCACCGCATCCATGATGGCGATGCGCAGCAGGTCGTCGACCTGCTCGGAGGTGAGGAACTGCGCCTCGTCGACGAGCAGGCAGCTGACGTCGACCCCGGTCACGGCGACCTCCTCGTCGCGCCGCCGCCCGAACTCCTCGCGGACGTCGGTGTCGGGGCCGATCACGAAGTCGACCTCGCGGGTGACGCCGAGGCGCGACACGATGAGCGTGTCGCCCTTGGTGTCGACCGCGGGCTTCGTGAGCAGGACGTGCTGGCCACGCTCCTCGTAGTTGAATGCGGCCTGCAGCAGAGCGGTGCTCTTGCCGCTGTTCATCGCCCCGAACCGGAAGTAGAGTTTCGCCACCTAAGAGATCCTAGGTGCGGCGAGAGATCCTGAGCGTGGCGGGCTCAGAACAGCGCGAGCTGTTGATCGACCGCCGACGCGGGCGGGAACGCTGGCCCCGACCCCGCACGCCGTCCTGTCACGGGCACACGCAGGTCGCCCGAGCCGCGAGCGACGACCGGACCTCCCGTGCCGGTGGCCTCCGATCCGCGGGCGAGCCGGTGCTTGCGCAGCAGCGGCCGCATCCGCTCCTCCAACCACCGGCGGTACTCGGCCGGCGCGTAGGCGCCCCGCGAGTAGAGCCGCGCATAGGCGGGCATGAGCTCTGGATGCTCGCGGCCGAGCCACGCCAGGTACCACTGCTTCACCCCGGGCTTGAGGTGCAGCGGCGTCCACACCACCGAGGTCGCGCCCGAGTCGGCCACCATGCCGAGAGCGTGGTCGAGGTGGTCGACACCATCGGTGAGCAACGGCAGGATCGGCATGAGGAAGACCTGGCACGGCATGCCCTTCTCGCGGATGGCCCTCACCGTCGCGAGGCGGGCCTTCGTCGAGGGCGTGCCGGGCTCGACCGAGGCCTGGAGCTCGTCGTCGTAGACCGCGATCGACATCGCCAGGCTCACCGGCACCTCCTCGGCCGCGGCGGCGATCAGGTCGAGGTCGCGACGCAGCAGCGACCCCTTCGTCAGGATGGAGAACGGCACCCGCGCCGAGGTGAGCTCATGGAGGATGCCCGGCATGAGCGAGTACCGCCCCTCCGCCCGCTGATACGGGTCGGTGTTGGTGCCGAGTGCGACCGCGGGCACTCCCCCGGCCTCCGCGGTGGCCTTCGCCCAGCGCGGACGCTTGAGCTCGGCGGCGAGCACCTCGGCGACGTTCACCTTGACCACGATCTCGCGGTCGAAGCCGTCACCGGCTCCGAGCTCGAGGTAGTCGTGGGTGGGGCGGGCGAAGCAGTAGACGCACGCGTGGGAGCAGCCACGGTAGGGGTTGATGGTCCAGGCGTTGGGCATCGCGTTGCTCGCGCCCGAGACGTGGTTGAGCGCACTCTTCGCCAGCACCTCGTGGAAGGTGACCCCGGCGAACTCGGGGGTGGTCACCGATCGCACGAGCTGGTTGAGCCTCGCCAGTCCCGGCAGGGCCGAGGGCGCGTCGGTCGTGAGCTGCTGCGCATCCCATCTCATGTCGACATTCGAACACAGATTCGAATATGCGGCAAGCAGGGCGCGCGGCGCGGATCAGACCTCGTAGATCTCGAGCGGCTGGTCGTCGGGGTCGAAGAAGAACATCATGCGCTTCTCGGTGTAGGGGTCGATGCGGATCTCCTCGCAGCGGACGCCCTTCGCCTGCAGCTCGGCGCGCGCACTCTCCACCGACGGCACCGCGAAGGCGAGATGACGTAGGCCCGTCGACTCGGGCCACGACCGCCGCTGGGGCGGGTCGGGGAACGAGAACAGCTCGATGAGGTACTCGCCGTTCAGGGCGAGGTCGCCCTTCCAGGAGTCGCGCTCGACCCTGTGGTGCTCGACGATGAGCTCGCAGCCGAGCACATCGAGGTAGAAGGCCTTCGAGCGCTCGTAGTCGGTCGCGATGATCGCGATGTGGTGCACACGGAGGATCTCCACGCACGGTCTCCTTAAGTGTTTAGCGGGATGAGAGGACCCGATACTCTCATCCCGCAAGGACGCCCCACGTCGCCACTGTGTGATGCCGTTACCCTGACGGCCACGAGCGGTTCCGGTGTTGACGCGCCCCGTGCCACACAGAGTACACGGATGCCGCCTGAGTCCCTCGTCACCCGACATTTTTCCTGCCCGTAACACACTTCGACGGGGAGGCGAGGTAATCTCGGTCCTGTGATGGGGATCGTGGTAGTTCGGGCATCCGACACGGTGGCTCACCTCTTCGAGGAGGGTGCCGATGTCGACAGGGACATGCCGGTGGGCACGGCGTACCGGCTTCGAGACGGGTGGCACCTGAAGCACTCCCGCCGACATGACAGGTTCGCGTGGGTCGGGCCGTACGGCTCGCCCGAGGAGGCGGCCGAGCACTACACACCGATCGACGCCACGGGGCCTATCCCGCGCATCTCGGCCTGACGCGGCTCGCGAGCCTCAGCGCCCGCCGGCCTCGCGGTCGTCGTCGTGCCTGGCCGCGATCTCGGCGTGCGAGTAGCTCACCCCCGGGTTGAGCCCCAGCCGCTGCCGGGCGTAGGCGGCGATGAGGTGCCGACGGTGCGTGCCGCGGCCGAGCCTGATGATGCGCGCCTTCATCGTGTAGGCGTCGAGGTACGCCACGGCCGGGGCCTCGACGGGTCGGCGTCGCCGGGAGCCGAGTCCGGCCGCCGACAGGATGTGCAGGAACGCCTGCGTCGAGCCGAGCGCACTGGCGAGGTCGACCCCGGGTGAGATCGACGGCAGCGAGGCCGACGAGCCGTCGGGGGCGTCGGTGGTGAGCGTGACGAGCGCGCGCAGGTCGCTGTAGGGCGGGATGTACGGCAGGAAGCGTGTGTAGTCGAGCGTCGCGCCGGCGATCTCGTCGAGCGGCGCGGTCTCGGAGAGCCCGAGGAAGCGCTCGAAGGTCCAGCGCGACCGGGGTAGGAACGACGTGACGGTGGCGGCGAACCCCACGTTGACCACGAGCACGTCCGGGATGCCGAGCCGGCGGGCCTCCCGGGCCAGCCCGACGCCGATCTCGGGCTGGGTCGACTCCGACTCGTCGAAGACGAGCGTCGCGCCCTCCAGGAACTCGGCGACGTTGTCGACCGTGACGCCCTCCCGGTAGACGTGGACGACGGCGCGGGGGTTGATGTCGCGCACCTGCTCGCGGAACACCTCCGCCTTCATGCGCCCGTAGGTCGAAGCGGATGCGCCGGGCACCCGGTTCGCGTTCTGCGGCTCGAAGACCTCGGGGTCGGCGATCGCGAAGCTGCTCACGCCCATCCGGGCCAGCTTCGTCCCGAGCTGGAACCCCACTCCGCCCACGCCGGCGATCGCGACACGGGCGCCGAGGATGGCCTGCTGCTCGACCTCGCTCCAGAATCCGTAGTTGCGCGAGAACTCCGGTGAGGAGGTCGACCTCATGTCGCCCCGATCAGCCTTCCGAGCGGGAGACGCGACCGAAGTACTCCAGTGCGCCGTCTGCGTCCATGAGCTGCTGGAGGATGGTCGCGTTGCGCTCGGTGATGCGTTCGGCGGAGCCGGCCAGGTCGAACTCCACGGGCAGGTTGTAGTCGAGGTAGTGCTCGATGTAGCGCGGCTCGCCGATGCGGCTGATCGCCAGCACGCCCGCAAGCAGGCGCTCGAGCCACGGCTCGATGATCGCGAACGTGCGCCCCACGTCGTGGCCCGAGAAGTAGGCCGACATGAGCGCGAAGAGGTGCCACTGGATGAGCTCCTGCATCGCGACGCGCTCGTGCCGTGCGATCACGCGCGACACCTCGACGCTGCCTGCGGGCAGCGGGTCGTCGGCGAACAGCTCGGGGCAGAAGTCCTCGACCGGGAGCGGACGGTCGACGCCGTCGGCGCCCTTGATGATCGTGCGCGCCACCCCGACGATGCGCACGCCGTCGGGCGCGTTCTCGAGCACCGCGAAGGTGACCGACCGGGCGTCGTCGGGGTCGCGGTCGGTGCCGTCCTCGGACAGGTCGCTCGGATCGAGCTGGCCGGTCTGGTCGACGTACACGCGGCGGCGGAAGTCGAAGTGGGAGCGGTACACCGCCTCCATGCCCGGCACGGCGACCCCGTTGATCGCGATGATGCCGGTCGCGAGGCGGGCGGTGCGCTCGCTGTCGAAGGCGGTCGAAGAGGTCACGACCGGGATGACGGCGGAATTCGGGACGGAGCGGTCGACGCGCGTCACGAGAGAGCGCCGCTCTCTCTGCTGCGCAGTGCGTGGGCGGGCGTCAGCGACATGCCGTACAGCATCCAGCCCCCATCGAGTCACCGTTCGTGGATACCCGGTGACGCGCCGTAATAAGCTGGTCGCCGATGACCCGAGCATAGGAGCGCCACTCCCGCGATTGCAACTTGGGACATTATGTCTCAAAATGATGTCGGAAGTGGGTGATGATGTCGGAGAACAGCTGGACGAAGCCGGGTCCCGGGCGGACACGGGCGTCGCGCGATGAGGTGCGTTCGACCCTCCTCCAGACCGCGATCGACCTCGTCAACACCAACGGCCTGACCGTCGGGTTCGAGCACCTGCTCATGGACGACCTCATCAAGGAGGCGGGTGTCCCCCGCAGCTCCGTCTACCGCATCTGGGAGTCGAAGGAGGCGTTCTTCGAGGACCTCCTCACCGAGGTCGCGAACCAGGTGCAGCCCGGCCGCGCCGACGAGGAGTCGCTCGTCGCCACGTGGGAGTACCTCGGGTTCCGCGCCGACGAGCTCCGCACCCCCGAGGGCCGCCGCCGTGTGCTGTTCGACGTGACCGGCATCGCGGCCGAGCAGAACTTCGAGACGGTGACGTCCTCCATCCAGTGGCGCACCTACGTCGCGCTCTCCTCCACCGCGCTCTCCTACCCCGACGAGCGGCTCCGCGAGCGCATCGTCGCCGAGCTGCGCAACAGCGAGCTGGCCTTCCTCGACACGATGGAGGTCTTCTACCGCAACATCGTGCCCACGGTGGGCTTCATGCTGCGTCCCGACCTCGACGACGACTACCGCCCGTTCGTGCTGGCGGCCGCCGCGATCATCGAGGGCCTCGGCATCGCGCGCACCACGATCCCCGACATCGTCGAGTCGCACTACACGGTCGACAACGACGGTCGCCAGGCCGAGATGTCGCTCGCCGCGATGGCCTATCTCGGCATCATCAACACGTTCCTCGTCCCCGATCCCTCGTACGACGCCGAGGCGGCGATCGCCCGTCTGTCGTCGGGCATCGACGAGATGCCCATCGTCGAGGTGCGTCGCCGCGGCGAGGGCTGAACCCGCGACGAGGCATGTCTCGAGCGTCGAGCTAGCGACACGCTTCACTACATGCGCGGCTGACTAGCTGCACGGCGCCCTTCCGACCTGGACGGAGCACACGGGCGAGGCGCCGTCCCCGCGGGATTAGGCTTGTCCAGTCATGGCCGAGCTCCTGCCCCACCCCGTGTTCGCCCACATCCCTGCGGCTGTGGCGCATTCCCCCGCGCGCATGCGATCGGCGCTCGACGCGGCGCGCTCGGGAGCCGTGACGCAGGAGGACGCTGCGGTGCTCTTCGCCGCCCGCGGCGCCGACCTCGACCAGCTGCTCGAGATCGCCTCGCGGATGCGCGACGAGGGCTTGGCCAGACGCGGCACCCCGGGGGTGATCACCTACTCGAAGAAGGTCTTCATCCCGGTCACGAAGCTGTGCCGCGATCGCTGCCACTACTGCATCTTCGTCGAGACCCCGGGCGGTCTGGCTCGCAACCACGAGCCCACGTACCTCTCTCGTGAGGAGATCCTCGACATCGCCCGCGAGGGTGCGGCGCTCGGCTGCAAGGAGGCGCTGTTCACGCTCGGCGACCGCCCTGAGGACCGGTGGAAGCAGGCACGCGCCTGGCTCGACGAGCACGGGTACGCCTCCACCATCGACTACCTGCGCGACATGGGGCAGGCCGTGCTCGAGGAGACGGGCCTCCTGCCCCACATGAACCCCGGCGTGATGTCGTGGGCTGAACTGCAGACGCTCCGCCCGGTCGCCCCGTCGATGGGCATGATGCTCGAGACCACGGCCACCCGCCTGTGGTCCGAGAAGGGCGGCGTGCACTACGGGTCGCCCGACAAAGATCCGGCCCTCCGCCTGCGCGTGATCGACGACGCGGGCCGCTCGCGGGTGCCCTTCACGACCGGTGTCCTGCTCGGCATCGGCGAGACGGATGCGGAGCGCGCCGAGGCGCTGTTCGAGATCCGCCGGTCGCACGAGACCTTCGGGCACGTGCAGGAGACGATCGTGCAGAACTTCCGCGCCAAGCCGCGCACGGCGATGCAGAACGAGGCCGACCTCGCCCTGCAGGAGTACATCGCCGCCGTCGCGGTGGCTCGTGTCGTGATGGGGCCGGATGCGACCATCCAGGCGCCCCCGAACCTCACCGACCAGCAGGAGCTCGACCTCCTCGTGCGTGCCGGCATCGACGACTGGGGCGGTGTGAGCCCGCTCACTCCCGACCATGTGAACCCCGAGCGGCCCTGGCCGCACCTCGAGGACCTCGCCGCCCTCACCCGCTCGACCGGGTACGAGCTCCGCGAGCGCCTCACCGCGCATCCGCAGTACCTGGCCGACCGCGACGAGTGGATCGACCCGCGGTTGTGGGAGCACGTCGACGCCCTCGTCGATCCCGGTACGGGCCTCGCCGACGAGTCGGCGCCCGTGGAGGGCCGACCCTGGACGCCCTCGCCCACCGTCGCCGCGGCCGCCGCCCGCACCTCGGCGCCGACCGCGACATCGGGCGACCCCGCGGTGCGCGATGCTCTCGAGGCCGTGCGCGAGGCGGGCGCTGCGCTCGACGACGCCGGGTTCGTGACGCTCCTCTCGGCTCGTGGCGAGCAGCTCGACGAGCTCGCCGCCCTGGCGGATGCGGTGCGCCGCTCGGCGGTCGGCGACGCCGTCTCCGTGGTCGTCAACCGCAACCTCGACACGGGTGCCGTGGCACGCGACCCCGGCCTCCTCGAGTCGCTCGCGGCGGAGGCGGTTGCGCTGGGTGCCTCCGAGGTGTGCCTGCAGGGCCCGGTGCCGGCAGGCGCCCCCGGCGAGACGTACCTCGAGATCCCGCGGCGCATCAAGGCGGTCGCGCCGGATCTGCATCTGCACGCCTTCCGCCCCGCCGAGGTGCTCGACGCCTCTCGGCGGCTCGGGCTGTCGCTCGACGACACCGTCGCGGCGCTGCGCGACGCCGGGGTCGACACCATGCCGGGCACGGGCGCGCGCATCCTCGACGACGACGTGCGCTCACTGCTGAGCGGAGGCGCCGAGACCACGGTCGAGCAGTGGATCGCCTCGGTGACGGCCGCGCACCGCGCGGGTCTGCGCACGACCTCGACCATGGTGTTCGGACACGTCGAGACGCTCGCGCAGCGCGTCGAGCACCTGCGGCTGCTCGCCTCGATCCAGGGGCAGACGGGCGGCTTCACCGAGTTCATCCCCATGCCCTACGTGCCGTGGGAGGCGCTGCCCGCCGTCGCGGCACGTGTCCCGGCCGGCCCGAGCACCGACGACGAACGTGCCCTCCACGCTGTCGCCCGTCTCCTGCTCGCCGGTCGGATCGACCACGTGCAGGCCGCCTGGACCAAGCTCGGCACGGCCACCGCCCAGCGTGTGCTCGCCGGCGGCGCCGACGATCTGGGTGGCATCCTGCTCGACGGCGTGGTCGATCCTCTCGCCGGCGCCGAGGCTCACCGCCAGCTGACCCTCGACGACGTCTCGCGCCTCGCGGCCGAGCTCGGCCGCCCTGTGCGGCTGCGTCGCACCGACTACTCGGACGCAGCCGCGCCGGCCGGTCGTGTCGTCGGCACCGAGGCGGCCTGAGCGGATGGCGTCGCCCTCGGTCACGAGGTGGGGCTCCGACGGCGACCCGGTGGCGCTCCTCCCCGGCTTCGGCAGCACGGTCGCGGCCGACTTCGGCTTCCTCGGCCCGATGCTCGGCCGCTCCCAGCGCGTGATCGGCGTGGATGCCCTCGACGTGGGCGCCCCCGGTCAGGACGTGCTCTCGAGAGGGGAGCGTCCCCTCCACCTCGTCGGCTACGGCGCCGGCGCCGCCCTGGCACTGCGGCTCGCCAGCGGCACCGCCACGGTCTCCGCTGCGACCGTCACGCTCATCGCTCCCGTGCTCTCGCCCTCCACCCCCGACATCCCCTTCCTCAGCGCCCCCTTCCGCGCCCTCCGCCCGGAAGCGCAGGAGCCCGTGATCGACCGCGCCCGGGCGGCGGCCGAGCTCGCCGCGCTGAACGGCGTCGACCTCCTCGCCCGCGCGGCGTCGATCACCGCACCCATGCTCGTCATCCGCTGCGCCGACGATGCCCTCGCCGCACCCGACGACGCTCTCCGTCTCGTCGACGCGGCCCCGGATGCTCGGCTCGCCTCCGTCGAGTCGGGTCACGGCGTCTTCGTCGAGCGCCCCGCCGAGGTGCTCGCGCTGCTCACCCGGTTCCTCACCGATCCGCACGCGCATCCGGCCGGCACGTCGTACCGGGCGGCGGCCGCATGATCGGCGCGACCCGCGTCGACGTGCTCGTCGTCGGTGCGGGCTTCGCCGGCATCGGCACGGCGATCCGGCTCGCGCGCCAGGGTGTGCGCTCGTTCGCCGTGATCGAGCGCAGCTCGGGCGTGGGCGGCACGTGGTGGGACAACGCGTATCCGGGGGTCGCGTGCGACATCCCCTCGCACCTCTACTCCTTCTCCTTCCGGCTGAAGCCCGACTGGACGCGCACGTTCGCGCCCGGCGCCGAGATCCGCGACTACCTCGCCGAGTGCGTGCGTGAGGAGGGCCTGGCCCCGCACATCCGCCTCGACACCGAGATGACCGAGGCCCGCTGGGACGAGAGTGCCGGCCGGTGGCTCGTCGCGACGACGCGGGGTGAGTTCGAGGCCCGCGCGCTCGTCATGGCGGCCGGCCGGTTGTCGGAGCCGCGCATCCCCTCGACCCCGGGCCTCGAGTCGTTCCCCGGGCCGGTGTTCCACTCCGCCCGCTGGCGCGACGATGTCGAGCTGCGGGGCAAGCGCGTCGGCGTCGTGGGATCGGGTGCGAGCGCGGTGCAGATCGTGCCGCGGGTCGCGGAGCAGGCCGCCGAGGTGGTGCTGTTCCAGCGTTCGGCGCCGTACGTGATGCCGCGGGGCGACCGCGCTTTCGGCGACGAGGAGAAGGCGGCTCTCGCCGCCGACCCGCACTCCCTGCGGCGCCTGCGCGACGGCCTGTTCTGGAGCATGGAGGAGGGCTTCGCCGCTCGGGCGGGCGCGCCAGGGCTCGAGGGATACCGCGAGCGCCTGCGCTCCGCCGCGCTCGGCCACCTGGAGGCGGCGGTCGCCGACCCCGCGCTCCGGGCCGCGCTGACCCCCGATTACGAGGTGGGCTGCAAGCGCGTGCTGCTCTCGGACGACTACTACCCCGTCCTCACCCTCCCCCACGTCTCGGTGGTCCCCGCGGCACTCGAGTCGGTGAGCGGATCCACGGTGCGCGCGAAGGACGGCAGCGAGCGCGACGTCGATGTGCTCGTGCTCGCCACCGGCTTCCACAGCACCCGTCCGCCCTTCGCCCAGCGTGTCACCGGGCGCGATGGACTGCTCCTGGCCGACCACTGGTCCGAGGGGATGACGGCGTACGCCTCCACCACCGTGCACGGGTTCCCGGGGCTGTTCGTCGTGAACGGACCCAATGCGAGCCTCGGCCACAACTCCGCGATCGCCATGATCGAGGCGCAGATCGACTACGTGCTCGCCGTGCTCGACGAGACCGAGGCGTGCGACGCCGATGCCCTCGAGCCCACCGCCGAGGCGGAGCGCGCGAGCCGCGACGAGGTCGACGCACGCGCCGCCTCGACGGTGTGGATGCTCGGGGGCTGTGAGAGCTGGTACCTCGACTCGGCCGCCCACCGGCTGACGCTCGTCTGGCCCGACTTCGCCCACACCTTCCGCGAGCGCCTCTCCTCCGTCGATCCCGACGCCTATGAGCCCGTTCGCGCGTCGCGAGGGGACCGGCGCGGATCCCTTAGGCTCTGACCATGGCGCGGCCGGCACTCGACACACCACGACCCCGTGGCCTGCTGCGGTCGCCGCGCTTCTGGATGGCGATCCTGCTGGGCGCCCTCATCATCGTGACCTATGTCGGCCTCGTCACGCTCTATGCGACGAACGGGCGGACGGCGAAGACGACCGAGCTGCCGGCACCCGATCCCGACAAGATCGTCCTCGACCTCACACCGCAGAACGTGGACGGGTCGAAGGAACGGGTCTCGGCCGATGTCGACGTCTACACACTGCCCGACAAGTACCTCCAGGACAGGTTCACGGTCACCGAGGACATCACGATCCTCATCAACCCGGTCGACGGCTCGCCCGGCATCCAGCTCAAGGCCGGCGCGCCCATCCCGATGACCTCGATCTCGGTCATCGTCGACGGCAAGGTCGAGAACTGGCCGTTCGACAAGTACGACACCGACGAGGTGTACGCCCTGGCCTATCCCACGGCCGCGGGCCCGTCCCAGGCGATCCCCGTTCAGTTCCGGCTCGTCGGGCAGCCTCCCGGGTGGAACATCGGCCTCTCCGAGGGTGACGTCATCTACCCGGACTTCGACGGCTCGAAGGTCGACGTCCAGACCTACGACCTCTCCGCCAAGCGTGACTGGAGCATCATCACGTTCGGGCTCGTGCTGCTCACGCTGCTCGCGGTGATGCCCATCCTCGTGCTGTTCGTCGCGATCTCGGCGTACATCGGCAGACGTCGGGTCGAGGCGACGCTGACGAGCTGGATGGGCACGATGCTCTTCGCGACGATCACGGTGCGCAACTTCTTCCCCGGATCACCTCCGATCGGGTCGTGGGTCGACATCCTCGTGGTGCTGTGGGTGATCGTCGGGCTGGTGGTCGGACTCGCCATCTACGTGGCCGCCTGGAACCGTTGGGGCACGCCCTACCCGGAGTACCGAGGGCCTCGCGCGGCGGTCGTCGACGACAAGCCCGACGGCAGGTGAGATTCTGCCCCGGAGGCATTCCCTCGGATGGGCTCGCGTTGCTACGTTGTTCACATCTGGGCTTCGGCTCTCCACCGCGGCTGGGAAGTCGAGAGACCGCTTGAAGGAGTCGGCATGGCAACGGGCACTGTGAAATGGTTCAACCAGGAGAAGGGCTTCGGGTTCATCGCCCCGGCCGACGGCACGCCCGACGTGTTCGTGCACTTCTCCGCGATCGCGACGAGCGGCTTCCGCACGCTGGAGGAGAACCAGCAGGTCGAGTTCGACACCGAGCCCGGCCGCAAGGGCCTGCAGGCCGCGAACGTCCGCCCGCTCTGATCAGGAGCGTTCGACGCCGAAGGGCCCGAGCCACCACGACGGTGGTCTCGGGCCCTTCGCCGTGTGGCCTCAGGCGCGCCCGCGTCGCCTGCGCGTGATCGCCGCGACTGAGCCCGTGCCCAGGGCGAGCATCAGCAGCGCCAGGAGGACGGCGGGTGCGGGATCATATCCCGAGCCGGTCGCCGCGAGAGTGCTCGTGCTCGTGCTGCCTCCAGCGGCGGGCGACGGCTCAGGGCCGGGCTCGGGCGGGAGGATGCCGTTCATCGCATCCGTCAGCAGCCCGTTCAGCCGCCAGGGCGCGGCGGTTCCTCCGGGGTCGGAGTTGTAGTACTCCCACGTGGCGACTCCACCGAAGTCCGCCTGTGTCGCGGCCAGCTCGCTGACCTCCTCGAGGAGCGGACGGAGGCCGATCCACCCGTTGGCCTCGGGGCAGTTGATGGGGTTCGAGAGGACCCCCATCACGAGCTTCGAGGCAGGCACCCCTCCCCTCTCCGCCTGGTATCCGATCACCTCGGAGAAGAACTCCTCCGTCGGCTCGCCCATCCGCAATACGTCTGCAGGTTGAACCAGTCGATGTCGTCGCCGCGGTCGGCGTAGAGCCGGTTGTAGTCGAGTTTCGAGAGCCGGTCGATCTCACCCGCCATCCCCGCCGCGACCGGCGACAGGGTGACGAGGAACGTCGGGCCGAAGTCCACACGCAATGCGTCGATCACGGCCTCCACGACCGTGATGTCGGTCGGCGTCTCGACGTCGAGGTCGATGCCGTCGAGGTGGTACTTCACGATGAGATCCCTCAACCGCGGGTACTGCACGTCGAAGTCGTCGCTCAGCGTCTGCCACGACGGGTTCTGATCCCCGCCGACCATCCCGATGACGGGCACACCCTGTGCCTGCATCGCGGCGAGGTCGGCCCACACCGGCACGTAGTACGGGTCGTCGGGGGTGTGATCGTTGAGGATGACGCCCTCTTCCTTGAGCTTGATCGCGCCGAGGATGACGTAGTCGGTGCCTGTGCCCTCGGTCAGGAGGGGCAGCGGCGAGATGTAGGGGTTGGTGATCTTGTTGTCGACTCGCGAGGTCTGGTAGTACGCGATGGTGCGCTTCGTATCGGTGTGCACCAGAGCGCTGGTGTCGACCGAGATCGTGTCGCCCGCCGCATCCGCGGCAGCGACGGTGACCGTCACACCCGTCTCATCGGTATAGGTGTCGCCCGGCTGGAGCGGAGCGGCCGCGAGCGCGTCGGCGTCGCGGGTCTGCGGTACCGACGCGTCGATCCGGTAGACGAGTGCCCCCTCGGCCGCTGTGCTGTCGGCGTCGGCGCCGATCGAGCGGCGGGACTCCACCGCGAGGACGATGTTTGCCGAGAGGCGGACCAGCGCCAGCCCGGCCGATGCGGGGTCCTCCGCCGCGCCCAGGTGGAGGGTCGCGGTCTTCCCGGGGCGGATGCACGAGATGGATCCGTCGGCGAACCGCCCGGTGTCGATCGGGGTCTGCACCGGTGGGTCTGCCGTCGCGGTCGGCACCAGGCAGCGCTCGAGCGGCTGCAGCGCGGCGGGCTCGGCGACTGCGGCGCCACCGCTCTGTGGCGGCGCTGTGTCGGTGCCGAGGGCCGACGCCGGCGCGCTCGCCAGGGTCGGGATGAGCAGCACCGCCGCGGCGATAACGCCAGCGGGTAGGAGTCGACGGTTCACGAGTCCCCTCTCTCGCGGAGCGGGCGGCTCACGGGGCGGAGCACACCTCGACGGCATCTTGACCCAGATCGTGAGCCCGTGCATCAGATCCGAGTACTACCACCCATTCGGGCGTGGAGAACGACACGCGTCGAGTGAGAGGATGAGGGCATGAGCGACCGAGGTGTGCGTGTCGTCGTCGTCGAGGATCAGCCGCTGTACCGGCAGATGCTCGTCGGGCTGCTGCACGCCGCCCCCGGCATCGCGGTCGTCGGCTCGGCGGCCAGCGCGAAGGATGCCCGGACCCTCGACCCGCGCGGCTTCGACGTGGCCCTCGTCGACCTCGACCTGGGCGACGGTGACGGGTTCGACGTGGGCACCGCATTCCGGGCGGCGAACCCCCGGGTGGGCGTCGTGATCCTCTCGGCGGTCGACGCCCTGCACCGGATGCTGCAGCTCGACCGACGCGACGCCGCCGGATGGAGCTACCTGTCGAAGACGTCGGCGCTCTCGGCCGGATCGCTCGTGGCCGCGCTGCAGGCCTCGAGCACCGGGCGCACCGTGATCGACCCGGCGCTCGCCTCCGTGCGCGAGCCCCGTGCCGGCAGCCCGCTCGAGTCGCTCACCGAGCGGCAGCGCGAGGTGCTGTCGCTGCTCGCCTCCGGGATGACGAACATGGCGATCGCCGAGCAGCTCGGCATCGCGAGCCGCTCCGCCGACAATCACGTCAACGCCATCTACGGTGCGCTCGGCCTGGCCGCGA